>NZ_FMCV01000004.1 GCF_900091565.1 Micromonospora marina | reverse complement strand
CCCCACCCACCCCGTCCCCCCCTCACTCCCAGCGTTGATCAAGGAGTTTGGGTCCTCACGGGGCGCGTCAGCGACCCAAACTCCTTGGTCAACAAGGTGGATCCGGCCCGCAGGTCGGCCCCCACCCGCGGCTACCGGGCACCGACTCTGCCAACGGCTGACCCGGTAGCTCCCATTAGGGGTGGGGAAGGTGGGTGGAGAGGACCTTCAGGGTTTCGGCGGTGGCCACCGCGTCGCTGCGGGCGCTGCCGTGCCGGCCGTCGCTGCTGTACAGCGACGGGTCGGCCACCAGCGGATGATCGGTCAGGTGGACGTGCAGCGTGCCCAGGCGCTCGGCCACGCCTCTCGTGTGCCGCGACAGCCGGCGCATCCGCTCGCCGAGGCCCGCGCGCAGCGCGTCCGGCACCGCCGGGCTGTGCGACACGTCGAACATGCCCACCGTGATCACGTCCGCGCCCGCCTCCCGCAACGCGGTGATCATGGCGGTCAGCTCGGCGTCGACCGCGTCCGGGTCGTAGGCGGACCGGAACGCGTCGTTGCCGCCGCACACCACCAGGGCCAGGTCCGGTTCGAAGGCCAGCGCGTCGGCGAGCTGGGTGGCCCGGACCTCGTGCGCCCGCAGCCCTCGCCGGCCCAGGTTCAGGTAGGCCAGTTCCGGCCGGATCGCGCGCAGCTCGGCCGCGATCCGGTCGGCCCACTGGAGGTCGGGGTAGCCGTCGGCGGGTTCGCACAGCCCTTCCGCGACGCTGTCACCCAGCACCGCGAACCGCCGCCACGGGTGCCCGCGCAACAGTTCGGCGGCCTCTCCCGGCCGCAGGCACCACGGGTCGGTCGCCTCGGTCAGCGTCGATGGCATGCCCGGCACGCTAGCCGAGCGTCCCGCGCGGCGAAAGGGGCTCAGGGCAGCAGGGCCAGCAGCTCCCCGGGCCGGGTCAGGCTGAGGTCGGCGGGCTCGTCGGGGTCGTACTGGTGACCCCATGCGGCGGCCACCGCGACCGCGCCGCTGTGCCGGGCGGCGCGTACGTCGAGCGGCGAGTCGCCCACGTACGCGGCGCGGCCTGGTGGCACGCCGAGCCGGCGGCAGGCCGCCTCCACGCCGTCGGGCGCCGGTTTGGGGCGGTCGACCTGGTCTCCGCCCAGGACGGCAGTGAAGTGTCCGAGCAGGCCCGCCCGGTCGAGCAGGATCTCGGCGGCCCGGTGGCTCGCGCCGGTGAACACGCCGACGGGCACCCGGGCGGCGATCGCGGCGAGCGCGTCCGCGACGCCGGGGTAGACGCGTACCCGGCCGGCGAGCGCGGCCAGCTCGGCGTGGTAGCGGTCCAGGTCGTCGCCGGAGGCGGGTCGCCGCAGCAGGTGGGTCAGCAGGTCCGCCGGGGAGCCGATCGAGTAGCCGGCGATGACCTCGGCGTCGGTGTACGACGGGCCGCCCCCGGCGCGCACCGCCGCCCGGTACGCAGCGGGCACCACCGCGTGCGACTCGACGAGCGTGCCGTCCATGTCGAACACGATCGCGTCCACCGGCCCGGTCACGCGTGCTCCGCCCGGTGTGCCGTGGCGCGCCGCTTCGGGGCGCGCGCGTACCACGCCTCGGTGATCAGCTCGGTCAGCTCGTCCACGTCGATCCGGTCGAGCCGCACCAGCACCACGGGGTAGCCGTCGAGGTGCGGCGTGGTGAAGTAGACAGCCGGGTCGTCGGCGATCAGCGCCTCCTTGGCGCCCAGGTCGGGCACCCGGACCCCGAGGATCGGGCCGTCGGGCGCGGCGTCGCCGAGCGCCTCGATGTCGCCGCGGCGCAGCGGCCGTTCCCAGACGAACATCTTGTCGCGTACCCGCCAGGCGGGCAGGTCGTCGTGCGAGCCGCGCTCGGTGGTCTCGGGCAGGGCCAGCGCGATGCGCCGCACGTCGTCCCAGGTCGCCATGGCCCCGACCCTACCGAAACCCCCCGACACGACGGCTCAGACCGGCGTGGGCGTGGCCGGTTCCGCGGCCGGGCGTCGGGACGCGCGGGCCAGCAGCAGCGGCCCCACGGTCAGCACCAGGCAGACCACCGACATCACCAGCAACGCCGGGGTCAGGTCGAGCAGCGCCACCGACCAGCCGCCGAGCAGCGCACCCACGGGCAGGCCGAGGAACGCCACCGATCCGGAGATGCCCAGCACCCGGGTCTGCAGCTCGCCCGGCACCCGCTGGTAGAGCGTCGCGCCGAGCAGCGGGTTGACCGCCGCGATGCCGATGCCGGACAGGAACGTCACCACGAGCACCACGACCAGGTCGTCGCTGAGCGCCAGCGCGAGCAGCCGGGGCGCGCCGCTGAGCGTCAGCCCCAGCGCGAACGTCGTACCGGCCGGCAGCCGGGTGCCGAACATCGTGAACAGCAGGTTGCCCAGCAGGGCGCCGGCCGAGAAGACACCCAGCAGCAGACCGAACCCGGCCGGGTCGCCGAGCACCTGGCTGACCCACAGCGGGATCCAGACCGCGACGCTGGCGTTGGCGAACATGTTGGACACCGACACCACGATCAGCATGGTCATCAGCGTCCGGTCGGTGCGCAGGTACGCGAAGCCGCCGCGCAGCGCCCGCAGGTACGGCTCCCGGGGCGCCGGTTGCGCCGGTGCGGGCGGCCGGACCAGCACGCCGATCAGCAGCGCGCAGACCGCGAACGTGGCCGCGTCGATCCAGATGGCCCGGGTCAGCCCGACCCAGTCGACGAGCAGCCCGCCGAGCACCGCGCCGAACAGCGTCATGCCGCGGGCCAGGCCGTCGTAGGCGCTGGTGAGCCGGATCAGCGGCACCCCGGCCCGCTCGGCCGCCGGTTTGAACAGCACGTGCTTGACCCGGTCGCCGATGCCGCGCAGGCCGCCGGCGATCGCCACCAGCACCAGCAGCGTGCCGAAGCCGAGCCACGGCGCCAGCGCCACCACGGCCATCGCGACGGCGCTCGCCGCGTCCACGAACACCGAGGTCCGGCGTACCCCGAACCGGTCCGCCCACGGGGTCGCGAGCGCGCTGGAGAGCATGTACGGAAGCGTCTCCGCCGCCGCGACGAGCCCCATCTTGGTGGGGCTGCCGGTGGTCTCCAGCACCAGCCAGGGGATGGCGACCACCGAGATCCGGGTGCCGAGGTTGGACAGCAGGTCGGCGCCGACCAGGGTGTACAACTCCCGGCGCGGGTTCACGCCGGACTGCCGATCGGGTCGGCGCCGGTCGGGTGCGCGGTCGCGTACCGGGCCCGCAACGCGCGCTTGTCCACCTTCGCGGACCGGTTCAGCGGCAGCGCGTCGACGAACTCCACGGCGCCGGGGGCCCACGTCTCGCTCAGTTCCCGGACCACGAGCGCGATCAGCTCCGCACCGGTCACCGACGCGCCCGGCGTGGGCACCACGTACGCGTGCGGCAGTTCCCCGGCCGCCGGGTCCGGTACGCCGATGACGGCGGCGGCGCGCACCTCGGGGTGACCGGCGAGCACGTCCTCGATCGGGCGGGAGTAGATCGGCCAGCTGCGCTGCCGGGTGAGGATCCGGTCCTGTAACCGGTCGACCAGGTAGAGATAGCCGTCGGCGTCGAGGTGCCCGATGTCGCGGGTGCGGACCCAGCCGTCGACGAGCGTCTCGGCGGTCAGCTCCGGCCGGCCGTGGTAGCCGGCGAAGCTCAGCTTGGTGCGCACCCACACCTCGCCGTCCTCGCCGGCCGGCAGCACCCGCCCGCCGGCGTCGCGGATCTGGACCGAGACGTCCCCGTACGGGCGGCCGCAGGAACGCAGCCGCTCCGGGTGCTCCGGGTCCTCGGTGAGCCCGGGCAGCGCGCAGATCACCACCGCCTCGCTGAGCCCGTACACGATGCGCAGGCACGGGCCGAAGCGGGCGATGCCCTGGCGCAGCCGGGCCGGCGCGGCGGGCCCGGCGCCCACGTTGAACATGAACATCGCGGAGAAGTCGGCGCCCGTCAGGTCGGGGTGGTCGAGCACCTCGTAGAGCATCGGCGGGGTGACGAACGTGGAGGTGAGTCGCTCGGCGTCCACGGTGGCGATGAACGCGGCCGGATCCCACTGCTCGCGCAGGAACAGCACGCCGCCGGTGAACAGGTTGAACAACGTGGTGATCTGCCCGCTGGCCAGCCACATCGGGGAGTGCGACAGGTGCCGCAGCAGCGGGAACCCGGCACCCCGGAAGTCGGCGGCGAGCGCGAGCACCTGCCGGTAGAAGCTCTCCCGGTGGTGCACCAGCTTCGGCGTGCCGGTGGTGCCGCTGGTCTGCAGGAACGACTCGGGCGTGGGCACCTCGGCGGGCAGCTCAACGGCCGCGCCGGCGGTCCCGGCGGTCAGGTCCGGCCCGCCGCCGCCGGGACCGAGGCAGAGCACCGGTACGCCGGACAGGCCCGCCGCGACCCGGACCGCCTGCGCGTCGCGCGGGTCGTGGACGAACGCCTCCGGCGCGGACAACGCGACGAACTCGTCGACCTCCCGCCGGGACGTCACCGGGGCCACCCACATGCTCCGGCAGCCCAGCAGGTGCAGGGCCAGTTGCAGCAGCGGACCGTCGATCGTGTTGCCGAGCATCACCAGCACCGCCGCGCCGGGGCGTACCCCGTGGTGGCGCAGCGCGGCGGCCAGGCCGCGCACCTCGGCCGCTACCTGGGGGTAGGTGAGGCGGCGTCCGCCGCCGACGAGCGCCTCCCGGTCGCCGAACCCGGCGAACAGCTCCAGCGCCTCGTGCACATAGGTCGGCCGGTCGGTCATCGGGCAGCCCCCATCATCGTCCGCGAGCGGCGTCCGGCCAGGTCAGGGCCGGGACGAGACGGCAGGTGCCAGGGTCGGCGACCGCACCGCCGCCAGCCCCGAGCCTAGGCAGCCCCGATCCACGGCGGACAGAGCCGATCGTCGCTGCGTCACATCCCCCGGGCATTTGATCATGTCGATCAGGTTGATTGACGCTCGTCACAGCCGGAAGCTAGTTTCCGGTCCATCGCCCGGGCCGGTGCCGCCGACCGCGTCACGCCCGGGGCTGCCGACCATGGAGGATCGATGCCGACCCCGAAGAGATGGCACGTCGTAGCTTCCGCCGTGACACTGTTGATCGCCGCCACCCCCGCGGTGACCGCCAGCGCCGGCCCGACCGGGAACGACCGCGCCGGGCACGGGCGCGCCGAGTGGGCCGGAACCTGGGCCGCGGCGGTGACCCGCGGGAACACCGTGGGCCTGACCGAGACCGGCCTGAACAACCAGAGCATCCGGATGACCGTGCAGACCTCGGTCGGCGGGCCGCGCCTGCGGGTGCGGCTGACCAACCTCTACGGCCAGCAGGCCATCCAGGTCGGCCGCGCCACCATCGCCCGGCCGAACACCGCCACCCCCGACGACCTGTCCGACATCGTCCCGGCGAGCGTGCGCCAGCTGACGTTCTCCGGCGCCGGCTCGACGACCATCAACAAGGGTGCCGAGCTGCTCAGCGACCCGGTGGCCTTCCCGGTGGCCGAGCAGGAGGACCTGGTGGTCACCCTGTACTTCCCGGTGCTCACCGGGCCGGTCACGTTCCACGGCCAGTCCCGGGTCACCAACTTCATCGGCGCCACCGACCTCACCTCGGCGGCCGACGGCACCGGCTTCACCATCCGGCCCAACTGCTGCTGGATGTTCCTGTCCGGCATCGACGTGGAACGCCGGGCCACGCCCGGTTCGGTGGTGGTGCTCGGTGACTCCATCAGCGACGGCAACGGCAGCACCGTCAACGCCGACCGCCGCTGGCCGGACCTGCTGGCCAAGCGGCTGATCGACGCCCGCCCGGAGCCGCGTACCCCGGGTGTGCTCAACCTCAGCCTGGCCGGCAACCGGCTCAACCACGAGGGCACCGAGCCCGGCGCGGGCGGGTTCCCCGGCTACTACGAGCTGGGCCCGAACGCGCTGGCCCGGCTCAACGAGGACGTGTTCCCGCAGACCGGGGTGCGGACCGTCATCACCCACCTGGGCATCAACGACATCTGGATGAACGGCGACAGTCCCGAGGCGATCATCGCCACGCTGCGCCAGCTCAACCGGCAGGTCCAGGCGCGCGGCCTGACCAGCATCGCCGGCACGCTCATGCCGTACGAGGGCAACGGCGGGCCGGGCGTGTGGACCCCGGAGAAGGACGCCACCCGGCAGGCCGTCAACACCTGGCTGCGCGGGCCCGGCCGGGCCGAGTTCGACGGTGTCGTCGACTTCGACGCGGTGATGCGCGATCCGGCCCAGCCGAGCCGGTTGCTGCCGGCGTACGACTCGGGGGACCACATCCACCCGAACGACACGGGCGCCGCGGTGATGGCGAACGCCGTGCCACTGAAGCTGCTCGGACTGTGACACCGGGCGGGGGCGGCGGTCGACACGACGCCGCCCCCGCCGTCGTTTCCTGGGGAGGAAGACAGTGGACGTCAGCGAGATCCTGACCGGTCTCTACAGCGAGCAGGGCCGGCAGAACCCCTATCCCTTCTACGCGGCCCTGCACGAGCACGGGCCGATGAACGCCGTTCCGGCCCGGGCCGAGCACAGCACCGTGAGCGCGGTGGCGGGCGGGTACGACGTGGTGGACCAGATCCTGCGCGACCCCGGCTGGTACAAGGGCTTCCCGCCCGGCTGGGAGGAGCAGGAGATCCTGCGCACCTTCCGGACCTCGATGATGTTCGTCAACCCGCCGGACCACACCCGGATGCGCGCGGTGTTCGCCAGGACGTTCACCCCGCGCCGCCTCGGCGCGCTGGAGCCGGCGATCGAGCGGATCGTCGCCGAACGCCTGGACCACATGGCCGAGGTGGGCGCGGACGGCCACGAGGTGGACTTCGTGGCCGACTTCGCGTACCCGGTCCCGGCGCTGGTGATGGCCGAGTTCCTCGGCCTACCCGCGACCGACCTGTCCTGGTACCGGCAGCGGGTCGACTGGATCGACGAGTACATGGACGTGGCCGGCAAGACGCCGGAGCGGCTGGCCCGGGCCAACCAGGCCGCCGGACAGCTGCGCGCCTACTACCGGGATCTGATCGCCCACCGGCGCCGCACGCCCGGCGACGACCTGATCAGCGGGCTGACCGAGGTGCTCGACGCGGGCGGCGTCGACCTCACCGAGGACGAGTTGATCAGCAACCTGATCGTGCTGTTCAACGCCAGCTTCGTCACCACCGTCTACATGTTCAGCAACGGCCTGCCGCTGCTGCTGGAGCATCCGGACGTGACCGCCGCGCTGCCGGGCGACGACGCGCTGGCCCGCGGCTGCGTGGAGGAGGTGCTGCGGATGGAGAGTCCGGTGCACTTCCTGGCCCGCTCCGCGCCGGCCGGCGTCGACCTCGACGGCGTGCCGATCAGCCGCGACGGCAACGTGCTGCTGCTGATCGCCGCCGCCAACCGCGACCCGGCCCGGTTCCCCGACCCGCACCGCTTCGACCCGCACCGCGACGGCCCGCCGTCGCTGGCCTTCGGCGTCGGCCTGCACTTCTGCCTCGGCGCGGCGGTGTCCCGGCTGGAGGGGCGCCTGGCGCTGCCGCGCCTGTTCGCGCGTTTTCCCCGGCTCGCCGTCACCCAGCCCTACACGTACAGCGGGAGCCTGTTCCTGCGCGGTATCGACAAACTCTTCGTCACCACAGGGGAGGCCCGATGACACTCGATCCGCAGGTGGTCGCGTGGCGGGCCGCGCGGGCCGCCGCCGGCACCGTGCCGCTCTACACCCAGACCCTCGCCGAGGCCCGTGCCGCCGACCTCGCCGCGATCCGCGCCGGCTCCGGCGCGGTCGAGCCGGTCGCGGAGGTACGCGACACGACGGTACCCGGCCCGGCCGGGCCGCTGCCGGTGCGGATCCACCGGCCCGGCGGCGACGGCCCGCTGCCCACGCTCGTCTACTTCTTCGGTGGCGGCTGGACGCTCGGCAGCGTCGACACCGCCGACGGGATCTGCCGCCGGCTGGTCAACCTCACCGGCGCGCAGACCGTGACGGTCGGCTACCGGCTCGCCCCGGAGCACCCGTTCCCGGCGGCGGTGGAGGACTGCCACGCCGCGCTGCGTCACCTCGCCGCGCACGCCGCCGAGTTCCACGTCGACCCGGACCGGCTGGCGGTGGGCGGCGACAGCGCGGGCGGGAACCTGGCCGCGGCGGCCACGCTGCTGGCCCGCGCCGACGGCGGTCCCCGGCTCGCCGCCCAGTTGCTGGTCTACCCGAACACCGACCAGCGCCCCGGGCGCCGGCCGGCCGACGACGAGGACCCGATGCTGTTCAACAGGCACTCGGTCGGCTGGTACCGCGGCCACTACCTCGCCGACCCGGGCGACGCGGCCCACCCGCTGGCGTCGCCGCTGCTCGCCGAGGACCTGTCCGGCCTGCCACCGGCGTTCGTGGTCACGGCCGGGCACGATCCGCTGCGCGACGAGGGCCTGCGGTACGCGTCGCGGCTGCGCGAGGCCGGCGTGCCCACCGAGACCGACGACCACCCGGGCATGGTGCACGGCTTCTTCGCCATGCCCGGCGTGTTCGACGCCGGCCGGCTGGCGCAGGAACGCGCCGCCGCCTTCCTGCGCCGCGCGTTCGGGCTCGACCCGGCGGCGGCGACGACGGATGCCGACAATGGCTGATCCGGCGGACGGGTTCGTGCCGCCGGCCAGCCTGGCCGAGTTCGCCGCGCCGGCCCGGGCGGTGCTCCCGGCCGACGTGTGGGACTTCGTCGACGGCGGCAGCGGCACCGAGACCGCCCTGGCCGCGAACCGGGCCGCGCTGGACCGGGTGGCGGTGCTGCCCCGGATGCTGGCCGGGATCGACGACCCGTCCACCGAGGCGACGCTGCCCGGCGGCCGGGCCGCGTTGCCGGTGGCCGTCGCGCCGATGGCGTACCAGCGTCTGCTGCACCCCGACGGCGAGCCGGCGCTCGCGGCGGCGGCCCGCGCGGCGGGCGTGCCGTACGTGGCGAGCACCCTGTCCAGCACCCCGATCGAGGAGATCGCGGCGACCGGCGCGACGGTGTGGTTCCAGCTCTACTGGTTGCGCGACCGGGCGCTGGTGGCCGACCTGCTCGACCGGGCGGCGGCGGCCGGATGCGCGGCGGTGATGGTGACTGTGGACGTGCCGGTGCTCGGGCGGCGCCTGCGCGACGCCCGCAACGGGTTCGCGCTGCCGCCGCACGTCACCGCCGCGAACCTGCCGGGTGGGCGGGACGACCTGGCGCACCAGGGCACACCGGGCGTCTCGGCGGTGGCGGTGCACACCGGCGCGGTGTTCGCCCCGGCGCTGAGCTGGGCGGACCTGGAGTGGCTGCGGGAGCGTACCCGGGTGCCGTTGTTGGTCAAGGGCATCCTCGACCCGCGGGACGCGGTCCGCGCGGCGGACGCCGGCGTCGACGCCGTGGTGGTCTCCAACCACGGCGGGCGGCAACTCGACGCCGCCCCGGCCAGCGCGGCCGTGCTGCCCGAGGTGGTCGAGGCGGTCGACGAGCGGTGCGCGGTGCTGCTGGACAGCGGCGTCCGCAGCGGCGTCGACGTGCTGCGCGCGCTGGCGCTCGGCGCGGACGGCGTGCTGCTGGGTCGGCCGCTGCTCTGGGCGCTCGCGGCCGGTGGCCGGGCCGGCGCCGAGGCGGCGCTGGCGCTGCTCGCGGCCGAGTTGCGCGACGCGCTCATCCTCAGCGGCTGCCCCGACCCGGCCTCGGCCCGGCGGCTGCTCACCCGGATCGGAGGCTGACGTGGAGCCCGTCGACCTGGCCGTCACGGCGCTGCACGGCAGCGTCGGCGACCCGGCGCTGAACTCGATGAACTTCCTCAACGAGGTGGCGCAGCACTACCCGGACGCGGTGTCGCTGGCGGCCGGCCGCCCGTACGAGGAGTTCTTCGACTCCGCGCTGCTGCACACGCACCTGGACCGCTTCCGCCGCCACCTCGCCGAGGAGGTCGGGCTGGACCGGGCCGGCGTGGACCGGACACTGCTGCAGTACGGGCGCACCAAGGGCATCGTGCACCACCTGATCGCCCGTCACCTCGACGTCGACGAGGGGCTCACCGTCGACCCGGAGTCGATAGTGGTGACGGTCGGCTGCCAGGAGGCCATGTTCCTGGTGCTGCGCGCGCTGCGGACCGGCCCGGCCGACGTGCTGTTGGCCGTCGCACCCACGTACGTCGGGCTCACCGGCGCGGCCCGCCTGGTCGACCTGCCGGTGCACCCGGTGGCCGGTGGACCGGACGGCGTCGACCTGACCGACCTGCGCGCCGCTGTGCGCCGTGCCCGTGCCGGAGGGCTGCGGCCCCGGGGCTGCTATGTGATGCCCGACTTCGCCAACCCGTCGGGCGTCAGCATGGACACCACGCAGCGGCGGCGGCTGCTCGACCTGGCCGCCGAGGAGGATGTCCTGCTGATCGAGGACAACCCGTACGGCCTGTTCCCGGCCGACGGCACCGACCGGCGGCCCACCCTGAAGGCGCTGGACACCGCCCGCCGGGTCGTCTACCTCGGCTCGTTCGCCAAGACCGTGCTACCCGGCGCCCGGGTCGGCTACGTTCTCGCCGACCAGCGGGTGGGGGAGGCGGACGGCGCCGTGGTCCCGCTCGCCGACCACCTCGCGAAGATCAAGAGCATGGTCACCGTGAACACGTCGCCGATCAGTCAGGCGGTGATCGGCGGCGCGCTGCTGGCGCACGACTGCTCGCTGGTGGCCGCGAACGTCCGGGAGCGGGCCGCGTACGCCCGCAACCTGCGCCACCTGGTCGACGGCCTGACCCGGCGTTTCCCGGCCGGCGGCCCGGTCTCCTGGACCGTGCCGGCGGGCGGGTTCTTCGTGGTGGTGAGCGTGCCGTTCGCGGTCGACGACGCGCTGCTGCACCGCTCGGCGCGTGAGTACGGCGTGCTCTGGACCCCGATGGCGCACTTCTACGACGCGGGCACACCTGTCGACGCGCTACGGCTGTCGGTGAGCGCCGTCACACCGGAGTCGATCGATGTGGGCCTGGACCGGCTCGCCGCGCTGGTCACCGACACCATGGCCGCAGGTGTGACGCCGCAGTGTCAGGGTTCCGGCACCGTGCGTGTTCCCTGACTCCGGTCGTCTGTTGATAATGGACGAATGGTTGCCTGGGAGTACGCGTTGCTCGTTCGTCGGTATCAGGGTCAGGGTCGCAATTTCCACGTCTCGTTCGTGTGGTATGGCCCGGACGGGTCACGCACCGACGTGACCGCGTACGGCGACACCGCGGTCGCGCACCTCAACCGGGTCGGCCGGGAGGGCTGGGAACTGGTCTCCGCCGCCGAGGACGTGAACAACGTGCAGGGCAGCACCGAGGTCCACCGCTACCACCTGAAGCGCCCGCTGAGCTGACCCCCTTCGCAACGGCGCCCCGGGAGATCGTCCTCCCGGGGCGCCGCCGTCACGACTGTCAGCCCAGGTCGACCGCGGGGTAGAGCGGGAACGGCGTGAGCAGGTCGGCGGCCTGCTTGCCGACGGACTCGGCGACCGCCGGGTCCAGCACGTACTTCGCCTTCGACGGCGCGCCGTCCGGGCCGGTGCCGGGCGTGGTCTGGCTGAGCACGGTGTGGATCAGCTCGGCGGTGGCGTCCATCTCGGTGGCGCCGAGCCCACGCGTGGTCAGCGCCGGGGTGCCGATCCGGATGCCGGAGGTGTACCAGGCGCCGTTCGGGTCCTGCGGCACCGAGTTGCGGTTCGTGACGATGCCCGAGTCCAGCAGCGCCTGCTCGGCCTGCCTACCGGTCAGGCCGTACCCGGACACGTCGATGAGTACCAGGTGGTTGTCGGTGCCGCCGGTGACCAGCGTCGCGCCCCGGCGCAGCAGCCCGTCGGCGAGCGCCTGCGCGTTGTCCACGATCCGCTGGGCGTAGTCGGCGAAGTCGGGGCGGCGTGCCTCGGCCAGCGCTACCGCCTTCGCGGCCATCACGTGCGGCAGCGGTCCGCCGAGCACCATCGGGCAGCCCCGGTCCACCTGGTCGGCCAGCTCCGGCCCGCAGAGCACCATGCCGCCACGCGGGCCGCGCAGCGACTTGTGCGTGGTGGTGGTGACGATGTGCGCGTGCGGCACCGGGTCGAAGTCGCCGGTGAAGACCTTGCCGGCGACCAGCCCGGCGAAGTGGGCCATGTCGACCATGAACGTGGCGCCGACCGAGTCGGCGATCTCCCGCATGATCCGGAAGTTGACCTTCCGCGGGTACGCGGAGTAACCGGCGACCAGGATCAGCGGCTTGAACTCGCGGGCCGCCTCGGCCACCCGGTCGTAGTCGATCAGGCCGGTGGCCGGGTCGGTGCCGTAGCTGCGCTGGTCGAACATCTTGCCGGAGATGTTCGGCCGGAAGCCGTGGGTGAGGTGCCCGCCGGCGTCCAGCGACATGCCGAGCATCCGCTGGTTGCCCAGCTCACGGCGCAGCGCGAACCAGTCGGCCTCGGTGAGGTCGTTGACCTGCCGCGCCTGCGCCTTGCGCAGCGCGGGGGACTCGACCCGGTCGGCCAGGACCGCCCAGAACGCGACCAGGTTGGCGTCGATGCCCGAGTGCGGCTGCACGTACGCGTGGGACGCGCCGAACAGCTCCTGGGCGTGCTCGGTGGCGAGCGCCTCGACGGTGTCGACGTTCTGGCAGCCGGCGTAGAACCGGCGCCCGACCGTGCCCTCGGCGTACTTGTCGCTGAACCAGTTGCCCATTGCCAGCAACGTCGCCGGGGAGGCGTAGTTCTCGCTGGCGATGAGCTTGAGCGACTCGCGCTGGTCGGCCAGTTCCGCGGCGATGGCGTCGGCCACGCGCGGCTCGACGCCGCGGACGACCTCAAGCGCGCTGCGGAAGGCGGTGGACTCGGCGTTGCGCGACATGCGACCTCCAGGTGACGTGCGGAAGGCCCAGGCGCTCGGCATGCGTCCTCATGACGAGGCCGCTCCCCGATGGTGCTCCATCTCCACGCGCCAGTCACGGCCCGGTGCCGATCCTACCGGCCCGGCCGGGACCTGCGGGGCTGGGCCGCCCGTCCCGGGGCACACCTGGGGGGCCGGCCTCGACCCGGCCCGGGCGAGAGATGGCCGAGCCCGGCTCGGGCGACTGAGCACCGACGCGAGCGGGACCGCCCCGGAAGAAGGGGCGGTCCCGCTCGCGTCGGGGTGCTGTCAGGCGACCACGGCGTCCAGCGACTTCTTCAGCGCCTCCGGGGCGGTAGGGGTCTTCGGAGCCTTCGGCCGCAGGTCGAGCATCCGCTGGCCGATCTCCTGGAGCTGGTTACGGCCGAGCGCCTCGCGGACCTTCGGGAACCACTCCTGCTCCTCCTCCTCGATGTGGTGCGACACGTTCTCGATCAGCACCGTCGTCTTGGCGTTGAAGCGCTCGTCGTCGGCGTCCATGGTGAACAGCTCGAAGCAGAGCACGTCCGCGACGTGGTGCTCCTCGTACGACTCCAGGATGTCGTCCTCGACGTCGGGCACCAGCTTGCGGACCTCCGGGTACATCACCTCGTTCTCCAGGTAGGTGTGCACCGTCAGAGCTTCGAGGATCTGCCCGACGATCTTCCCGCGCTTGCTCGCCGGCCCCTCCTCGGCCTCCTGGAAGGCCTTGAACAGGCGGCGGATCTCCTTGTGGTCCTCCTTGAGCAGGACGATCGCGTCGGTGGACACCGGTTACCTCCTAAGTCGGCTGACGGTGCCCCCTACCCGGTGCCCGACCAGGACAAACAGACCGGGCCCGGCGTGATCGCCGGGCCCGGTCCACGCGGGTCTGGGTTACTTCACCGCGTTGTACGCGTCCACGACGCCGGCGCCGTAGAACCCGTTGCGGTTCCCGCCGGAGCAGGTCGCGTCGTACGCGTTCGGGCCCGCCGGGATCAGCGGCACCGGGTTGTAGACGCCCGACGGGCAGGACTTCGCCACCGCCCCGCGCTCCAGGAACGAGGCCAGCTGGCCGGGGTTCATGCCCGGGTGCGCGGACAGCGCCAGCGCCGCGACGCCGGTGGCGTGCGGGCTGGACATCGAGGTGCCCTGCTTGTAGCCCCACCCGTTGGTGCGGGTGGCGGTGTTGAAGGTGGTGGACAGGATGCCGTCGGCGGACGTCGAGACCGCGCCCCGGGTCCGGAACCGGGTGTCGCCACCCGGCGCGGTCACGTCGATCACGCCCTGGCCGTACGAGGAGTAGTAGCTCTTCTCACCGGTCGGGCCGACCGCGGCGACCGTCACCACGCCCGGCGCCTCGGCCGGTAGGACCAGGCAGGCGTTGGTGAGGTTCTCGCGGTCCTCCGGCGTGCCGTTGTTCGGGCTGCCGGTGTCGGTGATCTTGTGGGCCAGGTCCCAGTTCGAGTTGCCGGCCGACGAGACGTGCAGCACGCCCTGGGACTGCGAGTAGCGCAGGGCCCGCTGCACGGCCTTCCACACCGGGCGCTGGCGGGCGTCGTTGCGGCAGTTCAGCTGCCACGGGTCGATGTAGTAGCTGTTGTTGGTGAGCTGGAAGCCGTGCTCGGCGGCCCACATGAACCCGCAGACCGCGGCCTCCGGGAAGATGTAGCCGTCGTCGTTGACCACCTTGACGGCGGCGACCTTCACACCCGGGGCGACGCCGGTGACCCCGGCGCCGTTGACGGCGGCGGCGATGGTGCCCGCCACGTGGGTGCCGTGGTCGCTGGTGGTGGGGTTCCACGAGGCCTCGGCGGTGTTCGGGACACCGCCGACGCAGGAGGCGCTCTTGTCCCTGGCGATCTGGGTCGCCAGGTCCGGGTGGCTGCTGGAGATGCCGCTGTCCAGCACACCCACCACGACCGACGGGCTGCCGCCGGTCACCGCGTGCGCCTGCGGGACGCGGATCTGGTCCATGTCCCACTGAAGGTTGTAGAGCGGCTCGGCGGTCGGGTCGCCGGTGGCCGCGGCGACGGCGGCGGCCGGCACCTCGACCGTCTCGCCCTCGTCCAGGGCGGTGCCCAGGCCGGCGGTGGAGGCGACCGACTCGACGCCGGCGCCCGCCACCCGGGTGACGAAGTCCGGGGCGGACGAGCGCACGACCAGCACGCCGATCTTGTCGTACGCCGCCACCACGGTGCCGTCGGCGGCCGCCACCCGGGCGGCGGCCTTGGCGGTGCCGTTGCCCTGCGGGGCGAGCACCAGATACGAGGTCTCCGGTCCGGCGGCCGCGGCCGGCAACATGCCGCCGGTGAGGGCGAGCCCGGCGCCGAGCGTCACCGCGGACGCCGCGGCGAGTGTCTTGCGACGGAGATTGTTCACACAGACTCCCAGGGGTTCGTGCGGGTGGACCGCACCCCTGAACGGGCTGCGGTCCGGGCGGAGGCACGGCGAAGTACCGGCCTCGCCCGGACCAGCGCCGCCGCGCCCCCGGGTGTTACACGTCCCGCGCGCCCGTGAAGTCGATCGTCAGACGGTGGCGATCGTGTAGGGGATCTCGTCCAGCAGCTCCCGGGCGAGGAAGCCGATCCGCCCGTACCGGGGGACCAGCCGCTGCCCGCTCACCGCATGCGCGAACGCCGCCCAGCAGGCCGCCTGCGCCGGGTCGGCACCCCGGGAGAGCAGGCCCGCGAGCAGCCCGGAGCGCACGTCGCCGCTGCCCGAGGTGCCCAGCCCGGCGTCCCCGCTCTCCTCCCGCCAGGCCCGGCCGTCCGGCGTCGCGATGTGCCCGTACAGCGACACGACCGCGTCGTACCGGCCGGCCAGTTCCACCGCCTCGGCGTCCAGGTCGTCGCCCGGATCGCGGCCCAGCAGGTGCTGGGCCTCGGTCAGGTTGGGCGTGAGCACCACCTTGCGGCCGGACCCGACCAGCAGATCCGGCGCGTGGCTGAGCGCACCGAGCGCGTACGCGTCGAGCACCAGCGCGGTCTCCCGCCCGGCCGCGTCCAGGACCAGGCGCAGCAGCTCCCCGGTGGCGTCGATGTCCTTCAGGCCGGGGCCGACGGCCACCACGTCCGCGTCGGCGACCAGCCCGCCGAGCAGGTCGCCCGGGTCGCCGCGTACCGCGCCGTCGTCGGTCTCCGGCAGGCCGATCACGAGCGCCTCGGGCACCTGGATGCTCAGCGACGGGGCCGTCGACTCGGCCGCGGCGAGTTGGAGCACGCCGGCCCCGGCACGCAGCGCGGCCACCCCGGCCAGCAGCACCGCGCCGGGGGTGAACCGGGAACCGCCGACCACCAGCACGGTGCCGCGCGCCTCCTTACCGCCGGTGGGCACCGGCAGCGCCCAGTCCCGCAGCAGCGCGGGGGTGATCACGTCAGACCGGCTCGGCATGGACCTCGTCCTCCCTGGTGGGTGTCGCCCCCTGGCGGTGCAGGTGGGTGACGTCGTTGAACACGTCCGGCACGAGCCGGCCGGAGTCGTCGGCGTGCCAGCCGGTGACCGAGCAGTTGGCGATCACGTGCTCGCGGGTCAACGCCATCAGCTCCGCCTCGGTGAGCCCCTCCACCAGGTAGCGCAGCAGGAAGACCAGCGCGTCGTGGCCGAACAGCAGCACCCGGCCCCCGTCGTGGTCGCGGCGCAGGTCGCCCAGCAGCGCCCGCAGCCGCAGCGCCACGTCGGTCCAGGACTCGCCGCCGGGCGGCCGGTAGTAGAACTTGCCGAGCCGGGTACGCCGCTGCGCCTCCTCCGGGTAGCGCCGGGTCACGCCGTGGGCGGTGAGCCCGTCGAGGACGCCCAGCTCCCGGTCGCGCAGCCGCTCGTCGACGCTCGTCGGGATCCCGGTGCCGTCGAGCGCCAACTCGGCCGTCCGGACCGCCCGCAGGTACGGCGACACCACCGCCACGTCCGGCCGTTGCGAGTCCGGCAGCCCGGCCAGCCAGCGGCCGGTCGCCTGTGCCTGCTCCTCACCGGTAGCCGACAGCGGTACGTCCGCGTCGCGGTGGGTGAGGTCGATCAGCTCGGCGCCGGACGTCTCGGCCGCCGTGGCCGCGACGTTCGCCGTGCTCTCGCCGTGCCGGACGATCCAGAGCGATGCCATCTCCGCCATGCGGCTCCCGGTACCCGGGCCCGGCCGGGGATAACCGCGCCGGACCGGCGACACACGGGCTGCGCGCCGTTGCATAGACGCGGCAGAATGTCCCACGACTCGGGACGACCCCGGGTCCGAGGGAGGGCGCACATGTCGACGGTGGTGCGGGGTCTGCGGGAGGCGCTGGTGCTCTTCGTGATCGCCGCGGTGGTGATCGCCGCGGCGGTCGGCATCTGGGTGGCCGTCGGCGGCGGCGACTTCACGCACCGGGTGGGAGTGGCGTTCATGATCGTCGGTGCCGTGATCGGGATGACCGGTGACCTGACGCTGAGCCGCATCGGCATGCTGCCGGCCCGGTCCACGTTCGGCCTGGCGCCCGAGCGGGAGGACGGCGGCGGCGGGCGGGTGCTCACCGGCGTCGGCATCTTCCTGTTCGTCTCGGTGCCGCTGATCGTCGTCGGGGCGCTGCTGATCACCTGAGCACGTTGCCGGCCGTCGCCGGACCGGTCAGTCCTCCGGCGAACCGGGACTCACGAGACCCGTCTCGTAGGCGACCACCACCGCCTGGACCCGGTCGCGCAGACCGAGTTTGGCCAGGATCCGGGCGACGTGGGTCTTCACCGTCGCCTCGGACAGGTGCAGCGTCTCCGCGAGTTCGGCGTTGCTCAGCCCGCCGGCCAGCAGGCGCAGGACCTCCGTCTCGCGCCGGGTCAGCGTGGCCAGGTCGCGGTGCACCGCCGCCGCCTGCGGGTCACGGCGGGCGAAGCGCCGCACCAGGCGGCGGGTGATCGCGGGCGCGAGCAGCGCGTCCCCGTCCTGGACCATGCGTACGGCCGCGACCAGGTGTTCCGGCGTCACGTCCTTGAGCAGGAAGCCGCTCGCCCCGGCGGCGAGCGCGGCGTAGACGTACTGGTCCAGGTCGAACGTGGTGAGGATGATGATCCGTGGCGCCGCGACGGCCCCGGTGAGGATGCGGCGGGTGGCCTCGAGACCGTCGAGCTCGGGCATGCGCACGTCCATGAGCACCACGTCGGGCCGGGTGCGGCGCACCGCGTCCACCGCCTCCGCGCCCGTCGCCGCCTCGGCCACCACGTCCACCCCGCCGGCCGTGAGGATCATGCGGAACCCGGTACGGACCAGCGCCTGGTCGTCGGCGACCACCACTCGTACCGTCATGTCGCCTCCCACGGGATCAGCGCCTCGACGTGGTAGCCGGCGCCCGGCCGCGCGCCGGCGCGCAACGTCCCACCGTAGACGGCGAGCCGCTCCCGCAGCCCGATCAGGCCGCGCCCGCCCGTCGTGCCGGTCGCGGCCGGGACGCCGGGCTCGGTGTTGCCGACCTCGATCCGCAGCCTCTCCGGCGCGTACTCGACGACGACGGTGCCGGCGGCGCCCGGCGCGTGCCGGACCATGTTGGTCAACGCCTCCTGCACCACCCGGTAGGCCGTCAGCCCGACACCGGAGGTGACCGGCCGGCGCTCGCCCGAGACGGTCAGACCCACCGGCACGCCGGCGTCACGCATGCGTGCGACCAGGTCGGGCAGGTCGTCGATGCCGGGCTGGGGGTCCTCCGGGTCGTCCGGTTCGGACTCGGCCAGCAGGCCCATGACGTGCCGCAGCTCGGTGAGCGCGGACCGGCCGGTCGACTCGACCGCGAGCAGCGCCTCCCGTGCCTGATCCGGTGCGGCGGCGAGCACCGTCCGGGCGGCGCCGGCCTGGATGACCATCACGCTGACGTGATGCGTCACGACGTCGTGCAGTTCGCGGGCGATGCGGGCCCGCTCACCGGCGACCGCGTCGCGCAGCGCCTGCTCGTGGGCGCGGGCCTCGGCGGTGAGCCGCTGCCGGTCCTCGCCCGCCCGTCGCCGCCACACGTGGTGGCCGCCCGCGGCGGCCACCAGCGGGGCCAGCACGACGAACGGAAGACGGTCCGCGGGCACCGTGACCACCATCAGCTCCCGCAGGCCCAGGGCGAGCAGCGCCACCACCGGGACCGACGCCAGCGCCGGCAGCCGGTACGGGCTGTGCGCCGCCGCGCTGTAGACGGCGACGAGGCAGGTCAGCACCACGCACGGGAACAGGGCCGGCTGCCGGTCCCCGTCGGTCACCAGCACCAGTGACGCGGCGGCCGTCGTCGCCCAGAGCACCGCGAGCGGATACCGGCGGCGCAGCACCAGCGGCGCGCACATGACGAAGACCAGCAGCAACGCCCCGAGCGTCGACCCGGGCGGCGCCGGCTGCACCTCCGGCGGGACCGCCAACGGCGGCAGCGGCAGTGGCGGCGGCAACGGCGGGGGCGGGACGCCGACGTCGTCGGTGGCGGCCTGGAAGCACACCAGCCCGAGCACAGCCGCCAGCGCCGCGTCGAGCAGCAGCGCCCGCCAGCCGGGTCTCGGCAGCGGTCCGGTCGCCACGACGCCTCTCACGAGCCACATTCTCGCCGCCGCACGCCGGCCGGGGCATCGGCCACGGTGTGCACTGCGACTACATCGCAGGGATGACCCCGGACGAAGATCCACCTCCGGCGGTACGGCGGTGCGTCGCCGGACCGATGCCCCGGCCTGCGGCCCGCTCCTAACGTCACGGCGTCCAATCGACCGGCCCGACCACAAGGGGCGAGACATGACCGATCCGGTGATCGACGTACGCGGGGTGACCCGCCGCTACGGTGAGGGGCCGCCCGCACTGCACGACGTGTCGCTGACCGTCCGGCCCGGCGAGTGCGTTGCAGTGCTCGGCCCGTCCGGCAGCGGAAAGTCCACGCTGCTCAACCTGCTCGCCGCGCTGGACCGGCCGGACGCCGGCACGGTGACCGTCGCGGGCACCCGGCTGGAGAGGCTCGGCGAGGCCGCGTCGGCCCGGTTCCGGCGCGCGCACGTGGGCCTGGTCTTCCAGTTCTTCAACCTGCTCGACGACCTGACCGTGCTGGACAACGTCCTGCTGCCCGCCCAGCTGGCCGGCGCCCCGGCCCGCGCGTCGCGCGCACACGCGGCCTCCCTGCTGGACTCGCTCGGCATGGCCCGGCACGCGCAGGCGTACCCGGGACGCCTCTCCGGCGGTGAGCGCCAGCGCGTCGCCGTCGCCCGCGCCCTGATCAACCGGCCCGCGCTGCTGCTGGCCGACGAGCCGACCGGCGCGCTGGACACCGCCTCCGGGGAGGACGTCCGGCGCCTGCTCGACGAGCTGCACCGCAGCGGCCAGACGATCGTGCTCGTCACCCACGACCTGCGGCTGGCCGAGGCGTCCGCCGGCCGGACGATCCGCCTGCGCGACGGCCGGGTCGAGGTGCGGCGGTGAGCGGGCTCGGCCGGGTCGTCCGGTCCGGCGTACGGCGCCGCCGGGTGCAGACAGTCGTCGTCGGCCTGGTCACCGCCGCCGCCGTGACCGCCACGGTGCTCGGCGGCGGGCTGCTCGTCGCGTCGCAGGCGCCCTTCGACGACGCGTTCGCCGCCCAGCGGGGAGCGCACCTGACCGTGCGGGCGGACTCCGGTGCGGTGACGGAACCGCAGCTCGCCGCGTCGGCCTCGGCGCCGGGCGTGGTGGCCGCCGCTGGCCCGTACCGGGTGCTGGTGGTCGCCTTCACGGAGCGCGGCGGGATGCGGACGCCGCCGCTGACAGTCGTCGCCCGCGCCGATCCCGGCGGCCCGGTCGACCGGATCGAGCTGGCCGGCGGGCGGTGGCCGGCCGGTCCGGACGAGATCGTGCTGAGCGGCGGCGCCGTCCGCGTGCCGCCCGGCTCCCGCCTGGCCACACCCGGCGGTGCCGAGTTCACGGTGGTCGGTACGGCCCGGTCGGTCAGCGACACCGCCGGGGCCTGGGTGCTGCCGTCCGCCGTCGGCGTACTCGACGGGCCGGACACGGCGGACGGGTACCAGATGCTCTACCGGTTCACGGACGCGCGCACCCCGACGGAGGTCGGGACCGGCCGGGACGCCGTGGTCGCCACGTTGCCCGCCGGCGCGGTCACCGGCGCCCGATCCTGGCTGGACGTACGGCAGCAGGCCGTCGAGGACGCGGCCGTCTTCGTGCCGTTCCTCGTCGCGTTCGCGCTGCTCGGCATCGTGATGGCGCTGCTGGTGGTCGGCACTGTCGTCGCCGGGACGGTCGGTGTCGCCACCCGCCGGATCGGCATCCTCAAGGCGCTCGGCTGCACCCCCGCGGGTGTCGTCCGCGCGTTCGTCGCGCAGACGCTGCTCCCGGCCGCCGTGGGTGCCGTCGCCGGAACGGTCACCGGGAACCTCCTCGCGCTGCCGGTACTGGCCGAGACCGAGGAGATCTACGGTTCGGCGAACACCACCATCGCCTGGTGGGTGACCGTCCTGGCCACCGGCGGGGTGCTGGCGGTGGTGACGCTGACCGCGTGGGCGGCCGCGCTGAGAGCGGGGCGGCTCCGCACCGTGGACGCCATCGCGGTCGGACGGGCGTCCGGTCCGGCGCGGGGCCGCTGGGCGTCGCGGCTGGCGGCGCGGCTGCCGGTGGCCCGGCCGGTGGGCCTCGGCCTGGCCCGCCCGTTCGCCCGGCCGGCCCGCACGGTCGCGATCCTGCTGGCGGTCGCGACCGGCGCGGCGGCGATGACGTTCGCGACCGGGCTCGCCGCGTCGCTGCTGCGCATCCAGACCGCGCTCACCCAGGACGTCGCGGACGTCACGGTGACCGGCGATCCGGACGCCGGACCGGTCGCCGATCCGGCCGCGGTGCTGGCGGCGATCGACGCGCAGCCGGGCACCCGCGCCCGGTACGGCCGCACGCAGGCACCGGGCACCGTCGCGGGCATCGCCGATCCGGTCTCCGTCACGACGATCACCGGCGACGCGGCGTGGGACGGCTTCGAGATGGTCTCCGGACGCTGGTTCGCCGCACCCGGCGAGGCCGTCGTCGGCGGACCCCTGCTGACCGCCACCGGAGCGCGGATCGGTGACACCGTCACGGTCCGGATCGAGGGCACGCCGGTACGCCTGCGCATCGTCGGCGAGGTGTTCGAGTCCGTCATGACGGTGTTCACCGGTACCGCCACGCCCACCGGCCGGAATCCGTCCGAGTACCGCGTCGCGCTCGCCCCGGACACCGAAGCCGGCGCCTACGCGCGGGCGCTGACCGGCGCACTCGCCGGCCGGGGCCTCACGGCGCGGCCGAGCGGCACGGAGACCGACCCGCTCCTGCTGGTCGTGGAGGGGCTGACCGCCACGCTGACCCTGCTGCTGCTCGCGGTGGCCGCGCTGGGCGTGCTCAACATGCTCGTGCTCGACCTGCGCGACCGGGTCCACGATCTCGGCGTGCACAAGGCGCTCGGCATGACGCCGGCCCAGACGATCGCGATGGTGGTCGCCTCCGTCGCCGGTGTTGGCCTGGTCGGCGGGCTGCTCGGCGTACCCGCGGGTGTGGCGATGCACCGGCTCGTCGTCCCGACGATGGCCGCCAGCGGCGGACTGCACCTGCCGGAGGCGCTGCTCGACGTGTACGGGCCGTTTCTCCTGACGGCGCTGGCGCTGGGCGGGCCGCTGACGGCACTGCTCGGAGCGCTGCTGCCGGCCGGGTGGGCGGCCCGGACCCGGACCGCGACGGCCCTGCGGAGCGAGTAGCGCCCCGGCGGTTCCACGGGTGTCGGTGGGGCCGGTTATGGTCCCGGCACACTGCGGGCGATCAAGGAGACGGTGTGCGCAGATTCGAGTTCGTGGGCGGCGGTTCGGCCAAGTTCTGGGAGGTCGGGCAGCGCGAAGCGACGGTGACGGTCCGTTATGGATCGATCGGCGCGCAGGGCCGCACCCAGGTCAAGGAACTGGGTTCGCCGGCCGAGGCCGCCGCGCACGCCGACCGGCTGATCGCGGAGAAACTGCGCAAGGGGTACGCCGAGACGACAGTCGCGCCTTCCACGGGGCAGGACGGAGCGCCCGCCGCCGAGCCGGCCGCACCGAGCCGCGATCCGGAAGCGACCGGCGCCGATCCGACCGGTGCTCGTGCGGCCGGTAGCGGCCCGGCCGGGGCGCAGTCGGCCACGTCGCCTGCCGGCGAGCTGCCGGACGAGGACGCGTTCGAGGTTCCGGCCGGCTGGCGGCGGATGCTGGTCCCGCGCCGGGGTGGCACGCCGGGCACGGCCCTGCCGAGCGCCGCGAAGGGCCGTGCCGCCGGGCGGAAGGTGCTGGACGCGGTGGCCGTCCCGGTGGCCGCCACCGCCCGGGCCACCGGCGATCCGGAGCTGGGCCTGGCACTGCGCGGCTACCTCGACGGCGAGCCCGGTCCGTCGGGCGGGGCCGCGCTGGTGGCCGCAGTGGCGGCGGCACTCGGCTACAACGGACGCGACCAGCAGGGGGTGGCTGTCGCCGACCTGCTGGTCGCCGATCTCGGCCCGGTCGGCGCGGCGGTCGCCGCGACCGAGCAGATCACCGTGGCGGCCGCCGGGCCGGGGTCCCCGCTTCTGCTCAACCGCACCGAGGCGGAGAAGTCACACAACTACGGCCAGTGGCGTCTGCGGCAGTCCGTGCTGCGCCGGGTCCGCGCGCATCTCGCGGCGGCCGGCGACGAGGACTACGCCGCGGCCCGCACCGCGCTGGTCCCGTACCGGTCCCGGCCGCTGGCGGCGCGGGCGGTCACCTCGTTCCTGCTGCCGACCGAGCGGGAGTGGGTGGCCCAGGACGTCGCCGACGTGGCACGCGCCGGGGGCCCGCTGCTCGCCGAGCTGCTGCTCGGCGCGGTCGACGAGGTGGACGCGATCCACGCCCTCGCCGGCCACCTGGTGGTCTACCGGCTGATGTACGACCAGGCGCCGATCGTCACCGCCACCGCGGCGGTCGGGCCGCCCGTCGCGCCGGTGCTGGCCGGGTGGTTCGACCACGAGCACACCGGCGCGGACGGGCGGCAGCGGCTGGTGTCGCTGCTGGCGGCCCTGCCCGGCGACGAGCCGATGACGGCGCTGCTCGGCCGGCTGGACCGCAAGTACGTCCCGCCCGCGGTGACGGAGACGCTGCGCCGCTTCCCGGTGCGCGGCGTGCGCCTGCTGTCCGCGGCCGTCGAGGGGCGCAGCCCGGCCGCCCGGGAGGCGGCCACCCTGCTGCGCGCCCATGTGCTGGCCAACCCGGCCGCTGTCGAGGCGGCGCTGCCGGCGCTGGACGCGGCGCAGCGGGAACGGGTCGAGCGGATCCGCGACGACGCGTCCGCGCTGCCGGTCGCCGGGCCGGACCGGCTGCCGCCGGTGCTGGTGTCCCCGCCCTGGTCGGTGCGGCGCCCACGGTCCACCCCGCCGGTGGTGGACGGGCTGACCCGTCCCGCCGGGTCCGCCACGGCCTGGCTGCCGGGCGAGCGGGAACGGTGGGCGGCGGTCGTGCCCCGCTGGTCCGGCTGGTGGCGGGGCGACGACCTGACCGTGCTGGCCGCCGAGGTCGCCGCCGGGCGGGCCGGCTCGTACGAGGCGATCCACTTCTTCGTCCGGGCGACCGAGGAGCTGGCCCGGCCGCTGCTGCCGGCCTGGCGTCCCGACGAGTCCTGGGGCGCCGACGAATGGATGACCCGCCTCGCCGGCCGGTACGAGTTGGACGCCCTGCCCGCCGCCCTGCACCTGGCCCGGACCGCGCCGAAGAGCGTCGGCGAGGTGCTGCTGCCGTACGCCGACGGTGAGGTCGCCGACCTGATGGCCGACTGGCTCGACCGGCTCAGGTCGGCCCGCCCGACCGCCCGCGCCTGGCTGCGGCGGCACCCGGAGTACGCCACGCGGGCGCTGCTCCCCGCCGCCCTGGGCACGCCCGGCCCGCGCCGCCGGGCCGCCGAGCGGGCGTTGCGCCTGGTCGCCGCGGAGCACCGCGAGACGCTCCTGGGCGTGGCCCGGGAGTACGGCGACGAGGCGCTCGCCGCCGCCACGGCGATGCTCGACGCCGACCCGCTGGCCCAGCTCCCGGCCCGGATGCCGAGCCTGCCCGCGTGGCTGGACCCGGCGGTGCTGCCGCAGGTGATGCTGCGGGACCGCTCCGCGGCGCTGCCCGCCGACGCGGTCCGCCACCTCTGCACCATGCTCGCCATCTCCTCGCCCGGCGAGCCGTACCCGGGGGTGGAGATCGTCCGCGCGGCGTGCGAGGCCGACTCCCTGGCGGAGTTCGCCTGGGCGCTGTTCGAGAGCTGGCAGAGTGCCGGCGCGCCGTCGAAGGACGGCTGGGCGTTCACCGCGCTGGGGCTGCTCGGCGACGACTCGACCGCCCGGCGGCTCGCGCCGCTGGTCCGGGCCTGGCCCGGCGAGAGCCAGCACGCGCGGGCGGTGACCGGCCTGGAGGTGCTGGCGCAGATCGGCACCGACGTGGCGCTGATGCACCTCTACGGCATCTCGCAGAAGGTGAAGTTCCGGGGCCTGCGGGAGCAGGCGGCGCGCAAGGTCACCGAGGTCGCCGACGGGCTGGGCCTGACGCCCGAGCAGCTCGGCGACCGGCTGGTGCCCGACCTCGGGCTGGACGCCGACGGCAGCCTGGTCCTCGACTACGGGCCGCGCCGGTTCACCGTCGGCTTCGACGAACAGCTCAAGCCGTACGTGGTGGACGGCACCGGCGCCCGCCGCAAGGACCTGCCGAAGCCCGGCGCCCGGGACGACGCGACGCTGGCGCCCGCCGCGCACAAGCGCTTCGCCGGCCTGAAGAAGGACGTGCGCACGCTCGCCGCCGACCAGATCCGTCGCTTCGAGGCGGCGATGGTGACCGGGCGGCGCTGGCCGGCCGCGGACTTCCGCCGCTACTTCCTGTCCCACCCGCTGCTCTGGCACGTCGTGCGCCGGCTGGTCTGGGGCACAGTGGACGACGCGGGGACGGTGGGCACCGCGTTCCGGGTGGCCGAGGACCGCACGCTCGCCGACGCCGACGACGAGACGTACGCGCTGCCCGACGACGCCACCGTCACCATCGCGCACCCGTTGCACCTCGGCGCGGCGGTGCCGGCCTGGGCGGAGGTCTTCGCCGACTACGAGATCCTCCAGCCCTTTCCGCAGCTCGGCCGCGAGGTGCACCGGCTGGAGGCGGCCGAGCGCGGCGAGGCGCTGCTGCACCGGCACATCGGCGTCACGGTCCCGGCCGGGCGGCTGCTCAGCCTGGAACGGCGGGGCTGGCGACGCGGCACCCCGCAGGACGCCGGCATCCAGAGCTGGCTGGAGCGCGAGGTCCCCGGCGGCCGGGCCGTGGTGATCGACCTCGATCCCGGCATCGCGGTCGGCGTGGTGGACATGTTCCCCGACCAGAAGATCGAGGCGATCTGGGTCAACGACGTGCCCTACGGCGACTGGTACCAGCGCGGCGGCAAGGTCCGCCTCGGCGACCTGGACGACGTCACCGTCTCCGAGGTGCTGCGCGACCTGGCGGAGGTGACCCGGTGACCGCCCTCGACCCGGCCGCCGACCGAGCCCAGCGGCCCCCGGCCGCCGAGCGGGCGCAGCGCCCGCCGGCCGAGGTGCGGTACGCCGACGAGCTGGCCGCGCTGGCCGCCGACGACGGTGACCCGCGCCCGCCGGGCTGGCGGCTGAGCCTGCGTGCCGCGCGGCGGTTCATCCTCGGCGACCCGGCGGCCGGGATCCGGCGCAAGTTCGTCGGCGACCCGTCCCTGATCGACCGGGCCCTGGTGGCACTGGCGACCAGCCGCGGGCTGATGCTCGTCGGCGAGCCCGGCACCGCCAAGTCGCTGCTGTCGGAGCTGCTCGCCGCCGCGGTCAGCGGCGACTCCACGCTCACCATCCAGGGCGGCGCGGCCACCACCGAGGACCAGATCCGCTACTCGTGGAACTACGCGCTGCTGGTCGCGGACGGCCCGACGCCGCGCGCGCTGGTGCCGGCGCCGCTGCTGCGCGGCATGGCGGAGGGGCGGGTGGTCCGGTTCGAGGAGATCACCCGCTGCCCGCTGGAGGTGCAGGACTGCCTGCTCTCCCCGCTGTCGGACCGCGTGCTCGCCATTCCCGAGCTGCCCGGCGCCGACGCCATGGTGTTCGCCCGCGAGGGGTTCAACGTGATCGCCACCGCGAACACCCGCGACCGCGGCGTCAACGAGATGAGCGCCGCGCTCAAGCGGCGGTTCAACTTCGAGACCGTCTTCCCGATCCCCGACCTGGGCACCGAGCTGGAACTGGTCGAGGCGGAGGCGGGCGAGTTGCTGCGCCGTTCCGGCGTGGCCGCGCCGCCCCGGCGCGACCTGCTGGAGGTGCTGGTCACCACGTTCCGGGAGCTGCGGACCGGGATCACCGAACGCGGCGACGCGATGGAGCGGCTGTCGGCGGTGATGAGCACCGCGGAGGCGGTGTCGGTGGCGCACGCGGTCGGGCTGCGCGGCTGGTTCCTGCGCGGCGAACCCGGCGACGCCGCCGACCTGGTCGCCTGCCTGGCCGGCACCGCCGCGAAGGACGACGCCGAGGACCTGGCCCGGCTGCGGCGCTACCTGGAGCAGCAGGTGCCCCGCCGGTCCGGCGCGCAGTGGCGGGCGGTGCACGACGCCCGGCACCTGCTGCCCGGGTGAGCGCCGTCGAGGCGCCCGGCGGCGTCACGTTCCTCGGCGTCCGGCACCACAGTCCGGCCTGCGCCCGGCTGATCGCGGCCACCGTGGCGCGGCTGCGGCCGGCGTACGTGCTGGTGGAGGGGCCGGCGGACCTGAACGGGCGGATGGACGAGCTGCTGGCAGACCACGAGCTGCCGATCGCCGTGTTCACCGCGCACCGCGACGGCACGCGGCGGCACGCCTCCTGGAGCCCGTTCTGCGCGTACTCGCCGGAGTGGGTGGCGCTGACCGCCGGGCGGGAGGTGGGCGCGCAGCTGCGCTTCATCGACCTGCCCGCGTGGCATCCCGCGCTGTCCGACCGGGCCAACCGGTACGCCGACGCCGACCAGCGGTACGCCGAGGCGGTCCGCCGGCTCTGCGCCACGCTCGCCGTGGACAACGTGGACGCGCTCTGGGACCACCTGTTCGAGATCGGCCCGGACGACGGGCTGGCCGAGCGCCTCGACACGTACTTCGACGTGCTGCGCGGCGAGTCGGCGGCCGGGGCCGACGACACCGCCCGGGAGGCGTACATGGCCCGCTGGGTACGCGC
Source organism: Micromonospora marina (assembly GCF_900091565.1). Classification (GTDB taxonomy): domain Bacteria; phylum Actinomycetota; class Actinomycetes; order Mycobacteriales; family Micromonosporaceae; genus Micromonospora; species Micromonospora marina. The sequence continues at coordinate 388,650 of NZ_FMCV01000004.1, read as the reverse complement.
CGCCCGGCGCCGCGCCGCCGGCCGCCCGGTGCTGGTGGTGACCGGCGGCTTCCACCGTCCCGCACTGGTCCGGCTGACCGCCGGCGACGACGGGGCGGACGACGACTGGCCGGAGATCCCCGCCCCGGCGCCCGACGCGGTGGCGGGCAGCTACCTCGTGCCGTACTCGTTCCGGCGCCTCGACGCGTTCGTCGGCTACCAGTCCGGCATGCCGTCCCCGGCGTACTACCAGCGGGTCTGGGAGGACGGCCCGCGCCGGGCCGCGGAGGCGCTGACCGAGGCGGTGGCGGCCCGGCTGCGTACCCGGCGGCAGCCCGTCTCCACCGCCGACCTGATCGCCGCCCGGAGCATGGCCGGCGGCCTGGCCCGGCTGCGCGGCCACGCCCACCCGGGCCGGGTCGACGTGCTCGACGGGCTGGTGTCCGCGCTGGTCACCGACGCGCTCGACCAGCCGCTGCCGTGGGCGACCCGGGGCACGCTGGCGCCGGGCGCGCACCCGGTGGTGGTGGAGATGGTGGCCGCGCTCAGCGGCGACCGGGTGGGCCGGCTGCACCCGGACACGCCGCTGCCACCGCTCGTGCACGACGTCGACGCCGAGCTGGCACGGCACCGGATCGATCCGCGCGAGGCGGTCGAGCTGGACCTGACCGACGCCGACGACCTGGGCCGGAGCCGCCTGCTGCACCGGCTGCGGCTGCTCGACGTGCCCGGTCACACCCGGGAGAGCGGCCCGCGGGTGGGCGCGGACGCGCTGCTCACCGAACGCTGGTCGCCCGCGCCGTCGGCGGACCGGCTCGCCCGGGTGATCGAGGCCGGCGGGTACGGCCCGACGGTCCTGGACGCGGTCACCGCCCGGATCGAGGAGCGGGTGACGCTGCTCGGCGCGGACGTGGACGGGCTCGCCACGACGTTGTTCGACACCGCACTGGCCGGGCTGCCCGAGCACTCCACGCGCACGCTCACCGCGATCGGCCGCGCCGCAGGCGGGGTCACCGACCTGCGGGCGCTGGGCCGGGCGCTCGCCGTGGCACTGGCCCTGTGGCGGCACGACCGGCTGCTCGGCAGCGCCGGGACCGCACCGCTGGGCGCGCTGATCACCGCCGCCGTACGCCGGGCGCTCTGGCTCGTCGAGGGCGTGCGGGCCACGGCCGCGCCGGCCGACCCGGGCCGGCTGACCGCGCTCGTCGCGGTCCGGGACGCGCTCCGCCACGCCGGGCCGACGCTGGGGCTCGACCGGGACGGCGCGCTTGCCGTGTCCGGCCGGGTGGCGGCCGACCCGGCGGCTCCGCCGGACCTGCGCGGCGCCGCGCTGGGCCTGGCCTGGTCGCTGGGGGACGTGCCGGACGCCGCCCGCGCGGTCCGGGCCGTGGCCGCTCCGGACACGCTCGGCGACTGGCTTGGCGGGCTGTTCGCGCTGGCCCGGGAGGAGGTGGTGTCCGGCGACGCGGCGCTGCTCACAGTCGTGGACGAGCTGCTCGCCTCGATGGGCGCGCACGAGTTCCTGGTGGCCTTGCCGGCGCTGCGGCAGGCGTTCGGCTGGTTCCCGCCCCGGGAGCGGGCCGAGGTGGCCCGGCACGTGCAGGCGCTGCACGGCGGTGACATGCCGCCCGGTGACCTGCTGCGGCTGGACGCCGACCCGCTGCTGGTGGCCGCCGCCCGTGCGGTGGAGGAGCGGGTCGACGAGCTGCTGGCCCGGGAAGGGCTGTGGGAGGGGGACGGGGCGTGAGCGACCCGATGCGGGAACGCTGGCGGCTGGTGCTCGGCGACGCCGCGCAGGACAGCCTGGGCGGCCTGTCGGCCGAGGCGGCCGGCCGGGACGCGGCGCTGGACTGGCTCTACGGCCGCGACGCCGACCTCGGCCGCCGCGACGTGCGGCGCGGCGGGTCCGCGCCATCCGCGCTGACCACCGTGGACTGGCTGGACGGGATCACCAGACTGTTCCCGAAGGAGACGGTGCAGCGGCTGGAACGCGACGCGGTCGAGCGGTACGGCATCCACGAGGTCGTCACCGACCCGGCGGTGCTGGCCCGGGTAGAGCCGAACCCGGCGCTGCTGCGCGCGGTGCTGCGCACCAAGCACCTGATGGACCCGCAGGTGCTGGGGCTGGCCCGCAAGCTCGTCGAGACTGTGGTGCGGCAACTGGTCGAGCGGCTCGCCGCCGACGTCCGGCAGTCGTTCTCCGGGCCCCGGGCGCGCCGCCCCAGCCGGTTCCGGCAGGCCCGCAACTTCGACGTCCGGCGCACCATCCGGGCCAACCTGGCGCACTGGCGGCCGGACGAGCGCCGGCTGCACGTACGGCAGCCGCACTTCTTCTCCCGCACCCGCCGCCACCTCGACCGCTGGCAGGTGATCCTGCTGGTGGACCAGTCCGGTTCGATGCTCGGCTCGGTCATCCACGCCGCGGTGACCGCCGCCTGCCTGTGGGGGTTGCCGGGCGTACGGACCCACCTGGTCGCCTTCGACACCGAGGTGGTCGACCTGACCTCCGACGTGGACGACCCGGTGGAGTTGCTGATGAAGGTTCAGCTCGGCGGCGGCACCGACATCGCCCGCGCGGTCGCGTACGGCGCGCAGCTCGTGGAGAACCCGCGCCGGACGATCGTCGCGCTGGTGTCCGACTTCTACGAGGGCGGGGACGCCGGTCGTCTGGTCCGGTCGGTGAAGCACCTCGTGGAGCAGGGCACGCACGTGCTGGCCCTCGCGGCGCTGGACGAGGAGGCCGACCCGGCGTACGACCGGGCCACCGCCCAGCGGCTGGCCGACGTGGGCGCGGCGGTAGGGGCGATGACCCCGGGCGAGCTGGCCGCGTTCGTGGCCGAGCACGTGGGCCGGTAGGAGGACGGATGGCACGTGACGACCTGATCGCGCTGACCCCGGACGTGCTCGCCGCGCTGAGCAACAGGGGCCTGGTGAAGCGCGCCACGAAGGAGGTCGAGGCCGGTGGGCGGCAGACGCTCACCGAGGACGCCGACGGCACGGTGCGTGCCGCGTACCCGGACGGGGTGGCCGTGACGCTGCCCGTGGGTGGCGGCCTCGCGGCTGGGATCTGCTCCTGCCCGGCGCCCGGGGTGTGCCGGCACCTGCTCGCCGTGGTGCTGACGTACCAGCGCGCGCACGCCCAAGCCGCGGGCCGTGTGACCACGCCCGACCTGGACGCCACGCCGGACCGGGACGACGCCGGAGCCGGTGGGGAACCGTGGCGGTGGTCGCCGGGCGACGTCAGCGACGACGAGCTGGCCGCCGCTATCAGCGCGCCCGCGCTCGCCGCCGCGCAGCGGCGCCGGCGGCGCGGCTACACCGCCGTCGTCCACCGGCCGGACGCCGCCGACCCGGTGCCGCGCGTGGAGCTGCCCACCGGCACGGTCCGCTTCCTGGTGCCCCGCCAGATCGGGTACGCGCGCGGCGACGCGGCCGACGACGGCGGTGAGGCGGTCGCGCTCGCGGTGTGGGCGTGCCGGGCGGCCGACCGGGAGCACCCGGACCGCCCCGAGGCCCAGGTGCGCGTCGGCGGACCGGCCACCGTCACGGAGCATCCGGCGCTGGACGCGGCGGTGACGCTGGCCGCCGACGTGCTGCTGACCGGGGCCGCGCACCTGGGCTCCGGCGTGGACGCCCGGCTCGCGGCGGTCCGGCGTGACCTCGACGCGGCCGGTCTGCGCTGGCCGCTGCTGGCGGTGGACGACCTGGCCGGGCAACTGGAGGCGTACGCCGCGCGTGGCGCCCGGTACCGGCCGGAGACGTTCGCCGACCTGCTCGCCGAGCTGCCCGCCCGGCGGCGCGCGGTGGTCAACGCCGGCGCCACGCCACCGGAGCGGGTGCTCGGCACCCACGAGCCGGCGGAGACGCCGCTGCGGCGGGTACGCCTGACCGGCCTCGGCGCCCGGGTCCGCGACAGTGGCGGCGAGGCGGGCGTGGATGTGGTGCTCGCCCACCCGGCGGCCGTCTCGGTGCTCGTGCTGCGCCGCGCCTACCCGGTCACCGACGACGGCCCGCCCACCGGGCACGAGCTGGCCGGGCGGCGAGTCGCCGGCACCACCCTGGGCGCACTGGCCACCGGCAACGTCGTCTCCGAGTCGGCGGTGCGCAGCGCCGCGCACCAGCTCCGGTTCGCCGCCGGGCGGCTCGCCCGCACCACAGTGACCCCCGGCGCGGGGGAGTGGTCCGGGCTGCCGCCCGGCCTGCTCGTCCGTGACCCGGACGCGCTCGCCGCCGAGCTGGCGGGACGGCCACCGCGGCTGCTGCGTCCCCGCACCGCCGCCGAGTCGGTTCGGGTGCTCGCGCTCGGCGCGGTGCGCACCATCGGGTACGCGGCCGGCGACCAGCGCCTCGACGCCACGGTGACCGGGGCCGACGGCGGCACGGCGACGATCAGCGCCACCCACCACGGCGCCGCCCCTGGTGCACTCGACGCGCTCGCGGCGGCGTTGGACGGTACACACGGGCCGCCGCGCTACGTCAGCGGGACGGTACGCCGCGGCGCGGACGGGCTCGTCGTCGAGCCGCTGGCGGTGGTCGCCGACGCGGTGGTCGTACCCGATCTCTCGCCCGGGGTGGGCGACGGCCGGTTGGCCGGTGCGGTCGGCGCCCGGCCCGACCCGGTCGCCGCCGCGCTGGGTACGGCCTCGGCGCTGCTCGCGCAGGCCGCGCACACCGGTCTGCGGCACCTGCCGGCGGGCTTTCCCGACCGGCTGCGCGCGACGGCCGCCGCGCTCGCCGGAGTCGGCCTGGACCGTTGCGGCGCGGCGTTGTCCGGGCTGGCCGGTGCGCTCGGCGCCGACCCCGGCGAACCGGCGGTACGGGCCTGGATGGACACCTGGATCCGGCTGTCGGTGACGGCGGAGTCCCGGTGAGCCGGTCCCCGCGGCCGGGAAGGGTCGCTACCCTGTGGCGGTGGCGACCACGGCGGCGCAGGAGATCCAGGTGGGGGAGCGGCTGGTCCGCGTCTCCAGCCCCGACAAGCCCTACTTTCCGGAGCGCGGGCTGACCAAGCTGGACGTGGTCCGTTACTTCCTGTCCGTCGGCGACGGGATCCTGCGCGCGCTGCGGGATCGGCCGACCATGCTGGAACGGTGGCCGCGCGGCGTGTTCGAGGGTGCCACGGTCGCCACCCGGCAGACGAACAAGGGCGACGCCTTCTACCAGAAGCGGCTCCCGGCCGGCGCGCCCGACTGGGTCCGCACCGCGCACATCACGTTCCCCAGTGGCCGAACCGCCGACGAGGTCGCCCCGGACGAGCTGGCGGTGGTGATCTGGGCGGCCAACCTGGGCACGCTGCGGTTCCACCCGTGGCCGGTGTCGAAGGACGACGTGGAGCACCCCGACCAGCTGCGCATCGACCTCGACCCGATGCCGGGGGTGGACTTCGCGCAGGTGGTGCCGGTGGCGCACGAGGTACGCGCGTTTCTCGCCGAGCTGGGCCTGGAGGGCTTCCCGAAGACCACCGGCGGGCGCGGCATCCACGTCTACGTCTCGATCGAGCCGCGCTGGAGCTTCGGCGAGTGCCGGCGGGCGGTGCTCGCACTGGGCCGGGAGATGCAGCGCCGCCTGCCCGACCTGGTCACCACCACCTGGTGGCGCGACCAGCGGGACCGGCCGGTCTTCGTCGACTACAACCAGATGGCCCGCGACCACACGATGACCTCGGCGTACTCGATCCGGCCGACGCCCGCGGCGCTGGTCTCGGCGCCGCTGGACTGGGCCGAGCTGGACGACGCCCGCCCGGCGGACTTCGACGTGCTGAGCATGCCCGCGCGGTTCGCCGGGCGCGGCGACCCGCACGCCGGGCTGGACGGGCGGCGGTACTCGCTGCGACCGCTGCTGGAGCGGGCCGACGCCGAAGGGCTGGAGTCGCCGCCGGAACGCTGACCGGTCAGTCCCAGGGGCTCTGCGTGCCGTCGAACTCCTCGAACACCAGCCAGGTGCGGGTGGACAGCACCCCGGCGATGCTCTGCACCCGGTCCAGCACCACGTCCCGCAGCGTCGCGTTGTCCGGCGCCCGGACCAGCGCGAGGACGTCGTGCTCGCCGCTGAGCAGTGCCGCGTGCTCGATGTAGCGCACCCGGGCCAGCTCGGCGGAGACCTCCCGCCAGGTGTTCTGCTCGATGGTCAGCGCGATGTACGCCGACGTGCCCAGCCCGGCCGGCTCCGGCGCGACCCGCGCGGTGAACCCGGTCAGCACACCGTCGCGTAGCAGCCGCTCCACCCGGGCGTACGCGTTGGTGCGGGAGACGTGCACCCGTTCGGCGAGCGTACGGATGGACGTCCGGGCGTCGCGGACCAGTTCGCGCAGGATCCGCCGGTCGACCTCGTCCAGCGGCCCGGCCGAACGTCCCGTTCCGCCCGCCGCGCCCGGTGTGGCGCCGGTCTCCTGGCTCACCTCAGCCGCCCTCCCGTGCCATTCGTCCCGCGTTCATCCCGGATGTTGAGTCAATCATCCACGACCGGGAGCATAGGGCCACCACACGTCCAGGAGGTCCCCGCCGTGACGACCACACCCCAGGCGGTCCGCAGGGCATCCCCGCGCACCCGCCGGAAGACCACCCCGGCCGCACCCGACCCGTCGGCCGGCTTCATGCCGCAGCGGGAGCCGGTCCGGCTGCTCGAACCCGACGGGACCCCGCTGCCGGCCCGCGACGACTACCCGGAGCCGCCGGTCGAGGCGCTGCGCGAGATGTACCGGCGGATGGTCGTCGGCCGCCGCTTCGACGTGCAGGCCACCGCGCTCACCAAGCAGGGCCGCCTCGCCGTCTACCCGTCCGCGCGCGGCCAGGAGGCGTGCCAGATCGGCGGTGTCCTCGCGCTGCGCGAGGACGACTGGGTGTTCCCCACCTACCGCGAGTCGATGGCGCTGACCGCGCGTGGCCTCGACCCGGTCGAGGTGCTCACGCTGCTGTGCGGCGACTGGCACTGCGGGTACGACCCGGCCGCCACCCGCACCGCGCCGCAGTGCACCCCGCTCGCGACCCAGTGCGTGCACGCCGCCGGGCTGGCCTACGGCGAGTCGTACCAGGGGCGCGACACGGTGGCGCTGGCGTTCATCGGCGACGGCGCCACCAGCGAGGGCGACTTCCACGAGGGCATCAACTTCGCCGCCGTGTTCAAGGCGCCGGTCGTCTACCTGGTGCAGAACAACAAGTACGCGATCAGCGTGCCGCTGTCCCGGCAGACCGCCGCGCCGAGCCTGGCCTACAAGGGCGTCGGCTACGGCGTACCCAGCGAGCAGGTCGACGGCAACGACCCGGTGGCCGTCCTGGCGGTGCTGGATCGCGCCGTGGCGCACGCCCGTGCCGGCAAGGGCCCCTACCTGGTCGAGGCGCACACGTACCGGATGGAGCCGCACACCAACGCCGACGACCAGACCCGCTACCGCGACGCCGACGAGGTCGAGGCGTGGCGCGACCGCGACCCGATCGCCCGGCTCGAGGCGTACCTGCGGGCCAGGGGCGTGCTGGACGACGCGGCCGTCGCGGCCGTCGCGGAGGAGGCCGAGGAGTACGCCGCGACGCTGCGCCGCCGGATGGACTCCCAGCCGACCGTGGACCCGCTGAGCCTGTTCGACCACGTGTACGCCGAGCCGACGCCGCAACTCGTCGAGCAGCGCGAGATGGTCCGGGCCGAGTTGGCCGCCGACGGGGAGGGGGACGCCTGATGGCCACCATGACCATGGCGAAGGCGCTCAACGCCGCACTCGCCGACGCGATGCTCGACGACGAGCGGGTGGTCGTTTTCGGCGAGGACGTCGGCCAGCTCGGCGGCGTCTTCCGGATCACCGACGGGCTGCAGGCCCGGTTCGGTGACAAGCGCTGCTTCGACACCCCGCTCGCGGAGGCCGGCATCGTCGGGTTCGCGGTCGGCCTGGCCATGTCCGGCCTGCGGCCGGTGGTCGAGATGCAGTTCGACGCGTTCGCGTACCCGGCGTTCGAGCAGATCGCCTCGCACGTGGCGAAGCTGCGAAACCGCACCCGCGGCGCACTCAGCGTGCCGATCGTCATCCGGGTGCCGTACGCCGGTGGCATCGGCGGCGTGGAGCACCATTGCGACTCGTCCGAGGCGTACTACGCGCACACCCCCGGCCTGAAGGTGGTCACGCCGGCGACCGTGGACGACGCGTACTCGCTGCTGCGCGCCGCCGTCGACGACCCCGACCCGGTGGTGTTCCTGGAGCCCAAGAAGCTCTACTTCACCAGCGCCGAGGCCGAGCTGCCCGCCCGCACCGCGCCGATCGGCACCGCCGTGGTGCGTCGCCCCGGCAGCGACGCGACGCTGATCGCGTACGGGCCGGCGGTGCCGGTCGCGCTCGCCGCCGCCGAGGCCGCCCGCGAGGAGGGCTGGGACCTGGAGGTGGTCGACGTGCGCAGCATCGTGCCGTTCGACGACGCCACCGTCACCGCCTCGGTACGCCGTACCGGCCGATGCGTGGTGATCCAGGAGGCGCAGGGCTTCGCCGGTGTCGGCGCGGAGATCGCCGCCCGGGTCCAGGAGCGCTGCTTCCATGCCCTGCACGCGCCGGTGTTGCGGGTGTCCGGGCTGGACATCCCGTACCCGGCGCCGATGCTGGAGCACACCCACCTGCCCTCGGTCGACCGGGTGCTGGACGCCGTGGCCCGCCTGCAGTGGGACGACCAGCCCGACACGCGGTGGGTGGCGGCATGACCGAACGCACCGAGCGGAGCGAGGGCCGTGAGGGCATGCCCGGCCAGAACGGCATGACCGCGGCGGTCGGAACCCGCGACTTCCTCCTGCCCGACCTCGGGGAAGGGCTGAGCGAGGCGGAGATCGTCGAGTGGCGGGTCGCCGTCGGCGACGTGGTCACCGTGGACCAGAGCGTGGTCGAGGTGGAGACCGCCAAGGCCGTCGTCGACGTGCCGTGCCCGTACGCCGGCCGGGTCGTGGCCCTGCACGGCGCGGCCGGTGAGGTCCGCCCGGTGGGCCAGCCCCTCATCACCATCGCGCCGCTCGACGACGCCCCCGACCCGCACGCCACCTACCGTGAGGAGGAGCGGGCCGGGTCCGGCAACGTCCTGATCGGCTACGGCACCGGCCACGGCGGCACGGGCCGGCGGCGGCGCCGCCCGCGACTGGCCCTGACTCCCGGGACCGGCGCACCCGCCTCGGCGGGCCCGGCGGCCGGGACCGGCTCTCCGGCCCCGGCGGGTCCGGCTCCGGCCGTTTCGCCGGTTCCGAGCGGCACGGCCGCGCCGGCGGACCGCACCGCCGAGCGGGCGCAGCCCCACGGACCGTCGGCGCCGCTGGTCATCTCGCCGATCGTGCGGCGGCTGGCGAAGGAGCACGGCATCGACCTGGCGTCGCTGCGCGGCACCGGGCCGGGCGGCGTGATCCGCCGGGCCGACCTGGACGCCGCGGCGGCCGCCCCCGCTCCGGCGGCCCGGCTGGCGGCGGTGCCGGACGTTCCGGCCGCGCACGTCGGGCTCGCCCCGGCCGGCGACGGCGACGCGGTCATCCCGCTCACCGGCATCCGCAAGGTGATCGCCGACAAGCTGTCCCGCAGCCGCCGGGAGATCCCCGAGGTGACCATCTGGGTCGACGTGGACGCCACCGGGCTGCTGGAGACGCGTGCGGCGATCAACGCCGCCACCCCGGACACGCCGGTGAGCATCCTGGCGCTGCTGGCCCGGATCTGCCTGAGTGGCCTGCGGAGGTATCCGCAGCTCAACGCGCACGTCGACACCGAGGGCCAGCGGATCGTCCAGTCCGCGGGCGTGCACCTGGGCATCGCCGCCCAGACCGACCGTGGCCTGGTCGTGCCGGTGCTGCGCGACGCGCAGCGGCTCACCACCCGGGACCTGGCCGCCGCGCTCGCCGAGACCACGGCGGCGGCCCGGGCCGGCACGCTCCCGCCGGCGCGGCTGACCGGTGGGACGTTCACGCTCAACAACTACGGCGTGTTCGGCGTGGACGGCTCCACGCCGATCATCAACCACCCCGAGGCGGCGCTGCTCGGCGTCGGCCGGATCGTGGACAAGCCGTGGGTGGTGGACGGGCAGCTCGCCGTCCGCAAGGTGACCCAGATCAGCCTCACGTTCGACCACCGGGTCTGCGACGGTGGTGTGGCCGGCGGCTTCCTGCGCCACGTCGCCGACTGCGTCGAGCAGCCCGCGCTGCTGGTCGCCAACGTCTGACCCGTCACGTCCGGCCCCGGCCCGCACCACGAGGGCCGGGGCCGCTCGCGTCCCCGCTGCTACCCGTTCGCGATCTTGCACTTGCCGCCCTCGATGCGCCCGATCCTGTGTGTTTGTCGGTCCGGTGCGGCCCCTCGTGCCCTCACGCCCCCTCTCCCAGTCGATCATGAGGTTGGCGGGGACGAATCGGACGCCGGTGCGCTGTCAACTTCATGATCGGCGGACGAGGGGCAGGCAGGCGGGTGGGGTGCGGGGCGCGGGGTGGGCGGGGGTGGGGAACCGGGCGGAGGGGGCGTGGGGCGCAAGCCGGGACGGGAATTACCTGTCCGGCACAATTCGCGCAGCTGTTTCCGAGCAATTCCGCCGAAGGTGCCACGGCGCGATCCCGGGCCTACAGAATGTGGGCGAGAGGGTTCGGAAATGGGGGGCGAAATATGTTTGCGAGGCGCCGATTGACGCTTTTCGCGATGACCGTCGCAGCCGCGCCGCTGGCGGTCGGCGCGTGCACCGCCGGCCCGAAGTCGGTGGCGAAGCGGGCCGAGGCGGCGCCGCCGTCGGTCTCCGTGACGCCGGTCGACCGCACGCGGGACGTGCCGATCAGCGCGGAGGTGGGGACGAAGGTCAGCAACGGTAAGGTGACAGCCGTCAAGCTGACCGACGACAAGGGCAACACCGTGCCGGCCCAGCCGCGTGAGGACGGGTCCGGCTGGGTGCCGGACCGGCCGCTCGCCAATTCCCGGACGTACACCGCGGAGGTGACCGCGACCGGCGATTCCGGCAAGACCGCCACGCAGAAGACGACGTTCACGACGATGGCCAAATCCACCAAACCGGCAGTCACCAGCGAATTGTATTTCCGATCGAACCAGACGTATGGGACGGCGATGCCGGTCGTGCTCGGATTCGACCCGCCGATTCCCGAGGAGGCCCGCGCGGACGTGCAGCGCCGGCTGTTCGTGAAGACCGACCCGCCGCAGCCGGGCACCTGGTCCTGGGTGGCCGACGGCAAGCAGGCCGAGTACCGGGCACCGGACCGCTGGAAGCCGGGTACCACGATCAGCGTGCGCAGCGGGCTGCAGGGGCTGCCCATCGGCAAGGACGCGATCGGCGACTCCGACCGGATCGCCACCGCCAAGGTCGGCCGGCAGGTGACGCTCGACATCGACAACGGGACCAAGCAGATGACCGTCTACCAGGACGGCAAGGTGCTCAAGAGGATCCCCGTCAGCCTCGGCAAGCCGAGCACGCCGACGTCCAGCGGCGCGATGGTGATCATGGAGAAGCACGAGCACACCACGTTCGACACCCGCGGTGAGCCCGACGGTGGCTACGTGGTCGACGTGGACGACGCCCAGCGGCTGACCTGGGGCGGCGAGTTCATCCACTCGGCGCCGTGGTCCGAGGGGGACCAGGGCAGCACGAACGTCTCGCACGGCTGCACCAACGTCTCGGCCACCGCCGCGGACTGGCTGATGGGCATCACGCAGGTCGGTGACCTGGTGACGGTCAAGGGCACCGAGGTGAAGCTCGACCAGGGCAACGGCTTCACCGCCTGGAACGTGGGCTGGGACGAGTTCGCCAAGGGCAGTGCGCTGCCCGTACCGGCGGGGCTGAAGCCCACGCAGAGCGCCACGCCGCACCCGGGCGCGGTGGCCGGTGGGTCGTCACCGGCCCCGGCCCCCTCGCGGAGCAACAGCGGCGGCTGAACCTGGGGAGGAACGGCCCCGGGGCCGGCCCGCGTCCGCGCGGGCCGGCCCCGCGCCGTGCTCGGTCCAGGCCGACGAGGGCCACCCCGTTCGCGGTCAGGCTGCCCAGCCAGAGGTGGCGTCCGCGCGGGGCAGCCCGACGGCGTTTCGCCGGCTCCCGCGCGGCGTGGCGTGGCGGCTGCGGGGGCGACCCTGAGACCGCTCGGGGTCGGTTCCCGGACACTACCCGGAACCCCCGCCGCGAGGTCCGGAAATGTCGGTGGGCCCGAGTAGGTTTGGCCGCATGGTACCCAGCGTTGAGCGCTTCCACGTGGCGACGGACGTGCACGATCACGTGGTCGAGCTGCGACCGGTCGGCGAGATCGACATCGCCACCGTGACGGCGTTCCGGGCCGCGCTCTGGGCGGCGCCGGCCCGGCCGGTGCTGCGGGTCGACCTGTCCGGTGTGCGGCTGCTCTCCGCCGCCGGGGTCCGCGCGCTGGTCGCCACCCACCTGCGGGTCCGGGCCCGCGGCGGTGAGCTGGTGCTCACCGACCCCGACCCGGTGGTGGCCCGGGTGCTGCGGGTGACCGGCCTGCACCGGGTGCTTCCGGTGCGCTGCTCCGACCGCTCGCGAGCCCTGCCCGACCGCGACCAGGGCCTGCCCGGCCGCGCCCCCGAACTGGTGGCCTGCGCGGCCTGAACGGCTGCCGGCCCGGGCGCGCGCAGCCGGGCCGGGCGCACGTCGGGCCGCCGGCGCGAGTGCCGACGGCCCGACGGGAAGGGGGCGCTGCTCAGCGCACGCCGAGCAGGTCCACCACGAAGACGAGCGTCTCATTCGGCTTGATGACGCCACCCGCGCCCCGGGCGCCGTAGCCCAGGTGCGGCGGGATGGTGAGCTTGCGCCGGCCGCCCACCTTCATACCCACGACGCCCTGGTCCCAGCCGGCGATGACCTGGCCGCCGCCGAGCGGGAACTCGAACTTCTCACCCCGGTTCCACGAGGCGTCGAACTCGCGGCCGTTGGAGTGGGCCACGCCCACGTAGTGCACGCTCACCAGTTGGCCCGGGCGGGCCTCCGGGCCGTCGCCGACGGTGATGTCCTCGACGACGAGATCAGCGGGCGGTGCGCCCTCGATCGGGCCGACCTCGGGCTTGTCCATGAGCGGGTCTCCTCGGATGCTGACGGTGTGGTCACCGTCGATCCTGCCGGATCGTGACCGGCCGATACGCGCCGGTCCCCGCACACAGGTGTGGCGGGGACACGGAAGAAGGCGGGCGCCGCCTGCCGGCGGCGCCCGCCCGGGGGCGAACTGGTCACTTCAGCCAGGGGAGACGCTGGACCAGGGGGAGCTTCGCCCAGGCCCGGCCGAGGCCGAGGGTGTTGCCGGCGCCCACCAGGGCCAGGCCGGCCAGCAGACCCGCGTAGATGAGGTGGTCGTCCATGAAGGGGTTGTTCGCCGGGGGCAGCACGGCCGTCCACATCAGGACCAGGAGCAGCCCTCCCGCGGCGGCGGCGATCCGGATGCCGACGCCGAGCATCAGCGCGACACCGATGCCGAGCAGGCCGACCATGAACAGCCAGTCCGCCCAGGCCGCGCCGGCCAGGTTCTGGTAGAAGCCCGCGAACGGTCCCTCGACCGCGTTGCCCAGGAAGCCCCTGGTGGGGCTGCCGCCGTTGATCCAGGCGTTCTTCGCCGGGGTCTCATGGCCCAGGCCGAACATTTTGTCGAGGAAGGCCCAGAGGAACACCCAGCCCAGCGCGAGTCGCAGCCCGGCCCAGACGTACCGGGTGGCCTTCCGGCGGGTGGTCCCGGTGTGCGCCGCCGGAGCGTTGGTGGCGGCGGTGGTCCGCTCGATTGTCGCGGTCATTGTCTCCACGTCCCTTCCTGTGCCTCGCACCGCGCTTCCCGGTGGCACATTCATTCCACCGCCGCGTGACGTCCGGCAGCAGGGCCGAGAGGTGCCCTCGTGACCGGGTCGTTGGTCCCGTCCCCACCCGGTCCGGTCGGCCCGTCGCCGCCGGTCCGCCGCCCCTGACCGGGACCTGATGACCACTCCCGCTGTCACCACCCACGAGCGGGCGTCACCGCCCGGCTGATGGACCACGAGGCGGTCAGGCGGCTCCCGGTGCTCGACGACCTGGGCCGGCTCACCGGCATCGTCACCCGCGGTGACCTTCTGCGCGTGCACCTGCGTACCGACGCGGACATCCGTGCGGAGGTCGTGCACGAGGTGCTGCGCCGGGTGCTGTCCGTGCGCGACGGCCTGGTCACGGTCCAGGTCCGCGGCGGCGAGGTCACCACGGACGGGCGGCTGGACCGGCGCAGCGCCGCCACCCGGGCCGCGCCGGTCAGGTGGGGCCCGCGGTGGCGAGCTGGGCGGCGAGCAGCGCCGGAGCCTCGGCCAGCGACGGGCCGTACCAGGTGAGGTGCCGGCCGGACACCAGCGCCGCCGGCACCCCCGGGAACGCCTCCGGGCCGTCGCCGGCGGTGAACCGGTACGGCTCGTCGGGCAGCACCACGAGGTCCGGTGCCCGGGCGCGCAACTCGTCCAGGCTCGGCCGGGGATAGCGGTCCGCGTCGCCGGCCCAGCCGTTGCGCACCCCGAGCCGGGCCAGCACGTCCCCGGCGAACGTGTCCCGCCCCAGCACCACCCACGGCCGCCGCCACACCGGCACCACAGCCGTGCGGGCTCGTCCCGGCGGGGGCAGCGCGGACCAGGCGTCGCGGGCCGCCCGCAGCCACGACGGCTCGGCCGGTGCGCCGAGCGCGACGACCAGCTCGCCGAGCTGGTCGAGGGCCTCCGGCACGGTGCGCGGGAAGGTGACCCGGACCGGCACCCCGGCCGCGCGCAGCGCCTCGGCGTCGGCCAGCCGGTTCTCCTCCTCGTTGAGCAGCACCAGATCCGGCTCCAGCGCGAGCACCCGGTCCAGGTCCGGGTACTTCGTCCCGCCGACCCGGGCGACGTCCAGCCCGGCCGGATGGGTGCACCAGTCGGTCGCACCGACCAGCACCTCCGGGCGGGTGGCCGCGACCGCCTCGGTCAGCGACGGCACCAGCGAGACCACCCGCACTGCGTCTCCTCTCCTCGACCCGGACCGCCGGTCAGCGGGCCGCCGCGGTCACCGCGTCGGCGGTCTCCGGCGGCAGGCCGGCCACCGGCAGGCCCTTGCGTACCGCCCAGTCGACCGCTGCGCGCAGGTCAGCGGTGGGCAGCGGCCGCCGGGTGGTCACCCCGACGGCCGCGTGCACGGTGTACGCCATGAACGGGTACGACCGGGCCAGCGCGCCGATCGCGTCGTGCAGCCGGCGTACCACCTCCAGCGCGGCCGGTTCGTCGAGCCCCGGCAGGAGGAGCTGGAACTCGTTCTCGGTGACGCGCAGCGCGCGGTCGACCGGCCGCAGCACGGCGGTGATCGCGGTGAGCACGGCGTGCCCCTCGCGGGCGACGCCGCGGCGGCCGAAGCGTTCCGGCGAGCCGGGCGGCGCGTCCACCCGCAGGCCGACCAGCGCCACCGGCAGCGTGCCGGAGGCGGTCACCCCGTCCGCGCCGGACCACCGGGCCAGGCCGGCCTCCTCCAGCATCGTCTCGGCCGGCTCGACCGGCTGGTCGATCCGGTCGCCGCGGCGCGCCAAGAGCCGCAGCGCCGCCTCGGCTCGCGGTTCGCCCGGCCCGGCCGGGATGTCCCGCACCCGGGCGATCGCCTCGTCCAGCGCGGTACGAGCCGCTGCGGGCAGCCGCTCGGCGAGCTGTTCGCGCAGCCGGATCGCCTCGTGCAGCGCCTCGTCGCGGCGGAAGCCCCAGCGTCCCTCGAACAGGCGGCCGGACTCCAACGTCGGCGCGGGCACCACCTCGGCCCGGTCGTGGGCGACGAGTGTGGCGCCGAAACGCGGGCTCAGCGCCACCACCGTCCACTCCCGGGCCAGCGCCTCCGCCTCGTCGAGCGGCACGCCGTAGGCGCCCTCGGGCAGGTCGGGCGGCGGTCCGCCGACCATCGCCACCACCGTCACGGCGGCGCGGCCGGCGATGCGCCGGTAGACCTCGCGCTCCCGGGCGAAGTACGGCAGCCGCTGGAACAGCGCGAGCACGACGAGCGGGCCGTCCTCGGCCTCGGCGAGCGCGGCGCGTTCGATGGCGTGGGACACGGCGACGAGACTGCGTTTGGTGAACTGTTCCGGGGTCCGTCCGCTGGGCACGGGCAGAGCCTAGAGGGACGGGCGTGCCGGCGCACCGGTCGGCCGGACCGGTCGTGCCCCACCACATAGACTCGGGCGTCGGCCGGACGAGGGGGATCGGGGCGAGATGACGAGCACAGGCAGCGTGACCGCGTCCTGGCTGCGGCCGATCCCGCCCGGCGCCGCGCCGTCCCTGGTGCGTGCCGGTCACCTCGGTCACGGCGGGCGACGGCTCGGCGACCTGGTGCAGGGCCGCCCGCCGGGGGTCACCGGCAGCCAGTGGAGCACCGCCGGACGGGCGTCGCTCGACCTGGTGGTCTGCGCCGCCGACACCGGGCTGCCGCGCTTCGCGGTGCGGTTCACCGTGCCCGCCTCCGACGGGTCGCCCGCCCGGCGGTCCGAACGGCTGACCGACGCGGTCTGCGCCGCCGTGGGCCTGCCGCTGCTGCGCGTCGAGTCGCCGGCGCTGGGCGGCGCGGACCAGGTCCGCCGGTTCGTCGCGTACGTGCTGGACGCGCGGGCGTTCGCCGACGGCACCGACCCGGACGCCGGTGACGCGGTCGGGTTCCGGGACATCGTCGGCCGGCTGCCGGACGGCCGGCGCGGGCCGGTGAACGACCTGGGCGCGCTGGCCCGGGTCGAGGCGGTCGAGGCGTACGT
Organism: Micromonospora marina; assembly: GCF_900091565.1. Taxonomy (GTDB): domain Bacteria; phylum Actinomycetota; class Actinomycetes; order Mycobacteriales; family Micromonosporaceae; genus Micromonospora; species Micromonospora marina. The sequence goes on along the minus strand of NZ_FMCV01000004.1, from coordinate 371,988 downwards.
GGCCGGCCGCATCGCCGATCCGATCGTGCGTGGCCTGCACGTGCGTTGGACCGGCGGCCCGGCGGAGGGCTGGGCCTGGGCCGAGGTGCGGCCCGGCCGCTGCCTGCTGGAGCGGGTCCGGCTGACCTCGCGCGGCTTCGCCTGCGGCGTCGACCCGGGGCGGCTCGCCGAGGACCTGGCCGCTGCGGCGCTGGGGGAGCGGCTGCGGGACCTCGACGGCGCAGCGCCGTCCCTGGTGGACCGGGACGAGCTTCTCCGGCGGGTACGCGCGCTGGCCGCGCAGCGGGACTCCTTCGACGGTGGGTTCGCCTTCGACCATCTCTGCGCCGACTGAGCCGTCCTCGCCGCCGAGGACGGCGGCTTTCGATTTTTTTCCGATCTCCGGTGAACCTTCGCCGACGGCGCTCCGTACCTCATCGGGAATGGACGCGGATCTTCCCCGCCGCGCCCCGACGGCGCGGAGACGGTGCGGAAAGGGCATCGTCGGCCATTGGCGTGCGACCGAGCGTCGCAGTGATCTCACACCGCGAATTCGTCGGCCCGCCGGGATCACCAGTCAACTACCGGATCGAGAAGGAGAGCAATTCGATGCGCAGGTCCACACGGGCGCGCCGGTCATCCGGTAACGCGCGGAGCAAGCGGATGCTGGCGGTTGTCGGCACGCTCGCGGTATTCGGCGGCGTCGTCGCCGTCACCCAGATCTCGTCCGCCCAGGACCGGCGGACGACCACCCGCGCCGCCTCGGCGTCCTGCGTGCCGGCGAGTCCCGGGGCGACCGCCCCGAAGGGGCAGGGCAGCACCACCCGTACGTGGCAGGACGGCCGCTGGGTCCGCAACCACTGGGGCGACGGCCAGATGTCGCCGGCCGAGTGCGAGCAGACGAACGCGGGCGGTGCCGGCGCCGGCACCCCGACCGTGGCCTGCCCGGACGTCCGCGGCCGGCTGCCGCAGGTGCCCGACCGGGCCCGGGCCGAGGTGGACCGCAACCTGGCGCTGCTGGAGAGTCAGATCGCCGAGGCGAACCGCCGGCTCGCGGCCGACGGCCGCAACGGCGGCGAGTTCATCAACAATGCGATCCTGCGTCCGTTGGCGGACAAGCGGACCGCCACGCTCAACCGGATCGCCACTGCCATCGGCCGGGTCGCGCAGCGCCCGGAGGGGCTGGACCAACTCGCCCAGTGCGCGGTGACCGACATCCCTCAGAACGGCGGCGACAACGGCGAGAACAATGGCGGGAACGACGGCGGCCAGAATGGCGACGGGAACGACAACGGCGGTGGTCAGGACAACGACGGCGGCAACGGTCTGGACGTGCTCGCCAACGACTGCTCCGACAGCCGGCTCGAGGCCCACGACGGCTTCCAGAACGGCAACCGGTGCGTGAGCACCGCGTTCGGTGAGGTGGGCGCCGCGGCGAACAACCCGTCGCTGCTGATCACGCAGTTCCCGGACCAGGTGCGGCGCAACCAGCCGTTCACGCTCCGGGTCACCACCAAGAACCTGGTGCGGGACCGCTTCCTCGCCGCCGGCCAGGGGGGCTACTACCTGGAGAGCTCGCTGCTCAACGGGGAGGGCCTGGTGCGCGGCCACTTCCACACCGCCTGCCGGATGCTCGGCAGCACCCGGCAGCCCCCGAACCCGCAGGACGTGCCGGCCTTCTTCGTCGCCACCGAGGACGGGCGGGGCAGCGAGCAGCCGGACGACGTGCTGATCCAGATCCCGGGTCTGGCGCAGTCGGGCGTGGCGCAGTGCGCGGTCTGGGCCGGTGACGGCTCGCACCGCATCCCGATGATGGAGCGGGCGAACCAGACCCCCGCCATCGACGTGGTGCGCATCCGCGTCAACTGAGCGGGCGAACGGTAGCGGCCGTCCGGAGGGCTCCTCCGGGCGGCTGCTGCCGTTCCCGCGTACGGGCACGGTGGGAGGTGGTCCCGAAAGAAATCTCGGGCGGCGGTATCCGGCGGGATGGAAATCGCCGGCCGTGGAAAGCCGATCGGGGCCACGCCGATTTCTCAGCGTGACCCCGGGATGCCCGACGGTGAACCGGCGGCGGTCAGCGGTTCTTGTACGCCTCGACGACCGACACCGGGATGCGTCCGCGCTCGGAAATCTCGAACCCGTTCTTGGCGGCCCATTCCCGGATGGCGCGGTTCTGCTCGCGGTCCATTCCCGAGGTGCTCGGCCGGGTGGTGCGTCGGGCGCCGCGGGGGGCCTCGGCCGCTCCCCGGCCCATTCGCCTGCCAGCGTTGATGTAGGGATCCAGCGCCTTGCGCAGGACGCCCGCGTTCTCGTCGGAGACGTCGATCGTGTACGCCACGCCGTCCAGGCTGAACTCGACGGTCCGATCGGCCTTTCCGCCGTCGAGGTCGTCGGTCAGAACAGTGATTACTTTCCTTGCCATCGCCATTACTCCCTGTGTCGGGCGGGGTGTGGCTAAGAGTTTGACCTACCATGCCGTAATTCCGCAAGAATAGCCGACTGTTTCCATTCGGCGGGTCCGTGGTAAAGGGTGCCGCCATTGGGCCGCGAGCGCGGGAACGCACCGCCTCGCAGTGGTGTGGCTCACAACCCGGAACAAGGGGCACGGTTTGTTACTTGAGCCAAGCACGCTCAACCAACGTGATGGCAGGTGCTCGATGGCAACTCTTCCGGTACTTCCCCTGACCGACGCCGTCCTGCTGCCCGGGATGGTCATTCCGGTGACCCTCGACCCGACCACCCAGGCCGCCGTCGACGCGGCGCGCGCCACCGGCGACAAGCAACTCCTGGCCGTACCCCGCATCGACGGCGAGTACGGCTCCGTCGGCGTGGTCGCCACGATCGAGAAGGTGGGCCGGCTGCCCAGCGGCGAACCGGCGGCGGTCATCCGCGGTCTGACCCGCGCCCGCATCGGCTCCGGCGTGCCCGGACCCGGCGCCGCGCTCTGGGTCGAGGCGACCACACTCGACGAGCCCGCCCCGGCGGGCCGTGCCCGGGAACTCGCCCGCGAATACCGCGCGCTCATGACATCAGTGCTCCAGCAGCGCGGCGCCTGGCAGGTGATCGACGCGATGGAGCGGATGACCGACCTGTCCGAGCTGGCCGACTCGGCCGGTTACGCGCCCTGGCTCAGCCTGACGCAGAAGACCGAACTGCTCGCCGCGCCGGACGTCACCGCCCGGCTGGAACTGCTCGTCGGCTGGGTGAAGGAACACCTCGCCGAGCAGGAGGTCACCGAGCAGATCAACAGCGACGTCCGCGAGGGGCTGGAGAAGTCCCAGCGGGAGTTCCTGCTCCGCCAGCAGCTCGCCGCGATCCGCAAGGAACTGGGCGAGGACGAGCCGGACGTCGACGCCGGCAACCTGGCCCGCTACCTGGGCCGGCCGAAGTTCACCCCGGAGTCGGCCGAACGCACCGCCGTGCCCGGCGTGGCGACCGGCCTGGCCGTCACCGGCGCCGGCGGCGACGTGCTGTTCATCGAGGCCACCACGATGGAGGGCGAGCCCGGGCTGACGCTCACCGGCCAGCTCGGCGACGTGATGAAAGAGTCCGCGCACATCGCGTGGTCGTACCTGCGGTCGAACGGACGGCGCCACGGGCTGGACCCGAACGCGCTGGCCGGGCGGCGGATCCACCTGCACGTCCCGGCGGGCGCGGTGCCCAAGGACGGCCCGAGCGCCGGCATCACCATGGTGACCGCGCTGGCGTCCCTGGTCACCGGGCGGCCGGTGCGGCCCGAGTTCGGGATGACCGGCGAGGTGACGCTCTCCGGCCGGGTGCTGCCGATCGGCGGGGTGAAGCAGAAGCTGCTCGCCGCGCACCGGGCCGGTCTCACCGAGGTGATCATCCCGAAGCGCAACGAGCCGGACCTGGACGACCTGCCGGCGCAGGTGCGGGAGGCGCTGACCGTGCACACCCTGTCCGACGTGGCGGACGTGCTCGCACTGGCGCTGCGCCCGGCCGAGATCGGCACGGAGTCGCTGGACGGCCCGGCGCTCGCCGCGGCCTGACGACCGTCGCCCCGGCCACCGTACGCGTGGTGGCCGGGGCTCTCGTCGCGTCCGCCCGCCGGGGACGCCGGGCTCAGCGGCGGTCGCGCCGCTCGTAGCCCCGGTCGCGGCGCTCGCCCGGCCCGTCGCCGTCCCGGTCCCGGCGTACCGTGGCCTTGCGCCCCTTGATGGTGGTGCCGCGCAGCCCCGCGATGATCTCGTCGGCCACCGCCTGCGGCACCTCGACCAGCGAGAACCGGTCGGCGATCTCGATCGAGCCGATGTCCCGGCCACTGATCCGGGTCTCCCCGGTGATCGCGCCGACCAGGTCCTGCGGCCGAACCCCGGCCCGGCGGCCCAGCCCGATGAAGACCTGGGTGGTGCCGCCGGTACGCGGCCGGCCCGGGCCGCGGCGCTCGCCCCGCCCGCCGGTCTCCGGCCGGCCCTCGCGCGGGCCGCGGACCGGAACCTGCGGGATCTCCTCCTCGTCGTCCGAGCCCGGCGACGTCGCCTCGTGCGCCAGCTTCACCGCCGCCAGCGCCACCTCGACCAGGTCGAACTCGTCGGTGAGCGACTCCACGATCGCCCGGTACGGGTCGAGGTCGTCCTCCAGCAGGCTCTCCCGCAGCGCGCCCTGGGTCAGCTCCAGTCGCCGGGTACGCATGTCCGCCACCGTGGGAATCTTGTCGATGGCGATCCGCTGCCCGGTGACCCGCTCGATGGTCTTGAGCATCCGGTGCTCACGCGGCTCGGCGAGCGTGATCGCCACGCCCTCCCGGCCGGCCCGGCCCACCCGGCCGATGCGGTGCACGTACGACTCCGGGGCAGACGGTACGTCGTAGTTGACCACGTGGGTGAGCTGCTCGACGTCCAGCCCTCGGGCCGCCACGTCGGTGGCCACGAGCAGGTCCGCCGTTCCGGACCGCAGCCGGCCCATCACCCGGTCCCGCTGCTCCTGGCTCATCCCGCCGTGCAGCGCCTCGGCCCGGTAGCCCCGGCCGTTCATCGTCTCGGTGAGCCGGTCCACCTCCTCCCGGCTGCGGCAGAACACGATCGCCGCGGTGGGCGACTCCACGTCCAGCACCCGGCCCAGCGCGGCCGGCTTGTGGCCCCGGGCCACGATGTACGCGCTCTGCCGCACCCGGGGGGCCTCCCCGGCGACCGGCCGCTCCCGCTCGATCCGGATGCGGACCGGGTCGGTCAGGTGCTGCCGGGCCAGCCCGTCGATGCGGGCCGGCATGGTGGCCGAGAACAGCACCGTCTGCCGGCCGGCCGGGGCGTGCTCCAGGATCGCCTCGATGTCCTCGGCGAAGCCCATGTCGAGCATCTCGTCCGCCTCGTCCAGCACGACCGTGGCCAGCGCGCCGAGCCGCAGCGTGCCCCGGGCGATGTGATCGAGGGCCCGGCCCGGCGTCGCCACCACCACGTCCACCCCGTGGTCGAGGGCGCGTAGCTGCCGGCCGATCGGCTGCCCGCCGTAGATCGGCAGCACCCTCGCCCCCAGGTCCTTGCCGTAGCGGTGGAACGCCTCGGAGACCTGCACCGCCAGCTCCCGCGTCGGCACCAGCACCAGCGACACCGGGTCGCCCTCGGCCCGCCCCACCGGCATCCGCTGCAACAGCGGCAGCGCGAACGCGGCGGTCTTGCCCGTACCGGTCGCCGCCTGGCCCAGGAGATCCTGCCCGGCCAGCAACGGGGGGATGGCCTCCCGCTGGATCGGGGTCGGTTCCTCGTAACCGAGCGCGGACAGCGCGCCCAGCAACTCGGTGCGCAGCCCGAGGTCGGCGAACGCGATGGCCTCCTCGGCGTCGGCGGGAACGGCGGGGTCGGTCGGGGTCGGTGCGGCGGTCATGCGACAAGTTTTTCATCACCGCCGCGCGGCGGTCGCGGCGACCGGGGCAAACGTTCGCCGCGCCACCTGCGTGCCGTCCCGTCCGGGTGATCCGGCGCGGCCCCGTGCCCCCGCCGGATCACCGGCACAGGACGGCCAGCAGCGTGGTGAGGCCCACTCCGACGTCGAACAGCGCGTACCCGCGCGGCACCACCGTGCCGGTGCGGTGGTACCAGGCGTCCCAGGCCGCATGGACGAGCCAGCCCACACCCACCAGCGCCCCGGCGAGGTCGGTGCACGCGGTCTTCGCCACGACCGCCAGCCCGCCCCACACGGCCGCCCGGCGAGCTGCGCCGCCAGCGCGCGCCGGTCGGCCCACTGCCGCCGCCCGGCGGCGGCGAGGTCGCCGCCGAGCTGACCCGGGCCCTGCCCGGCTGCGCCCCGGTGATCCTCACCGGACACGGCCGGCCCGCCCAACTCCGCCCGGCGCTCACCGCCGGGGTGCGGGGTTCCTCGCCGAGGGGGCCCCGGCGGCGCGCTGGCCGACGTGATCCGCCGGGTGCACTCCGGGGCGCGTCACGTCGATCCCGCGCTGGCGGCGGTCCGGCGGGCGCGACGCCGGCTGGCTCTGACGTACGGGGCGTCACGCGCGGTCGCCGGCGACTAGCCTGATCACGTGCGGACGGTCGAACTGCTCTGCTCACCCGAACTGGAAGCGGCGGTTCGCGCCGCCTGGCACCGGCTCGCCGCCGCCGGGCTGCCCAGCCTGGCCCGCAACACGCACCCGACGAACCGGCCGCACCTGACGCTCGCCTCGGTGGAGGATTTCCCGCCCGGCGCCGAGCAGCGCCTGGCCGACCTCTGCGACGCGGCGCTGCCGCTGCCGGTGCGGCTGGGCCGGGTGGCGGTGCTCGACGGCAGCGCGCCACTGGTGTGGCTGGTCCGCCCGGCACCGCAGCTCGTCGCGCTGCACGGCGCGGTCTGGGACGTGCTCGCCGAGGCGTCCGGCGGGCACTCGTGGCACCAGCCCGGCCGATGGGTGCCGCACCTGAGCCTGGCGTTGCGGTTCGGTGCGGCGGACCGGCGCCGGGCCCGGGCGGTCGCCGGGGCGCACCCGCCGGCCGGTGCGTTCGTGGCGGCGCGCAGCTACGACGGCGACACCCGCACGGTCAGCGAGCTGACCACCGCCTCTCCCCGTACCGGCGGCTGAGCCGGGGCGGCCCACAGGGGGACGGCTCCGCGGTCGTGAGCGGTGGAAGCGCGGGTAGGCGGACTCCGCGGTCACCGCTGGCGACGCGCCGCCGTGCGCCACCAGCCCGATCCGTGGCGTCGTGTCCGCCGGGAACGTCCACACCGCGGACTCTTCGGCGCGGCCCGAACCGTGCCCGTGCCAGCATGGGCCGATGACCACTGGCGCCGACGGCCGCGGCCTCGCCGGGTTCGCCGCGCTGCTCGCCGACCCCACCCGGGCCGGCTTCTGCCTCGCCCTGCTCGACGGCCGCGCCTGGACCGCAGGCGAGCTGGCCCGCGCCGCCGGGGTCGCCGCGTCCACCGCCAGCGACCACCTCACCCGGCTGGTGGCCGGCGGCCTGCTCGCCGAGGAGCGGCAGGGCCGTCACCGGTACATCCGCCTCGCCGACCCGGGCGTCGCCCAGCTCGTCGAGGAGCTGGCCGCACGGGCGCCGACCCCGGCCACCCCGCCCCGCACGTTGCGCGCCGCGTCCGAAGGCGCCGCCCTGGCGTACGCCCGCACCTGCTACGACCACCTGGCCGGGCGCCTCGGCGTGCTGCTGCACGACGCCCTGCTCACGCGTGGCGTGCTCGACCGCTCCGGCGGCCTCGCGCTGACCGGCACCGGCGTGACCTGGCTGGCCGGTCTCGGCGTACCCGTCGAGCCGCTGCGCGCCACCCGGCGGCCCCTGGTCCGCGACTGCCTGGACTGGACCGAACGCCGCCCGCACCTGGCGGGTGCGGTCGGGGCGGCACTGTGCGGGCGCTTCCTCGACCTCGGCTGGACCGTGCGCGGCACCGGCCGGGCGATCCGGGTCACCCCGGCGGGGCGGGACGCGCTGGCCGAGACGCTCGGGCTCGACCCGGCGCTGCTGGCCCCGCCCGCGTCCCGCGGCAGCGGTCCCGCCCGCGCCTGACCCGCCCGCGCCCGACCTGCCCGCGCCCCGCGGCACCGGTCCCGCTCGCCCGGACCGCCGGGTGTGCCCGGCCGGATCGTTCGGTCCGGACCGAACTGTCAGCGCCCTACGGTGGGGCGATGGAGTCACCGACGATCCCTGCGATGACCGACCGGTACCGCGTGTTCCGGGAGCTGCACCGGCCCGGCGACCCGCTGCTGCTGCCGAACGCCTGGGACCACGCCTCCGCCGCGGCGCTCGCCGCCCGGGGCCATCCGGCGATCGGCACGACGAGCCTGGGTGTGGCTGCTGCCGCCGGCCGGCCGGACGCGGTCCGTGCCACCCGCGCCGAGACGCTGGAGCTGGCGTACCGGCTGCGAAACCTGCCGGCGCTGCTGACGGTGGACGTCGAGGACGGCTTCCACGACGATCCGGCGGAGGTGGCGGCTTACGCCGGCGAGCTGGCCGCGCTCGGCGTGGCCGGCGTGAACCTGGAGGACGGCCGCCCGGACGGTCGCCTGGCCCCGGCGGAGCACGTCGCCGCCGTGGTCGCGGCGGTCCGCGCCGCGGTACCGCAGGTCTTCGTCAACGCCCGCACCGACGCCTGGTGGCTGGGTGTGCCGTCGCCGCTGGACGAGGCGCTGCGGCGGGCGGCGCTGTTCCGGGCCGCGGGCGCCGACGGGCTGTTCGTGCCGGGCGCGCCCGACGACCTGGTCGGCGTGCTCGCCGCCGAGGTGGGGTTGCCGCTCAACGTGCTGTACCGGCCGGGCGGGCCGGACCTCGCCGCCCTCGGACGGCTCGGGGTGGCCCGGGTCAGCACCGGCTCGCTGCTGTTCCGGGCGGCCCTCGGGGCGGCGCTGCACCTGACCGACGCGATCGGCGCCGGGCGCGACGCGGGCCTGCCGGCAGCGCCCGGATACGAGGAGGTGCAGGCGCTGGCATCGCCGTCCGCCACCTGATCGGGCACATCGGGGGAGATGGGACGATTGCGGACGCCCAGCTCATTACGCTGTATGCAGGCCCAATCACGCCGTGTCCTGACCGAGAGGGGACGGAGACCATGCGAGTGCCCAGCCGCAGCCCCGGTCGCCAGCCCGGTCCCGCCGTCACGTCCACCGCCCCCGCGCGGCGGGTGCCCGCCGCCGGTCCCCGGGCCGGTGCCGAGCCGGACCTCTCCGCATACCGGGCGGCGGTGGCGGAACTCCTGGTCGAGGTGGGCGCGCTCGCCGACGCGCCGTCGGTCACCGCCCGCCAGGTGCTGCTCGACCAGCGGCTGCGTGAACCGGCCATCGCCGCCGTCCTCGACGTCACGCCGCAGGGCCTGATCGGGGCCCGGGAGACGCTGCTGCTGGAGATGGCCCGCTACCAGCCCAACGCGCGCAGCTCGGCGCAGGACCTCACCGCGCTGGTCCGGATCTACCTGCTCTCCCGCGTCGATGTCCTCTGGTGGCGGGACAGCCCGACGTTCCTCACCGACGACCAGGTCAGGGCCAGCACCGAACTGGTCGACCTGGAGTGGCTGCGCCGTCGCGGCCTGATCGAGTTCCGCTACCAGGAACAGCCCGCCACAGTGGTAGGGCGCGGACTGCGGGCGGTGCGGCGGCGGCTGCGCCCGGCCGCCACCCCGCGTACCGCCGGGCTGCTGTTCCGCCGGGCCCGCCGCGAGATGATCGCGTTCCTCAACGACCTGGCCCGGGAGTTCACGGCAGTCGCGCCGGACGGCACGCCGCCGCTGTGGGTGACCAGCCTGGCCCGCAGCGCCGAGCACCAGTACCGGCTGCGCCGCCTCGGGTACGCCGCGATGGTGCCCAGCGGGCACTGCCTCGGCTGGGCCGCCGACGTCGAGCTGGAGTGGTACGACCGGTTCGGCGCCCGCCCGGTGCTCGCCGGGCTGCTGCTGGCCCGCCAGGACGCCGGCGAGGTGAACGTGGTCGACGAGGGCCAGGCCTGGCACGTGTGCCTCGCCCCGGCCGCCCGCCGCCGTTACCGGCGGGCGTACGAGACCGAGATGGGGGTGTGACAGGTGTGCGGCATCGCGCTGAGCATCGGCCCCGACGCGGACCCGGCCACCTTCCGGCGGATGCTCGCCGCGCTCGCGCCACGTGGTGAGGTCACCGAGACCCGGCAGGAGAAAGGCCTCCTGGCGGGCGTACGGCGGCTGCGGATCGTGGACCGGGAACGCTCCGTCCAGCCGTGGATGTCGCCGGACGAGCGGCACCTGCTCTGCTTCAACGGCGAGATCTTCAACCACCACGAGCTGCGCGCCGAGCTGACCCGGCTGGGGCACCGGTTCACGACCGCCGGCGACACCGAGGTGGTGCTCGCCGCCTTCCGCCGGTGGGGCGGGAACGCAGTACGCCGGCTGCGCGGCGAGTACGCGTTCGTGGTCGTCGAACGCGACACCGGCCGGGCGTACCTGGCCCGTGACCCGCTCGGCGTCAAGCCGCTGTACTGGTCCCGCCTGCCCGGCTGTCTGCACCTCGCCTCCGAGGTCAAGGCGCTGGTCGGGCACGGCGCGCCGATCGGCGAGGTGGCGCCCGGGCATCACGGCTGGGTCGAGCCGGGCCGACCGGTCCGGATCGGCCCGCACGTCGACCTGCTCACCCTCGGCGACGGCCTGCCCGTGATCGACGACCCGGACGAGGCGGCGCTACTGGTGCGCGTCGCCCTCACCGACGCCATGCGCGCCCGACTGGACACCGACCTCACCGTCGGCGTGGTGCTCTCCGGCGGCCTGGACAGCTCACTGGCGCTGCTGCACGCCCGGGAACTGCACCCGGACTGCGTGGCGGTCACCATCGGCGTGCCGGAGAGCCCGGACGTCGCGTACGCCCGGCGGCTCGCCGCCGACCTCGGCGTCCCGCACGAGGTGATCGAGCTGCGGCCGCGCGACATCCGGCTCGCCGACGTCCGCGAAGCGATCCGGATCTCCGAGCTGACCGAGTACGGCGACATCATCAACGCTGTCGTCTCGGTGCCGATCTTCCGGCGGCTGCGCGAGATGGGCGTCCGGGTGGTGCTCACCGGCGACGGCTCGGACGAGCTGTTCGGCGGGTACCCGATGTACCGCCGGGTCGGGCCGGAGCGGTCCCGCCGGCTGTTCCTGCACAAGATCCGCAACCTGTGCCGGACCGAGCTGCAACGGGTGGACCGGGCCAGCATGGCGCACGGTGTGGAGGCCCGGGTGCCGTTCCTCGACCTCAGCGTCGTCGAACTGGCCATGCGGCTGCCGCTGGACGTGAAGCTGCGCGACGGGCAGGAGAAGTGGATCGTCCGGCGGGCCTTCGCCGACGTGCTGCCCGCCTACGTGAGGCAGCGGCCCAAGAACCCGATGTCGTACTCGTCCGGGCTGCACGAGCGGGCCCGCCTCTACAAGCCGCTGTTCGCCCGGCTGCACCGGTCCTTCGGCTACGACCTGCTGGAACCGGTCCGCCGGGACTTCGACAGCGTGCTCACCCGGTGCGGCAACGACCTCGACCGGGCCATCGCCGAAGGCATGGCGCGGCCCGACTACACGGTGCTGGAACACGCCCGGGACCTGGTCGGCGCGGCCCGCTGGAACGCCGCCCCGATGGTCCGCCGGCTGGTCAACCCGCGCCGCACCCGAGGCGACGAGGCGCCCCTGCCCGGCTGAGCCCGGTCAGCGACGCAGGTCGACCTCGGCGGCCGTGCCGGACACCGGGTCCATGCAGTGGACGGTCGCACCCGGACGCAACCGGTCGTCCGAGGCGTACCGCCGGGCCAGCTCCCGCCCGGCGGCGGCGTCGCCGCGGTCGGCGGCCACCAGCAGCGCGGCGACCTCGTCGACGAGCGGCAGGTCGGCGTCGGTCAGGTCCTCGGTCATCGCCCCGAAGCCGTCCCAGAGCAGCACCTCGTCCTTCTGCCGGTGGGCCAGCTCCAGCAGCACGTAGTCGTGGACGAACCAGTCGCCCCGGAACGGCAGCGACGGGTCCACGCCGTAGGTGTCCGGGTCGATGCGCCCCGCCCGGTGCGCCAGCCAGACCCGCGCCGCCGAGTCGAAGTGCCCCGCCTCCGGGTCGATGTCGTAGCCGTCGAACGGCCGGTCGTCGGCCGGGTCCAGCTCCGGGTCGGACCACACCCAGCGCCCGCCGTCCCACCACTCCGCCAGCACGTGGTCGTGATGCCACCCGGGGACGAAGTAGCTCGCGAACCCGACCCGGCTGCGGGCCGGGATCCCGTGCTGGCGCAACGCCGCGACGGTGAGCAGGGTGTGGTCCCGGCAGCAACCGGCGACCCGCTCGGCGGCCGGGCGCCCGGCGGTCAGCGGCAGCGGGAACCGGGACTGGTCGGCGTCGAGGATGCGGTCCAGCCAGCGCAGGTTCGCCTCGGCCCGGCGGGCGTCCGGCAGCTCCACGCCACCGGCCCGGTAGTGGACGATCACGTTGCGGGCGGTCGCCGCGACAATGGGCAGGTCGGCCGGAACGGCGTCGAGCAGCGCCGCGTGGTGGCGGGGATCGCTGTACGGGGAGTGGGTCCGGTAGTCGTCGACGTCCATCCACCCATTGTCGGCGCCCGACGCGGCCCGCGGAGGCCCGCTCGAAGCGCAATGTCGCGTACCCGAACGCCAGGTCCGATCGCCGCCAGCGCCGCCGTCGGGGCCGCACCAGACTGGGACCGTGACGACGACCCGGACCGCGTTCCTGATCCGCCCGCTGCCCGCCGCGACGCTCGCCGACCTGCGGAGGAGCTGACCGAGTCCCGGATGGACATCGGCGGTCGCCTCTTCTAGCGTCGCTGTCATGCGGAGGACCCTCATCGCCTGCGGGCTCGCGCTGCTCCTGCTCGGCACGGCCTGCGGGGAGAGCAGCCGGTCCGGCCCGCCGGTCGCGCCCGGCGGGCCGACCGCGTCGCGGCAGGACGCCGGGCAGGTCGAGCGGACCCTGGCCAGCCTCCGTAAGATCGACGATCTGCCGATGTACGAGATGACCTACGACGGCGACTACGACCCGACCGCCGGACTGGCCGGCTCGACACCCCCGAGCCCGTTCGGCTGCTCGCTGTTCGCCGCCCTCGGCGACCGGGACCGGCCGCTGTTCGCCCGCAACTTCGACTGGGAGCCGAACCCCGCGCTGGTGCTGCGCACCGACCCGCCGGACGGGTATGCCTCGATCTCGCTTGTCGACATCTCGTACCTGGGCGTTTCCGCCGACCCGGCGGGGGACCGGCGGCTGCTGGACGCGCCCCTGCTGCCGTTCGACGGCATGAACGAGCGGGGTCTCGCGGTCGGGCTGGCCGCCGACGACGGGGCACGCGCCGAGCCGGTGCCCGGACTGCCGGCTGTGGGCTCGGTGCGCATCCTGCGCCTGGTGCTCGACTCGGCCGCCACTGTGGACGAGGCGGTTGCCGTGTTCCGGCGCTACAATCTCGACTTCGACGGCGGGCCCCCGCTGCACTACCTGCTGGCCGACGCGACAGGCGTCTCGGCGGTGGTGGGGTTCGTCGACGGCAAGCTCACAGTGGACCGGCGGCCGGGCCCGTGGCAGGCGCTGACGAACGTGCCGGCGGCGGGAGTGCCGGACCGGGAACTGCGCCGGGACCACAGGTACGGGGCGCTGGCGAAGGAACTCGACCGCACCGGCGGGGTGGCCGACGCGGCCGGGGCGCTGCGGTTGCTGAACGCGGTACGCCAGTCGCACACCCGCTGGTCGGTGACGTACGGACTGCGCAGCGGTGAGGTGCGGGTGGTGACGGCGGGCGGCGGCTCCCGCGACTACCGGCTGCCGATGAGCGACTGACCGCGACCGCGGCGGTGCCGCCCTCCCGGTCGGTCGTCGATCGTCACTGGCACGGGTCCGTTTCGTCGCGGTACCGCACCGGGCCCGGCGCCCTCCGCGAGGGGAACACCGGGCCCGGCGACGGTCAGCGGGTCACCAGCTCAGGTAACCGGCCTGCGTCTGCACGTTCAGTTCGGGCACCAGCAGGAACTTCGCCAGCCAGGTACGCGGGTCACGCAGCTCCAGCACGTCCAGTCCCTTCTGGATGTCGCTGGAGTAGATGTGGCCGTTGTACCAGTAGGCCGACCAGGACCCGCCGGTACGCAGCTGCGAGGCGTCCAGCGGCCCGCGCTCCCAGTAGGCGATCTCCTTGGGCTTGCGCGAGTCGGTGAAGTCCCACACCGAGATGCCGCCCTGGTACCAGGCCTGGACCATGATGTCGCGGCCGGGTACGGGGATCAGCGAGCCGTTGTGGGCCACGCAGTTCTCGGTGTCCGCGTTCGCGCGCGGGATCTTGTAGTAGCTGCGGAACTCCATCTTGCGGGCGTCACCGCGGCCGGTGATGTCGTAGATGGCGTCCGCGCCGCGGTTCGGGCCGACCACCTCGTTGCAGGTGGCCGCGCCGCCGCCGCCCAGCTCGTCGGTGAAGACGACCTTGGTGCCGGCGTTGTTGAACGTGGCCGAGTGCCAGAACGCGAAGTTCTCCGCGTCGGTGACCCGCTCGATGACCCGGGGCGCCTCACGGTTGGAGATGTCGAACAGGACGCCGTCACCCATGCAGGCGCCGGCGGCGATGTCCTTCGACGGGTACGCGGTGATGTCGTGGCACCCGGTGGTGGCCGACGACTGGCCCGGGACGCCCGGGTAGCCGCCGTCCGGGAAGAGGTTCGGCGTGGCCACCACGGAGGCCGTGGTGGGGTTCTTCACCGGCACCTTGACGATGGAGATGGAGTCGTGCGGCGGCTGGCAGTCCGGGAACTCGGCCCGCGGGCTGTACGAGGAGACGTACAGGTAGACGTTCCGCCTGTCCTTGCCGGGCACCAGGGTGTGGGTGTGCGAGCCGCACGCCGTCTCCACCGACTTGATGTAGCGCGGGTTGCGCTTGTCCCGGATGTCGAAGATCTTGATGCCCTCCCAGGACTCCTTCACCGTCGCCGACTGGCTGGTGCTGGCGCAGGAGTCGTCGTTGCGGGAGGAGTCGGTCGACAGGAACAGCAGGTTCCCGTGGACCGAGATGTCGTTCTGCGAGCCGGGGCAGAGCACCTGGGACACGATCGTCGGGCGACTGGGGCGGGCGATGTCGTAGACGACGAACCCGTCGTAGTTGCCGACGAACGCGTACCGCCCCTGGAAGGCGATGTCGGTGCCGAACGCGGCGGAGGTGTCGAACGGCGCCTGTTTCGGCAGGTTGGCCACCTGGCGCAGGTTGGGGCTGCTGGAGATCTCGTCGACCCCGGGGACGGCGCTGTCCACGGTGGCCGGCGCGGCCTGGGCTCGGGGGATCTCCTGGGCGCTGCTCGGTGGCGCGGTGAACACGCCGGCGAGCAGCAGGCCGGCGGCGGCCAGGCTGACGATCCGGATGCGGGACGTGCGGATGTTGATCATCGGCAACACCCTTCGAAAGGGGGTCATGATTGGCCACACCTTACCTATTGGAGACGGCCATCAATGTGAGCTGGGTCACACTCGGGAACTTTCGTCTATGGATAGGATCGCTGTCACCTTGACCGGAGGAGGCGTCGTATGACCAGCCGGCGGGCACGCGTGTGGGTGGGTGTCACAGCACTGGTGACCCTCGTCGTGGTCGGCGCGATCGCGCTGACCGGGCGCGAGGACGCCCGTACCCCGGAGGCGGCCGGAACCGTCGCGGCGGCCGGGCCGAGTACGAGTGCCGCCGAGCCGGCGCCGCCGGTGGTGGTCCCGGGACGACCGGGGGAGCCCGCCGCGACCCGCCCCGCCGAGCAGGTCCGGGGCGCCACCACGCCGCGATGGAACAGCCTCGACGTCTGGTATGTCCGGATGATGATCCCGCACCACGAGCAGGCCCTGGAGATGGCCGCCCTTGCGCCGGAGCGTGCCGCCGACGCGCGGGTCCGCGCCGTGGCCGAGCGGATCCACGCCGCGCAGGGTCCGGAGGTCGGCCTGTTGCGCGCCTGGCTCAGCACTCGCGACCTGCCCGCCGACGTGCCGGGGCACGACCACGCCACGATGCGCGGGATGCAGTCCGCCGAGGCGATGCGACGCCTGGCGGACGCGCGCGGAGCGGCCTTCGACAGGCTGTTCGTGCAGATGATGTCCGACCACCACCGGGGCGCGATCGTCATGTCCACCGACCTGCTGAAGGTCGGCGTCGACCAGCCGATGCAGGAGTTCGCCACCGCGGTGGCGGTCGAACAGGGCGCTGAGATCAACCGCATGCAGGCCCTGCTGCCCACCCCCTGAACCGCCCCCACCCGGTCGATCATGAGGTTGGCTGCGACAAACCGGGCAGCAGCCACCGTCAACGTCATGATCGACGAGGGGTGGAGGTGTGCGGTCAGCGCTGGGTGGCCGGCTCCCCGCCGGTGTCACCACCGCCGCCGCCGGTTCCGGGGTCGGGATCGGCGGTGGTCGGATCCGGCGCCGGCGGCGTGGTCGGATCCGTCGTCGGTGGAGTGCTGGGCGGCGTGCTGGTCGGCTCGTCCGTCGGGGCCGGCTCGTCCGGCGGGCTCGGCTGGGCAGCCGACGGGGTCGGGGAGGAACTCGGCGTCACCGAGGGCGTGGCCGACGGCCGGCTGTCCGGACCGGCCGAGCGGAAGGTGTACTCGTCGTCCGCCGACGGCTCGTCGGCGACCGGCTCGGCGGCCTGGTCGCTCGGCACCACCGCGGGCGCCGTCTTGTCGATCTTGGTGGCCGGTTCGGCCGTGTCGCTCGCCGCGGCCACCAGCGCGCCCAGCGCGCCCATCGCCACCAGCACCGCGCCGAGCGCCCCGACGAGCGTGCCGCGCCGGCCCCGGCGCCGCGACGTCGCGACCGCGGCGCCCGGGCGGACCGCCGGCTGGTCGTCCCGGGACCGCGCCGGACCCGCCGCGCCGCGCAGCGCCACCGTCGCGGTCGGCGAGTCGGCACGCACGGCCCGGGCCGCGTCGGCCATCGCCGCCGCGCTGGGGTAGCGGTCGGCCGGGTCCTTGGCCAGCGCCCGGGACACCAGCTCGCGCACCGACGCCGGGATCTCCGCCGGCAGTTCCGGCGGCTCGTCGTCGAGATGGCGTACGGCCACCTGGAGCGGGTTGTCGCCGGTGAACGGCGGGCTGCCGGTGAGGCAGCAGTACGCGACGGCACCGAGCGCGTACACGTCGGTGGCGCCCGAGACGGGCCGGCCGGCGGCCTGCTCCGGCGCCATGTAGAGGGCGGTGCCGGGTACCGCGTTCGTGCTGGTGATGCTCGTGACGTTGGTCGATCGGGCGACCCCGAAGTCGACCAGGACCACGGTGCCGTCGTCCTGCACGAGCAGGTTGCTCGGCTTCACGTCCCGGTGGACGATGCCCCGGCCGTGTGCGGCGTGCAGCGCCTGCGCCACCTGGGCCACGATCGACATGGTCTCGGCTACCTCGAGGCTCCCGGCGTCCTCGATCCGCCGCGAGAGCGGCTCACCGGCGACGAACTCCATCACCAGGTAGTCGGCCCGGCCACCGCCGGGCAGGTCGTCCTCGCCGCAGTCGAAGACCTGGACCACGCCGGGGTGGCGCAGCGAGGCCATGATCCGCGCCTCGGCGCGGAACCGGGCGATGAAGTCGGGGTCGGACACCAGGGCGGGGAGGAGCACCTTCACCGCGACCTGACGACCGAGGACCAGGTCCGTGGCACGCCAGACGTCGCCCATGCCGCCGGTGGCGACACGGTCATCCAGGCGGTACCGACCGCTGAGTACGACGTCTGAGGACAGCACCCCCATACCGTACCCACAGCGGGCGCGAAGTATTTTCCCGCGTATCCGCGTCCGGCCCGGCCGGGCCGTTCGGACGGGTGCCGGCAGCCGGAACGCCGATCGGCTGATCGTGACCGGCCCGGTACGATCGGCCAGAAAGTGACGCATCCGCGCGCTCCCGGTCCACCGTGCGGGCGTGATCCGACCTCACCGGAGCGTCGCGCCCGTCCTCGGCGTTACCACGACACGCCGATGCCGGAGCCAGACATTTGTCTCTGTTTTTTCGTCCTCGACGGCTTGCCGGCCCCTCCCGCCCGTCCCGGTGTCGGCCCGGCTCCCGGCCGCCCCCGGCCGCCGGTACGGTATGTCCCGCCGACGTCTGTTGCCGCGCGGCAAGTGTCAATGGCGCACCGCACCCCCGTGCGCGTGCCTGATCAGCTCACGAGGGGGCCGAGTGCGGATGGCGGTGTGGTCACCGGCTCCCGTTGACGCCCCGCGCCGGGCCGGCACGCGGGTGGGGCGGCAGGCGTGACGGCCGAGCTGAACGAGGCGGTCGCCGGGGCGCAGGCGGGCGACGAGGAGGCGTTCCGGTTCCTCTACCGCAGCCTGCAGCCCGCGCTGCTGCGTTACCTGACCGCCCTCGTCGGCGCTGACGCCGAGGACGTGGCCTCGGAGGCGTGGCTCCAGATCTCCCGCGACCTGCCGTCGTTCACCGGCGGCGAGTTCCGCGCCTGGGCGGTCACGATCGCCCGCAACCGGGCCATGGACCACCTGCGCCGGCAGCGGCGGCGTCCCTCGGTGCCGGTGCCCGTGCAGGCGCTCAACGACCTGGCCGCCGACGTCGACACCGCCGACCGCGCCGGTGAGGCCATCGCCACCGAGAGCGCGCTGGCGCTGATCCGTACGCTGCCGCCGGCCGAGGCCGAGGCGGTGATGCTGCGGGCCGTCATCGGCCTGGACGCGGAGACCGCCGGGCGGGTGCTGGGCCGGCGGGCCGGCGCGGTGCGCACCGCCGCGCACCGGGGCCTGCGCCGGCTCGCCGCGATCCTGGAGCGCCCGGCGGCGCAGGCCGACACCCGGGACGCCGTCGCGCCGCGTCCCCGTACCGATCGCCAGGTGCCGCACGCGCCCGAGGCCGAGCCGGCGGAGGGCTGACGTGAGGGGAGACGACGGCATGCACGCTCGCCGGTCCGGCGGGCCCGCCGACCGGGCGGAGTCCGACCGCCTGCTCGACGCCGCGCCCGTCGGCACGCCGCCGGAGACCGACGCCGACCCGCTGACCCGGCTGCTGTCCGCCGCCGCCGCACCGGCGGCGCCCGGCGAGGTCGCCGGGGAGGAACGGGCGCTCGCCGCCTTCCGGGCGGCCCGCGCGGCGGCCGGGACGGCCCCGGCGGCGGCAGCGGTGGCCGCGCCCCGCCCGCGCCGGCGCCTGCGGATCGCCGCCGCGTTGTCCGGGCTGGCCGCCACGGCAGTCGCCGGGGTGGCGTTCGCCGCCGTGCGCCTGGACCACCGGCCCGAGCCGGTGGGCCCGCCCGCGACGACGGCCGGCCCCACCGGACCGTCCGGCGCCGGACCCGCCGTCACCGGGCCCTCGCGGCCGGCGCCGAGCACCCCGGCCGGCGACGCGTCCGGCGCGGCGTCGCCACCGGCGCCGACGCCGTCCGGGACGCCGAGCGCCGCCGCCCCGCCACCCGCACCCCCGGGTGGCGACGGCCGGATGGCCGGCCACTGCCGCGCCTACCTGGCCAAGCCGGAGCGGCAGCGGGACAAGGCGCTCACCAAGCCGGGCTTCGCCGACCTGGTGGCCGCCGCGGGCGGCCCCGAGCAGGTGGAGGGCTACTGCCGGAACCTGGTGGGCACGCCCGCGGAGGACCCGGGCGACGACTCGGACGACGACTCGGACGACGACGACTCGCCCAACGGCACGAGCCCGCAGACGGACGACTGACCGGCCACGGCGCAATCAGATTCCGGACAAAAATTCATCTCCCCGGGCAAGCGGATCTCGTCTGCTAGACAGAGGATGGTGGGACGGCGTCCCGTGCCGTCCCGGCCGGACGCGTCGCGACGTCGCCGCCCATCGCCGAGGAGGAGCCGTCCCATGGTGATGTCACCGGATCTGGACCGGGCAGTCGTCCTGGGGGACGAGGAGGCGGCCCGGGGCCACCTCGCCCGGATCTGCTTCAAGACCGGCCCGCCCGCGCTCGTCGGCGTCGAACTGGAATGGACCGTGCACGACGCCGCGGACCCGGCCCGGCCGGTCGACCGCGAGCGACTACGCGAGGCGCTGGGGCGGCACAGCCCCGTGACGCTCGACCCCACCAGCCCGGCCGACGAGCTCCGGCGCGGCGGCGCCGTGACCGTGGAGCCCGGCGGGCAGGTGGAGATATCCGCGGCACCGCGATCGTCGGTCGCCGTGCTCATCCTGGCCACCGAGGCCGACGTCGCCGAGCTGCGGGCCCGGCTGGACGCCGCCGGCCTAGTGCTCGGCCGCAGCGGCATCGACCCCTGGCGCCGGCCCCGGCCCGTCGTGGAGACCCCGCGCTACCGGGCCATGCGGTGCGCCTTCGACCGCCGGGGCCCGGCGGGACGCGCCATGATGTACAGCACCGCCGGCCTCCAGGTCTGCCTGGACGCGGGCGAGCCGGACCAGGTGGCGCAGCGGTGGGCCGCCGCACACGCCGTCGGCCCGCCGCTGCTGGCCGCCTTCGCCACCGCCGACCGGCATGCGGGGCACCGCACCGGATGGGCGTCCGCCCGGATGGCCACCTGGCTGGCCATCGACCCGGCCCGGACCCGTCCGGTCTGGTCGCCCGGACGCGCCGGTGCGGACCCGGTGGCGGCCTGGACCGGGTACGCGCTCGCCGCGCCGCTGCTCTGCGTACGCGGCGACGGCCCGGACTGGACCGCACCGCCCGGTGTCACGTTCGCCGACTGGCTGGCCGGGGCGCTTCCCCGCCCGCCCACCACCGACGACCTGGAATACCACCTCAGCACGCTGTTCCCGCCGGTGCGCCCGCGTGGCTACCTGGAGCTGCGCTACCTGGACACCCAGCCCGGCCCGCAGTGGACCGTGCCGCTGGCGGTGCTGACGGCGCTCTTCGCCGACCCGGCCACCACCCGGGACGCACTGGCGGCGGCAACCCCGGTCGCCGACCGGTGGCGCGCTGCGGCCCGGTGCGGGCTGGCCGAGCGTCCGCTGGCCACCGCCGCGGCGGCGCTGTTCGACCTTGCCCTGACCGCCCTGCCCCGGCTCGACCTGCCGGCCGGCCTCCACGACGACACCCAGCGAGCGATCCGGCGGCGCCGCGCCGCCGCGGAGAGGGGACACCGGTGACCACCACCACCGAGCGACTACGCGACCGGATCGCCGCCGAACTGGAGCGGACCCGGGCCCGCACCGCATCGCTGACCGACGCGGTGGACGACGACGACCTGGTCCGGCAGCACTCCACGCTGATGTCGCCGCTGGTCTGGGACCTGGCGCACGTCGGCAACCAGGAGGAGCTGTGGCTGGTCCGCGACGTCGGGGGCCGCGACCCGGTGCGCCACGACATCGACGACCTGTACGACGCGTTCAAACAACCCCGCAAGGACCGGCCGGCGCTGCCGCTGCTGCCGCCGGCCGAGGCCCGCGCCTACGTGCGCACGGTACGGGACAAGGTGTTCGACCTGCTCGACGGCATCCGCTTCACCGAGCGTCCCCTGGTCGCCGACGGGTTCGCGTTCGGCATGATCGTGCAGCACGAACAGCAGCACGACGAGACCATGCTCGCCACCCACCAGCTGCGCGCCGGCGCCCCGGTGCTGGACGCGCCGCCCCCGCCGGAGCCCCGGGCCCGGGTCGGCGGGGAGGTGCGGGTGCCGGCCGGGCCGTTCACCATGGGCACCTCCACCGACCCGTGGGCGCTGGACAACGAGCGCCCGGCCCACACCGTCGACCTGCCCGCGTTCTTCATCGACGCCGCGCCGGTGACGAACGGGCGGTACCGGGAGTTCATCGCCGACGGCGGGTACGACGAGCCGCGCTGGTGGAGCGAGGCCGGCTGGCGGCACCGGGTCGAGGCGGACCTGAGCGCGCCGATGCACTGGCGGCGGGACGGGGACGGCTGGGCGTACCGCCGGTTCGGCCGCTGGTCGCCGGTGCGCGACGACGAGCCGGTGGTGCACGTCTGCTGGTACGAGGCGCAGGCGTACGCGGCCTGGGCCGGCAGGCGACTGCCGACGGAGGCGGAGTGGGAGAAGGCGGCCCGCTGGGATCCGGCGACCGGCCGGTCCCGGCGTTACCCGTGGGGTGACGAGGACCCGGCCGGCGGGCACGCGAACCTGGGCCAGCGGCACCTGTGGCCGGCACCGGTCGGCGCGTACCCGGCCGGCGCCTCCCCGCTGGGCGTGCACCAGCTCGTCGGTGACGTGTGGGAGTGGACCTCGTCGACGTTCCGGGGCCACCCGGGCTTCACCGCGTTCCCCTACCGGGAGTACTCGGAGGTCTTCTTCGGCGACGACCACCGGGTGCTGCGGGGCGGCTCGTTCGGCACCGACCGGTCCGCCTGCCGGGGTACGTTCCGCAACTGGGACTACCCGATCCGGCGGCAGATCTTCAGCGGGTTCCGCTGCGCCCGTGACGCCGGACCGGGGGAGTGAGCCGGCCCGATGTGCCGTCACCTCGCCTACCTCGGTCCACCCGTGTTCCTGTCCAGCCTGCTGACCGACCCGCCCTACGGGCTGCTGCGCCAGTCGTGGGCGCCGCGTGACATGCGCGGCGGCGGCACGATGAACGCCGACGGTTTCGGCGTCGCCTGGTACGCCGGCGACGGCG
Organism: Micromonospora marina; assembly: GCF_900091565.1. Classification (GTDB taxonomy): domain Bacteria; phylum Actinomycetota; class Actinomycetes; order Mycobacteriales; family Micromonosporaceae; genus Micromonospora; species Micromonospora marina. The sequence continues at coordinate 349,602 of NZ_FMCV01000004.1, read as the reverse complement.
TACCGGTGCGTTACCGGCGGGCCCAGCCGATGTGGAGCGACACCACGCTGCCGGAGCTGGCCGCCGTGACGCGGGTGCGGGCGGTCCTGGCCGCGGTCCGCTCCGCCACCGTCGGGATGCCGCTGCACGAGACCGCGGCGGCGCCCTTCGCCGAGGGGCGGTGGCTGTTCAGCCACAACGGCGTGGTCCGGGGCTGGCCGGACAGCCTGGTCCCGCTCGCCGCCGGCCTGCCCGTCCGCGACCTGATCACCCTCGACGTGCCCACCGACTCGGCGCTGCTGTGGGCGCTGGTCCGGCACCGGCTGCGGGCCGGCGCGCCACCCGGCGAGGCGGTGGCGGACACGGTCGCGGCGGTCGCCGCCGCCGCTCCCGGCTCGCGGCTGAACCTGCTGCTCACCGACGGTACGACTGTGGTGGCGAGCACGGCCGGGCACGCGCTGTCGGTGCGCCGCGGCCCGGACTCGGTGCTGCTGGCGTCCGAACCGTTCGACGACGACCCGGCCTGGCGGGCCGTGCCGGACGGCCGGCTCGTGGTGGCGACCACGGGCGGGCTCGACGTGCGGGACCCGTCCGCCGCCCGACGATCCGTACCCACCGCAAGAGAGGACACTCGATGAGCGCGGAGCCGCTGGAGATCCACCTGGAGCAGCAGGACCTCGACCGTGGGCTGCGGGAGGACGTGCGGGTCGGGCTGGCCGCGACGCCGAAGTGGCTGCCGCCGAAGTGGTTCTACGACGCCCGGGGCAGCGAGCTGTTCGAGGAGATCACCCGCCTGCCGGAGTATTACCCGACCCGGGCCGAACGGGCGGTGCTGGCCGGGCACGCCGACGACATCGTCTCGACGACCGGCGCGAAGACGCTGATCGAGCTGGGTTCGGGCTCGTCGGAGAAGACCCGGCTGCTGCTCGACGCGTTCACCCGCCACGGCGACCTGGGCACGTTCGTGCCGCTGGACGTCTCGGTGAGCGCGTTGCGGTCGTCGACCGAGCAGATCGCCGCCGCGTACCCGGGTCTGCGGGTGCGGGGGATCGTCGGCGACTTCACCCGGCACCTGGACCGGCTGCCCACCGGCGGCCGGCGTCTGGTGGCGTTCCTCGGCGGCACGATCGGCAACCTGCTACCGGTGGAGCGGGCCGGGTTCCTCACCTCGATGCGCGCGTCGCTGGAGACCGGCGACTGGCTGCTGGTCGGCACCGACCTGGTCAAGGACCCGGGCGTGATCGTGCCCGCGTACGACGACGCGGCGGGCGTGACCGCCGAGTTCAACCGCAACGTCCTGCGGGTGATCAACCGTGAGCTGGGCGCGGACTTCGACGTCGACGCGTTCCGGCACGTGGCGGTCTGGGATCCCGACCGGGAGTGGATCGAGATGCGGTTGCGCGCCGAGCACGCCACCCGGGTGCGGGTTCTGGGCACCGATGTGGCCTTCGCCGCCGGCGAGGAACTGCGGACCGAGGTGTCGGCGAAGTTCCGGCCGGCGGGGATCGCCGCCGAGTTGACCGCTGCCGGGTTCGACAGGCGCGCGTTCTGGACCGACCCGGACGGGCTTTTCGGGGTGAGCCTGGCGCGGGCCGACTGAGGGCCGCCGTGGCCCCACCCGCACCCGGTGACCGGGCCGGCCGGTGATCGGCTAGGCTGGCGACGCGAAGGGGAGTAGCCCCCAATGTCGTGGTCGACACACTGGTGCGTTCCGCATCCGGCCACGCGGCCCCGGTCTCCGGGGCGGGCGAGACCTTCGACTCAGGCTGTCGCAGCCGGGTCGAGGGCGCCCCCGTTCCTCCTCCCGGCTTGATCGGGAAGGTTCACATGGAGGGTTTCCTCGTCGCGCTGGTGGTCAGCTTCGGCGTCATCTTCGTCGCCGAGCTGGGCGACAAGTCCCAGCTCATGGCTCTGACGTTCGCCACGCGGTTCAAACCGGTGCCGGTGCTCATCGGCATCACGATCGCCACCGCCGTCGTCCACCTGGCCTCGGTGGCCATCGGGTACGGCCTGAACGCCGCCCTGCCCACCGAATGGATCTCGTTGATCGCCGGTCTGGCGTTCCTCGGCTTCGGCGCGTGGACGCTGCGCGGCGACCGGCTGACCGAGGAGGAGAAGCGCAAGGCCGAGCGCGGCGGCCGGTCCGCCGTCATCGCCGTGGGTGTGGCGTTCTTCCTGGCCGAGCTGGGCGACAAGACCATGCTCGCCACGATCACGCTGGCCACCAGGTACGGCTGGTTCGGCACCTGGCTCGGGTCGACGCTCGGCATGGTGGCCGCGGACGCGCTGGCGATCCTGGTGGGCCGGATGCTCGGCCGCCACCTGCCGGAGCGGACCATCCGCTACGGCGCGGCGGTGCTGTTCGCCGTCTGCGGTCTCTGGCTGATCTTCGAGGCGGTCACCGAACTGAACTGACCGGCCCGGCAGGCCGCCGCCGTCCCGCGACGGGGCGGCGGCCTGCGTCGTGTCGGTCAGACGGTGTCGCCCTGGTAGACGTCCGGGACGCCGTCGCCGTCGGCGTCCCGGCTCTCCCGCTCGCTGATCCGGCGGTAGACCCGGTTGCGGCGGATCAGCACCACCGAGGCGAGCAGGGCGGAGATCAGCGAGCCGAGCAGCACCGCCACCTTGACGCCGTCCTCCTCCGGGCTGCCGGGGCCGAACGCCAGTTCGCCGATGAGCAGCGACACGGTGAAGCCGATGCCGGCCAGCAGCGCCAGCCCGAGCAGGTCGGCCCAGGTGATCTCCTCGTCCAGTTCGGCGCGGGTGAACCGGGCGAGCAGGTACGACGACCCGAACACGCCGATCACCTTGCCGAGCACCAGTCCGGCGGCCACCGCGAGAACCACCGGGCTGGTCAGCACGCCGCCCACGTCCACGCCGACCAGGGTCACCCCGGCGGCGAAGAAGGCGAAGACCGGCACGGCCAGACCCGCGGAGACGGGCCGCCAGCGGTGCTCCAGCCGCTCGGCCAGGCCGGGCGCGCCGTCGCGGCCGCGCAGCACCGGAACGGTGAAGCCGAGCAGCACGCCCGCCACCGTGGCGTGCACGCCGGAGGCGTGCACCAGCGTCCAGGCGACCACCGCCAGCGGGATCAGCGCCCACCACCAGGTCCGCCGGCGCTGCACGAGAAGCCCGAACGCCGCGATCGGCAGCAGCGCGGCGAGCAGCGGCAGCGGCTGGAAGTCGGCGGTGTAGAAGACCGCGATGATGGTGATCGCGAAGAGGTCGTCGACCACCGCGAGGGTGAGCAGGAAGGCGCGCAGTCCCTGGGGCAGGTGGGAGCTGATGACGGCGAGCACGGCGAGTGCGAAGGCGATGTCGGTGGCGGTGGGGATGGCCCATCCGCGCAGACCCGCGCCGCCGGCGCTGAGCGTCACCGCCAGGTACACCAACGCCGGGACGATCATGCCGCCGAGCGCGGCCACCACCGGCAGCGCGGCCCGCCTGGGGTCGCGCAGGTCACCGGCGACGAACTCGCGCTTGAGTTCCAGGCCGACCACGAAGAAGAAGATCGCCAGCAGCCCGTCGGCGGCCCAGGTGCGCAGGTCGAGGTCCAGGTGCAGTCCGGCGCCGCCGGGCCACGGCACCCAGTGGCTCAGGTCGGCGTACGCCGCGCGCCACGGCGAGTTGGCCCAGATCAGGGCGAGCACCGCGCCGAGCAGCAGCAGGCCGCCGCCGACCGTCTCGGTGCGTAGCACGTCCGCCAGGAAGCGAGCCTCCGGCCAGGAGCGGCGGGACAGCAGGCGGGACCGGTGCGGAGTGTGCTGGGGCATGCGGGGTCCGTTCGGGAGCTGGGGTCGGCGAAACCATCGCCGACCAGGCTTCCCGGCACACCGGGATCAACCCTAACGGGTGCCGCCCCTGGCGGCGAGCGGAGCCGGCCGATGGGACGCCCGTCTCACCACCGGGGCGGGGCGTCCCGTCGGCCGGCGGTCAGCGTTGTCCGGGCAGAGCCGGCAGGGACACCCCGGCCGGGTCGCAGAACGCCGCCATCCGCTTGATCAGCTCGTCCGCGTCGGCGTACGGGTCGAGCCCGCGCACCTCGTCCGGATCCAGTTCCGGCACCGGGACGTGGGAGATCAGCGGGTGCAGCGGCCGGGTGTCGACCTCGTCGGCGCCGAACAGGTGCTCGTGCAGCTTCTCGCCCGGGCGCAGACCGGTGAAGACGATCTCCACCGGGTGGTCCGCCTCGGCGGCGAGCCGGCGTGCCACGTCGGCGATCCGGACCGGCTCGCCCATGTCGAGCACCAGCGCCTCGCCGCCCCGGCCGATCGTTGCCGCCTGGAGCACCAGGTGCACCGCCTCCTGCACGGTCATGAAGTACCGCGTCACGTCGGGGTGGGTGACGGTGATCGGCACCCCGGCCCGGATCTGTGCCTGGAACGCGGTGAGCACCGACCCGCGGCTGCTGAGCACGTTGCCGAACCGGACGCTCAGGTACCGGCCGCCGAGCCGCTGCGCGTGGTACGCCGTGAGCCGCTCGGTGATCCGCTTGGAGTAGCCGAGGACGCTCGCCGGGTTGGCCGCCTTGTCGGTGGAGATGTTCACGAACTCGGCGACGTCCCGGCACGCCTCCAGCACGTTCAGCGTACCCAGGATGTTGGTCTTGATCGCCTCTCCGGGGTGGCGCTGGAGCAGCGTGAGGTGCTTGAGAGCCGCGGCGTGGAACACCACGTCGGGCTGCCGGTCGGCGATCACCCGGGCGATGCCCTCGGCGTCGCGGATGTCGGCCAGGACCAGCTCCGGCCCGTCCAGCAGCGCGCGCCCGTGCAGCGACATCTGCAGGGCGTGCAGCGCGGACTCGTCCCGGTCGAGCATCATCAGCTCGTCCGGCTCGCAGCGGGCGATCTGCCGGCACAGTTCCGAGCCGATCGAGCCGCCGGCGCCGGTGACGAGCACCCGGCGTCCGGCCAGCCCGCCGCGCTCGACGCTCAGCTCGGCCACCCGGTGCGCGCGGCCGAGCAGGTCGGTGAGCTGGAGGTCGCGTACGTCGGTGGCGGCCACCGGACGGTCGAGGACCTCGCGTACCGGCGGCAGGACCTTGAACGCCGCCCCGGCCTCCAGCGTGCGGGAGCGCACGTCGCGCAGCAGCTGCGGGTCGGAGCCGCTCATCGAGAAGATCACAGTGCTCGCCCGGGTGGCCCGGACGGCGACGCCGATCTGCTCCCGGCCGCCGAGCACGCGCAGCCGCTCCAGCCGCAGGCCGCGGCTGTCGGGTGCGTCGTCGAGCAGCCCCACCGGCCGGTAGCTGCTGTCCGGGTCGTGCAGCAGCGCCCGGACGAGCCGCTCGCTCGCCGCGTCCACCCCGTAGATCAGGCAGCGCTCGGCGTGTCGCGCGGCGGGTGGCCGGCGGTCGACGTGGGCCCGCCAGAGTCCCCGGGCGGTCGCCATCACCACGAGCGCCACCGCACCGCCGACCAGCGGTGTGCTGGCCGGTACCGGGTGCCGCGCCCACGGCAGCAGGGCGACGAAGCCGACAGCCGCGACGAGCGCGACGGTGGTGGCCAGGCCCTGCGCGTCGCCGGCGCTGCCGATCGGATACCGGCCGTAGAGCCGGGACCGCAGCAGCGTGAGCGCGGCGTACAGCGCGGCGCAGGCCAGCGCCATGCCGAGCGCACGGGCGCTGGCGGCGGCGGTGAGGGCGAACTCGTACCGCGTCCAGGCGGCGCCGAGAAAACCTCCGCACCACGCGGCCGTGTCCAGCGTTAACAGGGAAAGGGTGGCGGCGCGGTGGGTGATCCGGCCGGGAGGTCGAACGGCTGTGATCGCGTCACGATCCATGGGCTGCCCTCTGTGTCCTATCCGTATTGAAAGGATTAGACCGTCTGTGCCTGTTCGGTCGTTTACTGTCGTGCTATCACGTAACGTCGTGAATAGGCGATTCGATCCTGGCATGGCAACTGGGGTTTTTAGGGGGCTTTCGTGCAGTTTCATCGGCAGACCGGCGTGTCGCGAGGGGGAGCGTGATGGACGTTCTCGGCTACCTGCGCCTGGTCCGACGCCACTGGTGGATCGTGCTGGTGACGGTGATGCTCGGCCTGGGCGCCGCCGCGCTGATGACGGTCCGGACGACGCCCCGGTACGAGGCCTCGGTGACCTTCTTCGTCACCACGCCCAGCCAGGGGGTCACCGACGCCTACCAGGGCAGCCTCTTCCTCCAGCAGCGGGTGAAGTCCTACGGTGACCTGCTCACCAGCGACCGGCTGGCGCAGAGCGTGGTCGCCGACGCGCCGCTCGGACTCACCGCCGACCAGGTGCGCAGCCGGATCCAGACCACCGCCACGACCGGCACGGTTCTGCTCCGGGCGACGATCACCGACACCGACCAGACCCGGGCGCTGAAGACCACCGAGACGCTCGCGACCAAGTTCACCGAGCTGGTACGCAAGGTCGAGACGCCGCCGGACGGCAACGCCCCACCGATCAAGATCGAGGTGGTCAGTGGTCCCCGGGTCACCTCCGCCCCGGTCTCCCCGCAGCCCACCCGCAACCTGGTCCTGGGCGGCCTGCTCGGCCTGCTGCTCGGCGTCGGCCTGGCCGTGCTGCGCGGGGTGGCCGACGTCCGGATGCGCGACGGCGCCGGTCTGCAACGGGTGACCGGCAGTCCGCTGCTCGGCGAGATCCCGTACGAGACCGGCGCCCGGTCGGCGCCGCTGATCGTCGGCGACGCGGCCACCTCCGCCCGGGCCGAGGCGGTCCGCAAACTGCGCACCAACCTGCGCTTCGTGGACGTGCACGAACCGGCCCGGGTCATCGCCGTCACCAGCGCGTTGCAGGGCGAGGGCAAGACCACGATGGCCTGCAACACCGCCATCGCGCTGGCCGAGGCGGGCTGGCGGACGCTGCTGATCGACGCCGACCTGCGCCGCCCGAAGGTCGCCGACTACCTCGGGATCGACGGCGGCATCGGTCTCACCGACGTGCTGGTCGGCGACGTCCAGGTCGGTGACGTGGTGCAGCGCTGGGGGGAGAAGTCCCTGCTGGTGCTGCCCAGCGGCGCCACCCCGCCCAACCCGAGCGAGCTGCTCGGCTCCAAGTCCATGGCGGACCTGCTGGTCGCGCTGCGGGACTCGGCGGACATCGTGGTCATCGACACCGCACCGCTGCTGGCGGTCACCGACGGCGTGGTGGTGGCGGTGCAGGCCGACGGCGCGCTCCTGGTCACGCAGCAGGGGCGTACCTCCCGCAGCCAGGTCGCGGCGGCGGCGAACGCGCTCAGCTCGGTCTCGGTGCGCCTGCTCGGCTGCGTGCTCAACATGGCCAAGGTGACCAAGTCGGACGCCTACCAGTACGAGGCGTACAAGGTGGGCGTACCGCCCGCGGTGCCGTCCGTGCCGGCCGACCGGGCCGGCACCCGGCGGGGCGCTAAGGCCGTGGGCGACCGGACGCAGGAACTCACCCGGCTGTCACGATGAGCGCGAGCACGGGCCGGATCGACCGCTCGATCTCCTCGGCGCAGCGCCGGAAGTCGGCCGGCGAGCCGCCGATCGGATCGCGCAGCTCCTCCGCGCCGGGGGCGGCGGGTTGCAGCCGCCCCCGGGCGCGGACCGCTGCCGACACCGCCGCCCGCAACGGCGTGGCCGCATCCGCCTCCGCCTCGGCGGGCCGGGCGGCGGCGGCCAGCCGGGCGAACTGCCGCAGCGTGAACGTCCGGGTCAGTGCGGCCGGCGCCAGCGCGGCGCAGGCCGAGCGTTGCCTGCGGGTCGCGGTCAGCACGAGCGCCGCCCGGGTCAGGTGCTCCGGGCGCAGCCGCCGGGTGCGGAAGGCCGCCGGGTCCGCGCCGGCGGCCGCGGTCACCTCGACCGCGTACGGGTGCATGGCCGCCCCGTCGATCGCGTCGGTACCCGCGCTGGCCACCGCCAGCGGCAGGCCGGCCAGCATCCGGCGGGCGATGAACTCCGCCATCGGTGACCGGCACATGTTCGCGTGGCAGACGAAGAGCACCTCGTCGACCATCTGCACCCCTCTCGTCGGCACGGTCGCGACGGAGGGTGCCGCGACGGCGATCTTCCGGCGATCGCGGCCGGACGCAGAGGGGATGCGGGAATCGTACGCGGTGCGGCGCCCGGCCGCCCGGAAAACCGCGCCGGGAGCGCGGTCATGAGGGTCGGCATCCTCACCTACCACTTCCCGCCGGAGCCGGCGTTCGTCCCGGGCAGCCTGGCCGAGGAGCTGGTGGCCCGGGGCCACGAGGTGCGGGTGCTCACCGGCTTCCCGGACTACCCGGGCGGCCACGTCTATCCCGGCTGGCGGCAGCGCTGGCGGCACCAGACGCACAGCGAGCGGCTGACCGTGCGCCGGGTGCCCCGGTACGCCGCGGGCGACGACTCCGCCCGTGCCCGCGCGGCGGGCTGGCTCTCCTTCGCCGGCAGCGCCGCGCTCGCCGGCCGGGGCCTGCTCCGCGACGTCGACGTGCTCTACGTCCACGGCCACCCGGCGGTCACCTTCGCGGCCACCGGGCTGCTGCGGCTGCTCGGCCGCACGCCGACCGTCCTGCACGTGCAGGACGTGTGGACGGAACGGGACGGGCGCGCGGCGCGGGACAGCGGTTGGCCGGCCCGGCGGGAGGCCGCCACCCGCCGCCTGTACCGGGAGGCGGCGGTGGTGGCGGTCGGCTCGCCGGCCATGGCGGATCTGATCCGTGCCGGCGGGGCGGAGCCGGGCCGGGTGCGCACCGTGCCGAACTGGACCGACGAGCGCATCTTCCGCCCCACCCAGGCCGGCCCTGCGGTGCGCCGGCTGGTCCGCCGGGACGACCGCTGCGTGGTGATGCACGCCGGGACGATCGGCGCGCGCCAGGATCTGGACACGGCGGTCCGCGCGGCGGCGGCGCTCGGCGACCGGTTGGACCTGGTGCTCGTGGGTTCGGGTCCGCAGGAGCGGCGGGTGCGGGGGCTCGCCGCCGACCTCGGCGCGGACAACGTCCGGTTCCTGGAGCGTCGGTCCGCCGTGGACATGCCGCAGCTCTACGCCGCCGCCGACTACCAGCTCGTGGCCCAGCGCGGACTGCCGGAGCTGCGCGGCCGGGTGCCCGGCAAGCTCCAGGCCGCGCTCTCCTGCGCCGCGCCGGTGGTCGCGTCCGCGGCGGGGGAGGCGGCGAAGGTGGTGGAGCGGGCCCGCGCCGGTCTGTCCTGCCCGCCGGAGGACTGGGCGGCGTTGGCCGACCGCTTCTGGCTGGCCGCCGCGATCCCGCCGGCGGCCCGGATCGACATGGGCAGGCGGGGTCGCGACGCGTACCTGCGGGACATGTCGATGCAGGCCGGTGTGGACCGGATCGAGGCGCTGCTGCACGAGGCGGTTGAGGCTACGGCTGGCCGAACGAAACTCATACACAGCGGTTGAATCGTCAGAGTTTCGGATAACGCGGCGAAAATGCATTTTCCCGTGCTAAAACGACTCGATCGCGAATTGTGCCGATGAGACCGACACGTAGGGGGAATCCGTGACCGGACCTGGTGCCACGCCCGTCCGGCGGCGCCGCTCGCGCCGGCGCGCCCGGGTCCGCCGGATCCTGCTGACCGGGCTGGTCGTCGTGTCGGTGCTGCTCAGCGCCGGCGGCTGGGTCGCGTTCCGGGGCTGGCAGGCCCGCGCCCACCTGGTCAACGCCGCCGGGCTGGCCCGGGAGCTCAGCGCCCAGGTGCTCGACGGTGATGTGGCCCGGGCCCAACGCACACTCGCCGCCCTGCAGGGGCAAGCCGCCGCCGCGCGCGGCGAGACCGGGGATCCGGTGTGGTGGGTCGGCCAGCAGACCCCCTACGCGGGAGACAACCTCGCCGCGGTACGGCAGATCTCGGTAGCGGTGGACGAGTTGGCCAGGCTGGCGTTCCCCACGCTGCTGCGCGTCGACCTCGCCTCGCTGGTGCCGAAGCAGGGCAAGCTGGATCTGGCCCGCCTGCGCGCCGTCTCGGCCGAGGTGTCCGCCGCCGACCAGGCGGTACGCCGGACCGCCGACCGGCTGCGGCAGGTGCCCACCGGCGACCTCGTGACGCAGGTACGCGACGCCGTCACCGCGCTGCGGGCGGAGCTGGACCGGCTCGGCGAGCTGACCTCGGCGGCTGAGCGCGGCGCCCGGCTGCTGCCGCCACTGCTCGGCGCGGACGGACCGCGCAGCTATCTGCTGGTCTCGCAGAACCCGGCCGAGCTGCGTGCCACCGGCGGCATGTTCGGCGCGTACGCCGTCCTGCGTGCCGACGGTGGACGGATCCGCCTCGTGTCGCAGGGCAGCTCGTCCGACCTGCGGTTCTTCGACCCGCCGCTCACTGTCGACGCGGAGGCGAAGCGGCTCTGGGGTGACCTGCCGGGCATCTATCCGGCGGACGTGAACCTCAACCCGGACTTCCCGGCCGCCGCCGCGCTCTACCGGGACATGGTGCGCCGCCGGACCGGCACCACCGTGGACGGGGTGCTGGCGGTGGACCCGGTGGTCCTGTCGTACCTGCTCGGCGTCGTGGGCCCGGTGAACGTGCCGGACGGGCCGTCGCTGGGCGCCGCCACCGCCGTGCGGACGCTCCTCAGCGACTCGTACCGGGATCTGGGCACGAAGGACCAGGACGAGTACTTCACCAAGGCCGTCTCGGGCGTCTTCGACGCCCTGTTCACCAAGGCGGTCGACCCGCGTGCGCTTCTGACCGTTTTTACCCGTTCAATCAATGAACGTCGGATATTGTTCTGGAGTGTCCGATCCGAGGAGCAGCGCGCACTGGCCGGCAGCCGGCTGGCCGGTCAGCTCCCGGAGCAGGACTCCGTACCGACTGTCGGCGTGTTCCTCAACGACGGCAGTGGCGCGAAGCTCGGCTACTACCTCAGGTTCTCGGCCACCGTGACGGTCGGCGAATGCCACCCGGACGGGCGCCGCGAGCTGCGGCTGCGGATCACGGTGCACTCCACCGCCCCGAAGTCGGGCCTGAGCAAGTCCGTCACCGGGCTGGCCCTGGCCGGCGACAAGTACACCGCACGCACCTTCGTCTCCGTCCACACGCCCACCGGCGGCGCCGTGCTCACCGGTCGGCTGGACGGGCGGGACACCGCGATGGGCAGCGGCACTCACGGCCGTCGCCAGGTGGCGGTGGCGAACGTGGAGACCGGCCCGGGGCAGACCCGGACGCTCGACGTCACGGTGCTCACCGGCAGGACCGGCGCCGGGACGGCCGAACTGGTGCACACACCCACCGTCACCCCATGGACCACTCACGTAGTCAAGGCACCAAGCTGTGAACAGTAGGAGGGAATCCATCATGCGGCTATCCCGCATCATCATGGCGCTCACGGTGGGCCTGGCCGTAGCGGCCGTGCCGACCGCGGCCGGAGCGGCGCAGCCGCAGCCTCCGGTCTACCCGCCCGAGATCGCGTCGCTGACCGTCTCACCGCCCACCATCCGGCTCGGCGAGACGTTCAAGCTGCGGGGTTCGGGCTTCCTGGCGAACGAGTCGGTCCGGATCGACGTGGCGATCTCGGGCCTGCCCGCGGCCGCCCCGGTCGAGGGGACCGCGCGGCGCAGCGACGGCAGCACGGTGGCGATGGCGCCCGTGGCGTACACGCCCAACCGGGCCCAGCCGCAGCCCGCGCCGACCACGTTCACCGTGACGGCCGACGCCAGCGGCAACTTCACCGTCCCCTACCGCCCGACCCGGCCGGGTCGGCACACGTTCACCGCCACCGGCCTGACGTCGGGCCGTACCGCCAGCGCGACCGGCACCGTCCTGCCGCCGCGGCCGACCCAGCCGCCGCACAAGGGTGGGCTGCCGGTCACCGGTGACAGCATCGGTACGCCGCTGAAGCTCGGTGGTGGCCTCGCCGCCGCCGGTGCGGTGCTGCTGCTCGGCTCCATGGCCTGGCGCCGCCGTCGCGCCGGCTGATCCGGCACGCCGGAATCAACCGGCCCGATCGTGAGTGCCCGCCGGACCTCGTCCGGCGGGCACTCACGTGTCCGGGCGACGGGACACAATGAGCCATGGACGCGACACCGTGGACCGACCAGGCCGGGCTGCTCACCCTGCCCGGAGGCGCCACCGTGCGCGGGCGCCGGGTCGCCGGGCCCGCGTCGCCCGCCGACTTCGCCCTGCTGCTGGCGCCCGGTCCCGAGCCGGCGTGGCCGGCCCGCCGGGTCCGCTGGCCCGACTTCTGGATCCCGGCCGACCGCGCCGACGCCCTCGACGCGCTGCGGGAGGCGTGGCGGCGCGCGTACGCGGGCGAGCGGGTCGAGGTGGCCTGTCTCGCCGGTCACCGGACGGGACCGCGCGATCGACACACCGTCACGACACCGGTGAGCCGGCCGGACCTGATCATCGGGCTCGGTAGGGTGCCTTCTCATGAGAGCCCGGGTCCTGGCCGCCGCCACCGCCGTCACCCTGCTCGCCGCCGGGACGCCCGCCCCGGCCGCCGCCCCGGCGGCCGTACCCACCACACCCGCCCCCGCCGTCACGGCTGTCTGCCCGCGCCTGCCCGCACCGAAGGTCAGCCGGCCGCCCCGCCCGACGCCGCCGGCCACGACGCCCGAGCAGGCGGCGGTGGGCGGCGAGGCGCTGGCCGGCGCCGGGCTGGTCACGCCGTCGGGCAGCCCCGCGCCCCCGGCGGTCACCGCCACCACCTGGCTGGTGGCCGACCTGGACACCGGCGCGGTCCTCGGCGCGTGCGGCGCGCACGTCCCCGGCACCCCGGCCAGCACCCAGAAGCTGCTGCTGGCCGCCACCATGCTGAGCCGGCTGGACCCCGCGCAGGTGGCCGTCGCGACCCGCGCCGACCTGGACATCGAACCGGGCAGCTCGGCTGTCGGCCTGCTCGTCGGCGGCCGCTACAGCGTGCAGACGTTGTGGCTGGGCCTGCTGCTCCAGTCCGGCAACGACGCCGCGAACATGCTGGCCCGACTCGGCGCCGGCAGTGCGCAGGCCGGCGTCGCCGAGATGAACGAGCAGGCCCGCCGGCTCGGCGCCGGGCAGACGCACGCGGTCACCCCGTCCGGCCTGGACGGGCCCGGCCAGTTCACCAGCGCGTACGACCTCGCGCTCATCGCGCGGGCCTGCTTCGCCGACGCCGCGTTCCGCCGGTACGCGCTCACCGAGCGTACGCAGATCCCGGCCCAGCCCGCGTTGAAGAAGGGCGGGTTCCAGATCCAGAACGAGAACCAGCTCGTCTACCGCTATCCCGGCGCGCTCGGCGGCAAGACCGGCTTCACCGAGCTGGCCCGGCACAGCTACGTCGGTGCCGCGCAGCGGGGCGGACGCCGCCTCGTGGTGACGCTCCTCGGCGCCGAGGCCCGCCCGGTACGCGGCTGGCAGCAGGGCGCCCAGCTGCTCGACTGGGGATTCCGGCTGCCCCGCGACGCCTCCGTCGGCCGGCTGGTCGAGCCGGGCGAGCGGGAGGCCGAGGCGGCGCAACCCCGGCCGGCGGCAGCCGCCGAGCCCACCCGTACCGTCTCCCCGCCGTGGCGAGGGCCGGCCGGGACGGCGCTGCACCGCGTCGGCGACGGGGACTGGCGGGTGATCGTGCCGGTCGCCGGTCTGCTGGCGCTCACCGTCGGCGGGGTGGCGGCGCTGCTCGCCGCCCGCCGGGGCCGCGCCCGCAGGCGGCAACGCCGCCGCACCTGACCGGGCACCTTACCGCGCGGTCTCGACGCCGGAACGCGAATCCCGGAGCCGGTGACCCGTTCGGGTCGGCGTGGCTAGCGTCCGGGTCATGAGGACCTGGGGACCCTTCGCGGCGCTGGCCGCCGCCCTCCTGCTGCCGGTGCCGGCGACACCTGCGGCGGCCGCCGTCCGCGCGCCGGTACGCCGGCTGCCGGCCGCGCCGCCCTGCCCGAACGTGCCGGCCCCGTCGACGGTTTCCCCGCAGCCGCCGCCGGCGCCCGACCCGGCCGCGCGGGCCGTCGGCGGCGCCGCGCTCGACACCGCGGGCCTGGTCGTCCCGCCCGCGTCGACCGCGCCGCCGGCCGTGACCGCCACCTCCTGGGTGGTCGCCGACCTGAACAGCGGCGCGGTGCTCGGCGGCTGCGGCCCGCACGAGTACGGCGTACCCGCGAGCGTGCAGAAGCTGCTGCTGGCCGCCACCATGCTGCCCCGGCTGGACCCGGACCGGGAGGTGACAGTGACCGCCGGGGACCTGGCTGTCGAACCGGGCAGCTCGGCGGCCGGGCTGGTGGAGGGCGGGCGCTACCGGATCGAGACGATCTGGCTGGCACTGCTGCTGCGTTCCGGCAACGAGGCGGCCAACGCGCTCGCCCGGCTCGGCGGCGGACCGGACGGGCCGGCCGGCGGGGTACGGGCGATGAACGAGGAGGCGCACCGGCTCGGCGCCCGGCAGACGCGCGCGGTCACCCCGTCCGGGCTGGACGGGCCGGGGCAGTTCACCAGCGCGTACGACCTGGCGCTCATCGCGCGGGCGTGCTTCGCCGACCCGGCGTTCCGCAGGTACGCCGCCACCCGGTCCGCGCGGATCCCGGCCCAGCCGGCGCGGCGGGCGAAGGCGTTCGCCATCTCCAACGACAACATGCTGCTGGACCACTATCCGGGCGCGCTCGGCGGCAAGATCGGCTTCACCGACCTGGCCCGGCACACGTACGTCGGTGCGGCCGAGCGCGGCGGGCGGCGCCTCGTGGTCACGCTGCTCGGTGCCGAGGTGACCACGCAGCGGAGCTGGCAGCAGGGCGCGGCGCTGCTGGACTGGGGCTTCGCGCAGCCCCGCGACGCCGCGGTCGGGCGGCTGGTCGAGCCGGGGGAGCTGGACCGGTCCGCGCCACCGGCGGGCGGGGCGGCCTCGGCCCTGGCCGGGCCCGCCGGTCTGGCCGGCGGCGCGGCGGCGCCCGTCCCGCCGCCGGGCACGGGTGTCACGGTCGCGGTGGGCGCGGTGCTGACGGCCGGGGGAGCGCTGCTGCTGGCCCGGCGGCGCCGCCACGCCGCCGCCGTAGCCATGTCGACCGGCCCGGTCCTCCGGGAGCCGGAAGTTCCGGAGCAGGACTGAAAGAGGCGGCCCGGATCAGCGGAGGGCGGGCCCGGCGGTGCTGTCCCGCACCACGAGTTCGGTGGCCAGCTCGACCCGGGGCGAGTCGATCTCCTCGCCCTGGGCCAGCCGCAGCACGGTACGCGCGGCGAGCCGGCCCATCTCCACGAGCGGCTGGCGCACGGTGGTCAGCGGCGGTGAGGCCCACCGCGCCTCGGGCAGGTCGTCGAAGCCGACCACGCTCACGTCGTCGCAGACCCGCAGCCCGCGGCGGCGTACGGCCTCGTACACCCCGAACGCCATCTGGTCGCTGGCGGCGAAGATGGCGGTCGGCGGGTCGTCGAGGTCGAGCAGCGCGCCACCGGCGGTGAAGCCGGAGGCATGGTAGAAGTCGCCGGGCTGCACCAGCCGGTCGTCGGCGGCGACCCCGGCGCCGGCCAGCGCGGCCCGGTAGCCGTCCAGCCGGGCCCGGCTGCAGAGCAGGTGCGGCGGGCCGGCCACGAAGCCGATCCGGCGGTGGCCGAGCTTGAGCAGGTGCTCGGTGGCGGCCAGGCCGCCTGTCCAGTTGGTGGCGCCGATCGCCGGCACGTCCGTGGCGGCCACGCCGGCCGCCGGATCGACCACCACCACCGGCACGTTGAGGCGCCGCAACTGGGCCTGCACCGGCGGGCTCAGGTGCGAGGTCACCACGATCACGCCGTCGGACGCGCGGGCGCGCAGGTTGTGCAGCCACTGCCGGGTGGAGCTGGACTCGCGGTGGATCGCCGAGACGACGGTGCCCACCCCGGCGGCGTGGCTGACGTCCTCGACGCCGCGGATGATCTCCACCGCCCACGGGCTGTCCAGGTCGTTGAAGACCAGGTCGACCAGGTCCGCCCGGCGCACGGTACGGCTGCCCCGGCGCCGGTAGCCGTGGTGGCGCAGCAACTCCTCGACCCGTTCCCGGGTGTCCGGCGCGACGTCGGACCGCCCGTTGAGCACGCGCGACACGGTCGGCACCGAGACGCCAGCCTCCCGTGCGATAGCGGTGATGGTCACCCTGCGCTCGTCGTCCGCGCTCACCCGTGTTCCCTTCGCCGGCTGCCGGAACCGACCGGTGGACCGTCCCGCCCCACGCACATCTTGCCGTACGCCGACGGCTTGACGACAGGCCGGACCGGCCCTCTCGTTCGCGCGAGTTGCGGAAACCTTCCGGAAATGCACCAGCCATCTCACGCGCGGCGCGCTCGACTTCCTCCGTACCGTGCTGGGCGGCTGACCACCGGTTCCGCCGATGCCGGGCCGCCGGGGCTGGTAGACACGGCGGGTGGGTACCGGCAGACGCGCGACGGCGGTCCTGGCCGTCGCGGCCGCACTGCTCGCCGCCGCCTGCCAGCGGCCGGCACCGTCCCCGCCGCCGTCACCCACTCCGACCGGACCCCGCGCCCCGGCGGACTTCGTGGACCTCGCCACCGTCGACCCCACGATCCGCACCGACATCCGGTACGCGGGCCCGCACAACTTCGTCGGCCGGCCCGTCGACGGGTACGCCGAGCCGCGCTGCCTGCTCACCCGCCCGGCGGCGCAGGCGCTGCACCGGGTGCAGACCGCCGCGCTCGCCGGCGGGCACAGCCTCAAGGTGTACGACTGCTACCGCCCGCAGCGCGCCGCCGACGACTTCGTCGCCTGGGCGAAACTCCCCGGGGAGCAGCGGATGAAGCGCGAGTTCTATCCCGGCGTGCCGAAGGACCGGCTGTTCGCCGACGGCTACATCGGCGCGCCCACCGCGCACAGCCGGGGCAGCACCGTCGACCTGACCCTGGTTCCGGTCTCCGGGCCCCCGCAGGCCGCGTACACGCCCGGTCAGGCGCTCGTGCCCTGCACCGAGCCCGCCGGCCGTCGCTTCGCCGACGACTCGATCGACATGGGCACCGGGTTCGACTGCTTCGACCCGCGCGCCCACACCGCCGACGCGCGGATCAGCGACACCGCCCGCAGCAACCGGGACCTGCTGCGACGGCTGATGTCCGCCCAGGGCTTCGAGAACTATCCGCTGGAGTGGTGGCACTACCGGTACGTCGACGAGCCCTATCCGGACACCTGGTTCGACTTCCCGGTGGCCGGTTCGTCGCTGCGGTGACGCGGCCGTTCCACCAAAATCGATCGCAGCTAGGCTGGCGCTCGTGGAGACCGAACGGATCGGCCCGCCGCTGCTGGCCGGCGAGCGGGAGTCGTTGCGCGCCTTCCTCGACTTCCACCGGGCCACGCTGGCCCTCAAGTGCGAGGGACTGACCGACGAGCAGTTGCGCCGGGCGGCGTCGCCGCCGTCCACGCTGTCCCTGCTCGGGCTGGTGAGGCACATGGCGGAGGTGGAGCGCACCTGGTTCCGCCGGGTCATCGCCGCCGAGGACGTACCTCTGGTGTGGTCGGACAGCGGCGACTTCCAGCAGGCGTACGACGCCCGCGACGCCGACGTGGCGGAGGCGTTCGAGGCGTGGCGGCGCGAGATCGAGCACGCCCGGCGCATCGAGCGGGAGGCCGGGTCGCTCGACGTGACAGGTCACCAGGCACGCTGGGGCGAGGACGTCTCGCTGCGCCTGGTCATGCTGCACATGCTGCACGAGTACGCCCGCCACAACGGGCACGCCGACCTGATCCGCGAGGCGATCGACGGCACCGTCGGCGTCTGAGCCGGCGCGGTCGCCGCCCGCGCACCGGTCAGCGCGTGCGCAACGGCAGCCAGGCCAGCACGTCGCAGATCCGCGCGTCCCAGTACGCCCAGTCGTGGTCACCCGGACCGAAGTCGACGGTGACCGGCACGTCGCGTTCCCGGGCCACGTCGAGGAACCGCAGGCTGTCCTCGTACAGGAAATCTTCGGTGCCGCAGGCGACGTAGAGCGCCGGACGGTCGTCGCCGGAGCGCTCCAGCAGCCCCACCGTGTCGTCGTCGGCGGGCACCGGGCCGTCACCCCAGACGGTGTGCCACACCGCCGGGTCGACCGGACGGGTCGGATGGTGACGGCGACGCGTCACGTCCAGCGCGCCGGACAGGCTCGCCGCCGCCGCGAACGCCACGTACCGCTCGATCGCGGTGCGCCGGGTCCACGCCGTGTCGTCGTCGGTCAGGCCGTGCAACAGGTAGAGCACCGGCGGGTCACCGGCGGCGGCCGCGCCCGGCACGCCGATCCCGGCCGCGCCGCGATCGGGCAGCAGCACCGTCATCGACGTGCCCATGCCGAGCGCCTCGGAGAAGAAGTCACACCGGATCAGGGCCATGAGGCGGCAGCCTACCCCGGAGGGGTTCGATGAGGGCGTTCCTCTTGCCCCGGACGGTCACACGGGAAAAGATGGCCGGGCGTGCCGGAAACACACCCGTAACCTGCGCGCTGCTGGTCTCTGTCACGAGGAAGTGGGAGTCAGTCATGAGCGACGTGTCGGCCGCACTGGGTGTGCGCCTCTACCCGGACCTGGTCGAGCCCGGTGGTCTCGCCCCCGCGCTCGTGGCGACCGCCGCCGCGAACCAGCTCGACATCGGCGAGGTGACCGCGCCCGAGCAGGGGCGCAGCCGGTTCACCTGCGCCGAGATGACCTCGCCCCGGGGCGTCGTCTGCGTCAGCCTCGGCTCCCAGGCCCGTTACTTCATGATCGATCTGCGGGTGGACGGCGACGTCCAGGCCCGGGGCGACGCCACCGACCTGCTCCAGGTCGCGCAGGTCGCCGCCGCGTGGCGGGCCGGCATCACGCTCGCCGAGCTGACCGCGCGCTACCCGTTCATGGAGGAGATGCGGCGCCACCCGGTGGCGCACGCCGGCTGAGGCGACGAGCGACGGAATATCGCATTGCCGCCCGAGTGCGGCGGCCGTACCGTGAACGGGCAACGTCGATCCGATCCACCAGGGGAGCCTGCCGTGTCGCAGCAGAACCGCACCCGCGCCCAGCGGCAAGCGCCGCGCGCCGGTGTCCTGCTGCCAAAATCGGGCACGGGCCGGCGACGGCACTGGCAATCCGGGTGGTGGCGCGTCTAGCGCCGGCGCGACGATCCGCGCGAACCGCCCGCCCCGAGACCGGAGCCGGGCGGTTTCTCGTGTTCGGGGCACCTGTCTCAGACGGACATGAGCAAGGAGACGACGATGGGTTTCACCCCGCTGGCCGGTACCCGGGCGCCGGTCCGGGTCTGGACCGACCCGTACGCGATCGAGGCGCAGGCGGCCCGGCAGCTGCGCAACATCGGCGCGCTGCCGTGGGTGCAGGGCGTCGCGGTGATGCCGGACGTGCACTTCGGTAAGGGCGCCACCGTCGGCTCGGTGATCGCGATGCGGCAGGCCGTGTCGCCGGCCGCGGTCGGCGTGGACATCGGCTGCGGCATGTCCGCGGTGCGGACCTCGCTGACCGCCGCCGACCTGCCCGACGACCTCGCGCCGCTGCGTACGGCGATCGAGGCGGCGATCCCGGTCGGTTTCGCGATGCGTGACGACGCTGTCGACCCGCGCCGGATCCGCGGGCTGGAGCAGGCGGGCTGGGACGACTTTTGGCAGCGGTTCGGCACGCTGGACCGGAAGGTCGCGCAGCTCCAGACGCGGGCGCAGCGGCAGCTCGGCACGCTCGGCGGCGGCAACCACTTCATCGAGGTCTGCCTGGAGCAGGGCGGCCCGGACGACGGCCGGGTCTGGCTGATGCTGCACTCCGGTTCCCGCAACATCGGCAAGGAGCTGGCCGAGCGGCACATGGTGGTGGCGCGCGGACTGCCGCACAACACCGACCTGCCGGACCGGGACCTCGCGGTGTTCCTCGCCGGCACGCCGGAGATGGAGGCGTACCGGCGGGACCTGTGGTGGGCGCAGGAGTACGCCCGCCGTAACCGGGCGGTCATGCTCGCGCTGCTGAGCCAGGTGGTCCGGGACGCGTTCCCGCACGTCGGCTTCGACGAGCCGATCTCCTGCCACCACAACTACGTGGCGGAGGAGAGCTACGACGGGGTGGACGTGCTGGTGACCCGCAAGGGCGCGATCCGGGCCGGCAAGGGGGACCTGGGCATCATCCCCGGCTCGATGGGCACCGGCTCGTACATCGTGCGAGGCAAGGGCAACCTGGACGCGTACTGCTCGGCGTCGCACGGCGCCGGGCGGCGGATGTCGCGGGGGCAGGCGAAGCGGACGTACAGCACCGCGGATCTGGCCGCGCAGACCGCCGGGGTGGAGTGCCGCAAGGACGCCGGTGTGGTCGACGAGATCCCCGGCGCGTACAAGGACATCACCGAGGTGATGGCCCAGCAGGACGACCTGGTCGAGGTGGTCGCCCACCTCAAGCAGGTCGTCTGCGTGAAGGGCTGAGCGGCGGGGCCGGCGTCGAGGGGGCGCCGGCCCTACCGGGTACGCCGGACGACGCGCACGCCGATGGCTACCGCGCCGATGACGAGCAGCGCGGACAGAAGTTGCAGGCCGGGGGAGTCGTCGGCCTCCCCGTACACGAAGCCGGCGACGCCGACCGCGACGGCGAGCAGGGCGACGGCGGCGGCCAGGTATCTCATCGCTCCTCCTCGTCGGCGACCCATTCGAGCAGGTCGCCGGGCTGGCAGTCGAGCACCCGGCACATCGCCTCCAGGGTGCTGAACCGGACGGCCTTGGCGCGGCCGTTCTTGAGTACGGCGACGTTCGCCGGGGTGAGTCCCACGCGCTCGGCGAACTCGCCGACGCTCATCTTGCGCTTGGCCAGTTCGACGTCGATGCGCACGACGATCGGCATCAGATCACCGCTTCCATGTCGGTGCGCAGCGTGGTGGCCTGGCGCAGCAGCGCCCGCAGGACGACCATCAGCAGCCCCAGCACGCTGACGCCGGTGACCAGCAGGAGCAGCAGCAGCGGCAGTCCGGGGTCGTCGGCGTTGAAGCCGACGTAGAGGAACACGCCGACCAGCACAACCCAGGCGGCGGCGACCGCCCAGACGATCCCGTCGACCCAGCCCAGGGACGCCTCGGTGAAGATGCGGTCGCGTTTGACCAGGGTGAGCAGGTGCCAGGTGCAGACGATCACCACCTGGACGCAGAGCACCCAGAAGATCGTGACCGCGGTGGCGGGCCACCGCAGGTACGCCATGTCCGGGTCTTCCCGGGCCATGTGGGCGAACTGCCCGGGCAGCGACATGGTCTGGAACAGCACCAGGATCGCGAACAGCAGGACCAGGAAGGCGCGGAGTGGTGTCACCGCGCGTTGCGCCGCAAGCATGCATCGACTATCGCGCGGAACCTATCGAAAGTCAATCGGTATCGTCTGCGCGGTGGCCGACGGCGTAGCGGACGTGCACGGCGTGCCGCGAGCGGTGGACGGCGCTGATCTCCAGGTCGACGTCCCGGTCGACCATGAGGAAACATCAGGGAACCGGCGTCCGGATCGGGCTGGTCGGCGGTGCGGTAGGTGAGCACGACCAGCGGCGCCGGACTTATCGCCGCCTCCGGCGTCAGCCGTACACCGGATGCTCGGCCTGGAACGCCAGCCGGCGGTCCGCGTCGGCGGCCAGCTCGGCGAGCACGTCGTCGAGGTCCAGGAACGTCTGCCAGCGCTCCTGGCCGGTGATGCCGGCGAGCCGGTCGACCACGAGCTGTTCCAGGTCGGTGACCCGGCGGCCCTTCCACACCTTGTCGGCCAGGCTGACCATCAGGTCCTCCAGCTGCACGCCGGGGGAGTGCCAGGCGGCGTGGGTGACGGCGAAGCGGGCCCGTTCCTCCGGTACGCCGAAGCGCAGCAGCAACTGGTAGCCCGCCTCCTCGTGGGCGGACCCGGGGCCGGTCAGCTCGGCCGGGTGCTCGACCTTGCCGAGGTCGTGCACGGCCGCCCCGAACAGCACCGCCTGCCTGTCGAACGGCACCGCACCGAACCGGTCGGCGAACGCGGCGGTCAGGTGCCAGGCGACGTCGTGCACCAGTCGCAGGTGCGCGCCGAGGCGCGGCGGGGCGGCGAGTGCGTCCAGCAGTTCGACCGCCACGCCGGGCAGCGGGAGCAGCGGCGGGTCGCCCGGTTCGGTGAGAGCGCGGCGCAGCGCGTCGGAGGTCATCGGGGCGAGCGTACCGGTCTGCGGCGCACTCACCAGCGGTGAAGGACGAGCAGCCGAGCGTGAAGCGGCCACTCGTCCGATTCCCGTGCGTCGATCCACTCGGGAGGGTGAGGCCACGTCTCACACGGGGGTTGCCGGATGACAGCAATGAATCGTCGTGCCCTGCTGCGCACCGCCGCACTCACCGGGCTGGCCACCGCGACCGGGCTGGCCGCCGCGTCCACCGCCGCGCCCGCGGCCGCCGCCGACGTGGTGAACGGGTCGTGGCTGGTCAGCGTCGGCTGGGGTGTGCTCCAGGTCGACCCGGGCCGCACCACGCCGCGGGAACTGCTGCCGAACGGGGACCACGCCAAGACCTCGCCGGACGGCCGGTACGTGGCATGGGTCAACACGGCCCGCTCGGGCGACGGCACGCTGGAGCCGTTCGTCGCCGTGTACGACCGGATCACCGGCCAGAAGCGCACACTGCTCGCCGACCCGTTCGGCGTCCACTACGGTGCACCGACCTGGTCGCCCGACGGCAGGGAGATCGCGCTGGTCACCGGCGGGAACCGGGACCGGCTGATCGCCGTCGACGTGGCGACCGGCGGCACCCGCTTGCTGGTCGAGGGGCACACGATGACCGACCCGGACTGGTCCCGGGACGGCTCGATGATCGTGGTCAGGTGGCGCAGCCGTTCGCAGGGCTGGCAACTGCGGGTGCTCGAACTCGCGACCGCCGCGGTGCGGCCGATCTACACGCCGGCGCCGGGCGAGATGTTCCTCTCGCCGGTCTTCACGCCGCACTCCGGGCGCGTGGTGTTCTGCACCGACCGCTGGTATCCGGACCTGGAGACGCGCAACCAGTCCCTCGCCTCGGTGCGGATCAACGGGACCGGGCTGAAGAAGCTCACCGACGAGCCCCGGTTCTACCTGTCGCCGGTGTTCTCCCCGGACGGCCGCTACTGCGCCGCACTGTCGATCCCACCGGAGAACGAGTACCCCGACGGCGGCAACATCATCGTGTCCACCAGTGGCTTCGGCGAACAGTGGTGGATCCCCGGCGACGAGTACGACGACAGCACCCGGCTGGACTGGGCCCGGGCCGTCTGACTCACCCGATCGGCGCGGCGGCCGGACGACCGGCCGCCGCGTCGTACCCCGGGTGGATGTGCGCCCCGGACGGCGGAAGCGGTGCGAGGCTTGGGGGCGGACGCCGCCGTCGGGGCCGGCGTCCGCTGTGGAGGTGTGATGGCCGAGCCGCCGACCGGGACGTCCGCGCAACGCGCGCAGGCGCACGGCAGGCACGCCAACCTCTGCCGCTACCACGACGGCGCCGAGGTCGACGGGTACGTCGACGACCCGTACCACCGGGTGCGCCGCGCGGTCGCGGCCGGGCTGATGGCCGAGGGGGTGACCCGGCGCGGGCCGGTGCTGGAACTGGGCTGCGGGCCGCGCGGCATGCTCGACCCGGCCGCGTTGCCCGGCCCGGTGGTGCTCGCGGACATGGCCGAGACGGCGCTGCGCACGGCCCGCGCGGCGGCCGGCGGGCGGGCGCTGCCGGTCCGGCTGGACGCCACCCGCGGGCTGCCGTTCCGGGCCGGCAGCTTCGCCGGGTTGCTCGCCGGGGAACTGATCGAGCACGTGTACGACCCGCTGGCGCTGCTGCGGGAGTGTCACCGGGTGCTGGTGCCCGACGGCCTGCTGGTGCTCACCACCCCGAACCTGGCGCCGGTGCAGGACCGGCTGGCGTTCCTCGCCGGCCGGGCGCCACGGCAGGTCGACCCGCTGCACCCGTACCTGTGGCTGCACATCCGCCCGTTCACCGCCTCGCTGCTGCGCCGGACGCTGCGCCGGGCCGGGTTCACGCCGGTGGCGCTGCGCTCCAACGAGGTCGGCTGGCGGCTGCCGGGCGGCCGGTGGGTGGCCTCGCGCCGGCTGGCCCGCGCCGCACCGGGGCTCGGCGGCTCGCTGATCTGCGCGGCCCGCCGGCACGGCGTACCGCCACCACCGCATAACAGGGTGTGATGAAGACATTGACAACGGGCTATCATGGGGGTTCCGTCGTCGACCGGGGGATGTCATGACGCGCCTGCTCGCCTGGGTCGTGACCAATCTCGACGCGTTCATCGGCCTGGTCCTGGCCCTCACGGTGTCCGTGCTCGGCCTTACCAACGCGGTCGACCAGGAGGTCGTCAACAGCGCGATCCTGCTGGTGCTGGGCCTGCTCGCGCAGGCGATGCTGCGGGACCGGCTGCGCCGCCGCACCACTGAGCGGGAGGTCCGACAGGTCATCTCGGACACCCGCGACCGGCTGACGGACCTGGTGCCGCAGATGCAGGAGATCACCGGCCCGGAGGGCGCGCTGAACCGGGCCCGCGAGGCCATCGACAGCGTCTCCATGGTGCGCGTGCTGCACGGCAGCGAGGTCGGGCAGGCGCTCGCCGAGGCGCGGCGGCACACCGACCAGTGGAGCTTCAAGGGCGGCACCGGCACCTTCCTGCGCGCGGTCACGCTGCCCGACTGCCTGGACCACGCCCGGCGGCGCAACGCCACCCTCACCGTCGCGATCGAGATCATCGACCCGACCGACGAGGAGGTCTGCGAGCGGTACGCGCGGTTCCGGCGCAGCCTCGACCCGGACGCGCCGGGCGAGCCGTGGACCGTCGACCGCACCCGCAAGGAGTCGTACGCGACGGTGCTGGCCGCCTGCTGGCACCTGCAACGCTCCGGCCTGCTCACCGTCGACGTCCGGCTCTCCGCGCAGATGACCACCTTCCGCTACGACCTGTCCTCCTCCTGCGTCGTCATCACCCAGGAGAACCCGCAGACCCCCGCCCTGCGCGTCGACCGCGGCGAGGTCTACTACAACCGTTTCAACATCGAGCTGGACTACAGCCGCCGGCAGAGCCGGCGCGTGCCGATCGAGGCGGCGGCCCAGGTCAAGCTCGACGACGAGCCGTCGGTCGAGCAGGTACGGCGGTTGTTCACCGCCCTCGGCCTGACGCTGCCCCGGTCCTTCGGCGACCGCGAGGTCGCCGACATCATCGGCAAGGCCGTCCAGGCGAGGAACCCCTACTCATGACCAGTTACGCCGACCTCGCACGGGAGATCGACCGGGGCACCCGGCCGGAGATGCTGCGCGGCTGGGTGCTGGACGTGCTCGGCGACGTCGCCGACGGGCGGCGGCCGCTGCGCGCGGTCCGGCACCCGCTCGGCTTCACCTGCCTGCCCGTGGAACGCGACGGCCCGGACGGCATCTGCGTGCACGCCTGGCCGGCCGACCCGCCGCCGGTGCGCCCGACCACCTCCACCATGCACTCGCACAGCTGGGACCTGCTGAGTCACGTGCTGCACGGCACCGTCCGCAACGAGCTGATCGAGGTCGACGACGCGCCGGCCGACCCGGCCTGGCGGATCTACGAGGTGCACAGCCTCGGCGAGGTGGACGAGATGGCCGCCACCGACCGGCTGGTCACCGCGATGACCGCGACGGTGGAGACGCACTCGGCCGGCGACTCGTACGCGCTGCGCGCCGGCGGCTTCCACACCTCGGAGGTCGACGCCGGTGAGCCGGCGGTGACAGTGGCGCTCGGCCGGACCACTCCCGGCGCCTGCGACCTGAGCCTCGGCGCGGTGGACGGGCGCAGCCACCGGGTACGCCGGGACCGTTGCGACGCGGCGGAGACCGCGCGGATGGCGCGGGAGATCGCGCGACTGGTGGCACGGGGCTGACTGGCTGGAGGAGCCATGGACGTGGAGCCGAGCAGAGGCGGGCCCGACCTGCGCGACGCGCACCGGTTCGCGGTGCAGGCCGCGCAGGCGGCGGGCCGCCTGCTGCGCCGGGGCACCCGGAGGGAGGTGCACGCCCGAGCCAAGAACGACACCGGTGACCTGGTGACCGACCTCGACCTGGCCGCCGAGCGGCTGATCGTCGACCGGATCCGGGCCCGCTGGCCGGAGCACGGCGTGATCGCCGAGGAGGGCGGCGAGTACACCCCGGACACCACCTGGACGTGGCTCGTCGACCCGCTCGACGGCACCAACAACGTGGCGATCGGCCTGCCCGCGTACGTGGTCGGGATCGCCCTGTGTGACAACGGTTCGCCGGTGCTCGGCGTGGTGCACGACCCGGTCGCGGGCCGTACCTGGTCGGCGGTGCGCGGCCGGGGCGCGTTCGTGCACGAGTCCGGCCCGGCCGCGCGGCCGCTGCGCGCCGCGCGGCGTCCGGTGCCGTCCGCGCCGGTGCTGGCCTGGACCCAGGGGCACGAGGTACGCCGCGACGACAGCACCGCCCGGGCGCTGAAGGTGGTGCTGGACACCAGCGCCCGCCGGGTGCTGCAACTGTGGGCGCCGTTGCTGTCCTGGGTGATGCTGGCCCGCGGCGACATCGACGGCATCGTCGGCTACCGTCCCGAGGCGGTCGACCTGCCGGCCGGGATGCTGCTCGCCGTCGAGGCCGGCATGGCGGTCCGCGCGCTCGACGGCGGCACGTTCGACGACCGGTACGGCTGCCCCGCCGACCGGCGCAGCTTCGTGGCCGGGCCACCGGAGACCATCGACCGGCTGGTCAAACTGGTCACCGCGGCACAGTGGATCGAGCCGCAGGTACGCCGCCTCACCCCGGTCGGTCTCGGCTCGGTCGGCTGGTGAGCCGCTTCGGCTAGCCTCGGCGGGATGGCCGCCAGACAACTCAAGCTCGGGCTCCGGGTCCGCGACCTGGACCGCTCCCACCGGCTCTACCTGCGACTCGGCTTCAAGGAGATCCCGCAGACCGACCAGACGAACCTGCGTTACCTCACGTTCGGCCACACCTGGCTGGTCCTGTCCGACATGCACCGTCACGGGCACCACAACGCGGAGCGGGAACGCGCGGTCAAGGCCGGGCCGCCGGGGCTCGGTGTCGTCCTCACCGTGCCCACCGTCGACCTGGACGCCACGTACGCGCTGTGGCGCGACGAAGGGCTGCCGGTGACGCTGGAGCCGGAGGACGTGGGATGGGCGCGGATCTTCTACGGGCTCGACCCGGACGGCTACGAGGTCATGTGCGAGCAGTTCCACCCCGTCACGGGCGCCTGACCGTACGTGCCGGATGTTGCCGCCTGATCATACGATTCGATGCCACGCCGCCGTGGCTAGGCTCCTCGCGTGTTCTCGCTGAGCAGTCCACATCAGACGAAAACCGGCCGGCCGATCGGGCCGTGCCATGGGTGAGCCGGACGAGTACTGGACGGACGTGCGGGACCGTTGGTCGCGGGTCGTGTCCGCTGTCGACAACTCCGGCGCCGGCCACTCGGGTGGCGGGCGGGTGTCGATCGCCGAGACCACGCGACGACCCACGAGTGACATCATCCCGGTGTTGGTGGCGGGCCAGCGCGGGGTCGGGAAAAGCGCGCTGTACCAGGCGTTGCTCGGCGACAACGGCTACATCCGGCAGCGGGACGAGGACCATGTGCCGCACCGCCTCGTGCTCGCGGCCGGCCGGCGCCAGGCCCATGTGACGCTGGTGGTGAGCCCCGGCCAGACCGCGGGCGGCGACTACTCCTCCGGCGAGGTGGACAAGTGGGACGCCATGCTCAAGCCGCCGAACCACCCGACGGGCGTCATCTACGTCGCCGCCGCCGGGTACGACGAGCCGTGGGATCCCCGCGAGGTCAACGTCCTCGAGGAGCGGCGGCAACGGCGTGAGGACGAACTCCGCCGGCAGGTCGAGGCCCGGCTCTGGGAGCAGTGGCAGGCATCCCTCGACGCGACGCCCACCGAGGAGGAGCGGCGGGACCGGGCCGAGCAGATCGCCCGCGAGGTCGAGGCGGCGATCCCGTCGCCGTCCGAGCAGCTCTGGGCGCAGAACCGGAACGTCGAACTCGAACACTTCTCCCGGTTCTGCCAGAACCTGATGCCCTGCTGGGTCGACAATCCGGCCGCCAAGGACCTCTGGTTCGTCCTGGCGGTCACCAAGGCCGACCTCTACTGGACCGACCAGCTGGGCCAGGTCGAGGAGTACTACCTGCCGGGCGCCGACGGTGAGCCCACATCGGACTTCCAGCGACAGCTGGTCACTCTCATCCGTGCCTTCGGCCACCGCAATCGCCCCCGGCTGGCTGTGCTGCCGGTCGCCGGTCGCCGGCAGGACTACCGCTTCATCCCTGGAGTCGGTGAGAAACAGGCGATGTTCGACGACATGAAGTTCGCCGCGGTGCAGCGGAGCCTCCGGACGACCGTGGGAGAGTTCTGTGGGCTGGGATCCTGAGCGGGGCGGTGACCTGTCCGGCCCGGAGTTCGAGCGGCTCCTCGGTGGCGCGGAGCACCTGCTGACCCGGGTGGACGCGGCGCGGGAGCGGCTGCGCTGGTACGAGGCACTGCGGGCGGTCGTCCTGGCCGTACTGGTCCTCGTGGGCCTGGTCGCGGCCGTGTCGGCGTCCGACTGGTGGACCGGGGCGGGCGTCGCGGCAGGTGCGACGGTGGTCGTCGCGTGGTTCGCCGGGACCTTCCGCCGAAGCGTCGTCAAGCCGCTGCTGAGCCAGATCTACCGCGACGAGAAGCTGATGGTCGCCACCGTGAACATGCTGCGCGAGCTGCTGCCGCTGCTGAGCCACGACGAGCGGTGGAGCGAGGTGAGGCAGGATCGAAGCCGCCTGCGTCTCGGCCGCTTCCCCATCGAGCCACGGGGCCTGTGATGGCGCGGACGGAGAACGCGGCAGGCGGTCGGCGCGAGGCCGGCATCTGGCTCGTCGCCGGACGTGTCGGTGTCGCGCTCGGAGTGGTCAACGGGATCGTGCAGGTCGTCCGAACCGTCGTCGCCGGGCGGGTGGGAATCCGTGGCGTGCTCACCGACGGGTGGGTGCTCGGCAGCGCGGCGCTGACCGGAGGCTTCGCTCTGGTGTTCGGAGCGGTGATGGTGCTGTACGCCCGCTTCTGGTTCCGGTCGAGCCCGTTCGACGACTTCCGCCCGGACCGGCAGGCCGTGCGCCGGCGCATCGACCGTGGCGGCTGGAGCCTGGCCGGGCTCGGCGCGGTGATCCTCGCCGCCACCGGGGCGGCCTGGTTGACCCTTCGCTGAGCGGCGCTCCGGCGGCTCAGGCGACCGGCCGCGACGGCATCCGGTCAGCCAGGAAATCGGTCCAGGTCCGCACACCTCTCGCGGCGCCCGGCCGGGCGAGGTTCGCGCCCTCCCGGTACGCCCGGCCGGCCCGCCCGGGGATGCGTACCGGCAGGCGTGCCCGGCGCTTCCCGGCGGCGGTCAGGTAGCCGGTCAGCAGCTCGCCGATGCCGTACGTGTCCGGCCCGGCCAGGTCCGGCACCAGCCCGGCCGGTGCGCCCAGCGTCAGCTCGGCCAGCCGGGCCGCCACCTCGGCCGCGTCGACCGGCTGCAACCGCAGCCCACCCGGAACCGGCACCATCGGCAGCCGCGTCATCGCCGTCAGCATCGTGAACACCAGGTCGTGCACCTGCGCGGCGCGCAGCACGGTCCAGGGCACGCCGGAGTCCGTCACCGCGCGCTCGGCGTCGAGCTTGGACCGGATCCAGGCCAGCGGCACCCGGTCGGCGCCGGTCACCGAGATGTGCACCAGGTGGGCCACAGCTGCCCGGTGCGCGGCGCGGGCCAGGTGGGCGGTGGCACGGTCGTCGCCCTTCGCGCCGCCGGCCAGGTGCAGCACAGTGGACACCCCGCTCAGGGCGGGGCCGAGGTCCGCGCCGCCGAGCAGGTCGGCGGCCACGTGGGTGACACCGTCGCCGGGCCGCCCGCCGCGCCGGCTGAGCACGCGCACCGGGTGCCCGGCGGCGCGCAGCAGCGGCACGACGTGCCGGCCGATCGTGCCGGTGCCGCCGGTGACCAGAATGGGTGCGTTCATCGTCGTCCTCCCGTTGTCGGTGCTGCCACCTCGACCCGCGCCGGCCTGCCGACGTGACAGGTGTGACGGCTGTCACCTGTGGTCACATCGGTGACCCGGCGCGGGTCGAGTCGATGTGCGGGAGGGGAGGCTCAGGTGATGGACCTGGCGGAGCGGTTCGAGCGGGAGCGGCCACGGCTGCGCGCGGTGGCGTACCGGCTGCTCGGGTCGCTCACCGACGCCGAGGACGCGGTGCAGGAGACCTGGCTGCGGCTGTCCCGCACCGACGCGGACACCGTGGAGAACCTCGACGCCTGGCTCACCACTGTGGTCGCCCGGGTCAGCCTCAACACGCTGCGGTCCCGCGCCGCCCGCCGGGAGGACCCGCTGGACGTACGCCTACCCGATCCGGTGGTGGACACCGGCGCCGACGATCCGGCGCACGCCGCGGTGCTCGCCGACTCGGTGGGCCTGGCGCTGCTGGTGGTGCTGGACACGCTGACCCCGGCCGAGCGGCTCGCGTTCGTGCTGCACGACATGTTCGGCGTGCCGTTCGACGAGATCGGCCCGCTCGTCGACCGCTCGCCGGCGGCGGCCCGGCAGCTCGCCAGCCGGGCCCGCCGCCGGGTACGCGGGCAGGCGCCCATCCCCGATCCGGACTTGTCCCGGCAGCGGGCGGTGGTCGACGCCTTCCTCGCCGCCGCCCGCGACGGTGACCTCGACGCGCTGATCGCGGTGCTGCACCCGGACGTGGTGCTGCGCTCCGACGCCGGGACCGCCCGCGCCCGCCACACGGTCGTGCTCACCGGCGCGACGACTGTGGCGGCGCAGGCCACCACGTTCGGCCGGCTGTTCCCGCACGCCCGGCCGGTGCTCGTCAACGGCGCCGCCGGGGTGCTGGTGACCGCCGGCGACCGCCCGCTGTCGGTGATGGCGTTCACCGTCACCGGCGGCCGGATCGCCGCCGTGGACGTGATCGCCGACCCGCGCCGGCTGGCCGCGCTCGGCCTCGCCGGCTGACCCGGAGTCGCGGACCGTCAGTCGACCAGGGCCAGGTTGGCCATGTCGACCACCGGGCGGAAGCCGAGCCGGGCGTAGAGCCGGTTCGACACCGGGTTGGCCTGGTCGGTGAACAGGCACACCCGCGCGCCCTCGGCGGTGAGCAGCCGGCACACCTCGGCGACGGCGTTGCCGGCCCAGCCGCGTCCGCGCTGCTCCGGTGGCGTGTAGACCGGCCCGACGCGGGCCACGCCGAACGAGGTCGGGTTGGCGGCGGTCAGGTGCACCGGAGCACCCGCCTCGTCGGTCCAGAACCAGACCCGCCCGTCCCGGATGCGGCGCAGCAGCTCGGCGGGGTCGGGCGTCTCGTGGGCGCTCGTCCCGCGCGGGCGGCCCGCCTGCTCGTCGGCGTCGTCCATGAACGCGCCGAACCAGGCGGCGACCAGGTCGACGTCGCCGGTGGTGGCCGCCCGCAACGCGCCGGGCACCGGTGCGGGCGGAGTGAGGTGGTCGAGCAGGTGCAGCCGGGTGTGCTGGGCCACAGCGACCCGCCCGCCGTCGAGGCGTGCGACCTCGTCGGCGCAGGCGCGCGCGGCGGGCAGCGCGCCGTTCACCGCGCGGACCCGCTCGCCGCGCCGGTGCCACGCCCCGGCCAGCGCCACAGCGGCTGCCTCGGGCATCGGCAGCAGGAACGGCGGTCGCGGCGGGAACGGCGCGGTACGCATCGCGGCGCCCACCACCGCCCCGGAGGCGTCGCGCACCACCAGCCACCAGTCGTCCTCGGGCAGCGCGACGCCCTCGGCGCGGCGGGCCGCCATCCGCTGCGCGACAGTGGCGACGACCGTGCCGACCACCGGATCGGCGGCCAGGTACGCCTCGGCGGCGGCGAGGAACTCGCCCGGGTCGGTGCAGAAGTGCAGCGTGGGTGCGGCGGTCATGCGGGCACGGTAGCCACCGCCCGGGATCGGGCCGTACCGGTTTTCCCGCCCCGGCGAAGGTGGGCGATGCCGCGATGCTAGGCGCCGGGACCGACAAGAAGCGCCGTCACGGTGGCGGCGGTGGCGAGCACGGCGAGCGCGGCACTGGTGGCCACGAACCGGCCCAGCGGCACGGCCACCCCGGCGGCCCGGCAGCGCTCGTACCAGATCAGTGTCGCCAGCGACGCCCACGGCGTGGCCAGCGGACCCACGTTCGTGCCGATCAGCAGCGCCAGCAACTGGGTGTGCCGGTCGGCCGCGATCACCGCCTCGCCGGCCAGGTATGCGGGCAGGTTGTTCACCACGTTGCTGAACAGCGCACCGACCGCGCCCGCCCGCAGCGCCCCCTCCGCGCCCGGGTCGGTGCCGATGAGCGTGCCCATCACCGTGTCCAGGCCGTGCCGGCCGATGGTCTGCACCACGAGGAACAGCCCGGTCACGAACACCAGCAGCCGCCACGGCACCAGCGCCGGACGCAGCCGGTGCCGGGCCCGGACCGCGAAGCCGGCGACCAGGATCGCGGCGGCCGCCCCGGAGGCGATGCCGATCTCCACCCCGGCCAGGATCCCGGCGACGAACAGCAGGCAGGCCGCCAGCGCGGTGCGGTAGAGCACCCGGTCCGGCGGCACGTACGGCGGCGGCGGGACGAACGGGTCGGCGCCGGTGCGCGCCGGACGCCAGTACCACCACCACAGCAGCAGCGCGGTCACCGCCACGGCGACCAGCTGCGGCCACCACATCCGGGCCGCCCACGGCACCG
This sequence comes from Micromonospora marina, assembly GCF_900091565.1. Taxonomy (GTDB): domain Bacteria; phylum Actinomycetota; class Actinomycetes; order Mycobacteriales; family Micromonosporaceae; genus Micromonospora; species Micromonospora marina. The sequence continues at coordinate 317,119 of NZ_FMCV01000004.1, read as the reverse complement.
GGTCCAGGCCGACCCGGTCGCTGGCCAGGATGTTCGTCAGGTTGGACACCGGCAGCAGCAGACTGGCCGTGTTCGCCAGCCACACGGTGGTCATCGCCAGCGGCGTCGGCGGCACGTTCAGCGCCCGGGCCAGCGCGATCATCACCGGTGTGAGCAGCACCGCCGTGGTGTCCAGGTTGAGCGCGATCGTGGTCACCGAGGCGAAGCCGACGCAGAGCCAGAACAGGGCCCGGAAACTGCCCCGCGCGGTCACCGCCACCCGGGTCGCGAGCGCGTCGAACACCCCGGCCACGGCGGTCAGCTCGGCCAGCACCACCACCGTGCCGAGGAAGATCAGGATGGGGACGATGCGCCGCATCGTCGCCTCGGCGTCGGCGCGGGGGAGTAGCCCGGTGAGCACACACACCACACCGAGCACGGCCAGCCCGATCGCGATCCGGTCCAGCACGTGCAGGCGGCCCCAGCGGGAGCGGTCGGGCACGGCGTTCGGCGGATCGCCGGGGGTCTCCACGAGGGATGATCCTCGCACGTGCCCGTGCGGGCGGAGGAGCCCGGCGCGATCGCGATCCGGGCTGCCGAGGGTGTCGATCTGTTGACCGTCGGTGGCCATAATGACCACGTGGTTGTAGGCGCGCACCCCACCCGGTCCGACCGCCCCATCGATTTCTTCATCAGCTACTCGCCCGCGGACGAACGCTGGGCGACGTGGCTGGCGTGGGAGTTCGAGGCCGCCGGCTACCGCACGTTGTTGCAGGCGTGGGACTTCGTGGCGGGCACCAACTTCATCGACTTCATGGACCGCGGCGTCCGTGAGGCCGAGGTGGTGGTGGCGGTGCTGTCCGAGCGCTACCTGCACTCGACGTACGGCAAGCTGGAGTGGCAGGCCGCGCTGCGCGCCGACCCGGACGGCGCCGGCAACAAGCTCGTCACGGTACGCGTCGAGGACTGCCCGATCGACGGCCTGCTCGCCACCATCACCTATGTGGACCTGGTCGGCGTGGACGACCCGGCGCAGGCCCGCAACCGGGTGCTCGACCGCATCCGGGAGGCGCTCGACGGCCGGGCCAAGCCGATGCGGCAGCCGGCGTTCCCGCACCACCCGGCCGACCCGCACGGGGTGCTCGCCGCGCCCGCCGCCGGTGCGCCCGCGCCCCGCCGCGCCCGGCGTACCCCGATCAACCCGCCGCCGTTCCCGCCCGCCGCCGCGGCGCCACCGGCCGCCCGGGACACCGTCACCGTGCTCCAGGTCGCCGGGCCGCGCTTCGGCCGGGGCGTGATCACCCCCGGCGCGCCGGTCACCCCGGGCGAGGTGCAGGAGCACCTGATGGGCGACCTCACGCTGCTGATGAACGACGGTGTGCCCCGGCCGGACCTGCTCGTCGTCGCCGGCAACCTCACCGAGTCGGGCAGCCCGCGCGAGTTCTCCGACGCGCTGAGCTTCCTCACCGGCCTGCGGGTGCTGCTCGGGCTGGAGCCGCACCGGCTCGTCGTGGTGCCCGGCCCGCGCGACGTGACGATGGCGGCGTGCCGTGCCTACTTCGCCACCTGCGAGGCCGACGACGTCGACCCGCAGCCGCCGTACTGGCCGAAGTGGCGGCACTACGCGCGCCTGTTCGACGACCTCTACCAGGGACTCGACGACCGGATCTTCGACAGCGAGCAGCCGTGGACCCTGTTTCCCGTGCCGGACCTGCGGGTGGTGGTGGCCGGGCTGAACTCCACCATCGCCATCACCCACCGCGAGGAGGACCGGTACGGCTTCCTCGGCGAGGCGCAGTCCAGCTGGTTCGCCCAGCGGCTGCGCCACTACCAGCAGTCCGGCTGGCTGCGGCTGGGCGCGATGGCGCACGCCCCGGGGCCGCGCAGCCCGTACGCCGACGAGGTGCCGCCGGACCCGGTGTCGCTGCGCGACCGGGGCTCGGTCAACCGGCTGGTCGGCCCGATGCTCAACCTGCTGCTCGCCGACGCCGCACCGTCGGCGCGGGTGGACCCGGTGGTGCCGCTGGCCGCCGCGCCCCGCGACGGCCGCGCGCAGGTCCTGCGGCTCGGCGCGGACGGGATGACCCGCTGGGTGCTCGGCCGCGACGACCGGCGCGACGGCGGCGCGGTCACGGCGGTGTCCTGGCCGCACGCCGAGGCCACCTTCGGCGCGTCCGGCCCGGCGCAGGTGCCCGACCCGCGCCGCCCGGCCGCCGTCGAGGGGGCCACCCAGGGCGCGGCGGCGGCCGCTGCTCCGGTCGCCCCGGTGCAGCGGCTGCTGGACCGGCTCGCCGAGGTCTGCGAGGCCCGCTACGACCGGGTGGTGGTGCGCCACGTCGGCACCGACCCGCCGCACCTGTACATCAGCTACCGCTCCGACGGGGTGGTCCGCCAGCAGCGCGTCGGCGCGCACGTGGGCACCCCCACCGCGGCCGACGTGGACGTCTTCGCCCGCCGGGTGCACGCCACCGACCCGGACATCGCCTCCGAGTTGGTCTACGACGGCGACCGGGTGCCGCGCGGGCTGGCGGAGGAGGCGCAGCGGCGCGGCGTCCGCGTGCTGCACCTGACCGAGTTCCAGGGCCTGCTCGACCTGCGCGAGTACGTCGCCGCGCAGACCGCCCGGCTCCAGGCCGACCGGCTCTACCCGCCCGGGCAGTACGTGCCGCAGCGCTTCCGCCACCTCGTCGGCGCCGACCAGCGCGTCCGCGACGACGTGGTGGACGAGCTGCTGGAGACCGTCTACGCGCCGGACGGCCGGTTCGTGCTGGTGCTCGGCGACTTCGGCCGGGGCAAGACGTTCGCGTTGCGGGAGGTGGCCCGCCGGCTGCCCACCGCCGCGCCCGACCTGATCCCGATCCTGGTCGAGCTGCGCGCGCTGGACAAGGCGCACTCGGTGGACGGCCTGGTCGCCGCGCACCTGGCCAACCACGGCGAGCAGGTGATCGACCTCAAGGCGTTCCGCTACATGCTGCGCCAGGGCCGGATCGTGCTGCTGTTCGACGGGTTCGACGAGCTGGTCGCCCGGGTGACCTACGACCGGGCGGCCGACCACCTGGAGACGCTGCTCCAGGCAGCCGAGGGCAACGCGAAGATCGTGGTGAGCAGCCGTACCCAGCACTTCAAGACCAACTCGCAGGTGCTGACCGCGCTCGGCGAGCGGGTCGGCCTGCTGCCGCACCGGCGCGTGCTGGCGGTGGAGGACTTCAACCCCGGGCAGATCGAGGCGTTCCTGCGCAACCGGTACGGCGGCGACGAGCAGGCCGCCCGCGAGCGGATGGACCTGCTCGCCGGCGTGAAGGACCTGCTCGGGCTGTCCCGCAACCCGCGGATGCTCGGCTTCATCGCCAACCTCGACGAGGGGCGGCTCGCCGCGGTGGCCGGTGCGGGCGGCACGTTCAGCGCCGCCGCGCTGTACCGGGAGATCCTGGAGTCCTGGCTGGACTTCGAGGAGCGCCGCACCCAGGGCATCCCGGGCGCGCCGGTGAGCCTGCGCCGGCCCGAGCTGTGGCAGGCGGTGAGCCGGCTGGCGTTCCAGATGTGGGAGAGCGGCGAGGCGTACCTTCGCCTGGCCGAGCTGGCCGAGTCCACCGGCCAGCTCGCCGGGCGGGCCGACTCGCGGCTGTCCGGCCCGCAGGCGGCGCACGCGGTCGGCGCGGGCAGCCTGCTGGTCCGTACCGACGACGGGCTGTTCGGGTTCATCCACACCTCGGTCATGGAGTGGCTGGTCGCCGAGAGGGTGGCCGAGCAGATCAACCGGGGCGAGGAGCCGGCCGCGCTGGCGGTACGGTCGCTGTCCGCGCTCGCCGTGGAGTTCCTCGGCGACCTGGCCGACCCGGCCCGCTGCACCGCCTGGACCGCCCGGGTGCTCGGTGACGAGTCGGCGGGCGAGACGCTGCGCGCCAACGCGCTGCGGCTGTCCGCCCGCCTGCGCCTGCCCGACCGGGCCGACCTGCGTGGCGCGGTGCTGCGCGGCGAGGACCTGTCCCACCGCGAACTCGCCGGCGCCGACCTGACCGGCGCCGACCTGACCGACGCGCGGCTGGTCGCCACCAACCTGAGCGAGGCGCGGCTGGAACACGCCCGGCTGCGCGGCGCCCGCCTGGACCAGGCCCGCCTCGCCGGGGCGGACCTGCGCGACGCGGAGATGGCCGGGGCCCGTCTGTTCCGAACCGACCTGCGCGGCGCGCGCGTGGCCGGCAGCAGCTGGCACCGCACCGCGCTGATCGACGTCAGCGCCGACGCGGCCCTGCTGCGCGCCCCGGAACTGCGCGGCGCCGTCGTCGCGCCGGGTCGGCCGGTCGCGCCGGGCCTGGCCCCGCCCGCCGTGGGCGTCGGCTACGGCTTCGAGGTGGGCCGGCTGCCGGTGCCGGTGGCGTACAGCCCGGACGGCGCGGTGCTCGCGGTGGGCAGCGACGACGGTGGTGTGCTGCTCTGTGACACCGCCACCGGGCTGCCGGTGCGGACGCTCGCGGGCCACCGGTCCCGGGTCTACGCGGTCCGCTACGACGCCGCGTCCCACCAGCTCGTCACCGGCTCGGCCGACCTCACCGTACGGCTGTGGGACGCCGACCACGGCGACGTGCGGCACGTCATCGAGGACGTCTTCACCGGCTGGGTGTGGCCGCTGCTCACCGACGGCCGCCGCAGCCGCCTGGTGGTCGGCGACGCCGCGGGCGTGGTGCGGCTGTACGACGTGCGCGGCGCCCGGCTGCGGCACGAGTGGCCCGGCCACGTCGCGCCGATCTGGGGCACCTCGTTCAGCCCGGACGGGCGGCGGGTGGTGGTGGCCGACAGCGCCGGCACGGTCCGCGGCTGGGACATCCCCACCGGCAGGCTGGCGTTCGAGGTACGCGAGCCGGAGGTGGTCTACCGGGTGGTGCACTCGCCGGACGGCCGGCTGCTCGCCGCCGTCGGTCAGCACGGCCGGATCTGGATCCGCCGGGCCACCGACGGCGAACTGCTGCGCGCGCCGCGCGGCCACGAGGCCGACGTGTACGCCCTCGACATCCACCCCGACGGCACGCTGATGGCCACCGGCGACACGCACGGCGCGCTGCGGCTGTGGGAGATTGAGACGGGCCGTCCGGTGCGGGTGCTCGGCCGGCAACGCGGCGCGATCTACAGCGTCCGGTTCAACGGCGACGGCAGCCTGCTCGCCACCGCCGCCAGCGACGGCGCGATCCAGCTCTGGGACACCGACGACGGGCAGGTGCGGCACGAGCTGACCCGGCACCGCGGCTCGGTCTGGCCGGTGGCCTGGCGACCGGACCAGAACCAGGTGGCGACGAGCAGCAACGACGGCACCACCCGGCTGTGGGACGTCCGCACCGGGCAGCTCCAGCACACGCTGCGCGGGCACGGCCGGCGCGTCACCGCGCTGTCCTTCCGCGACGACGGCGGGGTGCTCGCCGCCTGTGGCAACGACGGCGTGATCCGGCTCTGGGAGCCGCGTACCGGCCGCCTGCTGCGGCAGCTCGCCAGCCCGGCCGACCGTCTGCTGTCGGTGGTGTTCTGTCCCGAGGAGCCGCTCGTGGCCACGCCCAGCGGCGACGGCGGCGTGCACCTGTGGAACACCGACACCGGCGCCGACGAGCGCGAACTCAACGTGGACACCGATCATGTCTGGGCGGTCGCGTTCAGCCCGGACGGGGACGCCCTGGCCACCGCGAACGACGACGACACGGTTCGCCTGTGGTACCGCCGTACCGGCCGGCACTTCGCCACGCTCACCCCGCACCGGGGACGTGTGCGCACCGTCGCGTTCAGCCCCGACGGCGAGACCATCGCCACCGGGTGCGACGACCAGACGGTACGCCTCTGGGACGCCGCCACCGCCACCTGCCGGCTCACCCTCGAACACCACACCGACCGGGTCTACTCGGTCGGCTTCAACAGCGAGGGCACGCTGCTCGCCAGCGCCGGCAACGACGGCACGGCGGTGGTCTGGGACGCGGTCACCGGCGAGCGGCGGCTGGTGCTCACCGAACACGACGGCCGGCTCTGGTCCTGCGCGTTCAGCCCGGACGGCAACCTGCTCGCCACCGCCGGGGACGACCTGGTGATCCGGCTCTGGGATCCGGTCACCGGCCGGCTGCACGGCACCCTGGCCGCGCACACCCGCCGCGTCTGGTCGGTGCACTTCAGTCCGGACAGCAGCCTGCTCGCGAGCGCCGGTGACGACGGCACGGTACGGCTGTGGGACGTGGCCGACCCGGAGCACGCCCAGATGCGCACCACGCTGATCGGACTGCCGGACGGGTGGGCGGCGGTCAGCCCGGACGGCCGGTACAAGCTGGACGGCGACCCGGGCGGCCAGTTCTGGCACGTCATCGGCACGTGCCGCTTCGAGGTGGGCGAGCTGGACCCCTACCTGACCCAGGTCCGCCGCCTGCCGGTGGACGCCCCCTTCTGACCCCCCGGCGCCGCTCCCGGTGATCAAGGAGTTCGTGTCCGGGTTCGACGTCGTCTCCGACGCGAACTCCTTGGTCAACTCCGGGCAGGCGGGGGTGGCGGGGCGGCTGCACCGGTCCAGCGGACCTCGCCGTCCTGCCACAGATCGGTGGGGGTCAGGCCGCAGGCCGTGGCCACCGCCGCCGACGCGCGGTGGTCGGGATGGATGTGGGCCATCAGGGTACGCACACCGCGCCGCCCCAGCCAGCCGGCCATCCCACGGGCGGCCTCGGTGGCGATCCCGCGCCCCTGCCACCGTGTGCCCACCACCCAGGCGATCTCCGCGACCGGTCCCGCGGTGACCGGTGTCGACTCGTCGAGGTGCCGGTGGCCGACCGCGCTCGCACCCGCCGTGGCGGCGTGCCGGGACGGACCGACCGGCGCGGTGACGGTGGCCTGGACGAAGCCGGCCAGCCGGCCGTCGTCCCGGAGCTGGATGATCCAGTTGCACCACGACTCGGCCGCGTCGGGCGAGCCGGCGACGAGCCGCTCGTAGCGGGCCCGCAACGCCGCCGGGGTGGCGGGCTCACCGCCGATGAAGGTGTGCAGCGCCGGGGCGGCGAGGACGGCGGCCATCTCCTGGGCGTGTTCGACGGCCAGCGGCAGCAGGCTCAGCCGTGCGGTCGGGATGGGCTCCGCCGTGAACCCGCTCATCGGCGCGGGCACGCCGGTGTCAAGGGAGCGTTTCCCGCTGGCGTTCCGGTGTGGGCTCCGGCTCGCGCTGCCGCTCCACAGTGGGTCGTCGCATGTCCCGCCACGGGCCGCCCAGCAGTGGCGTCAGCACCACCAGCAGGTAGCAGGCACCCATCACGACCAGCGTGGAGGTGGGGCCGAACCGGTCCGCGGCGAACCCCGCACCGACCGCTCCGGCCGGCATGGCCGCCCACGCGCCCGCGCCGATCACGCCGTACACCCGGGCCCGCATGGCCGGCGGCACCCGCTCCAGCTTGACGGCGCCCATCAGCGGGTTGAGCGAGCCGGCGGCCAGCCCGGCCAGCGCCACCACGGCGACCACCACCGGCAGCGGCGGCGCGGCGGCGAGCGCCCACAGTGGTGGCGCTCCGCACAGCACGTACGCGGTGACGAACGTGGCCCGGCGGGGCAGCCGGTGCCCGATCGCGCTGAACACCAGCGAGCCGACCAGCGCTCCACCACCCATGACGCCCACCAGCAGGCCGAACGCCGCCGGACCGCCGAGTTCCCGTTCGGCGACCACCGGCAGCAGCACCTGGCTCTTGGCCGCGTCGAACAGGTTGGTCACCAGCACCAGCAGGACCATGGCGCGCAGCAGCGGCTCGCGGACCAGGAAGCGCAGCCCGGCCGCGAACTGCCGCCAGTAGCCAGCGGCCTCCGGCTCGCTCTCGTCGCCGGACGGGTTCAGGCCGCGCGGCACCAGCAGCGTCACCACGAGCGCCGACACCCCGAACGTCACCGCGTCCACCGCGAGCACCGGCAGCGCGCCGAACACGCCGACCAGCAGGCCGGCCACCGGCGCCCCGATCATCCGGGCGCCGCGCGAGGTCGCCTCGGCCCAGCCGACGGCCCGCTCGATCGGCACCCCGGCCGCCTCCGCCGCCTCCGGCAGCAGCGCCGTGCGCGCGGTCTGCCCCGGGGTGTCGAGCAGCCCGCTGACGAAGACCAGGGCCAGCAGCGCCGGGAACGGCAGGCCGACGGTGGCGTGCAACAGGGGTACGGCGGCGATCGTCCCGCCGGAGATCACGTCGGCGAGCACGCTGGAACGCCGGTAGCCGATCCGGTCGACGAGCACGCCGCCGAACGCGCCGCCGAGCACCACGGGCGCGGTGGCGAACGCCCCGGCCAGCCCGGTGGCCGCCGGTGAGCCGGTCTCGGCCAGCACGTAGAGCGGCAGCGCGATGAGCGTGAGCACGTTGCCGGTCAGCGAGACGGCGTGCCCGATCAGCAGCCCGGCCAGGGGCCAGCGGTCGCGGTTCACTGCGGCCCCCGGTACGCCTGCCAGATCAGCGTGACCATCTCGGCGCCGGGCCGGCCGGGTGCGCCGCGTTCCTGCCATCGCCGGCCCAGCGCGGACAGCTCGTCGCGCAGCTCGACCAGTTCGGCCGGGGTCAGGCGCAGCACGATGTCGCTGCTGGTGGTGCCGCGGACCCACGCGGGGTCGAGGCTCGCCTCGGAGTCCAGGTACGCCTGGTAGCGGTCCACGTAGCGCTGCATGGCGGCTTGGCGCAGCAGGTTGCCGGCGAGCCAGCGTTCCGGGTCGTCGAGCAGTTCGAGCGGATCCCAGTCGGTGGTGGCGTGCGCCGCCCGCCACCACCGCTCGCGCCGGTCCCGGGCCAGCTCGGGAGCCGCGGTCACGAAGCCGTGCTCGGCGAGCTTGCCGACGTGGTAGCTGACCGAGCCGACCGCCTCACCGGTCCGCTCGCTCAGCATGCCGACCGTCTGCGGGCCACGCAGGCGCAGCTCGCCGAGCAGCCGCAGCCGGGTGGGGTGGGCCAGTGCCCGCATGGCTCGCGGGTCGCTCACGCGCCGGTTGCCGGTTCCGTCAGTCACGCCGACAGGCTAGACGGACAAGAGATGATGCACAAGAAACGTTGTATTTATTCCCGTCCGGCTCGTCGCAGCCGGGCACCGAACTCGCGGCAGTCCGCGCGCATCTCGGCGGGTGCCTCGACGGTGAAGTCGGCGTCGAGGAAGGCGAGGTTCAGCACCAGCCACTGCCACGAGTCGAGCAGCAGCACCGCGCGGGTCCGGTCGCCGGCCAAGGGCTCCAGCTCGACGTCCTGGTGGCGCAAGGCGTCCGCCACCGTCCCCGGCGGCGCCTCGACGGTCAGCACCACCTGCTGCCGCGACCGCCCCATGCCCTGGCGGAGGTAGTCCAGCGCGGTGTCCGTGGGCAGCGGACGGGGGGTGAAGACCTGCCCTGTGAGCTGTGGGTCGACAAGCCGGTCCGTCCGGAACACGCGCCAGTCGTCCCGGTCGGTGTCGTGGGCCAGCAGGTACCAGCGCATGTGCTGGTGGACCTGGCGGTACGGCTCGACCCGGCGCCGGCTCGTCGGGCCTGCCGCGCCGGTGTACTGGAACGTCACCACCTCGTGACGCCGGATTGCGTCGGCGAGCACGCCCACTACTTCCGCACTGGTGCTCGGCACCGGGTAGCCGCCGGTCTCCAGGCCGGAGCGCAGGGCTGCGGCGCGGGGCCGCAGCCGCTTCGGCAGGAACTGGTCGACCTTGCCGTACGCGCGGGCGGCAGCGTCGTCGAGACTGCCCTCACCCGCGCTGCCGGTGGACGCGAGCGTGGCCAGGCCGACCAGCGTCGCCACCGCCTCGTCGTCCTCCAGTACCAGCGGCGGCATCGCTCGCCCGGCGGCGAGCCGGTAGTGGCCGCCGGGACCGGGCTGCGTCCGCACCGGGTAGCCGTATCCGCGCAGCCGCTCGACGTCGCGGCGCAGCGTGCGCGGGCTGACGTGGAGGCGGGCGGCCAGTTCGGCCCCGGTGAACGCCCGGCCGGTCTCAAGCGTCGACAGAAGAGCGAGCATGCGCTGCGTGACGTCGGCCATGCCCCCATTCTCGCGATGATCGCGGCCAGTTTCCGGCCACATCCCGTCGTACGGTCCGGCAATGGCACAACGCAGCATCCGGATCCGGGGCGCCCGGACGCACAACCTCAAGTCCGTCGACCTGGACGTCCCCCGGGGGCGGGTCACCGTGTTCGTCGGCCTGTCCGGCTCGGGCAAGTCGTCGCTGGTGTTCGACACCGTCGCGGCCGAGGCCGGCCACCAGCTCAACGAGACGTTCCCACCGTTCACCCGTAACCGGCTGCCCAGATGGCGCCGGCCCGAGGCCGACCGGATCGACGGCCTCTCCCCGGTGGTGGTGATCGACCAGCGCCGGCTCGGCGGCAACGCCCGGTCCACCGTCGGCACGGCCACTGACGCCTGGACCTACCTGCGCCTGCTGTTCTCCCGCGTCGGCAGGCCGTACGTGGGGGAGTCGAACCACTTCTCCTTCAACGACCCGGCCGGCATGTGCCCGACGTGCGCGGGACTCGGCGAGGTCGTGGTCAGCGCCGTCGAGCGCTTCCTCGACCCGGACCGATCGCTCAAGGACGGCGCGATCCTGCTGCCCGGCTTCGGCGACGGCGGCTACTGGTACGACCGGTACGCGAGCGTCGGCGGGTTCGACGCCGACACCCCGCTGCGCGATTGGACCGCGCAGCAGCGGGAGGCGCTGTTGTACGGGGGCGAGCGGGCGGCCCGGCTCGGCGGCGGCGTGCCGAAGGACTACGAGGGCGTGGTCGAGCGGTTCGAGCGGATCTATCTGCGTACCCCGGACCATCTTTCCGACCGGAAGCGGGAGGTGATCGCCCGGTTCACCCGCTCGGACGGGTGCCCGGACTGCCGCGGCGACCGGCTCAAGCCGGAGAGCCGCAGCGCCACCGTACGGGGGCGGACCATCGGTGAGCTGGCCCGGATGGAGATCGGCGAGCTGGCCGACTGGGTGCCCGGCGTGACCGAACCGGCGGTGGCGCCGGTCGTCGCCGCGCTCCGGGCGCGCCTGGACGCGATGGTCACCATCGGGCTCGGCTACCTGCACCTCGGCCGCGTCACCACGACGCTGTCCGGTGGCGAGTCGCAGCGGGTGAAGACGGTCAAGCACCTGGGCAGCAGCCTGATCGAGATGCTGTACGTGTTCGACGAGCCGACCGTCGGACTGCACCCCGCCGACGTGGAAGCGATGACGACGTTGCTGCGCCGGCTCCGGGACAAGGGCAACACGGTCCTGGTCGTCGAGCACGACCCCGCCGTGATGGCGGTCGCCGACCGGGTGGTCGAGATCGGGCCGGGTGCCGGGGACCGAGGTGGCGAGCTGGTGTTCCAGGGCACGTTCGCCGGGCTGCGCCGGGCCGCCACACCCACCGCCGCGGCGCTGTCCCGTCCCCGGCCGGAGCCCGCCGCTCCCCGCACAGCTCGCGGCCGGCACACAGTCACCGGCGCCACCCGCAACAACCTGCGGAACCTGACCGTCGACATCCCGGCCGGCGTACTGACCGTCCTCACCGGCGTCGCCGGGTCCGGCAAGTCCAGCCTCGCCGCGGAGCTGCTCGCCCAGCACGGGGGCGTGTCGGTCGACCAGCGGCCGGTGAGCGCCGGCCGGCGCTCCACACCGGTCACCTACACCGGCGTGGCAGCGGCGATCAGGCGGCTGTTCGCCCGGCGCAACGGCGTGCCGGCCGCCCTGTTCAGCCCCAACTCCGCAGGCGGCTGCCCCGACTGCGGAGGGCTCGGCGTCCGCTACACCGACCTGGCCTTCCTCGACGGTCAGGAGACGACGTGCGACGGCTGCCGGGGGCGCCGCTTCACCGCCGAGGCGCTGCGTCACCGGGTCGACGGGCTGTCGATCGCGGACGTGGACGACCTCACCGTCACCGAGGCGCTCCACCGGCTCGGCGACGCGACGATCGCCGCCGCGCTCGGCCACCTGGACGAGGCCGGACTCGGGTACCTCCGGCTCGGCCAGCCGTTGTCCACCCTCTCTGGCGGCGAGTGCCAGCGTGTCAAGATCGCCAGGGAGCTGCGTGTCGCCGCCGGTCCCACGCTCTACGTCCTCGACGAGCCGACGACCGGGCTGCACCTGCGCGACGTCGACACGCTCCTGGAGGTGCTCGGCGCGCTCATCGACCGCGGGCACACCGTTGTCGTCGTCGAACACCACCTGGACGTCATCCGGCGGGCCGACTGGCTGATCGACCTCGGCCCCGGGCCCGGCCGGCGCGGTGGGCGGATCCTCTACCAGGGCCCGGTCGCGGACATCACCGGCACCGCCACGGCACGCGCACTGCGCGAGGCGGCCCCGGCCTGACACCTCAACCGTCCCCGCCGCCGGTGTGCAGGTACAGATCGCGCAGCAGGCAGACCTCGGCCAGGTGGTGGATCACCTCCTGGTTGATGTGCCGCACGAGCGTCGCCAGCAGGACGTCGGCGAACGGCCCCTCGGCCGGGCCGCAGGGCCGGGCCAGGCCCTCCTCGCCGAGCACCTCGACCCCGGCCGTCCAGGTGGCGTACTCCTCGTCGAGCTGGGCCAGCGCCCCGGCCGCGGTCGGGGAGTAGGGGAACGAGGTAGTCGGTGGGCGGGCGGCCGAAGTGCGACGCGTTGCGTACGGCCAGCACGCCGACGATGACGTGGGCGAGCCGCCAGGCGATGGTGATGAACGGCGGCGGGTCGGGCTGCGGCATCGCGAAGTCGATCGCCGGAGTGCCACCGCCGGCACGCGGGCGCAGGTTCCAGCAGCCGGGGACCGGCTCCCAGGGGTATTCCGCGTCGGTGAGCCCGGCGAGGCGGTCGCGCAACTGGTGGGTCCAGTGCCAGGTGAGCTGCTCGCGGAGCGGCGGGTTCCGGGTCAGGTCGGTCATGTGCGCCAGCGTGCTACCGGCCTTGGGACGGAAAGGCAGTGCGCTCAGCCCCGCCGCGCCGCCGTCCGGCCCTTGAGGCGGCGGCCCATCTCCCGGGCGATCTCCTTCTTCGCGTCCCGCTCGGCGAGCGCCTGGCGCTTGTCGTACGACCGGCGGCCCCGGGCCAGGCCCAGCTCCACCTTGGCCCAGCCGTCCGCGAAGTACATCGACAGCGGCACCAGCGTGATGCCGCCGTCGCGCAGCTTCTCCAGGATCCGGGCGATCTCCACCCGGTGCAGCAGCAGCTTGCGGGTGCGCCGGGGCGCGTGGTTGGTCCAGGTGCCGAAGCCGTACTCGGCGATGTGCAGGCCGTACAGCATGATCTCGCCGTCGCGCTCCTGGGCGAACGCGTCGACGAGCGACACGCGTCCCTCGCGCAGCGACTTCACCTCGGTGCCGGCCAGCACGATGCCCGCCTCGTAGGTCTTGAGGATGTCGTAGTCGTGCCGCGCCTTCTTGTTCGAGGCGATCAGCTTGCGCCCGTTCTCCCTGGCCACGCGAGCAGGGTACCCGCCGTCGGCGGCTGCGGGCCGGTCGCCGGTCGCGTCGCGGCCACCCAGCCGGTGGTGATCAGCAGCAGCGCGGCGCAGTAGGTGGTCATCACCAGCAGACCCCCGCCGGGCAGATCGACCCCGGCCGCTCCCACGCCGATGAGCAGGTCGGAGACGAGGAAGAACGCCCCGCCCGCGGCGACCCGCGCGGACACCCCGGTCGCCGCGGCGGCCATCAGGCACAGCGCCAGGCTGTAGCCGAGCACCGGCAGCCGCAGCGGTCCCAGCATGCCCCAGAGCAGCGCGTTCACCCCGGCCCAGGCGAGCAGGTAGCCCGCCCGTGCCGCGACCGGCGCGCGCCGGTGCCGCGCGAAGGCGGTGCTGAACGCGACCTGGGTGACCAGGAAGAAGCCCATGCCGGCCAGGAACGCGGTGTCGCCCTCCAGGAGCAGGGCGACGTCGCCCGCGGTGGCGGCGACCAGGCCGACCGCCACCGCGTCGACGCTGCGCCGGTGCGCCCAGAGGTACGCCAGCAGCACCGGCGCGAGCAGCGGCTTGGCCAGCCACTGGAGCACCGTCGAGTCGAGCGCGACCCCGACGAGTTCGACGGCGGCGACCAGCCCGAACAGGGGCAGCAGCCGCCTCATCGGGCCGGCTGCCAACCGGGACGGCCGAACAGGTAGCCGAGGCGGTGCCGCCAGCAGTCGGCCCGGCGTACGTCGGACCAGATCGCGGCGAACTCGTGGGTGGCCACTCGCAGCGGGTTGTAGGTGCCGATGTTCTTGGTCAGGCCGTAGCGCGCGGTGGCCCGCTCCGGCTCGAACGTGCCGAACAGCCGGTCCCAGATGATCAGGATGCCGCCGTAGTTGCGGTCCAGGTACTCGGTGTTCGAGCCGTGGTGGACCCGGTGGTGCGACGGCGTGTTGAAGATCCACTCGATCGGCCGGGGCAGCACCTTGACCCGCTCGGTGTGCAGGAAGAACTGGTAGAGCAGGCTGACCGACTGCTGGAGGAAGATCATCCACGGCGGGATGCCGAGCAGCGCCAGCGCCAGCCAGAACGGCAGCGACGTCATCGGCGTCCAGCTCTGCCGCAACGCGGTCGAGAAGTTGTAGTAGACGCTGCTGTGGTGCACGACGTGGCTGGCCCAGAGCACGCGTACCTCGTGGTGCGAGCGGTGGAACCAGTAGTAGGCCAGGTCGTCGGCGAAGAACAGGATCACCCAGGTCCACCAGTCACCGGGGGACAGGTGCACCGGCGCGACGGTCCACAGCGCCGCGAAGACACCGACTGTGAGCAGCTTCCAGGGGAAGCCGATGATCTGGCTGCCCAGCCCCATCGACAGGCTGGTGGTGGTGTCGCGCAGCTCGTAGCCGCGTTCGTCGTCGTCGGGCAGGAAGCGGTAGGAGACCGCCTCGACGACGATCAGGAGCAGGAACGCCGGGATGGCGTACAGCACGGCGGGGATCATGCGTGCGCTTCCCTTCCGGTGGTGGGGGTGGTGGGGGTGATGACCGGCGCGGTCAGCAGCGCCCGGGCGTGCCGGGCGGCCGCCGCGCCCTGACCGGACGCGAGCGACGCGGCGAGACGGCGGTGACCGGCCACGTCGAGCAGTTCGGCCGCGCGCGCGTCCGGGGGGACGTCGCCGACCGCGAACGTGCCGGCCACGAGGCTGTTGAACGCGAGCTGGTAGGCGGTGTTGCCGCTGCCGCGTACGACCAGCCGCCAGATGGCGATGTTTGCCTCACTCATCCCTTCCAGGTCGGGGGCCAGGTCGCCGTACTCCTCGGTGGCCCGGACCAGGGCGGCGACGACCGCCGCGTCCGCGCGCTCGGCGCAGAGCCGGGCCGCGTCGATCCCGATGCAGGCCCGCATCTCCAGCATGTCGCGCACCAGCGTCTCGACCGGGAGTACGTCACCGGAGCGGGCCAGGGACAGCGCCAGGTCCAGCCCGGCGTGGACCCGCCAGTCCAGCACCCGGGTCGCGCCGCCCTGGCTGACCCGGACCAGGCCGAGCTGTTGCAGGCGGCGCAGCGCCTCCCGGACCGCGTGCCGGTTGACGGCGAACGCCCCGGCCAGCTCCCGCTCGCCGGGCAGCGTCTCGCCCGGCGCGTAGCGGCCGGACACGATCGCGTCGCGCAGCCGGCCGAAGACGTGGTCGGAGACCGAGACACGAGGCGCGGGATCGAAGGTCATGCGCTGCAGTGTGGCCCCGAGCACGTCAACCCGTCAACTGGTTGTACCAGTCGTTTTCGGGGGTGGCCGGTGCGTCCCGCGGTGGTCACCCCTCGTATCCTTTCCGCCGTAGCGCCCGCCAGAGGGAAGGGAGTCGGTGTGAGCGACCGGGTCGAGACGTTGGAGTTCCAGGCCGAGGCCCGTCAGCTGCTGCAGCTGATGGTGCACTCGATCTACTCGAACAAGGACGTCTTCCTGCGCGAACTGATCTCGAACGCGTCCGACGCGCTGGACAAGCTGCGGCTGGAATCGCTCGTCGACAAGGACCTGCCGGCCGACACCTCCGACCTGCACATCGGGATCGAGGTCGACAAGGACGCCCGCACGCTCACCGTGCGGGACAACGGCATCGGCATGACCCGCGACGAGGTGGTCGGCCTGATCGGCACCATCGCCAAGTCCGGCACCGCCGAGGTGCTGCGCAAGCTGCGCGAGTCGTCCGACGCCGCCGCCTCGCAGGAGCTGATCGGCCAGTTCGGCGTCGGCTTCTACGCCACGTTCATGGTCGCCGACAGGGTGACGCTGCTGACCCGCCGCGCCGGGCAGTCCGGCGGCACCCGCTGGGAGTCCGCCGGCGAGGGCACGTACTCGATCGAGGAAGTCGGGGACGCACCCCAGGGCACCGCGGTCACGCTGCACCTCAAGCCGGCCGACACCGACGACAACCTGCACGACTACACCGCCGAGTGGACGATCCGCGAGATCGTCAAGCGCTACTCCGACTTCATCTCGTGGCCGATCCGGATGACCGTCGACAAGCCCGGCGAGGACGGCGCCACTACCCGCGAGGAGCAGACGCTCAACTCGATGAAGGCGCTCTGGGCGCGCTCGCGGGACGAGGTCGACGAGGCCGAGTACAAGGAGTTCTACCGGCACGTCGCGCACGACTGGGCCGACCCGCTCGAGACGATCCACATGCGCGGCGAGGGCACCTTCGAGTACGAGGCGCTGCTGTTCCTGCCCTCGCACGCCCCGCTCGACCTGTTCTCCCCGCAGGGCCGCCGCGGCGTTCAGCTCTACGTCAAGCGCGTGTTCATCATGGACGACTGCGACGCGCTGATGCCCAACTACCTGCGCTTCGTCAAGGGCGTGGTGGACGCGCACGACCTGTCGCTGAACATCTCCCGGGAGATCCTCCAGCAGGACCGGCAGATCCACGCGGTGCGCCGCCGGCTGGTCAAGAAGGTGCTCGCCACGCTGAAGGACATGTCCGCCGAGTCGTACCGCACGTTCTGGACCGAGTTCGGCGCGGTGGTCAAGGAGGGTCTGCTGGAGGACCCGGACAACACCGAGACGCTGCTTGAACTGGTCCGCGCCGCCAGCACCCACGACCCGGCCGAGCCGACCACGCTGCGCGCGTACGTGGAGCGGATGCGCGACGGCCAGACCGAGATCTACTACGCGACCGGAGAGAACCGGGCCACCATCGAGAACTCGCCGCACCTGGAGGCGTTCCGCGCCAAGGGCTACGAGGTGCTGATCCTCACCGACCCGGTGGACGAGGTGTGGGTCGAGCGCGTCGGCGCGTACGACGGCAGGACGCTGCGCTCGGTCGCCAAGGGGCAGGTGGACCTGGAGACCGAGGAGGAGAAGGAGAAGGCCGAGGCGGAGCGCCAGGAGTACGCCGACCTGCTCACGTTCCTCGGCGGCGCGCTCGCCGACAGCGTCAAGGAGGTGCGGCTGTCCACCCGGCTGACCACCTCGCCGGCCTGCGTGGTCGGCGACGCGCACGACATGACGCCGACGCTGGAGAAGATGTACCGGGCCATGGGACAGGAGGTGCCCCGGGTCAAGCGGATCCTGGAGCTGAACCCGGCCCACCCGCTGGTCACCGGGCTGCGTAAGGCGCACGGGGAGGGTGGCGACACGGCCGCGCTGACCGAGACCGCCGAGCTGCTGTACGGCATGGCGTTGCTGGCCGAGGGCGGTGAGCTGGCCGACCCGGCCCGGTTCACCCGCATCCTCGCCGACCGCCTCGCCCGCGGCCTGTAGCCCGACCCGGCTCGCCCGGCCCGCCCCGACCGGCTGGGAGCTGGAGACGCACCACCTCGGCGGCCAGCTCCTGGCGCAGGTGGTCGTGCACGTCCACCAGGTGCTGCCCGGCGGCCTGTCCCCGGGCGGGTAGGTGGGCGGGGGCGCGGTCGGGCGGGTGGACTCGTCCCACGGGCGGCGCGCGCTCAGGCGTACCCCGGGTCGGGGGTGGGGGTGACGCCGAGCGTGCTCGGGCCGCCGGCGGCGGGCGTGGCGCGCTCGGCGGCGACCAGCTCCCGCACCGCGGGCGCGACCTCCTGGCCGAAGATCTGGATCGCGCGCGGCTCGTCGCTGCCGAGGATGAACGTGGTGATGCCGTGCTCCAGCGTCAGCCCGGCCAGTTCCTCCACCCACTGGTCCGGCGGCCCGGCCAGGAAACCAGCCGACGAGCGGGCGAACGTGCCGGTCACGTTGAGCATCCGGCGGATCGCGGCCGGGTCGCGCCCGGCGGCCGCCGCGCCCTCGTCGACGAGCGCGTTCAGGGCGGGCAGGTCGTCGGGGCCCTCGGGCAGGTAGGACAGGGACGGCAGCCAGCCGTCCGCGGCGCGGCCCACCAGGCGCAGCATGCGCGGCTTGTACGCGCCGACCCAGATGCCCACCGGGTGCGCGGGCGCCGGACCGCGCTTGGCGCCGACCACCCGGTAGTGCTCGCCGTCGACGCGGATCATGCCGCGACGGTCGGTGTCCCAGACCGCGCGGATCACCCGGATCGCCTCGTCGAGGGCCTCGACGGCGGCGCCGGGGGACAGTCGCCGCCCGCCCGCCGCCTCGATCGCGTCCCAGAACGCGCCCGCGCCGAGTCCCAGCTCGACCCGGCCGCCGGTGAGCAGGTCCAGGCTGGCGACGCTGCGGGCCAGCACCACCGGCTGGCGTAACGGCAGGTTGAGGACGTTGCCGGCCATGCGGACGCGTGCGGTGGCGGCGGCCACGTAGGACATCAGCGTCCAGGTGTCCAGGAAGCCCGGCTGGTAAGGGTGGTCCTGGAACGTGACCAGGTCCAGCCCGACCTGCTCGCAGAGCCGGGCCAGCGCCACCACCCGGTCGGGCTGCCCGGCGGCGGGCGTCAGGAAGCCGCCGAAGGTCAGCTCGTGTCCGTGATCGGTCATCCGTTCCGCCCTTCCGTGATCTTGTCGGGCCCTGTCACCGTAGCGCCGCCGCCGGTCGCCCGGCCGGGTGAAGAGCGTCACAGAAGAGGACGATCGTTGCAAATCGCTCCTAGCGTCGGTTTCGTTCGCAGAAGCGAACACCGAGGGTCGGAAACGCCAAATCCCGCCGCCGGCCCCGGTAACCGAACCTCGCGCGGGAGCGGGGGAACCACACGTTCCACGGTGCATCGTCACCTCGGGGTGAAGCCGCCACCGGCGGCCGGGCTCCTCGGCCCGAACCCGACAGCTCACCTCGTCGGCGTGGAGGAATCCACATGGCAACTGAATACTCAGCCCGAAGCCGCCGCACCGCGCTCGGCGCGGTTCTGGCCGGCGCCGCCGTCGGCGCCGCGACCCTGTTCGGCCCGGCCGCTCCGGCCAGCGCCGGTGTCAACTGGGACGCGGTCGCGCGCTGCGAGTCCGGCGGCAACTGGAAGATCAACACCGGCAACGGCTACTACGGCGGGCTCCAGTTCTCCCGCGCCACCTGGAACGGGTACGGCGGCAGGAAGTACGCCGCCCGCGCCGACCTGGCCAGCCGGTCCGAGCAGATCGCCGTCGCGGAGAAGGTGCTGCGCGGGCAGGGCATCGGCGCGTGGCCGGTCTGCGGCAGGAAGGGTGGCTCGGCGAGCGCCGCGGCGACCCGGTCCGAGCGGGCCACCACGAAGGCGGCCCCGAAGAAGGCGGCCCCGAAGCGGGCCGCCGCGCGCACGGCCACACCGCAACGGGCAGCGACGAGGGCGGCGCCGCGGCCGTCGTCCGGCGCCGGGACGTACGTGGTCCGGCGCGGGGACACGCTGTCGGAGATCGCCGTGGCGCAGCGCGTCGACGGCGGCTGGCGTGCCCTGTACGAGCGCAACCGCGCAGTGGTCGGCGACGACCCGGGCCTGATCTTCCCCGGTCAGCGGCTGCGCCTGCGCTGAGCGGCCCTCGGACGCCCGGCCGGTTCGCCCCGGCCGGGCGTCCGGCCGTGCGCGACACGCCGCATCGCCCGGTGTCCGCCCTGTTCGCGGCGCCGGGACGCGGCCCGCGGCGGCCGGTGACCGCGATTCGTCGGAGCCGGTTGCTAGGGTCACGATGCTCGGCTAAGACGTGAAGAAAGCGCGGAAATGACCAACGACCCGTTCTCGGCGGCCGCGAGCCTCGACGAGCTGCTGACCCGCACGCAGCAGGCGCTCGCCGCGATGCGTTCCCGGGCCTCGGCGCACACCGACGGCGAGCCGGGCGACCTGCTCCGGGCCGAGGGCACTGCGGCCGGCGGGCGGGTCCGCGCGGTCGCCGTCCAGGGTGGCCGGCTGGATTCCGTGGCGATCGACCCGGAGCTGGCGGGCGAGCCCTTCGATGTCCTCTGCGGACACCTCGTCACCGCCGCCAACGCCGCGTTGTCCGAGCTGGACGCCCAGGCGAGCGCGTCGGCGCGGGCCGACGCCGACGCGCTCGCCGCCCGGCTCGGCGGCGTGGGTGACCAGGCGGAGCTGTTCAGCCGCGCGATGCACGAGGTGGCCGCCCGGATCCACCGCGACCGTGGGTCAGTGTCCCGGGCCGGGCGCCCCGCCGGCGCGGGCACCCACCCAGGCAACCGTGACCTTCGTTAGGCACTGATCAGGGCGAACGCCGCCGCAGCCGACCGGCGGCCCGGACGGACGAAGTGGGCGTCGGCGCGCTTGCCGCCGGCCGCGAACGTCGCCATCCCGTTCGGGTGGTCCTGCACGGTGATGCCGTACTGCCCGATCCCGACGTCGCGGATCGGTCCCGCCGCGCTGCCCCTGGTCCGGCCCGAGGCTCAGCCGGTCACCGCGCCGCCCGGCCGACCGCCCGGTCGTCGTGTTCCCGGCGGCCGGCCCGGCGGTTCCGCCACCTGTCGTTGCCGCCCGCGGGCAACGGCGCCGACCGCCACAACGACCGCACCGGCGTGCCGTCCGGCGCGGCGAACGTCTCGCGTTCGGCGTATCCGAGCCGCCGCCGCAGCAGCTCCTCCTGCTCACCGGCGCACGGAAGCGCGTACGTGGGCAGACTCAACGTGTCCATCCGGCGCTGCGAAGCGGACAGCGCCTGGACCGCGCCGCCCCTGGGCGCGGCCAGCAGCGCCAGGTGGTTGTGCGGTTCGACGGGGCGGCGTGCCGCCAGTTCCTCGCCGAGGCGGCGGAACCGGTTCTCGTCCGGCCCGGCGGCGCTCGCGAGCCGGTCGGCGTACCGGTCGGGGGACGGGATCGGGCGGTAGCGGTGGAACCACACGGTGGCGGCGCTGCCGTCGCGCAGCAGGAACGCGTCGCCGAACAGCAACGCGTGCTCGGTCCAGATCCGCGCCACGGCGGCGAGGACCGGCAGGCGGCGGGACGGGTCGGGGACGAGCCAGGCGGCCGGCGCGGTGGGCGCGAGGGCCTCGGCGACGAGATCGGCGATCCGGCCGATGTCGCACCAGCGGGCGCGGACGACGGGCAGGGCAGTGCTCATTGACGAACTCCTGTTTTCGCAGGCTTGATCGGGTCGGTTACGGGCGCCGGACGACAGTCGGCGGCGCCGCCGCGGGATGCGGCAGTCGGGCGGGACACGCCCGTGCCCCGGGTCGGAGGTGCCTGTGGAGTCCGCTCAGGCAGGTCTGATGCCGGGGCGTGACGTGCGCGACGGCGATAGCGGGTTTGCCGCCGGCCGTGCGTACCCGTGCGGCGGTGTCGGCAGCCGACAACGGTTCGCGTCCGCGGTGGCGGCCTCGCTGTGCGGCGCGGAGCCGCCGTGGGTGAGGCCGCCGAGCGGCGGGAGGGCGGGCGTGGTCGTGATGTTCTCGGGCGGACCGGCCGCCGACGGCGTCCGGTCGCAGGCGTCGCCGGACCCGGCGGGGGCCGTGCCGCCGTTGCCGTTTCCGGACGTGGGCAGGCCGAACACCGTCCCGAGCGTGTGGGTGAGCACCCCGACGGTGGCGGTGAGCGGGCCGGACGGCTCGCGGTCGGCGGCGTGGGCGGCCGGACCGGAGGCGACCTCGTGGGCGCCCCGGACGACTGCCATGCCGCCGGGCAGCAGACCGAGGCGCAGCAGGTAGCGCGCCGTCCACCCGGTCCGTCCCGACATCCCGCACCCTCCGGACTCGCGCCCGGTGGCACGGATCGACGCCCCGCACTGTACCCAAGGTGGCGGGCCGGGCACAGTACGCCGTCGATCCGTGTCGCGCGGGTCGCGCGTAGGCGTGGGATCCGTGCGGTCCGGGTACCAGCCGGGCCATGGACACGCGCACGGCCGAACGCCCGGACACCGCCCCCACCCCCGCCGCGCCCACGGCCGGTACGGTCGCTGTCGTCGCCCACCGGAAGAAGACGTTCGGGGGCGGGCTCGACGAGCTGCGCTCCCGGCTCGTCGGCGCCGGGGTCGGGCGGCTGCTCTGGTACGAGGTGCCCAAGAGCCGCAAGGCGCCCAAGCGGGTCCGCGCGGCGCTGGACTCCGGCGCCGAGCTGGTGCTGGTGTGGGGCGGCGACGGCATGGTGCAGCGGTGCGCCGACACGCTGGCCGGCAGCGGCGTGCCGATGGGCATCCTGCCCGCCGGCACCGCCAACCTGTTCGCGGTGAACCTGGGCATCCCGGTCGACCTGCCCGAGGCGGTACGCATCGCGCTGCACGGCCGACGCCGCGAGCTGGACCTGGGCCGGATCAACGGGGAGCACTTCGCGGTCATGGCGGGCGCCGGCTTCGACGGCGACCTCATCCGTGACGCCGACCGGCAGCTCAAGGGCCGCTTCGGCCGGATCGCGTACGTCTGGACCGGGCTGCGGCACGTGCGCGGCGAGTGCGTACGGACCCGGATCCGGGTCGACGGTGCCGACTGGTTCGACGACGAGGCGAGCTGCGTGCTGTTCGGCAACGTCGGCACCATCACCGGCGGCATCCCGGCGTTCGACGACGCCCGCCCCGACGACGGGGCGCTGGAGGTCGGCGTGTCGACCGCCAGCGGCGCCGTCGACTGGGCGCGGACGCTGGGCCGGATGGCCGCCGGGCACTCCGAGGACTCGCCGTTCGTCCGGATCACCCGGGGCCGCAGGATCAAGGTCCGGTTCGACGCGCCGAAGACGTACGAGCTGGACGGCGGCGCCCGGGGCACGGCGAAACGGCTCAAGGTCAGGGTGGTCCCCGGCGCGCTGACGGTGTGCTGTCCCGACCCGGCGCACTGACCGCGCCCGGGCCGGGGCAGGATGCCGGAATGCGCGACGACATCAGCGACTACCTGGCCGACCTGGTCCGCCGCTCCCGGGACGTGCTCGGTGACGATCTCGTCGGCGCGTACGCGGCCGGGTCGGTCGGGCTGGGCGCGTACCAGCCGGGGCGCAGCGACGCGGACGTGGCGCTGGTACGCAGCCGTCACGTGCTGCGTGCGCCCGGCGGGCACCTGCCGTGCGTCATCCCGGTGGCGAGCGACGGCGCGCTGGTCGAGTCCACCGCCACCCGCTGGCCGTGATCCGGCGCCCCGGCCGTGGGGCCGGGGCGCCGGAGACCGCGGGTCAGGAGCCGTACGGCAGCGTGACGGTCGAGCCGTTGCCGACGCCGAGGATCGTGGGCGCGCCGCCGATGGCGTTCCACACCTCGACGCGTACCGTGCCGCCGGACAGGTTGCCCAGCGTGCCGGTGGCCGAGAGCAGGCCCTGGGTCTGCCGGTAGCGCTCCGCACCCGGGACCGGGTCGGTGGCGAAGTACCGGTAGGTCTCCACCCGTTCGAAGCCGCCGTTGCCGGTCAGGTCGTAGGAGACCCGGATCTGGACGCCGTTGCCGACCGCGGTGCCCGCGTCGACGGCCAGGTCGAAGGCGGTCGCCCCGCCGTTGTACGCGCCGGTCAGCCCGGTGGCGGTGAACACCTGCGGGTTGGTCGGCGTGCCGTCGGAGTTGCCGTTCGCCGCCGCCACGGTCACCGTGCCGGCGGTGCCGGCGGTGCCGTCCAGCCCGCCGCCGGAGCGCAGGTACCGGACCGGCTTCAGCGACCCGGGGGCGCTCGGGCTCGGGCTCGCGGAGGTCGGCGTCGGGCTGGCGCTGGTCGGGGTCGGGCTGGGCGTCGTGGTCGGAGGCGGGCCGGTCGGCGCGGTCCCGCCACCGGTGGCGTTGCCGCCGCTCCACGTGTACGCCCCGGACGTGGCCGTCCTCCCGGCCGGCACGGCGAGCGTGACGCCGGTGGAGAACGTCACCGTCAGCGGCCGGGCGGTGATGTTCGACGCCACGTAGGTGCGGACGCCGTTCTTGACGAACACCTTCGCCAGCGGGTGGTTCGCGGTGACTGTGGTGTCCACCGTGCCGAGCGCGGCCAGGTTGCGGATCCAGTGGAACGTGTGTGCCTTGCTCTCGCCCTCCTCGCTGGTAAACCCGCTGTTGGCGCGGAAGTTGCGCAGCGCCTGCTCGCCGTCGCCGAGGGCCAGGAACTCCCAGATGATGTCCTGCCACACCGTCGGCGGCCCGCCCTTGTTGGTGACCAGCTCGGCGTAGTTGGCCTTGACGTAATCGGGGAAGTCGCCCAGGTAGAGGTGACCACCGGTGATCGGCAGCATGTTGATGCCCTGGATCATCTCCGGCGCCGCCGAGAACCAGGTGGAGTACGACCCGCCGTCGCCCCACACCATGCCGACGGTCTTGTGCCCGAACGCGGCGGGGAAGTTCTGGTCGTACACGTCGAACCAGTACTCGGAGATGGCCGCGGACTGGGTGGTCCACAGGTAGACCCCGGCGTCCCGGACGGCGGTGTCGCCGGTGGCCTGGCCCCACTGGATCAGCGCGTTGGCGAAGTTCATCCCCTCGGATGAGGACTCCTGGTTGTTGCCGGCGAAGAACGGCGCCAGCCCGGAGGCCCAGTCGTGCCCGGCGTAGATGTCGAAGTCCCGCAGGTAGGGGAAGCGGCTGTCGGCGCGGTCGTAGTTGTTGGCGTCGCGGATGAGCAGGTCGACCATGCCGCCGTAGCGGCTGTCGTCGGCCCAGCCCGGGTCGAACTTGGCGAGCGTGGCGGCGGCCGCGATGAAGTAGCCGTAGTGGAAGTGGTGGTCGTTGAGATCCTCGTCCGAGCCGTACGAGGCGGGGTAGCCGATCAGCGTGCCCCAGTTGCGGTCGTAGTAGAACAGCTGGCCGGTCTCGCCGGAGCCGGCGGTGAGCCAGTTGGTCAGCCGGTTCCGCATCGCGGTCAGCGCCGCGTCGCGAACCGAGGTCTGCCCGAGTTGGTCGGCGATCTCGGCGATCCGGGCGGCCCGGCCGAGCCCCTTTCCGGCCCAGTAGGTGTCAGTGCCGCTGACGCCCTCCGGGTTGCCCTTCTCGGCGTTGAGGTAGCCGGTGACGGTGGCGAGGTCGGCGCCGCTGGAGTCGCCCACGGCGGGCACCTCGGGCAGCACGCCGGTGAAGCGCATGGAGGTGGTGAACGACGGCACGCCGGTGAGTACGCGCATGGCGCCGCGCGCCGAGACGTACGTCTGCCCGATCGGGGTGGAGCCGGTGAGGCTGCGCCACTGGTGCGGGTAGAGCGCCACCACCGTCTTCGTCTCGCTGCCCTCGCGGGGCGTGGTGGCGAACGCGTAGGTGGTGCGCACCGTTCCCGCCGACGGGTTGTACGTGTAGCTCATCCGGGTGCCGGTGACGTGGGCGTGGGCGTACCGGCCGTAGGTGTCGGCCAGGGCGGCCCGGTCGCCGCCGCCGGGCAGCACCGCGACCGAGAAGTACCCCTTGCCGGCGAGCGTCGAGCTGATGCCGGTGCCGTTGACCGTCCAGGTCGCGCCGGACGGCGCGTACGCGACGTAGTCGTGGCCGCGGACGGTGAAGCCGATGGTGGCGCCGGAGTTGCGCCAGACGGTGGGCGTCCCGGCGGTGGTGAGCTGCGCGGTGCCGCCGTTCACCGTGTAGTAGCTGAACGGCAGGCCGTGGCCGATCGTGGCGCGCATGGTGCGGCTGCCGTCGCTCCAGTCGGCGGTGACCGTCCAGTCGGTCCAGCCGGCGGCCTTGACCACCGGCGCGGTCAGCCCGGTCAGCCCGACGCGGACGTCCTCGGTGTACGGGTAGTGGAACTCGCCCACACCGGTCGCGGTGCCGCTGATCGCGGGCGTGGTGGTGTAGGACAACCCGAGCCCGTTGTTCTCGGCCTTGAACGCCAGCGGGTGGGCGTGCAGGACTTCGCTGCCGGTGCAGTTGTTGCGCTTCCAGATCAGCGAGGACCACCAGTCGTTGGTGGGAATCGCGCCGGCCGGCGCGTCGGCTGTGGTGAACGTCCGCGGGTTGGTGCTGATCGCGCCGCAGCCCTTGGGGAGCAGTGCGCCGGCCGGCCGCGTCTCGGTGAAGCTGCCCGCGCCGACCGCGCCGGCGGTGGCGGTGCCGCCACCGGCGACCACGACGCCGAGCAGGCCGGCGGCGAGCACGGACGCGGCGGCGAGGGCGGTCGCCCGCAGGCCGCGGCGGCGGGCCGGGGACGGGACGGGCACGGCCGGGGGTACGGGGTCGGGGGAGAAGTCCCGCAGGAGGGTCATGGAGGTCCCTTCACGAGGAGAGGCGGGGTACGGAGTGGTGGTCCGGAAGCTGTGAGAGCGCTCTCTCGAGATGCGACATTAAGGTCCGGGTTACGGGTCCGTCAATGTCCTGTTACGAGAGAGGGCGCTCTTCCGGGGTCGTCCTGACCCTCCGCAGTGGCTCTCCGTACGACCGGTGACCGGGGCGACCCCGGACCGCGCCGCCACCCCCGGCCGGTGGCCGGGGGCAGCGCCGCGCGTGCGTGCTCAGGCGGCGGTGGCGGCGGCGAGCCTGTCCGCCGCGTCGCCGGCGCCGGGCTGAGCGTGCTGCCGGTCGGCCGGAGCGACCGGGACCGTTCCGGCCAGGCCCGGCGTGAGCACGCCGACCGACGTGATCGCGCCGCCCGGGCTGACGGAGCGCGCGGCCGGGACGGAGCGCGCGGGCTGCGGCGCCCGGGCGGCGCTCAGTCCGACCTGCGCGTTGTTCCAGGCCGGGCACGGCCACGCCGCCCCGGCGCAGCTCGGGCTGGCGCAGGCGCGCTCGGCGTCCGGCTGGTGCGCGTCGGCCACCGCGGCGGCCAGGTCCCACAGCAGCGGATCGGTCACCTCCGCGGGGCGGTCGGCGACGCGGTCTGTGCTGGCTTCGGACATTGTTCGGTCCCCCTGTCGTGAACGGCCCCCACCTGTTTCCGGAAACCGCCCCGGCCAAACCTGCGCCCGCCCGGGCGCGGACATAGGCTGGCCGGCGTGGCGAGGTACTACGACCTGCATCCGGACAACCCCCAGCCCCGCGTGATCCGGCAGGTGGTGGACCTGCTGTGCGCCGACGGGGTGATCGCCTACCCGACCGACTCCTGCTACGCGCTCGGCTGCCGGATCGGCAACCGCGACGGCGTGGAGCGGATCCGGGAGATCCGGCGGCTGGACGACCGGCACCCGTTCACGCTGATGTGCGCCGACTTCGCCCAGCTCGGCCAGTTCGTCAAGCTCAGCAACGCGGTCTTCCGGCAGGTGAAGTCGGTCATCCCGGGCAGCTACACGTTCCTGCTGCCGGCCACCGCCGAGGTACCCCGCCGGTTGCAGGACCCGCGGCGGCGGGTGGTCGGGGCGCGGGTGCCCCGGCACGCCGTGACCCAGGCGCTGCTCGCCGAACTCGGCGAGCCGCTGCTGACCAGCACGCTGCTGCTGCCCGGCGAGGACGAGCCGATGACCCAGGGCTGGGAGATCAAGGAGCGGCTCGACCACCTCGTCGACGCGGTGGTCGACGCCGGGGACTGCGGGCTGGAGCCGACCACAGTGGTCGACCTGTCCGGCCCGGAGCCGGAGATCCTGCGCCGCGGCGCCGGCGACCCCTCCCGCTTCGAGTAACGATCACCCGTTGCGCCCCGCCGGGCCTCCGCCGTGGCCGGCCGAGGCCGCCCTGGCGGCGCTGCCCCCGGCCGCCAGCGACGTGGGCGCCACGCAGGACACCGTGGACCGGCTGCGCGCCGACTACGAGAACCACCTGGCCGCCGCCCGCGACCCGGGCGGCGAGGACGCGGAGGGGGAGCGGCAGGCGGCCCGGCGGCTGCGGTTGCGGGTGCTCGACCACAAGCGGCAGGAGATCTCCCGGCTGCGCAACACCAGGCAGATCGACGACGCGGTGCTGCGGCAGCTCCAGGCGGCCATCGACATCGAGGAGATCCGGCTGCTCGGGCCGGAGATGCAGGAGTGAGCAGCCGCCGCCCGCGCCGGACGTCCGGCGCGGGCGGCGGCCCCGATCAGCGCCCGTCGACGGCGACAGCCGTGTACGGGGTGGCCGGCGTCGGCGGAGTGGAGAACCGGGCGTTGGGCAGGTAGAGCCGCCCGAGCGCGGCGGCGACGGTGGTCGGCACGTCGAAGTCCGGGTCGGTGAGGACCCGGCGCAGCACACCGGTGGTGCCGGCGCGGTTCAGTTCGACCACGGCGATCTGGTTGAGCCGGTTCTGCACCACGTACAGCGTGCGGCCGATCAGCAGCAGGCCGTCGCCGTTGACGAACGTGGTGCCCGGCACGTCGACGGCGGTGGTGACGCCGGTGGCCGGGTCCACCCGGAACAGGATGCCGGTGTTCGACTGCACGACGATCAGCCCTCGGCCGTCCGGCGTCGGCACGATGCCGTTGAGGTTGACGCCGGTACCGCTCTGCTGGAAGTCGCCGGTCAGCGGCAGCGTGGTGAAGCCGCCGGCGGGCGGCAGCGTGCCGCCGCGTCCCAGCGGCAGGCGGTAGAGCACCGGCCGGTTCGAGTCGGTGAACCAGGCGGCGTCGCGGGTGAGCGTCACGTCGTTGACGAACGTCGGCGCGTCGGCGAACCGGTAGCGGGCGAGCACGGCGCCGGTGCGCGTGTCGATCACCCGCGCGTCGCCGGCGGTGCCGCCGGCGACGAAGAGCCGGCCCCGCCTGTCGACCTTCAGGCCGAGCGACGGGGTGCCGGTGGCGGGGCTGACCTGCCGGCCCGCTCCGGTGATCAGGTCGGCGCGGTAGATCTCTCCGGTGGCCCGCGACCCGAACCAGGCGTACCGGCCGGCGGCGGCGATGCCCTCCGGCTGGAAGCCGTCCGGCAGCGCGATCACTGCCGGGCGCCGGTCGTGGGCGGCGGCGGGGGCCGGTGCGGCGGTGGTGACGAGGGTGGCGGTCAGGGCGACGCCGATAGCGGTCCTGATGCGTCGGTTCACTGTGGTCCTTCCGGCGAGACGGTGGAACAGGACCTACCCCACTGTACGGTCGCAAGCGGGTGCCCGCCGGGGACGCGACCCGGCACGGTCGCCCCGTGCCGGGTCGCGCCGACTGTCAGCCGCCCGCGCAGGCCGGCGTGCCGGAGGGCGCCGTGCCGATGCCCTGGAATCCGAACTCGGTGGTGCCACCGGCACCGACCTGGCGGTTGTAGTCCACGTTGCGGAACGTCACCGCGCCGGTGGTGCCGCTGGCCTGGGCGCTCCAGGTGTTCGTGACGGCCGAGCCCGAGGGCACGGTGAGCGACACGGCCCATCCGTTGAGCCCGCCGGCTCCCGCGGTGATCCGGACGTTGGTGACGAAGCCGCCCGGCCACTGGTTGGTGGTGAACGTCGCGGTGCAGGCGCCGGTCGGCGGGGGCGTCGTCGGCGGCGCGCTGGTCGGCGGCGCGCTGGTGGGCGGTGTCGAGGTGGGCGGGGCGCTGGTCGGCGGCGCGGTGGTGGGCGGCGGGGTGCCGCCCGCGTTGAGGGCGTTCAGCACGGCGGTGTACGCCTGCTTCTTGTTGCCGCTGCCGTCGAACAGCAGCGGGGTGCCGCTGGCCCGCCAGGAGTCGGTGTCCCGGATGCCCCAGACCGTGATGCCGTTGCAGCGCGGCACGGCCAGGCAGTCCCGGGTCACGTTGCCGTACGTGGTGGCCTGGGTGCTGCCGGAGCCCTCGATGTCCAGCTCGGTGATCTGCACGTCGACGCCGAGCGCGGCGAAGTTCTGCAGCGTGGTGCGGTAGTTGCTCGGGTACGGCGACCCGCTGTTGAAGTGCGACTGGAAACCGACGCAGTCGATCGGCACGCCCCGGGCCTTGAAGTCCCGCACCATGTTGTAGACGGCCTGCGTCTTGGCCCAGTTCCAGTTGTCGGTGTTGTAGTCGTTGTAGCAGAGCTTGGCGCCCGGATCGGCGGCGCGGGCGGCCCGGAACGCGGCCTCGATCCAGTCGCTGCCGGTGCGCTCCAGGTTGGAGTTGCGGCGGGCGCCGCTGTTGCCGTCGTCGAACGCCTCGTTCACCACGTCCCAGGAGTCGATCTTGCCGCGGTAGTGGGTGGCGACCCGGGTGACGTGGTTGAGCATCGCCTGGCGCAGCGCGCTGCCGGACATGTTCTGCGCCCAGCCGGGCTGCTGCGAGTGCCAGGCCAGCGCGTGGCCGCGTACCCGCATGCCGTTGGCCTGGGCGTGCGCGACGAGCCGGTCGCCGCTGGTGAAGTTGAACTGGTTCTGGGACGGCTCGGTGGCGTCCCACTTCATCTCGTTCTCGGCGGTCACCGAGTTGAACTCGCGGTTGAGGATGCCGACGTACGTGCTGTCGGACAGCTTGTTGACCGCCACCGCCGCGCCGAAGTACCGGCCCTGCTCCGCCGCCGACGCGCCGAGCGTCGTGCCGGCGCTGGCACTGGTCGCCACCGCTGTCGTCGCGGCGACCACCGCGGCCCCCGCCACCATCGCGATCACAGCGGTCCGCGGGCGTGACCGGGCTGCCGCGCTCCCGCTGCCGCGGGCGAGCACCTTGTCCATCTGAATGCCTCTCTAGCCTGACAATGGGATCGGCTCGCCTCGGCCCCACCGCCCGCCACGACGTCGGCTCCGCGCGGCCGCCCGGTGGCCGCGCCAGGTCCGGGAGTGACTCCCCGGCACATCGTGAGTGGATCGAAGCGAATCTCTGCCCGGAGCCTACCGGAAGTGTTCCGAAAACTTAATCACCTCGATGCGTCGACCCTGGGCGGCCGGCATCGGGTGAGCAGGCGGAGTCTGCGGGTGGGTGCGGGCTGCGAGCGTGCGCCTACCGCCCGGCGCGGTTCCGGAAGTTTCGGGGGCCGCCGGTTCTGCCACTTGAGTCGATCGCGCCACCGGACCGATGCTTGGCAGATCGACCGTAGACGATGGAGGAGGTGTCGGGGGATGCGCCGACCCGCGCTTGTCGTACTCGTCCTCGCCGCCCTGCTCGCCGGCACCCCGGCGCTCGCCCGGGCCGGCGTCGCCGCACCGCCGTCCGATCCCGCCGCGCTCGCCGATCTCCGTACGCCCGGCACCGCCTGGGGGCGCGACCCGGCCACCGGCCGGCTCACCGTCACCGCCGACGACACGGTACGCGGACCCGAGCTGGCCGCGTTGCGCCGCACCGCCGACCGGGCCGACGCGGTGCTGCGCCA
The DNA here is from genome assembly GCF_900091565.1 of Micromonospora marina. Taxonomy (GTDB): domain Bacteria; phylum Actinomycetota; class Actinomycetes; order Mycobacteriales; family Micromonosporaceae; genus Micromonospora; species Micromonospora marina. The sequence continues at coordinate 286,026 of NZ_FMCV01000004.1, read as the reverse complement.
CGAACCCGGGCGGCTGCGCACGCTCATCGCCGGCGGTCAGGCGATCTACGGCGGCGGCGGGCGGTGCTCCCTGGGCGCGAACGTGCGCAGCGGCACCACCTGGTACTTCGTGACCGCCGGGCACTGCACGCGCCTCGCCGCCACCTGGTACGCCGACAGCGCCCGCACCACGGTGCTGGGCAGCCGGAGCGGCAGCAGCTTCCCCGGCAACGACTACGGCGTGGTCCGCTACACCGGCGCCGTCGCCCACCCGAGCGCGGTCCACACCTACCCCGGGCAGGTCACCGTCACCGCCGCCGGCAGCGCGTACGTCGGGCAGGGGGTCTGCCGCAGCGGCGCCACCACGGGCGTACGGTGCGGCACCGTCACCGGGCTGAACCAGACCGTCAACTACGCCGAAGGCAGCGTCACCGGGCTCATCCGCACGAACATCTGCGCCGAGCCGGGCGACAGCGGCGGCCCGCTCTACGTGGCCGCGACCGGCACCGTCATCGGCGTCCTCTCCGGCGGCAGCGGCAACTGCACGAGCGGCGGCACCAGCTACTACCAGCCGATCCTGGAGATCCTCGCCGCGTACGGCCTGGCCATCCCCTAACCGGCGCTCAGCCCGCGCAGTTGTTGTTGCGCACCGGCTGGGTCAGCCGCTCCTGGTCCCCGAACGCCGCGTAGACGCGCAGGTGACACGGCCGGTCGAGGTCACCACCCGGCGTCAGCTCTTGGCCGCCGGCCCGAGGAGTTCGGCCGCCCGTCGGTCGGCGAACGCGGTGACGGCCTGCTGCCCGGCGCCGAACACGATCGCCAGGCCCAGCAGCGCGGCGGTGCTGCTGACGCTGGTCTCCACCAGGCCGCCGATGACGAGCATGATGCCGACCACCGCGACCAGCGGGCCGATCGTGAGCTTGAGCAGCCCCTGCTGGAACGGCAGCTTGTAGGGCAGGCCGCCGGACCGTGAGGTGATCATCGAGGGCAGCGCGCTGAGGAACGCCCCGAGCGCCCCGGCGATCAGCACGAAGAACAACAGCCGCCACGCCGGCACGCCACCGGCGTCGGTCGGCGCCTCCAGCAGCCGTACGTCGTGGCTGCGCCACTGCACCAGCACCACCAGGATCTCCGCGACGAGCGCGAACACCGACAGGCCCAGCATCCGGTTGCGCAGCCGGCGGGCCGACTCGTGGAACTCGTCGGACGCCGAGTGGTAGCGCAGCAGCAACGCCTGCACCCGGGCGCGCAGCAGCGCGTCGGACGGGGCTCCGGCCGACGGGTCGAGATCGGTGAGCACCTTGTCGTCGGCCGGCAGCACCTGCGCCGCCGCGCTCCGGTACGCCGGCAGCAGCCCGGTCAGCTCGTCCGGGGAGCGCAGCGCCACCATGGCCCGCTCCACCGAGTGGATCGTCTGCCACGCGTACTCCAGGTTGCCGCCGCGCAACCACTCGACCACGCCGCTGCGTCCGAGCACCCCCTCCACCCCGGACAGTTGCGCGCGCAGCGCCTCGGCCCGCTCGGGATCACGCGGCGACAGCACCGCGAGCTGCTGGTACAGGTCGTCGAGCTTGGTACGCACGCGGACCTGCCACACGGCGGCGGGAACCGGCGCGGCGGGCCGGACCGGGCCCTCCGGCGCGCTCCGAGGCTCGGGTATGGCCTCCGGCTGGGTCTCCTGTCCGATCATCGTGCCCCACCTCTTCCCCCACCCGACGCGCGGCGCGCGAGTCTGCTACCAGTATTCGCAGGTCAGAGGCATAATGGCTAGAGCACAGCGGACAGTCGGCCGGGTCACGACGGCGGTGGGCCGACCTGACGGACGACACCGCGGCGCTCGGGCGGTCGGTAGCCTGACCCGGTGACCGTCTACGCCCTCGCACAGCTCACCATCCACGACCGGGCGCGCTACGACAGGTATGCCGCCGCCTTCCCGCCGGTACTGGCCCGGTACGGCGGGAAGCTGCTCGCCGCCGACACCGCTCCTCGCGTGGTGGAGGGCGACTGGCCGCACCAGAAGGCGGTGCTGCTGTCGTTCGGCAGCCGCGAGGACTTCGAGCGCTGGTCCACCTCGCCGGAGTACCGGGAGATCTCCCGGGACCGGGAGGCGGCCACCGAGGGCGTGGTCCTGCTACTCGACGGGATCGGTCACGCCTGGCCGGCCTGATCCGCCGGCCCGCTCGGAGGCGGTGGCGCACCCACACGTTGGGCTCGACGTACGCGGCGTGGTCGTGGTCGACGTCGACGAGCACCGGCGTCAGCGCGCCCGGCACGCGTACCGGGCCGGAGGTGTCGAACGGCAGCCCGGTCCAGCGCCGCCAGTCGGCGAGCGTGCCGGTCACCGTCATCGACCGGGGCGCGACCCGCTCGATCACCCCGCCCGCGCGGACGTGCACCCGCAGCCACGGGTCGGCCGGCAGCCCGTCCGGGCCGCGCCGGGCCACGTACTCGGTCATCGGCACGTCCGGGACGGCGGCCTTGCCGCTCGGGCGCACCGGCGCCACCAGCGTGTCGAAGCCGGCGCGGGCCACCGCCGCGCGCATGGCCGCGAGCATCAGCCCGGACAGCCCGCCGCCGCGCCGGTCCGGGCGCACGCAGATCTCCAGCGCGGACACCAGGTTCGGCGTGGACCCGGTGAGCCGGCCGAGCGTGGCCCGCTGGATCACCCGGTCCCAGCCGCCGTCGGGCAGCTCGTCCTCGGTCCAGCGCAGCGGCACCGCGTACCCCCGGGCCACGGCCCGGCCCGGCTCGGCCGGGTCGACGGCGGCGAAGACGAACTCGGGGTACGTCTCGTGCGCGACGCCGTAGTAGATCGCGCCCATCGGATCCCAGAGCATGAACGGCGGCCAGGCGCCGTCGAAGTCGGCGTCCAGCAGCGGCGCCAGGTCGGGCCGCTGCGCCAGGGTCACGATCTCCACTGTCACGCCGGGCAGGCTAGAGGCGCGCGGCCCGGACCGCACCCGGATTACCGCTGCGCCCCTGGTTAGGCTGCCGGCATGGCAGATCCGTTCCGGGTGCGCGTCACCGTGCGCGGCTACGGACTCGACACGCAGGGGCACCTCAACCAGGCGGTCTACCTCCAGTACGCCGAGCACGCCCGCTGGGAGTGGCTGCGCGCGTCCGGCCGGGTCGCCGGGCGCGGTGGGTGAATCTCACGCGTCGCGCGGCGCCCGTTTCGGGAAGACGGTGTACGCGACCGGCCAGAACACCAGCCAGCCCGCCATCACCAGGCTGAGCCGGCCGGTCCACGCCCACAGCTCGGCGGTGCGCTCGCCGTCGCCGACCAGGGCGATGCCGGCGAGCAGCACGGCGCAGGCGACCGCCCAGCCGATCATGCCCTTACCCCACTCGCGCCACTCGTGCCGGGCCCGGGCCATCCCGTACCGGGGGGCCCGGCGCGGGGGAGGGCCGCCGGCGAACCGGTGCGCGAACCGCTCGTCGGCCCAGCGCACCATGCTGTGCCCGAACGCCACCGAGAACCCGAGGTACGCGGCGGCGAGGCCGTGGGCGAACGTGGCCGTGGCGCCCCGGCGCAGGTCGATCATCGTGGCGGCAAGCAGGACGAGGTCGACGACCGGCACGGCGATCAGCAGGGCGGCGCCGAGGCGGGGCCGCCGCAGCGGGTACCGGGCGATCAGGCCGGCGAGCAGCACCACCCAGAACGCCACCTCGCATCCGACGATCACTGCCACGAGCATGCGGCCTCCCTTTTTAGTACGCTGTGCGATAACCGTAACAGCGGTCGTCAACCACGTTCCGGAGGGGCCCGTGCCCAAGATCGTCGACCACGACGCGCGCCGTGCCGAACTGGCGCAGGCGATGTGGCGGGTCGTCTACCGCGACGGCGTCGGCGCCGCCACCGTCCGCAGCATCGCGGCCGAGGCGGGCTGGTCACCGAGCGCGCTGCGGCACTACTTCGCCACCCAGACCGAGCTGCTGGTGTTCGCCATGGAGCACGTGCAGGCCGAGGCGGCCGAGCGGATCGCCGCCGACGACCGCACCGGCGGCCCGCGCGAGGTCGCCCAGCGGATCCTGGAACAACTGCTGCCACTGGACCGCCAGCGCGTCCGCGAGGCCGAGGTGTGGCTGCTGCTCGCCGCGCGCGCCCAGACCGACCCGGTGGCGCGTGCCCGGATGGCCGACGCGGACGACGGCATCCGCCGCGCCGTCGAGTTCGCCGTGGTGCTGCTCACCGGGGAACCGGCCGCCGACCACGAAACGGTCGCCCGGTTGCACGCCCTGCTCGACGGGCTCGCGCTGCATGCGCTCCTGTACCCCGAGCGGATGCCGCCCGCGCGTGCCCGGGAGCTGCTCGGCGCGCACCTGGGCACGCTGGCCGCGTCCTGAGCGCCCTGGCCGGTGCTGAGCGACTCAGTCGCCCGGCGGCCGGCCCATCGCCGCGCCCAGCTCGGCACGGCTGGCGATGCCCAGCTTGCGGTAGACCCGGGCCAGGTTGGCCTCCACCGTCTTCGGGCTGATGTAGAGCGCGTCGGCGATGAGCCGGTTGGTCTGGCCCCGCGCGGCGAGCCGGGCGACCCGCTCCTCGGTCGCGGTGAGCGTCGTCGGTGCCGGGGTGCGGGCGCCGATGCGGCCCAGCTCCGCCCGCGCCCGGTCGGCGAACGCGGACGCGCCGAGTGCGTCGAACTCGGCCACCGCCGCGTCGAGCGCCGCCCGCGCCTCCCGGCGTCGCCGCACCCGCCGGTACGCGCGGCCGGCGGCGAGCAGGCAGCGGGCCCGGTCAAGCGGCAGCACCGCCTCCGGCACCGCGGCCCGGGCCTGCGTCAGCGCGTCCAGCGCCGCGCTCGGATCCGCACCGGTCGCGCCGGCCAGCAGGACCCGGCTGCGGGCCAGCCCGAGCGTCGTCCACGGTCGTGGCAGCCGGCTGTGGCGCCGGGCCAGCCGGTCCAGCGCGGCGTGCGCGGTGTCCAGGTCACCGGCGCCCACGCACGCCTCGATCCAGTCCGGCTCGAAGCGCTGCCCGAGCGGTTCGGCGATGCCCGACCCGTCCAGATCGGCGGCGAGCGCGCCGAACGCCGTCGCGGCGGTGGCCCACTCCCCGGACGCCAGCGCCACCAGCCCGGTGAGCTGGTGGTGCAGTCGCCGGCTCCACGTGTCGGCGAGGTCGTCGTCGCGGCGCAGCCCGGCTGCGGCGGCGCCCGCCTGCGCCAACCGGCCCCGGTGCGCGTCGAGCACACCGCCCAGCCAGCTCTCGCCCACCAGCCCGGTACCCAGCTGCTCACCCAGGTCACGGGCGGCGGCGATGTGCGAACCGGCCTCGGCGAAGCGCCCCGCCAGCAGTTCCGTCTCGCCGAGATGGGTCAGCACCTCGTGCCGCAGCGGGTCGTCGCCCCGTGCCACCGCCAGGTCCAGCATCAGGTGCAGCCGGGCCCGCGCCCGGTCGTGGTCGTCGACCGACTTCCACCAGATCGCCGGCACCGAACCGGCCAGGAAGGACGGCTCGCCGTCCTCCAGCGCCAGCGCCCGGTCCAGCAGTTCCGTGGGCGCCGGGCCGCCGGCGCGTACCTCGTTGAAGAACAGCAGCAGCAGCGCGGCGGTCAGCAGCGGGCGGTGCTCGTCGCGGCCGGACAGGCGGGCGATCGCGGCGCGCGCGTGCCGGCGGGCCGGCTCCGGCTGGTCGTGGAACATGGTCAGGTGGGTGTGGATCCGCCCGGCCAGGTCGCCGTCCGGCCCAGCGGCGGCGAGCGCCTGCTCGGCGACCCGGACGGCGGTGACCAGGTCGTCGACGCACCACGCGACGAGCGCGCGCAACAGCAGCGCCTCGCCCCGCTCGGCGCCGGTCAGCTCGTCGGCCGCCGCCGCGGCGGCCCGCCCGGCCGCCGCGTAGTCGCCGCTGTCGATGCGGCACTGCACCGCGTCGAGGCGGCGCCGGTTCCGGTCGGCGGCCGACGACGGCGGGGTCAGCTCGGCCGCCCGGGCGTACCAGTCGGCGGCGAGCGCCGATGCGCCGCGCACCCGCTGCCGGGCCGCCGCGGCGGCCAGATCGGCGGCGACGGCGACGTCCGGCGCCACAGTGCACCGGGACAGGTGCCGGGCCCGCTCGTCCGGGTCGGCGACCGCACCGGCGAGCAGCGCGTGCAATTGCCGCCGGGCCCCCGGCGGGATGCTCTCGCGCACCGCCGCCGCGTACCGCGGGTGCGCGAAGTCGATCCGGCTCGGCGTGACCACGACCAGCCCGGCGTCCTCGGCCGCGTCCAGCGCTCCGGCCGGCGCACCCGCCGCCGCCAGGTCCCGCAGCGTCGGCACGGACAGCAGCGCGGCCAGCCGCACCGCGTCCCGGCTCGGACCGGGCAGCGCCCGCAGGGTCTCCGCGAGCAGCAGGCGCAGCGACGACGGTACGGGCAGGTCCTCGTCGTGCGCGGGCGGGCGCGGCAGCCGCAGCACCGCGCGGGCCAGTTCGATGGCCAGCAGCGGATTGCCGTCGGCGTCGCGGGCCAGCCGGTCGGTGAGCGGACGGCTGAGCGTGCCGCCGAGCCGGGCGGCGAGGACGCGGTGCAGGTCGGGCGGAGTGAGCGGGGGTACGGCGGCGCGCAGCAGCGCGGGCCGCCCGGCCGGGTCGTCGTCGAGCCCGAGCGGCACCGGCACCGGAGGGCTGTCCCCGGTGCGGTGGGTGGCCAGGACGGCGGGCCACCGGGTCAGCCGGCGCAGCGCGAACCGCAGCGCCCGGGCGCTCGGCGGGTCCAGCCACTGCGGATCGTCGACCGCGAGCAGCACCCGAGGCGCGTCGGTGACCGCCGCGTCGAGCAGCGTACGGGTGGCCGCGCCCACCGCCCGCTCGTCCACCGCGCCGTCGTGCTCGCCGGTCAGCAGCACCATGTCGGCGGCGACCCGTTGCGGCGCGGGCAGCCCCGGTAGCGCGTCGGCCAGCGGGCGGAGCACGTCGGCGAGTGCCGCGTACGGCAGCGCGGTCTCGGCCTCGGTGGGCGCGGCGGACAGCACCCGCCAGCCGGTGCGCCCGGCGTGGGCGACCACTGCCCGCCAGAGCGCGGTCTTGCCGATGCCGCTCGGACCGTCGAGCAGCACCGGCGTACCGGAGGTCAGGGCACGCCACACCCGCTCGACGACCGCGTCGCGGCCGACCAGTGCGGCGTCCATGGCGGGATGGTGGCACAGCCGCGCCCGCGAACCCAGCGTCGGCGCGGCCTGGCCCCGAAGCTGTCCGCATGTCGAGACGGCGGGATCACCTCCTGGTGCGGTAGACGCCGGCCACGCACCGGCCGCCTCACATCCGGCCGGCGACGGTACGGGCGAGCCGTTCCAGCGGCGCCCGGTTCTCCTGCGGGTCGTTGAGCCGCACCAGCCGCACCGCCACCCACAACTCGCCCTTGCGCAGGAAGAACGTCTCCGCGGTGAGCAGTGCCTCGTCGGCCGTCCCGGCCAGCTCACGGATCTCGTGCCCGAGTTGCCGTTCGATGTCGAGGTACTTCTTGGCGCCGTCGCCCACGAACACCTCGACCTGAGCGGTGGGCCCGCTCGTCGGTCCGGTGTAGGTGCACGACCGGTCGGAAACCACCGGTTCCTGCAGCGCGGTGCCGGCGAGGCGTTCCGCGTCGGCCTTCGGCACCAGCGCGCACGCCTGCGGGGCGGCGGCGTCGTCCACCGGTTCGGTGCTCGCCGGCGCCTCCCCGGTCGGCTCCGCGACCGGCGCGCTCGCGCCCGGGGCGGCGCCACCGGCAGCCGGCGGTTCGTCGCCGCCGCAGCCGGCCGAGGCGGTGAGCAGGGCCGCGGCCAGCGTGAGCGCGATCAGTCCACGGGTTCGCATGCCTGCCCTCAGCCCGGAATCGCGTCGAGCGTACGGCGGAGGATCTGCTCGTTGCCGGCGGTGCCGCCGCCGAAGCTGCTGATGGTGACGGTGTACGCGCCCTTGCCGTCGATCAGCACCGCTTCGCCGCCGATGTCCTTGACCGCGAGGTAGCTCCGCTCGCCCCGGTCCAGGTCGACGACCTTCTCGTACTGCTTGCCGGCCTGCTCGTGCTGGTAGTCGTAGGTCGTCACGCCGGCCTCCGCCGACGCGGTGGTGACGGTCAGGCTGGCCAATCCCTTGCCGTCGCCGAACGCGCAGTTCCCGTCGTCCCGCATGCTCTGCCCGACGATCTCCGACACCTGAGCGGCGGTGAACGGGCAGGGCGGGCGGACCCCGGCGAGCGTGCCGGCGTCCGCGTCCCCGTCCCCGGCGACATCGGCCGGTGCGGAGTCCGGCGGACCTGCGTCGCCGCCGTCGCACCCGGCCGGGGCGAGCAGGGCGAGCAGCAGCAGGGGCAGCGCCAGCCGGGCGCGGCCGGTCCGGGACGGTGTGAGCGCGTCAGATGCCATGTGATCGACGCTAGGCATGTCGTCACCGCCCGTAATCGGGGGTTTCCCTATGCGGTGACCTTGCGGACGGACGGATACGGCCGGCCCAGCGGGCGCAGCGCGCCGATGCCGAACCGACCGGCGCCGCACGGTGCGGTCCACCACCGGGCCGCACCGCTGCCGACGCGGTGGCCCGGTCCCTCCGGGTGCCGCCGGATAGGGTCGCATCCGTGCGGACCAAGCAGGAACTGTCGACGGCGATCCGGGAACGACGGCGGGCGGTGCTCGTGGTCAACGCCCACTCCCGGCGCGGCCGGCGGCTCTACGACACCGTCCACGCACGCCTGCGGGCCGCCGGTTTCGCGCTGCTCGGCGCGTACCCGGCGGACCGGCCGGGGGAGCTGGACCGGGTTCTCGCCGAGGCCGCCGACCTGGGGCCGGACCTGCTGGTCACCGGCGGTGGCGACGGCACGGTCGGTGCGGCGGCCCGGCTGCTCGCCCACCGGGACATCGCGATGGGCCTACTGCCGCTGGGCACCACAAACAACTTCGCCCGCACCGTCGGGGTCCCGCTCGACCTGGACGCCGCGATCGCGGTGTTCACCGGCGGCAAGGTGATCGACGTCGACCTGGGCCTGATCGGCGACACCCGGTTCACCAACCACGTCGGGGTCGGCCTGTCCGCCGACATCATGCAGGCCGCGCCGCCCGGGCTGAAGCGGGTCGTCGGGCGGCTCGCGTACCCGCTGACCGGGCTGGGGCTGCTGGCCCGCCACCGGCCGCTGGCCGTGACGGTCCGCGCCGAGGGCCGCGAGCACACGTTCACCACGCATCAGGTGTACGTGGCCAACGGCGGCTTCCACGCCGGCCGGCCCATCACCGCCGACGCCACCGCCGACGACCGGCTGCTGGTCGCGTACCCGGTGGGTGGGCCGACCCGTCGCGGGCTGCTGCGCGAGACGGCGCGCAACGCGGCGGCCGGCCACCGCCGTACGCTCGGCGACGAGCCGTTCCTGGCGGTACGCCAGCTGTGGCTGGACACCGACCGGCCGGCTCGCATCGAGGTCGACGGCGAGCCGTACGGGCGGACGCCGGTCCGCATCGGCCTGGACCCGAACGCGTTGCGGCTGATGGCGCCCGCGGGCAGCCCGGACCACTGACCGGTCAGGCCCAGTGCTCCTCGTCCGGCAGCGGGATCTCGGTGTTCTGCTCCACCGCGTCGGCGGCGGTCAGGTCGTCACGCACCGACTCGCCCAGCCCGGCCCGGTCGCTCGGCGGGCGCAGCACGCCCTGCTCGGCCAGGTCCGCCTCGCTCGCCTCGGGCACCGCCGTGCCGACCGTGTCGGGTCCGCCGACGAGCGTCTCGTCCTGCCGCTGCTCCTGGGCGTCGGCCTCGGGCGGGCGGCGCAGCGCGTCCTCGCTCATCGCGTCCCCGTCACGCCGTGCGCCGCACGTACGGCGCGCTCTGGTCGGCCACGTCGCCGTACTCGGCCGGGAGCTGCCCGACGACCTGCGCGTAGGCGGCCGGGTTGACCGCGTCGCGCAGCACGTCGAACACCGCCGTGATCCCGTCCCGGGCGGCGTCCACGTCGACGTCGGCGCGTCCGCTCACCCGCTCCACGAAAACGTCGAGCCCGAACGGCTCGGCGTCCTCGGCCGGGCCGAACGCGTACGCCCGCAGCGCCTCCGGCAGCCGGTCGGCGAGGTCGCGCGCCTCCCCGCCGTCGATGCGCTCGGCCAGCGTGGTAAACGTCGCCCGGGTGATCGCGGTGGCCTGCTCCGCGGACGCGCCGCACCGCTGGGCCACCGCGCCGATGAACTGATCCTGGTCCATCTCGCCGCCTTCCTCCGCCGGGATCGCGGGATTCCCACCCTCGACCTCCGCAAACGGGCCGCGCACCGCCCGGCACGGCGCGGGGCTCGACCCGCCGGCCCGGAGCCGGGTAACCGCCGTCATGACCGACCGTCGCGCCGACACCGTCCGCTCGCCCCTGGACCGGACGGGCGAGCGGTCTCCGTCCGGCCCGGCCGACCGCCGCAGGCCACCGGACGCCGACTGGCACCTGCCCGGGGCCGGGTCGGCTGGTTAGCGTCGTCGCATGGACATCCGTCAGGACGCGCCGGCCGCGCGTTTCGCCGCGCTGACCACCGCCCACGTCGCCGACGCCTGCCTGCGCGCCGGCGTCCCCGTCCGCTGCGCCCCCGCCGCCGTCGTCCCGGTGCTGCCCGGGCGGCGCCTGGCCGGCCGGGTCCGCCCGGCCCGGCACGCCGGCAGCGTGGACGTCTTCCTGGAGGCGATCGAGCGGGCCACCGAGGGGGACGTGCTCGTCGTCGACGACGGCGGGCGCACCGACCGCGCCTGCGTCGGCGACCTGGTGGTGCTGGAGGCGCGGGCCGCCGGCCTGGCCGGACTGGTGGTGTGGGGCGCGCACCGCGACACCGCGGACCTGGTCGCGGTCGGGCTGCCGGTGTTCAGCCTCGGCGCCACCCCGAGCGGGCCGCTGGCCCTGGACCCGCGCCCGGCCGGGGCGCTGGAGCACGCCCGGGTCGGACCGCTCACCGTCGGCCCGCGGGATGTGGCGCTGGCCGACGACGACGGCGTGCTGTTCGTACCCGCCGACCGGGCCGGGGAGCTGTTCGACCTGGCCGAGTCCATCCGGGACACCGAGCGGCGGCAGGCCGACCGGATCCGGGCCGGCGATTCGCTGCGCGCGCAGGTCGGGTTCGGCGCGTACCTGGCGGCCCGGGAGGCGGACCCGGCGCTGACGTTCCGGGCGCACCTGCGGGCGGTGGGCGGCGCGATCGAGGAGTGACCCGGTCAGCCGCCGCGCGCCCACAGCGCCAGGCGTACCCGGTTGGCGCTGCCGGTCTTGGTCATCAGGCTGGTGATGTGCGTCTTCACCGTGGTCACCCCGATGTGCAGGCGGTCGGCGATCTCGGTGTTCGACAGCCCGTCGGCGACCAGGTCCAGCACGTCCCGCTCGCGGGCGGTCAGGCCGGCCGTACGCCGGGGCGCGCCGGCGCGGGCGTGCACCGCGCGCTCGACCAGCCGGCGCAGGACGTCGGGGCTGAACGGGCTGTCGCCGGCGGCGGCACGGCGGACGCCCGCGAGCAGGTCGGCCGGGGGCGCGTCCTTGAGGAGGAACCCGCAGGCGCCCGCGGTCAGCGCGGGGTAGAGGTGGTCGTCGTCGCCGAACGTGGTGAGCGCCATGATCCGGGTGGCCGGCCGGTCGGCGAGGATCCGGCTGGTCGCGGTGATCCCGTCGACACCGGGCATCCGCAGGTCCATCACCACCACGTCGGGGCGTAGCCGGGCGGCGAGGGCGACCGCGTCCCTGCCGTTGTCGGCCTCGCCGACGACCTCGAGGTCGGGCTGGGCGTCGCAGAGCATCCGCAGACCGGCCCGGATGAGGTGCTGGTCGTCGACCAGCAGCACCCGGATCACGCCGGCTCCGGCATCCCGGCGCGGGGCCGGTGCGGGTGCGGGGCGGGCCCCGCCCCGGGCAGCACGGTCCGTACCCGCCAGCCGGACCCGGTGGGCCCGGCCTCCAGCCGCCCGCCGAGCACCTCGACCCGTTCCCGCATCCCGACGATGCCGTGACCGCCGCCGGTGGGCACCCCGGCCGGCGCGGCGCCCCGCCCGTCGTCGGTCACCGCCCAGTGCACCGCGCCGTCCTCGACCGACACGGTCAGCCGAGCCCGGGCCGCCGCGCCCGCGTGTTTCGCCACGTTCGTCAACGCCTCCTGGGTCAGTCGCAGCACCGCCTGGCCGCGTACCGCGTCGAGCGTGCCGACCCCGGGGTCGACGTCGGCCTCCACCACGACGCCCGCCTGCCGGGCGCGGTCGACCGCCGCGCCGAGCGCGGCCGGCAGCGCCGACGGGTCGATCGCGGTCAGGGCGGCGTCACCGCGTACGCCGTCCGGGCCGCGCAGCACCGCCACCAGCCGCCGCAGGTCGGTCAGCGCGGCCGTGCCGGTGGCGTGGACGTCGTCGAACACCTCACCGACCCGGGGATCCAGGTCCGGCAGCACGTGCCGGGCCACGCCGACCCGCAGCACCATCGACGCGACGTGGTGCGCGAGCACGTCGTGCAGTTCCCGGGCGATGGCGCCGCGCTCGTCGGCACGGGCCGCCCGGTCTTCCGACTCGCGCCGGCGCCGTTCCGCCTCGGCCCGCTCCTGCGCCTGGCGCCCGAGTTCCCGGGTGGTCCGCACGACCAGCCCGAGCAGCAGCGGCAGGCCGACGGTGACGGCCGGTCCGAACAGGCCGGTCAATACGGTACGGACCGGTGCGCCGATCAGGCCGGTCAGGTCGACGGCGGCCAGCAGCCCGGCACCGAGCCAGATCGTGCGGGGCCGGGTGGCGCGCATGGTCAGCTCCAGCAGCGCCCAGCTCGCACCGACCTGGTTGATCGTCTCGTCGTCGACCAGGACGAGCGCGGCGACCAGCAGGGCCGACTGGAGCAGCAGGTTCACCAGCGGCCGGCGGTGGCACAGCAGCGCCAGGAGGAACGCCGGGACCGCCAGTGCCCACTGCGTACCGGTGGCGGCCGGGCCGCCGTGCGCGCCGAAGACCAGGTAGCCGATGCCGCTGAGGTCCAGCAGCAGGATCCGCGCGAACGTGTCGCGCGCGTCGAACAGCCGGCCGACCCACCTCACCGCGCCAGCCTAGGCAACCGCTGCGGCGGGGGCCACCGTGTCCACCGGCCGCCGCCATCCGACCGGCGGTCCGAGGTGGACCGCCGGGCCGACCCGGCCGGGGACCGTGGCGCTCATCCGACCAGCACCACACCGGTACGCCGGGCCCGGCGGGCCAGCACCAGCGCGGCGGCCGTCGCGGTGGCCGCCACCAGCACCCCCGCCGCGGCGAGCGTGCGCGCGTCCGGTGCGAGCAGCGGCTGGCCGCGCAGCGCCTGCCCGGTCAGCAGCAGCGTCAGTCCCGCGTACGCGACGCCGCCGACGAGCACCAGCCGGGCCCGGGTCAGCTCGTCCAGCCGCGCGCCGAGGAACCGGTCGAGCAGGATCGCCAGCAGCGGCAGCGCCTGCAACGCGTGCATCCCGACGAAGTGCCCGACGCGCAGGTCGCCGCCGGTGGTGCTCCAGCCGAGCAGCGGCAGCCCCGGGCCGCCGTCGGGGACGCCGACGCTGTGCGCGCCGCTGATCCCGGCGGGCGCGCCGGCCGGGCGCTGCGCCACCATCGGGAACGCGACGAGCATGCCGAGCAGGGACACGGCGAGACCGAGCCGGACCGCGTATCCGCCGGCCCGGTCCGGAAGCGACCGGCGGGCCAGCACGACCGCCAGCACGAACTGGGCCGCGAACAGCACGGTGATCGCCACGCCCATCACGTTGAACAGCACCGCGTCCAGCGTGGTGGTGCCGTTGAAGTGGCTCGTGGTGCCGCGGAGCACCTGACCCACGATGACGGCCATCTCCACCACGGACACGGCCACGATCACGGTGGCCGCCCGCTCGGCCGCCCGGCTGCGGCGGGGCAGCAGGGACAGCATCCAGGCCAGCGTGACGCCGTAGAGCACGAACGAGATCGCGAACTTCAGCGGCTTGAGCCAGATCGGCGCGCCGGTGAGCACGCGCGGGTCGGCCACGACACCGATCGCGGCGACGACGGTGAGCACCGCCATCGCGGACACGAGGAGCATCAGGGGGCGGTGCCATCCGGCCGCCCGGTTCCGCAGGGTAGTCATGCCTGTAGATGCTCGTGACGGGCCGGGCCGGTCGCGCCCGCCCGCAGGCCGCACCCGCGGCCACGGGTCGGAGTCCGTCTCCTACCCGGGGAGGAGGCCGGCCGGTCAGTCCGGCAGCCGGGGCATCTCGACGCCCGGGTCGCGGCCGAGCAGCACGCCGCGGGTCAGCGCCCGGGATCCGAAGCGGTCCCGCACCGCGTCGACGGCGGCGTCCAGCGCCGGGCCCGGTTCGGCGGCGAACGGCAGGGTGAGCTGGGTGTGCCCGCTGCCGAGGTTGCCCACCGAGACGCCGAGCAGCGTGACGCCACGTTCGGCGATCAGCGGCAGCGCGGCGCGCAGCAGGTCCCCGGCGGCGGCCCGCAGCGGCCCGGTCTGCGCGGTCGGCTCGTCGAGCGTGTGCGACCGGGTGGCCCGGGTGTAGTCGGCGAAGCGCAGCCGCAGCGTCACCGTGCGGCCGGTGCGCCGGGCGGCCCGCATCCGCCCGGTGACCCGGTCGACCAGCCCGGCCAGCACCGCGTCCAGGTCGGCGGGGGAGTGCGGCCCGCGTCCCAGCGCGTGCTGCGCGCCCATCGAGGAACGGCGGCGGCCCACCTGCACCGCCCGGGGGTCGCGGTTGTGGGCCAGGGCGTGCAGGTGCCGCCCGGCGCCCCCGCCCAGCAGCGACACCAGGGCCGGCTCGTCCAGCCGGGCCACCTGCCCGACGGTACGGATGCCGCGCTCGCGCAGCCGGGCGGCGGTGACCGGGCCGACGCCCCACAGCCGCTCGACCGGCAGCGGGTGCAGGAACGCCAGTTCCCGTTCCGGCTCCACCATCAGCAGCCCGTCCGGCTTGGCCACGCCGCTTGCCACCTTCGCCAGGAACTTCGTCCGGGCCACCCCGACGGTGATCGGCAGGCCGACCTCGCGGCGTACCCGCTCCCGCAGCGCGGCCGCGACGGCGGTCGGCGCCCCGGCGAGCCGCCGCAGCCCGCCCACGTCGAGGAACGCCTCGTCGATGCTGAGCCCTTCGACGAGCGGGGTGGTGTGCCGGAAGATCTCGAACACCGCCCGGCTGGCGGCCGTGTACGCGGCCATCCGGGGCGGCACCACCAGCGCGTCCGGGCAGAGGCGCCGCGCCTGCCGGCCGCCCATCGCGCTGCGCACGCCCCGGGCCTTGGCCTCGTAGCTGCACGCGAGCACCACGCCGCCGCCGACGATCACCGGCCGGCCGCGCAGCCGGGGGTCGTCGCGTTGCTCGACCGAGGCGTAGAACGCGTCCAGGTCGGCGTGCAGGATGGTGACCTCGCTCGACACCGCGTCATCATCGCACAGGTGTTCGAAAGGGCGCGGCTGACCTGCCCGGACAGGCGGCCGGCCGGCCGCCTGTGGTCACCGCCCGTAGACCTCGAACTCGTAGAGCGAGAAGCCGTACGAGGTGGCCCGCTTGACGCCGTACATCCGCACGTAGCGGGCGCTGACCGGGGCGAACGTCACGTTGTCGACGCCGCCGTTGCCGGTGGTGGTGCTGAACACCGGCTGCCAGGAGTTGCCGTCACCGGAGACCTCGACCCGGTAGCCGGTGGCGTAGGCGGCCTCCCACCGCAGCACCGCCCGGCTGATGGTCCGGGCCGAACCGAGGTCCACCCGCAGCCACTGGTTGTCGTTGTAGCGGCTGGCCCACCGGGTGCCGAGACTGCCGTCCACCGCCTTGGCCGGGGTGTAGCTGGTCAGGAACTGGGTGCTGGACGCGGTGGCGGTACGGCCCTGCGCCAGGTTGGTCACCGTGTCGCCCCGGCGCGCCGGGAACGAGACGACCTGCTGGTAGGTCGGCCGGTTCTGCCAGGCGATCAGCGGCTGGGTGATGCCGCCGAGCCCGGACTGGACGATCGAGTCGGCGCACCACTGGTCGCCGGCCCCGCAGGACGAGTCGCCCGGGTAGACGGTGGTGGCGGACGCCGCCGCGGCCTGGCCGAGCGTGTCGAGCAGCGCCTGCCGGCACGCGCCCAGGTTGCCGTTGCCGCAGTACGTGCGCCCGAGCCCGCCGGCCACCGGGTCGCCGAGCACGGCCCGCAGGTCCTTGTCGACGTAGCTCCACCAGCCGTACTGGAACGCCGAGCCCTTGTGCGCCTGCCCCTGCGACGCCCAGTTCACGGTGCCGTCGCGGGCACCGTTCTGGCCGCCCGAGGGCGCCTCGTTGACGTCGAGCGCGTCGACGAGCGCGGCGTACAGGTCGGAACCGAGCCCGGGGCGGAACTGCGCCGAGGCCAGCAGCGGCCACCAGGCGTCGAAGATCCGGATGGCCTCGGCGTGCTGGTAGACCTTCGAGCCGGGCGACGTCTCCACCCGCCGCGACCCGGCCTGCTGCCAGGCCCGCAGCTTGGTCACCGCGGCGGCGAGCGCCGGGTCGGTGACCGGCGTGCTGTCGAGCACCCGCAGCAGTTCGCCGAGCACCTGCTGCCCGCGCAGGTCGGTCACCGCCGCCTCGGCGGTGATCCGGACGATGTCGGCGCGGCCGACCTTGCGCGAGGCGATCGCGGCCTGCACCGGGCCGTCGAGCAACTGGCCCCGGTGCACCGCGCCGTAGCTGAAGTTTCCGTCGGCCGCGCCGAAGTCGCGCGCCTGCTTGTTGTTCCAGCTGACGTAGTAGTCCTGGTTGACCGACTGGGGGTGGGCCGACGCCGGGGTGTACGTGGCGTCGTTGGTGTCCGGGTTCCAGCCGGCCCACTCGTACGCCGGCTCCGCCTTCGCCGGCAGGTTCGGGTCGAGCCCGGACGGGCGGACCGGGTTGGAGCCGGAGTTGTAGTACGCCGCCTCGGTCGAGTTGACGTAGAACCAGTTGAACGCGTACCCGACGCCGGCCGCGGACGCCTGGAACGCCGCCGCGCTGCCCATCGCCGCCGGGTCGTTGTACGCCTGGAAGCCGATCGCCGAGTCGGCCTCGTGCCGGTAGGTGGAGCGCAGCTTGGTGAACGCGGTGGGCTGCCCGTTCACCAGCCCCCGGTAGGCCACCAGCCCGTACTTGGTGCGCAGCGAGCGCAGCGTGTACGCGCCGGCCGGGGTGGAGTCGGCGAGCGTCGGCGACCAGGAGTTGCGCTTCTCCAGCACCTCCATCGCGACGCACTGGCCACGGTAGAGGTAGCGGTTGGAGCGCAGCGTCGGCGCGCTGCCGTCGGTGGTGCACAGCGGCACCGCGTACGTGTCGGTCAGGTCCTGGTTGGCGGAGGTGGCGCTCCATGCGTAGTCCTGGCCGCGGCCGAGCAGCACGTAGAGGTTCAGCCCGGCGAACGCGGCGCCGCGGGCGCTGATCCCCGGCCCCTGGAGTTCCTGGAGCATGAGCAGCTGCGGCGCGAAGTAGCCGGTCTGCGGGCCGAACACGGCCACCGGATTGCCGCTTGTGGTGTGCCGGCCGGAGACCACCACCGCGTTCGACATGCCCTGCGCGCGCAGGTTCGACAGGCCGCCGAGCAGGTCCTTGGTGGCGGCGCTGCTGCCGGTGCGGGCGGCGGCCCCGCCGGTGGCGTCGTACGCCAACGGCTCGGCGACCACGGTGCCGGCGTCGGGTAGCACCGCGCTGGTGGCGCCGGGTGGTGTCGCGCCGTACGGGAAGCTCTGCCCGTCGTGCAGCGTCAGCACTGTCTCCGGGTCGTTCTGCGACCGGAACGCCGTCCAGACCCGGTCGCCCTCGGTCGGGCCGTACTTGGCCCGGGCGGCCACCCGGACCAGCGCGGACTGCATCTCGCTGCCGCCGCCCCCGCCGAACAGCCCGCCGATGACGCCGGCGGTGGCGATCAGGTCGGTCATGGTGAAGTGCCTGGGCTTGCCGGCGCCGGTGAGGACGTACTCGCCGGGGTAGTTGTCGTCGGCGATCGACTTGTCGATGTAGGCGTTGATGCCGGCGATGTAGTCGGCGACGTCGGTGTGGAGCTGCTGACCCCGGGTGCCCTTGAGGCGCAGCGCGTCCACCTGGGCCTGGAGGTCGGCCTCGGAGTACGGCGAGTTGGCCCAGATGCTCTGCTCCAGCTCCCGGTTGCCCGGCGCACCGCCCGCGAACGAGGTGAGCGTGCCGCGTCCGGCGTGCCGCAGCAGGTCCATCACCCAGAGCCGGTCCTGGGCTCCGGCGTACCCGGCGCCGAACATGGTGCCTGCGCGGGTGGTGCCGGTGACGTGCGGGACGCCGGTGGCCCTGTCCCGGACGATGGTGACGTCTGCGCGCGGCGAGATCCTGCTCTCGACCTGCGCGTCGGGGACGCCGAACGAGGCGTCGTTGTAGAAGTGGGCGATCTGCTCGTCGGTCAGGCCGGCGTAGTTGTAGACCAGGTTGGCGTACTCGTCGAGCTGGTCGCTGGAGTGCGCCGGGCGGGTGCCGAGCGCCTGGTGGGCGAGGATGGCGACGAGTGTGGCGTTGCCGTTCTGCCCCGGGGGCAGGATGTCGGCGCACTGGCCGAGGCAGTAGTCGTCGGGGGTGAACGTGGTGGCGGCGAGCGCCGGTGACGGCGGGACGACGGTCAGGACGCTCGCGGTGAGGGCGGCGGCGGTGAGCGCCGCGAGGCGGGCGCGGACGGGGGGTCGTGGCATGGCGATCCTCCGGGGACGCGGAGTAGGGCCGTTCGGTACGCCCGGCTGACGGCGTCTCGGCCTCCGCGCCCGGGCGTCCTGCCCGGAGGTGAGAATGACTCATATCTATCTCCGGGCAATGATCGGCGCACCGCCGCCGTCCGGGATAGCCGTCGTTCACCAGTCGTCAATGCCGACGTTTCGTCTTGTTCCATCCCGCAACGACGAGGTGGGGGTGGCGCCGTTGCCACCCCCACCGCTCTCTCCCCGCCGGTGCGCCGTCAGTGCTTGCGGAACGACTCGCGCACCACACCCCCCACCAGCGCGCACCAGGTGGTCGTGCTGATCTTGCCGGTGGGCGGTAGTCCGTGTAGGCGCTGGAGGTCCTTCACCGCCGTACGGGTGGCGTGGTCGTACTCGCCGGTGGCGGTGACCTCGGCGTATCCCTTGGAGGCGAGCATGGACTGCGCCGCGGCCACCGGGATCCCGCTGGACTTCTGGTCCAGCTCCGGAGCCAGGGTCTCCCAGGTCGGCGCCGTGAGCGTGGCGTCGACGTCGACCGGAATGCCGTTGCGCGCCTGCCAGTCCTGCACCGCCGCGACGGTGGCCGCGTCGAACACGCCGGTGGCCGGCACGGTGTAGCCGCGGAACGTGAGCAGCTCCTGGGCGACCCGGACCACCGGGCCGCCGACGAAGCGCCAGATGTCCGGCCAGCGGCGGGCCGGCACGTCGCCCAGCTTGGTGCCGAGCTTGTGGCACACGGCCCGGCGCAGCGCCGGGAACTCCCGGTAGAACATCGCGCCCGGGCAGAGCGTGGCGCGGAAGCCCCAGTGACCGAAGATGTCGTGCGCGTGCAGCCCGTACTGCCGGCAGATCGCGGTGCAGAGCCGGACCAGCCCGTCGAGCAGTTCCTCCGGCGGCGTCTCGGTGACGTAGGTGCCCTCGTTCTCGATGCCGATGGCCCGCCCGTTCTCGCCCGGGCAGTGCGCGGCGACCATCTGCCGGTCGCCTTCGCGCAGCCGGTCCAGGCTGCCGTGCCGTCCCTCCAGGACGTGACCGCCGCGGCTCACCGTGAAGTGCTGCCCGGTGTCGGACCAGCCGTTGCCGTCCATGTGCAGGTCCTGGCAGTCGCGGGCGAGCTGCTTGGCGTGCTCCTCGGAGTAGTCGGTGACGTTCGGGAACGCCATGTGGTGCACGATGATCTTGTTGGTCGGGATCGCACTGACCGACAGCGGGTCGGCCGGTGGGCGGGCGGCCCACTCGTCGCAGGCGATGATCCAGTCGAGGTCCGCGCCCGGCGCGGCCCGCGCGGCGGCCGGTAGGGCGAGCTCGCTGCCGACGACCGCGACCGCGGCGGCGCCGAGGCCGGCCCGCAGCAGCGTACGGCGGTCCAGCTCGGGGTGGTCGAAGTGCATCTCGCCTCCTCGGTGGCCCGACCGGCGCCGGGCGGTGTAAAGGAAATGCAACGACTGAGCGCGTGGTGGAGAATATTGCCAAGCCCGGGTGGTGCGCCAGAGGACAAAAGCGACGTTCGCTGCCGGTGAACCGGCCGCGCCTGCCGCCGGAGTAGGCGATCTCCGGTCCGCTGACCGGGACGGACCATGGTCGTCCGCGGTCCGCCGTGGCCGCCGGACCGGAGCCGTCGCCGGCCCGACCGGCACCGATCCGGCGGCCGGGCCGGGCGCCCGCTCGCCGCCCGGACGGCGGTGCCCCCGCGCCGGCCGCCCACCCGTACGCTGGCCGGGGCGGAACGGGGGGAATGACATGGCGAGTCGCGGACGGCTGGACCGGCGCAGCGTGCTCGTGGCCGCGGGCGGCCTGGCGGTCGCCGGGATCGGCGTGCCGGTCGGGCTGGCCGCCACGAACGACCGGCCGCCGCCCCCGCCGCGCGGCCGGCGGCCGGTCAGCATGGCGATGCACCTGCACGCCTCGTTCAGCGAGGGCGTGGCCAGCTACGCCGCCCATCTCGACCAGGCCCGCCGCAACGGCGTCGACGTGCTCTGGTGGACCGACCACGACTTCCGGGTCGCCGCCCACGACCACCGCCGGGTCGTCCACTTCGACGGCCCCGAGGAACGCGAGGGCGGCCTGGCCTGGACCTGGGAGCCGGCCACCGAGGGACGACTGTCCACCTCGGGCGCCGACTTCGTGGACGCGCCGGACGCCCCCGACGGTCCGGGCCGCGCGCTGCGGCTCACCGCCGCCGGTTCCGGCACCCTCTGGTACGCGGGCAAGGCGTGGAACTGGACGCACACCGCCAACATCTCCGACACGACACTGCACCTCGACGTACGCCCGGAAGCGGCGGGCCGGGACGCCACGCTCACCGTGGAGGTGGCGCTGTCGCACCACCCGGCCGGGCCCGGCCGGCCCGCCGGACAGCTCGTGCTGCGCTACCGCCTCGGCGGCGTGGACACGGTCCGGCACACGGTGGACGGCCGGCACGGCACCGTCGAGACGCCCGCCCCGGCGGGTGCCTGGCGGCGGCACACGTTCGACCTGCTCGCCGACGTGCGGCGGCTCTGGCCCGGCATCGTCGCCGGGGACAACTCGCTGCGCGGGCTGCGCCTCGGCGTGACCGCGGCACGGGGCGGGCGCGGCGCGTACCTGGTGGACCGGCTCGTCTTCGACCGCGCCCGCCGCGCCGGCCAGGCGGGCGAGGAGCTGCGCGCCGAGGTGCTGCGCGGCTACGACGGCGCGTACCCCGGCGTCACCCACCACCGCGCGTACGAGGTGTCCATGGTGCGGCACCTCAACTGGTTCGGCGGCGACGGCACGCTGCCGCGCTTCCCGTCCCCGCCGTACCGGGACAACGACGTCGACGCCACCGAGAAGATGGTGGAGTTCCTGCACGCGCACGGCGGGGTGGTGTGCTGGAACCACCCGCTGGACGTGGAGCGCCGCGAGTCACTGGCCCGGCTGCTGGTGAGCCGCGACGCGCTCGGCGTCGACCTGATCGAGATCGGACGCCGGCCGGTCGAGGACCACCTCTGGGCGTACGACGTGGCGGCCCGTAACGCGATCCCGCTCACCGCCGTCGGGGTCACCGACGACCACGACGGCACCGACTGGCGGGCCGGCCGGGACCGGAACGTCACATCGGTGTGGGCGGCCTCGACCGGCCGGGACGACCTGGTCGTGGCGCTGCGCGCCGGTCAGGCGTGGTTCGCCGACCTGGCCGGCTACCGGGGTGCGCTGGACCTGGAACTGGGTGGCCGCAGCGCCATGGGTGCGCTCGCCGTCCTTGCCGAGGACACCGTCACGGTGCGGTTGCGCGCCACCGACCTGCCGGCCGGGGCCACGCTGGAGACGGTCACCGGCGAGGTCGACCGGGCCGGTGTCGCGGACCCGACACCGGCGGTCCGGGTCGGGCCGGTCGCCTGGCGGCAGTTGCGGCAGGGCTGGTACGACCTGCCGGTGCGCGTCGGCTCCGGCACGTACGTGCGCACCCAGGTCCGTGACCGCGACGGCGAGATCGTCGGCGCGAGCAACCCCCTCTGGCTGCTCCGCAACCCCCCACCGGCAGGAATCCCCGCACCCCGCCGCTTCTGACCCGCGGTTGCCGGGGTCTGGTACTCGTGACGGTGTGTCCGATACCGACGACCTGCCGTGCGACGCCGCGCCGCGCGGCCGACCGGACGCCGACCGGCGTCCGGAAACAGCCGTTGCGGCGATGGCCGGTGCCCGCGCCTCGGTGAGAATGACGAGCGAGGCGGAGTCCGACATCCGCCCGTGGGACGCCGTGGAGTCTGTCGCATGAGCGGCTGGGAACTGTCCGGATACACCCCCGTCCGCCGGCTCGGCGCCGGCGCGTCGGGCAGCGTCGTGCTCGCCGTCCACGATGCGACCGGCACCCCGGTCGCGATCAAGTACCTGGTCCGCGACCTGGGCGAGGACTCCGCGTTCCGGACCGCGTTCCGCACCGAGGCCCGGCTGCTCGGCGAGATCGACGACCCGCACGTCAGCCGCCTCTACGAGTACGTGGAGAGCCCGCACGGCGCGGCCATCGTGATGGAACTGGTCGACGGCGTCTCCCTGCGCCAGATGCTGCGGGAACACGGCCCGACCACGCCCGAGGCCGCGCTCTGCGTCCTCAAGGGCTCGCTCGCGGGCCTGGCCGCCGCGCACGCCCACGGTGTCGTGCACCGCGACTACAAGCCGGAGAACGTGCTGGTCACCGGCTCCGGGCTGAGCAAGCTCGCCGACTTCGGCATCGCCATGCCGATCGGTCAGGGCTCCGACACCACGGTGTCCGGCACGCCCCGCTACATGGCCCCCGAGCAGTGGACCGGCGCCCCGGCTGCCCCGGCGTGCGACGTCTACGCCGCCACCGCCACGTTCTTCGAGTGCCTCACCGGCCGGCCCCCGTACCAGGGACCGGACCTGCTCTCCCTGCGCGACCAGCACGCCAGCGCGCCGATCCCCGCCGAGGCGGCGCCCCCGCCGGTGCACGAACTGCTGCGCCACGGCATGGCCAAACGCCCCGACGAGCGTCCGCCGTCCGCCGAGGCGTTCCTGGACCTGCTGGAACGGGTCGCCGGCAGCGGCTACGGCAGCGACTGGGAGCAACGAGGACTGGGCGAACTGGCCCGGCGGGCGGCGCTGCTCGCCGCGCTGTGGCCGTTCCCGGACCGGGCCGAGGGCGGCACCGCTGTCGCCCACACCGCGCTGGGCACCACCACCGGCCGGAGCGGACGGTTCCGCAGCGGGCGCACCCGTACCGCGCTCACCGCCGGTGCGCTGGTCGCCGCCGTCCTGGCCGGGGGCGCCGGCTACAGCTACGCCGCCCACGACGGCACGTCCGCCGCGGGCCCCACCGGTCCGGCGAGTGCCGCGCCCGCCACCACCGGCGCACCCACACCGGAGCCGACCGGCGCCGAGTCGCCGAGCCCGTCGCCGACGCCCACCCCGTCCACCGCGTCCGCCGCACCACCACCTCCCGCGCCGCCGGCCACCCCCGGCCCGACCGGGACGCCGGCCCGTACCGGCACGCCCGCCCCCAGCGCTACGCCCGCCCCCAGCGCCTCGCGCACCACCAGCCCGCCGCCACCGGACGTGACCGCGCCGGTCGTGGACGGCGTACGTGCCGACCCGGGCGAGCTGGACCCGACGGGCTGCCCCTACGGCGCCAAGACCAGCACCGTCACCGCCACCGTCACCGACGACCGCAGCGGCCCGGCCGCGCTCACCGTCACGTTCGGCTACACCGTGGATGGCGCCGCCGGCACGATCCGGATGGCCGCCGCCGGGCGGGGCGTGTTCACCGGCACGCTCGGCCCGCTGTCCACGCCCAAGCGCAGCGCCCGCATCCCCATCCGGGTCACCGCCGCCGACGCCGCCGGCAACACGACCACCTCGGCGTCACCGGTGTACGTGACGCTCTACCACGCCTGCACCCCCGGCTAGGAGTACGACAGTGCCCGCTGCCCCGCCCCGCAGCCCGTCCCCGGGACGATCGGCGTGACCCGCCCCGACGAGCCCACCGAGGCGCTGCCCACCCGCGCCCTGCCGATCACCGGCGACGCGGACGCCGCGGAGCCCACCGTCCACCTTGCCGGGGCGGCGGCCGACCGGCCACCCACCGCCGAACCCACGGTGCACCTGACGGTGATCCCCGGCGGGGACGACCACACCGCAGACCTCGCCGCCCCGGCCACGCCGACACCGTCCGACGCCGAGCCGACAGTGCACCTGCGCCCAGGCCGGGCAGCCGACACGGGGGAGGCGACGGCCCAGATGCGCCCGGCGCCGGCAGGTGCGACCGGACAGGCTGCCGTCCACCCGCGTGCGAGCGCGGAACCGCCCCTGCGCCCCGGCGCGGAACCGACCGCGTCGTGGCAGCCCACCGCCTCCTGGCAGCCCACCGGCGTACCGCATCCGGGCCGCGCCACCGGCACGGCGGCGACGGGCGCCGGGGCGTACCCGGATCGGACCGGCCACGCGCGGCCGGCGAGTGGCGTGCCGGCCCCGGGCGGTGAGCTGCGCTTCGGGCCGGGCGTGCCGGCGACGCCGCCGCCCGCGCCGCCCTGGCCCGCCACGCCTCCGATCCGCCGGCGTCCGGCCTGGCGTGGCGTCGTCTCGGTGCTGTCCGCGCTGCTCACCGTGGTGCTGCTGCTGGCCGTCGGCCTCTACCTGTGGCAGCGGCTGCGCCCGCTGGAGGTCGAGGGAGTCACCGTCGCGGTGTCCCGGCCCGCCGGTGTCGCCTGCGACGTGACAGTCGACGTGGTGGCCACCGTGCGCACCAACGGTCGCGGCGGGACGATCCGGTACCAGTGGTTCCGCTCGGACGCGCCGCCCGGCGCGGTGCTCACCGAACGGGTCGGCAACGGGCAGCGGACCGTCGCGCTCACGCTCAAGTGGACGTTCACCGGGACCGGGACGACCACCGGCATCGCCACCGTCAACATCGTCGGACCGACGACGGCGCAGGCCGGCACCCAGGTCGTCTACCGCTGCCCCGGAGGCTGACCGCGTTTCCCCGCACGCGCGTCCGGGTAGCCCCACCCGAACAAACCTGGACCACGTACGTGGAGGCCCTTCGATGAGAGACGATTTCGGGGACGCGGTGGGCGACGCGTTCCGTTCGGTGATGCTGTTCCTGCCCAAGGCGGTCGCGTTCGTCGCGATCCTGGTCGTCGGCTGGCTGATCGCCAAGGCCGTGCTGAAGCTCGTCGACAAGGTGCTGGAGCGGGTCCACTTCGACCGCGCCGTGGAGCGCGGCGGGATCAAGACCGCGCTGGCCCGCTCGAAGTACGACGCCAGTGACATCGTCGCGAAGCTGGCCTACTACGGGGTGCTGCTGGTCACGCTCCAGCTCGCGTTCGGCATCTGGGGCCCGAACCCCATCTCCGACCTGATCGCCGGCGTGATCGCCTGGCTGCCCCGGGCGTTCGTCGCGATCGTCATCGTGGTGGTCGCCGCGGCCATCGCCCGCGCGGTGAAGGACATCATCTCCAGTGCGCTCGGTGGCCTCTCGTACGGGCGGGTGCTGGCCAACCTCGCCTCGGTGTTCATCCTGGGCCTCGGCGTCATCGCCGCGCTCAACCAGATCGGCGTCGCCACCACCGTCACCACCCCGGTCCTGATCGCGGTGCTCGCCACCGTCGGCGGCATCCTGGTCGTCGGCGTCGGCGGCGGGCTGGTCCGGCCGATGCAGAGCCGCTGGGAGAACTGGCTGACCCGGGCCGAGGAGGAGTCGCGCACCATCGCCACGCATGCCCGTGCCTACCAGGCGGGCCGGCGTGACGTCGAGGCCCGCCTGTCGGCCAACGGCCCGTCCGGGGACTCCGAGCTGACCCAGCCGGTGAGCCGCGACGCCGAGGCGGACCGCACCCAGCCGGTCCCCGCGTATCCGGGCACCCGGCCGGCCCCGGCCGCCACCGGCGCGGACGCCACCGAGCCGGTGCCGTCGCAGGTGGGCGCGGAGGCGACGCAGCACATCCCGGCGTACCCGGACTCCGAGCGCACCCAGCCGGCCACACCGCGCCAGCCGACCGCCGAGCAGGCCGCGGACAGCGAGGCCACCATGGTCATTCCGCAGGCCGACGTGGACAAGTTCCGCCGCTGACCCGACAGCGGAGACGAACCGGGGCGGGACCGCACGGTCCCGCCCCGAATTCGTGCCCTCCGCAGGGACCACCCGGGCGCCTCACGGCGGATAGGATCCCGGTATGACCTGGCGATGTTGATGCCTTCCTGAGCGACGAGGCCGCGGGCCGCCGCGGACGCCGAGCACTCCGACCGGTGTCCGTCACGTTCCGTGGGAAGGTTCCATGCTCGTCGCTCCCTCCCGCGTGCCCGCGACCCGCCGTCTGGCGGCGACGCTCTACGGGTACGCGTTCCTCACCGACCTCGTCCTGCTCTACCCGCTCTACGTGCTGCTGTTCGCCGACACCGGACTGTCGGTCGGGCAGATCTCCTCGCTGTTCGTGCTCTGGGCGGCCGCCGGCATCGTGCTGGAGGTGCCCTCCGGCGTGTGGGCCGACGCGGTGTCGCGCCGGCTGCTGCTCTGCCTGGCGCCGCTGCTGGCCGCCGTCGGGTTCGCGCTCTGGGTGCTGCTGCCGTCCTATCCGGCGTTCGCCGTGGGCTTCCTGCTCTGGGGCGCCGGTGGCGCGCTGCGCTCCGGCGCGCTGGAGGCGCTCGTCTTCACCGAGTTGGAACACCTCGGCGCAACCGGCCGGTACGCCCGGCTGATCGGCCGGACCCGCACCGCCGAGGTGCTGGGCGCGGTCGGGTCGGGGGTGCTCGCCGGGCCGGTGTTCGCGCTCGGCGGCTACCTCGCGGTCGGCGTGGCGAGCGTGGCGACCTGCCTGCTGGCGGCGGCCGTCGCGGCCCGCTTCCCGGAGCACCGCACACCGCCCGCAGCGCCTGTTCCGGGCGCGGGTGACGAGGAGCCCGGCTGGCTGGACAGCCTGCGCCTGGGCCTGCGCGAGGTGCGGGCCGACCGCCGCGTCCGCACCGCCGTGCTGCTGGTCGCGGCCGTCACCGCGATCTGGGGTGGGCTCGACGAGTACACCGGGCTGCTGGCCGCCGACACCGGGATGGCCGAGGTGGGCGTTCCGCTGCTGCTCCTGCTGGTGTGGGCCGGGATGACAGTGGGCGGACTGCTCGCGCCGCTGGGCGAGCGGCTGTCCCACCGGGGGTACGCCGGTCTGCTGGTGTTCGCGGCGGCGGCGACGGCGGCCGGGGCGCTGCTGCGGCACCCGGCGGGCTTCCTGCTGCTGGCGGCGGCGTTCGCCGCGTTCCAGCTGGCCACCGTGCTCGCCGACGTGCGGCTCCAGGCCCGGATCGCCGGGCCGTCCCGGGCCACCGTCACGTCGCTGGCCGGGATGGCCACCGACCTGACCATCGTCGCCTTCTACGGCGGGTACGGGCTGCTCGCCGGCGCGGTGGGTAATCCGGCGGCCTTCGCGGTCGCGGTGCTGCCGTACCTGCTGGTGGCGCTCTGGCTCGTCACCGGTCGGGCATGAATAGCCAGAAAAGGGACCAATGGTCGCGTTCGCGGTTAGCGTGGGTCCGGAAATCGGCGAGCCCGGGAGACGATCGCGGTGACGTTGGAAGCAGAGCGCACATTGCGCGACGAGGATCTGACCGGGCTGGCGGAGCTGGCCGCCCAACTGCGGGTGGACGCGATCCGGTGCAGCACGATGGCCGGCTCCGGGCACCCCACGTCCAGCCTCTCCGCCGCCGACCTGCTCGCCGTGCTCGTCGCCCGGCACCTGCGCTACGACTGGTCCTACCCGGACAACCCCGGCAACGACCACCTGATCTTCTCCAAGGGGCACGCCTCCCCGCTGCTGTACGCGGTGTTCCGCGCCACCGGCGCGATCAGCGAGCAGGAGCTGCTGGAGACGTACCGGCGATCCGGCTCGCGCCTCCAGGGCCACCCCACACCGGCGCTGCCCTGGGTGGACGTGGCCACCGGCTCGCTCGGGCAGGGCCTGCCGGTCGGCGTCGGGGTGGCACTGGCCGCCCAGCACCTCGACCGGTCGCCCGCCCACGTCTGGGTGCTCTGCGGCGACAGCGAGACCGCGGAGGGATCGGTGTGGGAGGCGCTGGACAAGGCGGGCCACTACGGGCTGCGTAACCTCACCACGATCGTGGACGTCAACCGGTTCGGCCAGCGCGGCCCCACCGAGCTGGAGTGGGACCTGGACACCTACCGGCGGCGGGTGGAGGCGTTCGGCTGCCGGGCGATCGTGGTCGACGGCCACGACCCGGGCGCCGTCGACGAGGCGTACGGGCAGGCGCGCGACGCCGCCGGGCCGACCGTGGTGCTGGCCCGCACGGTCAAGGGCAAGGGCGTACCCGAGGTGGAGAACGACCCGGCCTGGCACGGCAAGCCGTTCGACCCGGAACTGGCCGAGCGCGCCGTACGCGCGCTCGGCGGCCCCCGGCGCATCCGGGTCGCCGGACCGAAGCCACCGCCCGCGCCGCGCACCGCCCCGGCCGAGCACGGACAGCCGGAGCTGCCCCGGTACTCCCGCGGCGCGAAGGTCGCCACCCGGGACGCGTACGGCGACGCGCTGCGCGCCCTCGGCGCCGCCCGGCCCGACGTGGTCGCGCTCGACGGCGAGGTCAGCGACTCCACCCGGGCGGAGCGCTTCGCCACCGCGTACCCGGATCGGTTCTTCCAGATGTTCATCGCCGAGCAGCAGCTCGCCGCCGCGGCGGTGGGCATGGCGGTGCGCGGCTACCGACCGTTCGCGGCGACGTTCGCCGCGTTCTGGTCCCGGGCGTACGACTTCATCCGGATGGCCGGCGTGTCCCGCGCCGACATCGCGCTCGTCGGCTCGCACGTCGGGGTGGAGATCGGCCCGGACGGCCCGTCCCAGATGGGGCTGGAGGACATCGCCGCGCTGCGGGCGGTGCCCGGCTCCACGGTGCTCTGCCCGGCCGACGCGGTCTCCTGCGCGGCCCTGGTCGCCCAGATGCCCGACCACCCGGGCGTGACCTACCTGCGCACCACGCGCGGGAAGTACCCGGTGCTCTACGACGACACCGAGCCGTTCCCGATCGGCGGCAGCCGGATGGTGCGCGACGGCCGGGACGTCGCGCTGCTGGGCACCGGCGTGACGGTGCACCTGTGCCTCGCCGCCGCCGACGAACTGACCCGCGAGGGCATCGACGCCCGGGTGATCGACCTGTACTCGATTAAGCCGGTGGACCGGCGGCGGCTGGCCGAGGCCGTCGTGGAGACCGGCGGGCGGCTCGTCGTGGTCGAGGACCACTACCCGGAGGGCGGGCTGGGCTCGGCCGTGCTGGAGGCGCTCGCCGACCTGGGCGAACCGTCCCGGGTCAACCACCTGGCGGTACGCGGACTGCCCGGCTCCGGCACCCCCGCCCAGCAGCTCGACCGGGCCGGCATCGGCGTCGGCGCGATCGTCTCGGCGGCGCGGGCCCTGGCCTGAGCGTGTCCGCCCGGGCCGGCGGCGCTCGCGGCGGTGTTTGCGGGGACCGGCGGCGGGTAGCCACGCTGCCGTTGCGACGGGAGGACCGACGATGGCCGAACCGGAGTTCTACGCGCGGGTGTCCGCCCGG
Source organism: Micromonospora marina (assembly GCF_900091565.1). GTDB lineage: Bacteria > Actinomycetota > Actinomycetes > Mycobacteriales > Micromonosporaceae > Micromonospora > Micromonospora marina. The sequence continues at coordinate 256,459 of NZ_FMCV01000004.1, read as the reverse complement.
GCCGGCGTGCCGCCGGACGACGCCCGCGCGCTCACCCAGGCGACGCTGCGCACCCTCGCCGAGCGGATCAGCGGCGGCGAGGCCGCCGAACTGTCCGCGCACGTCGCGCACGAGCTGCGTCCGCTGCTGGCGCGGCCCCGCACCGACGACCCCGAGGCATTCGGGTACGACGAGTTCCTGCGCCGGATCGCCGAGCGGGCCGGCGTCAGCCCGGCCGAGGCCGAGCGCGGTGCCCGCGCCGTGGTGCAGGCCCTGCACCGGGTGATCGGGCCGGCCGCGTTCCACCGCGCGCTGTCGCAACTGCCCGCGCGGATCGGCGAGCTGGCCCAGCCGGCACCACGCGGGTAGCGCCGGATCCCGCCTCCGCCGAAGGCGGGATCCCGCTCGGACCGCCCGCGTGGATCAGTCCGTCCGGTGCAGGAACGACCACTGGTGCGGCCCCGCCAGTACGCCTTGAGCCGTTCCGCCTCGTCGGCGTCGGCCAGCTTCTCGTGCAGCACGGCCACCCGTGACTTCGACGCACCCATCGGGTTCAGCCCGACGACGATCCGGCTGGGGCCGTTCGCCCAGTCCGCCCGGAACGTCTTCGGTGCCGTGGCGGTACGCACCCGCACCTCGACGCCGGGCAGCCACCGCCGTCGGGTCGCCGCGTCGGCGAACGCCTGGAACAGCGTCTGCACCGGCACGCCGACGGTCCGGCTGGCACCGGCCTCGAACCCGCCGCCCCGCCGCTGACCCGGCGCGCGCAGGCCGCGTGCCTGCTCGTAGCCGACCGTGACAATCTGCGCCCACCAGCCCGGCACCCCGTGGGTGTCGACCAGCCAGCGGGCGATCTCGGTGTGGCTCCGGTCGACCGCGCCCCACGCGTCGAGCCGGTCGAACCAGTAGGCCCAGTCCTGCCCGGTCCGCTCGCGCAGCAGCGCGTCGGAGATGCGGTCCCGCTGGGTCCGCCCACCGGTGGGGGCCACCGTCGGGGCCGGCGTGGTTTCGGCTCTGCCGAGCAACTGCCGGCGGGCGGTGGTGTAGCTCTCGCCGGTCTTGTCCATCCGGGTGCGTACCCGGGACTTGAAGGACCTCTGACGGGTCATCGCGCGCTCCCTGTCACGACCCGGTCGGGGAACCCACGCTTCCGGCGACCGTGCCGTGGGAGCCGGCGCGCCGGGCCGCGTCACTCCGGCAGCGCGTCCAGGTATACCCAGCGGCCGTCCTCCCGGGCGAAGCGGCTGTGCTCGGCCAGCACGCCGGCCCGGCCGCCCTCGCGGTAGTGCGCCTGGAACCGGACCGTGCCGGCGGTGTCGAACAGCCCGCCCTGCCCGGTCTCCACGATCTCCAGCCGGGTCCAGCGGGTGCCCGGATCCAGCTCCAGCCGGTCCGGCCGGGTGCTGGAGTGCCAGCTGTGCCGCAGGTAGGCGGCGTCGCCGAGCGCGAACGCGCTGAACCGGGACCGCATCAGCGCCTCCGCGGTCGCCGCCGTCGCCTCGTCCCGGTGGACCGGGGCGCAGCAGTCCGCGTACGGCCGCCCGGTGCCGCACGGGCAGGCCGCCGTCCGCTCACCCCGTTTCGCCATGCCGCGATTCTCCCAACTCGCGGAGCGGTGTTAACAAGGGGCCCTTCCTCTACCGGAGGCGTTAACAGGGGGCCCCTCCTTACACCTCAACCCTCGCTGCTGCTGTTCCGGCGCGGAACTGGCCGACCTGGCCGGGTGAGCCTCACCGGGTGGCGGTGGCGAAGACGACGATGTTGTCCGGGTAGTTGCCGGTCCGGGGGTCGAACCGTCCGCCGCACGTGATCAGCCGCAGCCGCGCCGCCGCGTCGCCGCCGTAGACCCGTGCGGTGGGGAAACGCTCCTTCGGGTACGCCCCGACGCCGTCGACAGCGAACGTCGCGGTCCGCCCGTCGGCGCGCAGCACCCGGATCGTGTCGCCGCCGCGCAGCCGCCCGAGGTCGAAGAACACGGCCGGACCGTGCTGCGAGTCGACGTGTCCGACCAGCACCGCGTTGCCGGCCTGGCCGGGGGCGGGACCGGGGTGGTACCAGCCGGTGACCGCCGGGCGTTCCAGCGGTGGCACCTCCAGCGCGCCGTCCGCGTCGGTGGCGACCGGGACGATCTCGGCGTCGACGCCGATGCGGGGGATGGTGACCCGCACCGGCGTGGATCGGGGCAGCGCCGGGCCGCCCGTACCCGGTCGTTCGGTCGCCGGCGCGGCGGAGGCGCCGGGTTGCGGTGGTGACGCCGACGTGGTGCCGAGCCCGGCCGAGACCAGCCCGGTGCCGGTGGCGGCGGCGAGCGTGACGGCGGTGACCACGACGGCGGTGTGCAGGCGCGAGCGGCGTTGCGATTCCGACAGCATCCCACCTCCGTCGAACAGGGACGCGGCGCCCGCGCCGGAGCATCCGGCGCGGGCGGACCGCTCCGGTCAGGCGACGGCGCCCGCGCGACGCCGGCGGATGACCGCGTACGCGCCTCCGGCGAGCGCCCCGGCGGCCAGCACGCCACCGGCGATCAGCACCCCGGTGTCGCCGTCGCGCCCGCCCCCACCGGCCTGCGCGCCGCCGATCGGGGTGACGGTGAACGTGGCGCTGCCGCCGTCGCTGCCGTCGCCGCAGGTGGTGGCCACCGTGTACGTGCCGAGCGTGAACCCGGCGGTGAACAGTTCGGCGCTCAGGCCGCCGCCCGCGGCGGCCGTGGTGGACCGGACGTTCTGGTCCCGGTCCGGGCCGGTGACCCGGAAGATCGCGTCACCGGCGTTCGGGTTGCACGTGGTGGTCAGCACGACGGTGCCGCCGACCGGGGTGGTGGCGGGTGACACTCTGGTGTCCGCCAGCGCGGCGGCCGGGAGCAGCAGTGCGCCGAGGCCCACGCCGAACGCCGCCGATCCGAGAAATGACTGTGCCTTCATCCGCGTCTTCCCTCACTTTTCGTCCGCTGTAGGCGTGGGACGTCGTTCGGGTGGCCAACTCCGTGACGAGCACCGGTGTGGCCAACACTAGGAGGGTTGCGGCGATCACTGGGGGTAATTGAGAAATCTTCGTTGCCGTCCGGTGTGCTCCTTGCCGCCACGAGACGGCGGACATGTCGACCCAGGCCGGACAGCCGTACTGGACTGGCATAACTAGCCTCCTAGGATGGATTACGCGATGTGACGCCCGAAAATTCCTCCGCCACCGATGTCGAGAACGGACGGCCGGCTTCGTCCCCGGAGTGAACGCGGCCAGAATGGGTCGCACCCTCCACGAGGAGACACAGATGAAGTACCTGCTCCTGAAGCACTACCGCGGCGGCCCGACCCCGGTCACCGAGATGCCGATGATCGACAAGTGGACGCCGGAGGAGATCTCCGCGCACGTGCGCTACATGCAGGAGTTCGCGGCACGGCTGCAGGACAGCGGCGAGTACGTCGACGGTCAGGCGCTCGCCCCGGAGGGCACCTTCGTCCGCTACGACGGCGAGGGACGCCCGCCGGTCACCGACGGCCCGTTCGCCGAGACGAAGGACCTCATCGCCGGCTGGATGGTGATCGACGTGGACAGCTACGAGCGCGCCCTCGAACTCGCCGCCGAGCTGTCGGCCGCGCCGGGGCAGGACGGCAAGCCGATCCACGAGTGGCTGGAGCTGCGCCCGTTCCTGAGCGCGCCGCCCATCATCACCGAGTGACAGCTCCGATGGACGAGGTCGCCCTTCGCAGCCTCATCCCGGGCGTGCTCGGTGTCCTCGTCCGCCGTGGAGCCGACTTCGCGGCGGCCGAGGACGCCGTGCAGGACGCGCTGATCGAGGCGCTGCGCGTCTGGCCCGACGACCCGCCCCGGGATCCGCGCGGCTGGCTGGTCACAGTGGCGTGGCGGCGGTTCCTGGACGTGGTCCGCGCCGACGCCGCCCGGCGCCGGCGGGAGGATCTCGTGGACGAGGAGCCGCAGCCCGGGCCGGTGCCGTCGGCGGACGACACGCTGCGGCTATACTTCCTGTGCGCGCATCCGTCGCTGAGCCCGTCGTCGGCCGTCGCGTTGACGCTGCGCGCCGTCGGCGGGCTCACCACCCGGCAGATCGCGCAGGCGTATCTGGTGCCGGAGGCCACAATGGCGCAGCGGATCAGCCGGGCCAAGCGCACCGTGTCCGGGGTCCGCCTCGACCAGCCCGGCGACGTCGCCACCGTGCTGCGGGTGCTGTACCTGGTGTTCAACGAGGGCTACTCCGGCGACGTGGACCTGGCCGCCGAGGCGATCCGGCTCACCCGGCAGCTCACCGCCGCGATCGACCACCCCGAGGTGGCCGGGCTGCTCGCGCTCATGCTGCTGCACCACGCCCGCCGGGCCGGTCGGACCGCGCCCGACGGGAGCCTGGTGCCGCTGGCCGAGCAGGACCGCCGCCGGTGGAACACCGTGCTGATCGCCGAGGGCGTGGGCATCCTCCAGACCGCCCTGTCCCGGGATCGGCTGGGCGAGTTCCAGGCCCAGGCCGCCGTCGCGGCCCTGCACGCCGACGCGCCCACCGCAGCGGAGACCGACTGGGTGCAGATCGTCGAGTGGTACGACGAACTGGTCCGCCTGACCGGCAGCCCGATCGCCCGGCTGAACCGGGCGGTGGCGGTCGGCGAGGCGGACGGCCCCCGGGCCGGGCTGGCGGCGCTCGCGGCGCTCGACGACTCGCTGCCCCGGTACCCGGCGGTGGCGGCTTACCTGCACGAACGCGACGGCGACCCGGACACGGCGGCGCGGCTGTACGCGGCGGCGGCCCGCCGGGCGTCCAGCCTGGCCGAACGCGACCACCTGAACCGGCAGGCCGCCCGTCTCAACGCCGGCCGCCGGTAAACCGGTCGGCAGGCTCCGTCGCCGCTGGTAGGTTGCCTCGCCGTGACGGGGGAACGGCTCGGCGGGCGCTTCGCCCGACTGTGGACGGCGAGCACGCTGTCCGCGCTGGGCAGCGGAACGGCGACGGTGGCCGCTCCGCTGTACGTGGCGTCGATCACCGACGATCCGCTCGTGGTGTCGGCCGGGGCGGCGGTGTCGTGGCTGCCGTGGCTGCTTTTCGCGCTGCCCGGTGGCGTACTGGCGGACCGGATGGACCGGCGCCGGCTGATGGTGCTCATCGACTGGGTGCGCGTCGGCGCGCTGGCCGTGCTCGCGGCGGCGATGCTGGCCGACCGGGCCGGGATCGCGCTGCTGTACGCGGTGCTGTTCGTGGTGAACACCGGCGAGGTGGTGTTCCGGACCGCCGCGCAGGCGGTGCTGCCGGCGGTGGTGCCGCGCTCGATGCTGGAACGCGCCAACGGCTGGCTCGGCGGCGGCACCCAGGTGATGCAGAACATGATCGCCGGCCCGCTCGGCGGGTTCCTGTTCGTGCTGGCGGCGTCGCTGCCGTTCGCGCTCAACGCCGGCACGTACGCGCTGAGCGCCGTGCTGGTCGGGCTGCTCGCCGGGACGTACCGGGGCGGTGCGGCGCCGCGGGGCCGGCGGTCGGTGCGGGCGGAGGTCGCGGAGGGGTTCCGCTGGTTGTGGGGGCAGCGGCTGCTGCGCACCATGACGGTGCTGATCGGCCTGCTGAACGTCACGCTCACCGCGGCGGTGGCGGTGCTGGTGCTGCTCGCCACCGAGCGGCTGGGTCTGGGCTCGGTCGGCTACGGCGCGTTGTTCACCTGCATGGCGGTGGGCGGCGTACTCGGTTCGCTGGTGGGGGACCGGCTGATCGCCGCGATCACGCCCACCTGGACGGTGCGGACCGGGCTGCTGGTCGAGGCGGGACTGCACCTGGCGCTCGCCGCGTCCCGCAGCGCGGCCGTGGTCGGGTTCGCGTTGTTCGCGTTCGGGGCGCACAGCGCGCTGTGGAACATCGTGGCGAACTCGCTGCGGCAGCGGCTCACCCCGCCGGAGCTGATGGGCCGGGTCGGCAGCACCACGTTGTTCGTCGCGGCGGGTGGCAACTGTGTCGGCGCGTTGCTCGGCGGCGTGGTGGCGGCCCGGTTCGGCATCACCGCGCCGTACTGGGTGGGCTTCGTGGTGGCGGTGGCGGTGATCGCCGCGACGTGGCGGGTCTTCGACCGGGCGACGGTGGCCGCCGCCTACGCCGAGCCGGCCGCGCGCAAGCCCGCCCCGGTGCCCTGAGCGGGTCGCCCGGTGGCGGCTCCCGCCGGTGTGGCAGCGTGGCCGGATGCACCCATCCTTCCCGGTCGACGCCGACCTCGCGCTGGTCGGCGGCGGCGGCGCCGCGTCCCTGGTCCTGGCCGCGCTGGACCGCCACGACGTGACCGGGCTGCGGGTCGCGGTGGTGGACCCGGTGCACAAGCGCGGCCAGGACCGCACCTGGGCGTTCTGGGGCCTGCCCGGCGACGACCTGGACCCGATGCTGAGCGCGAGCTGGTCGCAGGTCGACGTGGTCACGCCCGCCGGCCGCCGCGTCCTGACACTCGACCCCCTGCGGTACGCCATGCTCCGCTCCGCCCCGGTCTACGACCGGGCTGCCGCGGCCGAGCGGCGGCTGGACGCGGTCCGGATCAGCGCCCCGGCGGGGGAGCTGCACGACGACGGTGAGCGGGTCACGGTCCGCGACCCGGACGGCCGGGACCTGGTGCGGGCCGGGTGGGTGCTCGACTCGCGGCCCCGGCGGCCGAGGCGTCCGGGGCGTACCAGCTGGTTGCAGCACTTCCGGGGCTGGTGGCTGGCCGCCGACCGGCCGACGTTCGACAGGCAGCGGGCGGTGCTGATGGACTTCCGCACGCCCCAGCCGGATCGCGGGGTGTCCTTCGGGTACGTGCTGCCTGTCGACGACCGGTTCGCGCTGGTCGAGTACACCGAGTTCGGCCCGCAACTGCTCGACGACGCGGGCTACGACGCGGCGCTGCGCGGGTACGCCGGCCTGCTCGGCCTGGACCTGACCGCGCTGCGGGTGCGGGAGGTCGAGGACGGCGTGATCCCGATGACCGACGGCCCGTTCGACTCCCGCCCGAGCCCACGCGTGGTGCGGCTGGGCACCGCCGGTGGGGCGACCCGTCCGTCCACCGGATTCACGTTCTCGGCGATGCTGCGCCAGGCCGACCAGGTGGCCCGCGCGCTCGCCGCCGGTCGACCGCCGGTGCCGGCGCCCGCGTACCCGGGCCGGCACCTGTGGATGGACGCGGTGGCGTTGCGCGCGTTGGACCGGGGCCACGTCGGCGGGGTGGAGTTCTTCGAGCGGCTGTTCGACCGCAACCCGCCGGAGCGGGTGCTGCGGTTCCTCGACGGCGTGACCAGCCCGGTGGAGGATCTGGCGGTGATGCGGTCCAGTCCGCTGCTGCCGATGACCGGCGCGGTGCTGGGTGACGCGGCCGGCCGGCTGCGCGCCCGCCTGCGCCGCTAGCTTCCGCTGTCGCCGGTCCCGGCGCCTATCGGCGGCCGGTCGCCTCGGTGACGCGGCCGCGCACGAGCGCGCGCAGTCGCTCCGCCGCCGGCGTACTGCCGCCCTGGGTGGGCAGCGGTTTCGTGTCGCCGGCAAGCAGCCGGGCGCGCAGCGCGTCGATCGTCTGCTCGTCGACACCGAGCCGGCCGGTCGCGTAGCCGTGCACGGAACCGTGGGCGGCCCGCAGGTCGGCCAGCACCAGCCGGATGATCTCGGCCGGGGCCCGCCCGTACGCCGGCCAGCCCGGCGCGCCGCCGTGGCGATCACGCCACTCGGCGACCAGCCGTTCGGTGGCGTGCTCGGTGAGCGCGAAGTCAGCCGCGATCTGGTCGTCGTCCACGCCGAGCAGGGACAGCACCAGCGCGGCGAGCAGCCCGGTGCGGTCCTTGCCGGAGGCGCAGTGGAACACCAGCGGGTGCTCGCCGTCCGCGATCAGTTCGAGCGCCTGCCGCAGCTCGGTCACGCAGGTCGATCACGGTGCGGACGCCGAGAGCCGCGAACCGTTCCAGATCCGAGCCGGCGAGCTTGGCCAGTGAGTCGGAGCGGTAGAGCCGGCCCCGGGCGACGGTACGGCCGTCGCCGGTCCGCCAGCCGCCGAGGTCACGGAAGTTGCACAGAGCGGCGAAGTCCGGGGGAGCGGTCATGCCCGCACGTTAGCCGCGCGCGGCGGGTCGGGTGGTCCCGCGCGCTCGCGTACCCGGTAGGTTGCCGGGCATGGTGGAGGCGGAGACCGGCCGGGTCGTGGAGATCTGGACCGACGGCGCGTGCAGCGGCAATCCCGGGCCCGGCGGCTGGGGCGCGGTGCTGCGCTGGGGCGGGCACGAGCGGGAGCTGTGCGGCGGCGAGGCCACCCCGACCACGAACAACCGGATGGAGCTGACCGCCGCGATCCGGGCGCTGGAGAGCCTGACCCGCCCGGTCACGGTACGGCTGCACACCGACAGCACGTACGTGCGCAACGGCATCACCGGCTGGCTGAACTCGTGGAAGCGCAACGGCTGGCTGACCGCCGCCAAGCAGCCGGTGAAGAACGCCGACCTGTGGCAGGCGCTGGAGGCGGCCTGCGCCCGGCACGACGTGACGTGGCTGTGGGTGAAGGGCCACAACGGGCATCCGGAGAACGAGCGCGCCGACGCGCTGGCGAACCGGGGCATGACCGAGGCGCGGAGCGGCGCAGCCGCCGCCCCGCGTACGGCTCAGCGCAGCGGCCGGCCCTCCTCGATCTCCTCCGGTTCCTCGGACGGGTCGCCGGTGCCGGAGACGGCCGCCACGTCGTAGCCGGCCCGGCTGACCTCCCGTGCCGACCGCCGGTCCTCGGCGGGCTGGTCGGCGAAATCGTCACCGGTGTCGTCGGTGGTGTGCAGGGATTCGCCCGGCGGGCGCAGGGACGCCTCGTACGCGGTCGTGCCGTCGGGTTCGTCGCCGGCCGCGCGGCCGAAAGACTCTTCACTGGTCATGTCGCCCTCCTGCCCGCAGCGGGTGACGGCAAACGTTCGGGTCGCCCGAGCCCTGGCGACGGGCCCGGTTCGTTCGGTGGCCCGGGTTCGGCCGGTGCTCGCGCCCGGTCAGCGGGCCGCGTCCGGGTGGGTCGGCATCGAGGAGCCGCCCGAGCTGCTGCCGGACGCTCCGCCCGCCGTCTCGGATCCGTCGTCCTCGGTCACCTCGTACGGTTTCGGTGCGCCCGGAGCGGGTGCCGGCACGTCGGTGTCAGCGGCCGTCTGCACCAGCGGAACCTGTCCGGCCTCGTCCTCGGCGTGCGCCGGGTCGACCGGTTCCTCACCGTCGCGTGCCCGATACCCCACCGGTGGCCCCTCCCAGTCGGTCGACGTCGTCCGCGCCGCCTACCCCACCCCACCCCCACCAAACCCACGCGCCCCCGCCCGGTCCCCTCACAGTTGATCAAGGACTTTGTGTCCCCATCCGGCCCTGAACCCGACCCAAACTCCTTGATCACCGCCGAGGTGGCCCTGGTGAGCCGGTCGAAGGGGGTGATCAAGGAGTTTGTGGCCTGGCGGCGGGCGGAAATGGACACAAAGTCCTTGATCGCCGCGGTGCGGGGGTGGGGTGGGAGCGGGTGCCAAGATGCGGGCGGGCCGGGGGTCGGCATGAGTGGCGGCGGCGGGGGCGCGCGTGGGTGGCGTCAGCGGGGTTGGCGGCGGCGCTGCCGGGGCTGGGGGCGGGCCGGGGTCAGCGTCAGGGACCAGTGAGCCGGGCGGTGTAGCCCCGGCGGCAGCACCGTGCGGTGGTCGCCGCGTGCGGCATCGAGCTGCGACTGGTGCGTGAACAGGCACTCGCCCAGGTCGGCCCCGCGCAGGTCGGCCCCGCGCAGGTCCGCGCCGGTCAGGTCGGCGGCGCCGAGGCGTACGCCCCGCAGGTCCGCCCCGATCAGGCAGGCACCGCGCAGGTTCGCCCCGGTCAGCGGGGTGCGGCGCAGGTCCACCCCGATCAGCGTCGCGCCCCGGCGGTCCGGGCCGGCCTTTCCGGCGCGGGCCCGTTCGGCGGCGCGCGACAGCAGCCGGTTGGACCGGTCCCGGTGCGCGTCGACGTCGAGCGCGAGCAGGTCGTCAGGGGTGCCGTCGGTGAGCCGGCCGGTCTCGTCGAGCGCGGCGGTCAGCTCGTCGCGCAGTGGTCCGGGCGGGGTCAGGCGGACCGCCTCGGTCAGGTACCAGAGCAGTTCGTGCAGCGGTCGCAGCACCGCGAAGCTGTCGAACATCCGCTGCGCGGTGGCCGGGTCGGCGCGCCAGTCGCGGCCGGCGAACGTGTGCCGGGTGAGGTGTTGACCGGCGCCGAAGCAGTCGAACACGGTGCATCCGGGGAAGCCGCGTTGCCGCAGCTCGGTGTGGATGCCGCAGCGGAAGTCGGCGCCCAGGTTCGGGCAGGGCCGCCCGGCGGGCTTGTCGATGGCGAAGTCGGACGACGCGGTGAACGCCGGCACGACGCAGCACACCCCGGCGCAGCGCGAACAGTCCGCCCGCAACTCCCGCCCGCTGACGACCGGTCCTCCTCCCGACACGGCACCCATTCTCCCCACCCCACGCGCCCACCTACCCACCCACCCCGTCGATCATGAGGTTGACGGCGACGAACCGGACCGGAACCGCCGCCAACCTCATGATCAACGAGAACGGGCGGGGCGGCGTCGACAACCCGATCGCCACCCGATCCGGTAACCGATCCCGCGCTGCCTCGACGATGCGAGTCACCCCGGCCACCGGAAAGATCGTAGTCCATCATGGACTTGAAAGAGCGCCGTCCGGCCTGGGGGAGAACGCGCGCCCACCCGACGCACTCCGCATCCTCACCGTGGATCACTGTTCACGAGTGTGCACACCCATCAAATGCTCTGGCCTCGAACATTGACCTTCCTGGTTCTGCCTCCTAATCTCAGCGCGGGCCGGTTCTGCGCGGTTCGCATATATGAAAACTCCACTCAGGAGTGCGTATGACGCGACGCTCAGCGCTGGAAAAACGCCGGTTCACCACCACCACCACCACCTCGAAAGGCGGAACCCCGCAATGAATCCTGTTCGAAAGCGCAGGCTCGTCACGGCGATGCTGGCGACCCTGGCCATCCTGGCCACCCCCGTCGTCTCGCAGAGTGCCGCCACCGCGGCCGCCCCCTGCGACTACCCCGCCCAGCAGCTCAACCTCACGAACTGGAAGGTGACGCTGCCGACCGGCTCGTCCGGCTCGCCGACCGAAGTGAAGCAGCCCTCACTCGCCACCTACTCCACGAATCCGGCGTTCATGGTGAACACCAAATGCACGGGAGTGCAGTTCCGGGCCCCGGTCAACGGTGTGACCACCAGTGGATCGAGCTACCCCCGCTCCGAACTGCGGGAGATGGCCAACAACGGCACCTCGAACGCCTCCTGGTCGTCCACCTCGGGCACCCACACCCTCACCGTCAGGCTGGCGTTCAACAAGCTCCCGAACACCAAGCCGCACGTTGTGGGCGCTCAGATTCACGACGGTGACGACGATGTCACCGTGTTCCGCCTGGAAGGCACCAGCCTCTACATCACCAAGGGCAACACCACTCACCACAAGTTGGTGACCAGCAGTTACAAGCTGAACACGGTCTTTGAGGCGAAGTTTGTCGTCAGCGGTGGCCAGATCAGGGCCTACTACAACGGCGTACTGCAGACGACCATTGCGCACTCGAAGTCCGGCAACTACTTCAAGGCCGGCGGATACACCCAGGCCAACTGCAGCAACTCCTCTCCCTGCAGCAGCTCCAACTATGGGCAGGTGTCCCTGTACAAACTGCTCGTGTCGCATTCCTGAAAATAGCCGCGAGTGCCGGGTGTTTCCTGCGGGAAACGCCCGGCACTCGTGTCAGCGGGTGGCGACGACGCGAGGTCGGACCGCAGCGCGGTGCCGGTCTCCCGACCGGTCCGTCTCTGCGCCCACGTCCCGAACCGGACTTGCGGCTCTCACCGCATCGAGCCCCAATTCCGGCGACGACGGCCGTCGCCAGTACCGGCGCCTGGCCGCCCGCGCCCTGTCCGACGAGCTGCGGCCTTCAGCGTCGACGACGGTTCCGGGGCGGCGGGAGACGGTGCTGCTCAGTCCGCAGGACGGGCACCTGCTCGGTCACGAGACGACGGGACTGTCGGACCGGGCGGTCATCGCGTACTCGCTGTCGTACCGATGCCGTGGTGGATGGGTCGTGCCAGTGAGCAGGGGCGATCTCTTCCGCAACCCGGCTGGCCCGCACACGCCCGCCATCCGCCCGGTCACCGGGACTTGCGTCAGCCCCCCGGCGCTCCGGGTACGGCGATTTCGTCCTCTCCGGTCAGCTCCCCGGCCACGGCGGGCGGCCGCGGTCGACCGGGCAGCAACGGGATGGCGGTCAGGATGATGAGGATCAGTGCGCCCACCAGCCAGAAGACGTTGTGGAACCCGCCGATCGGGGTGCTGGCGGTCTGGATGATGAGCGTGACGAGTGCGATGCCGAGCGCGGCGCCGAGCTGGTTGAGCATGTAGAGGACCGAACTGCCCTGCGCCACCACGCGGGCGGGCAGGGTGCGGTAGAGCGAGCCCATCGTCGGGGCGCTGAAGAAGGCAGCGCCTGTGCCGAGGGTGAATGTGGCCAGGACCGGCCACACCTCGGAGGTGCCGGCCCGGACCTGGGTGAGGACCAGTCCACTGAGGCCGGCCACGACAGCGCCGGCGGTGGCGAGGCCTCGGGCGCCGACCCGGTCCGACAGCCGCCCGGCGATTGGCATGGCGACGGCTCCCGCCAGACCGAACGGCGCCAACAGGAGCCCCGCCGCGAACGCGCCGTGCCCGTGCGCCTGCTGGTAGTACAGCGGGAGCGCGAACAGAGCCGCGAAGCTGGCCAGGCCACCCAGCCCCATGATGGTCACGCTGGCGGTGAAGCCGCGGTTGGCGAACAGGCGCAGGTCGATCAGCGGCGGTGAGCGCCGGGCACGCAGCGCGTCGACGGCGTAGCCGACCAGCAGCACGAGGCCGAGGGCCAGCGGGGTGAGCGCCTGCCACGCGGTGAACGCGGCGTGCTCGGCGGTCTGCGACAGGGCCAGGACCACAGCGGCGAAGCCCGGCGCGAGCAGGGCGAGACCGAGCGTGTCGAGCCGGATCCGGGTCGGTCCCGATGCGGCGGGCACGTCCTGCGGTAGGACGCGGCGGGCGAGCAGGTAGGCGATGGCTCCGACCGGCACGCTCAGCAGGAACATCCACCGCCACGACAGGTTGGCGAGGATGACGCCGCCGGCGATCGGGCCGAGGGCCGGGCCGAGGGAGAGCACGAGGCCCATCAGACCCATGACGCGTCCCGCTCGGTGCGGACCAGCGGCACGGGCCAGCAGGATCAGCACCAGCGGGTCGAGCAGACCGGCTCCGACACCTTGCAGGGTGCGGAAGGCGATCAGGCTGCCGACGTCCGGAGCCAGCCCGGCGGCGAGCGATCCGGCCGTGAAGAGCACGAGACCGGTCAGCCACAGCCGCTTGCCGCCGAACCGATCGACGGCCCAGGAGGTGAACGGGATGGTCGCTGTGACGGCCAGGAGAAAGCCGGTGGACGCCCAGCCGACAGTGCTCAGCGAGGCGTCGAACGTTGTGGCGAGGGTGTCGGTGGCGACGGCGGCCATCGTGCTGTTGAGGATGCCCAACAGCCCACCGAGCAGGACAACGGCGATCATCCGCAGCAGCGGAGGGTCCAACTGATCGGTGTTTGAACTCACTGGTTCAAGATAGTGATCTCATCCGTTCAGGCGCAAGCGTCTTGGTCCACGACGTGAACCGGCGGGTACAGTCGGGGGGTGGGCACGGCACGGGCGACTGCATCCGCGCGAGGAAGGATCGACAAGCGTCAGGCGATCCTGCAGGGCGCCTTCACGGTGTTCGCCCGTCAGGGATACGCCCAGGCGTGCGTTCAGGAGATCGCGGACGAGGCGGGCGTGGCCAAGCCCACCGTCTACAACCACCTCACCGACAAGGCCACGTTGTTCCGGCAGGCCCTCGAAGCCGCCGCGCAAACCGTGCTGAACGAGCGCGTGGCCGCGCTCGAACCGCTGCACGAGCCCGGTGACGACCTGCGCGCAACGCTGGAAGGCATGGCGCAGCGGCTGCTGCGCCTACACTGCGACGACCGCTCCTGCGCGCTGCGACGGCTGCTCTACTCAGAGATCACCACCTTTCCCGACGCCCTGGACATCGTCCGAGAACACGGGCCGCACCGTCTCAACGCGGCTCTGGCCGACCGGTTCGCCCGGCTCATGCTCACCGGGCACCTGCACCCCAGCGACCCCGCCCAGGCCGCCGAACACTTCATGGCCCTCCTCGTCGGCCCGCTGGAGGCCCGTACCGAGATGGGCACACGCCAGCTCAGCGACACCGACCTGGATGGCGTCGTCCGCTCCGCCGTCCGGACGTTCCTGCTGGCCTTCGGCCCACAACACGACCAGGCCAGCCAGACCCAACGCCCCTGGCCGGTGCACGGTCAGAACGGACAGGATCGGTAGACGGCGTCCGGCCAGTCGCGGCTCATGAGGGAACTGTCGTACCCACCGGCCGCACCCGGCCCCGACGTCGGGCCGTTCCCGGCGCGCGACCGGACCGGCCCCGACGCCTAAATCGGCGCAGGCCGCGACCCGCGCACCGGCGACGGCGTTGGATCGCGAGGCGGCACACCCGTGGTCAGCCCGTCCGGACCGGCACGGCGAACTCCGGCGCGTCCGCGCTCAGCAGCGCCGTCCGCGCCGGCGCGCGCCACTGCTCGGTCAGCGCCACAGCCAACTCGTCCAGCATCCGGCGTACGGTCGGCGCCGCCCGCTCGTGCATCGCCTCGACCACCACGAGCACCTCGGTGGTGCCGGCCCGGACAGCCGACGCGCCGCTCTGCCGGTGGCACCAGCGCCGGGCGTGCGCGTGTCCGGAGTTGTCGGCGAAGATCACCTCGCCGGGCGCGGGCTGCTCGTTCTCCCCGCCGAGGCCCAGGTAGGACTCCGTGCCGTCGGCCGGGCGCACGGTCAGGTCGCCGTCGATCCGGGCCAGGTCGAGCACGGCGACCGGGACCGCGTACCGGGTGGAGAGCGCGTTGCCGAGGTCCACGAGCGGGTGCAGCCGGGGCAGGTCCCCGTCCCGCCGCAACCGGCGCAGCAGCGACTCGGCAGCGCAGCGGTAGCGGGTCGGCGGGCAGCCCATCCGGGTGAACGCGCGACGCCAGGCCTGGATCTCGGGGAAGCCACCCTCCGGCCCGGTGGCGAGCCGGTCCCGGGCGGCGCCGAGACACCCGGCCAGCCGGGGCGTGACGTCGACGCCGGGCGTGACGCCGGCGGCGTGCAGGACGCCGCAGGTCAGTTCCGGAAATGCCGACCAGATCTCGGGGGAGTGCCGGAAACGCACGGAAAGACTCCTTGTGGGTTGTGAGTCGAGGCTAGGCGCGGAACGCGAGGCCGAGGCCCAGGACGAGGAAGCTGCCGGCGAAGGCGTGCCGCAGCAGCCCGGTCAGCCGGGGCCGGGACAGCACACGCCGGCGCAACGCGCCGGCCAGCAGCGCGTACCCGGCGAACACCAGCAGCGTGACGGCCATGAACACCAGGCCGCAGGCGAGCATGCGCACGGTGGCGGCGGGCGCGTCCGGCGGTACGAACTGCGGCAGGAACGCCACGAAGAACACCGTCACCTTCGGGTTCAGCAGGTTCAGCAGCACCCCGTCGCGGAACACGGCCGCCGCCGGACGCGGGGGCCGGTCGCCGTCGAGGGCGAACGTGCCCCGGTCGCGCAGCGCCGACCAGGCCATCCAGAGCAGGTACGCCACGCCCAGCCAGGTCATCACGCGGAACGCCGGGGTGCCGGCGCGCAGCAGGGCGGCCAGCCCGGTCACCGCGGCGATCACGTGTGGCACGAGGCTGAGCGTGCCTCCGGCGGCAGCGGCCAGGCCGGCCCGCCGTCCGGCGGTCACCGTGGCGGCGAGCGTGTGCATCACCCCGGTGCCCGGAGTGATCGCGACGACGAGCGACGTCAGCAGGAAGGCGACTGTCATGCGGTCCAGCCTGTGCCCATAATGGTCCGATGGACAGGGCCAAAGCTGTCGCTTTCGAGGAGTCCAAAGCGGCCGGCGCGGACTTCCTCCAGCTCGACGTCGGCGAGGCGCCGCCCGGTGGCCGCGCGGACTGGCTGGCCGCCCGGCTGCGGTCCGCCATCGCCGACGGCCGGGCGCCGGTGGGCACCCGTCTGCCCGCCAGCCGGGTGCTCGCCGCCGAGCTGGGCGTCTCCCGCGGTGTGGTGACCGAGGCGTACCAGCGGCTGGCCGAGGACGGGCAGGTGGCCGGACGCGGCCGGGCCGGAACGGTGGTGGTCGCCTCGCCGGCCGCCGTGGTCACCCGGCCGCCCGAGCCGAGGAGAGCACCGCAGGTGTTCGCCACCAGGCCCGGCGTCGACGCGTTCGACGAGCTGCGCGCCGTACCCGCGCAGGTGGACCTGACACCCGGCGTACCCGATCTGGCGGCCTTTCCCCGCGCGGCCTGGCTGCGGGCCGAGCGGACCGTGCTGCACCGGATGACGCCCGCCTCGCTCGGCTACGGCAACCCGGCCGGCACGCCCGCGCTGCGGCTCGCGGTCGCGAACTGGCTGGCCCGCAACCGGGGCGTCGGCGCGGACCCGGCCGAGGTGGTGATCGTGGCCGGGGTGTCGCAGGCGCTCGGCCTGCTCGCGCGGGTGCTGCACGACCGGGGTACGCACACCGTGGCGGTGGAGGATCCCGGCTCGCTGGGTGTACGGCAGCACCTGCTCTGCTTCGGGCTGGCGACACCGCCGATCCCGGTGGACGACCGGGGACTACGTGTCGACGAGCTGGAGCGGTCCGGTGCTCCCGCGGTGCTGCTCACCCCGGCGCACCAGTTCCCGACCGGGGTGGTGCTCGACGGCGACCGGCGCCGGCGGCTGCTGCGGTGGGCACGCGACGGCGGTCTGGTGGTGGAGGACGACTACGACGCCGAGCACCGCTACGACCGGCCGCCGGTGCCGGCGTTACGTGCCATGGCGCCGGACCGGGTCTGCTACGTCGGCAGCATCTCCAAGCTGCTCGCGCCGGCCCTGCGGATCGGGTGGATGCTGGTGCCGGCCGCGCTGCACCCCGACGTGGTGGCCGCGAAGCGGGCGGCAGACCTCGGCAACGCGGCCTTGCCGCAGCTCGTACTCGCCGAGCTGATGGAGTCCGGCGCGCTGGAACGGCACCTGCGGCTGCTGCGCCACCGGCACGTACGCCGACGGGACGCGATGATCCGGGCGGTCCGCGCGTACCTGCCGGGGGCGGTGGTGCACGGCGCGGCGGCCGGGCTGCACCTGATGGTCACGCTGCCCTGCGACGTCAACGACCGGGCGCTGGCGGCGGCGGCGCTGCGGAGTGGCGTCAAGCTCCACCCGTTGTCCTGGCACGGCCAGCGCCCGCAGCCACCCGGCCTCGTCCTCGGGTACGCGGCCACCCCGCCCTCCGAGATCGACCGCGCCCTCTCCACGGTGGCCGAGGCCCTCCACGTCGGCGCCGAGCCGGAGCAGGTCACCGTGGGCGTGGGTGAGCGACTCGATCGGGATGCCCGGCCTCGCCGCACAGCGGGATGCCGGCGAGCGCACCCGGGAGACCAACTGGGTCATGGAGTTCCGCCGGACGGGATGACCGGCGGCGTGGTGGTCCGGTAGATCGCGGTCAGCCACACGTCGAGCAGCACGTCGACCACGTCCCGCTCGGCCACCGCCGGGCCGTCCCCGGCGAACGTGGCGTACCAGACGCGCTCGTTCATCGAGTTCAGCGCGATGGCGAGATCCCGGGCGGGCAGCCCGTCCGGGGCCGCGCCGCGGGCGCGTTCGGCCTCGATCGCGGCCTGCACCGCGCGGACCCAGCGTTCCAGCACCTCGGCCCAGAGCCGCCGCACCTCGGCGTTGGTGCCGCGCACCTGGGCGCAGGCCAGCACCACGTCCCGGTGCCCGCCGAAGGTGGCGTGGAACCGGGCGATCAACTTCCGCCAGTGGGCGCGCGGATCCTCGGCGAGCCGTTCGAACACGCCCCCGGCGGCGGCGTCGGCCTCCTCGGTGACCCGGTCGAGCAGCGTGAGCAGCACCGCGCTCTTGGACGGGAAGTAGAAGTAGAACGTGGGGCGGGAGATCCCGGCGCCGCGCGCCAGGTCGTCGATGGAGATGTCCGCGAGGGGGCGCTGGGCCAGCAGCCGCTCGGCAGTGGCCAGGATCGCGGTCTCCCGGTCGTCGCCGGTGGACCGGCCGGCCCGCCGCCCGCGCGTCGGCGCGGCGCCGGTCGGCGTACGGGCGGTTGTCATGTCGGCTGATGCTACACCCGCTCGACACAGTGTCGATTCGACTCGACACGGTGTTGACCGCGGTCGACGGCGATGGATAGTGTCCGGTCCACCGCCGGTGCGAACGGGAGAAGCGATGGCCGCAGACCACGTCGACGTCCTCATCGTCGGGGCCGGCCTGTCCGGCATCGGCGCCGCCGTCCACCTCGGACGTGAATGCCCCGGCAAGACCTACGCGGTGCTGGAGGCCCGGGGTGCCATCGGCGGCACCTGGGACCTGTTCCGCTACCCGGGCATCCGCTCCGACTCCGACATGTACACCCTCGGCTACTCGTTCGAGCCGTGGACCGACCCGAAGGCGATCGCCGACGGCGACTCCATCCGGGCGTACGTGCGGCGGACCGCCCGCGAGTACGACGTGGAGCGGCACATCCGCTTCCACCACTGGGCGTTGCGCGCCGAGTGGGACAGCGCCACCGCCCGCTGGACCGTGCACGCCCACCGCGACGACACCGGCGAGGACGTCACACTCACCTGCGGGTTCCTGTTCACCAACTCCGGCTACTACCGATACGACGAGGGCTACACGCCGCGGTTCCCCGGCGTCGAGCGGTACGCCGGCACGCTCGTGCACCCGCAGCACTGGCCCGACGACCTGGACTACGCCGGCAAGCGGGTCGTGGTGATCGGCAGCGGCGCCACGGCGGTCACGGTGGTCCCGGCCATGGCCGAGCGGGCCGCCCACGTCACCATGCTCCAGCGCTCACCCACGTACGTGATCGCGCTGCCCTCGCGCGACCGGTTCGCCGACGCCGCGCGGCGCTGGCTGCCCCCGAAGGCCGCGTACGCGGTGGTCCGGTGGAAGAACGTCACGCTCGGCGTGGCGAACTTCCAGCTCAGCCGCCGCGCCCCCGGCGTGGTGAAGCGGTTCCTGCGCCGGGCCGCGAAAGGCCGCCTCCCCTCCGGGTACGACGTCGACAGGCACTTCTCGCCCCGCTACGACCCGTGGGACCAGCGGCTCTGCGTGGTGCCGGACGGGGACCTGTTCGCCGCGCTGAGCGCCGGCCGCGCGTCGGTGGTGACCGACACCATCGACACGTTCACCGAGCACGGGATCCGGCTCGCCTCCGGCGAGGAACTGCCCGCCGACGTGGTGGTCACCGCCACCGGCCTCAACCTGCTCGCGCTCGGCGGCATCACGCTGACCGTCGACGGCGCCGAGGTCGACCTCGCCTCGACGGTGGCCTACAAGGGCATGATGCTCTCCGGCGTGCCGAACTTCGCCATGACCATCGGCTACACGAACGCCTCCTGGACGCTCAAGGCCGACCTGGTCGCCACGTACGTCTGCCGGCTGCTGCACCACCTCGACGACACCGGCCGGCAGATCGTCACGCCGCTCGCCCCGGACACCGACGACCTCGAACCGATCATCGACCTGAAGTCCGGGTACGTGCTGCGAGCCGTCGACCAGCTCCCCAAGCAGGGGCCGCAGGCGCCGTGGCGGCTGCACCAGAACTACCCCCGCGACGTACGCCTGATGCGGCACGGCCCGCTCACCGACGGCGTCCGGTTCGACCGCGCCGGCGTACCCGCCACGGCGGCCACCACCTCGGGAGGAACCGATGCGTGACCTCGTCCTCCCCGGCGGCACGGCGGTGCTCACCGGCGCGGCGAGCGGCATCGGCGCGGCGCTGGCCCACGGGCTGGCCCGGCGCGGCGCCGACCTGGTGCTGCTCGACCGGGACGCCGACGGCCTGGCCGCCACCGTCGCCGCGATCCGGGCCGTGTATCCGGACCGGCGGGTCGAGACCCACGTGGTCGACCTGGCCGACGCCGACGCCACCGACCGGGTCGCCGCCGAGATCCACCGCGCGCACCCCCGGATCCGGCTGCTGATCAACAACGCCGGCGTGGCGCTGGGCGGGCGCTTCGACCAGGTCACCCTGGAGGAGTTCCTCTGGGTCATCGAGGTCAACTTCCGGGCGGTGGTCCGCCTGACCCACGCGCTGCTGCCCGCGCTCAAGGCCGAATCCGGCTCCCACCTGGTGAACGTGTCCAGCCTGTTCGGGCTGATCGCCCCCGCCGGGCAGGCCGCGTACGCGGCGAGCAAGTTCGCCGTGCGCGGCTTCACCGAGGCGCTGCGGCACGAACTCGTCGACGACGGCGTCGGCGTCACCTCGGTGCACCCGGGCGGCATCCGCACCCGGATCGCCGCCACCGCCCGCGTCGGCAGCGGCGTGGCCCTCGACGAGTACGAGGCCGGGCGCAGGCAGTTCGAGAAGCTGCTGACCATCGACCCGGCGACCGCCGCCGAGGTGATCCTGCGCGGTGCGCAGCGACGCCGCGGCCGGGTGCTGATCGGCTGGTCGGCGAAGCTGCCCGACCTGCTCGCCCGCCTCGCCCCCGCCGGGTACGGCAGGGTGCTGGCCCTGGGCATGCGCCAGCGCCCGACCGGGCCCGGCGTCGCGCCCGCAACTCCGCCCGCCGTCCCGCCCGCCGAAGCGCCCGCCCTCGCGACCGACGCCGCCGTGCCGGTTCCGTCTCCCCGGGCCGGCGACGAGGCCGTGCCGGAGTCCGGAAGCCGGGCGTGACGCTCGCCCTGCCCCCGGCCGACGAGCGCACCGTCGACGGGCGGCGTACCCGGTGCCGGATCAGCGGCGGCGGCTCGCCCGTGGTGCTGCTGCACGGCATCGGCCGTACCCTCGACGACTTCACCGCCCTGCACACGGCGCTGGCCCGCGACCACCTGGTGCTCGCGGTGGACCTGCCCGGCCACGGCGGCTCCGCGCCGCTGGACGGCCCGCACACGCTCCCGGCCCTGGCCGCCGCGGTGGCCCGCTTCCTGGACGTGGCAGGGGTGACCGGCCCGGCCCACCTGGTCGGCAACTCCCTCGGCGGGGCGGTCGCCATGCGCCTGGCCGCCGACGCGCCGCACCGCGCCGCCAGCCTGGCGTTGCTCAACAGCGCCGGCTTCGGCCGCGAGGTGACGGTGGCGCTGCGGCTGCTCGCGGTACGCCCGCTGGCCCGGCTGCTGCTGCGCCCGCACCCGGGGATCGCCCGGCGCACCGAGCGGGCGATCTTCCACGACCCGGCGCACGTCACCGACGAGCGGATCGCCGTCGCGCTCGCCGTGGCCGGGCAGCCGCACGCCGCCCGGGTGATGCGGGAGCTGGTCCGCGACCTGGGCACCTGGCGCGGCGTACGCCCGCAGTGGCGCGCCGACCTGCTCGACGCGGTGGCCGCGCTCGACCTGCCCACGCTGCTCGTCTGGGGCGAGCGCGACCTGGTCCTGCCCGCCGCGCACCTGGTGTACGCCCGCACCCGGCTGCCGCACGCGCACAGCCACCTGTTCCGCGACACCGGGCACATGCCGCAGATCGAGCGGACCGTCGAGGTGGAGGCGCTGCTGCGGGAGCTGTGGGCCTGACCGTGGCCTGCGCCACTGTCCAGGCCCGCCCCGGACCGCCCGGGTGTTCGACCAGGCGGCGGGCCTCGATGACGTCGGCGATCTCCCGGGCCGACACCGGCCGGGTTCGACTACGCCCGCACGTTCGACGCTGGTTCGCCAGTCATGATCAGCGGTACGTTTCCGGGTGCAGACGTAACCGACGAAGGAGGCACCGTGAGCCAGGAAGTCCGGGGAGTCGTGTCGCGGCGCAAGGGCGCGCCGGTGGAGGTCACCACCATCGTGGTGCCGGACCCGGGGCCCGGCGAGGCGGTGGTCCGCATCCAGTCGTGCGGCGTCTGCCACACCGACCTGCACTACCGCGAGGGCGGCATCAACGACGACTACCCGTTCCTGCTCGGCCACGAGGCCGCCGGCGTCGTGGAGCAGGTGGGCGACGGCGTCACCGACGTGGCTCCCGGCGACTTCGTGGTGCTCAACTGGCGCGCGGTCTGCGGGCAGTGCCGGGCCTGCCGGCGCGGCCGGCCGTGGTACTGCTTCGCCACCCACAACGCGACGCAGAAGATGACGCTCACCGACGGCACCGAGCTGACGCCCGCGCTCGGCATCGGCGCGTTCGCCGAGAAGACGCTCGTCCACGCCGGGCAGTGCACGAAGGTCGACCCGTCGGCCCGGCCGGCGGCGGTCGGCCTGCTCGGCTGCGGCGTGATGGCCGGTCTCGGCGCGGCCATGAACACGGGCAACGTGACCCGGGGCGACTCGGTCGCGGTGATCGGCTGCGGCGGCGTCGGCGACGCGGCGGTGGCCGGCGCGGCCCTGGCCGGCGCGACCACGATCATCGCGGTGGACACCGACTCCCGCAAGCTCGACTGGGCGCGCAGGTTCGGTGCCACGCACACCGTCGACGCCTCGGAGGACGACGTGGTGGAGGCCGTCCGCGCGGCCACCGGTGGCTTCGGCGCCGACGTGGTGATCGACGCGGTCGGCCGTCCGGAGACGTGGAAGCAGGCTTTCTACGCTCGCGACCTGGCCGGCACCGTCGTGCTGGTCGGCGTGCCGACCCCGGAGATGACTGTCGACCTGCCGTTGCTGGACGTCTTCGGGCGCGGCGGCGCGCTCAAGTCCAGCTGGTACGGCGACTGCCTGCCCAGCCGCGACTTCCCGATGCTGACCGAGCTGTACCGGCAGGGCCGGCTGGACCTGGACGCGTTCGTCACCGAGGAGATCGCCCTCGACCAGGTCGAGGAGGCGTTCGCCCGGATGCACCACGGGGACGTGCTGCGCTCGGTGGTGGTCTTCCCGTGACCGCCCGCGTCGACCACGCCGTCACCTCCGGCACGTTCTCGCTCGACGGCCAGACGTTCGACGTGGACAACAACGTCTGGGTGATCGGCGACGACGCCGAGTGCGTCGTCCTCGACGCGCCGCACGACGTGGCGGCCGTCCGCGCGGTGATCGGTGACCGGCGGGTGCTGGCGATCATCGCCACCCACGCCCACGACGACCACGTGCGGGTCGCGCCCGAGCTGGCCCGGGCCACCGGCGCGCCGGTGCTGCTGCACCCGGCCGACCGGGTGCTGTGGGACATGGTGCACCCCGGCACGGCCCCGGACGGCGACCTGACCGACGGGCAGACGGTCACCGTCGGCGGCACCACGCTGCGGGTGCTGCACACGCCCGGCCACAGCCCCGGCGCGTGCAGCCTGTACGCGGCCGACCTGGGCACGGTCTTCACCGGCGACACCCTGTTCGCCGGCGGACCGGGCGCGACCGGGCGGTCGTACAGCGACTTCGGCACCATCGTCGAGTCGATCCGTACCCGGCTGTTCACGCTGCCGCCGGAGACGGTGGTGCACACCGGGCACGGCGACGACACCACTATCGGGGCCGAGGCGCCGCACCTGGACGAGTGGATCGCCCGGGGCCACTGAGGACACCGCCGGACCGGGCCCGGTCGGGCGTCCCGGCCCTGGCGGACGCCGGTTCCGGCTCGGAAACCGGGTGGCCGGGCGTCGCTCCGTCTGGTGATACTCGGGCCCGTGCCCGCCGCCGACCTCACCGACGCCCAGTCCGCAGCGCTGCGCCACGTCCGCCGGGTCGCGCTGCGCGACCGCCCGGCGGCGCTCGCCGTCATCGCCGAGCACCTTGCCGCCTCCGGCACGACCTACCGGTACGAGGAGGTCGTCGCCGCGACCACCGGGTACGGGCGCCTGACGCTCAACTTCCACCCCGACCGGGTGCTGCGGGACGGCCGCACCGTGGTCGAGGCGCTGGACGAGGAGGGCGTCTACCGCAGCCAGTTCGAGACCGGCATTTCCAACGGCGGCCTGACCGCGTACCCGGGCGGCGACCGGGACGTGTGGGAGCAGGCGATGTTCGGCGGCGCGTACCAGCGTCCCGGTGTGCTGCCCACGGAGCGCCCGAAGTACGGCGGCCTGAACCTGCTCGACCACGCCGACGGCGCGTGCCCCCGGTTCGGCTCCTGTCACCTGCGACTGCGCCCGGAGGTGCTGGCCCGGGCCACGTTCACCTTCGGTGACAGCCACCTTCAGCCTGCCGAGGTCGGCACCGTGGACGTCTTCGAGCCGGTGTTCGCGGCGCTGCTGACCGCCACCGCCGGGACCGGCGTCGCCCTGGGCGTGGCCGGCATGGACACCGGCGCGCTGCTGCGGACGCTGCTGCGCCGTCGGGAACGGGAGTCCGGGCGGGTGGGAAGGGCGCTCGACGACTACGTCGAGGCGCAGGTGCACGGCGAGATCAGCCTGGCCCGCGACGTCGAGGCACTGGTGGTCGACCCGTCGTTCCGGGGCACCGACGTGGGGCGGCGCCTCGCCGGGATCGCCGCGCGGCACGGCCTGGCGCTGCGCTTCCACAGCGGCTTCGTGCTGCCCGCCGCCGCCGTGGACGCCGCGTTCCGCGGCCCCGACATCCCGCCCCTGGCCCTACGGGTGGCCGCCGAGTTCGCCCGCCCGGGGGAGCCGCTGCACGCGGCGCTCGTCGGCCGCGCCGCCGCCTCGGTGGTACGCGAGCCGCAGCGCTGGGCCGACCGGGGACCGGCCGCGGTGACACTGCAGCACCTCAAGCAGCTCTGGCACGTGCTGGTCCGGTTCGGCGTTGCGGCCTGATCGTCCGGTCTGCGGCAGGCACGACTCTGCTGCCCGGAATCGCGGGTGACCTGGACCGCAGCCTCGGCTCTACCCGGCATTTCCGGAATGACCGACACCGCGGGCTCGTTGTGTCCCCCGTACCGCCGGAACCCAAACACCTACCCGGCGGTAGTCCCTCGAGGGGCGCTCATCCCGGAGCGCGTCGTAACGATCGAAAGGGCAACCATCGTGAAGCAGTACTTCACTGGATGGCTCCCCGCCATCGCGAAGACCGCCGTCGTGAAGACCGCCGCCGTCTCCCGGAACCGCCGCGCCGCGCTGAGCGTGGCGGGGGTGGCCGTACTGGGTGGCCTGGCCGTCGGCCCCGTCGCCGTGGCCGCGCCTGTGACCAGCGGGCCGCACGCCGGCGCCAAGGCCGCCATCGACCTGGCCACCGGCACCTCGACCGAGGCGGTGCAACCCGGCCAGACCACCGGCCTGGACAAGGTGCCGACCAGGGCCGACCGGCCGGCCGAGGAGAAGCTCGTGCCGCACGGCGTCGAGGGCGCGCAGTCGCGCATCCCGCTCGACGACGCGCAGCTCGACAACGCCAAGGCCATCGTCGAGGCGGCCAAGGAGACCGGCGTGGGGGAGCGGGGCGCCGTGATCGGCGTCGCGACCTCGCTGCAGGAGTCGAAGCTGTACAACCTGGGTCACCTCGGCGCGTCAAACGACCACGACTCGGAGGGCCTGTTCCAGCAGCGCCCGTCGTCCGGTTGGGGCACGTCCGAGCAGATCACCGACCCGGAGTACTCCAGCAAGGCGTTCTTCAACGCGCTGAAGAACGTCGGCGGCTGGGAGGATCTGCCGCTGACCACCGCCGCGCAGACGGTCCAGGTGTCCGCCTACCCGTACGCGTACGCGCAGTGGGAGGAGCAGGCCGCGGACATCGTCCAGCAGGTCTGGTGACCCGACCCCGCGCAACGGCCGGCCCCCTTCCCGGGGCCGGCCGGTGGCTGCTCACCACAGTGCTGCTGCCCGCCGCCGATCAGGAGCGGCCCGCGGCCCACCGGTGACCGAGCACGATGTCGGTGACGGCGGCGCCGAGCGCCACCACGATGATCCCGGCGGCGAGCAGCAGTGAGTGGCGGAACGCCGTACTCCAGTCGCCGCGGTCGCCGGCGAGCGTCGAGAAGAACAGCGCGCCCACCGCGGCGATGCCGGCGGCCGATCCGAGGCGCTGCCCGGTCTGCAGCATCCCGGCGCCGCTGCCGGCCGTCGGCACCGGCACCTCGGACAGCGTGAGCGTCTGGTTCGGCGCGATCACCAAGCCGCTGCCCAGCCCGGCGACGAGCAGCGGCAGTGCGGTCCGCAGCGGCACGTCGTCGTGCGGCCCGCCGGCCAGCACCAGATCGGTCGCGATCAGCCCGGCCACCACGGCCACCAGCCCGACCGCGACGAGCGGACGGCCGTAGCGGGTGACCACCCGGCCGCCGAGCGCGGAGGCGAGCGCCGAACCGAGCGCGAACGGCGTGATCGCCAGACCGGCCACGAGTGCGCTGTAGCCGAGCCCCATCTGGAGATAGAGCGTGAAGACGAAGAAGATCGCGGTGAACCCGGCGAAGTAGATCAGGCCGATCAGCGCACCCAGCGTGTACGAGCGCACCGTGAACAGCCGCAGGTCGAACAGCGGCTGGGCGCGCCGGGCGTACCGGTGTTCCCAGAGCGCGAACCCGCCGAGCAGCAGCAGGCCGACGGGGATCAGCAGCCACTTGCCCGGGCCCCGCCACTGCTCCCGCTGCACCAGCGGCAGCAGGAGCGCCGTGACCCCCGTCCCGAGCAGCAGCACACCGAGCGGGTCGAGGCGGCCCCGTCCGGCCGGGTTGGTGGGCCGGGCGGGCATCAGCCGCCAGCCCAGCACCATCGCCACGATCCCGACCGGGATGTTCACGAAGAACACCCACCGCCAGCCGTGCTCGGCGCCGCCGAGGTGGATGACCAGCCCGCCGAGCAGCGGACCCACGGCCGTGGAGATGCCGATCGTCGCGCCCAGCAGCCCGAACGCCCGGCCCCGGTCCGCACCCCGGAACAGCTCCTGAATCATGCCGCTGACCTGCGGGTTCACCACACCGGCGGCGGCACCCTGGACGAGCCGGGCGACGACCAGCCACTCCGGCGAACGGGCCAGCCCGGCCAGCGCGCTGGTGAGCGTGAACAGGCCCACCCCGACCACGAACGCGGTACGCCGCCCGCGCGCGTCACCGAACCGTCCGGCCGGCACCAGCACCAGGCCGAACGTCAGCGCGTACCCGGACAGCACCCACTGCAGGTCGCTCGGCGTGGCCTGCAACGCCCGGTCGATCGACGGCACCGCGACGTTGACGATGCTGACGTCCAGCAGCGTCATGAACGCCGCGATCAGGCCGACGCTCAGCGCCTGCCAGCGACGCCGGCCGTCGTACCCGGTGCCGGGCACCGCCGTCGACGACCGGCCTTCGCTCATCGCGCCCCCCATCGACCGTCGACCACCCGGATCGTCACCCGGTGCCCGGTGGGGCGAACGACCCGGTCACGCCATCTGGCGCGCGCACCACCGGGGTCCGAAGTCCAGGCCGGACATCGGGGAGTCCTCGCGGTGCAGCAGCCCCCGCTCGGTGAGCGAGTGCAGCGGCTCGCGCAGTTCCTCCTCGGTCATCCCGGTCTCCTGGGCGATCAGGTCCGGGTAGGGGACGTGTCCCTGCACCTCCAGCGCGGACACCGCCTGGTAGACCCGTTCCTCGACCGCAGACAGCTGGACCTGAGGCATCGCTTCCCTCCTCGGCGTGGACCGCCCGACCCGCGGACGGCCGGCGACCGGCGGTTACCCGGACGGACGGCGATGATGCTCACCCGTTCGGCTGTCGTACCGGGCGGCGCGGCCCGCCGGTGCCCTAGGCTGCACCCGTGATCATGGATCTCGTCGTGGTCGGCGGCGGGCCCGCCGGACTCTCCGCCGCGCACGCCGCGGCCCGGGCCGGCGTCCGCACGCTCGTGGTCGAACGGGCCACCCACCCCCGGTACAAGACGTGCGGCGGCGGCCTCATCGGCACGTCGCTGGCCGAGATCGCCGGCCGCGTCGAGGTGCCCGCCCACGACCGGACCGACCGGGTCACGTTCACCCGGGACGGGCGACGCGCGTTCACCCGCCGGCACGCCGGGCCGCTGGTCACCATGATCCGCCGCGAGGAGTTCGACGAGCGGCTGCGCGCCGCCGCCGTCGCCGCCGGGGCGCAGGTCCGCGAAGGCGTCGCGGTCCGCGCGATCGAGCAGGACCCCGACGAGGTACGCCTGCGCCTGGCCGGCGGTGAGACGGTACGCGCCCGGACCGTCATCGGCGCGGACGGTTCGTCCGGCGTGACGGCGCGCCACGTCGGGGTGCGCTTCCGCCAGGTCGACCTCGGCCTGGAACTGGAACTGCCGGTGGACGCCGCCGAGCGGGACCGCTGGCGCGGCCGGGTGCTGCTCGACTGGGGGCCACTGCCCGGCTCCTACGCGTGGGTCTTCCCGAAGGGCGACCGTCTCACGGTGGGTGTCATAGCCGCCCGGGGCGACGGCGATCGCACCCGCGCCTACCTGCGCGACTTCACCGACCGGCTCGGCCTGTCCGCGGTCGAGCCGGAGCACGACTCCGGTCACCTGACCCGCTGCCGAACCGGGGACTCGCCACTGCGCCAGGGCCGGGTGCTGGTCGCCGGGGACGCCGCCGGCCTGCTGGAACCGTGGAGCCGCGAGGGGATCAGCTACGCGCTGCGCTCGGGCCGGCTGGCCGGGGAGGCGGTGGCCGCCGGCGACCTCGACGCGTACGCCCGGGAGGTCGACCGGCGGCTGACGCCGGAGATGCGCGCCGGGCACCGGCTGCTGGAGGTGTTCGAGCGGCGGCCCGACGTGTTCCACGCGATGCTGGCGAGCCCGCCCGGCTGGCGGATGTTCGTGCGGTTCTGCCAGGGCCGGGCGAGCTTCGCCGAGATGCTCGACCGGCGGCCCGTACGCGCCGGCCTGGCGTTGCTCGACCGGCTGCCGTCGCTCAGGGGACGATGACCGCCCGCCCCCGCACCTCGCCCCGGCGCAGCGCCTCGTACGCCTGCGGCGCCTCCGCGAGGGGGAACGTGTGCACGTCGGCGTGCAGCCGGCCGTCACGGGCCAGCGCGATCACCTCGTGCAGTTCGGCCCGGGTGCCCCAGAACGGCACCACCACACCGGTCTCCAACGGCACCGGGGGCGGCTCGTCGGCGACCGGGCGCACCGGCAGCGTGCCGCCGGCCAGGCCCACCAGCAGGATCTGACCGCCGGTGGCGACGACCTGCCGGGCGGTGTCCAGGGTGGGCTGCGCGCCGACGAAGTCGAGCACCACGTCCGCGCCGTCCGGCGCCGGCCCGACCAGTTCGCGGATCTTCTCCACCGCGTCCGGTCCGGCCTGCACCGTGTGGTGCGCACCCAGGCGGCCGGCCAGCTCCAGCGCGGCGGTGTTCGTGTCCACCGCGATGACCCGTACCGCCGTGGTGGCGAGCAGGATCTGCAACCCCATGTGCCCCAGACCGCCGATGCCGATCACCACGCAGGAGGTGCCCGGTCGCAGCCGGGGCCGCGCCAGCTCCACCGCGTGGTACGGCGTCAGCCCGGCGTCGGTCAGCGGCGCCGCCCGGGTCAGGTCCATGTCGCCGACCGGCAGCAGCCGGGACGCGGGCACCACCACGTACTCGGCCAGCCCGCCGTCGCGGCTGAGCCCGATGCCGCCGACCGGGATGACCCGGCAGCGGTTCTCCTCGCCCCGCAGGCAGGCCCGGCACCTGCCGCAGCCGATGATGCCGTAGACGGCGGCCCGGTCGCCGGGCGACCATCCGTCGACCCCGGCGCCGACCGTGTCGACGGTGCCGGCGATCTCGTGGCCGAGCGTCATCGGGACCGGGAACACGCCCGCCGGGGCGTCGAGGATGTGCAGGTCGGAGTGGCAGGCGCCGACCGCGCCGACGCGCAGCAGCACCTCGCCGGGGCCGGCCTGCGGCGTGGGCACCTCCGTGTGCTCCAGCACGCCGGGTGCAGTCATCCGTACTGCGCGCATGTCTCCTCCACCTCGCCGCCGACGGTCGACGCGGCGGCATACCCGTGCCGTTGCGGTTGATGCGGAGACGGGCCGGGTGAGCGCACAATGCGGTCATGAGCGAACCCGCCGAGTCGTTCACCGACGAGCAGTACGCGTTCCTGCGGCACGTCCGCTTCGGCGAACTGCCGGCCCGGGTACGCCCGGAGGAGCGGATCGAGTCCGCCGAGACCGAGTTCCCGCCGGACCGGCCGGACCCGGTCGGCGGGGAGTCGGAGTGGCACCTGCGCGCGGGCGGCTGACGCGCCCCGGGCACCTGCCCGGACCTCGCCGCCCGCATGGCCAGAAGAGCCCTTGGCCCGCGCCCAGTCGACCTTCCGGTCACTGGCTGCTGTTTTTCCCGCCGGTCCCCCGGGTAGGGGCGCATGCATGAGCGAGGACCAGTTCACCCAGCAGCACCCGGCCGAGCAGTACGGACAGCAGGAGGGCCAGCCGGCGCAGCAGCAGACGCCGCCCGGCAGCGAGCAGCAGATGGGGCCGAAGCCCGACCACGGCGAGGAGTCGTACCGGGGCAGTGACCGGCTCAGCGGCAAGCGGGCGATCATCACCGGTGGCGACTCCGGCATCGGCCGGGCCGTCGCTGTCGCCTTCGCCCGCGAGGGCGCCGACGTCCTGGTCACCTACCTCGGCGACGAGGAGGAGAAGGACGCCCGGGAGACGGTCGCCCTGATCGAGCAGGCCGGGCGCACCGGTGTGGCGGTCCAGTGCGACCTGCGCGAGGAGGCCAACTGCCGCGAGCTGGTCGACCGGGCGCTGCGCGACCTCGGCGGCGTCGACATCCTGGTCAACAACGCCGCTTACCAGATGTCGCAGGACAACGGCCTGCTCGACATCACCACCGAGCAGTTCGACCGGGTCTTCAAGACCAACGTGTACGCCATGTTCTGGCTCTGCAAGTTCGCCGTGCCGCACATGAAGGACGGCTCGACGATCATCAACACCTCGTCGATCCAGGCGTTCGACCCGTCGCCGCAGCTGCTCGACTACGCCACCACAAAGGCCGCCATCGCCAACTTCACCAAGGCGCTCGCGCAGAACCTGGCCGAGCGTGGCATCCGGGTCAACGCGGTCGCGCCCGGCCCGATCTGGACGCCGCTGATCCCGGCCACCATGCCGGAGGAGAAGGTGAAGCAGTTCGGCACCGACACGCCGCTGGGCCGTCCCGGTCAGCCGGCCGAGCTGGCGCCCGCGTACGTCTACTTCGCCTCGCAGGAGTCCAGCTACGTCACCGGCGAGATCCTCGGCGTCACGGGTGGCCGCCCGACGAAGTGAGCGCCCGACCGGTCCCCGCCCTCGGTCGTCTGGTTCCGCCGCTCAGCGGGGCCAGGCGGCCATCCGGCGGCGCACCTCGGCGATGCGCGGCGCGTCCAGGCCGTAGCGGGTGAACCGGCGGTCGGCCAGCCCGTCCAGGTAGCGGCCCGCGGCGCGCACGTCTTCGTCGTCGAGCGCCGGGTCGACCTGCCGGGCCAGCTCCAGCAACTCGGCGACCGTGTACCGGTCCAGCGCGGCGGAGACGTCGATGTAGTCGCGTACCTCCCGCCGGTTCACCAGCGCGGCGGTCTTGTTGGCGATCAGGTCGCGGACGTCCATCACCGGGCCGAGGTCCATCACCACCGGGCTGCGGTGCCGGTCCAGGCGGGCCAGGCTGAGCCGGATCTGCCGGCCGTCCCGGCTCACCACGAAGTCCCGCAGGTCCCGGTCGAAGCCGTCGAACACCGCACCCAGCCCGCCCGGGTCCACCTCGGCCACCTGGTAGCCGGCCCGCTCCAGCGCCGCGCGCACCCCGTCGGCCGCCGCCGCGGCGGCGCCCTCCACGTCGGCGAACAGGTCGACGTCCTCCGTGGGACGGGTGACCAGGCCGTGTACGGCCCACGCCACCCCGCCGCCGAGCACGAAGCGATGCGGGCCCGCGGCGGCCAGAGCCACCCGGGCCACCTGCCGGTAGAAGTCGTGCGGGTGGGTCACGCCGGGCGCAGGCTCCGGTGCCGGCTCTCCCAGGCCAGGCGTACGCCCCGGGGCAGGTTGAGCAGCGGCCACAGCCTCCGCAACGTGCCCGCGTGGATCAGCTCGCGCAGATCCTCCACCCGGGTCGTCTCGCGCAGCACGTTCTCGTACATCCAGAGCAGTTCGTCCGGTTCGCCCAGGTCGAACGCGCGTTCGCTGCTCCACATCAGGCGTACCGGCAGTTCGACGATGCCGCTCGTGGGGCCGGTGAGCTCGTCGAGGGTGCGCGCCACCACGGCGGGTCGCCCGGGGCGGGCGAGGTACGCGTGGGCGCTGACCGACATGGCATCAGGGTAACCCCTGCCCGGCCCCTTTCCGCCCATCCGTTCCCCGAGCAGCGCCACTTGCCCCGCGCCCGCCGTCCCGCCTCACCCAGTCGATCATGAGGTTACCGGACAAATCGGTCAGCTCACGCCGCCTACCTCATGATCGACGGCCGGGGACACCCGGGCGGCGGAATCGGTGCCGGTGGCGGGGCGTTATACCTGGTGTACGACCGCAGCAGCACCCCGCGCCGGTGAAGGGCGGGCGGCAGGCGCCCGGGAATGATCCCCGGCCCGCGGTCGTTGCACATGTCTCCGGCACCGCCAGCCGGCCCCGCCGCCCCCGGGCGTGATGTGCGGGCCGCGTGAGCAGGACGCCGGCCCCCCCCGAGAGCTTTTCTGAGCGCCTGACGGTGCTCGCACCCGCACCGGCCCCCACCGGTACGGGCGTCGACCCCCGAATGGAGCATTTCTGATGAACACGATCCTGCGTAAGAGCATCCTCGGAATCGCCGGTCTGACCGTCGCCGGTGGCCTCGCCGCCGGCCCCCTGAACCACGACACCAGCAGCACCACCCCGGCGCGGGACGTGGCCGTCACCACCCAGGCCACCGCGAAGCTCGACACCGCCGCGCTGATCCCGCACGGCGTGCAGGGCACCCAGTCCCACATCGAGCTGGGCGACGAGCAGACCGCCAACGTGAAGGCGATCATCGCGGCGACGAAGAAGGCCGGGATGGACGAGCGAGCCGCCGTCGTCTCCATCGCCACCGCGCTGCAGGAGTCGAAGCTGGAGAACCTCGGCCACCTCGGTGACCGCAACGACCACGACTCGCAGGGCCTGTTCCAGCAGCGCCCGTCCTCCGGTTGGGGCACGGTCGAGCAGATCACCGACCCCGAGTACTCCACCCTGGCGTTCCTCAAGGGCCTCAAGCAGGTCGACGGCTGGCGCGACATGCCCCTGACCGTCGCCGCCCAGACCGTCCAGGTGAGCGCCTACCCCGACCACTACGCCCAGTGGGAACAGCAGGCCGCCGACCTCGTCGCCCAGCACTGGAACAGCTGACCCGGCGGTGACCGGGGTCACGACGAACGAGCGGAAGAACCGTGCCCCCGGTACCGTTGTGCAGAGCGTCGGTGTGTCCAGTGTCCCCGGGCCTCACCTAAATTGCCTTCGCGGAATACCGTTCGGCTGGAGCCGCGTCGCGCCACTCGCCGAGAGGCGACATGCACACCGACGCCCAGAGCCGCCCCGGCCCACCGGCCGGGGCGGCTCTGTCTGTCGGCTCGAGTCGCACCCCCCGGACCGCTGGCCTAGGGTTACAGGCAGAGGTGAGCCGTTCTCGACGGAGAGGGGGGTGCGCGGATGGGTCTCAAGACGTTCATCCAGGGGTGGCCGGTCTACCGGCAACTCACCGGCACCGACCCGCTCGGTCGCGGCGCCGCCGCCCAGTCGCCCCGCTCCGCCGGGCTGACCGCCCGCACCGAGACCGCCGACGGCATGGCCCGCTCGGTCTGCCCGTACTGCGCGGTCGGTTGCGGACAGCGGGTCTTCCACTCCGGCGGCCAGGTCACCCAGATCGAGGGCGACCCGGACAGCCCGATCTCGCGTGGCCGGCTCTGCCCGAAGGGCTCGGCCAGCAAGAGCCTGGTGACCAGCCCGCTGCGCCAGACCAAGGTCCGCTACCGCCGGCCGTACGCGACCGAGTGGGAAGACCTGGACCTCGACGTCGCGCTCGACATGATCGCCGACCGGATCCTCGCCGCCCGAGCGGAGACCTGGGAGGACGTCGACGAGCAGGGCCGCCCGCTGAACCGGACGCTGGGCATCTCCAGCCTCGGCGGCGCGACGCTGGACAACGAGGAGAACTACCTCATCAAGAAGCTGTTCACGGCGATGGGGGCACTCCAGATCGAGAACCAGGCCCGGATTTGACACTCCGCCACCGTCCCCGGTCTGGGGACCAGCTTCGGTCGCGGCGGCGCCACGGACTTCCAGCAGGATCTCGCCAACGCTGACGTCATCGTCATCCAGGGCTCCAACATGGCCGAGGCCCACCCGGTGGGCTTCCAGTGGGTGATGGAGGCGAAGAAACGAGGCGCGAAGGTCTTCCACGTCGACCCGCGGTTCACGCGCACCAGCGCGCTCGCCGACACGTACCTGCCGATCCGGGCGGGCACGGACATCGCGCTGCTCGGCGGCGTGGTGCGCTACATCCTGGAGAACCAGCTCGACTTCCGGGAGTACGTGCTGGCGTACACCAACGCGGCCAACATCGTCAGCGAACAGTTCGCCGACACCGAGGACCTGGACGGCCTGTTCTCCGGCTACAACCCGGACACCGGCTCGTACGACCACGCGAGCTGGCAGTACGACGGCCAGGAGGGCAACGCCACGGTCCGGGGCACCGGCAAGGAACGCGACTCGGCCTCCGGGCTGGAGCACGAGTCGCACGGCGAGCCGGTGCCGGCGCGGGCGCCACGTGACGAGACGTTGCAGCATCCGCGCTGCGTCTACCAGATCCTGAAGCGGCACTTCTCCCGCTACACCCCGGAGATGGTGGCCCGCGTGTGCGGTATCCCGGAGGAGAGGTTCCTCGAACTGGCGCGCGCCTGGACGGAGAACTCGGGCCGGGAGCGTACCGGCGCGCTCGTCTACTCGGTCGGCTGGACGCAGCACAGCGTCGGCGTGCAGTACATCCGCACCGGCTCGATCATCCAGACGCTGCTGGGCAACATGGGCCGCCCGGGCGGCGGCATCCTGGCGCTGCGCGGGCACGCCAGCATCCAGGGCTCCACCGACATCCCGACGCTGTTCAACCTGCTGCCCGGCTACCTGCCGATGCCGCACCACGCGGACCACCCGACGTTCGACGAGTGGGTGGACAGCATCCGGCACCCGGGCCAGAAGGGCTTCTGGGGCGACTCGCGGGCCTTCGCGGCGAGCCTGCTCAAGGCGTACTGGGGTGACGCGGCGACGCCGGAGAACGACTTCTGCTACGGGTACATGCCCCGGATGACCGGCGACCACGGCACGTACCAGCAGGTCCTGAACATGATCGACGGCAGAGTGAAGGGCTACTTCCTGCTCGGCCAGAACCCGGCGGTCGGCTCGGCGCACGGCCGGGCCCAGCGCCTGGGCATGGCCAACCTGGACTGGCTCGTCGTCCGCGACCTGTTCATGATCGAGAGCGCGACGTTCTGGAAGAACGGCCCGGAGGTCGCCACCGGCGAGATCGTGCCGGAGGAGTGCCGCACCGAGGTGTTCTTCCTGCCGGCGGCCTCGCACGTGGAGAAGGAAGGCACGTTCACCCAGACGCAGCGGCTGTTGCAGTGGCGGGAGAAGGCGGTCGACGCGCCGGGCGACGCCCGCTCCGAGCTGTGGTTCTTCTACCACCTCGGCCGGGTGCTGCGGGAGAAACTGGCCGGCTCCACGCAGCGCCGCGACCGCGCGCTGCTGGACCTGGCCTGGGACTACCCGACGCACGGCCCGCACGCGGAGCCGAGCGCCGAGGCGGTGCTCAAGGAGATCAACGGGTACGAGGTGGCGACCGGCCGCCCGCTGGGCGTCTTCACCGAGGCCCGTGACGACGGCTCGACGGCGATCGGCTGCTGGATCTACTCCGGCGTCTACGCCGACGGGGTGAACCAGGCGGCCCGCCGCCGGCCCCGGCACGAGCAGGACTGGGTGGCGGCCGAGTGGGGCTGGGCGTGGCCGGCGAACCGGCGCACGCTGTACAACCGCGCCTCCGCCGACCCGGACGGCCGGCCGTGGAGCGAGCGCAAGAAGTACGTCTGGTGGGATCCGGACGCCGGCGAGTGGACCGGCTACGACGTGCCGGACTTCGAGAAGACGAAGCCGCCGTCGTACCGGCCGCCGGAGGGCGCCTCCGGCCCGGCCGCGCTCGCCGGTGACGACCCGTTCATCATGCAGGGCGACGGCAAGGCGTGGCTGTACGCGCCGGGCGGCGTCCTCGACGGCCCGCTGCCCACGCACTACGAGCCGGCCGAGTCGCCGATGCGCAACCCGCTCTACGGCCAGCAGGCCAACCCGACCCGCAAGATCTACGAGCATCCGATCAACCGGATGAACCCGAGCCCGCCGGAGCCGCACAGCCAGGTCTTCCCGTACGTGTTCACGGTCAGCCGCCTCACCGAGCACCACACGGCCGGCGGGATGAGCCGTACCGTGCCGCGCCTGGCCGAGCTGCAACCGGAGATGTTCGTCGAGGTGTCCCCGGAACTCGCCGGCGAGGTCGGGCTGGCCCATCTGGGCTGGGCGCACCTGATCAGCGGCCGCGCGGTGATCGAGGCGCGGGTGCTGGTCACCGACCGGCTCACCCCGCTGCGGGTGGACGGCCGGATCATCCACCAGGTCTGGCTGCCGTACCACTTCGGCACCGAGGGCCTGGTGACCGGCGACTCGGCGAACGACCTGTTCGGCATCACGCTGGACCCGAACGTCCTCATCCAGGAGAGCAAGGTCGGCACCTGTGACATCCGGCCCGGGCGGCGGCCCACCGGCCCGTCGCTGCTCGACCTGGTCGGCGACTACCAGCGGCGGGCCGGGATGACGCCGGACCGCAAGGTGCCGGTGGTGACCACCGACGCGGCCGGCGGGGACGACGCCGCCGGCAGCACCGACGAGCAGTCGGCCGCCGCGCACCAGGACGGGGAACCGCATGCCTGACGCCAACAGCCTGTACGGCCCGCTCGACCCGGCACCGGACGCGGGCTGGGTCTCCGCGCCGCCCCGGATGGGCTTCTTCACCGACACCAGCGTCTGCATCGGCTGCAAGGCGTGCGAGGTGGCCTGCAAGGAGTGGAACGGCGTCCCCGACTCGGGTTTCGACCTGCTCGGCATGTCGTACGACAACACCGGCGCGCTGACCGCGAACTCGTGGCGGCACGTCGCGTTCATCGAGCAGCCCCGCCCGGCCGGGCACCGCACGCCGCCGTTCGCCGGTGACCCGACCGGCCCGGCGACCAGCCCGGCGTCGGCGACGGCCGGCGCGGTGACGGCCGCGGACACCGGGACGAACCCCGGTCTGCCGCCGGGGCAGCCGGAGGCGGCGGCTCTGATGGCCGCCGGTCCGGAGTTCCTCGGCATGCCCGGTGCCCGGCCGCCCGGGCGGGGCACGGGCGCGGAGAGCCGAACGGACTTCCGCTGGCTGATGATGTCCGACGTGTGCAAGCACTGCACGCACGCGGCCTGCCTGGACGTGTGCCCGACCGGTTCGCTGTTCCGCACCGAGTTCGGCACCGTGGTGGTGCAGGAGGACATCTGCAACGGCTGCGGGTACTGCATCTCCGCCTGCCCGTACGGCGTGATCGACCAGCGCAAGGACGACGGCCGGGCGTGGAAGTGCACGCTGTGCTACGACCGGATCGGCGCGGGCATGACGCCCGCCTGCGCGCAGGCGTGCCCGACCGAGTCGATCCAGTACGGCCCGCTCGACGAGTTGCGGGAGCGCGCCGCCCGGCGGGTCACCGCGCTGCACGAGCGAGGGGTGCCGGAGGCGCGGCTGTACGGCCACGACCCGACCGACGGCGTCGGCGGCGACGGCGCGTTCTTCCTGCTGCTGGACTCACCCGAGGTCTACGGGCTGCCGCCGGACCCGGTGGTCACCACCCGGGATCTGCCGAAGATGTGGAAGCGGGCCGGGCTGGCCGCCCTGGCCATGGCGGCGGCTGCCGTCGCCGCGTTCGCCGGAGGATCGTCGTGAGCCCGGACCGCCCGGTCGGTGACCTGTTCCGCCGCTTCCGCGAGCGCCCGGCCGCCGGACGCGTCAACGGTTCCGCCACCGGACGCGACGCCGGCCTCGCCCCGCACCCGTCCCGCGACGCGGCACCGCGCCGGGGCGGCAGGGGCGGCGGGGAGCAGCTCAACGTCCCGCCGGCCGAGTTCACCTCCTACTACGGCCGGCCCGTCCTCAAGCCGCCGGTGTGGCGGTGGGACGTCGCCGCGTACCTGTTCACCGGCGGTCTCGCCGCCGGGTCGTCGCTGCTGGCGGCGGGCGGGCAGCTCACCGGCCGGCCGGCACTGCGCCGGGCCGGCCGGGTCAGCGCGCTCGCGGCGGTCGGCGCCAGCACGTACTTCCTGGTGAACGACCTGGGGCGGCCGTCACGCTTCCACCACATGCTGCGGGTGGCGAAGGTGACCTCACCGATGTCGGTGGGCACCTGGATCCTCAGCGTGTTCGGCCCGGCCGCCGGGGTCGCGGCGGTGGCCGAGGCGGCGCCGCTGCTGCCCGACCGTGGCGTGCTGGGGTTCGGCCGCCGGCTGCTGCCCCCGGCCGGGCATGCCGCCGGTGTGGTCGCCGCCGTCACCGCGCCGGCGCTGGCCACGTACACCGGGGTGCTGCTGGCGGACACGGCGGTGCCGTCGTGGCACGAGGCGTACCCGGAACTGCCCGCCATCTTCGCGGGCAGCGCGCTGGCCAGCGGAGCCGGTGTCGGGCTGGTGGCCGCGCCCGGCGCGCAGGCCGGCCCGGCGCGGCGCCTCGCGGTCGCGGGCGCGGCGATGGAGCTGTGGGGTTCGCACCGGGTGGAGAACCGGCTCGGCCTGCTCAGCGAGCCCTACACGCAGGGCACACCCGGGAAGCTGCTGCGCGCCGGCCGGGCGCTGACCGCCGCCGGTGTGGCGGGCGCGCTGCTCGGCCGCCGCAGCCGGGTGCTGTCCGCGCTATCCGGTGGCGCGCTGATCGCCGCGTCGGTGTGCACCCGGTTCGGCATCTTCCACGGCGGGGTCGCCTCGGCGCGCGATCCGCGGTACACGGTGGTGCCGCAGCGCGAACGCGCCGACCGGCGGGCCGCCGGCCAGGACTGACACCTCCCCGGGCGGGCCCTCCGTCCGCTGTGGTTGACTGCTGCGTGGAGGCGTTCAGGCGGCTGGTGCCCCTCCCGGTCTTCAAAACCGGTGTGGTCCGGGATCCGGGCCAGGCGGGTTCGATTCCCGTCCGTCTCCGCCAGGAACCGTTCCCGGGAGTCCGCCGATGCGTGAGGTCGACCCGCGACGGCGGGTGCCGCGCACCGACGCGCTGCTCGCCGATCCCGCGCTGGCCGCCGCCGCCGGCACGCTCGGCCGCGACCGGGTCAAGGCCGCGATCGTCCGCGCGCAGGACCGCGCCCGCCGCGGCGAGCTGACGCCCGATGAGGTACGCGACGCGGCGCTGGCGGACCTGCCCGGTCGTACGCCGCGCGCGGTGCTCAACGCCACCGGCGTCGTGCTGCACACCAACCTGGGCCGCGCCCCGCTCGCCCCGTCCGCCGTGGACGCCCTGGTCGCCGCCGCCGGGCACACCGACGTGGAGCTGGACCTGCGGACCGGGCGGCGGGCCCGCCGCGGCCGGGAGGCGCTCGACGCGCTCGCCGCGGCGGTGCCCGACGCCGGGGCGGTGCACGTGGTGAACAACGGCGCCGCCGCGCTGGCGCTGGCCGCGACCGCGCTGGCCGCCGGCCGGGAGATCGTGGTCAGCCGCGGCGAACTGGTCGAGATCGGCGACGGGTTCCGCCTGCCCGACCTGCTGGCCAGCACCGGCGCCCGGCTGCGCGAGGTGGGCACCACGAATCGCACCACGCGCGCCGACTACGAGGCCGCGATCGGCGAGCGGACCGGGTTCGTGCTGAAGGTGCACCCGTCGAACTTCGTGGTCAGCGGCTTCACCTCCGCGGTGCCGGTGGCCGAGCTGGCCACACTCGGCGTGCCGGTGGTGGCCGACATCGGCTCCGGCCTGCTCGCGCCGGACCCGCTGCTGCCCGCCGAGCCGGACGCCGCGACCACGTTGCGGGCGGGCGCGCACCTGGTCACCGCCAGCGGCGACAAGCTGCTCGGCGGCCCGCAGGCCGGTCTGCTGCTCGGCGACGCCGACCTGGTGCACCGGCTGCGCCGGCACCCCCTCGCCCGAGCGCTGCGGGTGGACAAGCTCACCCTCGCCGCGCTCGCCGCCACCCTGTACGCGCCGGCCACGCCCACCGGGGACGCGCTGCACGCCGACCCGGCCCGGCTGCGGAAGCGGCTGGAACGGCTGCGTGACCGGCTCGGCGAGGACGGCTGCAAGGCCGAGGTGGTGCCCAGCGTCGCCGTCGTCGGCGGCGGTGGGGCACCCGGCGTGGAGCTGGACTCGTGGGCGCTGAGCCTGCCCGAGCGGTACGCGCAGCCGCTGCGCACCGGCGACCCGGCGATCCTCGGCCGGGTGCTGCACGGCCGGGTCCTGCTGGACCTGCGTGCCGTGCCGGAGGGCGCCGACGACCGGGTCCGCGCGGCCGTGCTGAACGTGGGGGACTGACCGGCATGTGGGTGGTGGCGACCGCCGGGCACGTCGACCACGGCAAGTCCACGCTGGTGCGGGCGCTGACCGGGATGGAACCGGACCGGTGGGCGGAGGAACGCCGCCGGGGCATGACCATCGACCTCGGCTTCGCCTGGACCACGCTGCCGTCGGGCGGCACGATCGCCTTCGTCGACGTGCCGGGGCACGAGCGGTTCGTGCCGAACATGCTCGCCGGTGTCGGCCCGGTACCGGCCGCGCTGATCGTGGTGGCCGCCGACGAGGGCTGGATGCCGCAGTCCGCGGAGCACCTGGCCGCGCTGGACGCGCTGGGTGTGTCGTACGGGCTGCTGGCGGTGACCCGCGCGGACCTGGCCGACCCCGGCCCGGCGGCCGCGCGCGCCCGTCGAGAGATCGCCGCGACGTCGCTGGGCGCTGTGGAGGCGGTGCCGGTCTCCGCGGTCACCGGCGCCGGGCTGCCCGAGCTGCGCGCCGCACTGGACCGCCTGACCGCCCGCCTGCCCGACCCGGCCCGGGACGCGCCGGTGCGGCTGTGGGTGGATCGGGCGTTCACCGTGCGCGGCAGCGGCACTGTGGTCACCGGCACGCTCGGCGGCGGCCGGCTGCGTGCCGACGACGAGCTGGAGCTGGCCGCCACCGGCGAGACGCTGCGGGTACGCGGGCTGCACTCGCTCGGCACCGCACGCACCGCTGTCGAGGCGGTGGCCCGGGTCGCGGTGAACCTGCGCGGCCTGTCCCGCGACCGGGTCGGGCGCGGCGACGCGCTGCTCACGCCTGGCCGGTTCGGACGCACCGACCTGCTCGACGTGCGGCTGTCCGGTGACCCGGCCGCCGACCTGCCGGCCGCGCTCACCCTGCACGCGGGCTCGGCGGCGGTGCCCGCCCGGGTCCGGCCGCTGGGCCCGGACACGGTACGACTGCGCCTGGCCCGCCCGCTGCCGCTGCTGGTCGGGGACCGGGCGTTGCTGCGCGACCCCGGCCGGCACCACGTGGCGGGCGGCGTGACGGTGCTGGACGTCGACCCGCCGCCGCTGCGCCGCCGGGGGGCGGCAGCAGCCCGCGCGGCGGTGCTGGCCGGCCTGGACGGGCGGCCGGACCTGGCCGGGGAGCTGCGCCGCCGGCGGCTGGTCCGGGCCGGTGACCTGACCCGGATGGGTGTGCCGCCGGCCGGAACGCCGGTGGCCGGGCAGTGGCTGGCCGACCCGGAGCACTGGCGGGATCTGGGCCGTCGCCTCACCGCGGAGGTGACCCGGTACGCCAGCGAGCATCCGCTCGCCGCGGGCGTACCCGTCGACGTGCTGCGGCACCGGCTCGACCTGCCCGAGCGCGCCCTGGTCACGGCGCTGCTGCGCCCGCCGCTGCGGCTGCGCGACGGCCTGGTCACCGCCGCCGGGCAGGGGACAC
Source organism: Micromonospora marina (assembly GCF_900091565.1). GTDB lineage: Bacteria > Actinomycetota > Actinomycetes > Mycobacteriales > Micromonosporaceae > Micromonospora > Micromonospora marina. The sequence goes on along the minus strand of NZ_FMCV01000004.1, from coordinate 214,724 downwards.
TGCCGGATCCGGTGGCCCGGGCGGTGGACCGGGTCCGGGCCGAGTACGGCGACCGGCCGTTCCAGGCCCCCGAGGCGCACCACCTGGCCGACCTCGGCCTGGGCCCCCGCGAGATCGGCGCCGCGGTCCGGGCCGGTGTGCTGCTGAGGCTGGCCGAGAACGTGGTGCTGTTACCCGGCGCCCCGGACGACGCGGTGCGGGTGCTCGCCGGGCTGCCGCAGCCGTTCACGCTCAGCGCCGCCCGGCAGGCGCTCGGCACCACCCGCCGGGTGGCGGTGCCGCTGTTGGAACTGCTCGACCGGCGGGGCGCCACGCGGCGGCTGCCCGACGACGCCCGCGAGGTGGTCCGCCCGCCGGGCTGAGCCAACCGGCGCCACCGGCCCGTGCCGGTCACCTACCGTGACGCCATGGACCCTTCCGCGGTCTGGCGGGACAAGAACCACAAGTGGCGGATCGAGGCGTACCGGGCCCCGGACCTGCGCTTCGCGATCTTCGCCACGAACGGCCCCACCGAGTCGGCGCCGCTGTGGCTGTTCGGGATGGCCGCGCTGGCCCGCTGGCTGATGACCCACGCGATCTCGCTGGACGACCTGGAGACCGACTGATGGGCGCGCAGCCGCCCCCAAGCGGCTGGCCGTGCAGACCGCGGGCGACCGGGCCCGCCCACCGGTGCTGCTGCCCGGGACGCTGCCGGTGGCCGACGCGATGCGGCAGCTGCGCCAGCGGCGCGGGCAGCTCGCCCTGGTTCGTACGCCGGACTGACACCCGGACGGGGGACAGACGCCCGATCCGGCGTCCCGGCCCGCGCCGCCGGTCGTACGGTGCGGACGTGCGGGACCGTGGAATGCGTGTGTTCATCACCGTGCTGGCCGGGCTGGCCGTGATCTACTTCGGCTTCACCGGAAGCCGCGACAGCGGCGGGGAGGGTGGCGTCTCCGGCGGCGTGGTGCTGCTCGCGCTGCTCGCCTCGCTGCTGGCCTGGAACCTCACCAAGCCCGGCCCGGCCAAGTAGCCACCCCTCAGTGGGCCGTGGCGGCGCTGCGGCTCACCTCGCCCGCCGACTCCTCGCCCAGGGCCACCCGCACCAGCGCCGACGCCAGCCGGCCGAAGTCGGCCTCGCCGACCAGCCCGACCAGGTCACCCGGGCTCGCCGGCAGCCCCAGCCGCCGCGCCCCGGCAAGCGTGCGCCGGTCGGCGTACGGGCGCACGTCCGGCCACACCGACTGCGCCTCCCGCAGGAAGATGTCCGCACCGGTGGGGCCGATGCCGGGGAACCCGGTGAGCAGGCGGCGCAGCACGGCCCGGTCGGCGCCGGCCTCCTCGTGCAGGCGGCGCAGGTCACCGTGCCAGCGGTCCAGGCAGAGCCGCGCGCCGGTGCCGAGCATGGTGGCGGTCCGCTCGTCGTAGCGCCGGTAGTGGCCCCGGCCCAGCGCGTCGACCCGGTCCTGCCAGCTCGCCGCCTCCATCGCCTGCGGGGTGCGGTAGCCGGCCGCGAACAGCTCCCGGGCGGCGGCCACCGCCACCGAGGCCCTGATCCGGGTGCTCAGCAGCGTGGTGAGGACCAGCAACTGGTAGAGCGGGCCGGGCCGGTCCGCGAGGGCGATGCCGGCCTCCTCCGCGTACGTGCGGGACTGCCGGTCCAGCAGGGCGCGCGCGACGTTGCGATCGTCTGGCATCCATCCGGCTTACCCGCCGCGGCCCCGGCCAGACCCCCGGCCGATCCGGAATGCGCCGGGCGGCGACGGGTACGCGGGGCGGGTGCGCGGTCGACGGCCGTGCGCTCCACCGGGAAGGAGAGACCCGTGGTCAAGCCGCAGCAGGAGGAACTGCGCCGGAACGACCTCGGCGGCACCAGCCAGGACAGCCGCAAAACGGCCACCCTGGCGGGCGGCCGTTCGCGAGGCGGTGGTACGTCCAACGCCGACGCGGGACGCCCCGTCCCGAGGGGACAGGTGTCGCCGTACGGCCCGGCCGGTGAGCCGGTGGCCGACGACGAGAGCGACGGCTAGGCGCGAGCCGACGTCGGCCGCAGTCGCCGCCAGGTGGCTGCGGCCGACAGCCCGTACGCCAGGTGCGGGATCAGGTCGGCGACCCAGTCGCTGCGCCGCCAGGTCCGCGGGTCGGTCACCCCGAGCACCGTCATCGAGCCGTCGGTGGTGGCCATCACCCCGCCGCCGAGCAGCACCGTGGCAAGCGGCAACGGGATCCGGCGATCGGCGGCGAGCAGGCCGAACACGGCCCCGGCGGCGACGCCCGTGGCGTATCCGAGCAACGGCCCCAGACCGGAGCGGCGGTTCGCCGCCTCGTCGCCGGGGCCCAGGTCGACGTGCGCGACGTCGGCCAGCCGCCCGGCCACCGACTCCGGGGTGCTGCTGGCCGGCCGGGCCCGCAACGCCATGTCGAGGTACGTGACCGCGTTGAGGACGGCGCTGCCGACGGCGCCCGCGACGGCGCCGTCGGCAACCGCTGCCGATCTCACTTCGGGTCACCCGGTTCCCGGTTGCCCTTGGGGCCGTAGGTCCGTTCGCCCCGGACCACGCCGCGTTGCCCCCGGTCGTCCTGGAGGATCCGGTTGGCGACCTGGTTCGCCTCCTTGTCGGACGCCCGCCCGGACTGCTCGACGAGGTCGCGAAGGCGTGCCCGCTGCTTGTCGTACGCGTTGCTGCCCGGCCGTGGTCCTGGCATCTCTGCCTCCTGCGGATCGGTGTCGGCTGACCGAAGGCGTCTACCCGTCCGGGCCGGGACCAACCGTCGCCTGCACGTCCCCGCCCGGCCGCCGTTCAGTCGGGCGCGCGGACCACCGCGACCGGGCAGGCGGAGTGGTGCAGGACCCCCTGGCTGACCGAGCCGAGCAGCAGCCCGCCCAACTCGCCGCGGCCGTGCCGGCCCACCACGACGAGCTGGGCGTCGCGGGACGCCTCGGTCAGCGCGGCGAGCGGCTTGGCGCGTACCGCCTCGGCGTGCACCGGCAGTTCCGGCCACCGTTCGCCGATCGCGGTGAGCGCATCGGTGAGCACCCGCTCCTCGTCGTCGTCCCGGCCGCGCGGGCGGGCGTGCACCACGTGCAGCGCGGCGTCGCGGTCGTACGCGGTCTCGGCGGCGAACTCGACGGCGTCGCGCGACAGCGCGGAGCCGTCGACGCCGACCACGACCGGGCCGTGGTCACGGGCGGTGCCGCGGGCGATGAGCACCGGGCAGTCGGCGTGTGAGGAGACCTGCACCGCCACCGACCCGACCACGAGCGCGGCGAATCCGCCCAGGCCGCGGTCGCCGAGCACGAGCACGGCGGCGGTGGGGGACTCGCCGAGCAGCACCGCCGCCGCCTCCCCGTCGATGATCTCGCCGGTGACGTGCAGTCCCGGTGCCTCGGTCTCGGCCACGGCGACCGCGTCGGAGACGAGCTGCTCGGCCTGGTGGCGCAGCCCGGCGCCGGGTGGCGACCCGGCCGGCGGGGACACCGGTACGCGCAGCAGCGGCCAGATGAAGCCGTGCACCACCCGCAGCGGGCGGTCGCGCCGCAGCGCCTCCCGGGCCGCCAGGCGCACCGCCCGTGTCGCGGGTTCGGAGCCGTCCACCCCGACCACCACCGCGGCCCCGTTCGCCGAATTCACCAGTGCCTCCTCGTGGTCGGCGCGCTCCCGTGGCCAGTATCGCGGCCCGGGTGGGCGGCCCGGGGCGATACCGCCGGGGTCGCCCGGTGGGTACGCTGGCGTGCAGCGCCCAGGGGGAGGAGCCCCGTCGATGGATCAGCCGGACGGACCGAGCACCGCCCGCATGATCGACTACTGGCTCGGCGGCCGGCACCACCGTCCGGTGGACGTGGCAGCGGCCGCCGCGTTCGAGGCGGCGTACGGGCCCTGCGCGGCGATCTTCCGGTCGCTGCGCGGCTTCCTCGGCCGTACCGTGCGGGCCATGGCAGCCGACGGGATCGACGGCTTCCTGGTCTTCGGTGCAGGCGTGCCCACCTGTGGCAACGTGCACGAGGTCGCACCGGAGGCGACTGTCCTCTACACCGACGTGGAACCGGAGACCGTCCGCCTGGGCCGCAGCCTGCTCGCCGGCAGCGACCGGGCCGGGTACGGCTACGGCGACGCCACCGACATCGGGACCGTGGACCGGGCGCAGCTGCACCGGTTCGTGCCGGGCTGGGGGAGACGACCGGTGGGTGTGGTCTTCCTGGGGCTGGCGGCGTTCCTGGACGACGACACGCTCGCCCGTACGCTCGACGAACTGTACGAGGCGGTCGCGCCCGGCAGCCGGCTGGCGATCGACTTCGACACCGAGGAGCTGGCCGGTCACCCCGAGGCGCTGGCCATGATGGGTCCGAAGTTCCGGATGCGGGCGCCCGAGCGGTTCGCGCCGCTGCTGGGCCGCTGGCGGCCGACCGACGACGGCATCGTGCCGGTGGCCCGGTGGCGGCCGGCTAGCGAGCCTGAGCCGGTGCCGGACGCGTTCCACGGCGCGCTGGCGGTCCGCGCGGCCGGCTGAGGCGTTCTCGTCACGCCCGGCCGAGGCGGGGCGTTCGTTGTCGGCCGACCTTCGTATGATGTTTGCTCTGTAGCAATAGTCGTCATCGGAGGATGAGCATGCCGGAGGCGTCCGGATCGGTGTCGCGTGCCCTGCGCACGGCGCCGCCCGACCAGCTGGCGGAGACCGCGGACGCGGTGCTTCGCCAGACGCTCGGGGCCGCGCGGGCGGAGGTGTTCGTCGCCGACTACCGCGCCAGCGGGCTCTGGCCGGTGCTCGACCCGGACGTGCCCGACGGCGGCCCGCTGCCGGCCCACACCGTGGCGCAGCGCTGTTTCAGCAGCCAGGAACCGGTGCTGGACATCGTCGAGGACGGCCGCTGCCGCGCCTACCTGCCGTTGTCGGTGTGGGGGGAGCGGCTCGGCGTGCTGATGGTGGACCTACCCGGCGATCCGGACGCGGCCACTGTGGAGGCGGTCCGTGACGCCGCCGGGGAACTGGCCGTGGCGATCCGGGCGGCGGACCGGGAGACCGACCGCTACCGGCGCGCCCGGCGACGGGAGCGGCTGAGCATGGCCGCCGAGATGCAGTGGGACCTGCTGCCGGGGCGCAGCGTACGGCTCGGTGACGCGCTGCTCGCCGGGCAGCTCGAACCGGCGTACACGGTGGGCGGCGACCACTTCGACTGGTCGGTGGACGGCGACCGGCTCACGCTCACCGTGCTCAACGGCACCGGCAGCGGGCTGGCCGCGTCGATGCTCACGTCGATGACGGTGAACGCCATGCGCAACGCCCGGCGTTCGGGCGGCAGCCTGGTCGAGCAGGCGGAGCTGGCCTCGGACACCATCTTCTACCAGCACCGGGGAAGCCGGCACGTGGCCACGCTGCTGCTGGAACTGGACAGCCGCCGCGGTGTGATGCGGGCGGTGGATGCCGGCTCACCGCAACTGCTGCGGCTGCGCGGTGGCCGCGTCACGCCGATCGCGCTGGAGCAGCAACTGCCGCTGGGCATGTTCGCCGAGACGCGCTACGACGTGCAGGAGTTCACTCTGGAACCGGGCGATCGACTCTTCGTGGTCAGCGACGGGGTGTACGCGGCGGCGCCCGACGAGCAGGAGCCGTACGGTGTGCGGGCGATGGCGCGCGCGATGCGGTCGACGCGGCTGCAGCCGGCGACCGAGGCAGTTGGTACGGTGATGCGCGAACTGCATGCGTACCATGCCGACGCGGATCTCCGTGACGACGCGGTCGTCGTCTGCCTGGACTGGCGCGGCTCCAGCCGGTCGGACGACGTGACGGGGCAGTGACGGGGGCGGCGGAGCGGACACGAGCGGGACGATCGCAGGGGACAGCGAGTGGAGCGACCTCCGAATCTTGCCGCGGCCATCGAATCGGCTGCGGAGGCGCTCATCGGTGTGCTCGACTCCGCGACCTCCCGGCACACGGTCAGCGTCTCGCCCACCCAGCTGCGGGTGCTGTCGCTGATCGTGTCGCATCCGGACACCAACGTGAACCGGCTGGCCGAGCTGCTGGACGTCGTCCCGTCCTCGGCGAGCCGGCTCTGCGACCGCCTGGAGGCGGTCGGCCTGCTGCGCCGGGTGGCCGACCCGCGCGACCGGCGCGAGGTGCGGCTGATTCCCACCACTGCGGCGGAGACACTGTTGCGCGACCTCCAGGAGAGACGGCACCGGGCGGTGCAGGCCGTGCTGGACCGGATGCCCAACCGGGTGCAGCACGAACTGCTGCTGGCGCTGGTCGCGTTCAGTCAGGCCGCGACCGCCACCGCCCCGCAGGCCGGGTCGGACTCGGCCGCCCGTACCGCCTGACCCGCACTGCCCAGATCGGCCTCCCCTTCCACCGTTCGACTAGTGTCCTAGGATGCCCTAACGGTTGTGACGGTCCCCACCGTGACACCACTGAGCAACGGCGCAGCGGGCAGCCGGGGCAGAACGGCCAGCCCGATATAGTGGCAGCGCAACTGGGCGGCCCGTGACGACGACGGCGGGCCGCATCGGGGAGGTCCCAGCCCGGGATCACAGAGGGCGCCGGCGTCTGACCGGCCGGCAACGCGCACGTCCCTCCAGCGGCCGCTCGTCCGGCTGCCGGACCGTGCTGCGAAGGGAGGTTCGGTGTCGCGTCGGCCGGCTCCAGCGGAGCAACCGGATTCCGGGACCGCCACGGTCATGGGAGATCGCGTCCTCACGCTGCCCAACCTGATCAGCTTCGTCCGGCTCGTCGGCGTGCCGGTCTTCCTCTACCTGTTCCTCGTGGTCCGGGCCGACGTCGCCGCCATCGTGGTGCTCGCCGTCGGTGGCACCAGCGACTGGGTGGACGGCTGGATCGCCCGCCGCCTGGGCCAGGTGAGCCGGCTCGGGGAGTTGCTCGACCCGCTCGCGGACCGCCTCTACATCATCGCCACGCTGTTCGCGTTCACCGCACGCGAGGTGGTGCCGTGGCAGTTCACCGGCGCGCTGCTGGCCCGGGAGCTGCTGCTGCTGGCGTCGCTCGGGGTGCTGCGCCGGTACGGCTACGGCCCGCCGCCGGTGCACTACGTGGGCAAGACCGCGACGTTCCTGCTGCTGGCGGCGTTCCCGATCCTGCTGCTGGCCGACGCCGTGCCGGACGCCGGCACCGCCGCCGGCGCGATCGGCTGGGGGCTGGCCTGGTGGGGTCTGGCCCTCTACTGGGCCGCCGGCACGATGTACGTGGTGCAGGCCGGCCGCCTCGTGCGGACCATGCGGGGGCGTCGTACGGAGGCGGCGGCATGACCACGCCGCAGCCGCGGGACGGGGAGCGCGACCCGTCGACCCGGGTGTACACGCCGGACTTCCTGACCGAGCTGTTCCGCAATCCGCTGGATCCGGGGTACGGCGACGCTGCGGCGCGCCGGGCGACGGGCTCGGTGTCGCGGGTGCGGCAGGTGCTGGGCCGGCCGGTGAGCCTGGTGGTGCTGGCGCTGATCGGTTTCCTGTTCGCGGTGGCGTACCGGGAGACGGTGGCGGAGGAGCCGAGCCGCGCGACGGCGCGGGCGGGTCTGGTCGCCGAGATCAAGGGGCGGGAGGCGGAGACCGACCGGTTGACCGAGCGCGCGGAGCAGTTGCGTGAGGAGGTCGGCCGGCAGCGGGACGCGGCGTTGAGCGGTTCGCAGGCGTCCCGGTTGCGCACGTTGGAGGCGGGAACCGGCCTGGCCCGGGTGCGAGGGGACGGCGTGGTGGTGCGGCTGGCCGACGCGGCGGCGGACCAGGACGGGGTGACCGGTGGGAACGCGGGTCCGTCCCGGGTGCTGTATTCGGATCTGCAGAAGGTCGCGAACGCGTTGTGGGCGGCAGGCGCCGAGGCGGTGGCGGTGAACGGGCAGCGGTTGACGGCGACGTCGACGATCCGGTCGGCGGGTGAGGCGATCCTGGTGGACTACCGGCCGGTGACGGGCCCGTACGAGGTGCAGGCGATCGGGCCGGGGTCGATGCGGGACCGGTTCGACGAGAGCCGGGCGGCGGCGTTGATGCGTGAGGTGGCGCGGACGACGGGTCTGTCGTTCGGGGTGAAGCGGGTCGAGGACCTCACCCTGCCGGCGGCGCCGCAGCCGCGGCTACGCTACGCCGAGCCTTCGGTGAGTCCGAGCGCGCGCCCGTCGCGTTCGGGTGGTGCCGGTTCGTCGAGTCCCGGGTCGTCCGGCCCGGGTGGTTCTTCCAGCCCTTCGGGAGGTGGCCGATGATCGCGGTGCTGGCGTTGCTCGCCGGTGTGGTGCTCGGGGTGTATCTGGACCCCACGGTGCCGGCGGCGTTGCAGCCGTATCTGCCGATCGCGGTGGTGGCCGCGTTGGACGCGGTGTTCGGTGGGGTGCGGGCGAAGCTGGACCGGATCTTCGACGACAAGCAGTTCGTGGTGTCGTTCATTTCGAACGTGCTGGTGGCGGGTCTGATCGTGTACCTGGGTGACCAGTTGGGCGTGGGCGGTCAGTTGTCGACCGGTGTGGTGGTCGTGCTCGGGGTGCGCATCTTCGGAAACGTGGCGGCGATCCGCCGGCACCTGTTCCGGGCGTAGGTTTGTGGCGATGAGCGAGGAACACAGGGAGACGGGTACCGGGTGGCCGAGGCCGGGGGAGCCGGTGCGGCCGTCGGGTCCGGCGGGTGAGCCGGATCCGCGCCCGGAGGCGCCCGATCCGGACGAGTTGAGCCCGTTGGCGCCGGTGCCGGACGAGTCGGCGCCTCCCGCGGAGCGGACGGCGGTGCCGGAGTCCGAGCCGGAGCGGGGCGAGGTGGCCGGTGGGCCGTCGGCGGCGCGGCGGTTCTCGTCGGCGGGTGCGATGATCGCGGTGTTGCTGGCGTTGCTGGGGTTCACGCTGGTGGTGCAGTTCAAGACGACGTCGACGGATCCGACGCTCGCGGCGACGCGGGAGGAGGACCTGGTGCGGATCTCGTCGGATCTGGATTCGCGGGAGCGGCGGCTGCGCCAGGAGATCGAGTTGCTGGAGGAGAGTCAGCGGCAGCTGCGGTCGGGTGAGCAGGGCCGGCAGGCGGCGTTGGAGGAGGCGACGCGGCGGGCGGACGAGCTGGGCATCCTGGCGGGTACGTTGCCGGCGGTGGGTCCGGGTCTTGAGGTGCGGTTCTCGGGGCCGGCGAAGGCGGTGTCGTCGACGCGGATCCTGGACGCGGTGCAGGAGCTGCGGGGTGCGGGCGCGGAGGCGATGCAGATCCAGGGCGCGGACGGTACGGCGGCGCGGATCATCGCGTCGACGTATTTCGTGGACGGGCCCGACGGTGCGCTGGTGGTGGACGGGCGGCGGTTGACGGGTCCGTTCACGATCATGGTGATCGGTGATCCGGCGACGATGCGTACGGCGTTGAACATTCCGGGCGGGGTGGTCGCATCGGTGCGGGACGGCGGCGGTAACGTGACCTCCGAGGATCGTGAGGTTGTGGAGGTTTCGCAGCTGCACGCGCCGATCAAGCTGGACCACGCCCGGCCGGTCTCGTGACCGGTCGCGGCCGCGCCGGTTTCTCCGGTGCACCGATGACGAAGGACGCAGCTGGTGATTCCTGAGGATCTGCGGTACACCGCCGAGCACGAGTGGGTGGTCGGTGGTGACGGTGGTGTCGTCCGCGTCGGTATCACGCATTTCGCGCAGGATGCCCTGGGTGACATCGTGTTCGTGCAGCTGCCGGAGCCCGGTGCGGTGGTGGCGGCGGGTGAGTCGCTGGGCGAGATCGAGTCGACGAAGAGCGTGTCGGAGATCTACGCGCCGATGAGCGGCACGGTGGCGGCGCGCAACGAGGCGTTGGCCGACGCCCCTGAGGTGATCAATACGGATCCGTACGGTGCGGGGTGGTTGGTGGAGATCACTCCGGACGATCCGGCGGCGGTCGAGGGTCTGCTGACCGCTGATGCGTACCGCGAGCTCACCGAGAGCTGAGTTCGTGCTGTTCCGGGCGGCGGCGCGGTTCCGCGCGTCCGGTTGCCCTGCATTTCGGCGCTGGCTAGGCTCGCCCAGTCGACCGAGAACCAATAGTTTGAGCGTCGCGGAATGCGCCTTCCCGGGCACGGGGAGCCAGCCGCCGGGTGTGGTGTTGCCCGGCGGCCAGACCCGCCATTCCCTGACGCCGACCGAACAGATCCGTGAGGTGGTCCCATGACGCGCCCAGACGACGAGTTCCCCCCGCTCGACGTCACTTCGACGCTCAATCTCGGTTCGCTCGACGAAGTGCTGGAGGGGCCGGACACCGATGTGGTGCCGAGCCGGATGTCCGGCTCGTTGCCGCCGGGTATGGCGTTGCTGGTGGTTCGCCGGGGTCCGAATGCGGGTGCCCGGTTCCTGTTGGACCACGATGTGACGACGAGTGGGCGGCACCCGGACAGTGACATCTTCCTGGACGACGTGACGGTGTCGCGCCGGCACGCGGAGTTCCACCGTGACGGTGGGACGTTCACGGTGCGGGATGTGGGCAGCCTGAACGGCACGTATGTGAACCGTGAGCGGGTCGAGGCGGCGACGCTGAGCAACGGTGACGAGGTGCAGATCGGCAAGTTCCGGGTGGTGTTCATCGCCGGTCCGCGCCCGGAGGAGGAGGCCGGCCGGGGGTGAACGAGCCTGCGGCTTCGACGCCGTCCGGGGCGGCGCGGGCGCCTGCGTTGATGAGTATCGGCGAGGTGCTGGCGCAGTTGCGGCCGGAGTTTCCGGACGTGACGATCTCGAAGTTGCGGTTCCTGGAGGCTGAGGGCCTGGTGGAGCCGCAGCGGACGCCGGCGGGTTATCGGAAGTACGGCTGGGACGATGTGGCGCGGTTGCGGTTCGTGTTGACCGCGCAGCGGGATCAGTACCTGCCGTTGCGGGTGATCCGGGAGCAGTTGGCCCAGTGGGACGGGTCTGGTCCGTCGCCGGGGCGGGGGCGGCCGAATCTGGTGGCGGTGGGTCCGGGTGGTGAGGTTCCGGGCCGGGAGCCGGTGGAGTCGTCGGAGGTGCGGCTGGACCGGGCGGGTCTGATCGCCCGTAGTGGTGTGGAGGAGTCGACGCTCGCGGAGTTGGAGCGGCTGGGTGTGCTGGTGCCGGATCCGCCGGGGTGGTACGACGCGGATGCGTTGATCATCGCGAGTGCGGTGGCGGGTCTGGCGGCGTACGGGCTGGAGCCTCGGCATCTGCGGGCGTACCGGTCGGCGGCGGATCGTGAGGTCGGGTTGTTCGCGCAGCTCGTGGCGCCGTTGGCGCGGCAGAGCGATCCGGCGGCGCGGGCCCGGGCGGCTGAGACGGCGCGGGAGTTGGTGGCGTTGTCGCAGCGGTTGCACGCGGCGTTGCTGCGGGTGGGGTTGCGGTCGACGTTGGGCCGGTGAGGTCGGTGCGGAGGGCCGGGTGCGGGTGCGCCCGGCCCTTCGTCGTGGGTGGGCGCGGAAAGATCTGGTGGGTGGAGCGTGTCGTAGGCTTGCCGGGGTATGCCCGTCCGGCGAGGCGTGGTGCACGTAGCGCGTGGGACTCCCGTGTCCTGGTCCGTGTACCGTGCAGGGAAGGGCGCGGTGCAAGGTGACGACGACACGGAGGCGGCGGTGCGCGAGCTGAGCGTGGTCGGAGTTCGGGTGGAGTTGCCCAGCAACCAGCCGATCGTCCTGCTGCGGGAGGTCGAGGGGGACCGCTATCTGCCGATCTGGATCGGCGCGGTCGAGGCGACGGCGATCGCTTACGAGCAGCAGGGGGTCAAGCCGGCTCGGCCGTTGACGCACGATCTTCTGCGGGATGTGCTGACGGCGTTGCAGGCGCCGTTGCGGGCGGTGGAGATCACCGAGTTGAAGGAGAACGTGTTCTACGCGGATCTGCTGCTCGGTGACGGTGTGCGGGTGTCGGCGCGGCCGAGTGACTCGATCGCGTTGGCGTTGCGGGTGGGTGCTCCTATTCGTTGTGCGGAGCAGGTCCTCAGTGAGGCGGGGATCGTGATTCCGGACGAGCAGGAGGACGAGGTGGAGAAGTTCCGGGAGTTCCTGGAGCAGGTGCGTCCGGAGGACTTCGCGGGTTGAGGTGTTCCCGGCCGGGTGGCCGGGGTCGGCGCGGCGGCGGGTGTCACGGTGGTGGCGGCCGGCCGCCGTGTGTGGTTTGTTGCCGGATGGTGGCGCGGCGTGTCGCGGTGTCTCCTGCGGGTGAAGTCCGGGGGGCGGCGTTAGGGTTGCCGTGTCGAGGGGTGCGCGTACGGGGAGTCGACGCGCCGCCGCCACGGACGCGGGGAGGTTGGTCCGGATGCACGAGCCGCGGGATCCTGGTCCGGGTGCGGAGCAGCAGGCGGGTGTGGGGGCCGTTCCGGCTGGTGACGGCGAGGTCGGTTACCGGGGTGTGACCGCGTGTTCTGCGGTGGGGATCAGTTACCGGCAGTTGGACTACTGGGCGCGTACGGCGCTGGTGGTGCCGAGTGTGCGTGACGCGTCGGGTTCGGGGACGTCGCGGTTGTACTCGTTCCGCGACCTGGTGGTGTTGAAGGTCGTGAAGCGGCTGCTGGATGCCGGGGTGTCGTTGCAGAACATCCGTAAGGCGATCGAGGCGTTGCGGTCGCGTGGGGTGGACGATCTGGCGGGTATCACGTTGATCTCCGACGGGACGACTGTGTACGAGTGCCGGTCGCCGGAGGAGGTGGTCGACCTGTTGCAGGGCGGCCAGGGGGTGTTCGGCATCGCGATCGGCGGCGCGTTCAAGGAGATCCAGGGTTCGTTGTCGCATCTGCCGGCGGAGCCGGTGGGTGGGCAGGAGCCGGCCGTTGCGGCGGTGGAGCCGGAGGTGGAGTCGGTGGGTGACGAGCTGGCGGCGCGCCGGGCCCGGCGCCGGGCCGGGTGACCTGCGTCGCGTCTCGTTGACGGGATCGCGCCGCGCCCGAAAAGGGTGCGGCGCGATTCGTGTTTTGGTGACGGGGTGTGGTCCTCGCCTGTGGGTTCAGGCGTTCGGGCGGTGTGGGCCGGGCCGGGTGGAAGTCGGTGCAGGTCGCGGCGCGTGTGCACGTGATGTCCGAAAAGGACGGTACGTGGTGTGCGTTGACGGCTTGTGTGCGTGCGGCTGCGGTGCGTCCACCGGTTCGGGCGGGTTGCTGACTGTCCGTGATCGACGGCTCTCGGGATCGACACAGGGTGGGCGTGAAGTGTCGTTGCGGTCGCGCTATGGTCCGTTCCGGTCGTCGGCGTGTCGGCGTCACGGCGGAACGCTGTGTGACGCCGCGCCGGACGGCGAACCCCTGCCGCGGCGCTGCCCGCGGGCTCCTGGTGGAAGGACCGAGCATGACGGTGACGAGCGAGACCACCCCGATCTCCCATTACGAGCGCATCGGCGGCGCGGCGGCGGTGAAGGCCGCGGTGGAGCTGTTCTACGACAGGGTGCTGGCCGACCCGGATCTGGCCGGCTACTTCGCCGACGTGGACATGGTGGAGCAGCGGCGGCACCTGGCGCTGATGCTGGCGGTGGTGCTGGGTGGCCCGAACGAGTACGCGGGCCGTGGGCTGGCCGAGGCGCACCAGCCGCTGAGCATCACCGGTGAGCACTACGCGAAGGTCGGTGAGCACCTGACCGCGACGCTCGTCGAGCTGGGTGTGCCGGCGGACGTGATCGCCGACGTGCAGGTCGTGCTCGGGCAGGTGCGGGAGCAGGTCGTGTCGGCGGGGGACGCCTGAGCGTGGACGTCGCACGGCTCAAGCAGAGCTGGTCCCTGGCCGCCGCGCACGGCGACCAGGTGCCGCTCTACTTCTATTCGACGCTGTTCCTGGCGCATCCGGAGACCCGGCAGATGTTCCCCACGAACATGGCCGGGCAGCGGGACCGGCTGGTGGCCGCGTTGGGGCATGTGGTGTCCCACGTGGACCAGGTGGACCGGCTGGTCGGGTTCCTGCGGGACCTCGGCGCGGATCACCGGAAGTTCGCGGTGCGCGCCGAGCACTACCCGGCGGTCGGTGAGGCGCTGCTGGCGACGTTGCGGCACTTCTGCGGTGAGGCGTGGACCGAGGAACTGGCCGCTGACTGGGCCGCGGCGTACGGGCTCGTCGCGCGGGTGATGATCGAGGGCGCGCAGGCCGCGGAGTCGCAGTCGCCGCCGTGGTGGGTGGCGGAGGTGCTGACGCACGAGCAGCGCACGTTCGATGTGGCGGTGCTGACGGTGCGCCCGCAGTATCTGTTGCCGTTCACGCCCGGCCAGTCGATCGGGGTGTCGCATCCGGCGGTTCGGTCGTGGCGGTACTACTCGCCGGCGAACGCGCCGCGGCCGGACGGCACGGTGGAGTTGCACGTGCGGGCCGCGCCGGGTGGTGTGGTGTCGTCGCGTCTGGTGTACGGGTGCGCGGCCGGTGACCAGATCCACCTGGCGTCGCCGGTGGGGGACCGGTTGACGTTGTGGCAGGCCGGGTCGTCGGATCTGTTGCTGCTGGCGGGTGGGACCGGCTGGGCGCCGGTGAAGGCGCTCGTGGAGCAGGTCGCGGCGGAGGGTTCGGGCCGGCGGGTGGACCTGTACGTGGGTGCGCGTTCGCGGACGGAGTTCTACGACAGCGAGGCGATCGACAAGCTGGCGGCGACGCATCCGTGGCTGCGGGTGTCGTACGTGGCCGGTGCGGATCCGGCCCGGCCGGGTGAGTCGGTGCGTGTCGCCGACCGGGTGCTGGCCGACGGGGACTGGCGGTCGCGGCACGTGTACGTGTGCGGCTCGGACGAGATGGTGGGTCATTCCGTGGCGGCGTTGAGCGGTGCCGGGTACCAGCCGGGCCAGGTGCATCACGAGGGTTACGGCAAGCACTGGTACGGCCCGGCGTGGCGGACGTTGACGGGGTCTGACGAGTCGGAGGTGGACCGGTGAGCGCGAGGAGTGAGCCGGTGAGCGCGGGTCCGATCAGAAGTTACGACGGGCAGCAGGTGTCCGGTCCGGTGCAGGTGCGGTTGACCTCGGACCGGGTACGGCGGTGGGAGTTCGGGTCGGCGGCGTTCACCCGGCGTGGCTACGACCAGACCGGGGTGGACCGGTTCCGGTTGCAGGTGGCTGACGAGCTGGATCTGCTGGCCGCGCAGGTGGCGAACCTGCGGGCGGAGAACGAGCGGCTCAACGACCATCTGGAGCTGCACCGGCACGGGGTGATCCCGAGCACCGAGGCGGCGGTGGCGCCGGCGGCGAAGGAGGTCAACCTGTTGTCGGCGGCGCAGCGGGAGGCCGAGCAGATCATCGCGCAGGCCCACGACTACGCCCGCCGGGTCGCCGAGTACGCCCGTACGCAGTACGAGAGTTACATGCGGGCGGCGGCGGAGGAGGCGAAGCGGGAGGCCGAGCGGGCGGTGACGGAGTACCGCAGCGCGGCCGGGAGCGGCTTCGACGACTCGGTGGCGACGCGTGAGGCGTTGCGGATCTTCGGCGAGATGATGATCTCGCACATGCAGGCGGCGGCCCGGCACCTCGACGACGGCAGTGAGCAGTTGTCGCGCACGATGGAGCGGATCGCCCGGGAGTTGCCGCAGGGCGGCGGGGGCGCACCGCAGCCGGCGTTGTCCCGGCACCAGCGTTGAGCGGCGTCCCGGCCCGTGGATGATCGCGGGCCGGGACGTGCCCGCCGGGTCAGCCGGCGACGGCGGCGATCGCGTCGGCGATGGGTGTGTCTCCGCCGACCAGTTCCAGGGTGTGCCCGGCGGTGTCCGGGGCGTACAGCAGGGCGAGCAGTACCCGGGCCACGTCGGCGCGGCTGATCGCGCCGGGTTCGACGTGCCGGGCCAGGGTGATCCGGCCCGCGGGTTCGTCGTCGGTGAGGCGGCCGGGCCGCA
This sequence comes from Micromonospora marina, assembly GCF_900091565.1. Classification (GTDB taxonomy): domain Bacteria; phylum Actinomycetota; class Actinomycetes; order Mycobacteriales; family Micromonosporaceae; genus Micromonospora; species Micromonospora marina. The sequence goes on along the minus strand of NZ_FMCV01000004.1, from coordinate 199,009 downwards.
GCACCGTCACGTCGAGGTCCCGGCCGGCGACGTCGTCCTCGGCGGCCTTCTTCGCGCGCAGGTACGCCGCCCACACGTCGTCGGTGCCCTCGGCGGGCGCGTTCTCGACGCCCATGGAGGAGACCAGCAGGTAGCGGCGTACCCCGGCGCGGACGGCGGCGTCGGCGAGCAGCACGGCGGCGCCGCGGTCGACGGTGTCCTTGCGGGCGGCGCCGCTGCCGGGTCCGGCGCCGGCGGCGAACACGACCGCGTCGGCACCGGCGAGGTGGGCGGCGAGGGTGTCGACGTCGGTGTGTTCCAGGTCGCACACGACGGGTTCGGCGCCGGCGGCGCGCAGCGCGGCTTCGTGGTCGGGGTTGCGGATCAGCCCGAGCGCGGTGTCTCCGCGTCCGGCGAGTTCCCGCTCCAGCAGTTTGGCGATCTTTCCGTGCCCTCCGGCGATGACGACGCGCATGGGCTCAACCTAGCCCGCCACGGCGGCCCTCGCCGGGCGACCGGCCTCGCCGATCATGAGGTCGGCGGTACGAAACGCCGGGCCTGAGCACCGCCGACCTCATGATCGACCGGGTGAAGGGGCGGGCAGGGGCGCGGCGAGGGACGATGGACGGGTGAGTGAGGCGTTCGAGGAGTTGACGCGGCTGGTGGCCGCCGGGGACGTGGTGGTGCTCAGCGGCGCGGGCCTGTCCACCGAGTCGGGCATCCCGGACTACCGGGGGCCCAGCGGCGCGGCGCGCCGGCACACCCCGATGACGTACCAGGAGTTCACCCGGGATCCGCTGGCGCGGCGGCGGTACTGGGCGCGCAGCCACCTGGGCTGGCGGACCATCGCCCGGGCGGCGCCCAACGACGGGCACCGGGCGGTGGCCCGGCTGCAGGGCGCCGGGCTGCTCGGCGGGATCATCACCCAGAACGTCGACGGGCTGCACACCGCCGCCGGCGCGACCGGGGTGATCGAGCTGCACGGCCGCCTCGACGAGGTGACGTGCCTGGACTGCGGCAACGCCACCGGCCGCGACGAGCTGCACCGGCGGCTGTCGGAGGCGAACCCGGGCTTCGACGCGCGGGCGGCCCGCGTCAACCCCGACGGTGACGTGGACCTGCCCGACGAGGCGGTGACCGGGTTCCGCACCGTCGACTGCGGGGTCTGCGGCACCGGCATGCTGAAACCGGACGTGGTGTTCTTCGGCGAGACGGTTCCCGCGCCCCGGGTGGCGGACTGTTTCGCGCTGGTCGAGCGGGCCCGGGCGCTGCTGGTGCTCGGGTCGTCGTTGACTGTCATGTCGGGGCGGCGGTTCGTGCTGCGCGCGGCCCGCCACGGCATCCCGGTGGCGATCGTCAACCGGGGCGCAACCCGCGGCGACGGGTACGCGGCGCTGCGCCTGGACGCACCGCTGGGCGTCACGCTGTGCGCGCTCGCCGACCGGGTGGCGGCGGCACCGGCGCCGGTGTGATCAACCCCCGGGACATGAGCCGGAAACACGCCCGCTGGTAGCGTTGGGGCTGCCGGTACCACCCACGTGGGAGAGACCGTCGACCCGACGGCGCCGAAGGGGCAGATTCTCCCCGGAACCTCTCAGGCAAAAGGACCACGTGGGCAGGCGCTGTGGAGCGCGTCAGCGCGACTCAGGGGGAGGCCGACCCGTCGACCTCGCCCCACCAAGGAGCGCAGCGCATGACCGCAGAGCAGTTCGCCGACCGGCACATCGGTCCCGGCCGCGACGACGAACGCCGGATGCTGGGCACAGTCGGTTACGACTCCGTCGACGAGCTGATGGACGCCGCGATCCCCGAGGTGATCCGCTGGCACGGCACCCTGGACCTGCCCGCCCCGGCCAGCGAGCGGGAGGCGATCGCCGAGCTGCGCGCCCTGGCCTGCCGCAACACCGTGGCCGTGTCCATGATCGGCCTGGGTTACCACGGCACGCACACCCCGGCGGTGATCCGCCGCAACGTGCTGGAGAACCCGGCCTGGTACACCGCGTACACGCCGTACCAGCCGGAGATCAGCCAGGGCCGGCTGGAGGCGCTGCTGAACTTCCAGACCATGGTCACCGACCTGACCGGTCTGGCCACGGCGAACGCCTCGATGCTCGACGAGGGCACCGCCGCGGCCGAGGCGATGACGCTGGCCCGCCGCGCGTCCAGGAGCAGGAGCCCGGTGTACGTGGTGGACGCCGACGCGCTGCCGCAGACCGTCGCGGTGATCGCCGGCCGCGCCGAGCCGCTCGGCATCGAGGTGCGCGTCGTCGACGTCGAGCGTGACGAGTTGCCGGCCGAGTTCTTCGGCCTGCACCTGCAGTATCCGGGCGCCTCCGGCGCGGTCCGTGACCACCGGGCGCTGGTCGAGGCGGCGCACGGCGTGGGCGCGCTGGTGACCGTCGCCGCGGACCTGCTGGCGTTGACGCTGCTGCGCCCGCCGGGCGAGATCGGCGCCGACATCGCCGCCGGCACCACGCAGCGTTTCGGCGTACCGATGGGCTTCGGCGGGCCGCACGCCGGTTACCTGGCGGTGCGCTCGGGCCTGGAGCGGATGCTGCCCGGCCGCCTCGTCGGGGTGTCCCGCGACGCCGACGGCAACCCGGCGTACCGGCTGGCGTTGCAGACCCGCGAGCAGCACATCCGCCGGGAGAAGGCCACCAGTAACATCTGCACCGCGCAGGTGCTCCTCGCGGTGATGGCCGGCATGTACGCCGTCTACCACGGCCCCGACGGGCTGCGCGCGATCGCCCGGCGTACCCACGAGGCGGCGGCGCGGCTCGCGGCCGGGCTGCGCGCCGGGGGCGTGCAGGTCGCGGACGTCGCGTTCTTCGACACCGTCACCGCGACCGTGCCGGGCCGCGCCGCCGACGTGGTGGCCGCCGCGGCCGAGCGCAACGTGAACCTGCGGCTGGTCGACGCCGACCGGGTCGGTGTGTCCTGCGACGAGACCACCACACCCGCGCACCTCGCCGCGGTGTGGGCGGCGTTCGGCGTCGGCGGGTTCGACGGCGACGCCGACGTGGCCCTGCCCGACGGGCTGGCCCGCACGTCGGACTTCCTCACCCACCCGGTGTTCCACAACCACCACTCGGAGACGGCGATGCTGCGCTACCTGCGCCGCCTGGCCGACTTCGACTACGCGCTGGACCGCGGCATGATCCCGCTGGGGTCGTGCACGATGAAGCTCAACGCCACCACCGAGATGGAAGCGATCACCTGGCCGGAGTTCGCGCACCTGCACCCGTTCGCGCCGGACGAGCAGACCGCCGGGTACCGGGAGCTGATCGCGCAGCTGGAGGGCTGGCTGGCCGAGGTCACCGGCTACGACGCGGTCAGCGTGCAACCCAACGCCGGTTCCCAGGGTGAGCTGGCCGGGCTGCTGGCGATCCGCGGCTACCACCGCGAGCGCGGCGAGGGCCACCGCGACGTGTGCCTGATCCCGTCGTCGGCGCACGGCACCAACGCCGCGTCGGCGGTGATGGCCGGCATGCGGGTGGTGGTGGTCGGCTGCGACGCCGACGGCAACGTCGACCTGATCGACCTCGACGCGAAGATCGACAAGCACCGGGACGTGCTCGCCGCGATCATGGTGACGTACCCGTCGACGCACGGCGTGTACGAGACCGGCATCGCCCAGCTGTGCGCGAAGGTCCACGACGCGGGCGGTCAGGTGTACGTCGACGGCGCGAACCTCAACGCGCTGGTCGGGTTCGCCAAGCCGGGCCGGTTCGGCGCGGACGTGTCGCACCTGAACCTGCACAAGACGTTCTGCATTCCGCACGGCGGCGGCGGCCCCGGTGTGGGCCCGGTGGCGGTGCGCTCGCACCTGGCGCCGTTCCTGCCCGGTGACCCCCTCGGTGCGCGCGCCGAGGGGCGGCCGGTGATCTCGGCGGCGAACCACGGGTCGGCGGGGATCCTGCCGATCCCGTGGGCGTACCTGCGGATGATGGGCGCCGACGGGCTGGCCCGCGCCACCGGCGTGGCGGTCCTGGCCGCGAACTACGTGGCGGCGCGGCTGCGGGGCCACTTCCCGGTGCTGTACGCCGGCAACAAGGGCCTGGTCGCGCACGAGTGCATCCTGGACCTGCGTCCGCTGACCAAGGCCACCGGTGTGAGCGTCGACGACGTGGCGAAGCGGCTGATCGACTACGGCTTCCACGCGCCGACGATGTCGTTCCCGGTGGCCGGGACGTTGATGGTGGAGCCGACGGAGAGCGAGGACCTGGCCGAGCTGGACCGCTTCTGCGACGCGATGATCGCGATCCGGGCGGAGATCGACAAGGTCGGCTCGGGGGAGTGGCCGGCCGGGGACAACCCGCTGGCCAACGCGCCGCACACCGCGGCGATGGTGTCCGCCGACCAGTGGCCGCACCCGTACCCGCGGTCGGTGGGCGCCTACCCGGCGGGTGTGGACCGGGCGGGCCGGTACTGGCCTCCGGTGCGGCGCGTCGACGGCGCGTACGGCGACCGGAACCTGGTCTGCTCGTGCCCCGCGCCGGAGGCGTTCGAGGACTGAGCGGCTGCCGCCGGGGCGGTGGGCTCCCGCCGCCCCGGCCGGTGTGCGCGCCAGTCCTGACCGGCGCGTACGCTCACTGACGCTGCGTGATCGCTCAGGCGACGAGGGCGTGGCGGGCCGGACCCCGGTGCGGGGCGATGGTGCGCCCGTCGGGGAGCAGCTCACCGGTGTCCTCGAAGACGATGACACCGTTGCAGAGCAGGCTCCAGCCTTGCTCAGGGAAGCAGGCGAGGACGCGGGCGGCCTCGCGGTCGGTCGCGTCGGCGGAGGGGCAGGTGGGCTGGTGCTGACACATCGGGTTCTCCGGACTGTGGGGGCACTGTGTCATGGTTCACATGACCAGTGACGCACAGTACCAAGGAAAACTGAGCGGCATCGAGCAAGGATGCGTCATGTTCACCCAGAATGGGCTGAACGGATGACCCGTCACGGCCCAGACGTCGTGGAAGCGCTCCCACAGGTGGAGGTCGATGCACCGGGTGCCCCGCCCGGATGCCGCCGCCGGCTCGTCGAGACCGCCCGGCTGCACTGGCGCATCGGCGACGGCGGCGACCCCGCCGACCTGGCACAACGCTTCCTCGCCGCACACGGCATCACCCGCGACGACCTGGCCCGCCCCGGCCGCCACGACCCCGGCGCCGCAGTGTGCGGCGCCGCGCTGTACCTGTCCGCCGCCGCCGGCGCCTACACCCTCGGCGTGCCGCCCGGCGCGCCGAGCCCCGCGCCGGCGCTGCCCGACCTGGCCGTGGTCGTCTACCACCACACCGGCCGCCCGGCGGCACCCCGGCCACCGGCGTCGGCCCCGTGGCGGCTCGGCGGCTGGCGCGACAGCTGGACCCCCGGCGCGCACGCCGCCGCCGTCGCCGCGGTCCGCGACGCCATCGCCCGCGGCGACGTCTACCAGGTCAACGTCGTCGGCCACGCCGCCGCCCGCTACACCGGCGACCCGCGCCCCGCGCTGGCCCGCCTCGCCGCACTGCCCGGCGCCCGCTACGGCGGCACCCTGCACGGCCCCGGCTGGACGCTCGGCTGCGCCTCCCCGGAAACCCTCATCGCCGTCGAGCACGGCCGGCTGATCACCCGCCCCATCAAAGGCACCCGCCCCGCCACCCCCGCCGGACACCGGGACCTGCTCGCCTCGGCCAAGGAACGCGCCGAACACGTCATGATCGTCGACCTGGAACGCAACGACCTGGCCCGCGTCGCCCGCACCGGCTCGGTACGCGTCGAAGAACTGTTCACCGTACGCCGCTGGTGTGACCTGTGGCAGGCGGAGTCCACCGTGTCGGCGGCGCCCGCCGACGGCCTAGGCCTGGCCGACCTGCTACGCGCGGTCTGCCCCGGCGGGTCGGTCACCGGCGCGCCCAAACACGCCGCCCTGACCCACGTCGCCGCCTTGGAGCCGGTCGGCCGCGGCGCGAGCATGGGCGCGCTCGGCTGGGTCGGACCCGACCGCCTCGACCTGGGCCTGACCATCCGCACCGCCGCCGCCGACGCGCACCTGCTGCACCTGTGGGCCGGGGGAGGCATCACCTGGGACAGCGACCCCGCCGCCGAGGTCGCCGAAGCAGCCGCCAAGGCCGCCCCGATCCGCGCCCTGCTCGCCGGCTGACGGGCTGCCCACCGCCCCCGGCCGCCCGCCTCCGGTTGCTCAGGCCACGGCGAACGCGTCCAGGGCGGCGACCACCCGCTCCCCGATACCGTGCCCGCCGCCGTGACCGCCGGACTCCACGATCTCCAGCCGCGCGTCCGGCCAGTCCCGGGTCAGCAGCCACGCGATGTCCGGCGGGCCGCTGACATCCAGCCGGCCCTGCACCAACACCCCCGGAACGCCCGCCAGCCGGCCCGCATCACGCAGCAGCTGACCGTCGGGCAGGAAACCCCGATTCGCGAAATAGTGCGTCACCAGCCGGGCGAACCCGTACCGGAACACCGGATCGGCGAACCGCGGATCCGGCGCATACCCGCCGGCGAGCGACACGTGCACGTCCTCCCAGTCGCACCAGTGGCGCGCCGCCCGGTCCCGCACCGCCGGGTCCGCATCGTCGAGCAGCCGCCCGTACGCGGCCGACAGGTCACCGTCCCGGTCGGCCTCCGGAACCCCGTCCCGGAACCGCGCCCACTCCTGCGGGAACACCCGGCCCATGTCCCGGGTCACCCACTCGATCTCCCGGCTGGTGTTGGCCACCACGCTGAACAGCACCAGCGCGCTCACCCGCCCCGGGTGCCGCTGCGCGTACGCCAACGCCAGCGACGACCCCCACGACGCGCCGCACAGCAGCCACCTGTCGACCCCCAGGTACGCGCGCAGCACCTCCATGTCGGCCAGCAGATGCCCGGTGGTGTTCACCGACAGGTCAGTCGCCGGATCCGACGCCGGGGGAGTGCTGCGCCCGCAGCCACGCTGGTCGAACAACACGATCCGGTACGCGGCCGGGTCGAACAGCCGACGCCACGACGCGCCCGCGCCCGAACCGGGCCCACCGTGCACCACCAGCGCCGGCCGCCCGTCCGGGTTGCCGCACGTCTCCCAGTACACGCGCTGCCCGTCCCCGACGTCCAGCATGCCGTGCGCGTACGGCTCGATCGGCGGATACATACGGCGGCCTCCCTGCGACGGTGTCCGCACACCCTACGAGCGTCACCGCCCCGGCGGGTGTCCACCCACGAGCGGTAAGCAACGGATAGCCTTCCGGACATGACTATGCGCCCCATCCGGATCATCGGCGACCCCGTGCTGCGCACCCCCAGCGAACCCGTCACCAGCTTCGACGCCGAACTGCGCGCCCTCGTCACCGACCTGATGGACACGCTGCTCGGCGCACCCGGCCGCGCCGGCGTCGCCGCACCCCAGATCGGCGTCAACACCCAGGTGTTCGTCTACGACGCCGACGGCCACCGCGGCCACCTGGTCAACCCCACCCTGGAGGTGTCCGACGAACTCCAGGACGACGAGGAAGGCTGCCTGTCCATCCCCGGCCTGTACTTCCCGACCCCCCGCGCGCTGCACGCCACCGCACACGGCTACGACCAGCACGGCGAACCGCTCACCATCACCGGCAGCGGCTTCCTCGCCCGCGCCCTGCAACACGAAACCGACCACCTGCGCGGACGCCTCTACGTCGACACCCTGCGCGGCGACACCCGCCGACAGGCCCTGCGCGAGATCCGCGCCGGCCGGTTCGACTCACCCAGCCGCGACCGATGACGTCAACGCGCACTCGGTGAACCCGGCCACCCGGGAGAACCCCAGCCGCTCGTACAACCGCACCGCCGCCGCGTTGTCCGCCCGCACGTTCAACGTCACATGATCCACCGACGCGCGCAGCCGGGCGCACAACGCCGCCACCACACCCGCACCCAGACCACGACCCCGCACCTGCGGATGCGTCGTCACGTTCCCCACCGCCGCCACCCGCCACCGCGGCGAGAACACATGCACCCCCGCCACCGCCACCAACCGGCCACGCTCCCGCACCCCCACGTACTGGCCCGTCTCCAGCATCCGCGCGTCGAACCAGTTCCCCGGATACGCCACCGCGTACAACCCGGAAAGCTCCGCCGCGTCCGCCGGCCCCAACGGCTCACCCACCACCGGCACCGTCGCCAACCGGCCCGGCTCCGTCAACGCCATCCGGTGATGCGCCGCCGCCTCCGACACCACGAACCAGCGGCCCAGCGCCGCCTCCAGACCCGGGGACAGGTGCGCCCACATCCGCGCCGGCAACACCGGCGCCGCCTCCACCAGCAACCCCGCCAACTCCGGCACCCGATCCGGCGCCGCGAACGCCAGCAACGTCGGCAACTCCACCCCGTGATACAGCAACACCACCTGATCGCCACGCCGGAACCACGACGTGTACGGCCAGAAAAAATCGTCCAGATCACCCAACTGGTACGCGTGCAACACCGGATCCCGGCCCAGCAGACCCGCCAGCACCGCCCGGTCGTGCTCCGCCCGCACCGCCACCGCGATCAGCCCGCCATCCACTGGTCGTAACCCAACCGGGCCACCAGCGCCAGCACCACCACCAGCAGCACCACCCGCACGAACCCGGCACCCCGCCGCAACGCCATCCGCGCACCCACCGCCGCCCCCGCCACGTTGCACACCGCCATCGCCGCACCAAGCGCCCACCACACGTGCCCGGTCAACCCGAACACCACCAGCGCACCCAGATTCGTACCCGCGTTCACGACCTTCGCCATCGCCGACGCGTGCACGAAATCCGAACCCAGAAGCGCAGTGAACGCCAGCACCAGGAACGTGCCCGTACCAGGCCCGATCAACCCGTCGTACAAAGCGATACCCAGACCGGCCACCGCCACCGCCACCACCACCCGCACCGGCGACCGCCGCTGCGGCGACGCCACCACACCCAGCGACGGCCGCGCCAGCACGAACACCGCCACCGCCACCAGCACCACCAGCACCACCGGCCGGTACGCGCTACCCGGCACCGCACCCGCCAACGCCGCACCCAACCCCGCCGTCAGCACCGCCAACCCCGCCGCCGGCCCCGCCACCGCCCAGTCCAGCTTCGTCCGCCGCGCATACGTCACCGCCGCCGTCGACGTACCGAAGATCGCCGCCAGCTTGTTCGTGCCCAACGCCGTCGCCACCGGCACACCCGGCGCCGCCACCAGCAACGCCGGCAACAACAACAGACCGCCGCCACCCACCACCGCGTCCACCCACCCGGCCAGAAGGGCAGCGGTCAGCAACGTCGTCAACGACAGGGCATCCACCGCCGCATTCTGCCCACGCCGCCACCAGCGACGAGACCACCTGTGGCCAGCCTCACCGCCCCCGGCGACGCCGCAACCACACCCCGACCGACCCCACCGCCACGAACACCAGCATCGAACAGCACAACAGTCTCAGCACCCGGCAAGACTCCCACGACGACGTAGGGTGTCCAGGTGCGCCTGGCCACCTTCAACCTGCTGCACGGCCGATCCCTCACCGACGGACTCGTCGACCCCGACCGGCTCAGCGCCGCCGTCACCGACCTCGACGCCGACATCCTCGCCCTCCAGGAAGTCGACCGAGACCAGACCCGCAGCGGCAAACTCGACCTCACCGCAGTGGCCGCCCGCGCCCTGCACGCCGACCACCACCGCTTCGCCGCCGCCGTCGTCGGCACCCCCGGCGAACAGTTCCGCCCCCTCACCCACGACGACGACGGCCACGGCGAACCCCTCTACGGCATCGGCCTGATCAGCCGCCACCCCGTTCGCTCCTGGCAGGTCACCCGCCTGCGCGCCGCCCCCGTCCGCTCACCCATCTACGCACCCGGCCCCGGCGGCGGACTCGTCCTGCTCCGCGACGAACCCCGCGTCGTGCTCGCCGCCGTCCTCGACACCCCCCACGGCCCCCTCACCGTCGCCGCCACCCACCTGTCCTTCGTCCCCGGCTGGAACATCTGGCAACTACGCCGCGTCGTCCGCGTCCTGCGCACCCTGCCCGCACCCCGGATCCTGCTCGGCGACCTCAACCTGCCCGCCGGACCCGCCGCCGCACTCACCCGCTGGCAACCCCTCGCGCGGCGCCCCACCTACCCGGCCGGGCAACCCCGCCTCCAACTCGACCACATCCTCGCCGACCGCCACGCACTCGACCAGCTACCACCCGTCACCGCCGTACACACGCCACTGGCCACCATCTCCGACCACCGGCCCCTCGTCGTCGACCTCGGCTGACACTCAAGCCAGACCGCACTGCCGCCACGCCGCCCGCACCGCGTTGCGGAACAACATCGCTACCGTCGTCGGACCCACCCCACCCACACGCGGCGTGATCGCACCCGCCACCTGCGCGCACGACTCGTCCACATCCGGCAGCAACCGCCGCCCCTCGTACCGCACCCCACCACCGACCACCACGGCACCCGGACGCACATGCTCCGGCCGCACGATCCCCGGCACCCCCGCCGCCGCCACCAGGATCTCCGCCCGCCGCGTGTACCGCGGCCAGTCCGCCACCCCCGTGTGCACCACGGTCACCGCCGCGTTCGCCGTCGGCCGCTTCTGCGCCAGCAACATCGCCAGCGGCCGCCCCAACGTCGCACCCCGGCCCAGGATCACCACCTCCCGGCCCGCCACCGGCACACCGTGAAACGCCAGCAACGCCTCGATCCCCGCCGGCGTACACGGCAACGGACCCGGCAACCCCAACGCCAGCCGGCCCATGTTCACCGGATGCATCCCGTCCACGTCCTTGTCCGGATCCAGCTCCGCCAACGCCCGGTCGTAGTCCAGGTGACCCGGAACCGGATACTGCACCAGCACCCCGTGCACCGACTTGTCCGCGTTGAGATCCGCCAGCACCGCATGCAGATCCGCCTGCGACGCCGACGCCGGCAGATGCACGTGCGGCGACACGAAACCCAGCTCCGCCGCCTGCCGCTGCTTGATCCGGATATAACCCGCGCTCGCGTCGTCGTCACCCACCAGCACCGTCGCCAACGCCGGCGTCACCCCCGCCGCACGCAACTGGACCACCGACGCGGCGACCTCCGACAACACCTGCTCCGCCACCGGCGCACCCGGCAACAACCGTGCAGAAGACATACGACACCTCGCCCGCGGAGGCCCAGGCGGTCGACCCCCACGACGAGCTCCCTGATGGTTCACCCATCCCCGTGCCGCCAGTCGCGTTCCCCCTCAGCCTGCCACAGCCTCCGCCGCCACCGCATCCACCACCGCCTGCCACTCCGGCAACGCCGCCAGCAAACCGTCCGCCCGCCGCCGCCGATCCGCAGACGACGCCACACCCAGATCCGCCAGCACCGCCCCGAACGCCCGCTCCCGCTCCGGCGCCACCGCACCCGACACCACAAGACACCGCGCGTACGTCACCAACACCCAGAACATCGCCTCCCGATGCCGGCCCGCCCCGACCAGCTCAGCCGCACCGTCGAACACCACCGGACGCCCCGCGGCGCTCAGGTCCGCCCCGAACGCGAACCCCTCCCGCGGCAACCGAGACACCTCGTCGAACAGCACCGCCAACCCGGCCAGATGCTCCCGCACCCGCGCCGCGTCCACGCCCGCCCCGCCGCCGTCGAGCGTGTCCAGCAACCCCGCGTACCGATCCGCCAACCCGAACCGCGACAACACCCGCTCCGCCCGCACGTACCGCCGCCGCACCGTCGGATCCACCAGACCCGCCACCGCCGGCCACACCGCCAGCAACGACGTCGGAAACACCCACGCCAGCACCTGCTCCGCCACCGGCGCCGAACCGCCGACCGCCCGCAACCCGGCCTCGATCCGCCGCCGCACCCCCGCGCACCGCGCCCGCACCCACACCGGATCCGCGAACCCCGCCGCCACCCGCTCGCGCACCGCGGCCAGCCGGCCCGACGGATCCGCGATCACCCCATCGGTACGGAACATCGGCGCGAACACCCACGACCCCAGCACGTCCTCCGGGCCGCCCAACTCCTCCCACGTGACAGTGCTGACCTCCAGCAGCACCCCCCGGTGCACGAACTTGCCCACCTTCACACCGGGCTCCCGGCGCACCAGCAACACGTCCACGTCCGACCACACCGGCAGCACCGCCTCGTCCGGCAACCCCACAGTCGACCCGCTGAACAACGCCCCCTCGATCGACGGATCGACGCGCATCCGCTCCCGCACCCACCCGACCGCCACCGTCCGCGCCGCACCAACCCGCATCCCGCCGATCCTGCCAGCCCGGCAACGCCCACGCCCGCCCGCATTGACACGGAAGGTTGTCGATCGGACACAGAACGTGGAACATCGATACAAGTGACTGTCGTCAAATCGTGTGGGGCGATGCAATGGCGGGCTACTATCCGATCCTCAAAGGCCGAAAAGCCGAATTCCGGGCCCTCGACCACATCGCGGATGAGTTGGTGCCGCACATCCTCCCGATCTTCGACGTGCCACCGTCCGACCAGGGTTCGATCAAGGCCGCCTCCGCCTTCAGCCAGCGCGCGCAGGAATCCATCCCACGCGACATGGCCATCGCTGTCGACGTGCGTCACCTCCCGGAGCCCACCACCGGTACCCGCCGACCCCTTCAGGACATCGCCGACGACCTGCACCGATGGGGGATCCCCGCCCTGCCCGTCGCCCACCTGCACGACACCCCCGCACAACTGGCGGACGTCCGTGACGCCGCCGCCCCGTACGGCGGCGTCATACGGCTCCCCGCCGACCACACCGAACCGGACGCCGCCGAAACCGGCGCCCGACTGAGTCACGTTCTGTCCGCCACCGAACTGCATCCCGAGGACTGCATCCTCATCCTCGACGTCGCTGAGGTGCCCTCCGACCGGGACCTCACCAGCGCCGAACCCTTGGTCCGTAAACACCTCGCATGGGCTCGGCGCCATCCCTGGAAGACAGTCGTCGTCGCCGCGGGTGCCATGCCCGCGAACATCTCCCACGTGCCGGCCCACACAGCCACCCCGCTGCGCCGGAGGGACTTCGATCTCTGGAAGCGGCTACAGGAGCACGACATCCAGTTCGCCGACTACGGGATCACCTGTCCCCGCATGAGCTCCGGAACCCGCGGGCCGGCACCGAACCTCCGCTACACCCACCACGACGCCTGGTGGGCCTACCGAGCCACGCGCGACGGCAACGGCAACATCGGCATCTACGACATCTGCAAGGCCCTTGTGTCCGCCGACCACTGGCCAGCCGCCGGACGGCACTTCTCCTGGGGCGACGAACAGATCGCCCTGCGCGCCGCATGCCATGCCGGGCCCGGCGTCGCCACGGATTGGATCGCTTGGGGAACGTCACACCACCTGGCGTACGTCGCCGCTCAACTCGGCCTGACCCCTACTGCTTGAGAAACCCCGACAACGCCCGGTTGGTGCGGTTCGCCGCCACCGCCGCCCGCTGCTGACCCGCCGTCACCTCGATGTACGTCTGCGACGACGCCAACGACGCGTGCCCCAGCAATCGCATGATCTCCGCCGCGCTCGCCCCGTCCTCCGCCAGCCGCGTCGCGAACGTGTGCCGCAACGCGTGCAACCGCGCACCCCGCGGCACCCGGTCACCGATGCCCGCCCGCCGGTAACACGACTCGACCAGGTACTGCAGACCACCCCGCCGCAACGGCTCACCCTGACGGTCCACCAGGAACGGCGCGTCCGGCCGCACGCTGCGCGACCCGAACCGGTGCCGCCGGCTGTCCAGATAACCGGCCAGCACCCGGTCCACGGCGTCCTCGATCGGCACCGTACGCGGCCGCCCGCCCTTTCCCGCCACGTCCACCCGCCGCTCGCCGGCGCGCCCGGCCACCGACGACACCCGCAGCGCCAGCAGTTCCGACAGCCGCAACCCCGCGCACAACGCCAGTGCCAGCACCGCCAGGTCGCGCTCCGGCCACGGATCACGCTGCCGGCCCTCCGCGCGCGCCACCGCCGCCAGCAGTTCCTCCGGGGTGTCCTCGCCCCGCAGCGGCTTGGGCCGGGGGAGAGGCGTGCGGGGCCGGCCCACCGCAGGCATCGGATTTCCCGGTACGACGCCCTCGGCGACCAGGAACGTGAAGAAGCTGTTCCACGTCGACCAGGCGCGATGGACCGACGCGGCGGCGCGGGGAGCGGCGAACCGCGCGAACGCCGCGCGCATCACGCGGGGGGAGAGGGCACTGACCGCCAGCCGGTCCAGGGGGAGGGGAGTGGCGTCACTGTCCGCCGCCACCAGCTCGGCCACTGTGGTCAGATCCCTCCGGTACGCGGCCAGGGTGTGCGGTGAGGGCTTACGGGTGGCCCGGGCGGTCAGAAACTCCTCGATGAGAGTCCTCACCGTTTCGTCCGGTTTGTCATGCATAAGGGATATTATGCATGATTTTCGCGTTCCCGCCAGGAGGCCCACTTCGGGGGAGCGCGGGCGATCAAGGCGATGATCAACTCCATCTCGCCGAGACGGCGGTATCCGCAGCCCTCCGATGCAGCCACCTCGGCGAACCGGCGGCAGCTCCGGGCGATCATGAGGTTGACCGGGAGTGCTGTCCAATTTGTCGCCGTCAACTTCATGATCGGCGGACGGTGGATGGAGCGAGGTGGGGTTCAGGCGATTGGTGCCTGCCGGCGGGCAACGCCGGGCGATGTCGTGTCTGTCGGTGCGAGGCGGCTGGCGGCGGACGGCGAGCTCACTGTCGGTGCCAGCGCTCGCCAGGGGTGCGCTAATCGACCCGCCTGCACCCGAAGGCCTGCCGAAGCGGTCACCTGCTCGCGCGAGCGCTCGGGGAGGTCCCGTCTCCGGGTTACTTGACATAATGTACATTATCGAATCACCGCCAGAGGCGCTCAGGCAGGCTGCGGGTCGCGGTGCTCGGCCTCGCCGGCCTCCACGTCATCGACGGACCGCAGATCCGGCATGTCACGCACAGCCGGCGCGAGGGCCGCCACGCCGGCGAGCGCCAGCATGACGGCGGCGAAGCTGCCGAACACCATCGGGGCCGGCACCCGGTCGATCAGCAGGCCGGACAACGCCGGGCCGAACGGCGCCACGACCAGCGCGATGAAGCTGGTGGCGGCGTTCGCCCTCCCCTGGAGCTCGCCGGGGGTCAACAGCGTCTGCAGGGTCAGCATGCTGATGTTCGCCGCCGGTACGACCAGGACGCAGGCGCCGGCCAGCGCGCCCAGCGCCAGTCCGTTGTCGGTGGTGGCCATGGCGGCGGTCAACACGCCGCAGGCCCAGATGACCGCGAGGATCAGCCAGCGGGTGGGTACCCGGGCGGTCAGCCAGGACGCGACGAGCGACCCGGCGACGGCGCCGAGCCCGACGCACGCCATGACGGTTCCGGCGGACAGGCCGGAGGCCCCGTTGCGGACCGGCACGACGATGATCGCCAGCAGCACACCGGCGAACGCGAAGTTCAGGACGGCGCCGCTGAGCAGCGTGAACCGCAGTGCGGGGTGCCGCCACAGGAACCGTACGCCGGCGACCGCCTGCCGGGGCAGGGACTCCCCCGGCTGGGTCAGGGTCCGGCCGAGCGGGCCGCGCAGCAGGGCCACGGCGACCAGGGATACGGCGTACGAGATCGCGTCGACGAGGAACGGCAGGGCCGGGGCGAGGCCGAACAGGAAGCCGCCGAACGGTGGGCCGGCCAGGTGGACGACGCCGTTGCGGGTCTCGTTGAACACGGTGGCCGTACGCAGGTCGCGGGCCGCAACGACGGCGCGGGTGGCCGCCGCGGCGGCGGGTTGCAGCGCGGCGCCGAGGCCGGCGGTGGCGGCGGCGAGGAGCGCGATCAGCAGGACGGGCGCGTCTCCGATGAGGGCGAGGACGGTGACGCCGGTGACGGCGAGGAGCGCGCCGCCGTCGCAGCAGAGCATGAGGATGCGCCGGTCGCGGCGGTCGGCGAGCAGGCCGGCGGGCAGGAGTACGAGGACGAGGGCCATGCCTTCGGCGAAGGCGACGAGGCCGGCGTCGGTGGCGGAACCGGTCGTCATCAGGACGAGCAGCGGTGTGGCGACGGCGGTGACCTGGGTGCCGAGTTTCGAGGCGGTGCGGGCGACGGTGATCAGGAGGAAGTCGCGGTTGTGTCGCAGGCCGGTGGGCGGCATGAGGGCTCCGTGGGCGTGGTGGCGGGCGGGAGGTCGGCTCCACCGGGTGGGTAGACGACGGACCCGGGCGGGCGGGGGGCCGCCCGCCCGGGTCGCCAGGCGGATCAGGTGTGGCCGGGGCCGGTGGCCCTGTCGCCACTGCCGTCTCAGCCGTTGCAGCAGGCGATGCTGATGCTGCTGGACTGCGGCGGGACCGCGTGGCGGGTGCCGTTCTGCGTGGCCATGGCCTGCAGGTTGAGGAGCTTCGTCATGGGGGTTCACCTCCTTCGTGGGTGTGGTGGTCGGGCCTCCGGTGTGTCCCGGAGGGCCGTCGGTGGGTGCCGACGGGGTCTGTGGGTGCCGGCTGGTTCAGCTCGCGGCGAGGAGGTGGCCGGTGGTCGCGACGTGGGTGGGTGCGTCGAGGAAGGGCAGTGTGACTCCGGTGTGGTGCAGCGCGGCGTGCATGGCGGAGAGGATTCCGGCGCCGCCGGCGGCGAGGTCGGTGGAGATGCGCAGCAGGGTGTCGCCGGGGAAGGCGAGGTGGCCGTCGAGGGCGTACGCGTGCCAGGCGAGCCGGGCCAGGTGTGCGGGGTGGCGGCGGGTCGCGGCGTCGCGGACGAGGCTGACGGGACGGTTCGGGGTGGGGTGGGGCGGTTCGTCGGCGAGGAGTGCGGCGGTGGCGAGCAGTCCGGCGCGGCCGTGGAAGAGGCCGGGCAGGAGGACGAACTCGACGTCGACGGTGCGGCGGACGGTGGTGACGATGTCGCGCAGCCAGGGGCGTTCGCCGTGGTGGAGCAGTGTGTGTGCGGCGACGGCGATGCCGGCGCTGCCTTCGTCGAGGTAGAACAGTCGTCGTGCGCCGTCGCGTACGTGGAGGTTGCCGTTGTCGTCGCGGACGGTGTGTTCGAGGTCGCGGCGGACGGCGGTGCGGGCGGCGTGCAGCCAGGCGGGGTCGCCGGTGGCTTCGTGGAGCCGGGTGAGGAAGACCGCGGGGCCGGACCAGCCGCGGAGCAGGCCGGGGCGTGCGGGTTCGGGTACGGGGTGTCTGGTGTCGCCGGTGAGGGTGCGGGTGAGCCGGTCACCGATGCGCAGGGCGTCGTCGGGGGCGGGAGTGCCGGTGCGGAGCAGGGCGAGTCCGATGCCGGCGAGGCCGCTGTGCAGGCCGGGGCCGTGTTGGTCGTGGAGGCCGGTGCGACATCGGTCGAGGAGTTCCGCGGCGTCGTCGTGGCGTCCGGTGCGGTGCAGCAGCGCGGCGATGCCGGCCAGGCCGTCGTAGAGGCCGAGGTGGGTGGCGGGTAGGCGTTGTGCGGCGCGGACGAGCCAGTCGAGGTGTTCGTCGCGTTCGGGGTAGTGGGTGCCGGTGCTGACCAGTGCCCAGATGACGCCGGCGGCGCCGTGCGCGAGGGTGGCGCCGCCGTGCGGGAACTGTCCGGGGTCGCCGGGGAAGAGCCGGTCGGTGCGGTGTGGGGTGGCGGTGGCGCGGATTCCGGCGGCGAGTGATTCGAGCAGCGGGGTGTGGTCGGCGGTGTGGCCGGTGGGCCATGGGAAGCGGGTGACGCGGGTGACGCGGGTGTGCTCGGAGGCAGCGGTGCGGGCGGGCGTGGCGTGTGCGGTGTGCAGGTCGTCCTGGATGCGGTCGAGGTATCCGGCGGGCAGGGGGAACCGTCGGGCGGCGGTGACGAGGTCGTGGAACTTCTCGTCGGTCAGTGCGGTGAGTTGGGTGATCGGTATGAAGACGGCGAGTCGGAGGCAGGCCAGCGCGTATTCGTCGACGGCCGGGCCGCGGCGTATCCGCGGGGTGGCGAAGCCGGGGTCGCCGAGTGACGGGGTGAAGTCCTCGTCGGCCAGGTACGCCTGTTCGAAGTCGACGAGGACGATCCGGCCGTCGGGCCGGATCATGACGTTGGCGGTGTGCAGGTCGCCGAAGACCACTCCCCTGGCGTGTATCTGGGCCATTGCCGTCTCGACGCGGTCGATGACGTCGAGCGCCCAGGTGGTGTAGTCGGCGAGGTCCTGGTCGGTGGGGTCGGGGTGGATCAGGGGGTGCCGCATGGCCAGGTGGTGTTGGAGGGTGTCGCCCTCGACGAACTCCTCGACCAGGAATTCGTGTTCCCACCAGGTGAGGCGGTCGAGCAGTCGTGGTACGCAGTCGAGGCCGGTGAGGCGCCGCAGCATGTCCTCCTCGCGGCGCAGGCGGGTGAGGGCGTCTGTTCCTGCTCCGTCGAGCCCGGCCAGCGGCCGGGCTTCGCGCAGGACGACGGTGCGGCCGTCGCGCAGGTCGGTGGCGCGGTAGACGCCGCCGGCGTTTGAGTGGTGCAGGGCCTCGTCGATGCGGTAGGGCGGGTCGTCGGCGGTCTGCGCGTCCACTGCCGCGATGTGTTCGGCGACGAAGTCGGGTACGGGGGCCCAGTCGGGCACGGTGAAGACGGGTTCGCGCCGGTCGGGGACGAGGACTCCGTCGGGGCGTACGACGGCGGGGACGGGTTCGTCGCCGTCGACGCACCAGAGTTCGGCGAATCCGCCGTAGCGCAGGTAGAGGGGTCCGTCGTGCCAGCGCAGGTCACTGAGGACGTATGGGCCGCGGTAGCCGGCCAGCCGGGTGCCGAGGTCGTCGAGGATGCGGCGCAGGGCGGTGTCGTCGGCCGGGTACAGGGCGGCGAGTTTTCCGCTGCCGGCGCGGTGGGCGTACTTCTCGTTGTTGACCAGGGCGAGTCGCCGGCTGCGCTGGAACTTGAAGGCGACCCGGTGGCGTACGCAGTGGTCGCGTACCAGGTCGAGTACGTCGGCGGCGTCGTCGAGGCCCACTGACACGTGCACCTTCCAGCCCTGCTGCGGCAGCTGCGTGTGGGTGGGGTGCCACATGACCCAGCCGCCGTGCTCGGCGATGCGCCATCCGTCGGGCGGGGTCTGGCCGGCCAGCGGGAACCGGTTCGCCGTGTCGGCGACGTACGCCGGTGAGTCGACGTGGATCGGGTCGGCGATCAGGAAGGCACCGGGCGTGGGCATGGCGAACCTCGCGGCCGTGACGGGTGGGATGGGTGTCCGGGGTGTTCGGTGTGTGGCTGCCGTCGTCCGGACTGGTTCCATCGTGGTCGTAGCCGGCCGGTTCCGGCGTCCGGCCGTGGGGCGAGGTTCGGTGTCCGCCCCGGTCCGGTCCGGGGTGCCGGGGGGTCCGTCCGGAAGGTGACACCGGATGTCACCCGGTACGGGGACGTCCGCCGGGCCTGGTGTCGGCCAGAATTCGTCGCGTACGCGGGTCGTCCGCCCGCATCTTTCTGTTCTCTGGAGGTCCTTGATGGAGACCGAGGTCCAGTCGCCGCCGACGGTGTTGTTCCTGCAGGCGCAGCGGCCGGCGGGTTGGGTGACGGTGGCGCGTGGGGTTGCGCTGGACGGCCGGCGGTGTCTGCTGCGGACGGTGGGTGCGGGCCGGCCGCGCTCGGGTGACGCGGTGCGTCTGGTGGGGGTGACCGGTCCGGACGCGCGGTCGCTCACTGTGGCCGAGGTGTCGGTGCTGCACCGTGACCCGGCGGACCTGCTGATGGTGTCCCTCGCCGGTGAGACGGTTCCCGGTGGGTACGGCACCGACGCGTCGGCGGTGCGCCGGGTGCTGGCGTTGCTCGCCGACGACGGGGACCGGCGGTGGCGGGTGGCCGCGGACGCCGCCGGTGGCGTGGTGTCGCCGGTCGTGCTGGCCGCCGCGGGCCGGCCGGGTGTGCCGGTGACCACGCACCGGGTGAGCGCGGCGACGCCGGATGGTGGAGGTGACGACGACGGCTCTCCGCTGTCGTGGACGTGCCGGTTGTTCGGGATCGGCTGCCCCGCCGAAGACTCCTAGCCCGCCGATGACCACGGTGACCGGTGCGGTGGCGCCGTCTGCCCCGGCGCGGGCTGCGAGATGGTGGCGTCACGATCTTCTGCTGCTGCCGGTGCTGTGCCTGCTCGACCTGTTCACGGCTTCGTCGGTGGTGATTCAGAGTGAGCCGGTGGGCCCGGTCCGGCAGTGGGTGCAGGTGCTCGCCGCGGTGCTGTCGATCGGTGCCCTGTGGTGGCGGGCCCGCGCACCGGTAGCCGTCTTCGGGTTCCAGTGTGCCCACGGTGTGGCGATGTGGTTCCTGGTGCACGACTACCGGCCGTGGGTGGGCCTGATCGTCGCCCTGTACACGGTGGCGGCGTTGCGGCCGCTCGTGGTGTCGGCGGTGGCGTTCGCGGCGGCGTGCGCGCGTAGTCTGCTCAGCGCGCTCGACTCGTTCCGGGTGGAGCCGAACCCGGGTGCGCGGGCCGGGGAGTTCGTGGTCACCGCGCTGATGTTCGCGCTGATCTACGCGGCCGCGTGGGCGGCCGGGTCGGTGGTGCGGCGGCATCGGCGGCGGGTGGCCGATCTGGAACGGGAGCGGCGTCTGGCCCGGGCCGAGGCGGTGGCGTTGGAGCGTCGCCGGATCGCCGCCGAGCTGCACGACGTGGTGTCCCACTCGGTGACCGTGATGGTTCTGCAGGCCGCCGGTGCCGCGCGGATCAGCGCTTCCGACCCGGAGCGCACCCGGGAGGCGTTGCTGCACATTCAGCAGGCGGGGCAGCAGGCGATGGCGGAGCTGCGCCGGCTGCTGGCGGTCATGCGGGCCGAGTCGGGTCCGGCGGCCGGCGGTGAGCCGGGCCCGCAGCCGCGGCTGGACGACATCGAGGTGCTGCTGACGTCGATGCGGTGCGCGGGGCTGACGGTGACGATGTCGGTGTCCGGCAGCCCCAGGCCGCTGGATCCGAGTATCGAGCTGGCGGCGTACCGGACGGTGCAGGAGAGCTTGACGAACACGCTGAAGCACGTCGGGCGGCGTGCCTGCGCGACTGTGCATTTCGGGTGGCAGGAGCGGGTGGTGTTGCTGCGTGTCGACGACGACGGCACGGGCGGTGACCCGGGCGGCGCGGCGGCGGGGCTGTCGACCGGCAACGGGCTGGTCAGCCTCGCCGAACGGCTGGAACGCGTCGGTGGCCGCCTGGTCGCCGGGCCGCGTCCCGAGGGCGGGTTCCGGGTGAGCGCGACGCTGCCGGTCGCGCAGCGCGGCGACGTCGTGGCGGTGCCGGGTGACGGCGGGGTGCCGGCTGTCGGGTGAACGCGTGTCCGTTGGGCGACATCAGGCTGGCCGGCGACGCCGGCACCGATGATCATGTGGTGGGGCCGTGGTCACGGCCGCCGACGACGGGAGCCTTCATGATCAGGGTGCTGCTCGCCGACGATCAGCCGCTCGTGCGGGCGGGACTCGCGATGCTGCTGACGAACGAGCCGGACATCGAGGTCGTCGCCGAGGCCGGCGATGGAGCGCAGGCCGTGGAACTCGGTCGCCGGCTGCGCCCGGACGTGGTGCTCATGGACGTGCGGATGCCCGGCACCGACGGCCTGGCCGCGACGAGGCTGATGGCCGAGGAGAAGCTGATCGGTGACGCCGACCGGCCGGTGCGGATCATCATGTTGACGACCTACCACGTGGACGAGGCGGTGCATGCCGCGCTGCGGGCGGGCGCCTCCGGTTTCGTGCTGAAGGACGCCGCGCCCGAGGAACTGGTGTCGGCCATCCGGGCGGTGTCCGCCGGAGAGGCGTGGCTGGATCCCGCTGTGGCCCGGCGGCTGCTCGACGACCTCGCCGCCCGGCCCGACCCGGGGCTGCCCACACCGGTGCAGATGCGCGGGCTCACGCCGAGGGAGCGCGAGGTGCTGGTGCTCATGGCGTACGGGATGTCGAACCGGGAGATCGCCGAGCATCTCGTGCTCGGTGACGCGACGGTCAAGACCCACGTCAGCCGGGTCCTGACGAAGCTGGGGATGCGGGACCGGACGCACGCGGTGGTGGCCGCGTACCAGTGCGGGCTGGTGGAGCCCGGGACGGCGCCGCCGGCCCGGATGGCCGGCTTGTCCCGCTGAGGCCCGCGGCGCGGCCGGGAGCCTCAGCGGGCGCGGCGGTCAGGCGCCGACGTAGTCGGCGAGGTGTTCGCCGGTGAGCGTGGACCGGGCGGCGACGAGATCGGCCGGGGTGCCCTCGTAGACGAGCCGGCCGCCGTCGTGGCCGGCTCCCGGGCCGAGGTCGATGATCCAGTCGGCGTGCGCCATGACGGCCTGGTGGTGCTCGATCACGATGACCGACTTGCCGGCGTCGACGAGCCGGTCGAGCAGGCCGAGTAGTTGGGCGACGTCGGCCAGGTGCAGGCCGGTGGTCGGTTCGTCGAGGACGTACACGCCGCCCTTGTCCCCCATCCGGGTGGCGAGCTTGAGGCGCTGCCGTTCGCCGCCGGACAGGGTGGTGAGGGGCTGGCCGAGCGTGAGGTAGCCGAGGCCGACGTCGGCGAGCCGGTCGAGGACGGTGTGGGCGGCGGGGGTGCGGGCCTCGCCGTCGCTGAAGAACGTCTCGGCCTCGTCGACGGACATGGCGAGGACCTCGCTGATGTCGCGGCCGCCGAGGTGGTAGTCGAGGACGGCGGGCTGGAACCGTTTGCCCTCGCAGTCCTCGCAGGTGCTGGCGACGCCGGCCATCATGCCGAGGTCGGTGTAGATGACACCGGCGCCGTTGCAGGTGGGGCAGGCGCCTTCGGAGTTGGCGCTGAACAGGGCGGGTTTGACGCCGTTGGCCTTGGCGAAGGCCTTGCGGATGGGGTCGAGCAGGCCGGTGTAGGTGGCCGGGTTGCTGCGGCGGGAGCCGCGGATCGCGGTCTGGTCGATGCTGACGACGTCCTCACGCTTGGCCAGGGAGCCGTGGATGAGGCTGCTCTTGCCGGAGCCGGCGACGCCGGTGACCACGACCAGGACGCCGAGGGGGATGTCGACGTCGACGTCGCGCAGGTTGTGGGTGCGGGCGCCGCGGATCGGCAGGGCGCCGGTGGGCGTACGTAGCTTGTCCTTGCAGGTGGCGCGGTCGTCGAGGTGGCGGCCGGTGGTGGTGCCGCTGTCGCGCAGGCCGGCGACTGTGCCCTCGTAGCAGATGGTGCCGCCGGCGGTGCCGGCGCCGGGGCCGAGGTCGACGACGTGGTCGGCGATGGCGATGGTTTCGGGTTTGTGTTCGACGACCAGGACGGTGTTGCCCTTGTCGCGCAGTTGTAGCAGGAGGTTGTTCATGCGGGCGATGTCGTGCGGGTGCAGGCCGATGGTGGGTTCGTCGAAGATGTATGTGACGTCGGTGAGGGACGAGCCGAGGTGGCGGATCATCTTGGTGCGCTGTGCCTCGCCGCCGGAGAGGGTGCCGGCGGGGCGGTCGAGGCTGAGGTAGCCGAGGCCGATCTCGACGAACGAGTCGAGGGTGTCCCCCAGCGCGGTGAGCAGCGGGCCGACGGAGGGTTCGCGCAGGTCGCGTACCCAGGTGGCGAGGTCGCTGATCTGCATGGCGCACGCGTCGGCGATGTTGATGCCCTTGATCTTCGAGGAGCGGGCTTCGGGTGCCAGCCGGGTGCCGTCGCAGTCGGGGCAGGTGGTGAACGTGACGGCGCGTTCGACGAAGGCGCGGATGTGCGGCTGCATGGCGTCGACGTCCTTGGCGAGCATCGACTTGCTGATGGCCGGGACGAGGCCGGTGTAGGTGACGTTGATGCCGTCGACCTTGATCTTGGTGGGCTCCTTGTGGAGCAGGTCGTCCAGTTCCCGCTTGGTGTAGTCGCGGATGGGCTTGTCGGGGTCGAACAGGCCGCTGGAGCGGAAGATGCGGCCGTACCAGCCGTCCATGCTGTAGCCGGGGATGGTGATGGCGCCCTCGTTGAGGGACAGTTTCTCGTCGTAGAGGACGGTCAGGTCGAAGTCGGTGACGGCGCCGCGGCCCTCGCAGCGGGGACACATGCCGCCGAGGCGGTTGAAGGTGCCCTTCTTGGTCTGGGTCTTGCCGGGGCCGCGGTCGACGGTGACGGCGCCGGCGGCGCGTACGGAGGGGACGTTGAACGAGTAGGCGTTGGGCGGGCCGATGTGGGGGTCGCCGAGGCGGCTGAACAGGATGCGCAGCATCGCGTTGACGTCGGTGGCGGTGCCGACGGTGGAGCGGGGGTCGGCGCCCATGCGTTCCTGGTCGACGATGATGGCGGTGGTGAGGCCTTCGAGGACGTCGACCTCGGGGCGGGACAGGGTGGGCATGAAGCCCTGGACGAAGGCGCTGTACGTCTCGTTGATGAGGCGCTGGGACTCGGCGGCGATGGTGCCGAAGACCAGTGAGCTCTTGCCGGAGCCGGACACGCCGGTGAAGACGGTGAGCCGGCGTTTGGGTATCTCGACGTCGACGTTGCGCAGGTTGTTCTCGCGGGCGCCGTGGACGCGGATGATGTCGTGGCTGTCGGCGTGGTGCAGGCCGGTGGTGGCCTTGCTCATGGTGTCTCCGTCCGGTGTTGCGGTGTCAGTCGAGCCAGCGGCCGTCGCGCTTCAGGGTGCGGCCGGGCAGTTCGTCGGCTTCACGCCAGGCCTGGATGCGGCGTGGTGTGATGCGGTGCCAACGGTAGGGCGTGATCAGGGTACGGGGGTCGAAGCCGGTTCGGGTGCCGAAGCGGTCCCCGTGTTCGGTGGGCAGGGCGTCGACGGCGAGGGTTTCCACGTCGCCGTCGATCATCGTGACGTCGCGGGTGGGGCCGAGACCGACGCGGGCGCGGCGGCGGCGAGGTTGCGGCCCGTCGGGGCCGGCGGTGGCGACCCCGCAGTCGACGTCGTGGTCGAGGCGGTGGGCGGTGTCGTCGCGGCGCCGGGCGCGGGTGCGTCGCTCACGGAGTGGGCCTCAGCGCCGCTCGTTGATGCGGATGAGGTTGCCGGTGGGGTCGCGGAAGGCGCAGTCGCGTACGCCGTAGGGCTGTTCGGTGGGTTCCTGGACGACGTCGGCGCCGCCGGCCTGAAGGCGGTCGAACAGGCCGTCGAGGTCGTCGGTGGCGAGGGTGAGCGCGCCGTAGCTGCCCTTGGCGATCAGTTCGAGGATGGTGCGGCGTTCGTCGTCGGTGATGCCGGGGTCGGCGGCCGGCGGGTGCAGGACGATGCCGGTCTCGGGCTGGTTCGGCGGGCCGACGGTGAGCCAGCGCATGTCCTGGTAGCCGACGTCGTTGCGCAGTTCGAAGCCGAGGGTGTCGCGGTAGAAGGCGAGGGCGGCGTCGGCGTCGGTGTGGGGCAGGAACGCGTAGTGGATGGTGATCGTCATGGTGGTCACGGTAGTGGTGGCCGGCCGGTGCGGGCTTCTCGATTCCTGATCGGCCGGGTGGCCTGTTTGGTCAGGCACGGGGGTGGTTCGGCGGTGTCGGGGGCGTGGCGGGCGCGGTAGGCGCCGGGTGGTTCGCCGACGAGTTCGGTGAACCGGGTGGTGAAGGTGCCCAGGGACTGGCAGCCGACGGCGAAGCAGACGTCGGTGACGTTGAGGTCGCCGCGGCGCAGCAGGGCCATGGCGCGTTCGATGCGGCGGGTCATGAGGTACGCGTACGGGGATTCGCCGTAGGTCTGGCGGAACTGGCGGCTGAGGTGCCCGGCGGACATGTGCTCGCCGCGGGCGAGGGCTTCGACGTCGAGGGGTTCGGCGTATTCGCGGTCGATGCGGTCGCGGACGCGGCGCAGGCGGGTGAGGTCGCGCAGCCGCTGGGCGAATGCGGGGTCGTCGGTGGCCGGGTGCGGTGGCACGTCCGCATCCTGCCTGCTCGGCGGCGGTGTCGTCCACCAGTGTGGGCGGCGGGTCGTCGCCGGGTGCACCGGCCGTGCCCGGTGCACCCGGGGCGTGGGTCAGCGCAGCCGGCGGGCGGTGAAGCGGGTGGGCGGGTCGGCGATGGCGTCCTGGGTGGCGACGAGTTGCAGTTCGCGGGTGCCGGCTTCGAGGGTCGCCTCGAGTACCGCGTAGATCGAGTTGGTGGTGCGTTCCAGCGCGGTCCGCGGTGAGCCGGTGGTGGTGAGGTGGGCGAGGTAGAGGGCGGCGGTGACGTCGCCGCCGCCGTTGGGGGCGATCGGCAGCAGCGGCGTGGTGACGGCCCAGGCGCCGTCGTCGGAGACGGCGACGACTTCCAGGTGACCGGCGGGCAGGTCGCCGTGCAGGACGCTGGTGACCAGGACGTGCCGGGGGCCGGTGGCGCGGACGGCGTCGACGGCGGCGAGCAGGTCGTCGAGGGTGCCGGTGGTGCGGCCGGCGAGGAACTCCAGCTCGAACTGGTTGGGGGTCACGATGTCGGCGCGCGGGACGACGGTGTCGCGCAGGTATTCGGGGATGCCGGGGCGGACGAACATGCCGCGGCCGACGTCGCCCATGACCGGGTCGCAGCAGTAGACGGCGGCCGGGTTGGCGGCCTTGACGCGGGCGACGGCGTCGAGGATGACGGCGCCGACGGCGGGGTCGCCCTGGTAGCCGGAGAGGACGGCGTCGGCGGTGCCGAGCACGCCGCGGTCGGAGATCCCGGCGATGACGTCGGCGACGTCGGTGGGGGCGAGCAGGGGGCCGCGCCAGGCGCCGTAGCCGGTGTGGTTGGAGAAGTGCACGGTCAGCACCGGCCAGACCTCGTGCCGGAGGCGTTGCAGCGGGAACACGGCGGCGGAGTTGCCGACGTGGCCGTAGGCGACCGACGACTGGATGGACAGGATCTTCACCCGGTCATCGTCGCATCTCCGGCCGCGGATGACTGCCGGTGGTGGGGCGATGACCGGGTCGGGACGGCGGTGACCGTTCGGCTCACGCTTTCGACCTTCCCCGTCTCCACGTTGATCAAGTGGTTCCCGGACCGGCCTCAGTAGGAGACGCGACGCGGCAGCCCGGGGGCGGAGATCCCCCGGGCCGCCGCCGGGTCAGAGGCCGCCGCCGACGCGCAGGACCGCGCCCGTGGTGTACGAGGCGTCCGGGCCGAGCAGGTACGCGATCGCGCCGGCGACCTCCTCGGGTTCCCCGGCGCGGCCCATCGGGATCCGGCCGGCGGCGGTGTCGGGACGGTCGGGCACGCCGGAGCGGGCGTGGATGGTGGTGCGGATGATCCCGGGGGCGACGGCGTTGACGCGGACACCGTGCGGCGCGAGTTCCTTGGCCAGCCCGACGGTGAGGGCGTCGGTGGCGGCCTTGACCGCGGCGTAGTGGATGTACTCGCCGGGTGAGCCGAGCGTCGCGGCCACGGAGGAGACGTTGACGATGGCGCCGCCGCGGGTGAGCCGCCGGGCCGCCTGCTGGGCGCACAGGACGTACCCGATGAGGTTGACGTCGACGACCTCGCGCAGGTCGTCGACGCGCAGGTCGGTGAACGGGCCGATCGGGCTGGTGACGCCGGCGTTGTTGACCAGGCCGGTGAGCGGGCCGAGCCGGTCGGCGGCGTCGAAGATGCGGCGTACCCCGTCGGGGTCGCATGTGTCGGCGGCGACGGTGACCGCGCGGCGGCCGGCGGCGCGCACGTCGGCGGCCACCGCCTCGGCGGCGGTGTGGTCGGCGCGGTATCCGATGACCAGATCGTGACCCTCGGCGGCGAGGCGGCGGGCGGTGGCCGCGCCGATGCCGCGCCCACCCCCGGTGATGATGGTGACGGAGGTCAATGCCCTTCTCCCCTGCCTGGCGGTGGGGGCGACGTTACCGTGGGCGGGACCATCCGGGGTGGAGAGGACTGTCACATGGGGCGCGCGTTGGTGCTGGGTGGCAGCGGGGTGACCGGGGTGCCGCTCAGGCGCCGTCGGTGAGGCGGGCGAGCCGCCGGTTGAGGTAGCGCTGTTCGGGCCGGCTGCCGGTGAGCCGGGCGGCCAGCCGGTAGTGCTCGGCGGCGGCCTGCGTGTCGCCGTGGAGTTCGAGCAGGTGGGCGCGCACGGCGTGCAGCCGGTGGTGACCGTGCGTCGTGCGGCGGTGCCTCCCCGCCGCTCGCCCGGTACGACGGAGCGGGATCGCCGATGTCTACATATCCTCACGTCATGAGTGACGCGGTGGGTGTCGGTGACCTGGTCGAGGATTTCACGCTGCCGGACGAGACGGGCACGCCACGGCGGCTGTCGGAGTTCCTGGCCGCCGGTCCGGTGGTGCTGTTCTTCTACCCGGCGGCGATGACGCGGGGCTGCACCGCGCAGAGCTGCCACTTCCGGGACCTGGCGGCGGAGTTCGCGGCGGTGGGCGCGTCCCGGGTGGGGATCAGCCGGGATCCGGTGCAGCGGCAGGCGGAGTTCTCCCGCCGGCACGGGTTCGACTACCCGCTGCTGTCCGACGTCGACGGCGAGGTGGCGCGGGCGTTCGGGGTGCGGCGGCGGCTGCCGCTGGGCGCGCTGAGCACCCGGCGGATGACGTTCGTGATCGGTACCGACCGGCGGGTCCTCGCCGTGGTGCACAACGAGCTGAACATGAACGAGCACGCCGACGCGGCGCTGCGGGCCCTCGGGGGCTGATCATCGCGGTGTCGCAGCCGGCTGATATCAAGGCTGCGTCAAACAGGTGTACGGAAGAGGGCGTGATGGCGGGTCAGGGTTTGTCCACTGACGAGGTTCAGGGAATTCGGGAGGCCCTTGCGGCGGGCCGCAAGCCCCGGGTGGTGTTCACCGAGGCGGCCGGGCAGATGGCCGGGCAGCTCGGGCAGGTGGTGGAGCTGACCGACCCGGCGGCGTCGGAGGAGTTCGTGGTGGTGCGGTTCGGCCGCGACGAGCTGCCGTTCTCCCCCGCCGACGTGGCGATCGCCCCCAGGGGCGCGGGGCGGCGTCCGGCCGCCGAGGCGAAGCCGGAACCGGAGCAGCCGCCGGCCGCGCCGGAGCCGGCGTTCGTGCTGGACACGCCGCGGGTGCCGGCGCCGCGACGGGAGGAGCCGAGGGCCGAGCAGCCGGCGGCGGAGCCGAAGCCGGCGAAGCGGGCGGTGAAGGCCGCGAAGCCGAAGACCCCGCCGGGGCTCACCGTGACGCTGGCCTACGCCGAGGGCGAGTGGACGGTCGCCGCGCAGCAGGGCACGAAGGCGCTGGCCCGGCCGTACGTGGTGAAGCCCGCCGAGGCGCTGCGGATGGTGGCGCTGGTGGACGTGCCCGGCGTGCAGGAGGCGGTGGAGCAGATCCTGGCCGCCGAGCGGGCCGAGGCCGAGCAGCAGGCGGAGAAGCTGCGCGCCGAGCTGGCCGAGATCGAGGCGCGGCTGGCGGAGCTGCGCGAGGCGCGCTGACCCCGGAACGCCCCGCGGGGCCGGTGCGACCCCCTCGCACCGGCCCCGCGCCCCTGCGCCCACAGGTCCATCAGTGTTGCGGGATGTTCTGTACCCCGATCCGGCGGCGGAACACCCAGTAGGTCCAACCCTGGTAGGCCAGCACGATCGGCGTGAACACCACCGCCACCCAGGTCATGATCTTCAAGGTGTACGGGGTGGACGCGGCGTTGGTGGCGGTGAGCGTGCCCGCCGCGTCGAGGGTGGACGGCATCACGTTCGGGAACAGCGCCGCGAACAGGGTCGCCACGGCCAGCGCGATCGCCACGGCGGTGCCGGTGAACGCCCAGCCCTCCCGGCGTACCCTGGCCGCGGCCAGACCGCCGAGCAGGGCGAGGGCGGCGCCGACGGCGAGCACGACGGCGGCGGCGCTGGAGCGGATGGTCAGCGACCAGCTCAGGAACGCCACGGCGGCCACGGCGGTGCCGACGCCGAGCTTGACGGCGAGGGCGCCGGCGCGCTCCCGGATGTCACCGGTGGTCTTGAGGGCCAGGAACACCGCGCCGTGGGTGAGGAACAGCCCCAGCGTGGTCAGGCCGCCGAGCAGCGCGTACGGGTGGAGCAGGTCGAGCAGGCCGCCGACGTACTCGTGGTCGGCGGAAAGCGGCACACCGCGGAAGATGTTGGCGAACGCCACGCCCCACAGCACGGCAGGGATCGCCGAGCCCCAGAAGATGGCCTGGTCCCAGCGGCCCTTCCAGGACGCCTCGGGCCGCTTGTGGCGGTACTCGAAGGCGACGCCGCGGGCGATCAGAGCCAGCAGGATGAGCAGCAGCGGCAGGTAGAAGCCGGAGAACAGGGTGGCGTACCACTCGGGGAAGGCGGCGAACATGGCCCCGCCGGCGGTGATCAGCCACACCTCGTTGCCGTCCCAGACCGGGCCGATGGTGTTGATCAGGACGCGGCGCTGCCGGTCGTCGCGGCCGAGCACCGGCAGCAGCATCCCGACGCCGAAGTCGAAGCCTTCGAGGATGAAGTAGCCGGTGAAGAGCACTGCTACGAGAAGAAACCAGACGGTAGTCAGTTCCACGGTTGGGCTCCGGGGTGTCAGTAGGCGAACGCCAGCGGGCGCTCGGCGTCGTCGGTGTCGTCGTCGGTCTGCGGGGTGACGTCCGGTACGCCGGCGCGGGCGTAGCGGACCAGCAGTTTGAACTCGACCACCGCGAGGACGGCGTAGATGAGGGTGAACGCGGTGAAGGAGGTGAGCACCTCGGTCAGGGAGACGCTGCGGGACACGCCGTCGCGGGTGAGCATCTCGCCGAACACGATCCACGGCTGGCGGCCCATCTCGGTGAAGATCCAGCCGAAGGAGTTGGCCAGCAGCGGCAGCACGGGCATGACCAGGCCGGCGCGCAGCAGCCACTTGCTGGTGGGGGTGCGGCCCTTGCGCTGGCTCCACAGCACCAGCAGCGCGATCGCGGCGGCGGCCAACCCGAAGCCGATCATGAAGCGGAAGCTCCAGTAGGTGACCGGGATGATCGGGGCGTAGTTGCCGGGGCCGTACTGGCTGGCGTACTGGGCCTGGAGGTCGTTGATGCCCTGCACGGTGCCGTTGGGGTCGCCGGTGCCGAGGAACGACAGCAGGTACGGGATCTTGACGGCGAACAGCTCGCGGCTGCCGTCGAGGCTGCCGACGGTGAGCACGGAGAACGAGGCGGGGCTCTCGGTGGTGTAGAGGCCCTCGGCGGCGGCCATCTTCATCGGCTGCACCTCGGTCATGATCTTGCCCTGGATATCGCCGGTGAGGATGACCAGTGCCGAGGAGACCAGGACCGTCCAGGAGCCGAGCTTGGTGGCGAAGCGGTACGCGCCGGTGTCGGCGCTGTCGCGGTTGCGCATCACGTGCCACAGGCCGACGGTGACCATCAGCGAGCCGGCGACCAGGAACGCGCCGGCCAGGGTGTGCGGGAAGGTGACCAGGGCGACCTTGTTGGTGAGCACGGCGACGAAGTCGGTCAGCTCGGCGCGGCCGCTGTCCGGGTTGATCCGGAAGCCGACCGGGTTCTGCATGAACGAGTTCGCGGCGAGGATGAAGTACGCCGACAGGTTGGTGCCGATCGCGGCGGCCCAGATCGCGGCCAGGTGCAGACGCTTGGGCAGCCGGTCCCAGCCGAAGATCCACAGGCCGATGAACGTGGATTCGAGGAAGAACGCCACCAGGGCCTCGATGGCCAGCGGAGCGCCGAAGATGTCGCCGACGAAGCGGGAGTAGTCGCTCCAGTTCATGCCGAACTGGAACTCCTGCACGATGCCGGTGACCACACCCATCGCGAAGTTGATCAGGAAGAGCTTGCCGTAGAACTTGGTGAGTTTGAGGTACCGCTCGTTGCCGGTGCGGTGCCACATGGTCTGGAGGATGGCCACCAGCACGGACAGGCCGATGGTCAACGGCACGAACAAGAAGTGGTAGACGGTGGTGACACCGAACTGCCAGCGGGCGACGTCCAACGCGTCCACCTGAAACCCCCAGCTGAGCATACTACGAGACGTAGTAGATACTACTCGCTGTCGTAGCGAAAGCGGCAGGGCCGCAGGGCCCGACCCGGCCCGGGACCAATGACTCTGATCACCCTTGCCGGAGGACCCGCGGTCCCCGGGATGCGCTGTGCCCGTCGTCCCCGCAGCGGCTGAGGCCGCTGCGGGGACGTGGTGATGACCGTGCGCACGCACAGCCGGCTCGGGAAACCCCTGTCAGGCTGGCGATCTTGACCCCTCGGCCCGGTCTTCGACCCGCGCGACGCGACGCAGGCCCACGGCCGCCGCCAGTACGCTCAGGGCCATGAAGGCTGCGGCGACGGCGTAGCTGCCGCCGACCGCTCCGGCAAGCTGAGTCTCGAGCTCGGCGCGGGCGGGTGGATCGAGGGCGAGCATCGCAGCGAGCCCGCCGCTGTCGGTGGTGCCCAGTTCGGTCACCCGGGTGGACACCAGAACCGTGAGAGTGGTGGCGACGAGGGCAACGCCGACAGCGCTGGCGATCTGCTGGACGAGCGCGAGCAGTGTCGTACCGCGGGGGGTGTCCTCGTGTTCCAGGTCGCGCACGGCCACGGTCATGGCCGGCATCAGGGTGGCGCCGGAACCAACACCGAGAACGGCCGCCGCGGCTGCGATCATCGGGTATGACGCGCCGCTCGTCGTGGTGATCAGCAGTGCGATGCTGCCGAGCAGGCCCAGTGTCACGCCGGTGAACACGATGCGTGCTGGTGGTACGCGGTCCACCAGTCGGGTGGCGATCTGAAGAGTCGCTCCGACGGCGAGGGCCATCGGGATGGTGATGGTGCCGGCGAGGGTGGCGGGGTCGCCGCGGACGCCTTGGACGTAGATCGGCAGGATCGACATCGCTCCGAAGTAGGCGGCGCCGAAACACACCAGCACGGCCAGGCCACCGGCGAGGGGTCGGTGGCGCAGCAACCGCAGGTGGACCAGTGGGGCATCGATCCGCAGTGCGCGGACGACGAACGAGGCAAGGAGCAGCACGCTCGCGCCGAGCGCGGCAGCCGCCTCGATGGTCATCTCGCCGGTCTCCCCGATGAGGGTGCACCCCAGCACGAGCAGCACGGCGCCGCCGCATACCTGAGCCAGGCCGGTCCAGTCCATCCGCGTGGTCGACGCGGGGTCGGCGGGTTGGCGTGGCAGCAGTCGCGCGCACAGCAGCACGGCGGCGGCGCCGATCGGCACGTTGAGGAGGAAGATCCAGCGCCAGGAGGCGGCGTCGACAAGCCAGCCGGCAAGAGGCGGGCCGAGGACGGGGCCAATGATCAGGGGCAGGCCCAGCAGGCTCATCAATCGGCCGCGGGCCTCGCGGGACACGGAACGTAGACCGATGGCCTGGCCCACGGGGTTGAGCAGACCACCGCCGAGGCCCTGCAGGATTCGGAACGCGGTGAGCGACCCGGCGTCCCATGCCAGACCGGCCAGACCCGAGGAAAGGGTGAAGATCACCAGTGCGGCCACGTACACGCGGCGGGCGCCGTAGCGGTTCGCCGCCCAGCCGGCGAGTGGGGTAACCGCGACGACGCCGAGCAGGTAGCCGCTGGTCACCCACTGCACCGCAGGCAGGGTCGAGTCGAGGTCGGCGACGATCGCGGGTACCGCGACCAGGGTGACGGTGGTGTCGACGATGACCATCAGCCCACCGAGGGCGAGCACCAGGCCGATGACACGTGCGCGAGCATCCATGGCGGGTCCGGCCGGCGCTCAGCGCTGGAACGGGCGGTCGCGGCGGGCGACGTGCAGCGTCGTCGCCCACCAGGTCAGTTCGCGCAACGCCTCGTCGAGGGCCTCGCCCGTGCCGGGCGGTGGAGTGAAACCGTCGTCGCCGATGTCGTTCCACGGCGCGCGTAGCCCGACGACACGGCGGGTGGTCACCACGTGCAGCTCGGCGAAGACGCCGCGCAGGTGCTCGGCGGCCAGCAAGCCGCCCTGCACCCCGTACGACAGCACGGTGGCCGCCTTGAACATCCACTCGCCGTAGTGCCAGTCGATCGCCCGCTTCAAGCAGGCCGGGTAGCTGTGGTTGTACTCGGGGGTGACGATGACGTACCCGTCGGCTCGATCGATGTGGTCGGCGATCGCCGAGCGGGGGCCGCCGCCAGGCTCCAGGTGCTCGTCGTCGGGCAGCTCGCACTCGGCCAGGTCGACCAGGTCGACGTCGGCGATGTCGGCCGCCTTGCCGGCGGCCCAGTCCGCGAGTACGCGGCTCAGCCGTTCCTTACGGACGCTGGCGGCGATGACGGCCAGGCGTAGCGGCGGCTGGTCCAATCGGTCGGCCGTCGACAACGCGGTCTCGGGCGAAGGGCTGTAAGGGGACGTCGGATCGGTCATGCCGGCCATGCTCGGCCTTCAACTTATGTTGAAGTCAAGCCGCTGGGTGGGGCACCATGGTCGAGTGAGCATCGCAGCGCAGATCCCTGCCCGCTTCACCCTCACGGTCAAGGACGTCGCGACCGAGGCCGGGGTGGCGCCCTCCGCCGTGCGCTTCTATGAGCAGCACGGGCTGATCACCGCCCACCGCACCGCAGGCGACCAGCGGCGCTTCGACGACAGCGCCGCCTGCCGTATCAAGGTCGCCAAGGTCGCCCAGCGCGTCGGACTCACCGTCCGAGAAATCGCCGACGTCTTCGTCACGCTCCCTGACGACCCCGAGCCACAGGATTGGCAACGTGTCGCCGCTGTGCTCATCGACGAAGCCGAGGCGCGCACCGCGGCACTTCAGGCATACCTCGGTGAGATGCTCTCCGGCGGTCGACTGTGCGAGATCGACGACCGCATCGAGGTGCCCAACCAGGGGCGCGGGTAGAAAGCTGTGGCGATCTCGGCCATGGTGAACTGACGGGAGTCGTACATCCGTTGCGCCTTGCCGATCAGGGCCGGGGTCATCTTCGGCTTACGGCCGCCACGGAGGCCGCGGGCGCGAGCGGCGGACAGCCCGGCCACTGCCCGTTCCTTGATCAGGGCGGCTTCGTACTCGGCGATGCCGGTCGATCTTCCAGATGATCAGGGTGTCGCCGGTGCGTAGATCGGCGAGGCAGGCGAATGTGAGAGCTGGGCGGAGCGGTGAGACCCGCAAGATCATTCTCGGCGCCGACCGCTGTACCGCTCTTCCTCCACCCCGGGATCACCGTGCCGGGTGCCGGGATCGGCCCGGCGCGTGCGACCATCCAGCACTGATGAACAGCACCCCCTGGCGCGCGCCGCTGCTGTGGCGGGGCGCGCAGACGCTCGCCCGCGCCGTCGTCGGGCTGGTCGGCCGGCTGGAGGTCACCGGCGACGTGCCCGACGCGCTGCGCCACGGCCCGCTCGTCCTGGCCGCCAACCACATCAGCCCGTTCGACCCGGTGGTGCTGGCCGCCGCCTGCCGGGTCCGGCGCGTCGCGCCCCGGATCATGGCCACCGGCGGGCTGTTCCGCGCCCCGGTGATCGGGGCGCTCATGCGCCGTGCCGGGCACATCCGCGTCGACCGGGGCACCGCCGCGGTGCACCGCTCGCTGGAGGTCGCCGCCCAGGCCGTGGCCGGCGGGTCGGTGGTGCTGGTCTACCCCGAGGGACGCATCGGGCTCGACCCGGGCATGTGGCCCGAGCGCGGCAAGACCGGCGCTGCCCGGCTCGCCTTCACCGCCGGCGCCGCCGTCGTACCGGTGGCCCAGTGGGGCTCGCACGAGGTGATGCCCTACCGGGCGCCCAAGGGGATGCTGCGCGCGGTGGCCCGGGCGGTCGTCCGCCGGCCCGCCATCCGGGTGCACTTCGGCGCCCCGGTGCCGCTGGACGACCTACGGCCGGACTACCCCGGCGCGGCCCGGCAGGCCACCGACCGGATCATCGACGCGATCACCGACGACCTGGTGCTGCTGCGTCCCGACGAGCCCGACCGGCCCCGGCACGTCGACCCCGGCCGCCCGGTGGACGGCAGCCGCGCGCACCGCCGCCGCACCTGAGGCATTCCGGCCGCGACGGCGGGTATCAGATGACGCTTACCGCGTACGTCGAGAGGACCGTCATGACCGCTGTTCGAGCACTCGTTCTCAACTGCACCCTGAAACGCTCCCCGGCGACGTCCAGCTCACACGTGCTCGGTCAGGAGGTGCTCGACGCGCTGGCCGATCAGGGCGTCGACGGCGAGATCGTCCGGGTGGTCGACCACGACGTGCGCTTCGGGGTGTCCGTCGACGAGGGCGACGGCGACGGCTGGCCCGCCATCCGCGCCAAGCTGCTCGCCGCCCAGATCCTGATCATCGCCACCCCGATCTGGCTCGGTCAGCCCTCGTCGGTGACGAAGATGGTCCTCGAACGGTTGGACGCCGAGCTGTCCGAGACCGACGACCAGGGCCGGCTGCTCACCTACGGCAAGGTCGGCGGGGTGGCAGTGGTCGGCAACGAGGACGGCGCGCACCACACCATCGCCGAGGTGCAGCAGGCGCTCAACGAGGTGGGCTTCACCTGCCCGGCCGCCGGGGCGACCTACTGGGTCGGGGAGGCGCTGCACAAGACCGACTACGTCGACGCCCGCCCCAAACCCGACACCACCGGCCGCGCCACCGCCGCGCTGGCGCTCAACAGCGCCCACCTGGCCCGGCTGCTCGCGGAGCAGCCCTACCCGCCGCCCGGAACCCGGGACGCGGCCGCCGGACCCAGCACACAGCCAGGCTGACCCCCGCCGATCTTGCAGTTGGTGCCCGGGCAAACCCGGCCAACCGCCCCCGACGAGGGCCGCGAGTGCACCATCGGCGAGGCGAGGACGACGTCGGGCTGGGTCAGGCGGTGGCGCGCAGGCGGGCGTCGAGCGCGGCCAGGTCCGGCACGAACCACACCTGGTCGTGCCGGTTGGACTCGGCCACCAGCGCGCGCAGCGCGCCACTGCGGTCCAGGTGCGCGGAGATGTCGCCGACTATCGCCAGGCGCAGCCGGTAGTTGACGAACTTCTGCATCACCTCGCCCGCGAAACGGGTGCCGAGCGTGAAGAAGCCGGGATCGAGGCGGGTGGCCGGCACCGCGACCACCGTCGCACCGAGGAACGCGGCGCCGATCAGGTCCAGCGCGTCGCCCTCGGTGGCGATCGGTGGACCGTCCGGGTCGCAGACCAGCACCGCCACGCCGGCCCGGTCCTGCATCACGTCAGCCACGGCCGCCGCCGAGTAGGCCGTTGTCGCCGCCCAGCACCCCGTCCACCAGGCGAAGCAGGTCGGCGGTGGCGGTGAGGTCGCCCAGGATCATGATGGTCATGCGTTGCCGCTCCTCGTCGTGGACCGTCTGCACCCGCAGCGGACGGTCCGGGTCGTGGTGGGTGTTCACGCCGGCCAGCACCAGCGTCGCGAGCCGGTCGGCGGCGGCCCGGTCGACGCCGTCGAGCCGCAGGACGCTCGACACCTCCGCCGCCGGTCCGGCGGCGGAGACGGCCGGCCGGCCGGTCAGCGCGTCCAGGTCCGCACGCGCGATCCGGTACTGCTTGCCGATCCGGGTGGCCCGAAGCCGCCCGGACCGGATGTAGCCGCGCACGGTGCGCACGTGCAGCCCGAGCAGGTCAGCAACCTGCTCGACCGAATACATGTCGTTACTCATCGCACCCTATCCTAGTCCCGATAGGGAGCGATAGGTAATTTCATCGCCCGGCCATGTGCCCGCCACCCAGGCCGGGCATACTGCCCGCGTGCAGCCCCGTCCCGGCTACCTCGACGCGCCCGCGCCGCTGGCGTTCGCCCACCGCGGCGGCGCGGCCGACGGCGACGAGAACACCGCCGCCGCGTTCGCCCGTGCCGTCGCCCTGGGCTACCGGTACGTGGAGACCGACGTGCACGCCACCGCCGACGGCGTACCGGTGGTCTTCCACGACCCGACGCTGCGCCGCGTCACCGGCGAGCCGGGCCGCATCGCCGACCTGCGCTGGGCCGATCTGTCCTCGGTACGCGTCGGCGGGGCCGCCCTGGTGCCCCGCCTGGACGAGGTGCTCGGCGCGTGGCCGCAGGTGCGGTTCAACATCGACGTCAAGTCCGACGGCGGCGTGGCGCCCACTGTCGCCACCGTCTCCCGGGCCGGCGCGGGCGATCGGGTGCTGCTCGCCTCGTTCAGCGACGCCCGGCTGGCCCGGCTGCGGGCGCTGGCCGGCCCGGAGGTCGCCACCAGCATCGGTATGCGCGGCGTGGCGCGGCTGCGGCTGGCCTCGCTGCACGGGCGGCCCGTGCGGCTGCCCCCGTCAGTGGTCGCCGCCCAGGTGCCGGTCTCCTTCGGCCGGGTGCCGGTGGTCGACGGGCGGTTCCTCGCGTACTGCCACCGGATCGGGTTGCAGGTGCACGTCTGGACGATCGACGATCCCGCCCAGATGCACCACTTACTTGATCTTGGGGTGGATGGCATCATGACCGATCACGTCAGCGTGCTCCGTGACGTCTACCGCAGTCGCGGCCACTGGGCCGCCTGAGCCCCCGAGGACGACCCCCGATGGCCGATACGGTCACCCCCGCCGTCGCCGACCCCACCGGACCGGGCAGCACCCGCCGCGAGCGCACCGGCTGGTACTTCTACGACTGGGCGAACTCGGCGTTCCAGACCACAGTCATCACGGTCTTCCTCGGGCCGTTCCTGACCACCGTCGCCGAACTCGCCGCCGGCTGCGAGCTGGGCGCGGACAGCTGCGACGGTGCGGTGTACCCGCTGGGCATCAAGGTCGCCGCCGGGTCGTTCTACCCGTACCTGATCTCGCTGTCGGTGTTCCTCACCGTGTTCGTGCTGCCCGTGGTCGGCGCGATCGCCGACCGGTCGGCGCACAAGAAGCGCCTGCTCGCCGCCGCGGCGTTCACCGGCGCCGGCGCGACCATCGCGTTCGCCTTCGTCACCGGCGAACGCTACCTGCTCGGCGGCGCGCTGTTCCTGATCGCGAACATCTCCTTCGGGGCCGCCGTGGTCGTCTACAACTCGTTCCTGCCGCAACTCGGCGGCCCGGACGAACGCGACGGCATCTCCAGCCGCGGCTGGGCCATCGGCTACCTCGGCGGCGGGCTGCTGCTCGCGCTGAACCTGGTCGCGGTCACCATGCTCAGCGAGGAGGGTAACGCCCAGCGCACGCTGGACCTGGCCCGCTGGTCGATCGTGTCGGCCGGCGTGTGGTGGGCCGCGTTCACCCTGGTCCCGCTGCGCTGGCTGCGCGAACACCCCACCGCCGCGGCCCTGCAGGCGGGCGGCAACGTGCTCACCGACGGCTTCCGGCAGCTCGGGCGCACCCTGCGGGAACTCAAGACGTACCCGCTGACGCTGTTCTTCCTGCTCGCGTTCCTGGTCTTCAACGACGGCATCCAGACCGTCATCACCCTTGCCAGCCAGTACGGCACCGAGGAACTGCGGCTTGGCCAGAGCACGCTGATCGTGACCATCCTGCTGGTGCAGTTCCTCGCCTTCGGCGGCGCGCTCGCCCTCGGCGCGCTCGCGAGGCGCATCGGCGCCTGGAAGACCGTGCTGCTGTCGCTTGTGCTCTGGACCGGTGTGATCATCGCCGCGTTCCA
The DNA here is from genome assembly GCF_900091565.1 of Micromonospora marina. Lineage (GTDB taxonomy): Bacteria > Actinomycetota > Actinomycetes > Mycobacteriales > Micromonosporaceae > Micromonospora > Micromonospora marina. Next base: position 159,887 of record NZ_FMCV01000004.1, on the reverse strand, counting down.
GCTGCCCGCCGAAGCGCCCGTACCGTTCATGATCCTCGGCGGCTGCATCGGCCTGGTGCTCGGCGGCAGCCAGGCGCTGAGCCGGTCGCTGTTCAGCCAGCTCATCCCGGCCGGCAAGGAGGGCGAGTACTACGGCTTCTACGAGATCAGCGACAAGGGCACCAGCTGGCTCGGCCCGCTGGCGTTCGGCCTGGTGTTCCAGCTGACCTCGTCGTACCGGGTGGGCCTGGTGTCGCTGCTGATCTTCTTCGTGGTCGGCTTCGTGCTGCTGGCCGCCGTGCCGATGCGCCGGGCCATCATCGCCGCCGGCAACACCCCGCCCCGGGTGCTCTGACCCGCGCTGCGCCCCGGCCTGCGGATCATCGCGGGCCGGATCAGGGGATGTCGATGGACTAGGCTGCCCCGACGTGACCGACGACGCCGCCCCGACCTGCCTGGCCCGCCCTCTGCCGGGGCCCGGCGACGACCGAGCCACCGGCTGCGCCGCCGCCCGCGGCGTCGACGGACGGCCGCTGCACGCCGCCGCGCTGAAGTTCTTCTGGGGGCCGATGGACTGCGGCAAGTCCACCATGGCGTTGCAGATGAACCACAACCACGCCCGGCAGGGCCGCCGTGGCCTGGTCACCACCCGCATCGACCGCTCGCTGGGCCCACAGGTCACCACCCGCATCGGCCTGGCCCACGAGGCCGTCGAGGTCACCGACGACCTCGACCTGCGCGTCCTGGTCCGCGACGCGTGGGCCGAGGGGGTACGCGTGGACTACCTGATCTGCGACGAGGCCTCGTTCTACAACCTCGAACACATCGAGCAGATGGCCGAGCTGGTCGACCGGTTCGACGTCGACGTGTACGCCTTCGGCCTGGCCACCGACTTCCGGTCCTGCCTGTTCCCGGCCGCGCAGCGGCTGTTCGAACTGGCCGACGAGGTGGCCCGGATCCAGGTCGAGGTGCTGTGCTGGTGCGGCCGGGAAGGGCTGCTCAACGCACGCGTGGTCGGCGGCCGGGTGGTCCGCGAGGGCGCGCAGGTCGTCATCGGCGACACCGTGGACACCGCCGACGTGCGCTACCAGGTGCTGTGCCGGCGCCACTACCGCGCGGGCGACCTCGGCCCGCGCGCCTGAGCGTCAGAACGGATCCCCGCACACCCGCCAGCCGCCGCCCTCCGGCACCACCGGCAACTCGCGTTCCTCGCTGCCGCCGCCGTCGCGGTTGATCCGCACGATCACCGTCCCGGTCGGCTTGCCGGATCGGGTCGTCACCGACACGTCGACGATCTCGTAGCCGCTGACCTGCGGCGGAGTCCGCACCCAGCTCCCGAAACCGGTGCGGCTCCACTTCTCGCGGGCGTCGGCGCACAGCCGCTCGTACGCCGCGTCGGTGTCACCGGCCGCGACGTCGCGGAAGAACCCGTCGGCGGTCTCCCGCACCGGCCCGTCGGCCTGGAACACCACCTGCGCGTTCCAGGCCGCCAGCCCGGCCACCCCGATCAGGCAGGTGCCCACGCCGAGACCGGCGATCAGCACACCCGCGCGTAGCGGGCGGCGACGCCGGGCCGTGTGGTGCCAATCCCGCTGCCTGCCCATCACCGTCGACGGTAGGCAACCGGACGGTGACGCGCAGCCGGTTGCGACGCGCGCTCGTACCGGACAGCGAACGGCGGGGCATCGGCGGCAGACTGTCCGCATGACAGCTCACGCCGACATCGCCATGATCAGTATCGACAGCTCCGACCCGGCCGCGCACGCCACCTTCTACGCCAAGGCGCTGGGCTGGGAGATAACCCACAGCGAGGCCGAGTACGCCATGATCGTCAAGGACGGCCCGGCGATCGGGTTCGGCCTCGTGCCCGGCTACACGCCGCCGGCGTGGCCGGACGAGAGCGGCGACAAGCGCTACCACCTGGATCTCTACGTCGACGACGTGGCGGCCGCGGAGAAGGACCTGGTGGCGGCCGGCGCGATCCGGCCCGAGTTCCAGCCCGGCGGCGAGCGGTGGACCGTGCTGATCGATCCGGTCGGGCAGCCGTTCTGCCTCTGCCCGCGCCCCCAGGGCTGACCGGTCCGCGATGCGGGCCGCGGAGCACCGCGGCCCGCATCGCGGCCGCCGGCGGCGGGTCAACCGCGGCGGCGGGCCCGGGCCGCCCAGATCGCGTACGCCGGGTCGCGGTCCAGGTTGTGCCGGTCCCGGTCGTAGCGGCGGGTGGTACGCGGATCGGCGTGCCCCATCGCGTCCTGCACGTCCTCCAGCGGCACCCCCTCGGAGCGCGCCGTGGTGGCGAACGCGTGCCGCAGCGAGTGCGGCGACAGCTTCGCCCAGGCGGCGATCCCGGCCTGCTGCGCGAGGCGCCGCACCAGCCGGAACACGGCGTGCCGGTCCATCCGGCCGCCGGTCGTGGTGACCAGCAGCGGACCGGTCAGCTCCGGCACCGTGACACCCTGCGCGGCGGCCCGTGCGGCGAGGTAGGCGTCGACCGCGTACGCGGTGCCCGGGGTGAGCGCACGCCGGCGTACCTTGCCGCCCTTGCCGACGAAGCGGACGCTGCGGTGACCGCGCTCCGTGCCCAGGTCGGACACGTCCAGCGCGACCAGTTCCCCGACCCGCAGCCCCAGGTCGGCCAGCAGCGCGACAGCGGCCCGGTTGCGGGCGGCGGCCGGTCCGGTGTCTGCCTCGGCGGCGGCGATCAGCGCGTCGACCTCGTCGGGGGTCAGGCCGACGGTGGCGGAGTGGTCCCGGTCGACGCGCGGCCGGTCCGCAGCCGACACCGGGTTGGCGGGCACCGCGCCCAGCTTGACGAGGAAGTCGTACCAGCTCGACAGCGCGGACAGGCGGCGGGCGACGGTCGCCGGGGTGAGCGGGCGGCCGGCGCGGCCGCGCGGTGTGCACTCCAGTTCACGGCCGTAGGCGTTGACGTCGAGGAAGGTGGCCCGCAGCGGGTCGACGGCCTGCTCGGCGCACCAGGTCAGCCAGCCGGTGACGTCGCGGCGGTACGCGTCGCGGGTGTGCTCGGACAGCCGCCGGTTGCGCAGCCACGCCTCGGTGACGTCGGCCGGGCCGGCGGGCAGGGCGGCGGGGCGGGCGCGCGGCAGCACCTCGGAGCGAAGCATGTGAGAAAGGCTCTCAGCCGGCGGGCGGTTTGGCGATGAGGCGCGCTGACCCACCGGCACGACGGCGGGGTCGGCCGGTGGGCCGGCCTCCCCCGCGCGTCGGCGTGACCTGCTCAGGCGGTGGTGAGCTGACGGTGGCCGTTGCTCTCGGCGGGCGTGCTCACCGCGATGCGGCGCGGCTTGGCGCGCTCGGCGATCGGGATGCGCAGCGTCAGCACCCCGTTGTCGTAGCCGGCCTCCAGCCGGTCGGTGTCGAGCGTGTCGCCCAGGAACAGCTGCCGGGTGAACGTGCCCATCGGACGCTCGGCGGCGACCAGCTCGACGTTCTCGCCGGTGGGGCGGCGACGCTCGGCACGGACGGTCAGCACGTTGCGCTCGACCGTGCAGTCGATGCTGTCCGGGTCCACACCGGGCAGGTCGAACGCCGCGTAGAAGTGGTCACCGTCGCGGTACGCGTCGAGGTGCATCACGGCGGGCCGGGCGGTGGTGCCGAAGAACTGCTCGGCGATCCGGTCGATCTCGCGGAACGGGTCGGTACGCATCAACATGGTTCCTGCCTCCTCGGCTCTCCTGACCCAAGGTCTCGAGTTGAGTCCGTGTGACTCAAGTTCCTGGTTCTGTTTTAGCGCGCCTGCGCCGCGTCGTCAACTCGTCCCGCGAGTGCTTTCTCGAACCAGTGCTGCGCGTACGGGCCGCTGTTGAAGGCGGGGATCTCCCGGTAGCCGTGCCGGGCGTACAGGGCGCGCGCCTCGACCAGGTCGGAGCGGGTGTCCAGCCGGATCCGGGTCGCTCCGCCGCCGGCCGCGTACGCCTCGACCGCGGCGATCAGCGCCGCCCCGCCCCCCGCGCCCCGGTGCTCCGGGCGCACGTACACCCGGGTCAGCTCGGCCCAGCCCGACTGCCACCGCAGTCCGGCACACCCGGCGAGCCGGCCGCCGCGGCAGGCCACCACCAGCAGCCCGGTGGGCGGGGCCAGGTCGTCACTCGGGTCCTCGGCCAGCGCGGCGTCCGGCTCGTCCGGGCGCACGACCCGCGTGCTCCAGCCGGTCATGGCCCGGTCCGCCAGTAGACGCCCTGCTCGCGGGTGAGCAGCATGTCGTCGATCAGGTACCGGCGCAGCGACACATGGTCGGCCTCGCTCACAGCCGCCGGTGCATGACGTGCAGCCCCACCCGGCCCCGCGTCGGGTGGGCGAACGCCTCCGGCACGGTGCCGATCACGGTGAAGCCGAGCCGCCGGTACAGCGCCACGGCCGCCGTGTTGGTCTCCACCACAGCGTTGAACTGCATCGCGGCGAAACCCTGCCGGCGCGCCCAGTCCAGCGCCTCCTCGCACAGCGCCCGGCCGACACCCCGGCCGCGGGCGTTCGCCGCGACCATGAAACTCGCCGTCGCCACGTGCGAACCCGGCCCGGGCCGGTTCGGGCCCATCTTCGCGGTGCCGCGCACCGCGCCGTCGTGGTCCACCGCGACCGAGGTACGCCCCGGCGGTTGCTCCACCCACACCTCCCGCACCGTCTCCGGCGGCCAGTCCGGGTCGTACGCGAATGTGTCGGCGGCGCCGACGACGTCGGCGAGGATCGGCCGGACCTGGTCCCAGTCGGCGTGGGTGTAGTCACGGATCAGCATCGACGCGCATGCTAGCCGCCGCCCCGGCCGTCCGGCCACCCGTTTCCGTCCGCCCGGCCGAGCGCGACTGGGCGGTGGTGCTGACCGGACCGGCTGCGCGCCTGGTACACCGAGGTCACCGAGGCGGGTCGGGTCGACCAGCGGGTCGACAACGACGAGAACGGCGAGCCGATCTTCGTCGCCCGGGGCCTGCGGTGTCCGTGGTCACAGATCTGGGACACCGAGGTACGCCCGCTCCTGAGATACCTCACGCCATGCTCTGGGGAGTCAGCGGGCCGGTCTTCCTGCTCGACTACCTCGGCGCGGTCGCCGTGGCAGTGCTGCCTGGCGACAGCGCAGGGCGGCTGGTGGCTGACCGTGGTGCCGGAGACCGGCGCCGCGGCCCGCGCGCCGCTGACCAGACCTCCCATTTCGCGTCGATCACGAGGTTGACGTGTCCGGTGTCCGTTCTGCCCGGTGCAACTTCATGATCGACGGCTGGCCGAGCAGGCCCACCGGTTTCCTTGTCTTGGGGGCCGGGAAGGCTCGGGCATGGCCGAGACATTCGTGAGCGAAGACCTGAAGACACTGCAGGCGATTGCGCGCGGGGCCGGGATACAGGAGGTCGACCGCCTGTCGCCGGACCAGCTGGTCGAGGCGCTGCGCCGCGCCGGGGTGACCGACGGTACGCAGGACCAGTGGCCGCCCCAGCCGATCGAGGATCCGGCGCACCTGGCCGGGCTGCCCCGCAGCTCGCTGAAGCAGGGCGACGAGAGCACCGGCGGCCGGGCCGCCGAGGAGGCGATCGGCGCCATGCCCGGCGAGTCCGGCGCGGAGATCAACGACCGCACCCGACGCTGACCGTACGCAGAAAGGGGCCGCCCCCGGTACTCCCGGGGGCGGCCCACGCTCGACCGGACGCGGTCGGAGCATGCCGGCGGCGACCGCCGCCTCGCGGGCCCGGTGCCGCCGAAGTGAAGTGACGTGTGATGCAGCGGCGCCGGAAACGGGTTGAGAGCGGTTTCGGACTTCCCGTACGTTCCCTGCATCTGTCGTCGCAGCGAAGAAGGACGATTCGCGTGACCCCTCCTGCTCTCTAGAACCTGACACGTTCCCCACGCCTGTAGCCGGTGCCTGCGCACCGGCTCACCGGGCTGCTCTCACGCGCCCGGCACAGCGTCCGAGGCCGCGCGTAATCGGCCTCGCGTCAGGTCTTCAGAGATCAGGTCTTCATGTCATCCCAACCACATATCGTGCTGTCCTGGGTCGTGCGCCGGACCCGCCTTCCGCTGCTGTCGCTGCGCTGCGCCGTCTGCCGGGCGGAGTCGGCCACCGCCGCCAAGGGCCGGTTCCGGGTCAACGCCAACGGCAAGCTGCTGGACGTGTGGCTGCTCGTGCGGTGCGTGTCCTGCGACCGCACCATCAAGCTCACCGTCCGCGAGCGGGCACCTGTCAGTTCGTTCGATCCCGCCGATCTGCACGGCCATCACCTCAACGATCCCGATCTGGTGGCGGCCACACTGCTCGACCCGTGGTTCGCCCGGCGCTGCCGCTTCACCCTCGACTGGACGGACGCGTGGACGCTCGACGCGCCCACGGTGCCCTTGGACGGGTGGCCGGTGCAGGTGGACGTCACCTTCGACGATCCGGTGCCGGTACGGCCGGACCGGCTCATCGCGCGCCGGTTCGGCCTCACCCGGGCGGAGGTGCTGGGCCGGGTGAAGTCCGACATCCCGCTGAAGCGCCCGACGAGCACCGGATTCACCTTCACCGTACTGGCGGACGACTGACCGGGGCGTGGTCGCGGCGGCACCCGGCCGCCGCGACCACGCTTCACCCGCTGGCGCGCGCCACGGCGAGCTCGGCCTCGATCAGATCGGCGGCCCGGTCGGCGCCGCCGGCGGCGCGGACCTGCCGCTTCAACTCCGCAGTGCGGGCCACCACGGCGGGGTCCGAGGTGAGATCGAGCAGCGCCTCGCGCAGCTCCGCGGCGGTGACGGTGGCCGAGTCGACGACCCGGGCGACGCCGAGGGCGGCCAGTTGCTCGGCGTTCGCGAACTGGTCGGCCGCCTGCGGTACGGCGATCATCGGCGTCCCGCAGTAGAGGCCCTCGCTGCTGCCGCCCATGCCGGCGTGGGTGACGAAGGCGTCCGCCTGCTCCAGTACGGCCAGCTGTGGCACCCACCGGTGGACCTCGACGCCGTCGGGCACGGGACCGAGCTCGGCGGGGTCGACGTGCTCGCCGATCTGGAGAACCGTGTGCCAGCCGGGCAGGTCACCGAACGCGGCGAGGCAGCGGCGGTAGAACTCGGGCTGCCGGGTGAAGGCGGAGCCGAGCGAGACGAGTAGCACCTTCCCGGCGCGCTCCGGCCGTACCCATGATCCCTGGTCGGAGCGGTCGCCCAGCACCGGGCCGACGAAGCTGTAGACCGACCGGTCCACCCGGTCGGCGTTCGGCTGGAGCGCCTCCGGCGGCAGGACCAGGCCGCGAACCGGCCGCCCCTGGAACGCCATGCTGTCGGTGACCGACGAGCCCTCAGCGGTCAGCCACTGCGTGAAGCGCCGGTAGTAGTCGGCGCCACGCGGATCGGCCCGCATCGCCTCCACGGCGGGTGCCATCTCCTGCTCGTAGCCGTCCCAGGCGACGAACGTGGAGGAGAGCTGGACGGCCGGAATCCCCCACTGCTCGCCGAGCAGCCGGGCCGGCGCGCCGGCGATGTCGTAGAGGAACAGGTCCGGCCGGTCGTCGTCGTAGGCGGCCCGCAACTGCGGCAGCATGGCGACGGCATCGTCGAGGAAGAGCGTGAGCTGCGCGATCGGATCGTCGATTCCGGCGCCGCCGTCGGCGGGCAGCGTCGAGGTGTACGGCTTCAGCTCCGCGCCGGTGGCCCGGATCGCCTCGGCGAAGGCGGGATCGTTGGCGTACGTGACCCGGTGGCCGCGCCGCACGAGGGTACGGATGATCTCCAAGCTCGGGTTGACGTGGCCGTGGAACGGGATGCTGACCATGGCGATGTGCGGCACGTGATCTCCTGATCCTCGCTGAGACGAGACGTTCCGTCTCGATCAGAAGACCACAGCGCACCCGAACCGTCAAGACGATACGTCTCGTCTCGCTGTAGGCTCGTGGGGTGACCCCGCAGCCCACCCGCCGCAACGAGCAGTCCCGCCGCGCGATCCTCGCCGCCGCCCTCGAACTGCTGGCCGAGACCGGCTACCCGGCCCTGACCGTCGAGGCGATCGCCGCCCGCGCCGGCGTCGGCAAGCAGACGATCTACCGCTGGTGGCGCGGCAAGGGCGCGGTCATCCTGGATGCGCTCGCTGACGATGTGCCGGAGGTCGTCGCGCTGCCCGACACCGGTGACCTGCGGGCTGACCTGCGCCAGGTTCTCCGGGCCACTGTCGCCGAGTTCGCCGATCCACGGTTGTCCGCCACCACCCGCGCCATCACCATCGAGACGCTCGCCGACGAGGAACTGGGCGCGCAGGCACGCGACCGACTGCTCCGCCCTCAGCTGAACGCGGTGCGCGTTCGCCTGGAGGCCGCTCGCGAGGCCGGCCAGGTCCGCCCCGACGCGGCGCTGGACCAGGTGGTGGAGCTGCTGTTCGGCCCGCTCTACCACCGCTGGCTGCTGCGCAACGGACCGCTCACCGACGACTACGCCGACGGCATCGTCGACCTGGTCGTCGCCGCCGTCACCCCGTCAACGAGCATTCGCGGCTAGCCATTCGCCTGCGGCCTGTCGGCGGCCAGTTCCTGCGACAACCGGTCCAGGCCACCTCTGATCAACTTCCCGTAGCCGTCGTCGCCGAGCGCCTCGACACCCTCCCGGGCCCGCCGGAGGTGGTCCCTCGCCTGGTCGAGTTCGCCGAGCCTGCGGTGGCACTCCGCCAGGTTGAGATGCAGCGACGGGTACAGCCCGGCAACCGGCATCGGCACCCCGGCCCGCGCGACCTGCTCGTCGGTGAGCAGGTCAGCCGCCGCGAGCGCCCGCTGGTCCCAGACAAGCTCCTGGCGTACGTCGTCCTGCACGTCGGCCATCGCGTGGGCGAGGACGCAGACATGCAGCGGGTCGCCCTGCTCCGCGCCGATCTCGTTCCAGATCCGGGTGAACAAGTCGCGGGCGTCCTCCCGCCGACCGTGCTGGTGATGCATCTGGACGCCGTCGTTGATCCTGGCCAGTGTCGCGTCGAACGCCATCGCCTGCTCCCTGGGGTCGGCTTCGGTGGCGTGATCGTACGCCGACGGCTTCCAAGGAGTTGGTCCGCACATAACTGTCATTATGGTGCAGTGCCGATTAGTCCTTTTTGACCGTCCGGGTTAAGCAAATACTGTTATCGGTAATCCATTAATACGCGCCCGCTCCTGCCGAAGGGCGGACAGCGCCTGTCGTGTGCCGACTCCGTTGCCACTGTGGCGGCTCCCGGCTGGGGCATGGTCGGTCTTCACCGGCGGCACCTGGGTGGCGGTTCCGGGGTGCGTGCCGCTCACCGTCCGGACGAGAAACCGACACCCGCCTGTCGGTGGGTGTGGCATGTGAGCAGAGCGCGTCCTGACGGGAGAACGCGGTGGCGGAGGATCAGCGCGCCGAGTTCGCCGGTGAGTCGGCCGCGTCGACGTCGTTCGCCTCGGCGCCCCGGGTGCTGCGCAGACTCCACACGATCGACACCGCGATCGTCACCACGATCACGCCGAGGGTGACCGGGATGGGCAGCTTGCCGACCGGGGTCTCCGAGAGGATCAACTTGACGCCCGCGAAGGCGAGCAGGACGGCCAGGCCGTAGTGCAGGTGCACGAAGCGGCGCAGCAGCCCGGCGAGGCAGAAGTAGAGGCTGCGCAGGCCGAGGATGGCGAAGGCGTTGGCGGTCCAGACGATGAACGTGCTGGTGGTGATGGCCAGGATCGCGGCGACGCTGTCGATGGCGAAGATCAGATCGGTGGCCTCGACCGCGATCAGGACCACGAACAGTAGGGTCGCGACCCGCTTGCCGTCGACCCGGGCGACGAACCTGTCACCGTGGTAGGCGGGGTCGGTCGGGACGATCCGGCGGACCAGGCGGACGACGGGGTTGCGGTCCGGCGGGGCCTGCCCGTCGTGGCGGAACGCCATCTTGTAGCCGGTGTAGATGAGGAACGCGCCGAACACGTATGCGGTCCAGAAGAACGTCTCGAGCAGCTCCGCGCCGACGAAGATGAAGATGAACCGGAAGACCAGGGCGCCGATGACACCCCAGAACAGCACCTTGTGCTGGAACGCGGCGGGCACGGCGAAGTAGGTGAAGATCAGCGCGAAGACGAAGACGTTGTCGATCGACAGCGCCTTCTCGATCAGGTAGCCGGCGTAGTAGGTGCCGGCCACGTCACCGCCCTGCCAGGCCCAGAGGACCACGCCGAAGAGCAGGCCGGCGGCAATCCAGATGCCGGACCAGACGGCTGCCTCACGGAAGCCGATGACGTGGTTGTCGCGGTGCAGGAACAGATCGACGGCGAGCATCGCCGCGATCGCCAGCATGAGGACGGCCCAGATCCACCAGGACACGGACATCACGAAGGGAGACCTCTCGCCCGGGCCGGCACACGGTGTTCCGGCGCTGCTGGACGACGGTCTCCCCGGGCCACCTGTGACGGTGGCTGCATCGCCGGGATCCGGATGGGCCGGGCCCGTACTGACGGCGGTGCGTGGATCGTCGGGTACTCCCCCTCGAACTATGACCCATTATTCACGAAGCAGAGTTCGTACGTCAAGGGTGGCCGGCCGCCGATAGGGTGCCTGGATGGACGAAGACGCACGACGTCGGCACTCCTCGTCGTTCGGCGCGGCGGCGACGGCGTACGCCGAACACCGCCCGGACTACGCGCGGGCCGCTCTGCGGTGGGCCCTCGAACCCGCGCCCGGCGCGCGGGCGCTCGACCTCGGCGCGGGCACCGGCAAGCTCACCGCCACGCTGGCCGAGGTGACCGACGACGTGACGGCGGTCGAGCCGGACCCGGCGATGCTCGCCGAACTGCGCCGCACCCTGCCGGGCATACGCGCGCTTTCCGGCAGCGCCGAGGCGATCCCGCTGCCGGACGCCTCGGTCGACGCAGTGGTCGCCGGCAACGCGATGCACTGGTTCGACATGGCAGTGGCCGGCCCGGAGATCGCCCGGATCCTCTCCCCCGGCGGAGTCCTGGCCGGACTGTGGAACGTCGTGGACGACCGGGTCGACTGGGTCGCCGGGCTCGCGGCGGTCAGCGGAAGCGCCGCCATCGGCCCCCGGGACACGCCCGCGAGCTGGCGCGCCGCCACGACCGGCATGCACCTGCCGGAGACCGGCGGGGCCCGGTTCGGCTCGCCCGAGCAGGCGGAGTTCCCGCACGGCCAGCGCCGTACCGCCGACTCGCTCGTGGCGACGCTCGCCACCCGGGCCGGGACGCTGGTCATGCCGGACCGGGACCGCGCGGAGGCGCTCGACCGCATCCGCGCCTACCTGGCCGGCCGGCCGGAGACGGCCGACGGCGAGTTCACGCTCCCGATGCTGACGTGCGTGCTGCGCGTACGCCGGTTGTGACGGCGATGACCGGCGCGGACGTCCGCGCCGCCGCGGCCGCGGCGACAGCGGTGCTGCGGCCCGCCGGCGACCGGGACTGGACGGTACGCGCCGGCGGCCTGGACTGGTCCTGCTGGACCACCGCCGCGCACATCGCGCACGACCTGGTCGCGTACACCGGTCAGGTGTCGGGTCGGCCCGGCGGCGGCTATCTGCCGTTCGACCTGCGGGTACGCGCCGACGCCACGCCCGCCGAGGTGCTCACGATCGCAGCGGCCGCGGCCGGGATGCTGGCCGCCACGATCGACGCCGCGAATCCGGACGACCGCGCGTGGCACTTCGGCCCGTGCGATCCGGGCGGGTTCGCCGCGATGGGTGTGGCCGAGATCCTCCTGCACACGCACGACCTGACCCGAGGGCTCGGCCTGGACTGGTCGCCACCCGCCGAGCTGTGCGCCGGGGTGGTACGCCGGCTGTTCCCCGACGCGCCGGGCGGCGACCCGGTGCCGGTGCTGCTGTGGCTGACCGGCCGCGCACCGCTCGGCGACCGTCCCCGGCGTACCGCGTGGACCTGGCAGGCGACGCTTTCCTGAACGTTCTCAGCGACGCCACCAGCGCCGGCGCGGCCGGGCCGGAGTGGCTCGCTGCTGCTCCGGCGCCGTGACGACCGGTGTGTTGCGTTCCCGGTCGGCACGCCAGCGGCGCACCGCCTCCTCGACGTTCACCGGGCGGACCACCACGCGTGGCCCGGTCGGGGTACGCAGCCAGGCCACCACCTCGGTGTTGAGCGCCGCCACGTACGACCGGACGGCCTCCTCGGTGGGCAGGTCGCGCAGCTCGGCCGGGAGCTGTTCGATGCGGCGGCGCAACTGGAGCGGCGTGGGCAGCAGCAGGTCGGACGGGATCTGCTCGCGTTCCATGAAGCTGCGGATCCACCAGCCCTCGTCGTAGGGCATGTCGCGCCCCGGGATCGGCTTGCCGGCGCCCGGCAGGTTGTCGAACTCGCCGCGCTCCTGGGCCGAGCGGATCTGTGCCTCGACCGCGGCCTCCCAGCCTGTCGTCACCGCCGTCACCTCCCGTACCCACCGTATCCGCCACCGTCCGACAAGGGTCAGCGTCGCGCGGGGCCGGCCTGTTCCCGCGCGCCGGGCGGGACGCCGCGTAGCGTGCTGCACGGAGTACGGAGAGAGGTATCGGCGTGCGCGACTGGCTCATCGGTCTCGGAATGGCGACGGTCGGCTTGATCGTGAGCTGGGGGGTGCTGGTGCTGCTGGCCCGGCGCCTGCCGCCGGGCATCCTGCGCGATCTGGCCGCGTTCGTACCCGACTGTGTGACAGCGGTGCGACGGCTGCGCCGCGACCCGCGGGTGCCCCGCCGCGCCCGGGTCGCGATAGTGGTCGCCGGGCTCTGGGTGGCCAGCCCGATCGACCTGATCCCTGAGTTCCTGCCGGTGATCGGTCCGCTCGACGACATCGTGGTGGTGGCGCTCGCGTTGCGCTACGCCGCCCGGCAGGTACCCCGGCAGGTGCTGCTCGACGCGTGGCCGGGCGAGCCACGGCTGCTGCTGCGCCTGCTCGGCGGCACTGTCGCGTCTCCTCCGTCATGAGACCAGGTGGCGGACATGGCGGTGGCCGTCGCGGGGAAAGGGCGGGCGGGCCGGCATCACCTCGGCGAACGCGTACCCGCTCTTCTCCGCGACCCGGCAGGAGGCCGGGTTGTCGACCTGGTGCAGCAGCTCCAGACGGGTCAGGCCGGCGGCGGCGAACCGGGCGAACGCCCACCCGGTGACCGCCCCCACCGCCCGTGGCACGACACCCCGGCCGCGCGCCGGAGCTGCCGTCCAGTAGCCGACCTCGGCGGCCGGGCGTCCCGGGCGGACGTCCTTGAGCACGAGCGACATGCGGCAAGTATCACCGGTGTGCGCCGCTCACGTGACCCGCGTAACACCCACTGTCGCGTCACGGGCACCCGCGTACCGCGGCGACCGGCGTAGTGTCCGGTTCACGGTCGGCAACGGGGAGGCGACGTGGTCACTGTCGGCGCGGTCATGGGAATCGCCCTGGTGGCGCTCGGTCTGGTCCTCACACCCGGTCCCAACATGGTCTATCTGGTGTCCCGGTCGGTGACCCAGGGGCGGCGGGCCGGGCTGGTGTCGCTGCTCGGCGTGGCTGCCGGTTTCCTGGTCTACCTGGCCGCGGCGGTGGCCGGCATCGCCACCGTGTTCGTGCTGGTCCCGCCGCTGTACACGGCGGTGAAGCTGGCCGGCGCGGCGTACCTGCTGTGGCTGGCCTGGCGGACGCTGCGCCCCGGTGGCACGTCGGCGTTCGCCCCGGCGCCGCTGCCGCCGGACCGGCCCCGGCGCCTGTTCACCATGGGCCTGGTCACCAACCTCCTCAACCCGAAGATCGCCATCCTGTACGTGTCGCTGCTGCCGCAGTTCGTCGACCCGGCGCGGGGGCAGGTGGCGGTGCAGAGTCTCCTGCTCGGCCTGACCCAGATCGTCGTCGCGCTCACCGTGAACGCGCTGATCGTGCTCAGCGCCGGCTCGGTGTCGGCGTTCCTGACCCGCAGGCCGGGCTGGGCGCACCTGCAGCGGTACGTGATGGGCACGGTGCTGGCGGCGCTCGCGGTGCGGATCGCCGCCGACCGCTCCCGCGCCGCCGCCGCCACGCCCTGACCGGGGTACGCGCCTCAGCGCGCTGTTCCACGTCCGCCTCCGGCCCTGCCCGCCGGCACGCTCCGCGGCATCACCTGCCGGGGCCGGGTCACGGTCGAGGAGTTGACCTGGTCGCCGGGCCGGATCCGGGTGCGACTGGTGTCGCCGGTGGCGCTGGCCCCGGACCGGCCGTACGAGATGGTGTTCGGCTAGAGGTTGTCGGGCTGGTGCAGCGCCGGGTGGCTCCGGCCCGGCGCGGCGTACCAGGGCGGGGCGTCGTCGGTGAGCGCCGTGCCGATCCGCAGCCGCGACCAGTCGTCCAGGTCGGGCAGCGCGTCCGGGGCGAACCAGGCCACCGCCAGCGACTCGTCGCCGTCGGCCGTCGGTGACCCGCCGATCGCCCGGCAGCGGAACCAGACGTTCAGGTATTCGCAGGCGTCACCGTTGGGGTAGACCACCGGATGGGTGGCCACGCCGGCCAGCCGGTCGATCGCCACCTCGACGCCGGTCTCCTCGTGGACCTCGCGCACCACCGCGTCGGCCGGTTGCTCGCCCGGGTCCACGGTGCCGGCCGGGACCGACCAGCGGCCGTTGTCGCCCCGGCGGGCCAGCAGCACCCGCCCCGCGTCGTCGGTGACCACGCCGCTGACGCCGTACAGCATGAGCAGGTCGTGCCCGACGTGGCGGCGCAGGCGGGTGATGTAGGGCGAGACGGCCATGGCGAGCAGGCTACCGGCGGTCCTTCCGGTGCCGCCGGACCATGCCCTCGGCCAGCGCCGCACCGTCCAGGTCACCGGCGGCCAGCCGGCTGGCGACGGTACGGCGCACCATCCGGTCGGCGAGCGCCGGGGCGTGCCGGGCCAGCGCCATCTCGATCCGGCCGCGCCTGGTGGTGGCCACGTCCCGTGGCGCGCGGCGGGCGGTGGCGGCGCGCAGGATCGCCGTCACCACCCCCTCGACCGGCTCCGGGCGGGACACTCCGCTCAGCGACAGCCCGGCCGCCACTGTGCTGTCGTGGATCGGGGAGGCGACCATGCTGGGGTAGACGACGCTGACGCCGACGTGGGTGCCGACCTCGTGGCGCAGCGCGTCGGCGTACGCGACGAGCGCCCGCTTGCTGACCCCGTACGCGGCGGCCAGCGGCAGCGGCAGCACCGCCATCCGGCTGGCCACGAAGATCACCCGGCCGCGGGCGGCCTCCAGGGCGGGCATCGCGGCGGCGGTGGTACGCCAGGCGGCGAGCAGGTTCACCTCGATCTGGCGGCGTACCACCTCGTCCGGAGGCAGCTCGGCGGGCGCGGGTCCGCCCACCCCGGCGTTGTTGATCAGCAGGTCCAGCCCGCCGAGCCGCTCGACGGCGGCGGCCACCGCTGGTGGGGTCGCGGCCGGGTCGGTCAGGTCGACGCCGAGCACCGGCGGTGTGGCGCCGGGGTCGGCGTGCAGGTCCAGCCCGACCACATGCGCCCCGGCGGCGGTGAGTGCCGCGCCCAGGTGCTGCCCGAACGTGCCCCGGGCGCCGGTGACCAGCACCCGCCGCCCGGCCAGCCCACGTACCGCTTCGGTACCGCTTCCCTGCGGGCCTGCGGCGCTCATCGGGCCGCTCCGGCCCGGCGCCGCCCGGTGGCCAGTTCGCGGCCCAGCTCGGCCAGGTAGACGTCGAAGTCGACGCGCATGTGCGGGCGGCGCTGCCCCCACCGGGCGGTGGCGGCACGCAGTTCCTCCCGGCAGGCGGCCGCTTGGCGGGCCGGGTCCGGTGGCGCCCAGGTGCCGGCCAGGCGTGCGGCCACCAGCCGGGCCTGCGCCTCGACCAGTGGGAACGCGGCGCCGGTGGACTGCATCAGCCCGACGAACGCCAGCCCGGGGGCGTCCAGGTGGAACACGTGCCGGTACAGCGGCAGCCGGTCCGCGCCGTCGCCGAGCAGCGCCGGGTCGAGGAACGGCACCTCGACCCGGTAGCCGGTGCACCAGACGACCAGGTCGACCTCGTCGGTGCGGCCGTCGGTGAACTCGGCCCGGTCGCCGTCGAAGCGGGCGATGCCGGGCCGGGCCTGGATGTCGCCGTGGGTGAGCCGGGACAGCAGCGCGTCGGACAGCGTCGGGTGGTCCTGGAGGAAGCCGTGCGCCGGTGCGGGCAGCCCGTACCGGGCGAGTGACCCGACCGCAGTAGTGATCATGGTCTGGCTGATCCGCTGTCGCAGCCGCCAGGGCAGCCGGCGGGCCAGCGCGCCGTTGAGCGTGTCCGACGGGCGGCCGAGCAGGTACTTGGGCACCACCCAGACGCCGCGGCGCAGCGACAGCAGCGTGCGCGCGGCGGCGTACGACGCGTCGACGGCGATGTCCATGGCGGAGTTGCCGCCGCCGACCACGAGCACCCGGCGCCCGGCGAGCTGCTCCGGGCCGCGGTAGTCGTGGCTGTGCATCTGCTCGGCGGTGCACTCACCCGGATACGGCTGGGGTCGCTTCGGCACCCGGTTGTGCCCGTTGGCGACCACCACCGCCTCGACGTCGACCTCGACCGGGCCGTCCGGGCCGGTGGCCTGCACCCGCCAGCCGTCGCCGGTGCGGGTGACCCGCTCGACGGTGTGCCGCAGCCGTACCGCCTCGCGCAGCCCGAACCGGTCGGCGTAGTCACCGAGGTAACCGGCGACGCGGGTGTGGTCGGGGTAGTCGGGCCAGTCGGCCGGCATCGGGTGGTCGGCGAACTCGGTGCGCCCCTTGCTGGTGTTCAGATGCAGCGTCCGGTACGCGGGCGAGCCGGGTGCGCCGTACACCCAGAGGCCGCCGGGTGTGTCCGCCGCCTCGAACGCGACGGCGGGGACACCGGCGTCGGCGAGCGCCTTGAGTGTGGCCAGCCCGGCGGCTCCGGCGCCGACGACCGCGACCCTCGGTGTGGCCATACCCCGCCTCCTTAATCCAACGACCGATGGATAATCTCCGGAGCGGAGGCCGGCGTCAAGGGCGGATGTCTCCCGGGCCGCCGGCGTACAGCGCGTCGAGGAACCGGTGGACGAACGCCCGGAACTCGCGGCGCTCCCGCGCTCCCGAACCGGTCCCGGCGGCCAGCGCCACCACATGCCCGTGCACCGCCCAGACCAGGGAACGCACCGTCACGTGCGGGGTCGGCTCGGTCAGCGCGCCGGCGCCGGCCGCGGCCACCAGCAGCTCCTCGACCAGCCCGTACAGCGGCGCGGCGTAGCGGCGGTCCAGTTCGCCGTGCCGCTGCGGCTCCAGCCAGCGGCGCAGCCACAGCGCGGTCGTCTCCGGCCGGTCCTCCAGGAAGTCGACGAACACGTCCACCAGGTCGTGCAGCGCCCGCACCGCGTCCTGCGGGCCCGCCGCCAGGGCCGACCGGGCGCGTTTCCCGGCCGCCTCGATGACCTCCTGCTCGGCGCTGAACACCCGGGCGAAGCAGGCGTCGTAGAGCTGTGCCTTCGGCCCGGTGTGGTGCACAACGGTGGCCGCGTCCACGCCCGCCGCGGCGGCGACGTCGCGGACGCTCACCGCGTCGAAGCCCCGCTCGGCGAACAACGCGGTGGCGGCGGCGAGCACCAGGTCACGGGTCGGCCGCTGGTCGTCGCGGCGGGGCCGGCCCGGGCGGCGGCGAGGCATGGTCATCCGGCCATTGTTCCCCCTACAATCCAGCATCCGTTGGATTGGGGGCGGCGTGCCCCGAGGACAGGAGACCGCCATGACCGGGCTGGATCGGCGCTCCGACGCGGTCACCCTGCCGCGCGGCCCGCTCGTCGGCTTCGCCACCGGCTCGCTCGGCATGGGCGTCTGGGTCACCGTGCCGGGACTGCTGCTGCTCTACTTCCTGACCGACGTGCTGGCGGTCGCGCCGTGGCTGGCCGGGCTCACCCTGCTGCTGCCGAAGATCGCCGACGTGCTGCTGCACCCGTGGATCGGGCACCGCTGCGACGTGGAACAGACCCGCCGGGGCCACCGCCGCCGGCTGCTGCTTGCCGGGTGCGTGCTGCCGCTGGCGTTCGCCGCGCTGTTCGCGGTGCCCGGCGGCCTCACCGGCGCCGCCGCGGCGGGCTGGGTGGCGGTGTTCTTCGTCGCCGGCAACCTGCTGTTCGCCGCCTATCAGGTGCCCTACCTGGCGACCCCGGCGGATCTGCGGATCGGCTACCACGAGCGGACCCGGCTGATGGCGTTCCGGATGGTGGTGCTGACACTCGGCATCCTGGTCTCCGGGTTGCTCGCGCCGCTGCTTGCCGGCGGTGACGACGCCACCCGCGCCGGTTACCTGCGGATGGGTGTGATGCTGGCGGCCGGAATGCTCGCCGCGATGGTCGTCGGCGTCGCCGGGATCGGCCGGCTGCTCCGCAGCGCCGCCGACACGGCCCCGCCGCACGGCCCGGGCGGGTGGCGGGCGCTGGCGGCCAGCCTGCGGGACCGGCAGTTCCGCTGGTTGGTCGGCGCGTACCTGGCCATGTCCACCACCACCCACCTCGTGCTCGCCGGGGTGCCCTACTACGCCGAGTACGAGCTGGGCCGCCCCGGGCTCACCACGGTGCTGGTGGCCGCGTTCGTCGCGCCCGCGCTGCTGGTCACCCCCGGCTGGCTGGCAGTGGCGCGGCGGATCGGCAAGCAACGTGCCCTGCTCGCCGGGCAGGCCGCGTTCGCCGCCGGGTCGCTGGTGCTGGCGATCGGCCGTCCCGCCGGGCTGCCGGTGCTGGTGGCCGCCGTGGCGGTGCTCGGGGTGGCGTTCGCCGGCATGCA
Source organism: Micromonospora marina (assembly GCF_900091565.1). GTDB lineage: Bacteria > Actinomycetota > Actinomycetes > Mycobacteriales > Micromonosporaceae > Micromonospora > Micromonospora marina. The sequence continues at coordinate 141,264 of NZ_FMCV01000004.1, read as the reverse complement.
ACTGCTGCCGTTCTCGATGCTGCCCGACGTGATCCGCGCGGCCGGCGGCACCGAGCGGGCCGGCACGTACACCGGGGTGTGGACCGCCACCGAGGCCACCGGCGCCGCGCTCGGCCCCTACGCGTACGCGCTGTGCCTGGCCGCCGGTGGGTTCGTGGCCTCGACCGCCGGGCAGACGGTGACCCAGTCCCCGGCGGCGCTGGACGCGTTGCGCTACGGCTTCGGGCTGCTGCCCGCCGCCGTGATGGTGGTCGCGGTGCTGCTGCAACGCCGCTACACCCTCGACGGCGCGGCCCGGGCCGACGCCGCCGGATAGACTTCGCGCCCGATGGACGCCGAGCCCGCCACCGACATCCGCCCCTGCGCCCACTGCGGACGCGACGTGCCGCAACGCGCCGGCGCGGGCCGCCCGTTCCGCTACTGCCGGGACAACGACGGCGCCTGCCAGCGGGCCGCCCGCAACTCGCGGATGCGTCACCGCAACTCCCCCGGGCTGCCCGGGCAGGTGGCGCGCACCTGGGAGGCGGTGGACCGGCTCGACCAGATCGTGGAGACGCTCACCGAGGCGCTGCACGCCGAACTGTCACCGGCCGGTGTGGAACGGCAGCTCGCCGAGCTGCGTGCGGAGACCGCCGCGCAGGTCGCGGCCGCCCACGCCGAACGCGACGAGGCACGCCGCGAGGCCGAGGACGCGACCGCGGCGGCGGCCCGCGACCGGCAGCAGGCCCGCGCCGCGTACGCCGACCGCGACGCCGCCACCGACCGCGCCGAGCGGGCGGAGGCCACCGCGTCCGCCGCCGCCGAACGGGCCGCCGCGGCCGAGGACGCCCGCGACGCGGCGCGCGCCGAGGCGGGCGCCGCGCAGGCGCTGCGGGTGCAGGCCGAACGTGACCGCGACTCCGCCCGCCACGAACTGCGCACGGTACGCACCGAACGCGACGCCGAACGCCGCCGCGCGGCCGAGCTGACCGCCGAGCGGGACACCGCCCGGGCCGACGCCGAGCGGGCCACCCGCTCCGCCACCGAGGCCCTGGACCGGGCCGAGCAGTCCCGCGCCGAGGCCGACCGGGCGCGCGCCGACGCGCAGGCCGCGCAGGGCCGGGCGACCGACGCGGAGCGCGCGGCCCGGGCCGCTTCCGAGCGGGCCGAGGCGGAGGCCGCCGCCGCGCGGCGGGCCCTCGTCGAGCGGGACCGGGCCGACGCGGCACGCGCCGCCGCCGAGGCGGCCCTGGAGCGGGTCCGGGCCGAGGCGAGTGCGGCGGTCGAGGCGGCCCGCGCCGGGGCCTCCGCTTCCGTCGAGCAGGCCCGCGCGGACGTGGCCGCCGCGGTGGAGCAGGTCGCCGCCCGTACCGCCGAGCGGGACGCGCTGGCCGCGGAGCTGGCCGATGCGCGGCGGGCCGTGAGCGCCGCCGAGGCGCGGGCGGCAGCGATCGACGCCGACCGGGACGCCGCGCAGCGCCGCGCCGGGCAGCTCGCCGACCAGGTGAGCGACCTGGCGACGGCACTGGCGCGGCTCGGCACGCGCACCGGCTGAGGCGGCCACGGGCTGGGAACGGGGCAGCGCGGCACCCGGCCGGCGGCGAGGATCGGGGCATGGGAAAGACGTACGAGCGCATCGACGGCCGGCTGCGGGACTTCATCGAGGCGCAGCCGATGTTCTTCGTAGCCACCGCCCCGCTGTCGGGCGACGGCACCGTCAACCTCTCCCCGAAAGGGCTGCGCGGCTGCTTCGCGGTGCTCGACGAGCGCACGGTGGCATACCTCGACTTCGCCGGCAGCAACGCCGAGACCATCGCCCACCTGCGGGAGAACGGTCGGGTCACGCTGATGTGGTGCGCCTTCACCGGCCCGCCGAACATCGTGCGGGTGCACGGGCGCGGCGAGCCGGTGTTCCGCGACGACCCGCGCTGGCCCGGCCTGCTGACCCACTTTCCCGACATCGACCCGGGCCCGCACGGGTTGCGGGCGGTCATCGTGGTGCGCGCCGAGCTGATCCGCGACACCTGCGGCTACGCGGTGCCGTTCATGACCTACGACGCCGACCGGGACCTGCACGAACGCCGGTTCGCCAGGGAGGACGACGCGTCGCTGAGCGCGTACTTCGCGGGCAAGGACCACGTCGCCACCAGCATCGACGGCCTGCCCGGTCTGCCGTTGCCGCTGCCGCCGACCCCGGCGGGGTGAGCGCGGTCAGTGGATGCCGGCCATCAGCTGCCGGATCTGGCGGGTGAACATCACCGCGGCCAGACCCAGCACCACCGAGGCCAGCCCGAAGGTCAGGAAGTACACCGGCTGGGACCAGGTGTCGGCCAGCCGGGCCACCTGACCGCCGATGGCGTCGCCGACGGCGGTGGCGAGGAACCACAGGCCCAGCATCTGGCTGGCGTACTTGACCGGCGCGAGTTTCGTGGTGGCGGACAGGCCGACCGGGCTCAGGGACAGCTCACCGGCGACCTGGATCGCGTACACCGCGACGAGCCACAGCGGTGAGACCAGGTCGCCGCCGACGGCGGCCCTGGCGGCGGCGGCCATCAGCACGAACGACAGGCCGTTGAGCACCAGGCCGACGGCGAACTTCGTGGGCGTGGACACCCGGTGCCCGAGTTTGAGCCACAACGCGGCGGCCAGCGGCGCGCCGATGATGATGAGGATCGGGTTCACCGACTGCAACCAGGACGCCGGGAACGTGAACCCGCCGACCGAGCGGTCGGTCCGGTCGGCGGCGAAGATGTTCAGTACCGACCCGGCCTGGTCGTAGATGAGCCAGAACGAGGCGGCGAACAGGAACAGCCACACGTACGCCTTCATCCGGCTGCGTTCGGTGTCGCTGATCTCCCGGTCGGTGAGGATCCGCGTGAAGTAGCCGACGGTCACCAGCACCGTCACCACTGTGAGCAGGTTGACCACCGTGTCGACGGTGAACCAGCCGGCCAGCAGCAGCACCAGCCCGAAGGCGAGGACCACGACGCTCGCCACGCCCACCCGGGTCAGCGCGCGCCGCCGGTCGGCGCCGAGCAGCGGGTCCGCCGGGCGGGCGCCGGCGTCGCCGAGGTTGCGGCGGCCCAGCACGTACTGGAGCACGCCGAAGGTCATGCCGACCGCGGCGGCGCCGAACCCCAGATGCCAGTTGATCTTCTCGCCGAGGAAACCGGTGATCAGCGGCGCGATGAACGCGCCCAGGTTGATGCCCATGTAGAAGATGGAGAAGCCGGCGTCGCGGCGTGGCGAGTCCCGCTCGTACAGGTCACCGACCATCGTGGAGATGTTCGGCTTGAGCAGGCCGGTGCCGAGCACGATCAGCGCCATGCCGGCGAACACGCTCCACCCGGTGGGGATCGCCATCACGTAGTGCCCGGCGGCGATCACCACGCCGCCCCACAGCACGCTGCGCCGGGCGCCGATCAGCCGGTCGGCTACCCAGCCGCCCGGCAGCGCCATCAGATAGACCATGGCGTTGTAGGTGCCGTACACGGCGTTGGCGCTGGACTCACCGAGGTCCAGACCGCCGTCGGCCACGGCGGCGGTCAGGTACAGCACCAGGATCGCCCGCATGCCGTAGAAGCTGAACCGCTCCCACATCTCGGTGAGGAAGAGCGTGGACAGCGCACGGGGATGACCGAAGAAGGTCTTCCCGGCTGGTGGTCGGGCCCCGACCGGCGCGTCACTGCTCATCGTCACCTCCGGCACGCAAACAGGTGGGTAACATCCCCGTTGACAGGCGAAACACTCCACCGATTCGGCCCGGCCGGGGACGACCCCGCCGGGCAGCTGTCATGGCCGGTTACCCTTGAGACTCCCGACCCGCGTACGGCCCTGCCGCCGTGGGCCGGGGAATGGGTGAGCGGTGACCGGTCGTTACACCTGAAGACCAGCACCACGAACGAGGGGAAGTCGATCATGGGCGAGCGCATGCTGCGCGGTAGCCGGCTGGGAGCGGTCAGCTACGAGTCCGACCGCAACACGGAGCTCGCGCCGCGCCAGACCCGCGAGTACCTCTGCGCCAAGGGCCACCAGTTCGAGGTGCCGTTCGCCGTCGACGCCGAGGTCCCGACGACCTGGGAGTGCAAGTTCGACGGCAGCGTCGCCCGCCTGGTCGACGGCACCGAGCCCGAGCAGAAGAAGGCCAAGCCGCCGCGTACCCACTGGGACATGCTGCTGGAGCGGCGCTCGATCGCCGAGCTGGAGGATATCCTCGCCGAGCGGCTCCAGGAGGTCCGCACCCGCCGCGGTCGTGCCTGACCGTCCGTGACGCGCCGAAACGCCCCCGGGATCACCCGGGGGTGTTTTCGTTGCCGGGCCGGGCCGGGGCGGCCGCCAGTTCGGGGAGGTGGCGGGGTCGGGCGCGGTTCGATGCCGCTACCTCGGCGAAGTGGAGTTGATCAAGCCGATGGCCTGACGCAGCGCGACGGGCGCGCCTCAGCGGTCGACGATCTCGCCCTCGATGGCCTTGCCCGGGTCGGTGACCGGCTGCGGCGACGGCGACGGGGCCGGCGCGGGCTCCGGAGACGGCTGCGGCGCACCCCGGTACACGCGCACCCGGCGCGGCCCGAACAGGTCACCGGCGACCATCGACGACACCCGCCGCTCGGTGGCCCGGCGCACCCCGCCACCGGCGAGCCGGCGCAGCGGCGGCACCAGCAGCAGCAGGCCCACCACGCCGCTGACCAGGCCCGGCATCGCCAGCAGCAGCGCACCCAGCAGACCGACCAGCCCGTCGGTCACCTCGGGCCCCGGCGGCCGGCCGGTCTGCGCCGCCGCGCGGAACCCGCGCCACGCCCGCATCCCCTCGCGCCGCAGCAGCACCAGACCCAGCAGGGACGCCCCGAACACCAGCAGCACCGCCGCGCCGAACCCGACGGCCCGGCCGACCAGCACGAAAACGGCCAGCTCCAGCAGCGCGAGCAGCAGCAGGGCCGGTGGTACGTACTTCAGTCCTCGGCGCATCTCACCTCATCAGCCCGGGGTCACCACGCCCCTCAAGCATGACACGCCCTCGCTCAAGGCCAGCGCGCGAGCGCGTCCGGGCGGGCGGACGCGCTCGCCAGACGGTCCCGCACCCCCCAGCGGGTCACCCGCCACAACGCCTCGGCCACGATCAGCGGGCTCATCTTGCTGTCGCCGTGTTCCCGCTCGGCGAACGTGATCGGCACCTCCACGATGCGTACCCCGGCGCGGTGCGCCAGCCGCGACAACTCCACCTGGAACGCGTACCCCTGGGAACGCACCGACTTCAGGTCGATCGCGTCCAACGCGCTCGACCGGTACACCCGGTAGCCGCCGGTCGCGTCGCTGACCGGCATGCCCAACGCCAGCCGCGCGTACAGGTTACCCACCCGGGACAGCAGCAGCCGCCGCCACGGCCAGTTCAGCACCCGCGCGCCGCGGGTCCACCGGGAGCCGATCACCACGTCGGCGTCGCGGGCCGCGTGCAGCAGCGCCGGCAGGTCCTCCGGGGCGTGCGAGCCGTCGGCGTCCATCTCGACCACCGCGTCGTAGCCGCGCCTGCGCGCCCAGGCGAAACCGGCCAGGTAGGCCGCGCCGAGCCCTTCCTTGCCGGCCCGGTGCAGCACGTGCACCCGCGGGTCTCCGGCCGCGAGCGTGTCGGCGATCGCCCCGGTGCCGTCGGGGCTGTTGTCGTCGGCGACGAGCACGTCCACCGACGGCGCCGCCTCGCGTACCCGGACGACGATGCGCCTGACGTTGTCGGCCTCGTTGTAGGTGGGGATGACCACCAGGACCCGCCCCACCCCGGGATGGCCTACCGTCCGCCTGCCGGCTGCCACGCCCACCGTCGCACCGCCTCTCGTCGGCTCAGCCGGGAGTGGCCTCCCGGCGGCGGCGCCGCAGCACGGCCGCGCCGGTCAGGGCCGCGACCGCCAGCGCCGTCAGCGCCACCTCCGGCCACACCCCGGCCGTGGTCGCCGGGGTACGCCCGTCACCGAGTTCCATCTGCCGCACCACCACCGCGGCGGTGTTGAACCCGGTCGCACCGTCTACCCGCCCGTCGGGGGAAACGAACCCGGACACCCCGACCGTGGAGGCCATCAACGCGGCCCGGCCGTGCTCCACGGCCCGCAGCCGCACCATGGCCAGCTGCTGGCGGGCCTCGGCCACATCGAACGTGGCGTTGTTGGTCTGCACCACCAGCAGCTGCGCGCCGCCGGTGACGGTGTCCCGGACGACGCCGTCGTACGCGACCTCGAAGCAGATCACGTCGCCGAGTACGGCCGGGCCGGTGTCCAGCACACCCGGACGGTCACCTGGCACGAAATCGGACCGGACCCGGTCGACCTGGGAGCTGACCTTGCGGGCGATGGAGCGCAGCGGCACGTACTCGGCGAACGGCACCGGATGCCGCTTCGTGTACACCTGGTCCAGATCCGGGCCGGTCCCCGGCCGCCACAGCAGCCCCGCGTTGCGCACCTCACCCCGGCCGGGCCCGACCAGCACCGCGCCGACCAGGATCGGCGCGCCGATCGCGTCGGCCGCCTGGGAGATCCGCTCCCCCGCGCCCGGGTTGCGCAGCGGGTCGATGTCGCTGGAGTTCTCCGGCCACACCACCACGTCGGGACGGTCCTGCCCGCCCTCGGCGACCCGCCGCGCCAGGTCCAGCGTCGCGTCGACGTGGTTGTTCAGCACCGCCTGCCGCTGCGCGTTGAAGTCCAGCCCGAGGCGCGGAACGTTGCCCTGCACGATGGCCACGGTGACGGTGCCGCCCGCGCCGCGTACCCCGGTCGGCACGGCCGCGCCGGCGGCGAGCAGCGCCACCAGCGCGGCGGTGAGCCCGGCGACCGGCCGCCACTGCCCGGGCGTGTGCCGCCAGTCCCGCCACGCGGCGGTCACCAGGAGCCCGCCGGCGACCGCGACGGCGAACGTGACCAGCGGGGCGCCGCCGAGCGCGGCCAGCTTCAGCAGCGGCGAGGTGTCCTGGCTGAACGCCAGCCGCCCCCACGGGAACCCGCCGAACGGGGTGCGGTCGCGCAGCGCCTCCTGCCCCACCCACAGCACACCGGTCAGCAGCGGCCACGCCGCCCGGTGCCGGTCGGCCAGCGGCGACACCCAGGCGGTCACGGCGCCCAGCAGCGCCAGATACGCGGCCTGCAACAGCGACAGCAGCGCCCACGGCAGGTAGCCGGTGTGCAGGTTCGTCCACTCCAGCAGCGACGCGAACAACGCCACCCCGGTCAGGAAGCCCAGCCCGGCGCCGGCACGCAACCGCCGCCGGTGCACGGCGGCGGCCAGCAACGCCACACCGACCGGCGCCAGCGGCCACCACCCGTACGGCGGGAACGCCAGCAGCAGCGCCACCCCGGCCAGCACGGCGGCCGGCACGGCCAGCGTCAGCGGCAGGGGACGCGCGGCGCCGTCACCGGGTGCCCCGTCGGTGGCACGCGGCTGTTCCCGGTCCAGCGTCGTCACCGGCTTCTCCCCACGATCACGGGCCGAAGGCTACCCGCCCGTACCGGCGGGCGGCCGAACCGGTGTGGGGCGTGCCACCGACGCGGCGGGGGCAGGCGACAATCGGGCGCATGCGGTTCGGTGTGCTCGGCGAGACCCAGGCGTACGCGGCCGACGGCAGCCTGCTGCCCGTCGCCGGCGGGCGGCTGCGCGCGCTGCTGGTGCTGCTGCTGCTCGACGCCGGCCGCACCGTGGCGCCGCAGCGTCTCGTCGACGGCGTGTACGGCGACCGGCCGCCCGAGCAGGCCACGAACGCACTCCAGTCGCAGGTGTCGCGGCTGCGGCGGCTGCTGCCGGGCGCGCCCGTCGAGTTCGGTCCGGCCGGCTACCGGCTGGCCGTCGACCCCCAGCGGGTGGACGTGCACCGGTTCGCCGGGCTGGCCGCTGCCGGGCGGGCGGCGCTGGCCGCCGGTGACCCGGCCGCCGCGGCGGCGTTGCTGCGCGACGCGCTCGGCCTGTGGCGCGGTGAACCCCTCGCGGACGTGACGGACGCGCCGTTCGCCGACGCCGAGGCGGCCCGGCTGCGCCAGGCGCGCCTGGCCGCGGTCGAGGACCGGGTCGAGGCGGAACTGGCGCTGGCACCGGCCGGCGCGCCGCTGATCGCCGAGCTGCGCGACCTGGTGGCCGCGAATCCACTACGGGAACGGCTGCACGGGCAACTGATGCGTGCCCTGCACGGCGCCGGCCGCCGCGCCGAGGCCCTCGCCGCGTACGCCGACGCCCGCCGGGTCCTGGCCGAGGAACTGGGCACCGACCCGTCGGCGGAGCTGGCCACGCTGCACACGGCGCTGCTGCGCGACGACGCCGCGCCACCCGCCCGGCTGCCCAGCCCGCTGACCAGTTTCGTCGGCCGGGAACCGGAACTGCGGCGTGTGCACGACCTGCTCGGCGCGGCGCGGCTGGTCACCCTGCACGGCCCGGGCGGCGCCGGCAAGACCCGGCTGGCCACCACCGTCGCGTCCGGCCACGACGGGCCGGTGTGCCTGGTGGAACTGGCCGCTGTGGCGCCCGGCGCACCGGTCGCGCCGGCCGTGCTGGCCGCGCTGGACCTGCGCGACGCCGGTCTGCGCACCCCCGGCGGCCCGGCCGACCTGACCGACCGGCTGGTGGCCGCGCTGGCCGACCGGCGGCTGCTGCTGGTGCTGGACAACTGCGAGCACGTCATCGACGACGCGGCCCGGCTGACCGGCGCGCTGCTCGCCGCCGCACCCGGACTGCGGGTGCTCGCCACCAGCCGGGAGCCGCTGGGCCTCACCGGCGAGGCGCTGTGCCCGGTCGGCGGGCTGCCCGCCCCGGACGGGCCGGCCGCACCGGAGACAGCCGCCGGGTACCCGGCGGTGCGGCTGTTCACCGACCGGGCCGCCGACGTGTCGCCCGGGTTCACCCTCGACGCCGTCACCACCCCGGCGGTGCTGCGGATCTGCCGTACCCTCGACGGGCTGCCGCTGGCCCTGGAGCTGGCCGCGGCGCGCCTGCGGGCCCTGCCGGTGACGCAGGTCGCGGCGCGTCTGGACGACCGGTTCCGGCTGCTGCGCCGCGGCGACCGCACCGCGGCGCCCCGGCACCGCACGCTGGAGGCGGTGGTGGGGTGGAGCTGGGATCTGCTCGACGCCCCGGAGCGGCGGCTGGCCGCCCGGATGAGCGTGTTCGCCGGCGCCGCCGACCTGGCCGCGGTGCAGGCGGTGTGCGCGCCGGACGCCGGGGACGTCGTGGACGTACTCACCGGGCTGGTGGACAAGTCGCTGGTGGAGGCCACCGGCGGGCGCTACCGGATGCTGGAGACGATCCGCGAGTTCGCATCCGCCCGGCTGGCCGAGGGCGGCGGCACCGGGCGGATCCGGGACGCGCACGCCGCGTACTTCCTGGACCTGGCGCTCACGGGCGACGCGGCGCTGCGCGGCGGCGGCCAGGACCGGTGGCTGCGCCGCCTGGACGCCGCGCGTGACGACCTGCACGCGGCGCTGCGGCACGCGGACACCGCGACCGGGTTGCGGCTGGTCGCGGCGCTGGCGTTCTACTGGTGGCTGCGGGGCATGCGCGGTGAGGGCGCGGCCCTGGCCCGGCGGCTGGTCGACCGGCTCGACGGCCCGCCCGGCGGCCTGGCCGAGGAGTACGCGTTGGCTCTGCTGGTCGCCACGCTCGCCGGTGGCGGCGACCGCAGCGAGGTCGACGCCGCGGCCCGGATCCTGTGGACCCTGGCCCGGCCGCCCCGGCACCCGTTCCTGCTGTACCTGTCCGGCATGGCCAGCGGCCCCCCGTCACCGCAGGACGCGGCGGCGCTGCACGAGCAGGCCGTCCGGGACCGGCTGATCGGCGCCGACCCGTGGAGCCGGGCGCTGGGCCTGCTGGGCACCGCGATGGTCAGTCTGCTGCACCACCGGCACGCCCAGGCCCGCACCGACCTGGACGCCGCGCTGGCCGGCTTCCGGGCCCTCGACGACCGCTGGGGCATGATCGTGACACTGTCCACCCGCGCCGAGGCCGCCTACCGCGCCGGTGACGTCGCGTCCGCGGCCACGCCGATGGCGGAGGCGCTGGACCTGGCCGAGCAGCTCGGCTCCACGCTGGACCTGGCGGAGCTGCTGCGGACCCGCGCCGACGGTCGGCTGGCCGCCGGTGACCTGACCGGCGCGGCCGAGGACTACCGGCGGGTGCGGCGCATCGCCGGCCCGGCCGGCGCGCCGGAGCTGGTCGCCGCCGCGTACCTGGGGCTCAGCGAGATCGCCCGCCGCGACGGCGACCCGCAGCGGGCGCGGGCGCTGTGCGAGCGGGCGGTCGCGGACTGCCCGACGGGCTGGTTCGGTGCCGAGGTGGTGCGGCTGGCGGCGCTGGTGACGCTCGGGCAGCTCGCCGACGCCGCCGGCGACACCACGCGGGCCCACGCCTGCTACCGGCAGGTCCTCACCGCCGACGACGGCGTGTGGGACGCGCCGGTGGTGGCCGCGGCGGTCGACGGGCTGGCCGGGCCGCTGCTGCGCGACGGCGACCACGAGTCGGCGGCCCGCTTGCTGGGCGCGGCGGCGGCGCTGCTGGCCGGCACTGCCGCGGCCGACGCCCCGGCCGGCACGCCGGCCGCCGCCACGCTGCGGGAACGCCTCGGCGAGGCGGCGTTCACCACCGCGTACGCCCGGGGCGCGGACCTGCCCCGGCAGCGGGCGCTGGCGCTGCTCGACGGTCGCTGACCGGCGCGGCGCCGCCCGGTGCGCGCGCGGTACGCGCCCGGTCAGCGACCCCGGTGACGCTGACGCCCATGACCGACGACACGACGGCCGTGCTGGCCGACGGGATACGGAAGACGTACGGCCGCACCACCGCCCTGGACGGCTTCGACCTGGCCGTGCCGGCCGGCACCGTGTACGGCGTGCTCGGCCCGAACGGGGCGGGCAAGACCACCGCGGTGCGGATCCTCACCACGCTGCTGCGTTTCGACGCCGGCCGGGCCACGGTGGCCGGGTACGACGTCGCCGCCGCCCCGGACCGGGTCCGCCAGGCGATCAGCCTGACCGGCCAGTACGCGGCGGTCGACGAGGTGCTCAGCGGACGGCAGAACCTGGTGCTGTTCGGCCGGCTGCGGCGGCTGTCCGCGCGCCGGGCCCGCCGCCGCGCCGAGGAACTGCTGGACCGGTTCGGCCTGACCGAGGCCGCGGACCGGTCGGCCGGCGGCTACTCCGGCGGGATGCGCCGCCGCCTGGACCTGGCGGCCAGCCTGGTGGTGCCGCCGCGGGTGCTGTTCCTCGACGAGCCGACCACCGGCCTGGACCCGCGCAGCCGCAACGGCCTGTGGACGGCGGTGCGGGAACTGGTCGCCGACGGGACCACGGTGCTGCTGACCACCCAGTACCTGCAGGAGGCCGACCACCTCGCCGACCGGGTGTGCGTCATCGACGCCGGCCGGGTCGTGGCCGAGGGCACCCCGGAGCGGCTGAAGGCCCGCATCGGCGCCGACCGGCTGGAACTGGTGGTCCGCGACGCGGCGGACCTGCCCGCGGCGGCGGCGGTGGTGGAACGCGCCACCGCCGCGACCGCGACCGTGGACCCCGGGCTGCGCCGTGTGGACGCGCCGGTGGCCGACCGGATCGCCGTTCTCACCGCCGTGCTGCGGGCCCTCGACGAGACCGGGATCGCGGTGGAGGACGTGCTGGTGCGCCGTCCGACGCTGGACGAGGCGTTCCTGCGGCTCACCGGCGGTCACACCGGCGCGCAGCGGGTGGGGGTCGCGTCGTGAGGACACTGACCGACGGGTGGCTGATGGCCGGGCGGAACATGCGCCACGTGGTGCGTGCCCCGGAGGAGATCATCCTCTACTTCAGCCTGCCGATCATGTTCGTGCTGGTGTTCGGCTACGTGTTCGGCAGCGGCATGACGGTGCCGGGCGACGGCAGCTACCGGGAGTTCCTGCTGCCGGGCGTGTTCGTCATGACGATGCTCTACGGCCTCGGCGCGACCGCGTCGGCGGTCGCGGTGGACGCCGGCCGGGGCGTGGTGGACCGGTTCCGGTCCCTGCCGATGGCCCGGTCGGCGCTGCTGTCCGGCCGCGCCGCCGCCGACCTGGTACGGGCCTGCCTGGAGATGACCACACTTGTGGTGTGCGGGCTGCTGGTCGGCTGGCAGTGGCGTGCGGGCACCGGCGCGGCGCTGGCGGCGGTGGCGCTGATCCTGCTGCTGCGCGTCGCGATGACCTGGGTGGGCATCCTGTTCGGGCTGCTCGTGCCGAACCCGGACACGGTCGCGGTGGTGGTGTTCCCGCTGGCGTTCCCGCTGACCGCCCTGTCCAACGTGTTCGTGGCACCGGAGCTGATGCCGGACTGGCTGGGCGCGATCGCCGCCTGGAATCCGCTGTCCGCGACGGTGGCGGCGGCCCGGGACCTGTTCGGCAACCCGGGCCTGGGCGGGGATTCGTGGCCGGCCCGGCACGCGCTGGAACTGGCGGTCGTCTGGCCGCTGGCGCTGATCGCGGTGGCCGCACCGGCGGCGGTGCGCCGCTACCGGCGGCTGGGCCGCTGACAGGGATATCGGGGGGATGAAATCGGGGCGCGGCCGAAGCCGCGCCCCGATGCTCCCAGGCCCTTCCCGGCCGGTGGGGCGAAGACGATCGGCGCCGACCTTCGGACCGACCCGACGTGGACTGGCTGCCCCCGCCTGGCCGTTGTCTACTGGCCGTGCCTCTCACCCTGCCCGTACACCGGTAACCGCGGCCGGTTCGCGCCGCCCCGCCGACCCCCGCCCGCTGGACCTGGCCGCCGCAACCTTCCGGTCGCTCGGCCAGCGGACGAAGGGACGAAGCGAACAACAGCCGCTTCCCGTGGTAGGACTCAAAGACGGTACGGCGTAGCCCCCCGCCGCTGTCAACCCACCCGGGCCTGTCGTGTGTTGCGACACGGCGTGTCGCGTCGGCGCGTCTCGATTCCTGAGCGCGGCTCAGGCACCCAGGTGGTGCCGCAGCATCGCCGCCGCCGCACCCGGATGCTCCTGCGCGAGCAGCCCCGCGGCGGCCAGCACGTAGTCCACGTCCACGACCGGGCGGGCCGCCCGCGGCAACGCCCACCCGCCGGCGTGATCGGTGAGCACCGCGTCCAGCACCGCCTCCGCGGCACCCGGCTCGGCGTACCGCAGCACCCCACCGGAGCCGACGAGCAGCTTCACCTCCCGCAGGTCCCGCCCGGCCCGCTCCCCCGTCGCCGCGCCCCGCGCGTGCCGCCGCAACGCCACGGTCGCGGCCAGCGCCGCGATACGCCGGTCCACGGCCCGCTCGCCGTCACCGGCGGGCAGGAACCCCGGGTCGGCGGCCCGTACCGCCGCCGCGGCCGCCAGCTGCGGCTCCTCGGCCGCGTCGAGCAGCCGCTCCTCGACGGCGGCGCGCACCACACCAGGCGCGCTCCACCGCATGCCCAGGTCACCCTCGACGGTGCGGGCCCGCCACAGCGTCCCGGCGACCTCCTGACTGGGGCCGCTGTCGCGCTCGTCGGGGGTGAGCACCGAGTACACGTCGGTGGTGGCCCCGCCCACGTCCACCACTGCGAGGTCACCGCCGAGCGTCCCGGCGAGAACCTCCACGCCGGTGAGCACCGCGTCGGGGGTGGCGGCGCGGACCAGCCGCGCGAACCGGGCCCCGCGGGACAGCTTCTTGCCGCCGATGACGTGCCGCAGGAACACCTCCCGGATCGCCGCCCGCGCCGACGCCGGCTCCAGCACCCCGATGCGGGGCAGCACGTTGTCCGCCACCGTCACCGGCACCCCCGCGCCCGCCAGCAGCGCGTGCAGGTCGTCGCGCACGTCGGCGTTGCCCGCGAGCACCACCGGCACCCGGAACCGGGCCCTCGCCAGCCGCGTCGCGTTGTGCGTCACCGTCTCCGCGTCACCGCCGTCGGTGCCGCCCACCAGCAGCACCACGTCCGGGCGGGCCGCCCGCAACGCCGCCACGTCCACCCCACCCAGACACCCGGCCGCCACGTGCACCACGTTCGCGCCCGCCGACAGACCGACCCGCCGGCCCGCCTGAGCGGTGACGAGGGGCTCGTAACCCACCACCGCGAGGCGCAACCCACCCCCGGCCGACGAACACACGTACCAGGGCACCTCAGCGACCCCCGCCGACGCGACGGCCGCGCCGACCGCGGTGTCCAGGCCGTGCAGCACATCCGTGCCCACCGTGGTGGGCGCCGACGCCGCCGCGACCAGCCGGCCGCCGTCGACGTCCACCACCGCCGCCTTCGTGTACGTCGACCCGACGTCGGCGCAGACGACAGCGCTCACGTTCACGCCCGGCTGTCCACTCACGCCGACGGGGGCACGACCACCGTGCCGGTCGCGGTGACCGCCACGATCGGCTCGTCGAGCACCTCGGCGGCCGACTCGCCCCGGTCCGGGCGACCCCGGCACACCACCGTCGCCGCGAAGTCGATGGTGCGGCTGCGCGTGCCCACCCGGGTCACCGTCGCCGTCACCTCCAGCACGTCACCGGCCTTCATCGGCGCCCGGAACTGCACATCGGCGTACGCGGCGAACAACCCCTCGTCGCCGTCGGTACGGATGCACACCTCGGTGGCCACGTCCCCGAACAACCCCAGCGCGTACGCCCCGTCGACCAGGTTGCCCGCGTAGTGGGCGTGGGAGTACGGCACGTACCGGCGGTGGACGACGGTCAGACCGACACGCGGATCGCTCATGGAGTGTTCGCCTTCCTGGAGGTGATCAAAGCGTGGACGAGGTAACTGGCGACCTCACCCGGAGTGGTGCCCCGGCCGAAAATCCGATCCACGCCCAGCTCACCGGTCATCGTCTCGTCGAACCGCGGCCCACCCACGATCAGCAGCGGCCGGCGCCCGGCCGGCATCGCCTCCCGGAACGCCGCCGACATCTCCCGCGTGTTGTGCAGGTGCGCGTCGCGCTGCGTCACCACCTGCGACACCAGCACCGCGTCGGCGCGTTCCCGCCGGGCCGCCTCGACCAGCTCCGGCACGCTCACCTGCGCGCCCAGGTTCGTGACCTTCAGCTCCCGGTAGTACTCCAGGCCCTTCTCCCCGGCGATGCCCTTGACGTTGAGGATCGCGTCGATGCCGACCGTGTGCGCGTCGGTGCCGATGCACGCGCCCACCACCGACAGCTTGCGCCGCAACTGCCGCTTCACCACCGCGTTCACCTCCTTGGCCGACAGCAGCGGATAGTCACGCTCCACCACCTGTACCTTCGCCAGATCCACCAGGTGGTTCACCCGCCCGTACACCACGAAGAACGTGAACCCGTCACCGATCGGCTTGGCGTGCACCAGCATCGCCGGGTCCATGCCCATCCTGTTCGCGAGCTGCACCGCCGCGCCCTCGGCCCGCTTGTCGTGCGGCACCGGCAACGTGAACGACACCTGCACCATCCCGTCACCGGTGGTGTCCCCGTACGGCCGCACGACAGTCTTCTCACTCACCGGGGTTGCTCCAGGATCTCGGTGGCCGGGTTGTCGTAGTCCGCCTCGTGCCGCGCCACACCATCGAGGCCCTTGCCCCGGTCCGCCGGCCGCTTCATGATCCCGAACGTGCCCTCGGCGATCGCCGTCAGCAACGACTGGTCCCCGATGCGCTCCAGCAGATCCACCGCCTCACCGAGCACCCGGTGCGCCCGCTGCTGGATGAACCCGCCCGGCGCCGGCACGAAGTCCTCGTGCAACCCGCCCGCCGCGCCCAGCACGTACCGCACGTTCTGCAGCGCGATGTCCCGGTCCGACAACCACGGCGTCACCACCGCCTCGGTCATCATCCCCACCAGCAGGATCCCCTGCCCGGTCATCGTGCCCACCAGGTTGAAGAACCCGTCCAGCAGGTTGCCCCGGAACACGTCCCCGGTCATGTGCTTCGTCGGCGGCATCCACTTCAACGGCGCGTCC
Source organism: Micromonospora marina (assembly GCF_900091565.1). Taxonomy (GTDB): domain Bacteria; phylum Actinomycetota; class Actinomycetes; order Mycobacteriales; family Micromonosporaceae; genus Micromonospora; species Micromonospora marina. The sequence continues at coordinate 125,432 of NZ_FMCV01000004.1, read as the reverse complement.
GGGAACAACTCCCGCGCCAGCAACGCGTGCGCCAACTCCAACCGGAACGACTCCGGCACATCCGGGTTGATCTCGAACGCGTGGCCCAGCCCCAACTGCCAGTCCGCCAGCCCCGCCTCGTGCGCGAAGAACTCGTTGAGCAGCTGCGACACCGTCACCGTGTGCGCCTCGTCCACCGCATCAGCGGTGGTCAGGTAGTTGTCCTCACCGGTGTTGATGATGATCCCCGCCCGCGCGTGCACCTGCCGCGAGAACCGCTGGTCCACGAACGTACGAATCGGGTTGATGTCGCGGAACAGGATCCCGTACATCGAGTCGTTGAGCATCATGTCCAGACGCTCCAACCCGGCCAGCGTCGCCATCTCCGGCATGCACAGACCCGACGCGTAGTTCGTCAACCGCACATACCGGCCCAGCTCCCGCGACGTCTCATCGAGCGCCGCCCGCATCAACCGGAAGTTCTCCTGCGTCGCGTACGTGCCCGCGAACCCCTCCCGCGTCGCGCCCTCCGGCACGTAGTCCAGCAGCGACTGCCCCGTCGACCGGATCACCGCGATCACATCGGCGCCCGCCCGCGCCGCCGCCTGCGCCTGCGGAATGTCCTCGTAGATGTCACCCGTCGCCACGATCAGGTAGATCCACGGCCGCCGTTGCGGATCCCCGAACCGCTTGACGAGGCGATCCCGCTCCGCGCGCCGCCGGTCGATCGCCCGGATCCCCGCCGCGACCGCCTTACGCGACGCCCGCCGAGCCGCCGTCGCCGCCTTCCCCGACGGCTGCGCGAACCGCACCGACCCCGCCGCCGCCTTCTGCGCCAGCAACGTCACATCCGCGATGCCCTCACGCGCCAGCGCGTCGAACACCGGCACCGCCACCCCGTGCCCCAGCCCCACATCCGCGACCACCGCGTCCACGAGCCGGTTCACCCACGGAATACCGTCCGGGTCCGCGCCGGTCACCCCGGCCAGCCGCAGCACCGCCCGCTCCACCGACACCGTGGTGTGGCTGCGCGCCAGATCCACCACCGGCTGCCCGGCCCGGCGCGCCAACTCCCGCGCCCGCGCGACCAACGCCGGATCCAGCCCAAGCTTCCCTGTCACGAAGACCCTTCCTGATAGATCACGTCACCGCGCAACACAGTGGCCCGGCACACCGGCAGCGGCGTCGGATCGTCCGCGCCCCGCACCTCCGGATCCTCCGCCAGCACCACCGGCAGCCCCCGCTCCACGCCCGCCGGGGTGTCCCACACCGCGAACGTCGCCGGCGCCCCCAACGCCAGCACACCCTCGTTGTCCAGGTGCACCGCCCGCCACCCGCCGCGCGTGTGCGCCGCGAACGCCGCCCGCACACTCATCCGCTGCGCCGGATTGTGATGCGCCGCCGCCGCCCGCACCGAACCCCACGGATCAACCGGCGTCACCGGCGAATCCGACCCGAACGCCAACGCCACCCCGACCCCGTGCATCGCACCCATCGGATTCGACTCCAGCGAACGGGCCAACCCCAGCCGCGACTCGTACATCCGGCCCGCACCGCCCCACAACCTGTCGAACGCCGGCTGCATCGACGCCACGATCCCGTACTCCACGAACCCGGCGATCAACGCCTTGGTCATGATCTCCGCGTGCTCCACCCGGTGCCGGGCCGCCCGCAACCGGTCCACACCCACCGACCGCGCCGCCAGCCCGAACCCCGCAAGCACCGTCCCGATCGCCGCGTCCCCGATCGCGTGGAACCCGCCCTGCAACCCGTGCGCCGCGCAATCCAGCAGATGATCACGCACCTGCTCCGCCGACACGTACCCGTGCCCGCACGCCCCCGCCTCACCGTCCAGGTACGCCGCCGACACGTGCGCCGTCCGCGACCCCAGCGCCCCGTCGGCGAACAGGTCACCACCCGCACCCACCGCACCCAACTCCCGGGCCTTCGCCGCACCCAGCAGCTCACCCCAGTACCCGTACACCTCCGGCACCCCGGCCCCCGAGATCGCCAACAGCCCGGTGAAGTCCTCCTCGTCGGAGATGTCCGGACCGCCGCACTCGTGCACCGCCGCGACACCCAGCGACGCCGCGTGCTCCAGGGCCCGCCGCTGCGCCGCCACCCGCTGCGCCCGCGAAACCGACCCGAACGCCGCCGCACGCACCACGTGATGCGCGTCCCGCCGCAGCCACCCCGACGCGGCGTACCCGGCCGCCGCCACCACCTCCGGGCACGCCGCCAGCAACCCCGCCGACACCAGCGCCGAATGGATCGACGCCTGCGACAGATACACCCGCCGCCCACCGGCCGCCCGATCCAGCTCCGCCGCATCCGGCAGCGCCGCGTCCACCCACGCCGACTCGTCCCAGCCGTGCCCCAGCACCACCGCGTCACCCGGCAGACCCGCCGCGAACGCCGACACCGCGTCCAGCAGCTCACCCGCCGACCGCACCGCCGAAAGATCCAGCCCCGACAACGCCAACCCGGTATCGGTCGCGTGCACGTGCGCGTCCACGAACGCCGGCGTCACCAGCGCACCGCCCAACTCCACCACCCGGTCCGCCGACGGCACGTCCGCGTCCGTGCCCAACCAGGCGATCCGCCCGTCCCGCACCAGCAGCGCCGTCGCGCTCGGGTCCGCCGGACAGTGCAGCACTCCACCGCGATACAGCGTCGAGGGGTTCGTCATGGTCTCAGTCTGCCGCCAGACGAGCCTCGAACAGACCGCGCACCCCCGGCTCGGCCCGCAACAGGTCCAACGCCAGCGTGGCGTGCCCCGGCACATACCCGTTGCCCACCAGCATCGTCACATCCGCGGCCAGGCCCTCCGCGCCCAGCGCCGCCGCCGCGAAGCTCGTCGCCATCGAGAAGAAGACCACCGTACCGCCGTCCGCCGTGGCCAGCACCGCGCCGTGCTCACACCCCGGCACGTCCACGCACACCACGGTCACGTCCGCCGGCACCCCCAGCGCCGTCGTCACCGCCGTCGACAACCCCACCGGATCCCGCGCATCCGCCAGCGCCACCACGTCGGCCAGCCCGGCCGCCGTCAGCGCGTCCCGCTCCGCGGCCACCGGAACCACCCCGACGGTACGGGCGGCGCCCGCCCGCCGCGCCGCGGCGAGGGACAACGACCCGCTCTTACCCGCCCCGCCGATCACCGCCACCGACACCGGACGCGGATCACCCTCCCGGGACCGCCGCGCCACCTGCTCGGCCACCACCCGCGCCGTCAACGCCGGCGCCCCGCACACGTCCAGCACCGCGAGCGACAACTCGGGGTGCAGGTCCGGCGGCAGCACCGCCGCGATCGACCGGGCGAACAGGATCGCGTACCCGTCGCACGGCACCTGCTCGCTGCGCCCGTCCCAGCGGGCCAGCCCGTCGGTGATCGTCAGCGGCGTCAGCGTCAGCGACACGAGCGTCGCCACCCGGTCACCCGCCCTCAGCCCCAGCGGCGACCGGCGGCCCGCCTCCTCGACGGTGCCGATCAGCATGCCGCCCGAACCGGTCACCGGGTTCTGCATCTTCCCCCGCGCCGACACGATCTCCAGCACCTCGGCGCGGACCTTCTCCCCGTCGCCGCCGTGCTTCTCCGCCAGCTGCCGGAAACTCGCCGCGTCAAGGTTCAGCCGCTCGACCCGGATCCGCACCTCGTTCGCCGCGATCCGCGGATCGGCGTCCAGCCGCCAGGCCGCCTGCGGGAGCACTCCCGCCGGTTCCACGACTCGGTGCAGACCCACCGGTGACGTCACGCCTACCCCCTATGTCCAGCCGCCCGAACCCCCGGCCAGGGATCGCGTCGCGGGAAAACTTACGGCAGACTAATTTCTTCACCGCAGATTTTCCAGTAGCCTGCACAATTGTTGATCAACCCGCACCCGCTGACGAGGAGGGGCCGTGACCCAGACCCAACCGGTGGAGACCATGCCGACGCCCCGCACCGCGCCGCCCACCGTCCCGGCCGCCGGACAGCCCTACGAATACCGCCGCGCGCCCCTCGTCGAACCCGACTGGACCCGCTTCCCCGGCTGGCGCCACGTCACCCGCGACCAGTGGGAGAGCGCCCAGTGGCAGCGGGTCAACTGCGTCAAGAACATCAAGCAACTGCGCGCCGTCCTCGGCGACACCGTCGACGAGACCTTCTACGCCGACCTGGAGGCCGACCAGAAGGCCCTGGCCACCATGTCCATGCTGGTGCCGCCGCAGATGCTCAACACCATGGCACCGCATCAGCCGATGAGCACCGAGGCGCTGCTCGCCGACCCGATCCGCCGCTACATGATCCCGGTCGCCTCCGACCGGCGCACCGACTGGCCGTCACACCCGTACGCCAGCCGCGACAGCCTCCACGAACACGACATGTGGGTCGCCGAGGGTCTCACCCACCGCTACCCCACCAAGGTCCTCGCCGAGCTGCTCTCCACCTGCCCGCAGTACTGCGGCCACTGCACCCGCATGGACCTCGTCGGCAACTCCACCCCCGCCGTCGACAAGCTCAAGCTCACCCTCAAGCCCGTCGACCGCTACGACGCCCACATCACCTACCTCAAGGCCCACCCCGGCGTACGCGACGTGGTCGTCTCCGGCGGCGACGTCGCCAACGTGCCGTGGCGCAACCTCGAGTCGTACCTGATGCGCCTGCTGGAGATCGAGACGATCCGCGACATCCGGCTCGCCACCAAGGCGCTCATGGGCCTGCCCCAGCACTGGCTCCAGCCCGACGTGGTCGAGGGCCTCGAACGGGTCGCCCGCACCGCCGCCCGCCGCGGCGTCAACCTCGCCATCCACACCCACGTCAACCACGCCCAGTCGCTGACCCCGCTGGTCGCCAAGGCCGCCCAGACCGCACTCGACGTCGGCGTCCGCGACGTCCGCAACCAGGGCGTACTCATGCGCGGCGTCAACGCGACAAACGCCGACCTGCTCGACCTCTGCTTCGCGCTGCAGGGCGAGGCGGGCATCCTGCCGTACTACTTCTACATGTGCGACATGATCCCCAACGCCGAGCACTGGCGCGTCCCGGTCTGGCACGCCCAGCAGCTGCAGCACGACATCATGGGCTACCTGCCCGGCTACGCCACCCCGCGGATCGTCTGCGACGTGCCGTTCGTCGGCAAGCGCTGGGTGCACATGCTCACCGACTACGACCGTGAGCGCGGCATCTCGTACTGGACCAAGAACTACCGCACCTCGATCGAGTCGGCGGACCTGGAGGCACTGAACAAGCGCTACGCCTACTACGACCCGATCGACACGCTGCCCGAGGCCGGCCAGGCCTGGTGGCTCGCGCACAAGGACGACTGACAGGACCCGCAGGCGCACGACGGCGGGCCACCTCATCGCAGAGGTGGCCCGCCGTTCGCGTACTCACTTGTCGAAGGCGTCCTTGACGTCGCGGCCCGCCTGCTTGGCGTGCTCCCCGGCCTGCCGGGCGCGCGCCGTGCTCTGCTCGGAGGCGCCCTCGGCCCGCAACCGCTCGTTGTCGGTCACGTCGCCGATGCGCTCCTTGGCCATGCCGCTCATCTCCTGGGCCTTGTTCTTCGCCTTGTCGGTGAAGCTCATGTCGCCCTCCCTCGTCCGGCTACGCCTTGCCCTTGCCGCGTCCCCGGTGCCGGTCGTCACAAACGCTGTTGACCGGTGCACATCGTGTAATGCGTCCTAGGACAATAGGTTGAAGATGGACGCCCCGGCCGGGGCCGCGGCGTCGTGGTTGACTGGGCCGGTGAACGAGATCCTGCTGATCCGCCACGGCGAGACCACGTGGAGCGCGAGTCACCGGCACACCTCGTACACCGACCTGGACCTGACGCCCGACGGCGAGCGGCAGGCACGCGCGCTGGCTCCCCTGCTTGCCGACCGGCGCTTCGCCCGGGTGTTCTCCAGCCCCCGGCAGCGCGCCACCCGCACCGCCGCCCTGGCCGGGCTCACCGTGGACGCCATCGAGCCCGACCTGGCCGAATGGCACTACGGCGAGTACGAGGGACGCACCACCGCGGAGATCCAGGCCGAACGGCCCGGCTGGACGATCTGGACCGACGGCGGCCAAGGCGGCGAGTCACCGGAGCAGGTGGGCGCCCGCCTGGACCGCGTGCTGGACCGGGCCGCCCCGCTGCTGGAGCAGGGCGACGTCGCGCTCGTCGGGCACGGGCACAGCCTGCGCGCCCTCGGCGCACGCTGGATCGGGCTGCCGCCCTCGGCCGGCGCGCTGCTGCGGCTGGACACCGCCACCCTCAGCGTGCTCGGTCACGAGCACGGCCGGCGGGTGATCAGGCGGTGGAACCTGCCGGCTCCGCCGACGGACGGGGACGCCCCCGACCGGACAACTCGCCACTGATCTTCGGCGGCCGGTGCTCGTACGGCGTGGACAGCACCACAGTGGTGCGCGTGGTGACGTTCGCGGAGGTGCGGATCTCCTGGAGCACCCGTTCCAGGTCGGCCGGACCGGCCACCCGCACCAGCAGGAGGTAGAAGTCCTCCCCCGCCACCGAGTAGCACGAGTCGATCTCGGGCAGGTGCGCCAGCCGCTCCGGCGCGTCGTCCGGCTGCGACGGGTCGAACGGCCGGATCGCCACGAACGCGGTCAGCGGCAGGTCCAGCGCCTCGAACGACACCCGCGCGGAGTATCCCTTGATTACCCCGCGCTGCTCCAGCCGGCGGACCCGCTGGTGCACGGCCGACACCGACAGGCCCACCCGCTCGGCCAGATCCGTGTACGACAGCCGACCGTCCCCGGTCAGCGCGGCTACGATGGCACGGTCGATCTCCTCCACGCGCTGCACAGTAGCCGGAAAAGCGCTCCCATGCCGCACTCGGCCCGCCGCGGTGACGCTCAGCGCGCCGTCCGGTCGCGCACCGCGTCCGCGGCGTAGTTCAGCACCTCCGCCATGTCCTCCTCGTCCAGGAACGGCAGATCGGTGAGGATGTCCGTGACGGACATGCCCTCGGCCATCATGGCCAGCAGGGTGGCCACGGGGATGCGCGACTGCCGCACGCAGGGCGCACCCCCCATGACGTCGGGGTCCACGGTGATCCGGGGAAAGGTCACCGCGACAGGCTAGCCCTTCGCCAGCGCGCGGGAGATGACCAGCCGCTGGATCTGGTTGGTGCCCTCGACGATCTGGAGCACCTTGGCCTCGCGCATGTACCGCTCGACCGGGTGGTCGGCGACGTACCCGGCGCCGCCGAGCACCTGCACCGCGTCGGTGGTCACCCGCATCGCCACGTCCGTGGCGAACAGCTTCGCCTTGGCCGCCTCGATCGAGTACGGGCGTCCGGCGTCGCGCAGCCGTGCGGCGGCGAGCATGAGCGCCCGCGCGGCGGAGATCTGGGTGGCAGCGTCGGCCAGGCCGAACCCGAGCCCCTGGAAGTCGATGATCGCGCGGCCGAACTGGCGGCGTTCCCGGGCGTAACCGACCGCGTAGTCCAGCGCGCCCTGGGCCAGGCCTACCGCGCACGCGGCGATGCCCAGGCGGCCGGAGTCAAGCGCCGACATCGCGATGGTGAACCCGGCGCCCTCGCCGCCGATCAGCCGCTCCGCCGGCACGCGGGCGTCGTCGAAGGCGATCTGCGCGATCGGCGAGGCGTGCAGGCCCATCGTGCGCTCGGCGGCCTGCGGGTGGATGCCCGCCGTGGACCGGTCGGCCAGCAGGCAGGAGATGCCCTTCGGGCCGGGCCCGCCGGTACGGCAGAAGATGTTGTAGAAGTCGGCCACCCGGGCGTGCGTGATCCACGCCTTGGTGCCGGTCACCACGTACGCGTCGCCGTCGCGCACCGCCCGCGTGGTCAGCGCCGCCGCGTCCGAGCCACCCTGCGGCTCGGACAGACAGTACGCCCCGAGCAGCTCCCCGCCGATCATGTCCGGCAGGAGTTTGCGCTGTTCGTCGGTGCCGAACTGGGCCAGCGGATAGCAGGACAGCGTGTGCACGCTGACCGCCTCGGCCACTGCCAGCCACCGGCTGGCGAGGATCTCCAGCACCTGGAGGTACACCTCGTACGGCTGGGCGGCGCCGCCGTGCTCCTCCGCGTACGGCAGGCCGAGCAGGCCGGCCCGGCCGAGGGTGCGCAACACCTCCCGGGGGAACTCGGCGCGGGCCTCGAAACCGGCGGCGGCCGGGGCCAGCTCCCGGTCGGCGAGTTCGGTGGCGAGGTCCAGCAGGTCGTGGGCCTCGTCGGTGGGCAGGATCCGGTCGACGTTCATAGCGCGATGAGCTCCGTGGGGGTGGTGTTGAGCCGTTGCCCGCCGTCCGCCGTGCAGACGACGATGTCCTCGATCCGGGCTCCGTGCCGCCCGGCGAGATAGATCCCGGGTTCGACCGAGAAAGCCATGCCGACTTCGAGCGGCCGGGAGTTGCCGGTCACCACGTACGGCTCCTCGTGGCCGTCGAGGCCGATGCCGTGGCCGGTACGGTGCAGGAAGGCGTCGCCGAAACCGGCGGCGCCGATGATGTCGCGGGCGACCGCGTCGAGGGCCTCGGCGGTCACGCCCGGCGCCACGGCGGCCACGGCGGCGCGCTGCGCCTCCCACAGCACCGCGTAGTAGTCCACGAACTCGGCCGGAGCGGGACCGCCGGCGACGTACGTGCGGGTGCAGTCGGAGCGGTAGCCCGACGGCATGGTGCCGCCGATGTCGACCACCACCGGCTCGCCCACGCCGATCGGGCGGTCCGACGTGCCGTGGTGCGGGCTCGCCCCGTTCGGGCCGGCGGCGACGATGACGAAGTCGGCAGCGGCGTGCCCGGCGGCCCGGATCGCGGCGGCGAGGTCGGCGGCGACCTCCCGCTCGGTGCGGCCGGGGCGCAGCCACTCCCCCATCCGCAGGTGCACCGCGTCGATCGCGGCGCCCGCCTCGGCCAGCGCCGCCACCTCGGCGGACGACTTGCGGATCCGCATTTCCCGCAGCACGTCGGAGGCGAGCCGCTGGGCCGCGCCGGGCAGCGCGTCGCGCAGGGCGAGGACCTGCTGTGCCCACATCCGGTCGGCCAGCCCGAGGGCGCGGACCGGGCCGGGCAGCGCCGCGCGCACCAGCGGCCACGGGTCGGTGCCGTCGGCGTGGTCGACGATCCGGTACCCGGCGCCGGGCGCGGCCTCGGCGTCCGGCCGCTCCAGCACCGGCACGATCAGCGTCGGCTCACCCTCGGCGGGCAGGACCAGGCAGGTCAGCCGCTCCCCCTCGCGGGCGTCGTAGCCGGTCAGGTAGCGAAGGTCGGAACCCGGGGTGAGCAGCAGCGCGTCCAGGCCCGCCGCGGCGGTGGCGCGCTGGGCCGCGATCAGTCGCCCGGCGGGGTACAGTTCCTCGATTCCCACACCCCGAAGCTTAACGGTCGTTTGGGTGCGCGCGGGAGTCCGCCCACGGCTGCGTCCGTCGTACGCGCCGGGCGGTTGCGGGCACGAGCGACCATGGAGTGGTGATCCGCTTTCTGCTGAACCTGCTGTGGCTCGTCTTCGGCGGCGGCTTCGTCCTGGCCCTCGGCTACGGCATCGCCGCCCTGATCTGCTTCGTCCTCGTCGTCACCATCCCGTTCGGCGTCGCCTCGCTGCGGCTCGCCTCGTACTCGCTGTGGCCGTTCGGCCGCACCCTCGTGTCCAAGCCGGGCGCCGGCCTGCCCTCCGGCCTGGCGAACGTGCTCTGGGTGGTGCTGGCCGGCTGGTGGCTGGCGCTGTCGCACATCCTCGCCGGGGTCGCGCTCTGCGTGACGATCATCGGCATCCCGTTCGGGGTGGCCAACTTCAAGCTGGTCCCCGCAGCGCTGTGGCCGCTCGGCCAGGAGGTCGTCGAGACCCCGTAGCGGCACGCGGGCTGCCCGCCTCGCCGTTCCGGCTGACCGCTGGCGGTCGGCACGGCCGACCGCCGACGGGCCGACCGTCGCCCCGTCGTTCCCCTGCCCTGTCCACCTCTCCCGCTCACACCACTGTCGCGCGGCGACTTGGACCGAGAGCGACAAGCCTCACCACCCCTACCCCATCCTAGGAGGATGGGGTGATTGTCGACCCTCGGTGGCGGGAAGGACGCGATTGCGGCTCGCACGGACGCGGCGCTGGCTAGCGTCGGGAGGGTGCGGGACGGGGTGATCGAGGCACTCAAGGCGGACCCGGCGATGTCCGGCCTGCGCCGGTCGCTGGAGTTCTACCACGGCGACCCGGCGCGCGACGCCGCCCTAGACGCGTTCTACGCGCCGCTGGTCCGCGCCGGTGACCTCGTCTTCGACGTGGGCGCGCACGTGGGCGACCGGCTGGGCAGCTTCCGCCGCCTCGGCGCGACCGTGGTGGCGGTCGAGCCACAACCGCTGTGCGCCCGGGTGCTGCGCGAGATGCACGCGGGCGACGACGCGGTGACAGTGGTGGAGGCGGCGTGCGGGCATACCGCTGGACCGGTGCGGCTGCACGTCAACTCGGCCAACCCCACGGTCTCTACCGCCTCCCCCGGCTTCGTCCGCGCCGCCGACGGGGCGCCCGGCTGGGCGGACGAGACCTGGGACGCGCAGATCGAGGTGCCCGGCACCACGCTCGACGCGCTCGTGACCGCGTACGGCGAGCCGGCGTTCGTGAAGATCGACGTGGAGGGCTTCGAGGACGCCGTGCTGGCCGGGCTGAGCCGGCCGGTGCCGGCGTTGTCGTTCGAGTTCACCACCATCGCCCGGGTGGCGGCGGCGCGCTGCCTGGACCGGCTCACCGGGCTCGGCTTCACCCGGTTCACGGTGGCGGTCGGTGACGAGATGCAGTTCGCGCTGCCCGGCTGGCTGCAAGCCGCCGAGGTGGCCGCGTACCTGCGCGCGCTGCCGGACGAGGCCAACTCCGGCGACGTGTACGCCCGCCTCTGAGCGTCCACTCCGGACAGCCCGGGACGCGGCGCAAGGCATCGCTGGACCGGCAGGTCCCCGGGCTGCCCACGCAGGTCGGCGCCGGCGGCGGCCACATGAGCCCGGCGCTGGCCGCCCAGGCGTGGAACACCTACCAGGGCCGCCTCACGGGCCTGACGACCTGGTCGGTCAACTGGGACGGGTCGAAGGGCTGGAGGCCGCGTTCCACCCGGCGTGGAGCCCCACCGCTGGCGCGGGTTGCCGGACCCTGCGAGGCTGGCGCTCGTGTATGACTACGACCTGCTGGTGCTGGGCTCCGGACCGAGTGGACAGAAGGCGGCGATCGCCGCGGCGAAGCTGGGCCGCCGCGTCGCGATCGTGGACCGCCGCGACATGCTCGGCGGGGTGTGCATAAACACCGGCACCGTGCCCTCGAAGACGCTGCGCGAGGCGGTGCTCTACCTGACCGGGCTGAGCCAGCGCGACCTCTACGGCAGCAGCTACCGGGTCAAGGAGGACATCACCGTCGCCGACCTGGCCGCCCGCACCCAGCACGTGATCAGCCGGCAGACCGACGTCATCCGCAACCAGCTGGCCCGCAACAAGGTCTCGCTGATCACCGGCACCGGCCGGTTCGCCGACGCCCACTCGGTCTGGGTGGACGCCGGCTCCGGCCGGGAGACCCGGGTCAGCTTCGACAAGGCGGTCGTCGCCGCCGGCACCCGCCCCGCCCGCCCGGACAGCGTCGACTTCGACGACCGGACGATCGTCGACTCCGACGGCGTGATCAACCTCCAGGCCGTCCCACGCAGCATGGTCGTGGTCGGCGCCGGGGTGATCGGCATGGAGTACGCGTCCCTGTTCGCCGCGCTCGGTACGAAGGTGACCGTGGTCGAGCGCCGCCCGCGGATGCTCGACTTCTGCGACGAGGAGATCGTCGAATCCCTGAAGTACCACCTGCGGGACCTGTCGGTGACCTTCCGCTTCGGCGAGGAGGTGGCCGCCGTGGAGAAGCACCGCAGCGCCGCGCTCTGCGTCCTGCGCAGCGGCAAGAAGATCGTCGCGGACACGGTGATGTACTCCGCCGGGCGGCAGGGGCAGACCGACGACCTCGCGCTGGAGGCGGCCGGGCTCACCGCCGACCACCGAGGGCGGATCTCCGTCGACGCCGACTACCGCACGGCAGTCGACAACATCTACGCGGTCGGCGACGTGATCGGCTTCCCCGCCCTGGCGTCCACCTCGATGGAACAGGGCCGGCTGGCCGCCCAGCACGCCTGCGGCGAACCGGCACGCGGCATGTCGGAGCTGCAACCGATCGGCATCTACACCATCCCGGAGATCAGCTTCGTCGGGAAGACCGAGGAGGAGCTGACCGAGGCGTCCGTCCCGTTCGAGGTGGGCATCGCCCGCTACCGGGAACTGGCCCGGGGGCAGATCGTCGGCGACTCGTACGGGATGCTGAAACTACTGGTCTCGCCCGGGGACGGGCGGCTGCTCGGGGTGCACGTGTTCGGCACCGGCGCCACCGAGATCGTCCACATCGGGCAGGCGGTGATGGGTTGCGGCGGCACCGTCGACTACCTGCTCGACGCGGTGTTCAACTATCCCACGCTCGCGGAGGCGTACAAGGTGGCGGCCCTGGACGCCGCCAACAAGATCCGCAACATCACCCGGATCGACACCTGACCGCCTCCCCCGCCCCTCCCCTCGTCGATCTTGCGCTTTCGGCCCGATTCACGCCCGTTATGCCGGCTATACGCGGGCAGTAAGCACAAGATCGACGGGGAGAGGGGGTGGGTGGAGGATGGGTCAGCGACCGGTGGCGTAGCCCTGGGCACCCCGGGGGTTGGCCGCGGCGGAGAGGATCCCCGTGCGCGGGTCGCGGGTCACCGCGCACATGCGGCCCAGGCTCCACGGGTCGGACAGCCGGACGGTGTGGCCCCGGGCGCGCAGGCCGGACAGCACGTCGGCGTCGAACCGATCCTCCAGCACCAGCACGCCCGGCTCCACCTCGCGCGGATAGAACGACGCGGGCAGGCTGGTGGTGTGCCACGTCGGGGCGTCGATCGCCTCCTGCAACTCCTGCCCGCCGGCCAGGTGCCGCAGCAGGAACAGCAGCTGCCACTGGTCCTGCTGGTCGCCGCCGGGCGTGCCGCACGCCAGCACCGGCTCGCCGTCGCGGAGCACGAGCGTCGGGCTGAGCGTGGTACGCGGACGCCGGCCCGGCCGCAGCGTCGATGCGAGCCCCTCCTCCAGCCAGCACATCTGCAACCGGCTGCCGAGCGGGAAGCCCAGCTCCGGGACGGCGGGTGAACTCTGCAGCCAGCCGCCGCTCGGGGTGGCGGAGATGATGTTGCCCCACCGGTCCACCACGTCGACGTGGCAGGTGTCGCCGCGGGTCACGCCGTCGGCCCGTACCGTGGGTTCGCCGGTGCTCGGGTCGTGCGGGACGGCCCCGCGACGCACGTCGGCGTGCAGGTGGGACGGCAGCCGGGGCGGTTCACCCGCCGGGCTGCCGGGACGCAGCGACGTGTCGGCCCGGTCGCCCACCAGCGCGGCCCGCGAACGGGCGTACCCGGCCGACAGCAGCGCGACGCCCGGAACGTCGGTGTCGCCGTACCACGCCTCACGGTCGGCGAACGCGAGCTTCAGCGCCTCGGCCTGCGCATGGATGCCCCCCACGCTCGACGGGTCGTACACCGCCGGGTCGTCGAGCGCGTCCAGCATGGACAGGGTCTGGAGCAGCACCGGGCCCTGGCCCCAGAAGCCGGTCTTGGCGACGGTGTGCCCGTGCCAGTCCAGCGTGACCGGTTCCTCCCAGGTGGCCGACCAGCGGGCCAGGTCGTCGCCGGTGACCAGCCCGGCGTGGGCGTGCCCGCTGGAGTCGCGGAACGGCAGCCGGCTGAACGCGTCGATCGCCTCCGCGACGAAACCCTCCCGCCAGGCATGACGGGCCGCCTCGATCTGCGCCTCGCGGTCGGTACCGGCGGCCCGTCCCGCGTCGACGAGGCGGCGCAGCGTGTCCGCGTACGCCGGGTTGGTGACCATCTCCCCCGGCGCGGGTGGGCGGCCGTGGCGGAGCCAGAGGCGCGCGGAGGTCGGCCAGTGGTCGGTGAACAGCGACCGGACCCGCGCGACGGTCTGCCCGGCGGCGCCGACGAGCGGGTGACCGGCGGCGGCGTAGCCGATCGCCGGTTCCAGCACCTCGGCGAGCGTGCGGGTGCCGTGGTCGCGCAGCAGCAGCAACCAGGCGTCGACAGCGCCCGGCACCACGGCGGCGAGCGGACCGGCGCCGGGCACGAGGTCCAGGCCGAGTGAGCGGAAGTGCGCCACAGTGGCGGCGGCCGGGGCCGGGCCCTGACCGCAGAGCACCCGCGGGGTGCTGTCGGTCGCGGTAGCGAGGATCGCGGGCACCTCCCCGGCCGGGCCGTTGAGGTGCGGCTCCACCACGTGCAGCACGAACCCGGCGGCCACCGCGGCGTCGAAGGCGTTGCCGCCGCGTTCCAGCACGCCCATCGCGGACTGGCTGGCCAGCCAGTGGGTGGAGGAGACCATGCCGAACGTGCCGCGCAGCGTCGGCCGGGTGGTGAACGTCATCGGCGGTGAGCCTACGCGGTGCCCGCGACGTCGGCACGGTTCGTCGCGCCGGCGCCGTCCCCCTCGCCGCCGTCGAGCGGGAACAGGCACGCGGCGTGGTGACCGGGGGCCACCTCGGCCGGCGCCGGGTCGGTCCCGGCACACGCGGGGCGGGCCTGGGGGCAGCGGGTACGGAAGCGGCAGCCGCTCGGCGGGTCCACCGGGCTGGGGATGTCACCGGTGAGCACGATCCGGCGGCGCTGCCGCTCGACCCGCGGATCGGCCACCGGCACCGCCGACAGCAGCGCCGCCGTGTAGGGGTGCGCCGGGTGCCGGTAGATCCGTTCCGGTGGGCCGGTCTCGACGATGCGGCCCAGGTACATCACCGCGATCCGGTCGCTCATGTGCTCGACGGCGGCCAGGTCGTGCGCGATGAACAGGTACGTCAGCCCGAGGTCGCGTTGCAGGTGCCGGAGCAGGTTCATGATCTGCGCCTGGACGCTCAGGTCCAGCGAGGCGATCGGCTCGTCCAGGACGATCAGGTCCGGCTCACCGGCCAGCGCCCGGGCCACGCCGACCCGCTGGCGCTGGCCGCCGGACAGCTCGTGCGGATAGCGCCCGGCCGTGTCGGCGCGCAGGCCGACCAGGTCCAGCAGCTCCGCGACCCGGGCCCGCCGGGCGGCGGCGGACGTGGCGAGCCGGTGCACGACCAGCGGCTCGGCGATGCTGTCGCCGACCGTCCGGCGGGGATCCAGCGACGCCTGCGGATCCTGGAAGACCATCGCCACGTGACGGCGCGTCGCGCGCAGGCGGCGGCGCGACCAGCGGGTCACGTCCTCGCCCGCGACCCGGACCCGGCCGGCGGTCGGGTCGACCAGCCGCAGCAACGCCAGACCGGCTGTGGACTTGCCGCTGCCCGACTCGCCCACCAGCCCGAGCGTCTCGCCCCGGCGTACGGCGAGGCTGACGCCATCCACCGCGCGGACCGTTCCGGCCGGCGTCGGGAAGTGCACCTTCAGGTCGTCCAGCTCGGCGACCACGTCCGGGGTGTCGGCGCTCATCCGGCCTCTCCACGGTAGAAGGTACGGACCGTGTGCCCGTCGCCGACCGGCGTCAGCGGGGGCAGCTCGTGCTCGCAGCGGGGATCGGCGCGTACCGGGCATCGCGGCCAGAACGCGCAGCCGGGCGGCAGGTCCAGCGGGCTCGGCGGCGAACCGGGGATGGCCACCAGGTCCTCGCCGCGCCGCGACGGGTCCGGCCGGGCCGCCAGCAGCGCCCTGGTGTACGGATGCGTCGGGGTGTCGAACACCGCGTCGACCGGCCCCTGCTCGACGATCCGCCCTCCGTACATGACCGCGACGGTGTCGGCGATGCCGGCGACCACGCCCAGGTCGTGGGTGACCCAGACGACGGCCGTGCCCAGCCGCGCCTGCAGGTCGGCGACCAGTTCGATGATCTGCGCCTGCGTGGTGACGTCCAGCGCGGTGGTCGGCTCGTCGGCGATCAGCAGGTCCGGCTCGCAGGCCAGCGCCATGGCGATGGCGACGCGCTGCCGCATGCCGCCGGAGAACTGGTGCGGGTACGCGTCGACGCGGCCCGCGGCCGACGGGATGCCCACCAGCTCCAGCAGCTCCACCGCCCGGTCGCGGGCGGCACGGCGGGTCAGGCCGAGGTGCTCCTCGGCCGCCTCGGTGACCTGCCGGCCCACCGGCAGCACCGGGTTGAGCGAGGTCATCGGATCCTGGAAGACGAACCCGACATGCCGGCCGCGCAGCTTGCGGCGGCGGTCGTCGGGCAGCGCGGTCAGCTCGTCGTCGAGCAGCCGCACCCGGCCGGTGACCGTGGCGGCGCGCGGGGCGAGGCCGGTGGCGGCGAGCAGGGTCATGCTCTTGCCGCTGCCGGACTCGCCGACCAGGGCGAACGTCTCGCCCGGCCGCACCTGCCAGGACACCCCGGCCACCGCTCGGACCGGGCCGTTACGGGTGCCGACGGTGACGGTGAGGTCGTCCACGGACAGCACTGTCGAGTCGGTCATGGGGTGCCGGCGCGGGCTCGGCATGCGCTCGGTGCGCTCGCTCATGGGGTGCTCCTGCGTGCCTCGCCGAGGGTGAGCTGGCGCGGGTCGAGCACGTCGCGCAGCGCGTCGCCGACCAGGTTGAACGCCAGCACGGTGAGGAAGATCGCCGCGCCCGGGAACACGCCCAGCCACCACGCGTCGGTGACGAAGCCGCGCCCGTCGAACAGCATCCGGCCCCAGGCCGGCGCGGGCGGCTGGATGCCGAGGCCGAGGAAGGACAGCGCGGCCTCGGAGAGGATCGCGAACGCCAGCGACAGCGACGTCTGCACGATCAGCGGCGCGGCGATGTTCGGCAGCACGTGCCGGCGCATGATGCGCAGGTCGGACGCGCCGATGGAGACGGCGGCCCGGACGAACACCTGCTCGCGTACCGACAGCACGCCGGCGCGGGTGATCCGGGCGAAGATGGGTGTGTAGACCACGCCGATGGCGACCATGGCGGTGAGCAGGCCGGGGCCGAGCACCGCCACGATGGCCACCGCCAGTAGCAGCACGGGGAACGCGAACAGCACGTCCATGCAGCGCATGAGCACGCTGTCCAGCCAACCCCGGTAGTAGCCGGCGAGCAGCCCGAGCGTCACGCCCGCGACCAGCGCGATGCCGACGCTGACCGCGCCGACCTGCAGCGACACGCGGGCGGCGACGAGCACCCGGCTGAGCACGTCGCGGCCCAGCTCGTCGGTGCCGAACGGGTGCGCGCCGCTGGGCGGGCGCAGCATCTGGTCCACGTCGACGTCGTTGACCCCCGCCGGTGCCAGCCACGGGCCGGCCACGCCGACCACCACCAGCAGCGCCAGCACGATCGTGCCGCCGACGGCGAGCGGGTCGCGGCGCAGCGCGGCCAGGACGCGGCGTCCGGTGCTCTCGGTCGTGGCGCTCACTTGACCGTGATCCTCGGATCGAGGCGGGCGTAGAGGATGTCCACCAGCAGGTTGACCAGCAGGAACAGGGCCGCGACGAGCAGCACCGCGCCCTGCAGGACGGGATAGTCGCGGGCCTGCACGGCGTCGAAGGTGAGTCGGCCGATGCCGGGCCAGGCGAACAGCACCTCGATGACGATGACGCCGCCGAGCAGGCTGGCGAGTTGCACCGCGACCACGGTGACGACCGGGATGAGCGCGTTGCGCAGCACGTGCCGCAGGATCACCACCCGGTTGCGCAGCCCTTTCGCCTCGGCGGTCCGCACGTAGTCGGCGGACAGCACCTCCAGTACGGAGGAGCGGATGAACCGGGTGAGGATCGACGCGGTGACCAGGCCGACGGTGACCGCCGGCAGCGCCACGTGGGTGGCCCACCGGCCGGGGTCGTCGGTGAGCGCCACGTAGCCCGACGGCGGCAGCCAGCCCAGCACCCCGGCGAACAGCAGGATGCCCATGATGCCCATCCAGAAGTCCGGCACCGAGACGCCGAACTGGCTGAACACGCGGGCGGCGTGGTCGACGGCGGAGCCGCTGCGGACCGCCGCGACGATGCCCAGCGGGAACGCGACGAGCAGCGCGAACACCACGGCGGTGACGGCGAGCGACAGCGTGGCGGGCAGCCGTTCCAGCACGATCGCGCTCACCGGCTGGCCGGTGCGGAAGCTGACCCCCAGGTCGCCGGTGAGCGCGTGCCCGAGGTAGCTGGCGTACTGCACGGGTAGCGGCTGGTCGAGGCCGGCGCGCTCGCGCAGCGCGTCGTACGTCTGCGGGTCGAACCGGGTGCCCAGCGCCACCCGGACCGGGTCACCCGGCACCAGTTGCAGCAGGAGGAACACCACGAGGGTCACGCCGACCAGCACGACCGCGGACTGGAGGACCCGCCGCAGGACGAAGCGGGCCATCACTTCGCCAGGGCGACCGACCGGAAGCGGATCGCCCGGTCGGTGCGCACCTCGTAGCCGGACACCTTCTTCGACCAGCCCTGCACGACGTCCGGGTTGTAGAGGTAGAGGTAGCTGGCGTCGTCGACGATCTGCTTCGCCGCCTGCTCGTACGCCTGCTTGCGGGCGCCCTGGTCGGTCTGGGTACGCGCGGCGTCCAGCAGCTTGTCCACCGCCGGGTTCCGGTACTTGTGGAAGTTGAACGTGCCGCTGCTGTGGTGCTGGGCGTAGTAGAACTCGTCCGGGTCGATGTTGCCGAGCCAGCCCAGCATGAACCCGTCGAAGTTGCCCTTGGCCTGCTCATCGAGCCACTGGGCGAAGTCCAGCGTACGGATCTTGACGGTGATGCCGACGTCCTTGAGCTGCGCGGCGATGACCTGCGCGGCGGTGACCGTCTCCGGGTACTCGCTGGTGACCATCAGGTCCATGGTCAGGTTGGCGACGCCGGCCTGGCCGAGCATCTGCTTCGCCTTGCCCGGATCGTGGCTGTAGGGCGCGTAGTCATAGTAGAACGCGCTGGCCTTCGGGATGGCGGTCTGGTTGACGGTGGCCAGCCCGAACTTCGCCGCCTTGGTGATCGCCTCGCGGTCCAGCGCGTAGCCGATCGCGCGCCGCACCTCGGGGTTGTCGAACGGCTTACGGGCCTGGTTGAGCGCCACATACCAGTAGTCGGTGGAGGCCGCCGACCGCACCACCGGGTCGTCGCCGTCCTGCAGCGACTTCACCTGCTGGGGCGGCAGGTTGTCGGTCCACTGGACCTGGCCGCTGCGCAGGTTCTGCAACGCCACCGTCGGGTCCTTGACGAAAGTGAACGTGACGCCGTCCAGCTTCGGCTTCTCACCCCAGTAGGAGTCGTTACGCACCAGCTTGACGCTGTCGCCGGAGGTGTAGCCGGCCACCTTGAACGGGCCGCTGCCGACCGGTGCGGTCTTCACCGCGCCGGACTCCACGTTGGACTTCTCCACGATCGCCACGCCCTTGAACCCGCCCAGGTTCGCCAGCAGGTTCGGCGTGGGCGCGCTCAGCGTCACCACCACCGTGGCCGGGTCGGGCCCGGTGACCGACTTGACGGTGGCGAACTTGTACGCGTTGTTCAGCTTCTCCTTGATGATCCGCTCGTACGAGTAGACGACGTCCTCGGAGGTCAGCGGCGATCCGTCGGAGAACGTGACGCCCTCGCGCAGCGTGAACGTCCAGGTCAGCTGGTCGTCGCTGGTGGTCCACTTCGTCGCCAGCGACGGCACCATCTTCAGGTCGGCGTCCGGCTCGACGAGCGTGTCGTAGACGTTCTCCAGCACCTGGAAGCTGTAGTACGCCGAGGTCTTGTGCGGGTCGAGCTGGTCCGGCTCGCCACCGATCGCGGCGTTGAGGACGCCACCGGCGGCGCCGGCGTTCCCCCCGCCACCGACGTCGACCGCCTCGCCTCCGGTGCATCCGGACAGGACGCCGACGGTCAGTGTGAGTGCGGCGCCGAGCACGCCGAGCTTTTTCCTGGACACAGGCCCCCCTAGCCATTTCCCGGACAAATGAAAGTTTCGGCGAGTCTTCTCTCCGAGCCGGATGATGTCAAACGAATCCAGCCAAATTGACTTGTCAACGAGTGCTTGCCGGTGCGGAGTGAACGATGGTTCAATCCGGGCCCGACCTGAACCGCCACCCGCGCTGGGAGTTGCCGCCGTGACCACACACGAGGTCGTCAACCAGGTTCCGCCGATGGTCGGCCACGACACCGCCGACGACCCGGCGCTGTGCGACGGTGTGACCCGTGAGGGCGCCGGCTGGGCGCTGCCCGGCCTGCACGAGCTGGGCCGGCTCGCCGGTGGTGAGGAGGCGGCCGAGCACGGGCGGCTCGCCAACGAGCACCCGCCGGTGCTGCGCACCCACGACCGGTACGGCCATCGGGTCGACGAGGTGGAGTTCCACCCGTCCTGGCACGAGCTGATGCGTACCGCCGTCGGGCACGGTCTGCACGCGGCGCCGTGGGCCGACGACCGGACCGGCGCGCACGTCGCCCGGGCGGCCGGCTTCTACCTGTGGCGGCCCGACGCCGGGCACGGCTGCCCGATCTCGATGACCTACGCGGCGGTGCCCGCGCTGCGGCACAGCCCCGACCTGGCCGCCCGCTACGAGCCGCTGCTCACCACCCGCGAGTACGACTTCGGGCTGCGCCCGCCGCACGCCAAGCGCGGCCTGCTCGCCGGCATGTCGATGACGGAGAAGCAGGGCGGCTCGGACGTCCGCGCCAACACCACGACGGCCCGACCGGAGCCGGACGGCAGCTACCGGCTCGTCGGCCACAAGTGGTTCACCTCGGCGCCCATGTGCGACCTGTTCCTCACGCTCGCCCAGGCGCCCGGCGGCCTCACCTGCTTCCTGGTCCCCCGGGTGCTGCCCGACGGCACCCGCAACCCGATGCGGCTGATGCGGCTCAAGGACAAACTGGGCAACCGCTCCAACGCCTCCGCCGAGATCGAGTACGAGCACGCGGTGGCGTGGCGCGTCGGCGACGAGGGCCGGGGTGTCCGCACCATCATCGACATGGTCAACCTGACCCGGCTCGACTGCGTGATCGGCGCGGCGGCCGGAATGCGCCACGGTGTGACCACCGCCGTGCACCACGCCACGCACCGGCGGGCGTTCGGCGGCTACCTGGCCGACCAGCCGCTGATGCGCAACGTGCTGGCCGACCTGGCCGTCGAGTCCGAGGCGGCCACCGTGCTGATGCTGCGGCTGGCCGGGGCGACCGACCGGTCGGCGCGCGGCGACGAGGGCGAGACCGCGTTCAAGCGCCTCGCCCTCGCCGTCGGCAAGTACTGGGTGTGCAAGCGCTGGCCGGGGCACGCCGCCGAGGCGCTGGAGTGCCTGGGCGGCAACGGCTACGTGGAGGAGTCCGGGATGCCGCGGCTGTTCCGCGAGTCGCCGCTGAACTCGATCTGGGAGGGCTCCGGCAACGTCGCCGCGCTGGACGTGCTGCGCGCGCTCACCCGGGAACCGCAGGTGCTCGCCGCGTACGAGGCGGAGGTGGCCGCCGCGGCCGGCGCGGACGCCCGGCTGGACGCCGCGGTGCGCCGGGTGCGCGACGAACTGGTCGACCACACCGACCTGGAGCTGCGGGCCCGCCGGGTGGTCGAGCGGTTGGCGCTGGTACTCCAGGGCGCGCTGCTGGTGCGCCACGGCCACCCGGCGGTCGCCGACGCGTTCTGCGCGTCCCGGCTCGACGGCGACCACGGGCAGGCGTACGGGACGCTGCCGGGCAGGCTGGACCTGGCCGCGATCATCGACCGCGCCACGCCCAAGATCGGCTGAGGGCGTGGTGATGCGGCTCGTCTCGGCCCACCTGTATCCGGTCAAGTCACTCGGCGGTGTCGGCGTGGACCGGGCCGACGTCCAGCCGTGGGGCCTGCGCCACGACCGCCGCTGGCTGGTGCTGCGCCCGGACGGCGGCAAACTGACGTCGAGTGCCCTGCCGGCGCTGCTCGGCCTGACCGCCGCGCCCGGCGCCGGGTCGATCACGCTCGCCGCCCGCGACGGCTCGTCGCTGACAGTCGTCGAACCGGCCGACGGGCCGCCCGTCCCGACCGACGTGTCCCGGCTGGGCACGGTCCGGCTCGCCGCCGACGAGGCCCACGACTGGCTCTCCGCACGGCTGGGCCGACCCGTACGGCTGGCCTGGCTGGACGACCCGCACCGCCGGCCGATGTCGGCCGAGCACGGCGGCGGGCCCGGTGATCCGCTGAACCTGTCCGACGCCGGGCCGCTGCTGGTCGCCACGGTGCCGTCGCTGCGGCGGCTGCGGGACTGGATCGTCGAGGGCGCGCTGGAGGCGGCGAGCCCACGCCGGAGCCGCTGGCGATGGCCCGGTTCCGGCCGACTGTGGTGCTGGACGGACCGGCCGAACCGTTCGCCGAGGACGGCTGGAGCCGGGTACGCATCGGCGCCGTCGACTTCCGGGTGTCCGAACGCTGCGACCGCTGTTCGGTGACGCTCATCGACCCGGAGACGCTCGCGACCGGGAAGGAGCCGATCCGGACGCTGTCCCGCCACCGGCGCCACGACGGGAAGACCTGGTTCGGCATCCGGCTCGTGCCGCTGACCACGGGCGAGATCCGGGTCGGCGACGAGTGCGAGGCGACATGAACGCCCGCCCCGACACGGTGCTGCTCGCCCGGGAACCGGTCAGCCCGTCCTGAGCCCGGCGCCACTCGTCGGCCAGGACCGCGTAGACGAGCTGGTCGGCCCAGCCGCCCCGGAACCGGTAGCTGCGCACGTGCCGCGCCTCCCGCCGCATCCCGAGCCGGGCCATCAGGCGGGCGGACGGTTCGTTGTCCGCGTGGCACCGGGCGATCACCCGATGCAGCCCGAACTCGCCGAAACCCCAGTCCAGCAGCGCCCCGGCCGCCTCCGTGGCCAGTCCCCGGCCGCCGTGGCCGGGGTGGAACACGTACCCCAGCTCGGCGGTGCGGTCCGCCGCGCTGCGCCACACCAGCTCGACCGCCCCGATCACCCGCGTGTCGCTGACCACGGCGAGCGTCAGGCAGTCGCCCTCCGCGCGCAGCGCGTCCTCGCCGGCCATCGCGGTCACCGACGCCAGGGACTCCACCCGGGTACGCGGCGCGGCGCCGGCCATCCAGCGGACCACGTCCGGGCGGTGCTGCCAGGCGTGCACGTCGTCGAGGTCGCCGAGCGTGACCGGGCGCAGCAGCAGCCGAGGCGTGCGCAGCGGGTACGCCGGGTGGGCCATCGGGCGATGGTAGGCCGAGCCTAGGGTGGGCCGCATGGTCGTTTCCGCCGACGACGGCAACCCGCTCACCCAGCTCACGCTCGACCGGCTCCGGCAGCGCACCAGCGTGAAGTGGCGGCTGTACCCGCCGGACGTCCTGCCGCTGTGGGTGGCCGAGCAGGACGTGCCGCTGGCCCCGCCGGTGGCCGAGGCGCTGCGCCGGGCGGTCGAGCTGGGCGACACCGGCTACGCGTACGGCACCGCGTACGCCGAGGCGGTCGGCGGGTTCGCCGCCCAGCGGTGGGACTGGGCCGACTTCCCGGTCGGCCGCACCACGCTGGTGCCGGACGTGATGATGGGCACCGTCGAGGTGCTGCGCCTGGTCACCGGCCCGGGCGACGCGGTGGTGGTCACTCCCCCGGTCTATCCGCCGTTCTACGCGTTCGTCTCGCACGCCGACCGGCAGGTGATCGAGGCGCCGCTCGGCACGGACCTTCGGCTCGACCCGGCCGCGCTGGAAGAGGCGTTCCGCCGGGCCCGCGCGATCGGTGACCGGCCGGCGTTCCTGCTGTGCAACCCGCACAACCCGACCGGTGTGGTGCACCGGCCCGGCGAGCTGGCCACAGTCGCCGAGCTGGCCGCCCGGCACGGCGTACGGGTGGTCGCCGACGAGATCCACTCGCCGCTGGCGCTGCCCGGGGCGCGGTTCACCCCGTATCTGACGGTGCCGGGTGCGGCGAACGCGTTCGCGCTGGTGTCGGCGTCGAAGGCGTGGAACCTGGCCGGGCTCAAGGCGGCGCTGGCGGTCGCCGGGCCGGACGCGGCGGACGACCTGGCCCGGATGCCGGAGGAGGTCAGCCACGGCCCCAGCCACGTCGGGGTGCTCGCGCACACCGCCGCGTTCCGGGCCGGTGGGCAGTGGCTGGACCGGCTGCTCGACGGCCTGGACGCGAACCGGGCGCTGCTCGGGCCTCTGCTGGCCGAGCACCTGCCCACCGTGTCGTGGCGGCCGCCCGAGGGCACGTACCTGGCCTGGCTGGACTGCCGGAACCTCGGCGTGCCCACCGAGGCGGGCGACGGGCCGGGGGTGGCGAGCGACCTGGCCGGCCCGGCACGGATGTTCCTCGACCGGGCGCGGGTGGCCCTCAGCTCCGGGCACGTCTTCGGGGCGGGCGGGGCCGGTTTCGTGCGGCTCAACTTCGCCACCTCCCCCGCCGTGCTCACCGAGGCGGTCACCCGGATGGGCCGCGCCGTGCCCGCCTGACCGGCCGCCTGGCGGGCGGCGACGCGTACCCCTGGGTGTCGCCCTCGGACAGGAACGACACCAGCGCCACAGCCCTCGACGCCGCGGTGATCGCGCGCAGCGGCGTGACCACGACGACGCCCGCGTCGACCGTCCAGGTCGCGACGACCCGGCCGGCTCAGGTGGTGGCCTGCCCGTCGATGCTCTCGCGCAGGATGTCCGCGTGCCCGGCGTGCTGCGTGGTCTCGGCGATGACGTGGATCAGCACCCGGCGGATGCTGCGGACCGAGCCCGGTTCGTTCCACGGCGCGTCCGGCACCGGCCAGGTAGCCGACAGGTCCTCGACGGCGGCGACGATCTCCTCGGTACGGGCGGCGACGCGGGCGTACCGGTCCAGGATGGCCGGCAGCGTGTCCTCGGGCAACATCTGGAAGTCCCGCTCCCGGTCGACCGCCCACTGCGGCAGCTCGCGGGCCTGGCCGGACATGAAGTCCGCCCAGGTGACACCCTCGGGCAGGGCGAAGGACATCGCCGACGAGCCCTCGACCACGAACCGCAGCCAGCTCTCCTCGGTGAACGCGACGTGCTTGACCAGGCCGCCCAGGCAGAGCGCGCTGACGGTCGGCTTCTGCCCGGCCTGCTCGTCGGTGAGGCCGCGCACCGTGTTGGTCAGCATGTTCCGGGCGTCGGCGAGCTCGGCCAGCAGATCGGCCCGTTCGGCGTCGAGGGTGGCGGGGGTCGTGGTGGTGCCGGTCATCGTCATCGGTTCCTTCCGGTCCTCATCGGGCACGGGTCCACCCTCGCAGCCGTAGCGGTCAGGATGTGTCCTCTTCTCGAGGCAGAATGCGTGTCGTGCCGAAGACTTCCGCCCGACTGCTCTCGCTGCTGTCCCTGTTACAGGCGCGACGGGACTGGCCGGGGCCGCTGCTGGCCGAACGGCTGCGGATCAGCCCGCGTACCGTGCGCCGCGACGTCGACCGGCTGCGCGAGCTGGGTTATCCGATCGAGAGCGCCAAGGGCCCGGACGGCGGCTACCGGCTGGGCGCCGGCTCGGCGCTGCCGCCGCTGCTCTTCGACGACGAACAGGCCGTGGCGCTGACCGTGGCGTTGCAGACCGCCGCCAACGGCGTGACCGGCATCGAAGAGGCGGCGGCGCGGGCGCTGACCACGGTCCGGCAGGTGATGCCGCCGCGGCTGCGGCACCGGGTGGACGCGCTGCGGGTGGTCGACGTGCAACGCGCCGGCACGCCGGCCCGGCACCGGGTGGAACCGGCGCTGCTGATGACGCTGAGCGCCGCCGTGCACGCCCGCGAGGAACTGCGCTTCGACTACGAGTCGGTGTCGACGTCG
Source organism: Micromonospora marina (assembly GCF_900091565.1). Lineage (GTDB taxonomy): Bacteria > Actinomycetota > Actinomycetes > Mycobacteriales > Micromonosporaceae > Micromonospora > Micromonospora marina. The sequence continues at coordinate 99,824 of NZ_FMCV01000004.1, read as the reverse complement.
CCGCCGGTCCCGGGCCGGCCGCCGCGCCGGGTGCAACCGCACCACCTGGTCACCTGGGGCGGACGCTGGTACCTCGTCGCCTGGGACCTCGACCGCGACGACTGGCGCACGTTCCGGGTCGACCGGATCAGCCCGCGTACGCCCACCGGCCCCCGGTTCACGCCCCGCGAGTTGCCCGGCGGGGACGTGGCCGCGTACGTCGCCGGCCGGTTCAAGGGCGCCACCGGGCCGGGCGACTGGCCCTGCCGGGGCGAGGTGCTCCTCGACCTGCCCGCCCGGACGGTGTCCGGGTGGACCCGCGACGGGATCGTCGAGGAACTGGGCCCCGACCGGTGCCGGCTGGTGCTCGGTGCCTGGTCGTGGGCCGGGCTGGCCGCTGTGCTCGGCCGCTACGACGCCGACATCGAGGTGGCCGGGCCGCCGGAGCTGCGGGAGGCGTTCGCCCGCCTGGCCCGCCGCTACGCCGCCGCCGCGGAGGCCCGGCGCCACGGTTAGCCGGGTGGACGTGGGCGATCGCCGCTAGCTGTGCGGGCGGGCCCGGTTGGTGGCTCGCCACGAGGGCCAGCCCTCCGGCCACGTGTCGGGCCAGTCGTCGCCGCCCTGACCGGGGCCGGCGAACGCGCCGTACCGCGGGCCGACCACGTTCCGCGCCAGGTGCTCGGCGATGTCGGCGACATCGGCTGCGGACAGGCGTACCCGGCCGTAGAACCGGGTGCCCAGGGCCCGGTTCACCAGCGTGGCGCTCCGCTCCTCCGGCAGGCCGGCGGCGGTCAGCAGCCAGGTGAGGACCCGGTCGCACCAGCCCTGCCACCCGTCGTCGTCCTCGACCCAGGCCACCGTCGCGGTCAGCAGCTCGGTGATCGCCGCCTCCCAGGCCGCGACGGTGTCGTCCGGCCCGGCCGCGGCACGCAGCGACGGCAGCAGGCGGCCGAACCGGTCGGCTGTCCCCTCCAGACAGCGCCGCCACCGCGTCAGCTCCTGGGCGACCAGGACCAACGTCTCCTCGGGGCTGGTGACGACCGGCGCCCAGCGATCCCACGTCACGTGCGGGCCCATCCCCCAGCCGGAGGCCCACGGGCCGTACTCGCGCACCAAGGCGTCGGCCATCGCCGTGTTCCATTCCAGCGACTGCTGGCAGGCCCACCGGTAGGCGTCCCAGGCTATCGGATCGCAGGGCCGCAAGGACGGGAAGGCGGGCGCGGCGGGTGGCACCGGGGGCGCCAGGCGCCGTACCACGTCCACCGCGGCGGCCGGGTCGTACGGGTGGGGGGCGGGATCGACCTGCGCCCAGTGGTTCAGCCGGACCACACTCGTCATCACCGCCACTCTAGGACGATCCACGCCTTCGGCGCCGCCCCGACTACTGCTCGCAGCAGGATTACCAGGTCTTCCCGGGCGCCGACTCGTCGCCCGCACGAGCGGCGACCACCACCGAGATGCCGTCGAGCACCCGCTGGAGGCCGAACTCGAAAGCGTGGTCCGGCCCGTACGCCCCGCCGTGCGCCATGCCGGCGGCGGTGCCGACCCGTGCGGCGAGCGGGAAGCTACCGGCCGTCATGAACTTCGCCAGCCACGGCCCGTGCGTCTGCCACCACTGGTCGTCGGTCATCCCGGTCTCGCGTTCCAGCTCGGCCACGTCCAGCGCGACCCGGGCCGCGCTCTTGGCGTGCCCCAGCACGAGCGTGAGCACCGCGTCCATCTCCACGTCGTCGAGCCCGATGTCCGCCACCGCGTGCAGTTCGTAGTCGTACTTGGCGAGCACGTTCGGGCCGAGCACCGGCCGGGTCGTCTCGGCGCGCAACAGCCACGGGTGGGCCCGGTAGAGCGCGAGGTTGTCCCGCGCGATGCGTTCCAGCCGCCCACGCCAGCCACCCGGCACGTCGGACGGGCGCGGCAGGTCGCCGAGGACGGCGTCCACCATGACGTCGAGCAGCTCCGCCTTGCCCGGCACGTACGTGTAGACGGACATCGTGCCCACGCCGAGTGCCTCGCTGACCCGGCGCATGGTGAGCCCGTCGATGCCCTCGGCGTCGGCGATCTCGATCGCGGTACGCACGATCCGGTCGACACTGAGGCCGGGGCCGGCGCCGCGGCTGGCCGGCTCCCGGGTACGCCAGAGAAGGGCCAGGCTGCGGGCGGGATCGGCCTTGCGCCGGCGCTCCTTCGACATGGTGCCGTCATCCTACCGGCCACGCCGGTGAACAGCCGTGGGCGGGACGCCGGAGAAAAGCAGCCCGAGAATTGTTCGGGCAGAAAGAATGGCGGGTTCCCCCGCCACTACCAACATATAGCGCACCCCCGGTCTTGCCGCAAGACCGGGGTGACGGCGCACAATTGCCGGCCGTAACCCATCGCCGAGCCATTCGAAAGAGCCGCGAAGAGCGGAGGCTCGGCCGTGCCCGTGATCGGAGACGAGTTGAACCTGCCCGCCACGAGCGTTTTCGATCTTCCCGAGCGTCTGTCGGCGAAGGCCGACCCGGACCTGATCGCCGCCGACGAGCGGCACTTCGCCGCCATCGCGGACAGCCTGCGCCGCTCGATCGCCGAGTTGACCGACCGGCTCGACGCGACGCGCCGGGCCGCGGGCGGCCGGGGCCGGCAGGCGGTCGACCGGGATCAGGAGGTCCGGCGGCTGAGCGCGCGCCTGCGTACGCTGCGCCGCTACGGCCTGGACCTGTGCCTGGGCCGGATGGTCGGCGCGGACGGCGCGGCCCCGGTGTACGTGGGCCGGCTCGGCCTGACCGACGGCGCGGGCGGCCGGCTGCTGCTGGACTGGCGCTCCCCCGCCGCCGAGCCGTTCTTCGGCGCCACCCACGCCGACCCGATGGGCCTGGTCAGCCGCCGCCGGTACCGGTGGGGCGCAGGCCGGATCACCGACTACTGGGACGAGGTGTTCACCGCCGACGCTCTGGCCGGGCACGCCGCGCTGGACGACCAGTCGGCGTTCATCGCCAGCCTGGGCGCGACCCGGTCGGCGCGCATGCGCGACGTGCTCGGCACCATCCAGGCCGACCAGGACGCGATCATCCGGGCCGGGTCGCGGGGCGCGCTGGTGGTCGACGGCGGTCCCGGCACCGGCAAGACTGTGGTGGCGCTGCACCGCACCGCGTACCTGCTGCACGCCGACCCGCGCCTGGGCGAACGCCGGGGCGGGGTGCTGGTGGTCGGGCCGCACCAGCCGTATCTGAACTACGTGTCGGACGTGCTGCCCAGCCTGGGTGAGGAGGACGTGCAGATCTGCACCCTCGCCGACCTGGTGCCCGAGGGCGCGGCGGCGGCGCCGGAGACCGACCCCGAGGTGGAGCGGCTGAAGGCGTCCGGGGACGTGGTCCGCGCGGTCGACGCGGCGGTGCGGTTCTACGAGGAGCCGCCGTCCGCCGGGATGACGGTCGGGGTCGGGGACAGCGAGCTGCGGCTGACCGCCGGCGACTGGGCGACGGCGTTCGAGGCGGCCGGGCCGGGCGTCGGGCACAACGAGGCCCGCGACGACGTGTGGGAGGAACTGCTGACGATCCTGGTGGAGAAGTACCACGGCGACGAGCCGCAGGAGGCGGTCCGCCGGGCGCTGGGGCGCGACCGGGAACTGGTCACCGCGTTCGGCCGGGCGTGGCCGCTGCTGGACCCGCTCGACGTGGTGGCCGACCTGTGGTCGGTGCCGGCCTATCTGCGCCGGTGCGCCCCGTGGCTGAGCGTCGAGGAGATCCGTACGCTGCGGCGGACCGACGCCCGGGCCTGGACGGTGGCGGACCTGCCGTGGCTGGACGCGGCCCGGCGGCGGGCCGGCGATCCGGAGGCGTCGCTGCGGCGGCGCCGCGACGAGGCGGTGCTGACCGCGCAGCGCGCCGAGATGGACACGGTGGTCGACGCGCTGATCGCGTCGCACGCCTACGACGACGGCGAGGGTTTGATGACCATGCTGTCCGGCGAGGACATGCGCACCAGCCTGGTCGACGAAAGCGCGTTGAGCGCGGCCGATCCGGACCTGCTGGCCGGGCCGTTCGCGCACATCGTGGTGGACGAGGCGCAGGAGCTGACCGACGCGCAGTGGCAGATGCTGCTGGCGCGCTGCCCGTCACGCAGCTTCACCGTGGTCGGCGACCGGGCGCAGGCGCGGCGAGGGTTCATCGAGTCGTGGCCGCAGCGGCTGGCGCGGGTCGGGTTCGACCGGGTCGAGGTGGCGACGCTGACCGTCAACTACCGCACTCCGGCGCAGGTGATGGCGGCGGCCGAACCGGTGATCCGGGCCGTGCTCCCGGATGCCAACGTGCCCACGTCCATCCGTGACGGCGCCCCGGTGCGGTACGGCGACCGCGCCGAGCTGCCCGCGGTGGTGGACGGCTGGCTCGCCGCCCACGCCGAGGGCGTCGCGTGCGTCATCGGCGATCCGGCGTACCCGGCCTGCGACCGGGTCCGGTCGCTGAGTCCGGTGCTGGCCAAGGGGCTGGAGTTCGACCTGGTGGTGCTGGTCGACCCGGAGTCGTTCGGCGACGGGATCGCCGGGGCGGTGGACCGGTACGTGGCGATGACCCGGGCCACCGGCGAACTGGTGGTGCTCACCGGTCCGTGACCGGTGCCCCGGGGGCGGCGCACGGCCGCCGCCCCCGGGTGTGGCTCAGCGGCTCAGCGCCCGGTAGCGGCGCAGCGACAGCGGCAGGAACACCGCGACCAGCACCAGCGGCCAGAGCACCGCCAGCAGCGGGTGGTGCGCGGCCACCCACGAGTCGCCGCCCCAGCCGGGGTTGCCGAACAGCTCCCGGGTGGCCCCGACCGTCGCCGACAGCGGGTTCCACTCGGCGACCGCGCCCAGCCACGCGGGCATGGTGGACGGCGCCACGAACGCGCTGGACAGGAAGCCGAGCGGGAACTCAAGCGTCTGCACGGCGGTGACGGCGCTCTGCCCCTTCACGGTCAGGCCGAGGAAGATACCGACCCAGACCAGCGCGAACCGCAACAGCAGGATCAGCCCGAGCGCGGCGAGCGTGTCTCCGAGGTCGCCGCGCGCCCGCCATCCGACGGCCAGGCCGACCAGCAGCAGCACGGCGAGCGTCACCACCGCGAACATCAGGTCGGCGACCGCGCGGCCGAGCAGCGGGGCCAGCCGGGACACCGGCATGGACCGCAGCCGGTCGGTGACGCCGCGGTCCAGGTCCGCCGAGACCGCCACGGTGGTCATGCTGATACCGAAGACCATTGCCATGGCGAACATGCCGGGCATCAGGAACTCGCGGTAGCTGCCGCCGCCGGGCACCTGGAGCGCGCCGCCGAACAGGTACGCGAACATCAGCACGATCAGGATGTCGAAGCCCAGCGAGCCGATCAGCGGGCCGGGCTCGCGCCGCCAGTGCGCCAGCGCGCGCCCGGTGAGCGTCAGGCCGTCACCGGCCAGGGAGGGGCGCCGGGCCGGGTTCACCGTCGCGGTCACGCGGTCACCTCCACGGCGGCACGGGCGGCGGACGGCGCGCCGGTGAGCTGGAGGAACACCTCGTCCAGGGTGGGTCGCCGCAGCGCCACGTCGGCCACGCCCACGCCGTCGGCGTCGAGCGCGCGCAGCACCTCGGTCAGCGCGCCGGCCCGGTCGCCGACCTGGGCGCTGACCGCCCGCCGGTCCGGATCGACTGCCGGTTCGGCGCGGGCGACGGCGCGCAGCCGCCCGGCGGCGGCGGCCAGGTCGGCGGCGTCGCGGACGACCAGTTCGATCCGGTCACCGCCGAGGCGGGACTTGAGCGCGTCAGGGGTGCCCTCGGCGATCACCCGCCCGGCGTCGAGCACGCAGACGCGGTCGGCGAGCTGGTCGGCCTCGTCCAGGTACTGCGTGGTGAGCAGCACGGTGGTACCGCCGCGGACCAGGTCGCGTACCGCCTCCCACACCTCGTTGCGCCCGCGCGGGTCCAGCGCCGTGGTCGGTTCGTCGAGGAACAGCACCGCGGGCGCGAGGATCATCCCGGCGGACAGGTCGAGGCGGCGGCGCATGCCACCGGAGTACGTGCGTACCGGCCGGTCGCCGGCGTCGGCGAGCCCGAACCGGTCGAGCAGTTCGCCGGCCCGCCGTCTCGCCCCGGCCCGGTCCAGGTGGAACAGGCGGCCGAAGATGACCAGGTTCTCCCGGCCGCTCAGTGCCTCGTCCACGGCCGGGTGCTGCCCGACCAGGCCGATGCGGTGGCGTACCCGGTCGGCCTGGCCCGCCACGTCGAAGCCGGCGACCTCGGCCCGCCCCGCGTCGAAGCGCAGCAGCGTGGCGAGGATGCGGACGGCTGTGGTCTTGCCGGCGCCGTTCGGGCCGAGCAGCCCGCACACGGTGCCCGGCGGCACCCGCAGGTCGAATCCCTCGAGCGCGGATCTGTTCCCGTACCGCTTGCGCAGGCCCTCCGCGAGGATCGCGTGTTCCACGTCTGTTCCCCCTCCGTCGACGAAGGCACTAACGTACAACGTACGGTAGGCCGTCCGCCAGCGGCGGTTCCGCGACGGCGGCCCGGGGCGCGCGCCGCGCCCGGGCCGCCGGGCCTACCGCTTGAGTAACGCGCGCAGGGCCTCGGCGCGGACCGGTCGCCGCGCACCTGGACCGCCTCGACGCCGCACTCGGTACGACCGGCGGTCAGGACGGTTCATGAGAGGCGGCTCAGGCGGAACGCGCCCTCGGCTAGGGTGCGGCGATGGACGACCTGAGACACCTGTTCCGGCGCGCCGCCGACCACGCGGCCGACTACCGGCTGTCGCTGCCGGACCGGCCGGTCGGCGTCCCCGTGGACCAGGCCGCGCTGACCCGGGCCTTCGCCGGCCCGCTGCCGGACGCGCCCACCCCGCCCGAGCAGGTCCTCGCGGAGCTGGTGGCCGCCGCCGAACCGGGACTCGTCGCCAGCGCCGGGCCACGCTACTTCGGCTTCGTCATCGGCGGTGCGCTGCCCGCCGCCACCGCCGCGGACATGCTGGCCGCCGGGTGGGACCAGAACGCGTTCAACGCGGTCGCCTCCCCCGCCTCGGTGGCCGCCGAGACGGTCGCCGGAACCTGGCTGAAGGAGCTGCTCGGCATCCCGGCGACCGCGTCCGTCGGGTTCGTCACCGGCGGGCAGGCCGCCAACACCGCCGGGCTCGCCGCCGCCCGCCACCAGGTACTCACCGACGCCGGCTGGGACGTGGAACGGCGCGGCCTGACCGGCGCACCGGCGGTGCGCGTGTTCGCCGGCGCCGAACGGCACGCGACCGTCGACCGGTCGCTGCGGCTCCTCGGTCTCGGCACCGACGCGCTGCGCGCGGTGCCGGTCGGCCCGCAGGGCGCGATCGACCCGGACGCCCTCGCGGCGGCGCTGCGCGACGCCGGTCCCGGCCCGACGATCGTGTGCCTGCAGGCCGGCAACGTGAACACCGGCGCGTGCGACGACCTGCGCCGCGCCTGCGGCCTGGCCCACCGGTACGGCGGCTGGGCGCACGTCGACGGCGCGTTCGGACTGTGGGCGGCGGCCAGCCCGGCCACCCGGCACCTGGTCGACGGGCTGGCGGCAGCCGACTCGTGGGCCTGCGACGGCCACAAGTGGCTGAACCTGCCGTACGACACGGCGTTCGCGTTCTGCGCCCGGCCCGACGCGCACGCGGCGGCCATGTCGCTCGCCGCCGCGTACCTCGTGGGTTCCGGCGGGGTGCCCGCGGGCGCGGACCTGACTGCGGAGTCCTCCCGCCGCGCCCGTGGTCTCGCGGTCTGGGCGGGCCTGCGGGAGCTGGGCCGCGACGGCGTCGCCGCCCTGGTCGAGCGGTGTTGCGCGCTGGCCCGGCGGTTCGCCGACGGGCTGACCGCGGCCGGGTTCGAGGTGGTGAACGACGTGGTGCTCAACCAGGTGCTGGTCGGGTTCGGCGACGACGCGCGCACCGACCGGGTGGTGGCCGCGGTGCAGGCCGACGGGACGTGCTGGGCCGGCGGGACGACGTGGCGGGGACGGCGGCTGATGCGGATCTCGGTGTCGAACGCGACCACGACGGAGGCGGACGTGGACCGCTCGGTCGCGGCGATCGCCCGGCTGGCCCGCTGAGCGGTGTCAGCCGGGCAGACGCAGCAGGTGCCGCCCGGGGAAGGGGCCGCCGTGCTCCCGCTCCCAGGTGGCGAGGTGACGCTTCTTCTCCGCAGGCGTAGGGGCGAGGAAGTCGAAGTAGGCGAGGATCACCGTGCGGGCCTCGTCGACCGTGTACGACGCTCCCGACGGCACCGGTCCGAGGCTGTCCACGTTGACGCCGGTCGGTGTGCAGCGCACCACCGTGGAGTTGCCCTCGTACTCCTCGTAGTCCGAGCGCCCGGACATCACGTCGTCGATGCACTGCAGCAGCTCGAGACAGTCCGGGGCGTAGGTCTGGATGTCGCTGACGAGCTGGGAGGCGAACGGGCGGAAACGCGCGTCACCGCTGGTCATGGTGGGCGCGCCGTTCTGATTGCGCCCGAACTGGATGTCACCCACAGCTAGCGTCCCCCCCACCGGCCAAGCCGAATACCACGTCGTGCCACCGGGATTGTAGAAGCCCTCCACGAGCAGCCCGTTCGCCCGCCCCTGCCATTTGTTCGGGTCGTCCGGGTGCGGGCCGCCGGACCGGAACGCGCCCTCGATCGTCTCGTCGACCCGCTGCGGCGTCCAGTTGTCCGGGAAGAAGGTGCTCGAACCGCGCTTCTGGCGCCAGACACCGCCGTCGTCCTGCACGTCGACGCGAGCGCGGTACGTGCCGTCGGCGTGCCGTTCGAGGATCATCTCGCGGCCGTCCGCGTCGACCCGGACCCGGGCACCCGGCGGGTTCTCTCCCATGAACCGGTGGTGGAAGCCGGTGCCCCGGGGCGGAGTGGCGTTGGTGTTCACGTGGCCGCGGAAGATGTGCGCATAGCGGCGGTGCCGCATCCGGGCCCGGAGCCATTTCTCCACCGGCGTGAAGAGACCGGCCTTTCCCCGCCTACCCACCGAGCACCGCTTCGGTGGCCAGGTTGAGCAACTGGTCGATGAGGACACCGGTGATGAGCTTGAAGATCGGGATCTCCAGCAGGGAGGCGCCGAACGTGACAGCGGCCGTGGCGACCGCCTGCGCTATCTGAATCGCGAGAAGCGTCAGCTGCACGATGACGTTGATCTTCAACGCGAGGACAATCCCGGCGCACACCATGAGCCCGGTTCCGATGAGCGCCGCCGCGGACGCCCCGTCGTCCAGGTTGGTCTTCGCCGAGTCGGCGGCCTGCCAGCTCGTCTGGAAGCGTTCGATGGCGTCGTCGCGGTTCTGGGTCCACATCTGCTGCGCCGACCGATCGGCGTCGGCCACCGGAGCACGGAGCCGGTCCGGGAAGGCGAGCCACGCCTGGCCCATCTCCAGCAGCTTCGTCTCGTCGGCCTCGGGCCACGTATAGCCGAGCATGGCGAGCAGGGACACCAGCTCTCCCGGCAGGGTCATTCCCATGTCAGCCGAGCACCTCACGGAAGCGGCCGAGGCTCTCGGCGATCATGCGTTCGGTCTCCTGGTAGTTGAGACCCATCACCCGGCTCAGCTTCCCGATGTCCTCGATCTCGACGAGGTTCGCCTCGTAGCTCTCCAGCGCCAGGTCGCGGATCGTCTCGTACACCATCCCGATGAGCGAGCCGAGGTCGTCGTTGCCCCACGGGGTGCCGAAGGCCGCCAACTCGGCGTCGAACGCGGACAGTGCGGCACGCAGACGCTGCGCCGAGGCGACGATGTCGTCGCCCGCCCCGATGATCGATTCGGGATCGATCTCGATCTCGCGGGCCATCAGCGCTCCCCTCCGTCGATCATCGTCCCGGCTCCCGGATGGTCCGCATCACGCCGGTAAGCGCGCCGGTGAGCGCGGACATCTGACGGACGCTCGCCTCCTGCAACTCGCGCAGCCGCGCGTCGAGCACGGCGGAGCCCAGCCCCTGCGGCGCCGAGACGGAAGGCTGGCCGCCAGCGCGTCGAGCACCTCGGGCGGACAGCCGCGCCGATGCCGTGCGTGGTAGGTCGCCACCTCACCGCCGAAGCCGTCGCCACACCGGCAGCCTGCCCGCCGTGGCGGTTCCGAGGCCAGCGGTTCTGCTCAGGGCACGCACCCGACCGCCTCGACCGCCGCGCCCGTCCCCCTGCGCGCCGCAGGTCGCAACTGCCGTACGGCATCCGCACCATCGCCTCCGGTCCCGATCGCCTACCGTTCGGGGATGGACACCCCGTCGGCGTCGAGCGGTGAGCCGTCCTGCGCACGGTCGGTCTCGACCACTGTCAGTCGCACGACCACGTTGCCGTCGTTGTCAGGGAAACGGCTGAACGTCATCAGGACGAACCCCAACCGCTTGGTGCCCCGTACGGCGTTGTCGAGGGGGGTCATGCCGACGCCCTCGACCAGCCACTCGTAGACCGGCTGCGCGTCCTCGTCCCGCCAGCCCTTGAAGCGGGCCTGGTGAACCGCCAGGGTCAGCTTCTCGGCCAGGTACGACGGGTCGCACACACTGACGATCGTCAGGTCGAGTTCCTCGAACCGGTGCCCCGCCCCGAACTGCCATCGGACCCGCACCTCGCGGACTCCCGGGGTCAACGGACGCCCGAGGAACATCCAGAAGTAGGTCTCCGTGACGGGCGCTTGGGTGCTGAGCCAGTTCTCCCGGTCCTGCTCCAGCACGATCCAGGGTGCGGGGACGTCGTTGAACTCGTCGGCCCACACGACCTCGGGGATCTCCCAGTCCTCCCACCAGGACCGGACCCGATCCCGGTTGGCCAGGAACTTCGCCCGTAGCTCCTCGTGCCGGCGGCGGCGTCCGAACATGATCGATCACTCCCCGTGGTCCCAGTCGAGGCCCCAGATGCGGACGGTGCCCTGGAAGTCGCCGGTGACGACGGTGCTGAAGGAGCCGTCGGCGCGTACCGCGTTCACCCAGGCGAGGTGACCGTGCAGCGTGCGGATCCGGCGTCCGGTTCGCAGGTCCCAGACGTCGACGGTCTGCTCGCCCGGGTCTCCCGCGACGGCGAACGTGCCGTCGGCGGACACCGCCACGTTGTCGATCCCGTACCCGGGGTGGTCGGGATCGCCGACGGCCCTTCCGTCGAACACCAGGTCTCCGGTCGCGGTGTGCCAGACGACGAAGCCCTGCTGACCGGCGATGGCGGCGAGGCGACGGCCGCCGGTGAAGGACAGGGTGGCCGAGGAGGTGTGCTTCACCCACTGGATCTCGTACAGCGGGCGCCGGTCACCCGGTCGCCACGCGGTCAGGCGGGTCATCCCGGCCATCAGCAGCACACCGGAGGCGAAGCGGATCTCCGTGTGCGCGTCGACGTGCGGGAAGGTCCGCACCAACTTTCCGGTGTCCGTCGACCGGACCTCCACGGTGTTCGTGTCGCCCGTTCGCAGGTGCACGGCGATCAGCCGGGATTCCTCGTCGGCCGTGACGCCGGCGATGGTGCCGCGCCCGGTACGGACCGTCGCGACGCAGGCGGCGGCCTCCAGCGACCACACCGTCGCCAGGCCGTACCCGAATCCGACGGTCAGCAGGTCGCCGGAGAGATCGAGCGTCGTGGTCCCCTCGTCGCTGGGCAGCGCACCGGCGACCCGGATCCGTGGCTGGAACGTCGCGGTGTCGTGACAGGCGACCGACCCGTCCGAGTAGACGACGACCAGATCGCGGTCGCCCCTGGCGAAGCGCAGCGTGGTGGCGGGGTTGCGTTGCTGGGTCACCGAACCCGTCTTCTCAAGGGTCTCCAGGTCGAAGATCTCCACCTCGTCGACGTTGGCGGGAAAGGCGAACAACCTGCCGGAATCACTGACGTCGAAGGTTCCGCGGGTGAGCATGATGTCGGACAGCTCCTGCTGCACCCAGACGCCGGCCAGCCCGGTGCGCCGCAGATCCCGGCCGGCGGCCCGGGACGCACGGCGCAGGCGCGGGTGGCGGTGATAGCCGGGAATGGCCCTGGCCTCGCGGATCGCCTCCGCCGCCGCCCGTCGCCCCCCGGACTCGATCAGCGCTTCGATTCGATCCATGACCTGCTCGAATGCGCTCTCCTCGTGGGCGAGGACACCGACCGGGCGGGGTGGCGCGTACGACCACGGGGCGAGGTGTCCGCTGAGCGGCATGGGCAGGCGGGACAGCGAGGTCTGGCCGCGGGGAAAGCCCACCGACTCGGCGACGACGGCGTACCCGCAGTCGCCGCTGAACGTCGTCGCGTCGCGACGCGTACCCCGCTCGAAGTCCTTGTCGAAGGTGCGGACGCAGCGGCGGTTGGCCAGTTCGAGGACCTGGAGGTCTCCGGTCCCGGGGTCGACCAGCGCCCAGCCCGCACGGCCCGAGACGCCGAGCAGGTCGTAGCTCGTCAGCCAGGGAATCTCCCACTGGCGCGGCCCGTCCCAGACCCGCATGTCCACCGCCATCAGCGAGCGGAAGCCGCGCCTCAGGACGGTCGAGCCGTCCGCTGCCACTGCGACCTTCTGGTGGTCGGGCTCCACCTCGTCGGGAGGTATCTGCAGGCCCCGCATCCGGGTGCGACGCAGCGGCCACCACTGCTCCACCCGGTGGTCGACCCCCGAGTGGACACGCCCCAGCGAGGCCGAGACGAGCACCTCGGCGTCCGGGCCGAGGACCACCCGGGTGATCCTGCCCTGGTGGGGCCGGATGTCGGCAACCGTCTCCCACGTGCCGGCGCGGAGGACGAGGACGCGGCCGTCGGCCGTGCCCACGGCCGCGAAGCCGCCCTCGGGGCTGAGCGCCACGGCCGTGCCACCCTCCCACCGGCCGTCCGGCTCGGCGGCTCCGTCCACCAGGCGCCACGCCTCGACCACGGCATCCCGGTGGCAGACCAGGATCCGGGTGCCGGCGTGGTCGATGGCGACATCGACGGGAACCCGACCGGAATCGGCGAGTTCGGCGACGACCCGGCCGGTGAACGCGTCCCAGATCCGCACCCGGCCCGACTCCTCCGCCACCACGACGTGTGTCGCGTCGTGGTCGCAGGCCATGGCCACGACCGTGCCGGACGTGCGCCCGAACACCTCAAGGGTGCCTCTCGGCTCCAGCCGGGCGCAGCGTTCCCGCGCGACCGCGATCTCGGGTGAGCCCGGGTGCTTCCGGTCCGCCTCGGTTAGGTGGCGGGCGGCGAGGACACCGTCGCCGCGTTCCATGTGCACCATCGCGGCCAGGTAGTCCGCCTCCCAGGAGTCGCCGGTGGCGCGCAGTTCCGACAGCAGCGTCTCGTCGGTGACCAGGCCGTCGGCCCACCTGATCAGCCCGTGGTTGTAGACCGCGCGGACGTTGTTCGGGTCGATCGTCTTGGCCCGCTCGAACAGCTCGATCGCCCGGCTCTGCTCACCGAGGTCCCACAGCGACAGCGCCTTGTTGGACAGGCCGTCGGCCCGAAGCGACGGCGGGACCTGGCCGGAGTGCGGGTAGGGGCTTCCGGTGCCGTCTGCGTACACGTCCAGGAGCACGGCCTCCGCCTCGGCGGTGTCGCCGACCCGCGACCGGGGATCGCGGTCGAGGCAGCCCGCCAGCAGGTCTCGCAGCGCCGGCGGGAGATCGTCGCGTAGTTCGGCCAGCGCGTCCGCACCGTCGTGGCCCCACTTCCAGAGCCGGCGCCCGTGCAGCAACTCGATCACTGTCAACGCCCAGGACCACATGTCGCTGGCCCGGCCGATCCGGCCCGCCGGATCGACCTGTTCCGGCGAGCAATATTGCGGGGTGAAGCCGCCGAGCGTCGCGTACCCGGTCTCGTCGCCACCCTGCGGGGGCGAGGAGACGGATGCCTTCGCCTTGGCCGTGCCGAAGTCGGTGACCCTCGCCGTCTCGCCGTCGTACATGACGTTTGACGGCTTGACGTCCTGGTGCACCAGGCCCGCCGCGTGGGCGTGCCCGATGCCGCGCAGCATCTGGATCGCCACGTCGAGCGCCCGCGGCAGGTCGCGGCACCGGCCGTCCCGGACCGCCGCGGTCAGGTCCCCGCCCGCGACCCATTCCGCGAAGATCACCGGGTACGCCCCGACGCGCTGTACGTAGTTGCAGCCGACCACGTTCGGGTGCGGGTCGAGGTCGGTCCAGGCCTGCGCCTCCTGGGCGAGCAGGTCGAGGATCCCGGGCGCCGAGGCCAGGTCGGGGCGCGGTGTCTTCACCGCCAGGTCGACGCCCCAGCCGAGGTGATGCGCGCGGTAGACGAACCCCGTGCCGCCGGTCTCGACGACCTCCTCGATGCGGAACGTGTCGAGGACGGTCTCCCCCGGCTGCCACCGGATGACCTGCCCCGCGTCCACGCCGAAGCCCTAGTCGACGAGCGCCACGTAGATCGGACTACCCAGCAGCGTGCCGTTCGCCCCTGGTTTCTCGGCCAGCCGCTTGGCGACGAACTCGACCCGTTGCGCCGGCCCCGGCAGCGCGGCCCCGATCTGCGCCAGCGACTCGTGGAAGCGCTCGTCGTCGAACTCGCCCGGGTCGGCCCGCAGTTCCCGAAGTTTGCGGAACAGGTACGGCGGGACCGATCCGACCGGTTCGGCGTCGCCGCCACCGACCACGTGCGACGCCGATCCGCCGAGGATGACGACCTGGTCGTCGAGCGTCCCCGCGAAGACGACGATGCCGGCGGTCGGGAAGACCTGCCAGCGCATCTCCAGGCAGGCCTGGACGTAGGGGCGTTCCTCGTAGGCGGCGCCGATCTGGTCGGCGTCCTGCAGGTGCCGGATCACCTTCTCCAGCTTGTCGAGGTCGTGGCGCTCGGGTAGGACCGCCTTGCGGCTGTAGCGGACGACCTTCAGGTCCACGGCGAGTTCGGTCTCGTGCTGCGCGGCGGAGGCGACCTGTGCGGCCAGGAGCCCGATCTTGAGGTGCGACAGGTAGAGGTAGTACTTCAGGCTCAAGATGCACTCCGGTTACGGGGAGACGTCCGAGCCCCACCCTACGTGACGCACGCTCGCGCTACTTGCCCCCGATCGACGATTATCGGTATCTGCGCGGAGCGATCTTGTTTGTCGGACCGTTCGTGCAGGATGAGCGCCCTGACGGCGCAGCACTGCCACGTCACCAACCACGACACCCTCGCCTTCGTCGACGCCGGCACCGCCACGAGGGCGGCCGCGGAGATCCGGGCGCTCGCCGCTGCCCGTACGTGGGGCGAAGCCAGTCAGATGACGATGATCCACCTGGAGCACCCGGCCGGCCCGGAGCGCCAGGACGAAGACCCCCTATCCGCCGAGGACGTCAGGGGCTCCGCCGCCAAGCGGTAGCAGGGCGTGCCATTCGGATGATCTCTCCGCTACAGTCCACCCGTACAAGCGCGTAACGACGGGCTTCCGGTCATCGCCGGACACGCCCCCATGCGCACGATCAATTCGTGCTGCCCGGGGGCAAGTCGTGTCAGCCTTTCGTACCTCCGCCGACGGCCTGCTGCGCTACGCGGCCGGCGGCGCACTCGCCGAGCGGATCGCGGAGCACATCGGGCACAGTGTGAGCGCCTCCGAACGGCGGTCCTGGGAGCGGAGTCTGCCGGTGCTCGCCCAGGACCTCGCCGACGCGGGCCTCGGGCAGGTCGAGATGCTGGTGGAGTACCAACTCCCGCTGACCAGTAAGCGGATCGACGTCGTCCTCGCCGGCACGCATCCGAGGACGGCCGAGGACTCCTACGTCGTGGTGGAGTTGAAGCAGTGGTCCCGGGTCGAGTCGTACGAGGGATCCGAGAGCCTGGTCCTGGTCGAGCACGCCGCGACTCCTCGGCTGCATCCCGGGGCGCAGGTCGAGGACTACTGCGAGTACCTGGCGGACTTCCTCGGCGTGCTCGCCCATGCACGTAACCCGATCGCCGGGGTCGCCTACCTGCACAACGCCGTCGACCGCGACATCGACGAACTCTTCGCCCGGCGGCCGACGGAGCAGAGCCGGATCTTCACCAAGCAGCGCCGCGGCCAGTTCCTCGACCACCTGCGCAGCCATCTCGCCCCCGGCTCCGGCGCGGCCGCCGCGGACCGCTTCCTCACCAGTTCGGTACGTCCCAGCAAGCACCTGTTGTCCTACGCCGCCGCCGAACTGAAGGACCGATCCCACTTCACGCTGCTCGGCGACCAGCGCCTGGCGTACGAGTTGGTGCTGCACGCCGTCGAACGCGCGCGCAACGCCGACCGCAAGTCGGTCGTGGTGGTCGCCGGCGGGCCGGGCAGCGGCAAGAGCGTCATCGCGTTGTCGGTGCTCGGCGAACTGGCCCGGCAGCAGCGCTCGGTCATGCACGCGACGGGTTCCCGCTCGTTCACCCAGACGCTGCGCCGCTACGCGGGCAAGGGTTCGACCCGGTTGAAGAACCTTTTCGGCTACTTCAACAGCTTCATGACCGCCGAGCGCAACGGCCTCGACGTACTGATCTGCGACGAGGCGCACCGGATCCGGGAGACCTCGGTCAACCGGTTCACCCCAAAGGCGAGGCGGGAACGCTCGCGCCCGCAGATCGACGAGTTGCTCGCCGCTGCCCGGGTACCGGTCTTCCTGCTCGACGAGCACCAGGTGGTCAAGCCGGGTGAGCTCGGAAACGTCGACGTCATCTCGGCGCACGCGAGGCAGCTCAACCTGGACGTCGAGGTGGTGTCGCTGCACGATCAGTTCCGGTGCGGTGGCAGTGAGGCGTACGAGGAGTGGGTCGTCGACCTGCTCGGCCTCGACGGCGGCAAGCCGTCGGTGTGGGCCGGAGACGGACGCTTCGACCTGCGGCTGGCGGATTCGCCGGCGGAGATGGAGGCGTTTCTGGCCGCGAGGCAGGCGGCCGGGGAGACGGCGCGGATGTCGGCCGGGTACTGCTGGCCGTGGAGCGACCCGCTACCGGACGATTCCCTGGTCCCGGACGTGCGGATCGACGGCTGGGCGCGACCTTGGAACGTCAGGAGTGACCGCAGCGTCGGGGATGCGCCCGGCAGCGCGTTCTGGGCCACCGATCCACACGGTTTCGGCCAGGTGGGCTGTGTCTACACGGCACAGGGCTTCGAGTACGAATGGTCCGGTGTCATCCTCGGACCCGACCTCGTAGCGCGGGACGGCCGGCTCGTCACCCAGCGCGCGGAGTCGAAGGATCCGGCATTCCGCAGCCGGAAGACGCTCAGCGACGCGGAGGCGGACCGCCTGATCCGCAACACCTACAAGGTCCTGATGACGCGAGGTATGCGCGGCACGATTCTGTACTCGACTGACGCCGAGACCCGGGCATGGCTCGACTCGCTGATTCGGGTGGAACGCGATCTCGAAACGGTCTACGAACCCAGCGGCGGCTGAGATCCCGGTAGCGCCCTTCGCATCGATGCGTAGTGCCCCACAACGCTTGCCTCGGCGGCCCGTCCGGGAGTTGGCTGTCGGGTATGGCCCGCATCGCGTACCACGACGCCGACGCCGAGGCGTTCGCCGCGACCCGGCACCTCACCGACGACGGTCTCACGGCCTGGCGGGCCGCCGTCACCCGCCACCTCACCCCGCGCCCGGGGATGCGACTGCTCGACCTGGGTGCTGGGACCGGCGCCTGGGCACGCGCGTTCACCGACTGGTTCCCCGGGGTCGAGGTGATCGCCGTCGAACCGTCGGCGGCGATGCGCGCCCGGTGCGCGTTCGCGCCACTCGTCGCGGGCGACGCCGGGCACATCCCCCTGACCGACGACAGCGTCGACGGCGTGTGGCTGTCCACAGTCGTCCACCACGTGCCCGACCTGGCCGCCGCGGCATACGAGCTGCGCCGGGTGCTGCGGCCCGGAGCCCCGGTGCTCATCCGCTCCGCGTTCGCCGGGCGGCACGAGGCGATCACGCTGTTCGACTACTTCCCCGAGGCGATCCGGGTGCTCGACACGTACCCCGGGATCGCCGACGTCGAGGCCGCCTTCGCCGCCGCCGGGTTCGCCACCGCGGCGGTCGAGCAGGTTCCGCAGGTCACCGCACCGTCGCTGCGGGAGGCGGCGGCCGGCCTGCGCCGGGAGGCGCACACGCCGCTTCAGCTCATCACCGACGCGGAGTACGCCGCGGGCGTCCAGCGGTTGCGCGAAGCAGCAAGGACCCAGACCGGTCCGGTCGTCGACGCCCTCGATCTGCTCGTGTTGCGCTGAAACACGCGGTTAGGGTGGGGCGATGGATCATCGTCAGTGGACGGTCGTCGGAGCCCCGTCGAGTGCCGGTGCCCACACCCCGGGCATCGAGCGCGCCCCGGCCGCCCTGCGCGCCGCGGGCCTGCTCGACCGGCTGGGCGCCGACGTCGAGGACGCCGGTGACGTACCGGGCTTCCGGTGGCGGCCGGATCCCGCGTACCCCAGGGGTCAGAACGCGGGCGCGGTGGCCGCCGTCGCCTCGGCGGTGGCCGACCGGGTCGCGGCGGCGCTGGTGCGGGGGCGCGCGCCGCTGGTGCTCGGCGGCGACTGCACAGTCACTGTCGGCCTGGTCGCCGGTTGCGCGCGGGCCGGGCTGTCGCCGGCGCTGGTGTACGTGGACGGCGGCCCGGATCTCTACACGCCGGAGACCCGCGCGAACGGCAACCTGGACGCCATGGGGCTGGCACACATGCTCGGGTTGCCGGGGACGCTGCCCGAGGTGGCCGGTGTCGGGCCGGCGGTGCCGTTGCTGTCGCCGGATCGGGTGGTGGTGTACGGGGACTCGCTGCCCCGCGGTGACCACGAGCGGGAGCTGGTGGCGGAGCTGGGCCTTACCTACGTGCCGGCCGACGAGGTGCACGCCGACGCGGGGGCGGCGGCGCGCCGGGCCCGGTCGGTGGCCGAGGGCGGGGCCGATCGGTTCGTGGTGCACTTCGACGTGGACGTGCTGAGTTTCGTGGACGCGCCGCTGGCGGACGTGCCGGAGCCGTTCGGGCTCAGCCTCGGCGAGGCGGCGGTGACGCTGGCGGAGCTGGTGGCGAGCCCTCGGTTCGCCGGGTTGTCGGTCACCGAGATCAACCCGGATCATCTGCCCGACGACGAGCTGCTCCCCCGGTTCGCCAGTGTGCTGGCCGGGGCGCTGACCGGGCGCTAGGCGGTCTCCGCGAGATGCAGCGGCAGCACCTTCGCCGCGCTGACCGCCAGGTCGCGGTCGAGCACCTCGTCGCACGGCACGAAGACCATCGCCTGCCCCTCGCCGAGCATCACGTCCTCCTGCCGGGCGTCGGTGGCGCCGCGGAAGACGTACACGGTGACGGTGTGCGGAAAGCCGTCCTCGTGTGGTCGCGGGCCGCTCCACAGCAGGTGCAGCTCACCGGCCGTCAGGCCGGTCTCCTCGTGTAGCTCACGGCGGGCGGCCTGCTCCGGTGTCTCGCCGGGCTCGATGCTGCCGCCGGGCAGGCCCCACTTGTACGGCGCGACCGGCGCGTTGCCGTCGCGGTGCTGCATGAGAATCGCGCCGGTCGGGTCGACGAGCAGGACGAGAGCGACGTCGTATGCGGCCATGTCCTGAGCCTGCCACGCGACACCGGCGACACGCAGTCGCAACTTTCCGCCGCGCGTCTCCACCCAGACATCGAAAGCCTGGTACCTGGAGATCGACATCCACTGGGCGGTCACCGGCGGCATCACCTCCGGCGAGGGCGTCGACGACCCGGAGGGCTTCACGCCGGACGTGATCCGCTCGGCGCAGCAGCGGGTGTTGCACCGCGACCCGGCCACCGGCGGCATCGCCGACCTGGGCACCGGGGTGATCGACTTCGCGCGGATCTTCCGGGGGCACCAGGTCATGGAGTACATCGTGGAGAACGACACCCCTGACGTGACGCCGCAGCGGACCGCCGAGGTCAGCTACCGCCACCTGCGCCGCCAACGCACGGCCCGATCATCCGGGGCGGCGCCCGTCTCCACGACGGGATCCCCCGGCCGGCGTCAGGTCAGGGGCACCCAGGCGAGGGTGGTCATGCCGGACAGGGCGGTCGCCTTGAGACCGGCGTCGGAGACCGTCCAGAGCACGTCGTCGATCATCAACGAGCGGCGGATCGGCGCCCACTCGCCGCCGTCGGCCAGGGCCCCCGGGTGGTCGACGGTGCCGGCGACGGTGAAGCCCTTGTCGCCCATTCGCAGTGCGAGCACACTCCCGGACGGCGGGCGCTTCGTGCCGTCGGCCTGGACGGTGTCCATGCCCGGCTGCCGTACCGGGAGCACCACCAGGCGCTCCGGCGCCCAGTAGAGGAACGCGTGCGGGTCGTGCTCGGCCTCGGACCAGCCGCCGGGGACGTGGTGCTGGGCGACGCGCGCCGGACGGGCCGGGTCGGCCACGTCGAACAGCGACACCTGGGTGCCCGTCACCCGTCCCCGGTCGGTCGCGTCCTGGCCGACCCCGATCAGGCGACCGTCACCGGCCGGGTGCAGGTACGACGAGTACCCGTTGATCTTCAGCTCGCCGGTGACCCGGGGCGCGGCCGGGTCGCGCAGGTCCACGCCGTACAGCGGGTCGGTCTGCCGGAACGTCACCACGTAGCCGATGCCGCCGACGAACCGCACCGCGAAGATCCGCTCGCCCTTGCCCAGGCCGGTCACCGCGCCGACCCGCTTGAGTGTGGCCCCGTCGGCGCGCAGCACGTACACGCCGGACTGCGAGGACGTTCCGCGCCCCCAGGTGTCGCCGGTGGTGGTGGCGACCCGCAGGTGACCGTCCCACTCGGACAGCGCGTACTGGCCGATCAGCCAGCCGGGCACGGACCCGGCGGCGACGAAGCGCGGTGTGCCCGCCACGGTGTCGAACTGGTAGATCTCGGTGCTGATGTCGCGCGCCGCGGACGGTCCGCCCCGCCACATCCGCCAGCGGTGGTCGTTGACGACGTAGAGGCGTGCGCCGTTGCTGTAGACGGCGTCGCCGTCGGCGGCCACGGTGACCGGGTCACCGGAACCCAGCGCGGACGCGCCCAGGTCGAAGCTGAGCACAGTCACCATCGACGCGCCGGAGAAGCCGGCCGGCCGGCTCAATCGGTCGCAGCCCACCCGCCCGGTGCCGACGGTCCGCACGCCGTCGCGGATCTCGTAGCCGGGCAGCCAGTCGTCGAGCGTGGCCTTGTCGATGACCGCGCGGTTGGCCGCGATCCGCTGCGCGTCGGTCCGGTGGCCGGCGAGGTGGGGGAAGTCGAGCCGGGGCGAGGACCGGATCAAGACGCGGGCGGTTGCGCCGACCTGCCGCGCGTCGACCAGAAGACCGTCGATCCGGTACTCCCCCACCACGCGGGGCGGCCCGGCGAGATCCACCAGGACCAGCCGCGCCTGCGCGTTCGTGCGCCGGACCGCCGGACCGCCCGGCACGGGCCCCCAGACAGGCTGTCCGGGACCCAGCAGCACGAGCGCCCGGTCGCCGTGCAGCAGCAGGCTCGCCTCGCCACCGGAGAACGGCTCGGCGTCGGGGTTGAGCGTAAGCCGGCCGGTCACGCGCCGGGTCGCCGGATCGACCACCGACAGCACGCCCCGGCTGACCGTGACGATCCGCTGCCCGTCGGTCTTGACCAGGTCCGGTTCGTCCACGCCCGGTTCGTGCACATTGGTGCCGGAGAAGTCGGGTGTGGACACCGCCGCCGCGTCCTCGGCGGCGCCACCTACCGCCGCCGCCCGTTTCGCGGTGTACGGCACGATATCGCCCGGTCCCAGGCCCCACGGGCCGACCGCCGCCTTCGCGGCCGTGCGGAGCTGCCGCAGCGCCTCGTCGCAGTTGTCGAAGGCCACCAGCCGCAGTCCGCCGGCCGGTACGACCCGCCCGGTGGGCGACGGGTCGGCGCGCGGCGGTGCCGCGGTGCAGCCGGCGAGGACCAACGTGGCGGCCATCATCCACCGGTACGTCCGGGATGCGTGACGGGTCATGCCGGTCAGACGCGGCGGCGACGAGCGCGGTTCCCGGCCCGGCCGCTCAACCGCCGGGCGCGGCGCTCAACCGCCCGCCATCGCGCCGAGAACGATGAACGGCTCCTTGCCGGCGACCACCTCCTCGGGCAGCGGGTCGTCCGGGGACTCGTTGGAGAGGTCCAGCTCGCAGGCGTAGAAGCGGACGAACGGCCGGCGCTTCCCGCTGTGCCGGTCGCGGATCGTGCCCAGGAGCATCGGGTACGCGGCCTCCAGCGCGTCGAGCACCTCCCGCTGGGTGGGCGGCCCGGCCACCTCGACACGGACCTCGCCGGTGACGTGGGCCAGGTTCTTCAGGTGCGCCGGCAGCACCACCCGGATCACGGCAGCACCTGGACCTCGACCGAGAGCACGCCCGGCAGGTCCCGCACGATCGGCGCCCACGTGTCGCCGCCGTCGGCCGAGTGGTAGACCTGACCACCGGTGGTGCCGAAGTAGACGCCGCACGGGTCGAGCGTGTCGACGGCCATCGCGTCGCGCAGCACGTTGACGTAGCAGTGCGACTGCGGCAGCCCCTCGGTCAGCGGCTCCCAGTGCTCACCGCCGGTACGGCTGCGGTAGACCCGCAGCTTGCCCTCCGGCGGGTAGTGCAGCGAATCGCTGGTGATCGGCACCACGTAGATCGTCTCCGGTTCGTGCGCGTGCACCGCGATCGGGAAACCGAAGTCCGTCGGCAGGTCGCCGCTGACCTCCCGCCAGTTGGCGCCGGCGTCGTCGGTGCGCATGACGTCCCAGTGCTTCTGCATGAACAGCGTGTCCGGCCGGGACGGATGCTGCGCGAGCCGGTGCACGCAGTGCCCGACCTCCGAGTCGGTGTCGGGGATCTCGCCCGAGCGGAGCCCCTTGTTGATCGGCAGCCAGCTCGCGCCGGCGTCGTCGCTGCGGAACGCGCCCGCCGCCGAGATCGCCACGTAGATCCGGTCCCGGTCGGCCGGGTCGAGCAGGATCGTGTGCAGGCACATCCCGCCCGCGCCGGGCTGCCAGGACGGGCCGGTCGGGTGCTGGCGCAGAGCGGTCAGCTCGGACCACTTCTGGGCGCCGTCGGTGGTCAGGTAGAGGGCGGCGTCCTCGCCGCCCGCGTACACGGTGTCGGGGTCGTGGCGGGACGGCTCCAGGTGCCAGATCCGCTTGAACTCCCACGGCCGTGGGGTGCCGTCATACCAGAGGTGCTGACCGACCTCGCCGCTGTAGGCGAAGTCGTTGCCGACCGTCTCCCAGGTCCGGCCACCGTCGTCCGAGCGCTGGATCAGCTGCCCGAACCAGCCGCCGGACTGGGACGCGTACAGCCGGTCCGGTTCGGCGGGTGAGCCGGTCAGGTGGTAGATCTCCCAGCCGCCGAAGTGCGGCCCGTCGACGGTCCAGTCGTCGCGCTTGCCGTCCGAGGTCAGGATGAACGCGCCCTTGCGCGTGCCGACAAGTACTCGTACGCCGCTCATGTCTCGTCCTCTCGTCCGAGGGTCATCCCCGCACTGACCGTGCGGCTCACCGGAACTCATCGCTGTCGTACTCCCCGGCTACGACATTTCCGTCCCGACCGCGCGACGGCGGGGCCGCCACGCCGGTGCGGCCGCAATGTCGGGGGCTGCGGCTAGCCTGCTCGCATGACCGGCCCCGGAGACGTCCCACCCGAGCACCTCGACCGACTGCGGCCGGTCTGCCTCGGCCTGCCGGAGACCTACGAGGAGGCGGCCTGGGTCGGCGTCCGGTGGCGCGTCCGCGGCCGCACGTTCGCGCACGTGCTCACCGTCGACCCGGGCCACCAGGCGGCGTACGCGCGGGCCGCGGCGACCGACGAGCCGGTGTGCGTGATGACGTTCCGCTCCCCCGGCGACGAGATCGCCGGGCTGCTCGCGGCCGGGCCGCACTTCTTCAAGCCGGACTGGGCCGCCGACGTGGTCGGCCTGCGGCTGGACGCGGACACGGACTGGATCGAGGTCGCCGAACTGCTCACCGAGAGCTACTGCGTGCTGGCCCCCAAGAAGCTCGTCGCGCTCGTCGACGGGCCGCCGGGGCGGTGACGGCGCCGGCCGGGACTTCCCAGGGCCGAGGCGTCGGCAGTACGGTGGGCGTGGTGTGCCGGGAAGCCTGGTCGGCGGTCGTTGCCCCGCCGGACCCTGGAGCCACGCGATGCGAGCCCACCCCGCTGTACACACCCGTGACCTGACCAAACACTACGGCCGCCTGGTGGCCCTCGACGGCCTGGATCTGACCGTCGCCGCCGGTGAGGTGGTCGGCCTCCTCGGCCCGAACGGCGCCGGCAAGTCCACCACCATCCGGCTGCTGCTCGGCCTCGCCCGTCCGACCCGGGGTCTCGCCCGGATCTTCGAGGTGGACGCGGCGGATGTGCGGGCGGCGCACCGGCTGCTGGCGTACGTGCCGGCCGACGTGGCGCTCTGGCCGCAGCTCACCGGCGCGGAGATCCTCGACCTGCTCGCCGCGACCGGTCCCGGCGTCGACGCCGGCTACCGGGACGAACTCGTCGAGCGGTTCGCCCTCGACCCGTCCCGCCCGGCCGGTGCCTACTCGACCGGGAACCGGCAGAAGGTCGCCCTGGTCGCCGCGTTCGCCACCCGGGCGCCGCTGCTCGTGCTCGACGAGCCGACGAGCGGCCTGGATCCACTGATGGAGCTGCAGTTCCGCCGGGCGGTGGGCGAGGCGCGCGACAACGGGCAGAGCGTGCTGCTCTGTTCGCACCAGCTCGCCGAGGTGGAGGCGGTCTGTGACCGGGTGGCGATCCTGCGGGCCGGCCGGCTCGTGGACATCGCCCCGGTGCCGCAGCTGCGGCGGCTGCACCGCAACAAGGTGACGGTACGGTTCACCGGCTCGGCCCCGGATCTGGCCGGCGTGCCGGGCGTCGAAGCGGTCGAGGAGCGTGACGGGCTGCTGCGTTTCACCCTCGCCGGCCCGCCCGCCGCCGCGCTGCGCGCCCTGTCCGGGGCGGAGATCAGCACCCTGACCGTGCGCGAGCCCAGCCTGGAGGAGATCTTCCTCGACTACTACGGGGAGCAGGCGTGACGCGGCCGGCCGGCACAGCGGTCAGTCTGCTCGCCGTCCGCGGGATCTGGCGGCCGGCCCTCGTCGTGACCGGCGTGACAGTCGGCATGTCCGCCCTGGTGGTGGCCACCTACGCGCGGACCGTCGGCGAGGGCATGGACGCCGCCGCTCTGGAGGCGCTGGCGCGCAACCCCGCGATCCGTACGTTGTTCGGCGAGCCGGTCGCCCTGGACACCGCCGGCGGGTTCACCGTGTGGCGCACCGGCACGGTGCTGGCCGTGCTGCTCAGCGTGTGGAGCCTGCTGGCGACCGTCCGGACGACCCGGGGCGAGGAGGAGGCCGGCCGGTGGGGGCTGCTGCTCGCGGGCAGGCTGACGCCCGCCGCGGTGCTGCGGCGTCACCTGGCGCCGCTGATGGCGACGTCGGCACTGGCGGGGACGCTGCTCGCGGCCACGCTGACGATCGCCGGCACACCGTGGCAGGGTGCGCTGCTGCACGGCGCCGGTCTCGCCTCGGCCGGCGCGTTCGCGGCCGCGTTGGGCGCCGTCGTCGTGCAGGTCCAGCCGACCCGGGCGGGGGCGACGGGCACCGGCCTGGCCGTGCTCGGGGCCGGCCTGCTGGCGCGCATGGTCGGCGACGCCGGGCCGGCGTCGGCGTGGCTGCGGTGGCTGCCGCCGTACGGCCCGCTCGCGCTCACCCGTCCCTACCACGACAACCGGTGGCTGCCACTGCTCGTGTCGCTGACCGCCGTCGTTCTGCTGGCCGGGGCGGCGCTGGCCCTGTGCCGCCGGCGCGACGTGGGAGCGGGACTGCTGCGCCCGCCGGCCGGCCGGGCGCCGCGACGCGGCCTGCTCGGCTCGGTGCCGGCCTTCGCGGTACGACGCGCCCTGCGCCCGCTCGCCGGCTGGACCACCGGCGTCGCCGCCTACTTCCTGCTGATCGGCGTGCTCGCCACGTCGCTGACCGGCTTCCTGGAGGAGAACCCCGCCTTCGCCGACCTCGCCGCGCGGGCGGGCTTCGGCGGGCTCGACCACGTGCGGGGGTACGTGGCCACGCTGTTCGCACTGCTGGCGGTGCCGATCGGCGCGTTCGCCACCGCGCGGTTGCACGCCTTCGTCGGGGCGGAGGCCGCCGGTCGGCTCACGCTGCTGCGGGCCGGTCCGGTCAGCCGGGCCCGGCTGCTCGCCGCCGAGGTGGCCAGCGCGTCCGCCGGGGCGGTGGCGCTGGCGCTGGCCGCCGGTCTCGCGACGTGGCTGGGCACGGCCCTGGTCGGTGCCGGCCTGCCCGTCACCGCCGCCCTCGCGGGCACGCTCAACGTGCTGCCGCTCGCGTTGCTGGGCGCCGGGGCGGCCACCCTCGCCGTCGGGGCGGCACCCCGGCTGGTCGCCGTGCTGGGGATGCTGCCCACAGCCGGCGGTTTCCTGCTGACCGTGGTGGCCGAGAGCGTGCGCGCGCCCGCCTGGATCGGCACGCTGTCGCCGTACGCGCATCTCGCCGCCGTGCCCGACGCGGCGCCGAACTGGACGGCTCAGGGCGTGCTGCTCGCGGCGGCGGTCGCCCTGGCCGCCCTGGGCGGGTGGGCCTACGGCCGCCGGGACCTGGCGGGATGAGTCAGCCGAGCTTCTTGCGCAGCGTCTCGAACGCCAGGTCCGGACGCAGTGGCACGCCGAACCGCTCGTCGCCGTACGGGAACGGGCTCAGCTCGCCGGTACGGACGAAGCCGCGCCGCTCGTACCAGGCGATCAGGTCGTCGCGCTGGACGATCACGGTCATCCGCATCTCGCCGGCGTGCCACTGCTGCACCGCGTGGCGCTCGGCGGCGGCCAGCAGTTCCCGGCCCACGCCGCCGCCCTGCCGGCCGGGCGCGACCGCGAACATGCCGAAGTAGACGTGGTCGTCGCGGCGTTCCAGCTGGCAGCAGGCCACCAGGTCGCCGCCCTGCTCGGCGACCAGCACCACGCCGTCCTTGCCGGTGACCGCCGCGGCCACCATCTCCGGGTCGGTGCGCTGCCCGGCCAGCAGGTCCGCCTCGTGGGTCCAGCCCTGCCGGCTGCGCTCGCCCCGGTACGCCGACTCGATCAGGTCGACGAGGACGGCGACGTCCTCGGGGCGGGCGACCCGGACGGTACGGGGTGCGGGGCTGGTCATGGCGGTTCTCCACGGTCGCGGCGGCGTACCTGGTCAGCGTACGCACGCGGGTGTCCCGGACGGCGGCGGGGACCACCGGGGGCGGACGGTTCGTGGTTCACTGCCCGGCATGGAGACGACTGTCGGCGCGGCGGGCCTGCCCGCGGTCCTCGACCGGCCGTCCGGGCCGGTGCGCGGCGGCCTGGTGGTGTTGCACGGCTCGCACGCCGGGCACCGCTCCTTCTTCCTCTACGAGCACCTGGCCCGGCTGTTGCCTCCGGCCGGGATCGCGGTGCTGCGGTACGACCGCCGCCCGCGGGTGGACGGGCACGACGTGCCACTTGCCGACCAGGCCGAGGACGCGTCGGCAGCGGTGACCGAGTTGCGCCGGCACATCGGGCCGGTCCCGGTCGGGTTGTGGGGTTTCAGCCAGGGCGCGTGGGCGGCGGCGCTGACCGCCACCCGGCACCCGGTCGGCTTCCTGGTGCTGGTCGGGTGCAGCGCGGTCAGCCCGGCCGCCCAGATGCGGCACGGCACCGCCGAGCAGCTCCGCCGCAACGGCTACGGCCCGGCCGACCTCGCCGAGCTGGCCGAGGTGCGGCGCGTCGCCGAGGGCTTCCAGCGCGGCGACGTGCCACGGCCGCTGGCACAGGCCGCGATCGACGCGGCGACGCGGCGGCAGTGGTTCCCGCTGGCGTTCCTGCCGGAGGAGTTGCCCGCGGTGCCCGGCACCTGGACCGACATGGACTACGACCCGGCGCCGGTGCTGGCGCGGCTGACCTGCCCGGTGCTGCTCTGCCACGGCGAGACCGACGCGTGGATCCCGATCGAGGACAGCCTGGCGGTGTGGCAGCGGGCGGCACGCGACGCCGAGCTGACGGTGGCCCGGCTGGCCGGCTGCGACCATGCGCCCACGCTGGGCGGGGGCGAGGGCCTGGACAGCATCGCACCGCAGTACGAGCGGGTGCTCCTGGACTGGCTCGACCGGCGGCTGCCGGTCGACGGCTGGCCCGGCCGTCAGTCAGGGGACCGCAGGCCGGCGAGCAGCAGACCGACCAGCCGGCGCGCGTCGTAGCGCGGGTCGCTGTCCGCGCCGATGCAGAGGTTGCCGACGCCGCGCAGCAGCTGGTACGCGTCGACGTCCCGGCGGATCTCGCCGGCTTCCGCCGCGGCGGCGAGCAGATCGGCGCAGACGGGCACCAGCCGGTCGACGAAATAGCTGTGCAACGCGTCGAACTGCCCGCTGTCGGCGCGCAGCGCGGCGGCGAGCCCGTGTTTGGTGACCAGGAGGTCGACGAAACTGTCGATCCACCGGGTCAGCGCCGCGTACGGGGTGGGCCCCTCGGCGAGGCAGACCGGGCCGGCTTCGGCGCACGCCTCGACCTGATGCCGGTAGACCGCGACGACGAGGTCGGCCCGGGTCGGGAAGTGCCGGTAGACGGTGCCCACGCCGACGCCGGCCGCGGCGGCGATGTCGCGGACCGGGGCCTCGACGCCGGAGGCGACGAAGACCGCGGCGGCGGCGTCGAGCAGCGAGCGCTGGTTGCGCCGCGCGTCGGCCCGGCGGCGGCCCGGTTCGGTGGTGTCGGTCACGTTCGGCGTCTCCTCCTGGCCGGCGCTTGTTAAGCGGAACAGCGTTCCGTATGGTTAACGGAGCAGTGTTCCGCATGGCCATGGTGCCAGGTGGGACGTGAGATCACCGAATCAGGTCGCGCCCGTCGCGGCCACCGGAGGGAAACCCATGCAGTACCGCACCCTGGGCCGCACCGGCGTACAGGTCAGCGCGCTCGCGCTCGGCGCCATGAACCTCGGCCCGATCGGGGGCACCACCCAGGAGGAGGCCACCGCGCTCGTCGGCGCCGCCCTGGACGCCGGGATCAACCTGATCGACACCGCCGACGTCTACGGCAACGGGATCTCCGAGGAGATGGTGGGCCGGGCGATCGCCGGCCGCCGCGACGACGTGGTGCTCGCCACGAAGGCCGCCCTGCCCATGGGCGAGGACCGCAACCGCCGCGGCAGCTCCCGGCGCTGGCTGCTCACCGCGCTGGAGGACAGCCTGCGCCGGCTCGGCACCGACCACGTGGACCTCTACCAGATCCACCGCTGGGATCCGGCCACCAGCGACGAGGAGACGCTGTCGGCGCTCACCGACCTGCGGCAGGCCGGCAAGATCCGGCACTTCGGCACCTCCACCTACCCGGCCCACCGCCTGGTCGAGGCGCAGTGGGCGGCCCGCGAGCATCACCTCGGCCGGTACGCCACCGAGCAGCCCAGCTACTCGATCCTGCAACGCGGCGTCGAGGCGCACGTCCTGCCGGTCACGCAGCACTACGGGCTCGGCGTCCTGGTCTGGAGCCCGCTCGCGTCGGGCTGGCTCTCCGGGGCGATCCGGGCCGGCCGCGAGATCACCACCCACCGGTCCACGTTCATGCCGCAGCGCTTCGACCCGGCGGTCCCGGCCAACCGGGCCCGGCTCGACGCGGTGGAACGGCTGGCCGGTGTCGCCGACGACGCCGGTCTCACCCTGATCCAGCTCGCGCTCGGCTTCGTCACCGCGCACCCCGCCGTGACCAGCGCCATCATCGGGCCGCGTACGCCGGAACACCTGCACAGCCAGCTCGCCGCCGCCGGCACCGTGCTCAGCGCCGACACCCTGGACGCGATCGACGCGATCGTCGCCCCCGGCGTCGACCTGGCCCCGCAGGAGAAGAACGACACCCCGCCCGCTCTGCTCGACCCCGCGCTGCGCCGCCGCTGACCGCTACGCTGCCGCATGGCAGCCGGCCGGCCCACGTTCGGGAGCAGCCGGCTCGGCGATCCCGGGTTCACGGCGGACGACGACACGCCGGCCGCGCGGCAACGCTTCCGGCTGGTCGAGACGCTCTGACGGCGGCCCGGCCCACCGCGCCGCTCACTCGGTGGCGAGCCAGGCGCGCAGCTGGGCGCCGTGCTCGTCCAGCTCCGGGGGCGGCAGGTCGTAGCGGGGCGGCGCCCCGGACAGGCCGATCGGGTTCCGGATGCCCGGCACCCCGCCGGTCGTCACCACCGGGTCCAGGCCCAGGCCCTGGGCCAGCGCCACCCCCTCGGCCACCGAGTTGATCGGGCTGCACGGCACGCCCGCGGCGCGCAGCTCGGCGAACCAGGCCCCGCTGCCGCGCCGGGACAGCGCCGCCACCAGCAACGGGCGCAGCTGGTCGCGGTGCGCGGTGCGGTCGGCGTTGCGGCGGAACCGCGCGTCGTCGGCCAGCTCCGGCACGCCGAGCACCCGGCAGAGGGTACGGAACTGGCCGTCGTTCCCGGCGATCACCACCAGTTCGCCGTCGGCCGTGGGCAGCGGCTCGTACGGCACGATGCTCGGGTGCGCGTTGCCCATCCGGTGCGGCGCCGCTGCCCCCGCGACGTAGGCGCCGGTGTGGTTAACCAGGCCGGACAGCGCCGAGGAGAGCAGGTCCACAGTGACGTGCTGCCCGCGCCCGGTGGACTCCCGGTGCCGCAGCGCGGCCAGGATCCCGACCGCCGCGTGCAGTCCGGCGATCACGTCGAACACGGCCACCCCGGCCTTGTAGGGCGGACCGTCCGCGTCCCCGGTGAGGCTCATCAGCCCGGCCGCGGCCTGCACCATGAGGTCGTACCCGGGCAGGTCGGCGCCCCCGGCGTCGCCGAAGCCGCTGATCGAGGCGTACACCAGGCGGGCGTTGCGGGCGGTGGCCGAGTCGTGGTCGAGGCCGAAACGGCGCAGCGCGCCCGGGCGGAAGTTCTGGATCAGCACGTCGGCCCGGTCGGCGAGCCGGTGCGCCAGCGTCAGGTCACCGGGATCGGTCAGATCGAGCACCAGCGAACGCTTGTTGCGGTTGACCGCCAGGTAGTAGGTGGAGACGTCGTCGCGCACCGGGGGCCGCCACCCGCGGGTGTCGTCGCCGCCGGGCGCCTCCACCTTGACCACGTCCGCGCCGAGGTCGGCCAGGAGCATCGTCGCGTACGGCCCGGCGAGGATCCGGGAGAAGTCGGCGACGAGCACCCCGCGCAACGGACCCGACATGACACCCTCCCTCGCCGCCGACCACGATGACACATACCCGACGGCGTGCCCGGCAGGGGTGGCCGGCCCGGCTACGGTCGCGGTACGCCGGGCGGACACACCGGGATGGGGCGCGCGTGTCACCGCTGAGTCGCCCCGCTGGACCTGGCCCGGCGCTCGCCCGACCCGGGGCAGCAGGTGACCGCGTACGTGGAGGGCGACGGCGTGGCCGAGACGGAGCTGATCGACTTCGTGGCGCGGCACCTGTCCGCGCACAAACGCCCCCCGGCAGGTGCGGCTGCGATGGGCAAGGTGCAGAAGTCCCGCCTGACCGAGGCGTGACCCGCACCCCGCCGGGAACCAGCGCACCGCTTCCGACGACTATCCCTACATGGTGTGTGAGCAGTGGCGGGAAATCCTGTCGGCGCAGCTGGACGGTGAGGCGTCCGGCTCGGAGATCGAGGCGGCCGAGGCGCACCTGACCGGCTGCCCCGGATGCCGCGGCTGGTTCGACTCGGCCGCGTCGGTGACCCGGCGGGCCCGTACGCAGCTCGCCCCGCGGGTGCCCGACCTGGTCGACGCGGTCCTGGCCGCCGCTCCCCCGCCCCGGCCCGGTCGCCGTCACCGGATCACGCTCGGGCTGCGCGGGGCGCTCGGCCTGCTCGGCGCGGTGCAGCTCGTCCTCGGCCTGGCCCAGATCGGCCGGGAGGCGGTCGTCACGCACGCGCACACCTCCGGCCAGCACCTGTGGCACGAGTCGGCGGCGTGGAACGTCGCCGTCGGCGCCGGGTTCCTCTACGTGGCCGCTCGCCGGTCCGCTCCGTCCGGTCTGCTGCCGATGCTGAGCGCGTTCGTCGCGACGCTCGTGCTGCTGTCGGTGAACGACCTGATCACCGGGCAGGTGGCGATGACCCGGCTGGTCAGCCACGGCTTCCTGTTGGTCGGCTGGGCGGTGACGCTGGTGCTGTCCCGCCTCGGCCGACGCCCCGGCGACACCCCGCCCGGTCAGCGCCGGCCGGACCGGTCCCGGTGGGCGCTGCCGGCCGAGGAACCGGCCACGCCGGCGCTGCGGCTGGTGCCGCCCGGCCCGTACCCGGCACAGGCCCGCGACCGGCGCGCCGCCTGACCGTCCGCTCAGCGCGCGGCGGGCCCCGGCCGGTCGCCGTCTCAGCGGGCCCGGCGGTCGCGGGCGTCGCCGGACCAGGCGGCCACCAGGTCCTCCCGGGCGCGGGCCACGCGGGAGCGGATGGTGCCCACCGGGCAGCCGCACACCTCGGCCGCCTCGGCGTAGGACAGGCCGAGCACCTGGGTGGCCACGAACGCCTCCCGCCGGTCCGGCGGCAGCGTGGCGATGAGGCCGCGCAGCACCACCCCGTCCTCCCCGCCGCCGTTCACCGCGCCGGCCGCCTCGGCGGCGGCCTGCCAGTCCGGCAACGCGGCGACCCGGGGACGGGCGATCGCCGTCCGCACGTGGTCCACCGCGACCCGGCGGGCGATGGTGAAGATCCAGGTACGCGCCGACGACCGGCCCGCGAAGCCGGGCAGGCTGCGCAGCGCGCGCAGGAACGTCTCCTGGGCGAGGTCGT
Organism: Micromonospora marina; assembly: GCF_900091565.1. Classification (GTDB taxonomy): domain Bacteria; phylum Actinomycetota; class Actinomycetes; order Mycobacteriales; family Micromonosporaceae; genus Micromonospora; species Micromonospora marina. The sequence continues at coordinate 67,321 of NZ_FMCV01000004.1, read as the reverse complement.
CGGCCTCGGCGGGCCCGGCGAGATGGGCGAGGAAACGCCACACCGGTGCCTGGAGGGCCCGGACGAACGCGGCGGCGGCCATCTGGTCTCCCCGGGCGGCGCGTCGCGCCCACCCGGTCACCTGCTCGTCGTCGGCGTCCGCGCTCATCCGCGGCCGACCCGCCGGTCCGGCATGCTCATGCCGGACGGTACGGATGCGCGCCCCGCTCGGTTCATTCCTGGCGTCCCTCCTGCGACGCCGGAGTGCCGGTCGCCCCACGGTTGGTCGGCCGCAGGATGGCAGAAGTTCCCGAACCGGGTCAATCGTCCACGGACGCGGTGACCGGCCCGACCCGCAGGACGCCGTCGGTGAGCGGGGCGCACCGGACACCGCCGTGGCGGCGCAGCGCCTTCCACGTACCGGGAGCGACCACCACGTCGAGCCAGGCGCAGGGCGGCGCGGCCCGGTGGACCCGCAGCCGGACCGGACCGTCGCCGGAGTCGAGCGTGAGCACTCGGCCGACCAGCTCGTCCACGGGGATGCCCTCGGTCAGGACGTTGCGGCGCAGCTGGGTGAGGTCCGCGCCGGGCGGCAGCGACTCCCGCGCGATCAGCGTGACGCTCGCCTGCCGGTGCGCGGGCCGGCCGAAGTAGCGGTCGCCGACGACGCCGAGCCCGGCGCGTAGCTCCACCCGGTCGACCAGCTCGCCGGGCGGCGCGGGGGCGGGTCCGTCCGCCGGGCGGCCCACGTACCGGTGCACGGGCGAGGCCAGCAACTGGACGATCCGCGGCATGCCAGCAGTCTAATCGCGGGCATACCAGCGCCAAACCGGACGATAGCCGCGCTCACGTATCCGCCCTCTCCGCTGGGCGTTGTACCAGGCGTGACGGCGAGGCGACCCGATGCGATCGGAGCACATCCGCAGCGGCGGCTGGCCTGGGCGAGGCGCGAGAACGAGCGCCGGCGCCAGGCGTACGAGTCGGCGGCCCGGATCTGGCGCCGCCGCGCCGAGCACCTCGACCGGCTGTCGATGGAGGCAGCGGGCTTCCGCGGCTGTGCGCTGCCCGGCACCGCGCTGCCGGTGCCGCTGGACGACGGCGAGGTCGTCTACCGGATCCTGCCCGCCGTCGACCTGGTCGAGGCCACGGCCCGGCACCTGCCCGGACTGCCGGCGCCGGGCCGCACGCTGGCCGGCTGTCTCGATCCGGCCGACGGCCCGTTACCGGCGGTACTGCGGGTGGTCGACAGCGGCGCCGCAGTGGTGACCGACCGGCGGGTGGCCTTCGCCGGGCACGACGCCCGGCGGGACTGGTCCCTGCCGGACGTACGCGGCCCCGGGCATCACCCGGACCGGCCGGTCACCCTGCTGCACGACGCCGACGGCGGCACACCGGCGGGCCTGCGCGTACCGGCTGCGGGGGCGGCGAACACCAGGTTCTACCTCACCCTCGCCCACGCTGTCGCCACCGGTAAGCGGCAGGCGATGGTCGAGGACGTCGAGGCGCTGCGGTCCGCCCACCGGGCCGCCCGGCCCCGGCCACCCCGGCCGCTCGGCCCGTGGGACGCCCCGGCCGAACGGGCGCTGTCCCAGCGGCTGGCCGCGGCGGGTGTCGCGGCGGTGGCCGTGCTGCTGGGCGTCACCTCCGCCGGCACCTGGACGGCCACCGCAGGGCAGACCGACCCGGGACACCGCCCAGCCGCCCGCCCGGTCGCTCCCGCCACGACGGCCGCGCCTCCCGTTTCTTCGGCGCCGCCCGCGGCGATCCCGGTCGCACCGTCGTCGCCGGCGGTCCGGCCGGCCCGGTCCGCGCCGCCACCGAAGCGCCCGAACGTGACCCCGGAGTCCGGGGCGCGGGTCCTCACCACCGCACCGCCCGTGGCCGGTTCGCCGCCGGCCCGCGTCGGCGACCACCCGTCGACGCCCGTCGAGCCGCCCGGTTCTCCTGCCGATCAGGTGACTCCGGTGCCGACCGCGAGCCCGACGGGCGAACCGGGTCCGACCGGAGGGCCCGGTTCCACCGGCGAGCCGAGCCCGACCGTCTCGTCCGAGCCGCCGCACCCCTCGGGGTAGCCGAACCCTTAACCCTGTCGATCCTGCACTTACCGCCCTCAAGATTGGCGATTCATGCCGCTTTCGCGGGTCAGCAAGTGCAAGATCGCGGACGTGTGGGTCAGGGGGTGTGGGGGGTGAGGAGGTAGTCGCCGTCGTCGGGGCTCCAGCGCAGTTCCACGGCGCCGCCGGTCGCGGCCGCCTTGCAGAACTGCAGGAAGCTGCGATAGCCGAGCTTCTTCTCGCTGAAATCCGGCCGGGCCCGCCGGAGCTGGTCCTTGAGGCCGGACAGCGCCACCGCGCCGCCCTCGCCCGCGAGGTCGACCACCACCGAGCGGAGCAACCCGAACGCGACCTCCCGGTCGCCCTGTTCGGGAAGCGACACCTCCGGGTCGCCCTTGGCGGGCCCGGCGGCCAGCTCCACCACGTTGTGCGCCGCGAGGTGGCGCAGCAGTTCCCCGAAGGTGCGGAAACCGTAGTCGGACTCGCTGAACGTGGGATCCTTACGCAGCAGTGCGCGCTTGAGCGAGGAGGCTGTCACCTCACCGCTGGAGCTGCCCTGCATGCCGGCCACCGTCTGCACGAGCTGCACGGCGAGCGTGTCGACATCCCGCGCCGACTCGTCCTCGCCCGGTGCGGTCTCCACCGCGCGCTCGGGCACCTGCTCCGCCGGTACGGGACGGGCCGGGCGGGACCGGCGGGCGGCCGGGGGCGGTACGTCGACGCCTTCGAGCCGGTCGTAGTAGAGGAACTCGTCGCAGGCCGGCGGCAGCAACGCGGAGGTGGACTTCTCCACCCCGACGCCGATCACCCGCTTGTTGAGTTCGCGCAGCTTGTGCACCAGCGGGGTGAAGTCGCTGTCCCCCGTGCAGATCACGAACGTGGAGATGTAGCCGCGCTCGAACGCCAGCTCGACCGCGTCCACCGCCATCTTGATGTCAGCCGCGTTCTTGCGCGAGGCGCCCATCCGCTGCGGGATCTCGATCAGCTCGACGTGCGAGCGGGTGAGCATCCGCCGGTCCTCGTCGAAGTACGACCAGTCGGCGTACGCCCGGCGCACCACGACGCGTCCCCGCTCGGCGAGCGCGTCGGCGATCGGCCGGAAGTCGAACGGTCGGCCGCCGTGATGGTCCCGTACGCCCAGGGCCAGGTTCTCGTAGTCGAGGAACAGCGCGATCCGGTCTTCGTGATCCACACTGGCAGCCTAGCCCGGCCGGAGCGCCTGGCCGGTCAGCGCCGCTCGTCGCGGTAGAGCGTCTCGCGGCGGGCCATCCGCTGGATCGCGTAGCTGGCCACCAGCAGCAGCAACGCGAGCACCACCTCGACGCCCGCGACGGTGCCGGTGGCGACGGTGAGACCGAGCAGCAGCAGGATCAGCCCGACGACCGCGAGCAGACCCGCCAGCAGTAGTCGGTTACGCCGTCGCGCCGACCGCTGTGCGTCGTCTGCGCCCACGCTCACCGCCTCTCCCCGGCTCCGGTCTCCGATCCTAGGCGCTGACGGGCATTGCGGTGGCGGATCAAGAAGCCGGGCCGGACGCGAGCGCGTCCGGCCCGGGGTCACGGCGGCGGTCAGTGGATCGGCACGGGCACCTGACGCTTGTCCTCGCCCGGTTCGCCGTCGAGCAGGTGCGAGGGCTCCCGGCGGCGGGGCAGGAACGCGGCCGGGACGAAGGTCAGCAGCACCAGGCCGAACGCGACCCAGAAGGTGGTGGAGAAGGAGTCGGCCGCGAAGTCGAGCCCGCGCTCGATCAGCGACGGCGGCACCGGGAACTGCTGGATCAGCTCGGGCTGCTGCTGGGCGGCGATGGCGAGCTGGGCCTCGGTCAGCGGGGCGCCGGTGGCCGGGTCGGTGGCGCCGGGGATCGGCCGGGAGCCGTTCAGCTCGCTGGTGAGGATGACCGACATGATCGCGGCGCCCACCGAACCGCCGATCTGCTGGAGGATGTTGACGAGCGTGGACCCGCGCGCCACCTCCACCGCGGTGAGCGTCTTGAGCGCCGACGTCATGATCGGCATCATCGTGCCGCCCATGCCGAGGCCCATCACGAACAGCGAGCCGCAGAGCAGCCAGTACGACGTGTCGGTGCCGAGCTGGGTGAAGGTGAAGAAGCCGGCCGCGATGAGCACGAGCGCGAACGGCACCGTCCGGCCGACCGGCACGCGGTCGGCGAGCATGCCGGCGATCGGCATGGTCAGCATCGCGCCGATGCCCTGCGGCGCGATCAGCAGGCCCGCGGCCAGCGTCGTCTCGCCGCGCACCTGGAGGAAGTAGCTCGGGAACAGCAGGCCGGCGCCCATGAACGCGATGATGAACACGAACATGGTGACGGCGGCGATGGTCAGGCTGCGGTTGCGGAACAGCCGCAGGTCGAGCAGCGGGTGCCGGGGCCGGAACGAGTAGAGCACGAAGGCGACCACGAGCGCGCCGCCGACGAGCATCGGCAGCCACACCTTGGTGTCGGCGACGGTGCCGGTCTCCGGCAGCGTGGAAATGCCGTAGAGGAACAGCGCGAGACCCGGCGAGAGCATGAGCATGCCGAGGAAGTCGAACGACTCGGACGGCGCGGCGTTGTCCCGGGGCAGCGCCAGCTGGGCGTAGACGAGCGCGACCAGGCCGATCGGCAGGTTGATCAGGAAGATCCAGTGCCAGCTCGCGACGTCGATCAGCCAGCCGCCGAGGATCGGGCCGGTGATCGGGCCGAGCAGCATCGGGATGCCGAGCACGGCCATGAGGCGGCCGATGCGGTGCGGGCCCGCAGCCCGGGTGATGATCGTCATGCCGAGCGGCATGAGCATGCCGCCGCCGAGGCCCTGGATCACCCGCCAGGCGATCAGCTCGCCGATCGAGTCGGCCGTGGCGCACAGCCCGGAGCCGATGGTGAACAGCGCCAACGCCACCATGTAGAGGCGTTTCGTGCCGAACCGGTCGGCGGCCCAGCCGCTGAGCGGAATCACCGTGGCGAGCGCGAGCGTGTAGCCGGTCATGGTCCACGCGACGCGGGCGTACGTGGCGTCGAACTCGCTCTGGAACGTCGGCAGCGCCACGCTGACGACTGTCACGTCGAGGATCGACATGATCGCACCGAGCACGACGACGCCGGCCACCTTGAGTACGGCGGCGTCGAGCTTCGTCGACGTCGCAACGGGTTGCTGGGTCACTGACGGTCTCCTGGATCCGGTCCGGCGCTGGGAGGCGGTGGCCGTGCCGCGCACCGTCTGCGGAGCGCGGGCGGAACGCGCGGCGGCGTCCGGGCGACAGCGTAGCCATGACCTGGGACGAGGCGCGGCCGGTTTTGCCGACGGGCGAACCGCACCGGCACGGCTCAGTGCCCGCCACCGGCTCGGAAGCGATCCGTCGGCTCGCGGAAAGGGCTGGTGCGCGCCGGTTCGCGAGCCTTGCGGGGGACGACCGGCGGCGGCGACCGTGACGAAGGTCATGCTCCGTCCGGCCGGCTCCAGGAGATGAGCCGGGCCCGCCGCTCAGCCCAGGCCGGCCATCAGCTCGACCTCGGCCGTACGCGAGCGGTCGATGCGGCGGGCGAGGTCGCGTACCCGCTCGCTGGTTCCGGCGGCGACCTGGGCGCGGGCCAGGTCGGCCGCGGTGCGCTGGTGCCGGCTGAGCACGTCGAGCAGCACCCGGTCGGCGTCGGCGGGCGGGGCGGCGCGCAGCCGGGCCAGTCCGGCGGCGGCGTCGCTGTGCCCGGAGTGGTCGTGCCGGGCGGCCGCGGCGGCGGCGGACGGGCCGGCGTCGCGCAACCATCGGCGCATGGTGGCCAGTTCGTCGGTCTCGGTGGCCCGCACGGCAGAGATCAGCGTGCGGATCCGCTCGTCGGTGACCCGGTCGAGGCCGAGCCCGACGATCTCCAGCGTCTGCTCGGTGTGCGCTTCCATCATGGCCAGGAACAGCGCGTCGATCCCGCTGATCGTGGCCTCGGCGCCGGCCGGAGGCGGGGCGGTGCCCGGGAGGGCCGGATCGGCGGCGGGCGGCCCGCCGCACCCGGCCAGGGCGAGCACCGTCGCGAGCAGCGCCGTGGCCGGCCCGGTGGCGGCGGACGCGCGGCGGAGCCGGGGACCGGCCGGCTCCGCCGCGCGGGCTCGCGGGCTCAGATCTGCTGCCACAGCGCCGGTACGTTCGGCGGCTCCCAGCCGGCGATCGCGGTGTGCGCCTGGCGGCAGCGGTAGGTGCGCCCGTCGTAGGTGACCGTGTCACCGACCTGGTACGCCCGCCCGGCGGTCCACGTGCCGCCCGGCGCCGGGGTGCTGGTCCAGCTGGGCGTGGGCGAGGGCGCGGGTGTGGTGGGTGCCGCGGTCGGGGTGGGCGGCGGGGTCGGGTTGCCGCCTCCGCCACCGATCTGGAGGTCGACGCAGGAGTAGAACGCGTTGGCGGTGTCGGAGATGTTCCAGATCGCGAGCAACTTCTGCCGGCCGGAGAAGCCGCCGAGGTTGACGGTGTGCGACACGGTCGCGCCGGGCTGCCGGCCGCCGCCGTCGACCACCGCGACCCGGCTGCCGCCGATCCAGTACTCCCAGTTGGCGGTGGCGTGGCGGGCGGTGTTGACCCAGGTGAACGTGGCGGTGCTGCCGACCGCCGTGGCCGGCCAGTTGCGGCTGTCGTCGTTGAGCACCGCGAACTGGGCGATGCCGGCGTGGCAGCTGCGCAGGCCCTTGGGGCCCTCGACGCTCTGCGGCTCGTACTTGATCTGGCCGCAGTCGGGCACCCGGTTCTGCGCGCAGAGCGCCTGCCGGCTGGGCGGGGAGGAGACGTACCCGTGGGCCTGCGCGGGCGCGGCGAGTGCCAGCGTGCCGGTGACGGCACCGGCGGTGAGCAGCGGGAGGGTGATTCTTCGGCGCATGGTGGCAACTCCTTCGGGGGAACGGAAGGTGCCCCGAACATAAATTAAAGATTGTTAACAGTAAAGACTCCTGTCTATAAATTGAGCGGTACGCACCGAAGTCTCCACCGCCGGCCCGAAGATCGACTTCGTGGACGCGTACTGGTGCCCGGGTGGCAGCGCCGCCGACTCGCTGGCCCGCACCAACCACCTGCCCGACGCGGCCTGGCTGCTGCGCCGGTAGATCACCCGGTACGCCGGCCCGTACGGGCTCAGCGGCGGGCGCGTTCCTCCCGGCCGGCCGGGTCGGCGCTCACCTCGTCGAAGGCGGGCGCGGCGTCGACGGCATCCGCTCCCACCGCCACCGAACGGCCGGGGTCCGGCAGGTCGAGGCTGGACCGCAGGGTGACCGGGCGCAGCAGCAGCGCGGCCACGACACCCACCACCGCGATGGCGGCCGAGATCAGGAAGATGTGCCCCGTCGCGTCTCCGTACGCGGCCCGCACGATCTGCCGGACCGGCTCGGGCAGCGCGTCGAGGTTGAGCGTGCTGCCGCCGCCGGCGGAGGCCGGGATGCCGGCCGCGGCCAGGTCCTCGGTGATCCGGTCGGTGACCCGGCGGGCCAGCACCGCGCCGAGCACCGACACGCCGATGGTGCCGCCGAGCGAACGGAAGAACGCGACCGCGGCGCTGGCCGCGCCGATGTCCCGCAGCGCCACCGTGTTCTGCACGGCGAGCACCAGGTTCTGCATGGTCGTGCCGACGCCGACGCCGACGCCGAACATCGCGAGGCCGACGAAGACCAGTGAGGTCCCGTGGTCGATGGTGCCGAGCATGGCGAAGCCGGCGACGAGCACGACCGCCCCGAACACGATGTACGGCTTGACCCGTCCGGTGGCGGTGATCATCCGGCCGGCGACGATCGAGGAGATCAGCACGCCGACCATCATCGGGATGGTGAGCAGGCCGGCTTCGGTCGGGCTGTAGCCGCGGCCGATCTGGAAGTACTGGCCGAGGAAGACCGCGCCGCCGAACATCGCCATGCCGACCGCGAGGCTGCCCAGGACCGCCAGGGCGGTGGTGCGCTCGCGGACGATGTGCGGCGGCACCACCGGCTCGGCGGCCCGTGCCTCCACCCGGACGGCGAGCGCGAGCAGCAGCACCGCGCCGCCGACCATCGCGCCGGTCTGCCAGGACAGCCAGGCGAACGAGCCGTCGACGAACGAGATCCAGATCAGCAGCACGCTGACGCCGGCGGCGATGAGCGAGGCGCCCAGATAGTCGATCTTGACGTTCGTCCGGCGCACGGTGGGCAGGTTCAGGGTGATCTGGAGCAGGAACAGCGCGACGGCCGCGACCGGCACGCCGACGAAGAAACACCAGCGCCAGCCGAGCCAGGACGTGTCCACGATCAGGCCGCCCAGCAGCGGGCCGCCGACGGTGGCCAGGGCCATGACGCCGCCCAGGTAGCCGTTGTAGCGGCCCCGCTCACGCGGCGGGATCATGGCCGCGATGGCGACCTGCACCAGCGCCTGGAGACCGCCGACGCCGATGCCCTGGAAGGCCCGGGCGGCGATGAGCTGGCCGGCGCTCTGCGCGAAACCGGCCGCCACCGACCCGATCAGGAACACCACGATGGCGACCTGGATCAGCAGCTTCTTGTTGAACAGGTCGGCCAGCTTGCCCCAGATCGGAGTGGTCGCGGTGGCGGTCAGCAGGGTGGCGGTGACCACCCAGGTGTACTGCGTCTGCGAGCCGTTGAGCGCTCCGATGATCTTCGGCAGGGCGGTCGAGACCACGGTGCCGCTCAGCATGGCCACGAAGAGCACCAGCAGCAGACCGCTGAGTGCCTCCAGCGTCTGCCGCTTGCTCATGGGGGCGGCCTCGGCCGTCGTGGTGGGTGCGCTCATGCGCGCGTCCTCCGGGGTGTCGATTCGGGGTGGCGCTTCGTTGCCTCAAGCAATCAACACCAGAAACTGCCTAGTAGGCAAGTTTGCCCACTGAGAAATCCGTCACCTACGCTGGCCGCCATGGACGAGTGCACCGGGCTGCGGGCACGGAAGAAGGCGGCCACCCGCCTCGCGCTGCACGAGGCGGCGCTGTCCCTCGCCGTCGAGCGCGGCCCCGACCGGATCACCGTCGAGGCGATCGCCGACGCCGCGAACGTCTCCCGGCGGACGTTCTCCAACTACTTCGGTGGCAAGGAGGAGGCGCTCTTCCACGGCGACACGCTGCGGCTGCGCCGGCTCCGCACGCTCGTCGCGGAACAACCGCCCGAGCTGTCGCCGTGGGCCGCACTCACCCGGGCCGCGCTGGTGCAGGCCGGGGACGGCTACGACGACCCGGCCGAGCCCTGGCTCAACCGGCGCCGCCGGCTGCACGGTCACCCGAGCCTGGCCGCCCACCAGGTCGGTGCGTACGCGGCCCTGGAGCGGGAGATGGCCGCGGAGTTGGCCCACCGGCTGACCGGCCCCGGCGCGGCGCTGCGCGCCCGGATCGTCGCCGCGACGTTCCTCACGTCCCTGCGGGTCGCCGCGAACGAGTGGCTGGAGCACCCCGGGCGGCCGTTGCGCGACGTGCTGCGCGACGTGCTCGCCCACGCCGCCCCGGCGGCGGGCTGAGTGGTCCCCGGCTCGCCGCTCCCCCGCCGGACCGGTGGCACGCCCGGCGAAAGCGACGCCCCGCCCGACCTGGGCTGACACACTCGTCCGGTGGGTGGCGACCGGTGGCGCAGGGGGCTCGGGCCCGCGACCGGCGTCGCCCCCGCCACCCGGGTCGACCGGTTCGAGATCTTCTTCGACCTCGTCTTCGTGGTGTCCTTCTTCATCATCACGCGCGCCACCGCCGCGAACGTGACCCCGGGCGAACTGCTGCACGCGCTGCTGGTGCTCGCCGTACTCTGGTGGTGCTGGGTGGTGCACAGCGCGGTCGCCGCCCGGCTGCGTCTCGGCGAGGGCTTCGTGCCGATCCTCATGGTGGTCGGCATGGTCGCGCTGTTCACGTTCGCGCTCGCGCTGCCGCAGACGTTCGGCGACCTGGACAAGGGCAGCGCCGGACCGGTCCTGGTCACGATCAGCTACGTCGTGATCCGGCTCGTGCACACCGCCCTGTACCGGTACGCCACACGTGACGATCCGCCGGCCCGGCGCAAGCTGCGGCTGTTCCTGCCGGAGGCCCTGATCTCGGCCTCCCTCCTGCTGGTGGCGGCGCTGCTGCCGCCGCGCGTGTCCCCGGAGGTCGGCCCCTGGCTGCGCGACGGGCTGTGGATCGCGGTGGTGGCCATCCAGTACAGCAGCGGCCTGCTGGCCGGCACCGACGGCTGGAAGATCACCTCGGCCGAGCACTGGACCGAGCGGTACGACCTTATCCTGATCATCGCGCTCGGCGAGTCGGTCATCTCGGTCGGCGTCGGGGGCAACCTGCTCGGCCAGGCCGTGACCTGGCCGGCGATCCCGGCGGCGATCTCCGGCATCCTGTTCACCGCGGCGCTCTGGTGGGCGCACTTCGACATGATCGGCCCGTCCGCCCGGATCGCCCTGCACGCCGCACAGGGCCACGCGCGGGTGACGCTCGCCCGCGACGCGTACGCCTATCTCTACCTGCCCATGATCGCCGGGGTGATCCTGTTCGCGATCGGCGCCGAGGAACTGGTCCGCATCGTCACCGACCCGGCGGGCGGCCCGATGGAGCACGGCCACGGGCCGGCGGTGCCGCTGCTATTCGCCGGCGTGATGGTCTATTTCGCCGCCAACATGGCGTTCCAGTGGCGCGCGCTGCGGACGCTGTCGTGGACCCGGGTCGGCGTCCTGGCCCTGCTCGCCGCGGCGCTGCCGGTCGGCCAGCACCTGCCGGCACTCGGCGCGCTGGGCCTGCTCACCACGATCTGCGTGGCCCTGGTGGCGGCCGAGCTGGTGATCTTCGCCGACTCCCGGGCCGCGTTGCGCCGGCTGATTCACGAGGAGAAGGCCAGCGCCGAGGAGAACGAGGCCGCCTGGCGGGCACGGTGGCACGACGGCGGAGAGAGCGCACCGCACCGGCCTTGACACAGGCCCTAGAGTCTCCGCGTGATCGAGATCGTCACCGAGGTCGACCTGTTCCACCCGCCCGCCCGGATCTGGCGGGCGCTCACGGAACGCGCGTTGCTGGCCAAGTGGTTCGCCGACAGCGCGCCCGGGTCCGACCGGTGGATCCTCGCCACCGCCGCGCTGCCCGGCTACGACAGCGACACCGAGGTGGAGACAGTCGAACTGCGCGCGCCGGACCGGCTGGTGGTCCGCTGCCGGGAGACCGGCCGGGCCACCCGCCTCGCCTGCGACCTGACGTCCACCGCGCACGGCACCCGCCTGTCCGTCCGCGAGGTCCTCGAAGAGGGCGACTGGGACGCCGACGCCCGCGCCGAGCAGCACGAGCAGGCGATCACCGGGCGGCTGCCGGCGATCCTCGACTGGCTGGCGTTCCAGAACGTCGACCTGCGCCGCGCCGAGGGCGGACTGACCGCCGAACTGCCGGTGGTCCGCCTGCTCGGCGACGACCGGCGGCGGCCCGGGCGCCACCGGGTGCTGCTGGCGACCGGCGCGGTCACGCTGATCGCCGCCACGGCCGGGGCGACGGTGTGGGCCACCGTCGGCGAGTCGCCCGCACCGGCTGCGCCGACGCCCACGACCTCGCTGGTCATGCCCTCCAGCGCCACACCCGCCGCCCGGCCCACGACCGCGCGGCCCACGCCCAGCGCCAGCCGCCGCAGCCCGTCGCCCTCGCCGACGCCGTCGCCCACCCCCAGCCGTACGGCGAGCCCGAAGCCCTCGACGGTGGGGGTGCCGCTGAGCGCCACCTACGAGACGGTCACCGACCGGATCTTCGGCTACCGGGGCGAGGTGGTGCTGCGCAATCCCGGCCCGTCACCGCGTCCGGGCTGGACGGTCACCGTGATGTTGCACGACGGCGCCACCGTGGGCGGCGTGGACGGAGCCGAGGCCACTCAGGACGGCGCTGTGGTCACGTTCACCGGCGAGGCGTTGCCGGGCGGCCAGTCCGCCATCATCCGCTTCGACGTCCGCGACCCAAACCCCTCGCACGACGCCCCCGCCGCCTGCGCCACCGGAAACACCCCCTGCGCTCCCGCCTGACCCCCTGGCTCCACCCCCTCCACCCCGTCGATCACGGAGCACCGCGCCGTTGTCGTTGTTGACGAGCTGCCACGACCCGATCGAGGATGCGCGTCAGGACACGTCGTCAGCCACGCGTACGTCTCCGGCGTGACCGGCACCGTCGCGCCCCGATGAGGCCGGCCCGCCCAAGGTGCCCGCCGGTGTGGCGCCGCCCCGGGTGCGCTGGATGAGCACGACACAGGCCAGCACCGCGCCGGCCACCACGAGCGTGCCGGGCGTGACCGCCTCACCGAGCAGCACTGCGGACCAGATCAGCGTGAGCACCGGCTGGACGAGCTGGATCTGGCCCACGGTGGCGATGCCGCCCCGGGCCAGCCCGGCGTACCAGGCGAAGAAGCCGAGGAACATCGACACCACGGTGAGGTAGCCGAACCCGGCCCAGGCGCCGACGCCGCCCTGCGGCCGGTGGACGAGCGCGGCTACCGCAGTGACCGGCACGGTGACCGGGAGCGACAGCAGCAAGGCCCAGCAGATCGTGCGGGCACCGCCGAGTTCGCGGGCCAGCCGGCCGCCCTCTGCGTACCCGAGACCGCAGAGCACCACGGCGGCGAGCAGGAACACGTCGGCCGGGGACGGCGCGCCGCGCAACGAGCCGCCGGCGGCGAGGAACGCCAGCACCAGCGCCAGGCCGGTGGCACTGGCGATCCAGAACAGCGGCGGCGGCCGTTCGCCGGCTCGCAGCACCGCGAACACGGCGGTCGTGGCTGGGAGCACTGTGACGACCACCGCGCCGTGCGCGGACGTCTGCGTGGTGAGCGCGAGCGAGGTGAACAGCGGGAAGCCGACGACGACGCCGAGCGCGACGATCGTCAGCCGTCGCCACTGGTCCCGGGTGGGGCGCGGCGCGCCGGTCAGCAGCAGGTAGGCCCACGCGAGCAGCGCCGCGCCGACCGCCCGTCCGAACGCGACGAACCACGGGTCGAGCGCGTGCACCGCGACGCGGGTGGCCGGCAACGACATGCTGAAGGCCAGCACACCCAGCGCGCCCAGGGCGATCCCGGCGCCCGGTCCGGCCGCTACCGTCACCGGCGCAGTAGCGCTACTCTTTACTGTCATGAATGATGGTAGCGCTATCGACCGCGTGGTCCGGCACCTGGGTGCGCTGGCGGCGGATGCCGCCCCCGGCACGCGGCTGCCGTCGGTCCGGGAGCTGACCGCGCACCATCACGTCTCCCCCGTCACCGTCGCCGAGGCGACCCGGCGGCTCGTCGCGGACGGGCTGGTGGAGACCCGGCCTGGTCGCGGCGCGTTCGTGACGGCCCGGCGCCCCGGTCCACCGCGGGCGGACATGTCGTGGCAGACGGTCGCGCTCGGCTCGCGGCGGGGCGGCGAGGACGAGATGCAGGCGCTGCTGGAGTTGCCGCCGTCGGGCGCGATCCCGCTGACCGGCGGCTATCTCGACCCGGATCTCCAGCCGGCCGCCGCGCTCGGTGCGGCGCTCGCCCGCGCGGCCCGGCAGCCGGCCGCCTGGCAGCGCGGCCCGGTCGAGGGACGCCTCGACCTGCGCGCCTGGTTCGCCCGCGAGGCGGGCGGCGGCCTGCGCGCCGAGGACATGGTGATCTGCCCGGGCGGGCAGGCCGCGCTCTCCTCCACGCTGCGGGCGCTCACCGTCCCCGGCGACACGGTCCTGGTCGAGTCCCCCACCTACCTGGGGGCGCTCGCCGCCGCGCGGGCGGCCGGGTTGCGGGTGGTGCCCGTACCCGCCGACGCCGACGGCGTACGCCCCGACCAGCTCGCCGCCGCGTTCGCCCGCACCGGTGCCCGCCTGTTCTACTGCCAGCCGCTGTACGCCAACCCGCACGGCGCGACGCTCTCCCCCGCGCGGCGCGCCCGGGTCACCGAGGCGGTGCGCGACGCCGGGGCGTTCCTGGTCGAGGACGACTACGCCCGCGATCTCACCATCGACGGCCAAGCCCCGCCGCCGCTGGCCGCCGACGACCCGGACGGGCACGTCGTCTACCTGCGCTCGCTGACCAAGCCCACGGCGCCCGGTCTGCGGATCGCCGCGATCGGCGCGCGCGGACCGGCCGGGGCCCGGCTGCGCGCCGCCCGCCTGCTCGACGATCTCTTCGTGGCCGGGCCGCTGCAGCAGGCCGCCGTGGAGTTCCTCACCGCGCCGGCCTGGGACCGGCACCGCCGCGGCCTGCGCGTCCAGTTGCGGGCCCGCCGCGAGGCGCTGCTCGCCGCGCTGGACCGGCACCTGTCGTCGCCGGCCCCGCGCACCGTCCCCCGCGGTGGGCTGCATCTCTGGGTACGGCTGCCCGACGGCACCGACGACGTAGCGGTGACGACGGCTGCCGCCGCGGCGGGCGTCACCGTCTTCCCCGGCCGCCCCTGGTACGCCGCCGAACCGCCGGCCCCGCACCTGCGCCTCACTTACGCCGCCGCCCCGCCCGAGCAGATGGACGAGGCGATCCGCCGCCTGTCCACAGCCCTCCCTGACTGACCGCAGTGGCGGCTCACCCCCGTCGCATCCACCCCACCGCGGATCGGAGTTCGGCCTGACCGACCTCGGCGGCAACGACGGCGGCTGGCTGGCGCCGTGGCTGCTGCCGAACACCGTCACCTGCGACGACCGATCGCCGGTGGTGCCGCCGCCCCGCCCTCGCGCTGGTGACACGACGCGACCCCCGCCGGACGGGCCGGCGGGGGTCGCGTTCGGGGTCGGTCAGGCCTCGGTGAGCTGGCCGCGCAGCTTGGTCAGCGCGCGGGCGAGCAGCCGGGACACGTGCATCTGGGAGACACCGACCCGGGCGGCGATCTCGCTCTGGGTCAGGTTGCCGTAGAAGCGCAGCGTGAGGATCTTCTGCTCGCGCTCGTCGAGCGTGGCGAGCGCCGGGCCGAGCGAGGCGCGCAGCTCGGCCAGCTCGTACTCGTTGTCCTCGGTGCCGAGCGTGTCGCCCAGCTCGGTGGCGCTGTCGCCGTCGCCGATCGGGGTGGACAGCGAGACCGCGTTGTACGCGCGGGCACCCTCCAGGCCCTCCAGCACCTCTTCCTCGGTGACGTCGAGGTGGGCGGCGATGTCGGCGACGGTCGGAGCCCGGTTGAGCGTCTGGGTCAGCGTGCTGTTGGCCTCGGAGATGCGCAGCCGCAGCTCCTGGAGGCGGCGCGGAACCCGGATGTTCCAGGTGCGGTCGCGGAAGTGCCGCTTGATCTCGCCGAGGATGGTCGGGATGGCGAAGCCGGCGAAGTCGACGCCGCGCGAGGCGTCGAACCGGTCGACGGCCTTGATCAGCCCGAGCGCCGCGGTCTGGGCCAGGTCGCCGGCCGGCTCGCCGCGACCGCTGTAGCGGGCGGCCAGGTGGTTCGCCAGCGGCAGCCACGCCTCGATGACCTGGTTGCGCAGGGCGGCCCGCTGCGGGTGGTCGGCGGGCAGTGCGGCGAGCGCCGCGATCAGCTCGCTGGCGCGGGACTCCTCACCGGTCTGCGGCGCGCGGTGCACCTCGGTGGCGGTCGATCCCATGGTCATCGTGGTCATGCTGCCCTTCCTGTCCTCGGAGAACGGGTGGCCTCCCACACCGGTCGTGCCAGCCACACTAGACCAAAGGCCACCGCCAAATCAACCGAAAGGACGATGGAGATTTCGGGTCATAAGCGGACACTCCCGCTGGGAAGGCCGTCAGCGAGGCAACAGCGGGCGGTAGTCGGCCGCCGTGAGCGGCAGCGCGGAGAGGCTCCCGTCCGCGCGTGGCACCTCCAGCGGCTGCCCGTCCCGGCGGAACGCCACGCTGTACACGTCGGGCCGCTGCGTGAGGCTGCACACGATCTGCCCGAAGGCCAGCACTTCGTCGTTGCGGCCGGTCTCCTCCCCGGCCTGGCGTACGTCGACGGTGGCCAGCGTGCCGTCGAGCGTCGCCCCGGCCACCGCCACCGTGCCGGGCAGAGCCGTGGCCAGCCCTCGACTGCGCTCGCCGCCGTCCGGCCCGGCCAGCAGGTGCTGGAGGTGCGCGTCCACCCCCGGCAGCCCGTTCACCCGGCGCTCGACCACGACCAGCCCGTCGTCGCGGACGAAGCAGAACGGCTCGTCCACCCGCCCGTCCCCGTCGGCGGTCGAGGAGACGGTCGGCGTCGGGAAAGCGCCCGGAGGCGTCTGCACCAGGCGGGGCTCCTCGTCCACCGGCACCCCGCAGCCGGCCAGCAGCACCACTGCGAGCAGGCCCGGCAGGAGCCGCCGGCGGCTCATCGCAGCGCTCCGGGCAGCTCGACCCGGAACCGGGCGCCGGGCTCGCGGTCCAGCACCGCGGCCGTACCGCCGTGCGCGGCGGCGTGCTGCGCCACCAGCGCGAGCCCGAGGCCGGTGCCGTCGGTACCGGCCCGGTCGTGCGCCGCCCGCCCCCTGACGAACCGGTCGAAAATGATCTCGCGGTCACCGGGCGGCACGCCCGGGCCGTCGTCGTCGACCTCCAGCACACCCACCCCGGCACGCCCGCCGAGGCGTACCGCGACCGGCCCGCCGCCGTACCGGTCGGCGTTCTCCAACAGGTTCAGCAGCGTCTGGGCGAACCGGCGCCGGTCGACCCACCACAGGCGCGGGGCGTCGCCGTCCACCGTCACCAGGCTCTCCGGCAGCGACCGCTCCCGGCAGACGGTACGAGCCAGCTCCGCCACGTCGACCGTCTCGCGGTGCGCCGGCTGCTCGGTGCGGGCCAGCTGGATGAGGTCGTCGACCAGGCGCTGGAACCGGGTGACCTCGTCGGCGACCAGGCCCGCCGCGGTGGCGGTGCGTTCGTCCTGGTGCTCCCGGCGCCGGTTGAGCACGCTCGCGGCGGCGGCCAGGGTCTGCAACGGCGAGCGCAGCTCGTGGCTCACGTCGGCGGCGAAGCGACGGTCCCGCTCGATATGGCGCACCAGCTTGTCGACCATCTCGTTGAACGAACTGGACAGGCGGGTGAGGTCGGGATCGGTGGTCGGGTCGAGCCGGGTGGCGAAGTCGCCGGCCGCGATCCGTTCCGCCGCGTCGGCGACCGCTGTGAGCGGCCGCAGGCTGTGCCGGGTGGCGTACCAGCCCAGCGCCGCGCCCGCCCCGGCCACCATGATCGCCACGGCGATCAGCGCCAGCCCCACCACCTGGAACGTCTCCTCGACCTCCCGCAGCGAGGTCAGCTCGTAGTAGCCGAGCGCGCCGGGCAGCGGCACGCCGACCAGCAGCGCGGGCTGCCCGTCGAGCCGGATCCGCTGCACCGCGGGCTTGCCGTCGGCCACCATCCGCTGCAACTCCACCGGCACCGAGCTGGCGCCCACGTCGGCGGTGCGGGCGTACCAGCCGTCGGGCAGGTGCAGCAGCGGGCGGCGGGCGCTGCCGGTGTCGAGCGAGCGCAGCACGGCCACCACGTCCGGGGCGCCGGTGTCCAGGCCGGAGCGGACCACTGCGGCGTCGTAGTAGGCGGCCCGAACCGCGGTGCGCTCCCGCTCGTCGAGCAGCGAGCGCCGGGTCAGGTCGTACGAGAAGAGGGCCATCAGCGCGGACAGCAGCAACGCCCCGACGGCGAACGCCGCGGTGACCCGGGCGCGCAGGCCGGGCCGGGTCATCGCTGGAGCTTGTAGCCGAGGCCGCGCAGCGTGACCAGGTGGCGTGGATTGGCCGGATCGGATTCGATCTTCTGCCGGAGCCGGCCCACGTGCACGTCGACGAGCCGCTCGTCGCCGGTCTCGTAGCCCCAGACCCGGCTGAGCAGCTGCTGGCGCGACAGCACCCGGCCGGCGTGCTCGGCCAGCTCGCAGAGCAGCCGGAATTCGGTGCGGGTGACCTGCACCGGCTGTCCCGAGCGGCGCACCTCGCCGGCCTCCGCACTGATCTCCAGGTCGCCGAAGAACTGGGCGGGCACCGGGCCGGCCACCGTGCGTACGCGCCGGCGCAGCGCCCTCAGCCGGGCGGACAGCTCCTTGATCGCGACCGGCTTGACCACGTAGTCGTCGGCGCCCGCCTCCAGCGCGGCGACGATGTCGTGGGTGTCGTCGCGGGCGCTGATCACCACGACCGGCACGTCGTCGTCGCGGCGCAGCTGACGGATGCAGTCGAACCCGTTCATACCGGGCAGCATCAGGTCGACGAGCACGTAGTCCGCCGGCTTCTCCCGCTGCCGGCGCAGGCCGTCCTCGGCGGTCGGCGCGCCGTACGCCTCGTAGCCCTCCTCCTCGAGGGCGAGCTGCAGCGCGAGCCGGATGCGGTCGTCGTCCTCGATCACCAGTACGGCCGTCATATGGGCATCATGACGGGCCCGGCACGGGTCGCCCAGTCGCGTGGGCCGTTCGTGGCTTTTGTCATCGAACCGTCATACAACCGTCCGGTGACCTCCAAGATCCCTGCGCAGAGTGGGGTCTGACCCGATCCCACCACGGAAGCGACCCGATGCCTGCCAGCCTGCCGTCCCCGCCGGAGTCCGCCGTGCCGCACGTGCGCGTGGACATCAGCGACGAGCTGGACCTCACCGGGCTGCCCGAGGTCGCCCACGTGCTGGACCGCATCCTCGCCCTCCGGCCCCGCGAGCTGACCATCGACCTCGCCGGGTGCCGGCATGTGGACGCCGCCGCCGTCTCGCTGCTGCTGGACGTGCACCGCCGGCTGGCGCGACAGGGCGGCCTGCTCACGCTGAGCAACCCACATCCGCGGATCCGGCGCATCCTGGAGAACTCCGGGCTCGGCGCCGTACCCGTCGTCGACACGCCCCGACCGGCCGCGCGCGGCCGGGCCCGGGTCGCGTCCGCAGCACGCTGAGGAGGAGTGGTGACCAGCAGCACGCTCGTCGGAGCGCTCGTGGTGGGTCTGGCCGTCGGCGGGCTGGGACGGCTCGTCCTGCCGGGGCGCAAGGCCGTCCCGGTGTGGCTGACACTCGCGCTCGGCGTGGCGTCCGCGCTGCTCGGCGCAATCGTGGTCGGGCTGGTGGACCACCGCACCGACGGATCGCCCGTGCTGCCGCTGGTGGTGCAGACCGGCTTCGCCGCCGTGGCGGTCGTGCTGGCGGTGGTCGCCGCCGGCCGGCCGGAGGCGGAGGGGCAGACGCCGCCCGGTACGGGCGGCCGGGGGAAGGAGGAGGTGTGACCGTCGTACCCACCGACCACCTCATGATGCTCATCTGCGACGGCTGCGGCGACAGCGTCACCGGCACGGGCGCCACGCTGCCCGACGCGGAGGTGGTGTGGACGCTCGTGTTCGAGCACGACTGGGTCGGCTCGCCGTTCGCGTCCGGACCGCATCACTGCCCGCGGTGCAGCACCCGAGCGGCCATCGCCGACGACGGTCTGGGCCTGGACGACCTGGAACAGGTCGCCGGCACCCCGGCCGCCCACGACGCCGACCCGGCCACCGCGGTCCGCCGCGCTCTCGACGAGCGTTCCCTGGGCGACGACATGGAACTGGTCGACCTGTCCCGCCTGGAGGTGATCGACTCCGCCGGGCTCAGCCTGCTGGTGCGCGCCCACCAGGACGCCCGCCGCGACGGCCGGCAACTGTGCCTGATGTCCCCGTCGCGGTTCGTGCTCACCGTGCTGCACACCATGCGGCTCGACGGCGTCTTCACCGTCGTCGACGGCCGCGTCCCGGTGCCGGGCCCCGCGTCCCGGCAACCGGTCCTGACCGAACAGAAGGAGCCCTCCCCGTGGTGATGCCCTGGCCGTACCCCGAGTTCCCGTATACCGGCGACGGACCGGAGCCCGACGACGCGGACACCCGGCTCGCATCGCTCGTCGCGCAGCGGCTCAGCGCCGACTGGACCACCCGCCGGCAGCAGATCACCGTGACGGTGCAGAACCGCGTGGTCATCCTCGCCGGCCTGGTGGCCGACCCGGCGACGCGCCTGGTCGCGGCCGAGCTGGCCTGGGACGTGCCGGGCGTGTTCGACGTCTGCAACGCACTGCGGCTCTACGGCGGACGGCGCGGCGGCCGCTGAGCGGCGGCTGTCGCACGCATCGGCATCCGCCTCCACGCCCGGCCGTGGGAGCGCCTCCCAGGCCGCAGCGCCGGGCTTTCCGGGCAGGTTCACGACGGGCACCGTCCGGTCACCATCCAGACGACGGGACCTTCCCGCATGTTCTCGACTCCCCACCGGCACCTGCTCGTCGGCGGCGCGGTCGGGAGGCGGCTTCACCGCGACAGTGGCGGTACGCAACCTCGGCGACCCGGTGAGCAACTGCGCCCCGCCCTGGCCGCCGGACGACGGGTGATCCGGCCCGTACCGTGAAGGGATGACGCCTCCCGCCACCGTGCTGCTGGTCTTCGGCCGTGGGGTGGTGGCCGGCGCGGGCGGCTACCGGCTCACCACGGAGAGCGTCGCACGCACCGAGGCGGCGGTGGCCTACGTCCGCGCGCACGCCGAGGCGTTCCGCCGCGCGCCCGGCGCCCGGGTGGTGTTCACCGGCGGCTGGCCGCACGGCCCGGCCGGCGCGCCCGCCCCGCCCGCCGGATACCGCGAGGCGGAACTGATGCGGGCCCTCGCACGCGCGGCCGGGCTCGACACGTACGCCCGGTCGGCCGCCGAGACCCGCTCCCGCACCACGGTGCAGAACCTCGCGCACACCGTCCAGGACGGGCTCCTCGACACGGCGGAGTTCACCGCGCAGCGCCCGCTCGGGCTGGTCTCCCACCCGTGGCACCTGCCCCGCGTCCGGCTGCTCGCCGCGCGCGTGCTCGGCCTGTCCGGCCCGGCGCTGGCCGACGTGCCGGTGACCTCGCCCGACCCGGTGCCCGTGCGGCGGGAGCGGGCCGCGCGGGCGTTCAGCCGGATCGGCTTCCTCGGTGTGCGCACCCCGGAGGCGTCGCTGCGCCGCGAGCGCGCGCTGACCCGCGCGGCCGACCGGATCGGACGCCTCACGCCCCGCCGGTGATTCACCGCCGCGCACCGGGGGTACGAGCGTCCTCGATCGACCCGGCGGGCCGTACCGGCGGGCGAGTCCACCCGGGAGGTTCCGTGATCGTGATCGTGCCGGTGTACCGACCGGGTGACCGGCTGCCGCCGCTGGTCGGCGACCTGCGCGCGGCGCTGCCCGGCGCGGACGTGCTCGTCGTCGACGACGGCAGCGGCCCGTCCGCCGCCGGGGTGCTGCGCGCGGCCCGCGACCGGGGCGCGACGGTGCTGCGCCGCCGGGTCAACCGGGGCAAGGGCGTGGTGCTTCGCACCGGCTTCCGGTACGCCTCGACGCGCCACCCCGGACGCGACGTGGTCTGTGTGGACGCCGACGGCCAGCACGGCGTGCCCGACGTGTGCCGCGTGGTGGACCGGATGCGCGCCACCGGGGCGCCGGCGCTCGGCGTCCGCGAGTTCGACGGCGAGGTCCCGGCACGCAGCAGGTTCGGCAACGCGGCGACCCGGGTGGCGTTCCGGCTGGTAACCGGCCGGGACGTCCGGGACACCCAGACCGGGCTGCGCGCCTACCCGGCCGCGCTGCTCGGCTGGCTCACCACGATCCCGGGCGACCGCTTCGAGTACGAGATGACGGTGCTGCTGCGGATGGTGCGCGCCGGGCTGCCGGTCGAGCAGGTGGACATCGTCACCCGGTACCACGGCGACAACTCGGGATCGCACTTCTCGGCGCTCGCCGACTCGGTGCGGATCTACCGGCCGCTGGCCGCCTCCGCCGTCGCGCGCGCGACCGGGCGCTCCGAGGTGGACGAGGTACCGGCCATCGGGCTCAGCCCTGCCAGTCCTTCCGCCGCCGGTCGGACTTGTTGAGGACGAACAGCTCGCCCCGGCGCCGGACCATGATCGGGCCGGCCTTGCGCTTGAGCCCGCGCAGGGACGGTCCGGCGGTCGCCTCCCCCATCTCGTCGCCGGGCTGTGGAAGGCTTGTCCGCGTGGCACATCGACAGCCGATCCTTCTGATCGACTCCCCCAGCCTCTACTTCCGCGCCTACTTCGGCATTCCCGAGTCGGCCGCGAAGACCGGCGACGGCCAGCCGGTGAACGCCGTACGCGGGTTCCTCGACATGCTCGCCCAGCTCGTACGCACCCGCCGGCCCGGCCGCATGATCTGCGCGCTCGACCACGACTGGCGCCCGGCCTGGCGGGTCGAGCTGCTGCCGTCGTACAAGGCGCACCGGGTCGCGCCCGAGGGCGGCGAGGTCGTGCCGGACACGCTGTCCCCGCAGGTGCCGATGATCCTTGAGGTGCTGGACGCGCTCGGCATCCCGGCGGTGGGGGCCACCGGCTACGAGGCCGACGACGTGCTCGGCACGCTCGCGGCGACCCAGCCGGGCCCGGTCGAGGTGGTCTCCGGCGACCGCGACCTGTTCCAGCTCGTCGACGACGCGCACCCGGTGCGCCTGCTCTACGTCGGCCGGGGCGTGGCCAAGCTGGACGACTGCGACGATACGGCGGTCCGCGCCCGCTACGGCGTACCGGCCGACCGGTACGCCGACTTCGCGGCGCTGCGCGGCGACCCCAGCGACGGGCTGCCCGGCGTGGCAGGGGTCGGTGAGAAGACCGCCGCCCGGCTGATCGACCGCTACGGCGGGCTGGACGGCATCCTGGCCGCGCTCGACGACCCCCGCTCCGGTTTCGCGCCGGGGCTGCGGGCGAAGCTGGACGCCGCCCGCGACTACCTGGCCGTGGCGCCGAAGGTGGTCCGGGTCGCCACCGACGTGCCGCTGCCCGAGCTGGACCCGGCGCTGCCCACGTCCCCCGCCGACCCGGACCGGCTGCTGGAGCTGGCGCAGCGCTGGAACCTGGCCGGCTCGTGCCGCCGCCTGGTCGACGCGCTGGCGGGCGACCGATCGTGATCAGTTGATCACGAAGGGCGGTCGGTGCTCCGGCGGGACGGGAACGGCGCGCCGGGCTGCGCCAGCGTCGAGCGGGCCCGCAGGCCGACCGGGTCCGGCGCGGGTTCGGCGGCCACCGTCTGCGGCGCCACGTCGAGCCGCGAGCTGACGTACGCGGCCCCGGCGCGGTCGTCGTCCGACGGCGCGGCGAGCAGCGCGTAGACCAGGCCGACCACGCCGAAGACCACTGCCAGCACGATCGGCACCAGCAGGCCACTGACCTCGGTGCCGGAGACCGGGCCGCTGCCCTCGTGCAGGTGCACCGACAGCGCGCTCATGCCGGTGAAGTGCATGCCGTTGACCGCGATGCCCATGACCAGCGCCGACGCGGCGATGGCGAGCCCTCGCCGGACGGTCATCGCCAGCCAGAGCGCCACGGTGGCGGCCACGATCGCGATGACCACCGACAGCGTGACCCGTAGCGGGTCGTAGCCGAGCGAGCCGTCCAGGCGCATGGCGGCCATGCCGGTGTAGTGCATGGCGGCCACCCCGGCGCCGGTGAAGGACCCGCCGACCAGCAGCCGCGGCGCGGCCAGCCGGCCGGTGCCCACGATGGCCAGCCCGATGCCCACCGCGGCCACCGCGATCGCCGTGCTGGCGGCCGTCAGCGGCACGTCGTAACGGATCCGGGTGCCGCCGACGGCGAAGCCCAGCATCGCCATGAAGTGCATGGCCCAGATGGCCGTACCGCCCAGCGCCCACGCGGCGAGCAGACCCCACCAGGCGCGCTGACCGCCGCTGGTGGCGGTCCGGATCCGCCCGGCGCAGACCAGCCCGAGCGCCGAGCCGAGCACCGACAGCGCGTAGCTGAGCGCCGGTGTGATCCACCCGTACTCAAAGTGATTGATCTCGCCCACGACGCCTTCCCTCACCATCGACCGGAGGGCGCCCCACGGCGCGCCCCTGGCAATGATGGGACAGGCCCTGACCAGGGCACACATCGGCCCCCCGATAATTCATCCGGTGGCAGCGCCGTGACGCAGCGGTGCGTCGATTTCCGGCAAGTGGTGACCGAAAGTGACCGTCAGGCGGAGGCGTGGTAGGCCAGTACGCCCCGGTTGACCGCCGCGATGGTCTGCCGGGCGGTGCCGCGCAGCTCGGCCGTGGCACCACCCGAGTCGGCGATCTGCCCGAGCAGGTCGACCACCTGGCGCGCCCAGCGGACGAAGTCGCCCGCCGGCATCTCCCCGTCGATCTGGTGGCCGCTGGCCAGCACCTTCGCCAACGCCTCGCCGCGCGCCCACCGGTAGATCGGCCAGGCGAAGCCGAGATCGGGCTCCCGGGTCACGGCCAGGCCGCGCGCCGCCTCGTCCGCCTCGATGTCGCCCCACAACTCGAGCGTCGCGTCGACCGCGTCGGCCACCCCGCCGCGCGGCAACGACGCCCGCTCGTCGACGTCGCGGCGCGCCTCGAAGACCACCACCGACACGGCGGCGGCCAGCTCGGCCGGGGACAGGCCGTCCCACACCCGGCGGCGCAGGCACTCGGCCACCAGCAGGTCGGCCTCGGTCCAGATCCGTGCCAGCATCCGCCCGGCGTCGGTGACCTCGCCGTCGGCGGCCAGGTAGCCGCGCGCCGTCAGCAACGCGACGATCCGGTCGAAGGTACGGGCCAGCGAGCCGGTCCGCCCGGACACCCGCTGGCGCAGCTCCTCGGTGTCGCGTTCCAGCCGGCGCCGCCGCTCCGCCCAGCGGGCGTGTTCCTCCCGGTCCGGGCAGGCATGACACGGGTGGGCGCGCAGCTCGACGCGGAGCTGGCTGAGCCGGTGGTCCTCCCCCACCGCCTGACGGGACCGGCCACCCCGCCGGCCACCCCGCCGGCCACCGTGCCGGTCCAGGCCGGTGCCGCTGACCGCGGCGGCCAGATCCCGCCGGGCCGCGGGTGAGCGGTGGTTGAAGTGCTTCGGCACCCGGATGCGGGTGAGCACCTCGGCCGGGGTGGTGAAGTCACCAGGGGTGACCCGCCCGGCCCAGCGGTCCTGGGTCAGGACCAGCGGCCGGGGCTCGCCGAAACCGCCGGTGGCCGGGTCCAGCACCACCGCCAGGCCGGCCCGCCGCCCGGACGGCACCCGGATCACGTCACCGACCCGCAGCCGCTCCAGCGAGGCGACGGCCGCCGCCTTGCGCTGGGTCTGCCCCTGCCGGGCGATGGCGCGTTCCCGGTCGGCGATCGCCACCCGCAGCGCGAAGTACTCGTCGAAGTCGCCGTGGTGGCAGGCGGCCTCCGCGCCGTACGCGTCGATGGTCTCGGTGTTGCGCTGCACCTGCCGGGCCAGGCCGACCACCGACCGGTCGGCCTGGAACTGCGCGAACGAGGACTCGAGCAGCTCCCGGGCCGGCGCCGCGCCGACGCTGCCGACCAGGTTGACGGCCATGTTGTACGACGGCCGGAAGCTGGAGCGCAGCGGATAGGTGCGGGTGGAGGCGAGCCCGGCGACGTGCCGGGGATCGGTCTCCGGCGACCAGACGACGACCGCGTGGCCCTCCACGTCGATGCCCCGGCGGCCGGCCCGGCCGGTGAGCTGGGTGTACTCGCCGGGGGTGAGGTCGACGTGGGCCTCACCGTTGAACTTGACCAGACGTTCCAGCACCACGCAGCGGGCCGGCATGTTGATGCCCAGCGCGAGCGTCTCGGTGGCGAAGACGGCCTTGACCAGCCCGCGGACGAACAGCTCCTCGACGACCTCCTTGAACGCCGGGAGCATGCCGGCGTGGTGCGCGGCGAGGCCGCGCTCCAGGCCGTCGAGCCACTCCCAGTAGCCGAGCACCGACAGGTCCTCGCCGGGGATGGCGGTGACCTTGGACTCCACCACCCGGCGGATCTCGGCACGCTCGTCCGGGGAGGTGAGTCGCAGCCCGGCGGCCAGGCACTGCTGCACGGCGGCGTCGCAGCCGGCCCGGCTGAAGATGAACAGGATGGCCGGGAGCAGCCCCTCGCGGTCGAGCCGGTCGACGACGTCCGGGCGCATCGGGCCGCGCCAGCGCGGGCCGCGCCGTCCGCCGCCGGGGCCGGCGCTGCGGCCCTCGCCCAGCTCCAGCCGGCGCATCGTGTCCCGGGTGTAGCGCAGCAACTCGGGATGGACGTCGTGCTTGCGGGCGGCGTCGGCGTCGTGGAAAAGGTCGAACATCCGTTTGCCGACGAGCATGTGCTGCCACAGCGGCACCGGCCGGTGCTCGGAGACCACCACGGCGGTCTCGCCGCGTACGGTGACCAGCCAGTCGGCGAACTCCTCGGCGTTGGAGACGGTGGCCGACAGCGACACGAGCGTGACCGACTCGGGCAGGTGGATGATCACCTCTTCCCAGACCCCGCCGCGGAACCGGTCGGCCAGGTAGTGGACCTCGTCCATGACCACGTACGCCAGGCCTTCGAGGGTGGCCGAGCCGGCGTAGAGCATGTTGCGCAGCACCTCGGTGGTCATCACCACCACGGGCGCGTCGCCGTTTATCGCGTTGTCACCGGTCAGCAGGCCGACCTGCGCGGCGCCGTAGCGGTCCACCAGGTCGTGGTACTTCTGGTTGGACAGCGCCTTGATCGGCGTGGTGTAGAAGCACTTGCGCCGGGTCGCGGGCGCGTCGCCGCCGGGCCGGCCGCGCAGCGCCAGGTGCACCGCAAACTCGCCCACCACGGTCTTCCCGGCGCCGGTGGGCGCGCAGACCAGCACGCCGCTGCCCCGCTCCAGCGCCTCGCACGCCTCGCGCTGGAAGTCGTCAAGATCGAACCCGAGATCCAGCGAGAATTCGTCCAGGGCCGGGAAGGCGGAGGCCTGCGCGGCCCGGCGGCGCGCCGCGGCGTACCGCTCGGCGGGGCTCGACATGGTTCCAAGATTAATCGGTGCCGCCGACGAGTACCGGTCAAGGCCATCCGGCAGGACGATCGGAGCGGTCGGTAGGGTGCACGACGTGCCGGACCGTACCGAACTGCCCCACGTCTCGAGCGGCGCCGACGACGCCGTCCGCCCGGGCCCGTCCCGCCGGCCCGTGGAGGCGGTGCTCTTCGACTTCCACGGCACCCTCGCCCAGGTGGAGGAGCCACTGGCCTGGGTGCTCGCCGCCGCGTCCGCCTGCGGCGTCGAGCTGGACCGGATCCGGGCCACGTCGCTGGCCGACCGGCTGCTCACCGCCGGGCGCGCCGGTGGCCCGCTGCCGGCACGGGTGCCGCCCCGGCTGGCCGAGCTGTGGGCCGACCGTGACCTCTACCCGCACGCGCACCGGGGCGCGTACACCGGGCTGGCCGAGACCGTGGACACCGGCATCGACGGGTTCGCCGACGCGCTCTACGAGCGGGTGCTGGTGCCCGAGGGCTGGGTGCCCTACCCGGACACCGCGCCGGTGCTGGGCGCGCTGCGGTCCGCCGGGGTCAAGGTGGCGGTGGTCAGCAACATCGGCTTCGACCTGCGGCCGCTGTTCGCCGCCTGGGACCTCGACGCGCTCGTCGACGCGTACGCGCTGTCGTACGAGGTGGGGCGCTGCAAGCCGGACCCGGGCATCTTCCTGCGGGCCTGCGGCATGCTCGGCGTCGACCCGGAGCGCACGCTCATGGTGGGCGACACACCGGCCGACGCGGGCGCGGTGGCCGCCGGGTGCGGGGTGCTGGTGCTGCCCTGCGCCGACGCGGGCCGCGCGAACGGGCTCGGCGCGGTGCTGGACCTGGCCGGGGCCGCCTGACCGCTGGGCCGGGGTGAGCGGCGCGGACCCGTCCCGGTCCACCGGCTACCGTCAGGGGCATGACCGGTGCCCACCCCTTGCCGCAGCGTGCGCCGGGACGGCTCGGCGGGGTCGCGCTGGTGCTCGGTGGGGCGCTGTCGGTGCAGTTCGGCTCCGCGCTGGCCGCGCTGCTGTTCCCGCGGACCGGGGTGGCCGGGGCGGTGACGCTGCGGCTGACCGTCGGCGCGCTGCTGATGCTCGTGGTCTGCCGGCCCCGGGTACGCGGGTACGGGCGCCGCGACTGGGCCGCCGTGCTGGCGTTCGGGCTGGCCCTGGCCGGCATGAACTCGATCTTCTACCAGGCGATCGAGCGGATCCCGCTCGGCCCGGCCGTCACGCTGGAGGTGCTCGGCCCGCTGGCGCTGTCAGTGGTCGCCGCGCGTCGGCCGGCCGCCTGGTGCTGGGCCGCGCTGGCGCTGGCCGGGGTGGTCCTGCTCGGGCAGGGCGGGTTCGACCGGCTCGACCCGGCCGGTGCCGCGCTGGCGCTGACAGCGGGTGCCATGTGGGCCGCGTACATCGTCTGCTCGGCGCGGATCGGCGCGCGGTTCCCCGGCGCCGACGGGCTGGCGCTCGCGCTGACCGTCGCCGCGCTGCTCACCCTGCCGTTCGGGCTGGCCGACGGGGGTGGTCGCCTGGCCGATCCGGTGGTGCTGGGGCTCGGTACCGGGCTGGCGCTGCTCGCCTCGGTGCTGCCGTACAGCCTGGAACTGGCCGCGCTGCGGCGGCTGCCGACCGCGACGTTCGCGGTGATGATGAGTCTCGGTCCGGCGATCGCCGCGGTGGCCGGCTGGCTGGTACTCGGCCAGGCGCTGCGCCCGGTCGAGATGCTCGCCATCGGACTGGTGGTCGCCGCGAGCGCGGGCGCGGTCCGCGCCGCCGCGCCGCCGTC
Organism: Micromonospora marina; assembly: GCF_900091565.1. Classification (GTDB taxonomy): domain Bacteria; phylum Actinomycetota; class Actinomycetes; order Mycobacteriales; family Micromonosporaceae; genus Micromonospora; species Micromonospora marina. The sequence continues at coordinate 38,944 of NZ_FMCV01000004.1, read as the reverse complement.
TTCTCCCGCGCCGCCCGCGCCGCCCGGAATCGGCCCGCCGGGTGCCGAGGACCCGGCGGTCAGCGCAGCAGCCGCAGCGCCGCCGGCACGGCGGTGACGGTCACCGGCAGGTCGAAGGAGCGCTCCCCGTCGGCGTACGCGGTGATGCCCTCGGCGGACAGCTCCACCGTCCGCGTGCGGTAGACGCGCACCAGCGGGTGCGTGACGTGGGTGCCCTGGTAGATCTGCGGCTTGACCCGCATCAGGGTGCGCCTGTCGAACCGGCCGCCGACCACCACGTCGAGCAGGCCGTCGTGCGGGTCGGCGTCCGGGCAGATCCGCATGCCGCCGCCGTAGCTGGCCGCGTTGCCCACCGCGACCAGCACCGCGTCGATCTCCTGCGTTACCCCGTCGAGGACCAGCCGGTAGCGGCGGGGCCGCAGCCGGGCCAGCTCCACCACGATCGCCAGGTCGTACCGGCGCGGGCCGCGCGGCCAGCGCATCCGGTTGGCGCGTTCGTTGACGATCGCGTCGAAACCGGCCGCGAGCACCGCGCCGAACCAGCGGTCCGTCTCCCCGGGCCGGGACAGCTGGGCCAGGTCGACCGGGCGGGCGCGGCCGGCGGCGAGCGCCGCGGTGATCACGTCGACGGCGGCGATCGGGTCGGCCGGGAAGCCGGTCTCCACCGCGAAGTCGTTGCCGGTGCCCGCCGGGACCGGCCCGAACGCCACGGCCGTGCCGGCTACCGCCTGCATCGCCCGGTGCACCGTGCCGTCGCCGCCGACCGCGACGAGCGCCCCGGCGCCGCCGGCGACCGCGGCGTGGCACGCCGCCTCCGCCTCCTCGGGGGTACGCGCGCGCAGCAGCTCGACCGGGCGGCCCGCTCCGGCGAGGCGCTGAAGGATCCCGGGCAGCAGACCGCGGTGCCGCCCCCGGCCCGCGGTCGGGTTGGCGAGCACGGCGACGGGGCCGGGCGGGACATGATCGTGCGCGGTCACGGCGAGCACCGTACGGCACGGCTCGCGCCGCCCACCAGAGCCAGGTCGCGCCGCGGGCAGGCGGCACACGCCGACGGCGCCCGGCCGGGGGTGCCGGACGCCGTGGCGGGGTGGTTCAGGGGAGGTCGATCGGGCGCAGCACCCGGTTCACCGCGTGCGCGATCTGCTTGTTGCCCTTGTTGATGTCGTACCGCACCACCCACGCGTCGCGGTCGCTGGTGTCGGCATCGACCAGCCGCACCTGCCGGCCGAACCAGTGGTGCTTCACGTCCACCTCGACGGTGGCGCCGAGCGCGGTGGTCAGGTCAGCGCCGTCGGCCGTCAGCGCCGCCTTCCGGTCGATCGTCGCGCCCGGCACGACGTGGTAGAGCAGGACGTCCTCGACGGTGTCCACGCCCAGGCCGGCGACCGCGTCGAACGCGGCCTTCTCGCCGGGCAGCCTCGTCGCGGCGGTGATGTCCCGGACCAGCTCGCGGAACGCGTAGTCGTTCGGCACGAACGCGGTCACCGCGACGGTGCCGTCGGTGAGCACCTTGACCGGCGAGTCCGGCTTGGCCTGCAGCACCGTCAGGACCGCCTTCGTGAGGACGTCGAAGTCCCACGGGTTGTGGTCGAAGCCGCTCTTGTCGGCGGTGAGCACGGCGGCCAGCGACCGCGTACCCGGCTGCTTGGCACCGGCCTGGGCGGGCACGGCGACGGCGGTGGCGCCCACGGCCAGCCGGGCGGCGAGACGAGCGATGTTGTCCCCGGTGGATGCACCCGGATCGACCGACTTCGGGTCGGCGTTCCCCGCGCCTCAGCGCACCACCAGCGGCTTGCTCACCGACGCCACGCCGTCGCCCTTGACCTTCAGCGACCACTCGCCCGCCGCGCCCAGCGTCACCACCGTCTCGGCGGTGCCGTTGGCCTCGGCCTTCATCTCGGCGACCCGCTTGCCCTCGGGGTTGAGCACGTACAGCGTCCGGGCCCCGGCGGTCTTGTTCGTCACCTTGAACGCGAGCTTCTCGCCGGGCTCGGCGATCAGCGCGTCCGCGCCGGTCAGCGCGTCGCCGGTCAGCTCGATCGTCACCGACCGGTCGTAGGCCACCTCGGCCGCGGCGCTGGCGAGGTTGCCGTCGTCGGAGACGGTGATCGTGGTCCGGACACCGTCGCCCTGCCGGCCGGGCTTGCAGGCCACCTCGTAGGTGCCGGTCTGCAGCGACGCGCGCAGGTCGCCGGTGCGGCCCGCCGGCACGTCCGCCACCTCGGCGATCACCTTGGTGAAGGCGTCGCCCTCCCGGCCGTAGACGTAGACCCCGGTGGCCTGCTGACCCCGGTTGGTCACGGTGAACGTGACGGTACCCGGGGTGAACAGCGTGGTGGTGACCTCGCAGCTGGTGTCGGTGGCGGTCACCGGCACCTGCTGTCCTTTCGGCGCGGGCTCGTCGTCACCGCAGGCGGTGAGCGCGGTGGCCGCGCAGAGGACGGTCAGGACGGCGGCGGTACGGCTCTTCATCGGGCTCTCCGGAGCGCAGGTCAGACGGGCTGACCGGAACGGGACGCCGACGCACCCCGGCATACCGCCCGGGGGGCTCGGCGGAGTCAGCAGAGTCTAAGCGGGTACGGCGTCCCGGCAAGGCCCGAGGGCGACCCGATGTCCGTTCCGGGCCGGCCCCGGGACGCGGCGGTCCACGCGAGGGGCATGATGGCGGGCATGCGGCTGGTCTCCCTGCTCCCCTCCGCCACCGAGATCGCGTACGCGCTCGGCCTCGGCGACGACCTGGTCGGCGTCACCTTCGAGTGCGAGGTACCCGCACGCTACCGGTCGGGCACCACAGTGGTCGTCGGCGGCCGGGACACCCGGGGCATGAGTCCCGGCGACATCGACGCGTACGTCCGGTCGCAGGTCGCGGCCGGTGCCGACCTCTACACGCTGCACGCCGGCGCGCTGGCCGGACTCGATCCGGACCTGATCCTCACCCAGGACCTGTGCCGCGTCTGCGCACTGCCCTCGGGCCGGGTCGCCGACGCCGTGGACCATCTGGGATGCCGGGCCGACGTGCTGTCGCTCGACCCGTACACCCTGGACGACGTGCTGGAGTCGATCCGCGCGGTGGGCGCGGCGGCCCGGGTGCCGGATCGTGCGGAGGCGCTGGTCGACGGCCTGCGTGCCCGGCTCGCGGCGGTCGGCGCGGCGGTGGCGGGCCGACCCCGGCCCCGGGTCGCGGTGGTCGAGTGGGTGGACCCGCCGTTCGGCGCCGGGCACTGGATCCCGGACCTCGTCGACGTCGCCGGCGGCGAGCCGGTGGCCACCCATCGCGGCGCCCGGTCCACGCCGACCACCTGGGAGGCCCTGCGGGCCGCCCGCCCCGAGGTGGTGCTGGTCGCGCCGTGCGGGTTCCGTCTCGACGGCGCGGCCGAACAGGCCGCCGCGGTGGCCGGGCACTTCCCGCAGGCGCAGGTGTGGGCGCTGGACGCGGACGGGCTGATCGTGCGCGCCGGCCCGCGCCTGGTCGACGGTGCCGAGACGGCAGCCGCGATCCTGCACCCCGGCGCGGTCCCCCCACCCCACCCCGAAGCCGCCCGCCGCATCACCTGACCCCCCGCCCCGCCCGCCCGCCCGCCCGCCCGCCCGCCGCGATCTTGCAGTTTCGGCCCCGACAAAGAGCGGATATCGGGCACTGGAGGGGCACAAAGTCCAAGATCGACGTGGGATGGGGCGGTGGCGGAGACGCGGACGCCGCCCCCGGGAGGAGGGGACGGCGTCCGGGGGTGCGCGGGTTCGGTCAGGTCATGTCGTCGTAACGGCGCTCGATCGGCTTCGGGGCGACGATCGGCTCGGGTGCGTCGATCGGCCCGGACGCCTCGATCCGGCTGCCCGCAGGCACCGGCTCGTTCGGCAGGTCAAGCGGTGACACCTCGTCGTCGGCGATGCCGGCGTACACCTCACGGCCACGGCCGCGCCGCTTGTCGTTGAGGAACGCCACCCCCACCGCGGCGAAGTAGAGCGCGCAGAGGCAGATCGCCAACGCGCTCATGCCGAACGGGTCCGGTGTCGGCGTGACCACGGCGGCGAACGCGAAGAACACGAACACCGCCACCCGCCACCAGCTGAGCAGCCGCTTGGCGCTGGCCAGACCGACGAAGTTGAGCATCAGCACGATCAGCGGGAACTCGAACGCCACCCCGAACAGCAGGATGAGATTCGTGACGAACGAGATGTACCGGGTCACCTCGAGGTTCGTCGCGATGTCGTCGCCGGAGATGTCGAGGAGGAACTCCAGTCCCTTGGTGGTGACGAAGAACGCCAGCACCGCGCCGGCCGCGAACAGCGGGGCCGCGAGCGCGGTGAAGACGTACGCGTACCGCCGCTCGTGCCGGTGCAGGCCGGGCGCGATGAACGCCCAGAGCTGGTAGAGCCAGATCGGCGCCGCGATGATCAGGCCCACCCAGAGGCCGATCTTGAGGTTCAGCAGGAAGACGTCGGCGACACCGAGCTGCACGAACTTGCACTTGCCGGTCGCCGCGTCGTACGACTGCGGCAGGTCGCAGTAGGGCTTCGACAGCAGCACCCGGACCGGCTCGGCCAGCCAGATGCCGAAGCCGAAACCGACAAGGATCGCCAGCGACGCCCGGAACAGCCGGTTGCGCAGTTCACGGATGTGCTCGATGAGCGTCATCGAGCCGTCGGCCGCGCGCGCGAAACTGCTCGGGCCGCGCTTCTTCAACCCGAAGGCCACGGTGATTGGGGCCCTCTCGGATCAGTTCTCGCGGACGCGCTGCACCGGGTCGGCCGGCGGGGCCACGGGCTGCTGCGGCTGCGGCGCGTACGGCTGCTGCTGGGCGTACTGCTGCTGGGGGTACGGCTGCTGCACGTACGGCTGCCCCTGCACCGGCTGCTGCGGCTGGAGCGGCTGGTAACCGGCCTGCGCGTCCGCCTTCTCGGCGAGGTCGCGGTCGTCGTCGTGCAGGCTCTTGGTCTCGGCCTTGATGATCCGCAGCGAGCGGCCCAGTGAGCGGGCCGCGTCGGGGAGCCGCTTCGCGCCGAACAGCAGGATCAGCACGACCACGAGTACGGCGATGTGCCACGGTCTGAGGGCACCCATGGGAAGCTCCAGTCGCTCTGTGTCGGTGAGGGGTGGGTCGTCGCCCATCGTACGTGTGTCGCAGCGGCTTGCCACCCCTGCGGGCCTGCCGGTGCGGGCCCGATCGGTGAAGTTTCGACCAACCCGAAGTGTCCCGTCAACCGTCCAGGTCCGCGCATTTCTGCGCGTAACCGCCCGGGAACGCGCAGCCGACGCTCACCGGGACGACCGGCGTCGATCAGTCCCCGCGCCTGGCCTTGATCAACGTGATCCGCTCCTGCGCGAGCGCCGCCCGCTCCTGGAGCGACTCGGCCCGCGCCTGCAACTGCTCGGCGGCCGACCGCAGCGACTCGACCTCGGCCGCCCGGCGCTGCAACGCCAGCGCGGACCGGCGCAGCCCGGGCAGGCGGCTCACCACCGGCCGGACCGCCAGGGCCAGTACGACCAGCGCGAACACCACGACCCCGAGCACGATCCACGTCACCACGGCGGTCAGCCTAACGGGTGCCGCCGACGGCTGCCGGATCGGCGCTGCCGGCCGGGGTGGCGTACGCGTCGAGCGCGGCCACGGCCTGGGCGCGGACCTGCTCGGCCAGCTCGGCCGGGGCCACCACCGTCACCTCCGGGCCCAGCCCGAGCACGAACCGCCGGGCCCACCCGAGGTCGGTGACGCGCAGCGACACCAGCCACTGCTCGCCGTCGGCCTCGACCCGCTCGCACGGATAGTATTCGGTGATCCACCGCTCGCCCCGGCCGATCCGCAGCGTGATCAGCGGCAGGTCGGCCGACGGGCGGAACACGCCGTCGCGGAGATCGTGCGGGCGGGCCTGCGGCGGCACCACAGCCTGCTCCGGCAGCTCGGTCACCGCGTCGATCCGGTCGGCCCGGAACAGCCGCACCGCCTCGGCGCGGCGGCACCACGCCTCCACGTACGCCCGGCCGCCGACCATCAGCATCCGCAGCGGGTCGATGGTGCGTTCGGTGGTCTCGTCCCGGGCCGGGGTGTAGTAGGTGATCCGCAGCGCCCGGCCGCGCTCGACGGCGGCGCGCAGTTCGCGTACCCGTGCGGAGTCGCCGGGCAGGCGGACCTCGACCGGCGCTCCCGCCAGGTCACCCGCGGCGTTCTCGATCTTGGCGAGGGCCCGCTCGACCGCCTCCCGGTTCGCCACGCCCGGCGTCTCCGCGAGCATCCGCAACGCCACCACCAGGGCCAGGGCCTCGTCCGGGGTGAGCCGCAGCGGGCGGTCGATCCCGGCGTCGTAGGTGATCGTCACCCGGTCGCCGTCGAACGCCATGTCGATCAGGTCGCCGGGACCGTAGCCGGGCAGCCCGCACACCCAGAGCAGTTCCAGGTCCTCCCGGAGCTGCTTCTCGGTCACCCCGAGGTCGTGCGCCGCCTCGGCGATCTCGATGCCGGGACGGGCCAGCAGGTAGGGCACCAGGTTGAGCAGCCGGGCCAGCCGGTCGGCGGAGGCACGGCCCGCGCGGGCCGCCGGGCGGGTCACCGGGCACCCCCGGTCACCGCGAGCTCGTCGTGGCGGGCCGCGACCTCCTTGAGCCGCTGGATGACCGCCTCTCGCACCTCCGGTGGCTCCAGGACGCGGACGTCCGGGCCGTACCCGACGATCTGGCCGGCCAGGGAGTCGGCGTCGGCGTACGGCAGCACCAGCCGGTCGCCGCCCGGACCGGCCTGGCACTCGACGGCCCAGCGGCGCAGCCCGGCCGCGCGGCCCGGCGTGGCCAGCACCGTGGCCCGGCCGGTGTGCTCCACCGGCCCGGACCAGCGGGCCACATGGCTGATCAGGTCGACCCCGGCGGGCGGCTCGTAGGCGCCCGGCTCGCCGGTCGACCGGACCGTGCCGACCACCCGGGACAGCCGGAAGCAGCGGGTCGCCGCCCGGTCCAGGTCGTGGCCGACCACGTACCACCGGCCGCGCCAGCAGACCACGCCCCACGGTTGCACCCGGCGGCGGGAGGGCGCGTCCCGGTCCGGGACGCGGTAGTCGAAGCTGACCTCGCGCCGGTCCCGGGCGGCGGCGGTGAGCGGCGCGAACGCCGGATCGACCGTCACCATCGGCTCCAGGCCCAGCGTGGCCTGCGGATCGACGTCGATGCCGGCGGCGCGCAGCTTCGCCAGCCCCGACGACGCGGCGGCGGCCAGCCCGGCGTGCTGCCACAACCGGGCGGCGATACCCACGGCGGCGGCCTCGTCCGGTTCGAGCGGGATGTCGGGCAACGCGTACGCGCGCGGCGCGATCCGGTAGCCCGGCTCGGCGTCGAAGACGCTCGCCGTGCCGGTCTCCAGCGGCACACCCAGCTCACGCAGCTCGGCCTTGTCGCGCTCGAACTTGCGCTGGAACGCCTCGTGGTCCTTGGCGTCGTCCGGGTCGTGCTCGTAACCGGGCACGGTCGCGGCGATCTGCGCGGCGGTCAGGAAGCGTCGCGTCGACAGCAGGCAGATCACCAGGTTGACCAGGCGTTCGGTACGGGTCCGGGACACGCCCAAACGCTAGCAGCCCGCGCGTCGGGCGCGGGCACCCGCGCGGCGCGGCGCGGGGGTCTTCGACCCGGCGGCGGGCATCGACCGGTCACAGGGTGATCGCGCGGCGGCACCGGAGGTCAGGACCGCGAGCGTCGGCACGGTCGTGGTGGCCGGCGCGGCGAGCCTCCCCATCGCCGTCGCCAAACTGGTCGCGGGCCTCGTGGCGGGCTTCGCCGTCACGCACGGCGTCACCACCATCCCGGTGCACGAGCACAGCGGCGAGTACCTGCGCCTGACCGCCGCCACCACCGTCAAGGCGGTCTTCGTTGAGGACAGCGCCGCGCCGATCGGCCTGCTGGTCGGCCGCGCCGACCCCGACCGGCTGCACCGGCGCATCGAGCGGGAACTGGCGGACGTGCCGACGGTGGGCCGGGGCGACACCCGATGACCATGTTCCTCTGCCCGGACGACATCCTCGTCGCCGCCAAGGTCGACTTCCGCGACCACGCCACCGGCGCCGAGATCGAGGCCGCCGCCACGCCGCCGAACGCCGGCTCACCGGGCACTTCCCGGAGATCGCGTACGTCCTCCTCGACCCCGCCCGGTCCCGTCCGGGCGGCCGGACCGGCCGCACCACGCAGGACGGGGCGGGCCGCCCGGCCGACGACCGGAACCCCTGACCCGCCCGGGGGCCGTCCCGGCGGCGGCCGATACCGTGCACCGCATGGTGCGATGGCGGTCCGGCACGGTCACGGCGGTACGGCGACGGTGGGCCGGCGCTGCCGAACTCGACGTCGACCTGCCCGACGGCGCCCGCATGCGCGCCCTGGCTTACCCGGCGCTGGTCGGCGAGCCCGAACCCGGCGACCGGGTGCTGCTCAACGCCGGGGCACTGCTGATGGGCCTCGGCACCGGCGGCTACGCGCTGGTCGTGGCGCTGCCCGACCGCCTGCCCCCGGACCCGCCGCAGGCCGGCGACAGCCGCGACGCCGGGCACCTGGTCAAAGCCCGCTACACGCCGCTGCAACCGATCCTGCTCGGCGTGGACGAGGAGGCGTCACCGCACCACGACCGGCTGGCCGCCGCCGACACCGTCGACGGCATGCCGGTGGTCACCGCCGACCTGCACTCAGCGCTGCCGGCGATCCTGGCCGGCGTACGCGCCGACGCCCCCGCCGCGCGGGTCGCGTACGTGCTGACCGACGGCGGGGCGCTGCCGGCCTGGTTCTCCCGCACCCTGGCCGGGCTGGCCGGGCACCTCGTCGGCACGGTGAGCGTCGGCCAGGCGTTCGGCGGTGACCTGGAGGCGAGCACGCTGCACACCGGCCTGCTCGCCGCCCGGCACGTGCTCGACGCGGACCTGACGATCGTGGCCCAGGGGCCGGGCAACCTCGGCACCGGCACCCGCTGGGGCTTCTCCGGCGTCGCCGTCGGCGAGGCCGTGAACGCGGTCGCCGCGCTGGGCGGGCGTCCGGTCGGCTCGCTGCGCATCTCCGACGCCGACGCCCGCCCCCGGCACCGCGGCGTCTCCCACCACAGCCTGACCGCGTACGGCCGGGTCGCGCTGGCCCCCGCGGAGCTGGTGGTGCCGGACGGTCTCGCCCCCGGCCTGGCCGCGGAGGTCGCCGCGGCGCTGGCGCCGCTGGCCGACCGGCACCGGATCGTCACAGTGCCCACCGACGGCCTGGACGCGGCGCTGCGCGCCACCCCGGTCGGCCTGTCCACGATGGGTCGGGGCCTGGACGCCGACCACGCCTACTTCCTCGCCGCGGCCGCCGCCGGCCGGTACGCCGCCGGCCTGCTCGGCTGACCGCGCCGCCGTCAGACCGGCGGGTACGTCCGCGACGAGGTGGCCGGCGGCTCGCGCGTACGCCTCGGGATCGCGCGGCGTCCAGGTGCCCAGCCCGTCGACGTAGCGGTTGAACGTGCAGAACACGGCGATCAGCTCCCGCTCGCCCGGCGTCAGCGTGGAATGAGGAGCGCGCAGCAGCACCTCCGCCAGCTCACCCAGCGGCTTCGCCGGAAGAACCTGGGCCCGCCCGGTCTTTCCATACTGGCCGGAGACTCGACCCCGGCCCCACCGTTCCCCTGACAGGCGTCGATCCCGGCTGCCCCGGGGAACCTGTGCAGCCGCCGTTCAGGAGACCGATCCATGCCACTGCGACAGTTCCCGGACGCGACGCCCGGCGCCGGAGTCTCCCCCCACCGACCCCGGCGCCGGCCCACGCCCGCCCTGGTCAGCGCGGCGGCCGGCGTGCTGCTGGCCGTCCTGTGGTCGTTCGAACTGGTCGACAAGGTCATCGGCGACAACGTCGCGAACACCGTGCTGGGCCACGCTGGCGTTCACGCTGCAGTCGCTCGGCAACATCGTTCTCGTCACCGTCGTCTACTGGGACGTACGCGTGCCGGCCCTGTTCGGCTTCGGCTGGCTCCACCGGATGCCGTACGACTGAACCGACCGGAGACCTTCAGCCGAGGAACAGGATCAACGCCAGCCAGGCGCCCACGATCAGCGCCAACGCCGCCGCCAGCACCCAGGTCGGCACCGTGTAGTCGCCGCGCCTGTTGCGTTCGATCTCGGCCCGGATCTTCTCCCGCCGGCGATCGATCCAGTTGAGCTTCTCGGTGCCGTCCCGGTCCGAGGACGTCTCGCGGCCGGGCCCACCGGCGGATTCGGAAGTGTTCATCGCGACGCCAGCGTACCCGTGGACCGGCGGCCGGTGCCGGGCACCGGCCGCCGCCACGATCACATGCTGGCGATCAGCCGTTCCACCCGCTCGTCGTAGGCCCGGAACGGGTCCTTGCACAGCACCGTGCGCTGTGCCTGGTCGTTCAGCTTCAGGTGCACCCAGTCCACGGTGAAGTCGCGCCGCTTCTCCTGGGCGTGGCGGATGAACTCGCCGCGCAACCGCGCCCGGGTCGTCTGCGGCGGTGTCTCCTTCGCCTCGAAGATCTCCGGGTCGGTGGCCACCCGGTCGACCTCGCGGCGGCGCTCCAGCAGCCCGTACAGGCCGCGCCCACGTCGCAGGTCGTGGTAGGCAAGGTCCATCTGCGCCACCCGCGGGTGCGACAGCGGCAGGTCGTGCTTGCGCTGGTAGCGCTCGATCAGCTTCAGCTTGGTGACCCAGTCGATCTCACGGGCCACCGGGTCCAGGTCGCCGGTCTCGACCGCGCGCAGCACCCGGCCCCACAGGTCGACCACCCGCTTCGCGGTCTGGTCACCGCCCCGGCGCTCCACGAACTCCGTCGCCTTGGCCAGGTATTCCTGCTGGATCTCCAGCGCCGAGACCTCCTTGCCGGAGGCCAGCCGCACCTTGCGCCGGCCGGTGATGTCGTGCGACACCTCGCGGATGGCCCGGATCGGGTTCTCCAGCGTCAGGTCGCGCATCACCACGCCGGCCTCGATCATCCGCAGCACGATGTCGGCGGTGCCGACCTTCAGCAGCGTGGTGACCTCGTTCATGTTCGAGTCGCCGACGATCACGTGCAGCCGGCGGTAGCGCTCGGCGTCCGCGTGCGGCTCGTCCCGGGTGTTGATGATCGGCCGGCTGCGGGTGGTCGCCGACGAGACGCCCTCCCAGATGTGCTCGGCCCGCTGGGACAGGCAGTAGACCGCGCCCCGCGGCGTCTGCAGCACCTTGCCCGCGCCGCAGATGAGCTGCCGGGTGACCAGGAACGGGATGAGCACGTCGGCGAGCCGGCCGAACTCGCCGTGCCGGGACACCAGGTAGTTCTCGTGGCAGCCGTACGAGTTGCCGGCCGAGTCGGTGTTGTTCTTGAACAGGTAGATCTCGCCCGCGATGCCCTCGTCGTGCAGCCGCTTCTCCGCGTCGACGAGCAGCCCCTCCAGGATCCGCTCACCGGCCCGGTCGTGCGCCACCAGGTCGGTCACCGAGTCGCACTCCGGAGTCGCGTACTCGGGGTGCGAACCGACGTCGAGATAGAGGCGGGCGCCGTTGCGCAGGAACACGTTGCTCGACCGGCCCCACGACACCACCCGCCGGAACAGGTACCGCGCGACCTCGTCGGGGGACAGTCGGCGTTGCCCGCGATAGGTGCAGGTGACGCCGTACTCGGTTTCGAGGCCGAAGATTCGCCGCTCCATGATGAGACACTAGCCGCCCGGAGCCTCCGATGGGCAGCGCCGACGCTCGCCGCTTGCGATCTCCCCCGCAGATCGGGGAGGTGGCGGCATCCGTACACGGAAGACCCCACCACCTCGGCGAGGTGGCGGGGTCCGCAGACGAACGTCACTCGGCGGGCTTGTCCTCCGCGTTGCCCTCCAGATCGGCCGAACCCGCCGACGTGGTCGGCTTCTTCGCCTCCTCCGTCGGCACCGTCGGCGTCTTCGCCCGGCCCGGCGCGGGCGCCGTGTCGGCCCCGGCGTCGCCCTCCAGCAGCGCGGTCAGCGCCGCGCCGGTCACCCGCCGGAACGTACGCCCCACCCGGCCCCGGTCCAGGACCGCCACCTCCAGCTGGTTCGCGGCGATCGTGCGGGCCGCCCCGCCCTCGCCGCCGACGCTGCTCAGCGCCTTCACCGCGGCACGGACCGCCTCCGACAGCGACATCTCCGGCCGGTGCTCGTTCTTCAGCACCCCGCTGATCGCCTCGGCCTGGCCGCCCATCGCCATCCGGCCCGGCTCGTCGTTCACCGAGCCGTCGTAGGTCACCCGGTAGAGGGAGTCGTCCTCGGCCGTGGCACCCACCTCGGCCACGCAGATCTCCACCTCGAACGGCTTCGACTGCTCCGTGAAGATCGCGCCGAGCGTCTGCGCGTACGCGTTCGCGAGCGCCAGGCCGGTCACGTCCCGCCGGTCGTAGCTGAGCCCGTTGAGGTCGGCCATCCGCACGCCCGCGCGGCGCAGGTTCTCGAACTCGTTGTACCGGCCGACAGCGGCGAAGCCGATCCGATCGTAGATCTCGCTGACCTTGTGCAGCGTGCTGGACAGGTTCTCGGCGACGAAGAGCACCCCGCCCGCGTAGCTCAGGACCACCGCGCTGCGGCCCCGGGCGATGCCCTTGCGGGCCAGCTCGGAGCGGTCGCGCATGATCTGCTCGGGCGAGGCGTAGAACTGCATGGCCACGGCGGCGGTTCTCCTTCTGCGGGACTGCTGACTCGGTGGACGGTGGGAGCGGCCTCAGCCGCCGGGGTTCTCCATCCGGCCGGACACCACGCTCTCCGCGATCGCCGCCGTCTCGGCGTCGGTGAGCCGGTGGGTGCCCTCGGCGGTGGCGGTCATCACGACCGGGTAGATCCGCCGGGTCAGGTCGGGACCGCCGGTGGCGGTGTCGTCGTCCGCCGCGTCGTACAGCGCCTCGACCGCGAGCCGCGTCGCCTCCTCGACCGGCAGGCCGGCCCGGAACCGCTTCTTCAGCGCGGACTTGGCGAACAGCGAACCGGAGCCGATGGCGTCGTAACCGGTCTCCTCGTACGGGCCGCCGGTCACGTCGAAGCTGAAGATGCGCCCGGCCCGTGCCGGGTCGCCCGCGGCCAGGTCGAACCCGGCGAACAACGGGATCACCGCCAGGCCCTGCATGGCCGCGCCCAGGTTGCCGCGGATCATCGACGCCAGCCGGTTGGCCTTGCCATCGAGCGAGAGCATCGCGCCCTCGATCTTCTCGTAGTGCTCCAGCTCCACCTGGAACAGTCGCATCAGCTCGATGCCGATGCCCGCGGTGCCCGCGATGCCGACCAGCGAGTACGCGTCGGCCGGGTGCACCTTCTCGATGTCGCGCTGGGCGATCAGGTTGCCCATCGTGGCGCGCCGGTCGCCGGCCATGACCACGCCACCGGCGGCCGAGATGGCCACGATGGTGGTCGCGTGCGGGGCCATGTCGGCGGCCATGCCGGGCGGCAGCGGCCGACGGCCGGGCAGCATCTCGGGGGCCACCTTGCTCAGGAACGCTGTGAAGGAGGACGTCCCCGCGTTGGTGAACACATCTGGAAGACGCCCGGATGGATCAAAACCCGCTGCCACGTGGTTCCTCTCAGGTACGTGATCGCCCTGGCCAGGACGTCGGCGTTGTCCTTGAACTGGCCAAGACCACCGTTGCAGTTGAAGCAGAGTATCCCGCGCACCCATCCGGTGCGATGATCGTGGTCCAGATGTTCCGGATCAGGGCGCCGACAGATCACGCAGACGCCGCCCTGCTCGGCCAGGAGTTCCTGGAACTCCTTCTCCCCGACCCCGTAGCGGCGACGCAGGTGGTACTCGCGATTGCCACCGTAGAGCCGCTGCTTGCTCTCGTTACCACGGGCGATGTGGCACGGCTTGCAGTAGCTGTGCCGGCCGCTGGCGTTGGTCGTTCGGGGGAAATCGTCGACAGGCTTGATCTGCTCGCAGTCGGGGCACCACTTGAGGCCGTCCGCTACCGGCACGGCAGCCCTTCGCTGCGGCGCGATGCCACGTTTCCGACGACTCGCCTCTGAGCGAGCAGCGGCACACGTCTTGCAGTAGAACGCCAGACCGTCTGGACGACGCCGATTACGGTGGAACGCCGACGCGGGAAGCGAGCGGCGACACTGGGGGCAAAGCTTGTCCGAAGCCTCCGGCAAATCGGACATAAGCCTCATTGACCCCCTTTCTGCACATATCCCCTCACAAATTCCTCTGCGTTCTCCTCCAGCACGGAGTCGATCTCGTCGAGCAGGTCGTCGACGTCCTCGGTGATCTCGGCGTGCCGCTCGGCCACCTCGGGGTTGGCCTCAGCGGTGACCTCCTCGACCTCCTCGCGGGACTTGCCGGACTGGGTCTGCCCACCCTCTTGCGTCGCCATGGTGGTGCCTCCTCCACGATCGCCTGCGATCAACTTACCTCGCGGGAGCGACGAAAGGCCCGTCGCGTGCCCGTTTCCGGCACCCGGCGGGCCTTCCGGCATCGGGGTCACCCGCCGGTGAGCGTCTCCAGCAGATCCTTGGCGCTCGCGCAGCGGTCGAACAGCTCGCCGACGTGCGCGCGGGTGCCCCGCTCGGGCTCCATCATCGGCACCCGGACCAGCGACTCCCGGCCCACGTCGAAGATGACCGAGTCCCAGCTCGCGGCGACCACCTCGGAGGCGTACCGGTCGAGGCAGCGGCCCCGGAAGTAGGCCCGGGTGTCCTCCGGCGGCTCGGTCATCGCGGTGCGGGTCTGCTCGTCGGTCAGCAGCGTCTTCATCGAGCCGCGCTGCACCAGACGATGGTAGAGGCCCTTCTCCGGCCGCACGTCGGAGTACTGCAGGTCGACCAGTTGCAGCTTGTGCGAGCCCCAGCTCAGCTTCTCCCGCTCCCGGTAGCCCTCCAGCAGCCGCAGCTTGGCCACCCAGTCCAGCTCGTCGGCGCACTCGAACGCGTCCCGGCCGAGCCGGTCCAGCACGCTCTCCCAGCGGCGCAGCACGTCCGCGGTCTGCGGGTCCACGTCCTGGCCGTGGCGGTCGTCCACGAAGGAGGCGACCCGCTCCAGGTACGCCCACTGCACGTCCAGCGCCGTGAGCTTGCGGCCGTCGCGCATCCGCATCAGGTGCTTGAGCGACGGGTCGTGGCTGACCGCGCGCAGCTCGGCCACCGGGTCGGCGATGCCGAGGTCCGCGCCGAGCGCCTTCTCCTCGATCATGGCGAGGATCAGCGAGGTGGTGCCGACCTTCAGGAACGTGGAGATCTCGGACAGGTTGGCATCGCCGATGATGACGTGCAGCCGGCGGTACTTGTCGGCGTCGGCGTGCGGCTCGTCCCGGGTGTTGATGATGGGCCGCTTGAGCGTCGTCTCCAGCCCCACCTCGACCTCGAAGAAGTCGGCCCGCTGGGAGATCTGGAAACCGCTCTGGCCGCCGTCCTGGCCGATGCCGACCCGCCCGGCGCCGCAGACGATCTGCCGGGTGACGAAGAAGGGCGTCAGGTACGCCACGATGTCGGCGAACGGCGTCTGCCGGCGCATCAGGTAGTTCTCGTGCGAGCCGTAGCTGGCACCCTTGTTGTCGGTGTTGTTCTTGTACAGGTGGATCGGGTGGGTGCCCGGGATGGTCGCGGCGCGCCGGGCCGCCTCGGCCATCACCCGCTCCCCCGCCTTGTCCCACCGCACCACGTCGAGGGGGTTCGTCACCTCGGGCGTGGAGTACTCCGGGTGGGCGTGGTCGACGTAGAGGCGGGCGCCGTTGGTGAGTATGACGTTCGCCAGCCCGAGATCCTCGTCGGCGAGCGCCTCGGCCGGGTCGTACGCGGCGCCGGAGTAGGTGAACCCGCGGGCGTCGCGCAGTGGCGACTCCTCCTCGTAGTCCCAGCGGGCCCGGCCGCCCCGGTTGAGTTCCGGCCGCGCCCCGTAGGCGTTCACCACCTGGGAGGAGGTGACCATCGGATTGGCTCCGGCCTGACCGGGCACGGAGATGCCGTACTCGACCTCGGTGCCCATGATCCTTCTGACGCTCATCGACCTACCCGCTCCGCTCGCCGTCGGGGTCCCCGTCACGTCGAGCGTAGTCGGCGTGACGCGCGCAGGGGGCGTGGCGGCGGCGCCGGGTCCGGTGTGGCGGCTTCCCCTGGTACGCGCGAAGGCCCGTGGCGAACCCGCCACGGGCCTTCGTCGAGTGGACCGGACTACAGGTACTGTCCGGTGTTGCTGGCGGTCTCGATGGACCGTCCGGCCTCGGCGCCCTTGCCGCCGGAGACGAGCGTGCGGATGTAGACGATCCGCTCGCCCTTCTTACCGGAGATGCGGGCCCAGTCGTCGGGGTTGGTGGTGTTGGGCAGGTCCTCGTTCTCGCGGAACTCGTCGACGCAGGCGTCGAGCAGGTGCTGCAGGCGCAGCCCCTTGCGTCCGGAGGTGAGGAACTCCTTGATGGCCATCTTCTTGCCCCGGTCGACGATGTTCTGGATCATCGCACCGGAGTTGAAGTCCTTGAAGTAGAGGACTTCCTTGTCGCCGTTGGCGTAGGTGACCTCGAGGAAGCGGTTCTCCTCGGTCTCGGAGTACATCCGCAGGACCACCGCGTCGATCATCGCCGCGACCGTCGCCTGGGCGTCGCCGCCGTGCTCGGCCAGGTCGTCGGCGTGCAGCGGCAGGCCGGCGAGGATGTACTTGGAGAAGATGTCCTTCGCCGCCTCGGCGTCCGGCCGCTCGATCTTGATCTTCACGTCGAGCCGGCCGGGGCGCAGGATCGCCGGGTCGATCATGTCTTCCCGGTTGGAGGCGCCGATGACGATGACGTTCTCCAGGCCCTCGACACCGTCGATCTCGCTGAGCAGCTGCGGGACGATGGTGTTCTCCACGTCGGAGGAGACGCCGGAGCCGCGGGTGCGGAACACCGAGTCCATCTCGTCGAAGAACACGATCACCGGAGTGCCCTCGCCGGCCTTCTCCCGCGCCCGCTGGAAGATCAGCCGGATGTGCCGCTCGGTCTCGCCGACGTACTTGTTGAGCAGCTCGGGGCCCTTGATGTTGAGGAAGAAGCTGGTGTGCCGCTCCTTGCCCTCCCGCTCGGCGATCTTCTTGGCCAGCGAGTTGGCCACCGCCTTGGCGATGAGCGTCTTGCCGCAGCCGGGCGGGCCGTAGAGCAGGATGCCCTTCGGCGGCCGGAGCTGGTGCTCGCGGAACAGGTCGGAGTGCAGGAACGGCAGTTCCACCGCGTCGCGGATCTGCTCGATCTGCGCCTGGAGGCCACCGATGTCCTCGTAGTTGACGTCGGGCACCTCCTCCAGCACCAGCTCCTCGACCTCGCTCTTCGGGATCCGCTCGTACGCGTACGCCGAACGGGGCTCGATCATGAGCGAGTCGCCGGCCCGGATCGCGCTGCCGATCAGGGTCTCGGCGAGGTGCACGATGCGCTCCTCGTCGGAGTGCGAGACCACGAGCGCCCGGTCACCCGGAGCGCCCTCGGGGCCCGCCAGGATCTCCTTGAGCATCACCACCTCGCCGACCCGCTCGTAGCCGAACGCGTCGACGATGTTGAGCGCGTCGTTGAGCAGGACCTCCTGGCCACGGCGCAGCTCGTCGACCTCCAGCGAGGGCGAGACGGCCACCCGGAGCTTGCGCCCGCCGGTGAACACGTCCACCGTGCCGTCGTCGTGCTTGGCCAGGAAGACGCCATAGCCACTCGGCGGCTGGGCGAGCCGGTCGATCTCCTCCTTGAGCGTCACGATCTGCGCGCGGGCCTCCTTGAGGGTGCTCACGAGCCGTTCGTTGTTCTCGGTCAGCCGCGCCAACTGTGCCTGGGTGGCCGCCAGCCGCTCTTCGAGCTGCCGGACGTGTCGGGGGCTTTCGGTCAACTTGCGCCGCACCAGAGCGAGTTCCTCTTGCAGGAACGCGACCTGCGTGGAGAGATCGTGGGCTTCCTTTTCCCACCGTGCGGCGCGCGAGTCCGCGTCGTCGCTGCGTGCCACGTCCCACCTCCCCGGGGGGCTTGAACGTTCTGACCTAACACTAGCCGCTATGAGCCCGATTCGGTCCACAGCAACGCGCTCGTCACCGAAGCTTGATCGCGAAGGGCTGGTCGCGGGGCGGGTACCGGCGTTCGGGTACCGTCGGAGCGTGGGACGGGAGAACATGGGGGGTGCTTCGTGACCGACGTCGCGACCGACCAGTTGCAGGTCTGGGTGGACCAGGATCTCTGCACCGGTGACGGGCTCTGCGTGCAGTACGCGCCGGAGGTCTTCGAGTTCGACGTCGACGGCCTGGCGTACGTCAAGGGCCCCGACGGCGAGCTGCGGCAGGCCCCGGGCGCCCGGGTGGACGTGCCGGAGCACCTGCGCCTCGAGGTGATTGACTCGGCGAAGGAGTGCCCGGGCGAGTGCATCCACGTCGTCCGCGGCAGCGACGGCGTCGAGGTGGCCGGCCCGGAGGCCGAGGACTGAGGCGGAGACGGACACGACGGGCCGGGGACGTGTGGTCCCCGGCCCGTCGTGCGTCCGCCTCAGAGCAGGGGCCGGCCGACGACCGAGGCGACCAGCCGGGCGAACTCCTCCAGCCGGGCGATCTGCCCCGCGCCGCCGTCGTCCAGCGTCTTGCCGAAGCGCAGCGCGTCGTGCCGGGGCGCGCCGATCGCCTCGTCGCTGGGCGGCGCCTCGTCGAGTGAGCTGAGCAGCAGGTACACGTCGATGCTGTCGACCCGTACGGTGCCGTTGTCGGCGCGCATGAGCCGCCGCCGGCAGCCGACCTCGGTGACCGTGGACAGCGGCACCACCCGCAGCGACGAGGTCATCGCGCCGGGCGGCCCCTCCCCCGGCGGCACGTCCTCGCCGTGCCAGAGCACCAGCCGGCTGCCGTCGCAGACGACGACCTCCTGCCACACCCCGTTCACCTCGTTGACGAAGCGCTCCAGCGTGAAGCCGAGCACCGACGCGCCCCGCAGCACTCCGTCGAGCGCCTCCAGCGCGATGTCCGGGTCGCGCAGGTACGCCCGGGCGGCCGACTCCAGGTCGGTGTAGGGCGACCAGTCCGGGAAGACGGCGGGCAGGTCGCCGTTGCCGTAGCCGGGGTTGCTCACGCCGCCTCCCGCCCGGCCGCGCCGCCGTGCTGCCACCGGTCCCGGTCACCGGCACGGGCGCGCCGCCCGACACGCGCCCCGATCCGCTCGCTCATGCCACCGTCTCCACCCGCTCAGGTGTCGTCCCCACCGGCACACATGATCCGCCCGTGCGCGCACGGGCGCGCGGCGGGGGTCAGGGCTGCTCCGGCTCCTCCGCCGCGCGGGCCGCGGCGGCGGCGCGCAGGGCGTCGCGGCGCTGCGCGTACGCCTCGGCGCCCTTGCTGGGCTTGCGCCGGCGCGGCGGCGCGGTGACCCCGGGGGCGAGCTTGCGCGCGGAGACCAGGAACGCGGTGTGGGCGATCATCCGGTGGTCCGGGCGGACCGCGAGCCCTTCGGCGTGCCAGTCCCGCACCAGCGACTCCCAGGCGCGCGGCTCGGTCCAGCCGCCGCGCTCGCGCAGCGCCTCGACCAACTCGGACAGCTGCGGGGTGGTGGCCACGTAGCCGATCAGCACGCCGCCGGGCACGAGCGCCCGCTCGACCATGTCGAGCATCTCCCACGGGGTGAGCATGTCGAGGATGATCCGGTCGAAACCGGTCTCGGCGCAGCCGGCGACGTCGCCGACGTGCAGCCGCCAGGCCGGGTGCGGCCCGTTGAAGAACGCCTCGACGTTGCGGCGGGCGATCTGGGCGAAGTCGTCACGCACCTCGAACGAGTGCAGCTCACCCTCGGTGCCGACGGCCCGCAGCAGCGAGCAGGACAGAGCGCCGGATCCGGCGCCGGCCTCCAGCACCTTGGCGCCGGGGAAGATGTCACCCATGGCGACGATCTGCGCCGAGTCCTTCGGGTAGATCACCTGAGCACCGCGCGGCATGGACAACACGTAGTCCGACAGCAGCGGCCGCAGCGCCAGGAACGCGGTGCCGCCGCCGGCGGTGGTGACCACGCTGCCGTCGGGCAGGCCGATCAGGGTGTCGTGCTTGAGGATCCCGCGGTGGGTGTGGAACTCCTTGCCGGGCTCCAGCGTCACGGTGTGCATCCGGCCCTTCGGGTCGGTCAGCTGGACCCGGTCGCCCGGCCGGAACGGCCCGCGGTGGACCGGGGGCAACGCCGGGACGGTGGAGATCTCTGCGGTCACGTGTTCGTCTTCCGTTCGGGTTCCAGGAGCTGGGCGAGATCCGCGATGTGCAGCACGCCGACCACATCTTCGCCTGACGTCACGACGTACTGCGCGCCCGGGTGGGTGCGCACGGTCTCCAGCACCCGCTCGCCGTCCGCCCCGACCGGCAGGGCCGGCACGGCGGACAGGTCGCGGGCCACCTCGTCCACCGCGACCCACGGCCACCGTTGCCGGGATACGGCGGCGACGCGCGCCGGGTCGACCAGGGCGACCGTGCGGCCGGCCGAGTCGACCACGCCGAGCGCCGCCTCGGGGGCGCCCGCCTCGTCGCGGCGGCGCTGGGCCTCGGCCAGCGGCGTGCCGGCGGGCACCGGCAGTACCGCGCGGGCCAGCCGGGCCAGGTCGACCAGGTGCAGCCGGCGGCCGATGCGCGCCATCCGGATCGACTGGCCGGCGCCGCGCCACAGCGTCAGCGCGACGAGCAGCAGCAGCGGCAGGGCCAGTGGGGCCAGCGCCCGGCGCATGGTGAGCACCACGACCAGCACCAGCGTGCCCAGCGCGACCACCCGCCCCACCCAGCCGGCCACCTCGGTGCCGCGGTGCCGGTCGCGGGTGAGCGCCCACACCGCGGCGCGCAGCGCCCGGCCGCCGTCCAGCGGCAGGCCGGGCAGGCTGTTGAAGATCGCCACCACCACGTTGCTGACCGCGAGCTGGAAGGCGAGCTGGTGGCCGAGCGTGCCGGCGGGCAGGGCGAGGGTGGCGGCGACCGCGCCGACGCCGAGCACCGCCGAGACGGCCGGGCCGGCCAGGGAGATCAGCAGCTCGACCCGGGGACTGGGGGCGTCCCGGTCCATCTCGGTGTAGCCGCCGAGCAGTTCCAGCGTGATCCCCCGCACACCGATGCCGTAGCGGCGGGCGGTCAGCGCGTGACCCAGCTCGTGCAGCAGCACGGAGCCGAGCAGCGAGATCACGAAGCCGAGGCCGACCAGGTAGCCGCCGAGCGGGCCGAGGTCGAGCTGGCGGCGGGCCAGCGCCGCGTACAGCACCGTGACCACGACGGTGAGCAGCAGCATCGAGGCGTCGACGCGCAGCGGCACCCCGAGGATCCGGCCGAGGCTGAGCCCCGGCCGGTGGGGTCCTCGGCTCCGCTGCTGCACCGGCCCGATGCTACGTGAGCGCGGGGAGCGAGCCGCCGCGGTCGCTCGGTCCCGATCATGCTTGGTGCGGCGACGCCGGCCCTGTCACACGCGTGCCCTAACCTTCCGGTCATGACGGCGGAACCGACGATCGACAGTCACGGCGACCAGACGGCGACACCGGCGCCGGTCACCGTGCGGGCCTCGTTGTCGCCGTCGCGGGCGGCCGACTTCAAGACCTGCCCGCTGCTCTACCGGTTCCGCAGCATCGACCGGCTGCCCGAGCGGCCGACCGTCGAACAGGCCCGGGGCACGCTCGTGCACGCCGTATTGGAGCGGCTGTTCGACCTGCCGGCCGCCGCGCGCACCCCGGAGTCGGCGGGTGACCTGGTCGCCCCGCAGTGGGACCGGCTGGTCACCGAGGAGCCGGAGCTGTCCATGCTGTTCGCCGACGGCGACGTCGTCGGGCCGCAGGAGTTCCTCCGGTCGGCGACGGCGCTGCTGGACGGCTACTTCGCGGTGGAGGACCCGCGCCGGCTGGAGCCGGCCGAGCGTGAGGCGCTGATCTCCGCGGTGGTGGACGACGAGTTGCTCATCCGGGGCTATCTCGACCGGCTCGACGTCGCGCCGGACGGCGCTCTGCGGGTGGTCGACTACAAGACCGGCGGGGCGCCGCGGGAGGCGTTCGAGGCGCGGGCGCTGTTCCAGCTCAAGTTCTACGCCCTGGTGCTGTGGCGCACCCGGGGCGTGGTGCCGCGCGTGCTGCGCCTGCTCTACCTCAAGGACGCCGAGGTCTGCGACTACGCGCCGGAGGCCGACGAGCTGGTGCGGTTCGAGCGCACCGTGGTGGCGCTGTGGCGGGCGATCGAGCAGGCCACCGCCCGGCAGGACTTCCGTCCCCGGCCGAGCCGGCTGTGCGACTGGTGCAACCACCAGGCGCTGTGCCCGAGCTACGGCGGGACGCCGCCGCCGTTCCCGACCTCCGCCGCCGCACCCGACCCGCTGGTGGACGCCCGCTCCCGCCCGGTCGCACCCGGCGCTGACGAGTAACCTCCGCTCCCGCCGCAGAGTACAGGGGCTGATGACCTCCGCTCCCGCCGCAGGGACGCCCGGGCTGATCACCCCCGCTCCCGACGCAGGGTCCCCGGGCTGACGCCGGGCCGGACCGCCCCGGCCCGGCGGGCGATCCCGCGCAGGGCCGGCCCGCAATCCCGCGCGGCCCGGCGCGGAGCGCACCCGATCCCGATGCGTACCCGGCGGGAGTGGACCGACGACACCGAGACGGCCCGCTCGGCGGTGGCCGGAAGGGCCGGTCGCCCTGGGCCGCCGGCCCTTCCGGTCGGTGTTGGCCGGGCACGCGAGCCACCTCGGGGCGAGCCCGGCACACAGACCGCCCGCGACCTCGCGCGTGCCGGGCGCGCGGAGCCCGGCCAACCGGCGGGATCGGGGCGGCCTGATCGGCGACCGCGCGGGCGGCGCCTCTACGGTGGTTACCGCCCGGTTCGCGCCGGATGGATCGCGGGCGCGTGCCGGCGCCGACGGGTCCCGGCCGGACCGCCGCCCGGACGACGAGGGGGACGCATGACCGAGGGCGCCGTCTCCCGGCCGGTGCGGATTCTGCTCGCCGACGACCAGCCGCTGCTGCGTACCGGATTCCGGATGGTGCTCGGCGCGGAGGACGACCTCGACGTGGTGGGCGAGGCCGGCGACGGCGTGGAGGCGGTGGAGCTGGCCCGGCGGCTGCTGCCCGACGTGGTGCTGATGGACATCCGGATGCCGCGCCTGGACGGGATGGCCGCCACCCGCGCGATCGTGTCGGCCCGGCTGCCGGTACGCGTGCTCGTGCTCACCACGTTCGCGCAGGACGACCACGTCGTCGGGGCGTTGCGGGCCGGGGCGAGCGGCTTCCTGACCAAGGACGTGCCGGCCGAGGATCTCGTCGCCGCGATCCGTGCGGTGGCCGCCGGGGGCGCGGTGATCTCACCGGGCGTCCTGCGCCGGCTGCTCGACCGCTTCGCCCAGGTGCTGCCGGACCCGGCCGCCACGCCGGCGCGGGCGCTGGAGCCGCTGACCGACCGGGAGCGGGAAGTGCTCACCCACATGGCGCGCGGACTGTCGAACACGGAGATCGCCCGGGTGCTGTCGGTCAGCGAGACCACCGTGAAAACCCATGTCGGTCATGTACTGACGAAGCTACGGTTGCGCGACCGGGTCCAGGCGGTCGTGCTCGCGTACGAGACGGGTCTGGTCCGTCCCGGCGGATAGCTGGCGCGCGTCGCCTACCGTGACCAGCGGCGGGGCTGGGGTGCGGCCCGCAGGCCGACGACGAGATCGTGATCAACGCCGCGCTGGCCGATGCCGGCAAGGTCAAGGTCGGTGACCGGGTCGGCGTGCTGACGCTCGCGCCGAAGAAGGAATTCACGATCGTCGGCGTGTTCGGCTACAGCGGCGGCCGGGACTCGATCGGCGGCGCCAACGAGGTCTACTTCACCACGCCGGTGGCGCAGCAGCTGATGCTGGGCGAGCCGGACGTGTTCAGCAGCGTCAGCGTCCAGGCCGCCGGTGGCACCACGCCGGCGGCGCTGCGCGACGAGGTGGCCCGCACGCTGGGCGCCGACTACCAGGTCAAGACCGGCGAGCAGCTCGCCGCCGACGCCTCGGCCGGCCTCAAGGAGGGACTGTCGTTCTTCAACAAGATCCTCCTCGGGTTCGCCGCGGTGGCGCTGCTGGTCGGCACGTTCCTGATCCTCAACACGTTCTCGATCATCGTGGCCCAACGCACCCGTGAGCTGGCGCTGATGCGGGCGATCGGGGCCAGCGGCAAGCAGGTCATCGGCTCGGTGGTGCTGGAGGCGCTCGCGGTCGGCCTGATCGCCTCGGTGCTGGGGCTCGCCGCCGGCATCGGCGTGGGCGCGCTGCTGGCGTACCTGTTCGGTCAGCTCGCCGGAGGTCTGAGCCTGGCCGGGCTGGGTGTGCCGCCCTCGGCGGTGATCGGCGCGTTCGCGGTCGGCATGCTGATCACGGTGGTCGCCGCGCTGCTGCCTGCGGTGCGCGCCTCGCGCATCCCGCCGATCGCCGCGATGCAGGACGTCGCCACGCCGGACCGGCCGCTGACCAAGGTCACCGTCGGCGGCGCGGTGGTCACCGGCATCGGCGCGGTGCTGCTGTTCCTGGGCCTCGGCGGGCACGCGGGTGACAGCACCCTGGCGACCATCCTGGGCGGCGTCCTGTTCGCGTTCATCGGTGTGGCGCTACTGACGCCGATCATCAGCCGGCCGGTGGTGGCGCTGCTCGGCGCGGTGTTCTCCTGGTCGGTGCCGGGCAAGCTGGGCCGGCTCAACTCGGGCCGCAACCCGCGCCGCACCGCGATCACCGCCGCCGCGCTGATGGTGGGCATCGCCCTGGTCACCGGCGTGACGGTGATCCTGGACTCGGCCAAGGGCAGCCTCGGCAAGCTGGCGGAGGACACCATCAAGGCGGAGCTGGTGATCTCCGGCGCGTCGTCCGGGCCACGTCCGGCGAGCTTCGACCCGGCCGTGCTGGAGAAGGCCGCCGCGATCCCGGGCGTGCGGATGGTCAGCGGCGAGTACGGCGACCTGGCGGTGGTCGGCGGCGAGCGGACCTGGGTGTCCGCGTCGAGCAACGTGGCGGCGCTGCAGCAGATCTTCGGGGCGAAGGCCGCCGCCGGTGACATCAGCCGGCTGGCGCCGGACCAGATGCTGGTCAGCGCGGACACCGCGCAGGCCCGCAACCTCACCGTCGGTTCGACGGTGCCGGTGCAGCTGTCCCGCGGCGAGGCCCGCACCTACACGGTCAGCGGCATCTACGAAAGTTCGCAGCTGACGAACTCGGTGACGCTGCCGCCGCAGGCCACTGCGGACTTCAGCATCCCGCAGCCGATCCAGGGCTTCCTCCAGCTCGCCCCCGGCACGTCGGTCGACGCGGTCCAGCCGCAGGTCGAGCGGCTGCTGGCGGACAGCCCCGAGGTGTCGGTGGCCGACCGGGCCGCGTTCATCGAGCAGCAGACCGGCCAGCTGGACTCCCTGCTCCAGATGATCCAGATCCTGCTGGCGCTGGCCATCGTGATCGCGGTGCTGGGCATCATCAACACGCTCGCGCTGTCGGTGCTGGAACGGACCCGCGAGCTGGGCCTGCTGCGGGCGATCGGCCTGCGCCGCGCCCAGACCATGCGCATGATCACGGTCGAGGCGGTGGTGATCTCGATCTTCGGCGCGCTGCTCGGTGTGGTGGTCGGCACCGGGCTCGGCGCGGCGGTCGTCGAGGCGCTCAAGGACGAGGGCATCACCGACCTGGTCCTGCCCTGGGGTCAGATGGTGACGTTCCTGATCCTGGCCGCGATCATCGGCGTGGTCGCCGCGGTGCTGCCGGCGATCCGCGCCGCGCGGATCAACGTCCTGGGTGCCATCGCCCACGACTGACGTGAAGGAAGGGCCCCTTCTTAACGCCTCGTGCATAGGAAGGGGCCCTTCTTAACGGTTGAGCAGGGCTGCGAGCAGCTCCAGGTCCGCCCCGAGCAGGCTCTCCACCTGGTGTACGCCGTCGGCGGGCGCCAGCGGCACCTCGGCCGGTACGGCCAGCACCGCCGCCCCGGCGGCCAGCGCGCTCGCCACACCGGTCGGTGAGTCCTCGATCGCCACGCACCGCTGCACCGGCACGCCCAGCAGACGCGCGGCGGTCAGGTACGGCTCCGGGTGCGGCTTGGCCGCGCCCACCTCGTCGCCGCAGACCACCACGTCGAAGCTGTCCCGGCCCAGCGTGTCCAGCGCCACCTCGACCAGGGGCCGGCCGCTGGAGGTGACGAGCGCGGTGGGGATGCCGGCCACGCGTACCGCCCGCAGCAGCGCCAGCGCGCCCGGACGCCACCGCAGCCCGGTGCGGAACAGGTCCAGGATCCGGGCGCTGATCCAGTCGGCGCTCTCCTGCACGTCCCGCTCCGGCTGGCCCAGGTCGTCGTGCACGATCCGCATCGCGTCGGCCATCCCGGTGCCGACGATCGCGCGGCGGGCGTCCTCGGACAGGACACCGCCGTACACGGCGGCCAGTTCCTGCAACGCGACGTCCCACAGTTTCTCGCTGTCGACCAGGGTGCCGTCCATGTCGAAGAGCACGGCGGCGGGGTGCTTGCTGCTCAGCGGGGGCCTCCTTCGGTACGCGTACCCCGCCGATCCTGCCAGCCGCGCCCGGTGCGCCGGTCACCGTCCCCGATCTCCGGTGACCCGCGGCATCAGCCGAGGCCGCAGGCGCCGAGCGACTTCTCGTATCCCCGGAAGAACGAGTCGCTGCGCTGCTCGGCGGTGCCGTGCGAGCCCTCGGCGAACCACGGCTGGTCGGGGTCGTCGCCGACCGCCAGCAGCCCTTCCCGGAACTCCTCCAGGTCGCCGTCCTCCAGTTCCAGCACCCCGGACCGCACGCTGTCCCCGAGGTACGCCCCGGCCATGCAGTCGGCCTGCAACTCCTGCTGGATGGTGAAGTCGTAGCGGCCGCCCAGCCGCACCTGCACACCGTGGGCGTACTCGTGGCCGAGCAGGTAGAACAGGAACGCGTCGCCGATCTGCCGGAACGCCGCCACCGACCAGTTCACGTCGTAGGCGATGAAGTCGCCGACCGAGCAGTACACCGCGTTGTTGCGCGGCAGCCCCTGCCCGGCACAGGTCACCTCGCCCTCGCGGCTGTAGGGCACCACCCGCCGGATCGGGGTGAACCGCTGACCGGAGGCGCGGAACTGCTGTGCCCAGTACTGTTCGGCCAGCCGGACCGCGTCCTGGATGTCCCGCTGGAACTCGGCCACGCTCGTGGTGCCGTCGGCCCGGGTGGTCTGCGACTCCGGCTGCCCGCTCCGCGGCGGTGCGGGCCGCTGCGGCTCGCCCTGGTCGACGCCGCCGGCCATGCAGCCGGCCGCCACCAGCGCGGCCACCACCAGCCTGGCGATCGGCCCGCGCCCCCGACGTCCCGCCCTGTCCCCCACCATGACCTCCCGGCTGTCGCACCCGTGTCCCGCAGCAGCAGTACCCCCGGCAGGCGCCGGTGACGCTCACCGGCTCTCACGTACCGCAGCCGGGAAACGTTCACCGGCGGCGGGGAAGGTGACCAGCAGCAGCGGAAGCCGGCAGGTCGCGGCGCCACCCTCAGCGGTGGTGCGCGCCGCGTTCCGGCGGTGCGGGAAGGAGGCCGGGCGCGATCAGTCCAGGCCGCGCATGATGTGCGGCTCACCGTCGTCGTCGCCGAAGCAGCGGTGCAGCACCTGGGCGCGCGCCCACAGGTCCAGGCTGCTCGGCGGTCCGACCGGCCCGGCGCCGGCGCGCGTGGTGGTCAGCACGGGTGCCGGTTCCAGCGGGACCTGCGACGTCACCTCGTCGGTCATGTCCGCCCCTTTCGTCGTTCCCATGCTCGCCTGCGGGCGCTTCCGCCACGTCAACGGAACGGCTCGGGCGTGGACGCGGCGCGGCTGACCCGCGCCGGGCCGCACTCCGGTGACGGTAGCCCGCCGGGCCGTCGAGCACAGCCGTATTCCCGACGTCGCCGCTGGTCACGTCCGCTGGTCACGTCCGCGCGTCGCCCGCGGCCCCGGGCCGCAGGTGGCGCAGCAGGCGTCGCGGCCCTCGCGGACCGCGACCACGGCGATCGCCAGGGCGGCGACCAGGTCGGCCCAGGACCACCTGTGCAGGCCGTTGAGGGCCAGCCCGACGAGCAGGACCACCGAGAGGTACGTGCACATCAGCGTCCGTTCCGAGTCGGCCACCGCCGACCGGGAGCCCAGTTCACGGCCCGTACGGCGTTGGGTGGTTGACAGCACCGGCACCACAACCGATCAGTGCGGTCGATGGGGCGGCGGTGCCGGCGCTGATCGCCACCACCGCCTCGATCACGTTGTAGGTGATCGTCGCGGCGACCAGCAGGCCGGTTCGTACCGGGTGCGGCGCCCCTCCGGTACGGCCACGACCAGGCCGCAACCGCGCAGACAGGCGAGGTGGTTGGACAGGTTCTGCCGGCTGGTGCCGAGCGCCTCGGCGAACTCGGCCGGGTAGCCGGGCCCGACGACTCCTGGGTGCCCGACGCCTGCACGCTGCCCACCGCCGAGCGGCCGGCGGTCGCCCGGCGGCGGGCATCGGCTCTACCCGGCCGAGACGGTCACCCTGCTGCGGGTGGTGAAGGCCGCGCAACGTCTCGGCTTCACCCTCGCCGAGGTCGCGGACCTCACCGCCGTCCGTGACACGCTGCGAGAGGCGATCTCGGCCGGCTGCGACGACCTGATCACCTGCGCCGGCAGCTCCCGCTGCCCTTCGCCGATCCGGAGCACGGCCCGGCTACGGTCTGACGCATGACTGTCGTCCGGTCCATCCTGCTGTTCCTGCTCGCCGCGCTCGCCGAGATCGGCGGCGCCTGGTTGGTGTGGCAGGGCTGGCGGGAGAACCGCGGGCTGCTCTGGATCGCCGCCGGGGTGATCGCGCTCGGCGCCTACGGATTCGTGGCCACGTTCCAGCCGGACCCGAACTTCGGCCGCATCCTCGCCGCCTACGGCGGCGTGTTCGTCGCCGGGTCGCTCGCCTGGGGCATGGTGGTCGACAAGTTCCGGCCCGACCGCTACGACCTCGCCGGCGCGGCCATCTGCCTGGTCGGCGTCGCCGTCATCATGTACGCCCCGCGCACGAGCTGACGGCGCGGTGCTGAGTTCGCGCGCCCGTGCCCGTCACACATACTTCCCTGGTCCAGCCGAGGAAGCGGCGGTGCAGCACGCCGGCCGGCGTCCAGGGCATGTCCTCCGTGGCCTGGACGAGGTAGGCACCGAGGTGGAGGGCCAGCGACACCGGCGCGTCCGGGTACTCCCCGCGCAGCTCCCGCTTGCGGATCGGGCTCGGCCATGGCATGTCGCAGCCGCCGCAGGTCCAGACCGGCATGACCGGGCCGTGGGTGGTCACCGCACACCCTTCGCTCAGGGCAAGTGGCGCGTCACTTGGCGTTGAAGTAGTTCGCCTCCGGATGGTGCACCACGATCGCATCGGTCGCCTGCTCCGGCACCAGCTGGAACTCCTCCGACAACTGCACCCCGATCCGCTCGGCGCCCAGCAGCTCCACGATCTTCGCCCGGTCCTCCAGGTCCGGGCAGGCCGGGTAGCCGAACGCGTACCGGCAGCCCCGGTAGTCGGTGCGCAGCAGGCCGGCCAGGTCGGCCGGGTCGTCGTCGGCCACGGTGCCGCCGCCGGGCAGCACCAGCTCGGCCCGGATCCGCCGGTGCCAGTACTCGGCGAGGGCCTCGGTGAGCTGCACGGACAGGCCGTGCACCTCCAGGTAGTCGCGGTACTCGTTGCCGGCGAACATCTTCGCCGTGTACTCGCTGATCGGCTGCCCGACGGTGACCAGCTGCAACGCCACCACGTCGAGCTGGTCGCCCCGGGGCCGGAAGAAGTCGGCCAGGCACAGCCGCCGCTCCTGGCGCTGCCGGGGGAAGGAGAACCGGGCCCGCTCGCTGTGCCCGTTCTCGTCCAGCACCACCAGGTCGTTGCCCTCGGAGTACGCCGGGAAGTAGCCGTACACCACGGCCGCCTCCAGCACCTGGTCGGAGATCAGTCGGTCCAGCCAGTACCGCAGCCGGGGCCGGCCCTCGGTCTCGACCAGTTCCTCGTACGACGGTCCCTTGCCGCCGCGGGCGCCGCGCAGCCCCCACTGGCCCAGGAACGTGGCCCGCTCGTCCAGCAGCGCCGCGTAGTCGGCCAGCGGCACGCCCTTCACCACCCGGGTGCCGAAGAACGGCGGCCTCGGCACCGCCACGTCGGCCGCCACGTCGGAGCGGACCGACGCGTCGTCCAGTTCGGGCAGCGCCTCGCGGACCTGCGCCCGCTGCCGCTCGCGGCGCTCCCGGCGGGCCACCAGCGCGGCCTCCCGCTCCGGGTCGACCACCGGCGCGCCGCCGCGCTTGGCCGCCATCACCCGGTCCATCAGGGACAGCCCTTCGAACGCGTCGCGGGCGTAGTGCACCTGGCCCGGGTAGATTGACCGCAGGTCGTCCTCCACGTACGCGCGGGTCAGCGCCGCGCCGCCGAGCAGCACCGGCCAGCGTTCGGCCACGCCCCGGGAGGCCATCTCGGCCAGGTTCTCCTTCATGATCACGGTGCTCTTGACCAGCAGGCCGGACATGCCGATCGCGTCGGCCCGGTGCTCCTCGGCGGCGTCGAGGATCGCGTTGATCGGCTGCTTGATGCCGATGTTCACCACGTCGTAGCCGTTGTTGGACAGGATGATGTCGACCAGGTTCTTGCCGATGTCGTGCACGTCGCCCTTCACCGTGGCGAGCACGATCCGGCCCTTGCCGTCGTCATCTGTCTTCTCCATGTGCGGCTCCAGGTAGGCCACCGCGGTCTTCATCACCTCGGCGGACTGGAGCACGAACGGCAACTGCATCTGCCCGGAGCCGAACAGCTCCCCGACCACCTTCATGCCGTCCAGCAGCAGGTCGTTGATGATGGACAGCGGCGTACGCCCCTGCGCCATCGCGGTGTCCAGGTCGGCCTCCAGGCCGTTGCGCTCCCCGTCGATGATCCGCCGCTTGAGCCGCTCGTCCAGCGGCAGCGCGGCCAGCTCCTCGGCACGCGTGGCCCGCGCCGACGCCGCGTCCACGCCCTCGAATGCCTCGATGAACCGCTGCACCGGGTCGTAGCCCTCGCGGCGGCGGTCGTACACCAGGTCGAGTGCCACCTCGCGCTGCTCGTCCGGGATCCGCGACATCGGCAGGATCTTGCTGGCGTGCACGATCGCCGAGGTCAGCCCGGCCTGGGCGCACTCGTGCAGGAACACCGAGTTGAGCACCTGCCGGGCCGCCGGGTTGAGCCCGAACGACACGTTGGAGATGCCGGCGGTGAAGTTGACGCCCGGGTAGCGCGCGGCGATCTCCCGGATCGCCTCGATCGTCTCGATGCCGTCGCGGCGGGTCTCCTCCTGCCCGGTGGCGATCGGGAACGTCAGCGCGTCGATGAGGATGTCCTCCCGGCGCATCCCCCACCGGCCGGTGAGGTCGTCGATCAGCCGGCAGGCCACCCGTACCTTCCACTCCCGGGTGCGGGCCTGGCCCTCCTCGTCGATGAGCAGCGCCACGACCGCGGCGCCGTGCTCCTTGACCACCGGCATGATTCGCGCGTAGCGGGACTCGGGGCCGTCGCCGTCCTCGAAGTTCACCGAGTTGACCACGCACCGGCCGCCGAGCATCTCCAGCCCGGCCTCGATCACGGCCGGCTCGGTGGAGTCCAGCACGATCGGCAGCGTCGAGGCGGTGGCGAAGCGGCCGGCCAGCTCACGCATGTCCTGCGTGCCGTCGCGGCCGACGTAGTCGACGCAGAGGTCCAGCAGGTGCGAGCCGTCCCGGGCCTGGCTACGCGCGACCTCCACGCAGGCCTGCCAGTCCCCGGCGAGCATCGACTCACGGAACGCCTTCGAGCCGTTGGCGTTCGTCCGCTCCCCCACCATCAGGATGCTGGCGTCCTGGGCGAACGGCACGTGGTGGTAGATCGACGCGACCCCGGCGTCCGGCTTCGGCTCCCGCGCCACCGGCGCCCGTCCGCCGAGCCGCTCCACCAGCACCCGGATGTGCTCCGGGGTGGTGCCGCAGCAGCCGCCGATCAGGGCCACGCCGTAGTCGGTGACGAACTGCTCCAGCGCGTCGGCCATCTCGTCCGGGCCGAGCGGGAAGTACGCCCCGTCGGCGGTCAGCACGGGCAGGCCGGCGTTCGGCATCACCGAGATCGGGATGCGGGAGTGCCGCGCCAGGTAGCGCAGGTGCTCGCCCATCTCCGCCGGGCCGGTGGAGCAGTTCAGCCCGATCAGGTCGACGCCGAGCGGCTCGATCGCGGTCAGCGCGGCGCCGATCTCGCTGCCGAGCAGCATGGTGCCGGTGGTTTCCACCGCCACCTGGCAGATGATCGGGACGTCCCGGCCGGCCTCGGCGCGGGCCCGCTTCGACCCGACCACCGCCGCCTTCACCTGGAGCAGGTCCTGACAGGTCTCGATGATCAGCGCGTCCGCGCCGCCGGCGATCAGGCCGGCGGCGTTCTCCTGGTACGCGTCGCGCAGCGAGGCGTAGCTCGCGTGGCCGAGCGTGGGCAGCTTGGTGCCCGGACCCATCGAGCCGAGCACGAACCGGGGATGCTCCTCCGTCGCGTACGCGTCGGCTGCCTCCCGCGCGATCCGCGCGCCCGCCTCGGACAGCTCCCGGATGCGGCCGGGGATGCCGTACTCGGCGAGGTTGGGCAGGTTGGCGCCGAACGTGTTGGTCTCCACGCAGTCCGCGCCCGCGGCCAGGTAGGCGTCGTGCACGCCGCGGACCACGTCCGGCCGGGTCACGTTGAGGATCTCGTTGCAGCCTTCGAGGCCGTCGAAGTCGTCGAGGGTGAGGTCGGCGGCCTGGAGCATCGTCCCCATCGCGCCGTCCGCGATCAGGATCCGACCGGCCAGCAGGTCACGCAACGAGGTAGGCACATGCTCCAGGTTAGTGCGCCCGAGTGCGGCAGAGTCACCCGAACCAGGCCTTCCCACATACTGCCCACCGACCCGGCGTACACCTTTGCGCCGGTTCGCCGGGGTGGTCCGGCCCGGCGACCGGCGCGGCCGACGGGCCGGGTCCGGCGGCGGCACGTAGGCTGACGGACGTGAAGGACAACAGGGGTGCGACAGTGCGACCGGGCGGCGCCGCGCCCGACGAGCAGGGTGAGGTGACGGCGTGACCGAGTTCGACGGGCTGCCGGTACTGCGCTCGCCGGTCGCCATCGCGGCCTTCGAGGGCTGGAACGACGCCGCCGACGCCTCCACCGCCGCCGTGGAACACCTGGAGCAGGTCTGGCAGGCCCGGGAGGTGACCGAGCTGGACCCGGAGGACTTCTACGACTTCCAGGTGAGCCGCCCGACGATCACCATGGCCGACGGGGAGACGCGGCGCGTCGAGTGGCCCACCACACGGTTCATGGTGGCCAGCCCGGAGGGCACCGAGCGCGACGTGGTGCTGATCCGCGGCATCGAGCCGAGCATGCGCTGGCGGACGTTCTGCGAGCAGGTGCTGGAGATCTGCCACAGCCTGGAGGTCGAACGGGTGGTGCTGCTCGGCGCGTTGCTGGCCGACGTGCCGTACACCCGGCCGCTGCCGATCAGTGGCAGCGCGTCGGACGCCGACGCGGCGAAGCGCTACCAGCTCACCCCCACCCGGTACGACGGGCCGACGGGCATCGTCGGCGTGCTGCACGACGCCTGCACCCGGGCCGAGGTCGACGCGGTGTCGTTCTGGGTGCACGTGCCGCACTACGCCAACAACCCGCCCTGCCCGAAGGCGACCCTCGCCCTGCTGCACCGGGTCGAGGAGGTGCTCGACCTGCCGGTGCCGATGGCCGACCTGGCCGAGGAGGCAGCCGAGTGGGAGCAGCGGGTGCGCAGCGCCGCCGAACAGGACGCCGAACTCGGCGAGTACGTGCGTGAGCTGGAGGAACGGGTCGGCGACGCCGGCATCACCCCGTTGACCGGGGACGAGATCGCCCAGGAGTTCGAGAAGTACCTGCGCCGTCGCGGCGGTTCCGCCGGGCCGACCGCTGGTTCCTGGTAGCTCTCCGCGTCGAGGCCGGGCTCCCTCGTGGGGCCCGGCTTTTTCGTGTCCGGGGTGGCGCCGGCACACCCTCTAGGGCATCCTAGGAACCTAGCTGTTCTGAGGAGGCGGGCATGCAGATCAACCCGGGCGCGGCCGAGTTCCCGCACCGGCAGATCGCCGCGCAGCTCAAGGCCCAGGTGCGCCGCGGCGACTGGGGTCCGGGCGAGCGGCTGCCGTCCATCCCGGCCATCGCCGAGATGTTCGGCGTCGCCAAGCAGACCGTGCAGCGCGCCGTCGACCAGCTGCGGGTCGAGGGCATCCTGATCACCAAGCCCGGCTCCGGTACGTACGTCCGGGGCACCCGGCGTCGCCTCAACCGCCTGTCCCGGGGCCGGTACGGCGGCTTCCGCGGCTACCACACCGACCTGGCGGCCCGGTACCGGCAGCAGCTCGTCTCCGTCGGCCGCTCCCCCGCCCCGGCCGAGGTGGCCGACGCGTTCGGCGTCGCCGACGGCACCGAACTGCTCTGCCGGCGGCATCTGGTACGCACCGACGACTCCCCGGTCGAGGTCGGCGCGTCCTGGTTCCTGCCCGCCGACACCGCCGGCACCTCACTGGAGCGCGCCGAGGCGTTCGGCCGGCCGCTCTACCAGGAGGCGGAGGAGGTCACCGGACGGCGGTACGTGACCGCCACCGACACGATCAGCGCGCGCCAGCCCAGCCGGGAGGAG
Source organism: Micromonospora marina (assembly GCF_900091565.1). Classification (GTDB taxonomy): domain Bacteria; phylum Actinomycetota; class Actinomycetes; order Mycobacteriales; family Micromonosporaceae; genus Micromonospora; species Micromonospora marina. The sequence continues at coordinate 4,421 of NZ_FMCV01000004.1, read as the reverse complement.
GCGGAGATCCTCCAGATCCGCCCGGACACCCCGGTGCTGCACCTGCTGCACGTCGCCTACGACGAGCGGCACAAGCCGATCGAGGTCGCCCAGGCCACCTGGCCCGGCCCGATGACCACGCTGACCGAGGAGTACAAGATCCCCGCTCCCGCCCCCGACCAGGACCCCGACCCCGGCCTGGTCCTGGGCTGATCCGACGATCTTGCGCTTTCCGCCCCGGCGAAGGCGACATTCCCGACGACCTCGGGCCCCGAATGCAAGATCGTCGAGGGCGCCGAGGGCGGGCACGCCCGGGTGGCACACCACGGGTGTCAAACCGCCCTCGACGCACCCATCCCGTTCCACCCACGCCACAGCGGCCCTGGGCGGGCGCGATCTTGCGATTGCGGCCCGGACGAAAGAGGCAAAAGCGCCGGAACGCGGGCCGCAAGTGCAAGATCGACGCGCGGAGAGGGCGGGAAGGGGCGGCGGGAAGCGGGCGGGACTAAAGGGCGATGCCGAGGAGGGCGTCGACCGTGTCGCGGAAGAGGGCGGGAGCGGTCTCGTCCTCGGTGACGCCGGTCAAGGTGCCGTCGGCCCAGCGGTCGGCCGCCGCCAGGGCACCCGCCGTGTCCAGGTCGTCGGCCAGGCGCTCGCGTACCTCGGCCAGCAACGCCGCCCCCGACGGCCCGGCCGGCGCGGCGGCGGCCCGCCGCCAGCGGCCCAGCCGCTCCTGCGCCTCGGTGAGCAGGTCGTCGGTCCAGGAGCGGTCGCTACGGTAGTGCCCGCTGATCAGCGCCAGCCGGACCGCCATCGGGTCCACCCTGTCGGCCCGCAGCCGGGACACGAAGACCAGGTTGCCCTGGGACTTCGACATCTTCTCGCCGTTCAGGCCGATCATGCCGGCGTGCACGTAGTGGTCGGCGAACGGCGCCTCGCCGGTCAGCCGCTCGGCGTGCGCGGCGGAGCACTCGTGGTGCGGGAAGATCAGGTCGTTGCCGCCGCCCTGCACGTCGATCCGGTCGCCGAGCAGGTTCAACGCGATGACAGTGCACTCGATGTGCCAGCCGGGACGGCCCGGGCCCAGGTCGCCGCCGGGCCACGACGGCTCGGCCTCGCGGGCGCCGCGCCACAGCAGCGGGTCGAGCGGGTCACGCTTGCCGGCGCGTTCCGGGTCGCCGCCGCGCTCGGCGAACAGCTCGATCATCTGCTCGCGGGACAGGTTCGACTCGTAACCGAACCGGGGCGCGGTGGAGATGTCGAAGTAGACGTCACCGGTGCCGTCGTCGAGCCGGTACGCGGCACCGTCCTTGAGCAGCACCAGCACCTTCTCGGCGATGTCCGGGATCGACTCGACCGCGCCGACGTAGTGCGCCGGCGGGATCATCCGCAGCGCCTCCATGTCCTCGCGGAACAGCGCGGTCTCCCGCATGGCCAGGACCTTCCAGTCCTCGCCGTCGCGCTCGGCGCGCTCCAGCAGCGGGTCGTCGATGTCGGTGACGTTCTGCACGTACCGCACGTCGAGGCCGGCGTCGCGCCACATCCGCTGCACCAGGTCGAACGTGATCATGGTGGCGGCGTGTCCGAGGTGCGTCGCGTCGTACGGGGTGATGCCGCAGACGTACATCGAGGCGGCGCCCCCGGGCCGGCTGGGGTGGGCGCCCTGCCGTGCCGAGTCGTACAACCTCAGCGACACGCCCTCACCGGGCAGCCGTGGCACCTCGTGTCCCGCCCAAGACTCCATGACCGCCAGCCTAACGACCCGTCAGTCGCTCGGATGCCGCCCTACGGGTGATCAACGCGACAGCGGCTCACATCGGCGGCCAGGGCATCGCCGGCCACTCCTGCGGCGGCAGCGGGAACCGGCCGCTCTCGCGCAGCCCCTCGACCCGTTCCGCCAGCGCAGCCAGTTCACCGATGCTCAGATGCTCGGCCAGTTCCTCACCGAGCGGCCCGCCCAGCTGCCCGACCAGGCCGTCGAGCATCTCCACCGCGTCCGCCGGCAGCTCGCGGCCGGCCCAGCCCCACAGGACCGTCCGCAGCTTGTCCTCGACGTGGAAGCTCACGCCGTGGTCGACGCCGTAGATCCGGTCGTCCGGGCCGACGAGCACGTGCCCGCCCTTGCGGTCGGCATTGTTGAGCACCGCGTCGAGCACGACGAGCCGGGCCAGGCGGGGGTCGTCGGCGTGCGCCAGCGCGTACGCCGCCCCGTCGTCGTCGCGGGCCGCGGCCACCGGGAACCAGCGCGGCGGGATGTCCCGCGCCGGCACGAACCCGACCAGCGGCTCGGCGTCGTCCGGCTCGTCGATCCAGAGCTGGCACGAGCCCGGACCGAACGGGCCATCGCGCAGCACTGTGGGCGGCACCAGATCCCAGCCGGTGGCCCGGGACACCAGGTAGGCGGACACCTCACGGCCGGCGAGCGTGCCGTCCGGAAAGTCCCAGAGCGGGCGCTCGCCGCGGACCGGCTTGTAGACACAACGCGCGGTCACGTCCCCGAACGCGATCACGCCGCGCAGCGTGGTGTTGGAGGCGTCGACGAGCCGCCCCTCCAGGGTCAGCTCACCGTCGGCGAGCAGCCGCAGCGCCTCGGCGCCGTCCTGTCGGGGCTGCAGTTCCGACGAGGTCACCGGTGATAGCCGTTGTTCCGGGGGCAGAGGTGACCGGCCGGGTCGAGCGGCTGGCCGCACAGCGGGCAGGGCGGCCGGCCGGCGTTCACGACGCGCTTGGCCCGTTCGATGAACTCGCGGGTCGCCTCCGGGGTCAGCCGCACCCGGAGACGGTCGAGGTCGTCGTCCGGCTCGTCCGGGTCCTCGTCGGCGTCGTCGTCCGCGTCGCCCAGCTCGACCTCGACCTCCGCCTCACCGACGGCGATCGCCTCGATCACCACGGTCGCGGTGTCCACGTCGAAGGCCAGGCCCAGCGTGCCGACCCGGAACTCCTCGTCCACCGGCGTGTCGAGCGGCTCGTTGTCACCGGTCACGGTGGTCACCGGCTCCGGCAGCTTGACGCCGAAGCGGCGCTGCGCCTCGGCGAGCAGCTCCTCGAGTTTCTCGGCGAGCAACGACACCTGGACCTTCTCCAGCGACACGCTGACCAGCCGGCCGCCGCCGCGCGCCTGGAGGAAGAACGTGCGCTCCCCCGGCGGGCCGACCGTACCGGCGACGAACCGCTCCGGCGGCTCGAAGGCGTGCACCTGGTGCGTCATACCCACGACCCTATCCGGCGTGTGGAAGCACCGCGCAGCCCACCGACGCCGAATCCGCCCAGAGCGAACGCGCCGCGTACGCCCGGCTCATCCGGCCGCGCCCGCGCCCCCGCCGACCGCCGCGTCGGACTCGGCCGCCCGCGCCGGGCGCCGGCGCCGCTTGCGCGGCGGCGGGACCAGCGCCGACAGGTCCCCGCCCGTGTCGTTGAGCCGGACCAGGAACGGCCGCAGCGGGGTGTAGCGGATCGCCGTCACCGACGCCGGGTCGGCCACGATCCGCTGGAACAGATCAAGGTGTACGCCGAGCGCGTCCGCCACGATCGCCTTGATCACGTCGCCGTGGCTGCACGCCAGCCAGACCGCCTCCGGCCCGTGCTCGGCGGTGATCCGCGCGTCCCACGCCCGTACCGCGGCGACCGCGCGCGCCGACATCGCCGCCATCGACTCCCCCTGCGGGAACGCGGCGGCGCTCGGGTGCTGCTGGACCACCGGCCAGAGCGGCTCCTTGGCCAGCTTCTTCAGCGACTGCCCCTCCCAGTCGCCGTACCCGCACTCGATCAATCCGTCGTCGACCACCGGCTCGGCGCCCGGCAGCGCCAGCTCCAGGGTCTGCCGGCAGCGGATGAGCGGGCTGGTCACCACCGCCGCCAGCGGCAGCCCGGCGAGGCGCCCGCCGACCGCCGTCGCCTGCGCCCGGCCGGTGTCGTCAAGCTCGACGGGTTGCCGCCCGGCCAGGCCGCCGTCGGCGTTCGCGGTGGTCCGGCCGTGTCGCAGAAGCAGAAGGGTCGCCACGCTGACCACCCTAGGCGGTACGCCCCCCGATGATCGTCCCGCCACGTCAGCCCAGCGCCTCCCCGCCCCCGCGCCGGCCCTCACCCTCCACCCGTCGCCGTCGATCATGAAAGTTGGCTCGGACAAAACGGTCAGCTCACGCCGCCAACCTCATGATCGCCCAACACGGTGTCCGCCTCGCTCGCCTCGCGCGGCCGCCGTCAACATCATGATCGACGACTGCATCGGTCCTGCCGGAGGCGTCGATCATGAGGGGGCGGTGACGAACCGGACACAACGGGCCGTCAACGTCGTGATCGACGCGGCAGAGGGGTGGGCGGGGACGGCAGAGGGGTGGGCGGGACGGCGGTGGGGTGGGGTGTCGGGTTTCGGGGTGGTGGGGGACACCCGGGCGGCGGAATCGGTGCCGGTGGCGGGGCGTTATACCTGGTGTACGACCGCA
>NZ_FMCV01000005.1:62963-303351 GCF_900091565.1 Micromonospora marina | reverse complement strand
TCACGGCCCTCGCTTCGCTCGGTGCGTTCGCTCATGCTGTGCGGGCTGGGCATGCGCTCACGGCCCTCGCTTCGCTCGGTGCGTTCGCTCATGCTCGCGCAGCCTATCCGCGGCCGGGCCCCGACGGGAGGTTCGCGGCGGGGCGCTACCGTTCCGGGCATGTCCCCGGCTGTCCAGATCGCGCTCGCGGTGACGCTCGTCGTGGTGCTCCTCCTCCTGCTCGTGCTGCGGCGCGACCGGCCCCGGGATCTGGTCGTCCCCGATCGCCCGGCTGGCGACGGGCAGGTCGAGGTGCTCCGGCTGGCCCGCGCGGGGCGTACGGTCGAGGCGGTCAGGGTGCTCCGCCGGCAGACCGGGCTGCCGCTGCTGGACGCGAAGCGGGCGGTGGACGCGCTGGTGGCCGGCGGATCCTGGTCGCCGGGCGGCCCGGTGCCGGGACGGGGCGTCGACGACGCGGTGCGGGCCGAGGCCGCGCGGCTGCTGCACCGGGGCCGGAAGATCCAGGCGATCAAGGTGGTGCGGGAGCACACGCACATGTCGCTCGCCGACGCCAAGCGGTACGTCGAGGGACTCTGACGCCGGACGGCCGTCACCGGGCGTTCACCCGGTAGTGGCAGTTGTCGATGCTTTTCTGTCCTACCGTCGACGGGAAACCCACCGCCTCCGGGAGGTAATCCCCGATGGATCGTCGTACCGTCCTGCGTGCCACCGCCGCCGGTGGCGCCGCTGCTTTCGCCGGTGCTCTCTGGGCCGCCGCGGCCGCCCGGGCCCAGCCCGCCCAGCCCGGCTCCGGCCCGTACGGCGACCTGCTGGCCGCCGACGCCAACGGCCTCCAGTTGCCGGCCGGCTTCACCAGCCGGGTGATCGCGCGTTCCGGGCAGCGGGTCGCCGGCACCTCGTACACCTGGCACCCGGCGCCGGACGGCGGCGCCTGCTTCCCGTCCGGCACCGGCTGGATCTACGTCTCCAACTCGGAGGTTCCGCTCGTCGGCGGCGCCTCGGCGGTGCGGTTCGCCGCCGACGGCGCCATCGTCGCCGCGTACCGGATCCTCGGCGGCACGAACGTCAACTGCGCCGGTGGGCCGACCCCGTGGGGAACCTGGCTGTCCTGCGAGGAGGTGCCGCTGGGACGGGTCTTCGAGACCTGGCCCGAGGGCGGCCGGTCCGGCGAGGAGCGGACCCGGATGGGCCGCTTCAAGCACGAGGCGGCGGCCTGCGACCCGGTGCGCCGGGTGGTCTACCTGACCGAGGACGAGGGGGACGGCTGCTTCTACCGGTTCGTCCCGGACACCTGGGGCGACCTGCGTACCGGCAAGGTGCAGGTGCTGTGCGCCCCGGACGGCCAGGTGACCGGGCCGGTGACCTGGCGGGACCTGCCGGACCGCGACGGGTTCCCGGTGCCCACCCGCTACCAGGTGGGCGCGGCGCAGACGTTCGACGGCGGCGAGGGCTGCTGGTACGCGGACGACACCTGCTGGTTCACCACCAAGGGCGACAACCGGGTGTGGGCGTACGACGCGGTGAACCAGCGGCTCGACCTCGCGTACGACGACTCGCTGGTGCCGGCCGGGGCCGCGCCGCTGACCGGCGTCGACAACATCACCGGCACCGCGGGAGGTGACCTCTACGTGGCCGAGGACGGCGGCAACATGGAGATCAACATGATCACGCCGGCCGGTGTGGTGACCCCGTTCCTGCGGCTGCTCGGGCAGGCCGAGTCGGAACTCACCGGGCCGGCGTTCTCCCCGGACGGCAGCCGGCTCTACTTCTCCTCGCAGCGCGGCACCAGCGGCGCCCGGGTCGGCACCGGCGGCATCACGTACGAGGTACGCGGCCCGTTCCGGCGCTGACCCGTACCGTCAGGGGCGGGCCGCCTCCCGGGTGGCCCGCCACCGGCTCGCCGCCAGCGTGGCCGAGTAGCCGGACAGCACGATCACGTGGAACAGGTACAGCCAGAGCAGCACCGCCACGCCGCCGCCGATCTCGTCGAACCCGCCGAACGGCACGCCCAGGTCCAGCGGCAGCGAGCAGAACAGCACGAAACCGTGCAGGAAGCCGGACAGGTTCGCCGCCGTGAACGAACCCAGGCCCACCGTGACGAGCCAGTCCGGGGAGGCCGGGCCGACCACCCGGAACACCCAGATCAGCACCGGCGTGAGCACCAGCCACACCGCCAGGAACGACAGCACCACGCCGAGTGCGCCGATCCAGCCGCCCTGGCGCACCAGCCGGGTGGTCATCGGCAGCCCGAGCAGGATCGACAGTAGTAGCGCCGGGGCCGGCGCCAGCAGCGGGAGCAGCAGCAGGCGACCCCGCCAGCCGACGAGCGCGCCGGACTCGGCGCGCGGCTCGGCCACCGAGACGAACGCGCGGCGCAGCCCTTCGCCGTACAGGGAGGCGGGCAGCAGCGAGGCCAGTGCCAGCAGCGGGGTCAGCCCCAGCCCGGCCTCGACGAGCGCGGCCGCCGCCCGGTGCGCGCCGATCTCCGTGGGCAGCGTGTCGATGGCGTACCCGGTCAGCCGCCGCACCCGGTCCGCCCCGGCGAGCAGCCCGGTCAGCCAGATCGCCAGCAGCGCCACCGGCACCACGGCGATCGCGCTGTAGAAGGTGATCGCGGCGGCGTGCAGCGACAGGTCCCGGCCACGGACCGGCCGGAACGCCGCAGCCGTGATCCGCTTGGTCCGCTCCCACCCGTCGCCCATCGCCCTCTCGTTCCCCGTACGACCCCGCGCCACGCATTACGATCCGGCGGCATGACGATCGCCACGACCGAGCGGCTGGTGCTGCGGGACTGGACCGAGTCGCCAGGCGACCTGGGCCGGATCTACGACATCTATTCCCGAGACGAGGTGATGCGCTGGCTGGGCGGCGGCAAGGGGCGGATGACCGACCCGTCCGAGGCGCTCGAACGGGTCCGGATGTGGCACGAACGCTGGACGCCGTACGCCGGCCGCTGGGGCCTGTGGGCGATCGAGCCGCGTGCCGGCGGACCGGTGGCCGGGAGCATCCTGCTCAAGCCGCTACCGGGACGCGACGGGGTCACGCTGACCGACGACATCGAGGTCGGCTGGCACCTGCACCCCGACGCCCAGGGCCGCGGCTACGCCACCGAGGCGGCCCGCGCAGTGCTGGAGCGCGAGTTCGCCACCGGCACCCCGCGGGTGTACGCGGTGGTGATGGCCGGGAACGACCCGTCGATGGCGGTGGCCCGGCGGCTCGGTATGACGCACGCGGGTGTGCGCACCGACTGGTACGGCGGCGCCGAACTGGAGACCTTCGTCCTGGAGCGCCCCGCCTGACCGTGCGGAGAGAGAGGGGCGCACAGGGTGCGACCGGCGGCTCCGGGAACGTGTGAGCCTCGGGTGCGATCAGCAGGTTTCCGCGCCGCCAGGTGAGAGGATGAAGCACTCAGTGAGGTGCAGAAGGTGAGCGCCCCCATGTCGACCGACGCCGAGCGCAACCCGGACTGGCCGGGCACGGTTCACGTGCCGGCTGACGAACTCGCACGTCGCCAGGGCGTCGAGCCGGTCACCAGTCTCGACGACCTCGCCCGTCCGGACCTGATCGAATCGGACGAGGAACTGGAACGCTTCCTCGCCGACCTGTACGCCTCACGGCGCGAGGGACTGGCTTGAGCATCGTCGTCCTGGACACCGACGTGGCATCGGCCATTCTGCGAGGCCGGGTCGACGAGCGGTTGAGAGCGCGGCTGACCGGGGCGACCCTCGCCATCACCTTCGTGACGCTGGGAGAGCTGACCAGATGGACCGTGGTGCGGAGCTGGGGCCCGCGCAGGTTGGCTGACCTCGCGCGCTGGCGGCGGAACCTGGTCCTGTTGCCTTTCGACGAGACCGTCGCGGTGCGTTGGGGGCGAATTCAGGCAGCGGCCCAGCTTCGTGGACGGCCGCGGCCGGTCAACGACTCATGGATCGCCGCATGCTGCCTGGTCCATCGGCTTCCGCTCGCGACGTTCAACGGCAAGGACTACGCGGACTTCACCGACCATGACGATCTCAAGCTCCTCGACCTGGCCTGACCGCGACTCCTCCGGCGGGTCGTTGGATCTGCTCGGCCGCCGGGATCAGCCCTGGACGGCCGCGCGCTGCGGCGCATCTCCGTCTCGCCGGGCACTCCGGGACGAACCGTGGTGGGGCGCTGGGGAACAATGGTCCGGTGACCACTCCCCGAGATCTCGTGCTGCTCGGTTCGACCGGCTCGATCGGCACCCAGGCCATCGACATCGTCAAGCGCAACCCGGACCGCTTCCGGGTGGTGGCGCTGGGCGCGGGTGGCGGCAACGTCGACCTGCTCGCCACGCAGGCGCTGGAGCTGGGCGTGGAGGCCGTCGGTGTGGCCCGCGCGTCCGCCGCGCAGGACCTCCAGCTGGCGTTCTACGCCGAGGCGAGCCGGCGCGGCTGGGCCACCGGCGACTTCAAGCTGCCGAAGATCGTGGCCGGGCCGGACGCGATGACCGAGCTGGCGCAGTGGCCGTGCGACGTGGTGCTCAACGGCGTGGTCGGCTCGCTGGGCCTGCCGCCGACGCTGGCCGCGCTGCGCGCCGGTCGTACCCTCGCCCTGGCCAACAAGGAGTCCCTGGTGGCCGGCGGCCCGTTGGTCAAGGCGGCCCTGACACGGCCGGGGCAGCTCGTCCCGGTCGACAGCGAGCACACGGCGATGGCCCAGTGCCTGCGCTCCGGCACCCGTCCGGAGGTCCGCCGACTGATCGTGACCGCCAGCGGCGGCCCGTTCCGGGGCCGGCGGCGCGACGAGTTGATGGAGGTCACGCCGGAGCAGGCGCTGGCGCACCCGACCTGGAACATGGGGCCGGTCATCACGATCAACTCCGCCACCATGGTCAACAAGGCGCTGGAGGTGATCGAGGCGCACGAGCTGTTCGACGTGCCCTACGCCGACATCGAGGTGATGGTCCACCCCACCTCCGTGATCCACTCGATGGTCGAGTTCGTGGACGGCTCCACGATCGCCCAGGCCAGCCCGCCGGACATGCGGCTGCCCATCGCGGTCGCGCTCGGCTGGCCGGACCGGGTGCCGGGGGCCGCCGCCGCGGTCGACTGGACGAAGGCCCACACCTGGGAGTTCTTCCCGCTCGACGACGCGGCGTTCCCGGCGGTCGCGCTGGCCAAGGCGGCGGGTGAGGCCGGGCGCTGCCGCCCGGCGATCTACAACGCGGCGAACGAGGAGTGCGTGGCGGCGTTCGTCGCGGGCCGGTTGCCGTTCCTCGGCATCGTCGACACCCTCCAGCGGGTGCTGGAGGACGCTCCCGATTTCGACGAACCAGGTACCGTCGAGGACGTGCTCGCCGCCGAGTCGTGGGCACGGGCGCACGCCCAGGAGATCATCGTCGGGTCGGTGGAAGGAGCTCGATGAGCTATCTGCTCGGGGTGGTGCTGTTCGCCCTCGCGATCCTCATCTCGGTGAGCCTGCACGAGGCGGGGCACATGCTGACCGCCAAGGCGTTCGGGATGAAGGTCACCCGCTACTTCGTCGGCTTCGGCCCGACGCTCTGGTCGTTCAGGCGGGGTGAGACCGAGTACGGCATCAAGGGCATCCCGCTCGGCGGCTTCTGCAAGATCGTCGGCATGACACCGCAGGACGACGACGTCGAGCCCGGGGACGAGAAGCGCGCCATGTGGCGCTACCCGGTGTGGAAGCGGACGATCGTGATGTCCGCGGGTTCGATCACCCACTTCGCCCTGGCCCTGGTCGCCCTCTGGATCATCGCGGTGTCGGTCGGGCTGCCGAACCCGAAGTTCCCCACCACCGAGGCCGGCTACCGGGCCGAACCGGCGGTGATCGCCCCCGTCCCGTGCGTCACGGTGGACAAGGTCCGCGCCTGCCAGCCCGGCGACCCGGCCAGCCCGGCCGAGAAGGCCCAGCTCAAGGAGGGCGACCGGATCACCGCGGTGAACGGCAAGCCGGTCTCCACCTGGGGCGACATGCTCGACGTGGTCCGCGCCACCCCGCCCGGCGCGGTCACCGTCACCTACCTGCGCGACGGCACCTCGCAGGACGCCAGGGTCGACCTGGCCGCGGTGCAGCGCCCGCCGCTGGGCGACCCGGAGGGCGCCACCTCGCCGGTCTCCGCGCTCGGCGTGGTGCTCTCGCCCACCACCCCGACCCGGGTCGAGTACGGCCCGGTCGCCGCGTTCGGCGCCACCGCCGACTTCACCGGCAACATGGCCGTGCAGACCGCGCAGGCCATGCAGCGCATCCCGCAGAAGGTGCCGGCGTTGTGGGACGCGATCACCGGCGGCGAGCGCGACGTGGACACCCCGATCAGCGTGGTCGGCGCCAGCCGGCTCGGCGGCGAGGCCGTGGAGAACAACGCCTGGCTGGTGTTCTTCATGCTCTTCGTGTCGCTGAACTTCTTCATCGGCGTGTTCAACCTGCTGCCGTTGCTCCCGCTGGACGGTGGCCACATCGCCATCGCCTGGTTCGAACGGGCGCGGTCCTGGCTCTACGCGCGCATCGGCCGCTCCGACCCGGGCCGCGTCGACTACCTCAAACTCATGCCGTTCACGTACGCGGTGATCCTGATCGGTGGCGCGTTCACGCTGCTGACCGTCACCGCTGATGTCATCAACCCGATCACGCTCTTCTCAAGGTGAGTGCCTGAAGTGACCGCTGTCAGTCTCGGTATGCCCCCCGTACCGCCGCCGCCGCTGGCCCCGCGCCGGGCCAGCCGCCAGATCATGGTCGGTTCGGTGCCGGTCGGTGGTGGCGCGCCGGTCTCGGTGCAGTCCATGACCACCACCCTCACCGCCGACGTCAACGCCACGCTCCAGCAGATCGCCGAGCTGACCGCGTCCGGCTGCCAGATCGTCCGGGTCGCCGTGCCGTCGCAGGACGACGTGGAGGCGCTGCCCGCGATCGCCAGGAAGTCGCAGATCCCGGTGATCGCCGACATCCACTTCCAGCCGAAGTACGTCTTCGCCGCGATCGACGCCGGCTGCGCCGCGGTGCGGGTGAACCCGGGCAACATCCGGCAGTTCGACGACAAGGTCAAGGAGATCGCGCGGGCCGCCGGCGACGCGGGCGTGCCGATCCGGATCGGCGTCAACGCCGGCTCGCTGGACAAGCGCCTGTTGGCCAAGTACGGCAAGGCCACCGCCGAGGCCCTGGTGGAGTCGGCGCTGTGGGAGTGCTCGCTGTTCGAGGAGCACGGCTACCGGGACATCAAGATCTCGGTCAAGCACAACGACCCGGTGGTGATGATCCGCGCGTACCGGCTGCTGGCCGAGAAGTGCGACTACCCGCTGCACCTCGGCGTCACCGAGGCGGGCCCGGCGTTCCAGGGCACGATCAAGTCGGCGGTGGCGTTCGGCGCGCTGCTGGCCGAGGGCATCGGCGACACCATCCGGGTCTCGCTGTCCGCCCCGCCGGTCGAGGAGATCAAGGTCGGCGCCGCGATCCTGGAGTCGCTGGGCCTGCGTGAGCGTGGCCTGGAGATCGTCTCCTGCCCGTCCTGCGGCCGGGCGCAGGTCGACGTCTACAAGTTGGCCGAGGAGGTCACCGCCGGCCTGGAGGGCCTGCCGGTGCCGCTGCGCGTCGCGGTCATGGGCTGCGTGGTGAACGGTCCGGGTGAGGCCCGCGAGGCCGACCTGGGCGTGGCCTCCGGCAACGGGAAGGGCCAGATCTTCGTCAAGGGCAAGGTCGTCAAGACGGTGCCCGAGGCGCAGATCGTGGAGACGCTGATCGAGGAGGCGCTGCGGATCGCCGACGAGATGGGCGCCGAGATCCCCGAGGAGCTGCGCGACCTGGTGCCGGGTGGTGCCACTGTCACCGTGCACTGATCCGCTCTCCGCGTCGCCGTGCGGCCGTCCCCGGGCATCGGGGGCGGCCGCACGCGCGTTCGCGGACCGGTGCGCACGGCGTCACCGCGCGCCGGGTGTGTCCGGGTCGCGCCGCCCGGCGCTCACTCGGACTCGGCGAGGATGGCGTAGAGCTTGCGCCGGGTCTCGTCGAGGACCTGCACGGCGCGGGCGCGCTGGTCGTCGGTGCCGGTGGTCATCACCTGCCGCAGCGCCTGCATGGCCTGCGCGCCGGCGTCGCGGATGTCGTGCCAGCTGTTTACTGTCTGCTCGGCGAACTCCGCCCACGGCGGGGCCTGCGCCGCGCCGGTCGCCTCGGCCTGCCCCGCCTCGGTCAGCGCGAACCGCTTGCGCCCGCCCTCGGAGTCGGCGGCGGTCGCGATGACGCCCTCGTCCTCCAGCAGTTGCAGCGTCGGGTAGATCGAGCCGGGGCTGGGCCGCCAGGCCCCGCCGGTGCGGGAGTCGATCTCCTGGATCATCTCGTAGCCGTGCATCGGCCGCTCGGTGAGCAGGGCCAGCACGGCGCCGCGGACGTTCGGCCGCCGTCCGCGTCCCCGGCCGCCTCGGCCCCGCCCGCGACCGTGCGGTCCGGCGGAGAAGGGCGGCGGGCCCGGGGGTTCGGGCGGGAATCCGAAGCCGCCGTGGCGGCGCATCTCGTCGTGCACGGCGTGCATGCGTCGATGGAAACCCATCAGTCGTTCTCCTTCTGTCGGTGTGTCGCTGATGCATCAACGATATATCGGCAATGCATCGCCGACAAGACGTCGGGCAGACGGGAATGCAAACCGTACGTACGTCTTGCTAATGTGCCGGTGTGCGCCTGCTCCCCGAACCGGGCCCGTCCCGGACCCTCGCCCTCTCCACGCTCGTCAACACCGTCGGGCGGGGCACCTGGCTCACCGCCAGCGCACTGTTCCTCACCCGGTCGGTAGGGCTCTCGGTGACCCAGGTCGGTGTGGCGCTCACCCTCACGGCGCTGGTCAGCCTCGTGGCGAGCACGCCGATGGGCTACCTCGCCGACCGCCTCGGCCCGCGCGGCCTCCAGCTGGCCGCGCTGCTCGCCTCGGCCGGGTGCACGGCCGCCCTGGTCGCGGTGCGCTCGTTCACCGGCTTCCTGGTCGTCGGCATGCTGATGGCGGTCGCCGACGCGGGCACCCGTGGCGCCCGGGGCGCGCTGATCGCCGGTGCCGTCCCACCCGACCAGCGGGTCCGCACCCGCGCCTACCTGCGCGCTGTCACAAACGTCGGGATCTCGGTGGGCACCGTGCTGGCCGGGTTCGCGCTCGCCGCCGACACCCGCGGCGCGTACGTCACGCTGATCCTGCTCGACGCCGCCACGTATCTGCTGGCGGCGGCGGTGCTGCTGCGGCTCCCGCCGATGCCGCCGGTGCCCGCCCCGGCGCACGGGCCCCGGCTGATCGCGCTGCGGGACCGCCCCTTCCTCGCCTTCACCGTGCTGGACGGGCTCATGTCCATGCACTTCTCGCTGATCAACATCGCCCTGCCGCTGTGGATCGCCGGGCACACCACCGCGCCGAACTGGCTGATCTCCGCCTGCCTGCTGGTCAACACCGTGGTGGTGATCCTGTTCCAGGTCCGGGCCTCGCGGGGCACCGAGGACCTGACCGGCGCGGGCCGGGCCGCCCGGCGGGCGGGCGTCCTGCTGGCGGCCGCGTGCGCGCTGTTCGCGGCCGGTGGCGGGGTGCCGGTCGCCTTCGCGGTGCCGCTGCTGCTGGCCGGTGCGCTGGTGCACGTCGTGGGGGAGTTGTGGCACGCGGCGGCCGGCTGGGGCATCTCCTTCGGCCTGGCCCCGGCGCACGCGCACGGGCAGTACCAGGGCGCGTACGGGATGGGCATGCAGCTCGGCTCGATGGTCGCCCCGGTGGTCGTGACCACGCTCGCGATCGGGTGGGGCGTGCCCGGGTGGCTGGTGCTCGGCGTGGTGTTCCTGCTGCTCGGCGTGCTGGTGCCGCCGGTGGTGCGGTGGGCCGCCCGGACCCGGCCGCCGGCGCCCGAACCGGTGCCGGCGGCTGCGGGTTGAGCGCGGTGCGGCAGGTGCCCGGTCGGCCCGCGCGCGCCGGGGTGGATCTGGCAGGCTGGTAGCCGTGCTCACGGTGCCGGTACGCCAACTGGGGGAGTCGGAGCGCCGCGCGGTCGAGCGGCTGCTCGACCTCGACCCGTACGCCGGCGCGCAGGTCGCCGAGCGGGTGGCGGCACGCGGGCTGGCGTGGTGGCGGGCCGAGGCGCGGATCCTCGGGTACGGCTCCCGCCGGCACCTGGAGTCGATCTGCTGGCTGGGCGGCAACCTCACCCCGGTGCTCGCGTCCGAGTCGGCGGTGACCGCGTTCGCCGACCAGCTGAGCGCCGAGGAGCGGCTCTGTTCCTCGATCGTGGGCAGTGCCGACGCGGTGCTCGGGCTCTGGGACCGCCTCTCCGCCTACTGGGGGCCGGCTCGGGACGTACGCCCGAACCAGCCGCTGCTGGCCACCGACGCGCTGCCCGCCGTGGCGCCCGACCCGCAGGTCCGGCGGGTGCGCGGCAACGAGGTCGACCGGCTGTTCCCGGCGGCGGTGGCGATGTACACCGAGGAGGTCGGGGTGTCGCCGCTGGCGGAGGACGGCGGGCGTGGTTACCGGCGGCGGGTGACCGAGCTGGTGCGCGCCGGCCGCGCCTACGCCCGTTTCGTCGACGGGCGGGTGGTCTTCAAGGCGGAGCTGGCGGTGGTGACCCGCCGGACCGCGCAGGTGCAGGGCGTCTGGGTGGCACCCGAGTGGCGTGGCCGGGGCATCGCCACCGCCGCGATGGCCGCGGTGGTCCGCGACGCGCTGGCCCGGGTCGCGCCCACCGTGAGCCTCTACGTCAACGACTTCAACCTGCCCGCCCGCCGGGTCTACGAGCGCTGCGGTTTCCGCCCGGTCGGCACGCTCGCCACAGTGCTGTTCTGAGGATCACTCCCGCCGGACCGTCCCGAACCGGACAACCGGCGCTATGCTGGGCATGTTTTTATACTGACCAGTCAGTTTGGAATTCGGGTTCCTGATGAACATCGTCGAGGCCCGCGGCCTGGGGCTGCGCACCCGCCGGGGCTGGGTCTACCGGGATGTCGACCTCACCGCCGCGAGCGGTGAGCTGCACGCCGTCACCGGCCCGCCGGGCAGCGGGCGCACCTCGTTGCTGCTCGCGCTGGCCGGGCGCTTCCCGCACAACCACGGTGAGCTGCGCCGCCGCGGCCCGGCAGCGCTCGGGCAGGTGGCGGGCGTGCACGAGCCCGATCCGACGCTCACCGTCGCCGAGCACATCACCGAACGACTGCTGCTGCTCGGCCCGGTGCCGCGCCGTCGGCGCCGGCTCGTCCCGGTGGCAGCGGTCCGGGCCCGCCGGGCCTACCGCCGTGACGCCTACGCCGCCGCCGTCGCCGGCGCCGGGCTCACCGACGAGCCGCTGGACCCCGGCCGGTACGGCAGAGACCTCACGCCGGTCGAACGGCAGGTGCTCGGGCTGGTGCTCGCCGGCCTCGGCGGCCCCGGCCTGATCGTCGCCGACGACGTGGACGCCGGTGCCGACCGACCCGAGCGGGAGTGGATGTGGGGCGCGCTGGAACGCCTCGCCGGCCAGGGGTACGCCGTGGTCGCCAGCGCCCGCGCCGTCGAACCCGGGGTCGCCGCCACCGTGCACCGCGTCGGCGACCCGGCAGTGCCCGTCCCCGCCCTTCCCACCGAGCCCGCTCCCGCCGAACCCGCCGAGGTGCCCGCATGAGCGTCCTGCGACTGGCCCTGTTCGAGCTGCGCCGGATGACCCGGGGCCGGCTGCCCCGCGCCGCCCTCGCGGTGCTCACCGTCGTCCCGCTGCTCTACGGCGCGCTCTACCTGTACGCGTTCTGGGATCCGTACGGGAAGATGGACCGGATTCCGGTCGCCCTGGTCGACGCCGACCGCCCGGCCGCCGCCGGTGACGGCAGCGAGGTGCACGCCGGCCGCGACCTGACCGAGAAGCTGCTCGACCGCAAGGTGTTCGGCTGGACCGTCACCGACCAGGCCGACGCCACGAAGGGGCTGCGCGACGGGCGCTACCACCTGATCTTCTCCATTCCGGAGGACTTCTCCGCCACCCTCGCCGCCGGTCCGGAACCGGACCGCCCGGCCCGGCAGGGCGAACTGAAGGTCGTCAACGACGACGCCACCAACTACCTCTCCGGCCTGCTCGCCCGGTCGGCGTTCAGCGAGATCCGGGCCGCCGCCGCGCAGAGCACCGCCGCCACGTACTTCGACCGGATGTTGATCGGCTTCACCGACGCCAAGGCCGAGACCGGGCGCGCCGCCGACGGCGCCGGCAGGATCGCGGACGGGCTCGGCAGCTCCCAGCAGGGCGCGGACGAACTCGCCGACGGGCTCGGTGACGCAGGGAACGGCGCCGGGCAGCTCGCCGGTGGGCTGAGCCAGTCGGTCCAGGGCGCGGACAAGCTCGCCAAGGGCCTCGACCAACTGCGTACCGGCGCGGCCCAGCTCGCCGACGGCGCCGGGCGGGCGGCCACCGAGACCAGGGCGGCGGCGGCCACCGTGAACGCCGCCGCCGACAGGTACGAGCCGGTGCTGCGCCGCAACGCCGACAGGATCGAGAAGGCGGCCACGCTGGTCGCCGACGGCGCGCAGCAGCTCGCCGCCGGTCTGGACGCGCTGCCGGGCCGGGCCGCCGAGGTGGTCGCCACCGCCGAGGAGGTCCGCGACCGGCTCGACGCGGTCGCGAAGGAACACCCCGAACTGGCCGACGACCCGGACTTCGCCGCCGCCCGCAAGGCCGCCGACCGGGCCGTCACGCAGGCCCGCTCGGTGGTGGCCGCGCTGGACGAGACCGACATGGCCACGCTGCGCAAGCAGATGACCGACGTGTCGAAGACCGCCCGCGAGGTCGCCGCCGCCGCGCCGCACCTGGCCGACGACGTCGCCTCCGCCCGCGCGAAGGTCAACGAGCTGGCCGGCGGGCTCGCCACGCTTGCCCAGGGCAGCGCCGAGCTCCGCGACGGGCTGGGCGACGCGTCGACCGGCGCGAACGGGCTGCGCGGCGGCCTCTACCGGCTCGCCAGCGGCGCCCGCCAGCTCGACGGCGGCCTGGCCCAGCTCGGCAGCGGCAGCAACCGCCTGTTCGACGGGCTGACCCGGCTGGAGGGCGGCGCCGGTGACCTCGCCGACGGGCTCGCCGCGGGGGAGCGGAAACTGCCCGGGTACGACGACGCGGCCACGCGCGCCGAGGTCCTCGGTGACCCGGTCGGCCTGATCCGCGACTCGCAGAACCCGGCCGGCTCGTACGGCGTGGGCTTCGCCCCGTACTTCCTGTCGCTGGCGCTCTGGGTCGGCGCGATGATCACGTACATGCTGTTGCGGCCGGTCAACCGGCGGCACGTGATGTCCGGCGCGCCCGGCTGGCGGGTCGTGCTCGCCGGGTGGCTCCCGGCCGCGGCGATCGGGCTGGCCCAGGTCACTGTGCTCTACACGGTGGTGACGCTGGCGCTCGGGCTCGGCCCGCGGCACGGGCCGGCCACGTTCGGGCTGCTCGCCCTCACCTCGCTGGCGTTCACCGCGATCATGCAACTGCTCGGCGTGGCGCTCGGCCCGGCCGGCCGGCTGGCCGCCCTGGCGCTGCTGATGCTCCAGCTCACCTCGTCCGGCGGTACCTACCCGGTGCAGACCTCGCCCGGCTTCTTCCAGGCGGTCCACCCCTGGCTGCCGATGACGTACGTGGTGGACGGCCTGCGGCACACGGTCAACGGCGGCGCGACCGCCCCGGTCGTCACCGCCGCGCTGGTGCTGCTCGCGTTCGGGCTGGGCGCCATGGCGCTGACCGTCGGCGCGGCTCGCCGGTCCCGCCGCCTGACCCCGGCCAAGCTGCACCCCGAACTGACCATGTGAGGATGAGCCGGTGACGGACGGACGGACGCGCCGGCGCGAGGACACCCGCCAGCGCCTCTTCGTGGCGGCGGTGGACCTCATCGCCGAGCAGGGCTTCTCGGCCACCACCGTGGACCACATCGCGGCCCGGGCCGGCGTGGCCAAGGGGACCGTCTACTACAACTTCGAATCAAAGACCGTCCTGTTCGAGGAGCTGCTGCGGCACGGCGTCGGCCTGCTCACCGCCGAGTTCCGGGCCGCCGTCGACGGGCTGCCGCCGCTGGAGGCGCTCGGCGCGCTGGTCCGGGCCCAGCTGGAGTACATCCGCCGCTACCGCGCCTTCGCCCAGCTGCTGCTCTCGGAGATGTGGCGGACCAACCGGGAGTGGCAGCAGACGCTGCGGCTGCTGCGCGGCGAGGCCATCGCGGTGATCGCCGACACGGTGCAGGCCGGGGTGGACAGCGGTGACCTGCCCGCCGACCTGGACGTGCGTACCGCGAGTTCGGCGCTGTTCGGCGTCGGGCTGGTGGTGGCCGTGGACTGGCTGGTCTTCTCGCCGGAGCGGCCGATCGACGAGGTGCAGGAGTCGCTGCTCGGCATCGTCCGGCGGGTCGCCCGGACCTGACCAAGGGCCGGTAATTCGGTTGAATCCGGGCCGTCGTGAGGACGAGGCTGGGGACACCGCCCCACCGATCCGAGTCCGGAGGACCCTCCATGCGCCTGCTCCGAGATCTCTGGGCCACGGCGCCCCGGCGGATGGCGGCGGTCCTGCTGCTGATCGTGCTCGGCGCCGGTGGCCAGGCGGCCGCCGCCGCGCTGGCCGGGCCGGTGCTGGTGCACCGTTCGTCCGGCTGGTTCGTCGCGCTCGCCGCGGCGCTCGTCGCGGCTGTCGTCACTGACCTGCTGATCGGCCTGATCATGGCCCGGCTCACCGCCGACTGGTCGGCCGACGTGCGGCGGCGGCTCTGCCGGGTCGCGCTCGGCCAGGACCTGCCCACCCTGGAGACCACGCCGGTCGGCGAGCTGCTCGACCGGATCGACAACGACGTCTACCAGGTCGCCGCCGAGATGCGGAACACCGGCGTACGGCTGGCGCAGGGTCTCGCGGTCTGCGCCCTGTCGCTGGTGGGCGCGCTGATCGTCTGGTGGCCCGCGGGTGTCGGCATGATCCTGCTCACCGCGCTGCTCGCGGTGACGCTGCGCCGCCCGACCGCCCGTATCGCCCCGGCCCGGATGGCCGAGGAGGAGGCGTGGTCCGACCTCGCGGCCGTGATGGAGGAGGCGGTGCACGGGCAGGACGACGTGCGCACCAGCCTCGCCCGGCCGTACGTGCTGCGCCTCTACGCCCGCCGCGCGGCCGAGGTGATCGCCCGGTGCGTCCGGGTCTTCCGGCTCTCCGCGCGGGTCACCGCGATCGCCGCCGGCGCGGTCGGGCTCGGCGTCGCGGGCGTGGTGCTGGGCGGCGCGTGGGCGCTGGCCACCGGCCGGGTGGACGCCGCGCGGCTCACCGCGATCTGGCTGCTGGCCGTCGCGTTCGGCGCGACGGTCGAGCAGATCGCCCGCTGGGTGCCGCACCTGCAACAGGCGTTGGGCGCGTGGGGCCGGGTGCAACTGCTCGCCGGATCGCCGCAGGAGCCGGACGGCGGCGAGGCCCCGGTCGACGGCGACCTGACCGTGCGCGGGCTCACCTACCGCTACCCGGCCGGCGGGGACGACCGCGGGCCGGCGCTGCGCGACGTGCGTCTCGACTTCGTCCGCGGGCGCTCGTACGCCCTCGTCGGGCGGACCGGCTCGGGCAAGTCGACGCTGGCCAAGGTGCTCACCCGGGCGGTCGACGTGCCGCGCGGCGCGGTGTTCCTCGGCGGCACCGACCTGGTCGACCTGGACGTGGAGGAGCTGCGCCGGTGGATCGCCGTGGTGCCGCAGCGCACCGAGATCCTGGCCGGCACGCTCGCCGAGAACGTGGCGCTGTTCGATCCGGAACTGCTGGACGCCGCCGAGCGGGCGCTCGCCGAGCTGGGCCTGGCCGGCTGGATCGCCGAGCTGCCCGACGGCGTGCACACCCGGCTCGGCGACGGCGGGTACGTGCTCTCCGCCGGGCAGGAGCAACTCGTCGCGTTCGCCCGCATCCTGGTCCGCGACCCGCACGTGGTGATCCTCGACGAGGCCACCGCGCGGCTCGACCCGGTCACCGAGAACCGGGTACGCGAGGCCACCGAACGGCTGCTCACCGACCGGATCGGCATCGTCATCGCGCACCGGCTCTCCTCGGTGCGCCGCTGCGACGAGGTGGTGGTGATGGCCGACGGCGCGGTGCTGGAGGCCGGTCCGCTGCGCGAGTCGGCCCGCTTCGCCGAGCTGCTCGCCACCAGCCACGCCGGGGCGTACGCCGGGGTGGGCGCCCGGCGCGGCGGCGTGGACCTGCTCGACGTGCCCGCCTGGGACGACGCGCCCGCCACACCGACCGCGCCCGCGACCCGGCCGGCGGCCGTGCCGCGCGCCGACCCGCCACCGGCGCCGCCCACGCCGCCCGCGCGGACCATGCGGGAGATCTTCCGGCTGGGCACCAACGACCCGCGGTACGGCCTGCTCTCGGTCGGTCTGTTCGTCGTGATGACGGTGCTCGGCCTGGACGGCGCGGTCCTGCCGTGGCTCTGGGCCGACCTGGTCGGCGGCGGCGACCCGTGGCTGCCGGCGCTGGGCATCGTGGCCGCGCTGCTGGTGGTGCTGCCGTTGCCGTACCTGACCAACCTGTGGTTCCCGCAGTGGTGGATCCGGCAGATGCTGCGGATCAGCGCCCGGCTGGTGCACGGGCAGACCGGCGCGCGCCGGGTCAGCGGGCACACCCCGGCCGAGGTGGTGGCCCAGGGCGGCGACACCGAACGGGTGGTGCGCCTCGCCGACAACCTGATGGACCAGGTCATCTCGCTGGTCATCGTGGTCGCCATGACGCTGGTGACGGGGAGTCTCGTACCGGCGCTGTTCTTCGTCGGCACGATGGTGGTCTCCGGGCTGGCGGCGACGCTGTTCGGACCGAAGCTGGAACGCACCGCCGCCGGCACGGTGAAGGCGCGCGCCGCGTTCGCCACCGCGCTGGTCTCCGCGCTGTCCGCCGCCCGTACGGTGAAGCTGGCCGGCGCGACCCGCCCGGTGCTGCGCCACCTCGCCCGGCTGGACGAGGTCCGCAGCGAGCGGCAGCGGCGCGAGATCGCCATGCAGGTGTGGGCGCGGTCCACCCCGTCGGTGGCGAGTGGTCTGCTGCCGATCGGCGCGTGGGCGCTCTACCTGGCCGGTGAGCTGTCCGCCGGGGCCACGCTCGTGGCCGTCTCCACCCTGGGCGCAGCCCGCTGGTTCGCGTGGACCACCGCGTCACTGGTGTCGCAGTACCCGTCGGCACGGGTGTGGACCAGGCGGACGGTGGCGATGACCGGCGAGGCCGTGTACGCGGCGCCGGTGCCCGGACTGGACCTGGTCGCCGGCACCGCGCCCGCGCCCGAGCCGCCGCCCCGGCACCCGCTGCGCCGCCTGGAACTGTCCGGCTTCGGCGCGCTGCACTCCGACGGCACGCTCGCCGTCCGCGACGTCGACCTGGTGGTCGAGCGCGGACAGTTGGTGCTGGTCGTCGGCCCGGTCGGGTCCGGCAAGTCGTCGCTGCTGCGGGCGCTCGCCGGGATCGTGCACCACGTCGGCGAGCTGCGCTGGAACGGCGACCCGGTCACCGAACCGGAGATGTTCCTGCGCCCCAACCAGGTCGGGTACGTGGGCCAGCTGCCCCGGGTGCTCTCCGGCACGGTGGCCGACAACATCGCGCTCGGCCACCAGGTGGACGCCGCGGGGGCGGTCTCGACCGCCCAGCTCGAACACGACCTGGCCGCGGCCGGGGGCGGGCTCGGTCTGCTGATCGGGCACAAGGGCACCCGGTTGTCAGGCGGTCAGCTCCAGCGGCTGGCGCTGGCCCGGGCGCTCGCTCCGCGTACCGAGCTGCTGGTGGCCGACGACGTGTCGTCGGCGCTGGACGTGGGCACGGAGCTGGCGCTGTGGGCGGCGCTGCGCGAACACGGGGTCACAGTGGTCGGCTCGACCGCGAAGCGGGCCGCGCTGGTCCGGGCCGACCACGTGGTGGTGCTGATCGACGGCACGGTGGCCGACCAGGGCACCTGGACCGACCTGGAACCCCGCTGGAACCACCTGGCCGGCTGACCGCGTCTTCCTGGTTGATCATGAGGTTGGCGGCGACAAATCGGACGCCGTCCGCCGCCAACCTCATGATCGACGCGCAAGGTCAGACGGCTCGGGTGTACTGGTCGGGCCAGGTTGGGGTGGCTCCCAGCTTGGCTGCGGCGCGGTGGGGCCAGTACGGGTCGCGCAGCAGTTCCCGGCCCAGCAGCACCAGGTCCGCCTCGCCGCCGGCCACGATCTGCTCGGCCTGCTCGGGCTCGACGATCATGCCGACGGCGCCGGTCGGCACCCCGGCGTCGCGACGGATCCGGGCGGCCAGCGGCACCTGGTAGCCGGGGCCGACCGGGATGGACGCCTGGACCGCCGCGCCGCCGGAGGACGTGTCGACCAGGTCGACCCCGGCGGCGGCCAGTTCCCCGGCGAGCACCACGCTGTCGTCGACGGTCCAGCCGCCGTCGGTCCAGTCGGTGGCGGAGATCCGGGTCAGCACCGGCACCGACTCGCCGACGGCGGCGCGTACCGCGCGGGCCACCTCCAGCGTGAGCCGCATCCGGGCGGCCCGGTCACCGCCCCAGCCGTCGGTGCGCCGGTTGGTCAGCGGGGACAGGAACTCGTGCAGCAGGTAGCCGTGCGCGGCGTGGATCTCCACGGCGGCGAACCCGGCGTCGAGCGCCCGCCCGGCGGCGGTGGCGAAGGCGTCCACCACCGCCGCGATCCCCGCCTCGTCCAGCGCGGTCGGGGTGCGGTAGTCCGGTACGAACGGCTGGTCACCCGGGCCCACCGGGGTCCAGCCGCCCTCGGCGTCCGGCACACCGCCGCGGGCCGGCGCCCATGGGCGGTACGTGGACGCCTTGAACCCGGCGTGCGCGAGCTGCACGGCCGGCACCGCGCCGTGGGCGGCGACGAACGCGGTGACCGGCCGCCACGCGTCGACGTGCGCGCCGGACCAGAGGCCGGTGTCCTGCGGGCTGATCCGGCCCTCGGGCACCACAGCCGTCGCCTCGGTGATCACCAGGCCGGCCCCGCCGACCGCGCGGGAACCGAGGTGGACGCGGTGCCAGTCGGTGGGCAGGCCGTCGGGTCCGGCGCTGTACTGGCACATGGGCGCCAGCGCGACCCGGTTGGGCACCGTGACGCCGCGCAGGGCGAGCGGGGTGAACAGGGCACTCATTCTTCAGGCTCCTCCGGTCGTGGCAACGGGTGCGACTCCTTCCCGGCAGGCGCACCCGTTGGTTGTGGATCAGGCGGGTACGGGGTCGAGCCGCTCGGTCTCGACCGGCTCGATCAGGTCGCGCTTGCCGGCCGAGTCGTACGCGGCCCGGTCGAGCGTGCCCTCCCGGGCGGCCACGATGGTCGGCACCACTGCTTGCCCGGCCACGTTCGTGGCGGTACGGATCATGTCCAGGATCGGGTCGATCGCCAGCAGCAGACCCGCCCCGGCCAGCGGCAGGCCCAGCGTGCTCAGGGTCAGCGTGAGCATGACGATCGCGCCGGTCAGGCCGGCGGTCGCGGCCGAGCCGACCACCGAGACGAACGCGATCAGCAGGTAGTCGGTGACGCCCAGGTTCACGCCGAACACCTGCGCCACGAAGATCGCGGCGAGCGCCGGGTAGATGGCGGCGCAGCCGTCCATCTTCGTGGTGGCGCCGAACGGCACCGCGAAGGAGGCGTACTCGCGGGGGACGCCGAGACGCTCGACCGAGCGCTGGGTCACCGGCATGGTGCCGACCGAGGAGCGGGAGACGAACGCCAGCTCGATGGCGGGCCAGGCGCCGGCGAAGAAGCGCAGCGGGTTGAGCTTGCCGGCCACCGCCAGCAGCACCGGGTAGACCACGAACAGCACCAGCGCGCAGCCGACGTAGACGGCGGTGGTGAACTTCGCGAGGGGGGCGAGCAGGTCCCAGCCGTACGAGGCGACGGCGTTGCCGATCAGGCCGAGCGTGCCGATCGGGGCGAGCCGGATGACCCACCAGAGCGCCTTCTGCACGATCGACAGCAGCGAGCGGTTGAGCGCCACGAACGGCTCGGCGGCGTCGCCGACCAGCAGCGCGGCGGCGCCCACCACCAGGGCGAGGAAGACGATCTGCAGGACGTTGCCCTCGACGAACGCGCCGACCGGGTTGGTCGGGACGATGCCGGTGAGGAAGTCGATCCAGGAGCCGGTGGTCTTCGGTGCGGAGGCGCCGGCCGGGTCCAGGTTGACGCCCCGGCCGGGGTCGGTGAGCAGGCCGAGGCCGATGCCGATGCTCACCGCGACGAGCGCGGTGACGCCGAACCAGAGCAGCGTCTTGACTGCCAGCCGGGCGGCGTTGGCGACGCCGCGCAGGCTGACCACGCTGACCACGATGGCGGTGAAGACCAGCGGCGGCACGGCCAGCTTGAGCAGCTGGACGAAGAGGCCGCCGACGGTGTCGAGCGTGCTGGTCAGCCAGGCGAGGTCGGCGGCGCGGGCGAGGAAACCGAGTGCCACGCCGAGCACGAGGCCGAGCAGGATCTGGACGGAGAAGGGGATTCTGCGCAGGGCGGAGGTCATGGGGACGAATCCAAGGTCTGGAGAGGGAAGGCGGGCGTCGGGGCGTGGAGCTACGCCGGACAGACGCCGCTGGCCTGCCGTCGCAGGTCGACGTACAGGCGCTCGGTGAGGCACCAGACATTGGTCATCGTCGCGACACGTTACTCCCGTCCGGAGTCCGAACGGAAGGACCGTCGGCGGTGAGGCTCCTTACAGCCAGGTAGCCGGAGGTGGCCAGTCCCCAGACGGCGACCACCGCGAGCAACACCCGCTCCGACACCCCGAGCAGCGTGCTGCGCCCGACCAGCAGCAGCGCCGCCGCGACCACGGCGGCCACCGGCAGCGCCAGCGCCGCGCCGATCGCGGCGATCCGCCGCACCCCCCGGTCCGCCGCCGGGGAGACCAGCAGCACCAGCATGGCGAGCACCACCGCGGCGGTCGCCGCGATGCTGGCCCCGCCGTGCACCAGGTCGGCCACCGTGGTCGCCTCGAACGGCGGCAGCGGGCAGCCCTCGCTGCACGTCACCGCGCCGGAGAGCACCGTGGCCACCGCGCCGGCGCCGAGCAGCCCGGCCGCCGCGCGTACCCCCGGTGGCAGCGCCCCGGCGAGCAGCAGCAGCGACGCGGCCACCGAGAAGATCCCCGTCCGGTACGCCCCGGCGTACCCGCTGTCGGTGACGCCCGCCTCACTCACGTACCCGGTCAGGCCCGGACCGGGACCGGCGACCACCGCGACCGTCACCGCTGTCACGCCGGCAGTCAGGCAGACGGCGGCGAACGCGGCGGCGATCCGGCGGGCTGTTCCCTCAGCCACGCCCGTGCGCTGTGGTCCAGCCGGACAGGTCCGGGCCCAGCGGCACGATCCGGGTCGGGTTGATCATGTCGTGGGTGGCGTAGTAGTGCCGCTTGATGTGGTCGAAGTCCACCGTCTCGCCGAAGCCCGGCGTCTGGAACAGGTCCCGCGCGTACGCCCAGAGCACCGGCATCTCGGTGAGCTTGCGCTCGTTGCACTTGAAGTGCCCGTGGTACGCCACGTCGAAGCGCACCAGCGTGGTGAACAGGCGCACGTCCGCCTCGGTGATCGCGTCGCCCATCAGGTAACGCCGCCCGGCCAGCCGCTCGCTGAGCGCGTCGAGGCGGGCGAACAGCGCGGTGAACGCCTCGTCGTACGCCTCCTGGGAGGTGGCGAAGCCGCAGCGGTAGACGCCATTGTTGACGTCCCGGTGGATCTCCGCCATGAGCGCGTCCATCTCCGGGCGCAGCTCGACCGGGTAGAGATCGGGCGCGTCCGGCGCGTGGAACCGCCGCCACTCGGTCGAGAGGTCCAGCGTGAGCTGCGGGTAGTCGTTCGTCACCACCCGCCCGGTGAGCGTGTCCACGAGCGCCGGCACTGTCACCCGGCCGGTGTAGTCCCTGTCGGTGGACAGGTACGCCTCGGACAGGAAACCGATGCCGAGCACCGGGTCGAAGCCGTCCGGGTCGAGCGCGAACCGCCAGCCCCGCTCGTCCCGGATCGGGTCGACGGTGCCCAGCGAGATTACCTCGTCCAGGCCGAGCAGGCCGCGCACGATCCGGGCCCGGTGCGCCCACGGGCAGGCCCGGCACCAGATCAGCCGGTAGCGGCCCGCCTCCAGGGGCCAGCGCCCCTGATCGTCCGGCCCGCCGCCCTCCGGTGCTGTGGAGTGCGGGGTGACCCGGCCGGTGAACCGGTTGGGCTGGCGGACGAACGCGCCGCCGCCGCTGGTCTCTGCGCTGAACTGAGCCCCGGACATGCGGCAAACCTATCCGCTCGGGTCACGGATATCCTGGCGCCGGGTACCCCCGCGACCCGCCCCGACCCCTTCCCACCCCCGAAGGACGTACGCGCGATGACAGTGGCCTACCTCGTTGCCGGAGTCCGTACCCCGATCGGCCGGTACGCCGGCGCCCTGGCCGGGGTCCGCCCCGACGACCTGGCCGCGCACGTCGTCCGCGAGCTGGTGGCCCGCCACCCGTCGGTCGACTGGGCCCGCACCGACGACGTGATCCTCGGCTGCGCCAACCAGGCCGGCGAGGACAACCGCAACGTGGCCCGGATGGCCGCGCTGCTCGGTGGCCTGCCCGAGGAGGTGCCGGGCAGCACCGTCAACCGGCTCTGCGGCTCCGGCCTGGACGCGCTCGCCTCCGCCGCCCGCGCGATCGTCGCCGGGGAGGCCGACCTGGTGGTGGCCGGCGGCGTGGAGAGCATGAGCCGCGCGCCGTTCGTCATGCCGAAGGCGGCCACGCCGTTCGCCCGCACCGCCGAGGTGTACGACACCACGATCGGCTGGCGGCTGGTCAACCCGCTGATGCGCGAGGGCTGGGGCATCGACTCGATGCCGGAGACGGCGGAGAACGTGGCAGCCGAGTTCGGCGTGGACCGGGCCGCGCAGGACGCCTTCGCGTACCGGTCGCAGCAGCGGGCCGCCAAGGCGCAGGCCGACGGCCGGCTGGCCGAGGAGATCGTCCCGGTGACGGTGCCCGCCGGCAAGCGGGAGACGAAACTGGTCGAGGCCGACGAGCACCCGCGCGAGACGACGCTTGCGAAGCTCGCCGCGCTGCCCACCCCGTTCCGCGAGGGCGGCACCGTCACCGCCGGCAACTCCTCCGGCGTCAACGACGGCGCCGTCGCGCTGCTCGTGGCCTCCGCGGCCGCCGTCGCACGCTACGGCCTCACCCCGCTGGCCCGGGTACGCGGCGCCGCGTCGGCGGGCGTACCGCCACGGATCATGGGCATCGGCCCGGTTCCGGCGACCCGGAAGCTGCTCGACCGGGCGGGCCTGTCGCTCGCCGACGTGGACGTGATCGAGCTGAACGAGGCGTTCGCCGCGCAGTCGGTGGCGGTGCTGCGCGAGCTGGGCCTGCCGGAGGACGCCGAGCACGTCAACCCCGGCGGCGGGGCGATCGCGCTGGGTCACCCGCTCGGCGCCAGCGGTGCCCGGCTGGCGTTGACCGCCGCGCTGGAACTGCGCCGCCGGGGCGGCCGGCGGGCCCTCGCCACCATGTGCATCGGCGTCGGCCAGGGCATCTCGCTGCTGCTGGAGTCGGCCGACTGACCCGGGCCGCCGGCATCGCCTCCGGCGGATCTCCCATACCTGGCCGTACCAGCCTAGAGTGGTCTGGACCACATGATCCGCCATCGACGGCGGACGACGACCTGGGGGACCGAGCGATGCAGACGCCGGAGAGCCTGCCCACCGAGATCGACCTGAGCCGGCCGAGCGCCGCCCGGGTCTACGACTACTTCCTGGGTGGGGCGCACAACTTCGAGATCGACCGGCAGCTCGCCGAGCAGATCGCGGCCATGACGCCGAACCTGGCCGCCACCATGCGTTCCGGGCGGGAGTTCCTGCGCCGGGCCGTACGGGTGCTGCTCGACGCCGGCATCGACCAGTTCCTCGACATCGGTTCCGGCATCCCCACCGTCGGCAACGTGCACGAGGTCGCCCAGGCCGCCGACCCGGACGCCCGCATCGTGTACGTCGACACCGACCCGGTCGCCGTGGCGCACAGCCACGAACTGCTCGCCGGCAACGACCGGGCCACCGCGATCCTGGCCGACCTGCGCGAGCCGAAGCTGATCCTGGACCACGCCCGCGCCAGCGGCCTGATCGACTTCGACCGGCCGCTGGGCATCCTGCTCGCCGGCGTGGTGCACTTCGTGCCGGACGCCGACCGCCCGGCCGACATCCTGGCCACGCTGCGCGCCGCCGCCGCGCCCGGCAGCTACCTGGTCATCTCCCACTCCACGTTCGAGGACCAGCCGCAGGAGATGCTTGACGCGCAGCGGCTGTCGGCGCGTACCGCCACCGAGATCACGTTGCGCTCGCGGGCCGAGATCACCGGCTTCTTCGGTGACTGGACGATCCTCGAACCGGGCGTGGTGCACATGCCGCTGTGGCGGCCCGACTCCCCGTCGGACGTGGACGAGCACCCGGAGCGGTTCGGAGCCTTCGGCGGCGTCGCCCGGCACGACCGCGCCGCCGGCTGAGACCGTGCGCGCCCCGGACAGCGACGGGGGAGACGTCAGCCGGCCCGGCGCCGCCGCGTACGCCACCGAGTGGGCTCGGGCGGTGCGCCGCATCGGGTTCGTGCCGCTGAGCGCGGCCGAGACCGAGCGCCTGCTGATGCCGCTCACCGAACGGCTCGGCGAGGCCCTGGTCGCCCCCACCTTCTCCGCCCGCCCGGCGGAGGAGGTGGGGCGTGCCCTGGTCGAGGCGCACCTCACCGAGCCCGGCGTACTCGACTGGTCGGTGCAGGCACTCGGCGACCGGTTCCTGCAGTGGGTGCTGCCGTCGCGGACGGAGTCGCCGGAACTGCGCGAGCGGGTCGCTCTGCTCCAGGGCGCGTTCGCGGCCGGGTTCGCCCGCGCGCTGCGCGACCGGGTCTTCAGCCAGCAGGAGCGGATCGCCCGGTCCGCCTGGCAGGCCCGGGACACCGTCGAGCAGGCGCTGCGGGACAGCGAGGCACGGTTCCGGGCGGTCTTCACCGGCGCCGCCATCGGCATCGGCATCGCCGGGGTGGACGGGCAGATCATCGAGGTCAACCAGTCCTTCGCGGACATGCTCGGCTACACGGTCGCGGAGATGCGGCGGATGAACGTGTCGGCGCTGGCCTACGCCGACGATGCCTCCGGGATGTGGGAGCTGTACCAGGAGCTGATCGAGGGCAAGCGGGACAGCGCCCGGGTGGAGAAGCGCTACTACCGCAAGGACGGCAGCGTGGTCTGGACCGACCTCGCGGTGTCGCTGATCCGGCACGACGACGGCCGGCCCCGGTTCACGGTGGCGATGGTGGAGGACATCACCCAGCGGTACGAGTTGCAGCAGCGGCTGCGCTTCCAGGCGCTGCACGACCCGCTGACCGGCCTGCCCAACCGGACCCTGTTCTTCGAGTCACTCGAGGACGTCTTCGACGGCGCCGGCCCGGACCAGCGCGTCGGGCTCTGCTTCATCGACCTGGACGGCTTCAAGGCGGTCAACGACAGCCTCGGTCACGACCTGGGCGACCGGCTGCTCAAGGTGATCGCCCGGCGGCTCAGCGACTGCGTGGCCGGCCGCGGTCACCTGGTGGCCCGGATGGGCGGCGACGAGTTCGTCATCCTGGTCGACTCCGACGGTGGCATCGACGACGCGGTGGAGGTCGCCGAGCTGGCCCTGGCCGCGGTGTCCGCACCGGTGCACGTCGGTGACCAGCAGCTCGCCGTCTCGGCCAGCATCGGCATCGTGGAGTGCCCGGCGGCGGAGACGAGCGTCGGCGACCTGATGAAGGCCGCCGACACCACGCTCTACTGGGCCAAGGCGGAGGGCCGGGGCCGCTGGGCGGTGTACGACCCGGAGCGCAGCGCCGCCGACATCGCCCGCTCCGCGCTGGCCGCGAACCTGCCCGCCGCGCTGGACCGGGGCGAGTTCGTGCTGCACTACCAGCCGATCGTGTCGCTGCTGGACGGCACGATGGTGACGGTCGAGGCGCTGGTGCGCTGGCAGCATCCGGAGCTGGGGCTGATCGGGCCGGACCGGTTCATCGGGCTGGCCGAGGAGACCGGCCTGATCGTCCGGCTCGGTGCCTGGGTGCTGCGGCAGGCGTGCCGCGACGCCGAGTCGTGGCGGCGCGCGTACCCGGACACCAGGCCGGTGGTGAGCGTCAACCTGGCCGCCCGGCAGGCCGACGACCCGGCGATCGTGGAGACGGTGGCCGAGGCGTTGCAGCACACCGGCCTGCCCGCCGAGCTGTTGCAGCTGGAACTGACCGAGAGCGCCGTCATGGGCAGTGCCGGGGAGCCGTTGCGGACGCTGCACCAGCTGGCCGGCCTCGGGCTGCGCCTGGCCATCGACGACTTCGGCACCGGCTACTCGAACCTGGCGTACCTGCGGCGGCTGCCGATCCACTGCGTGAAGCTGGCCGGCCCGTTCGTCGAGGGGATACGCGGCGACGGCGCCGACGCGGTCGCCGACCACCGGGACGAGCGGATCGTGGACGCGCTGGTCCGGCTGGCGCACGCGCTGGAGCTGTCGGTGACGGCCGAGGCGGTGGAGACCGAGGTGCAGGCCGAACGGCTGCGGGCGCTGCGCTGCGACACCGGGCAGGGTCGGCTGTTCGGCGCCCCCATGCCCGCCGACGGCATCCGCGCCCGCCTGGGCGGGTAAGGAAGGGCCCCCTCTTAACGCCTCCGGTAGAGGAGGGGGCCCCGCTTAACACCTTCCGCGCAGACGCGGCAGGCGAGGAAGGGAGAACCGGTTGAGCCTCACCGATTCGCAGGCCGTGGTGTCGGTGGTCGCCGCGCTGGCGATCGTCGCCGGCCTGGCCGGAGTGGTGGTGCCCGGGTTGCCGGCGTTGCCACTGTGCTGGGGCGGCGTGCTGGTGTGGACGCTGTTCGGCGACGCCGGGCCGGGCCGCTGGGCGGTGCTCGCCGCCGCCACGGTGCTCGCCGCCGGCGGCACCGTGCTCAAGTACCTCTGGCCGGGGCGCAACCTGAAGCGGACCGGGGTGCCGACCACGTCGCTGCTGGCCGGCGGGCTGCTCGGCGTGGTCGGGTTCTTCGTGATCCCGGTGGTCGGGCTGCCGATCGGGTTCGTCGGCGGCATCTTCGGCGCCGAGCGGCTGCGGCTCGGCGACACCCGGCTGGCCTGGCCGGCCACGGTGCAGGCACTCAAGGCGGCCGGGCTGTCGATGGTCCTGGAGTTCACCGCCGGCCTGATGATCGCCGCGCTGTGGGTCGCGGGGCTGCTGTTCGCCTAGAGGTGCGGCGGCGCGGGGCGTCCGGAGGGTACGGCCGATCGCCGTACATCAGTGAGAGAGAGGTGGACGCCGCGCGCCGCCGCGGACCGGGCGTTGCCGAGCGCCCGGTGCCGGCCCGTCGGGTCGGGCCTGGTCACGCCCACAATGATGCCCCGGGCGGGATCGGCCGACAACGCAATTACCGGGGTACGTATTGACCGCCTTGATCGGCCGGGAGCACACTGCGAGCACTCGCACGAGCATCGCCTCGAGGAGGTGTGCAGTGGCCACGACGCCCGCGCCGACCGCCGAGCAGCCGATGGACGACGACGCCCGACGACTCGCCGAACTCGGCTACAAACAGGAGCTGCGCCGCAAGTGGAGCGGCTTCTCCAACTTCGCGATCTCGTTCTCCATCATCTCGATCCTGGCCGGCTGCTTCACCACGTTCGGCCAGGCGTGGAACAACGGCGGCCCGGTGGCGGTCTCCTGGGGCTGGCCGCTGATCTCGCTGTTCATCCTGATCATCGGCTTCTGCCTGGCCGAGCTGGTGTCGGCGTACCCGACAGCGGGCGGGATCTACTGGTGGGCGGCGAAGATGGGCCGGCCGGTGCACGGCTGGTTCACCGGCTGGCTCAACCTGATCGGGCTGGTCGCGGTGACCGCGTCGGTCGACTACGGCTGCGCCACGTTCCTCAACCTGACGCTGTCGGCGCTGTTCGACGGCTGGGCCGGCACCGGGCATCAGACGTTCGGGCTGTTCGTGGTGATCCTCGCCCTGCACGGGCTGATCAACATCTACGGGCACCGCATCATCGACGTACTCCAGAACGTCTCGGTCTGGTGGCACGTGGCCGGCGCGGCCGCTGTGGTGCTGATCCTGGTGCTGGTTCCGGACGACCACCAGAGCTTCCGGTTCGTGTTCACCGAGCGGTTCAACAACTCCGGCTTCGGTGACGGCGACAGCGGCGGACTGGCGTTCTGGTTCTACGTGCTGCCGCTGGGCTTCCTGCTCACGCAGTACACGATCACCGGCTTCGACGCCTGCGCGCACGTCTCCGAGGAGACCCGGGGAGCGTCCAAGGCCGCCGCCCAGGGGCTGTGGCGGTCGATCTTCTACTCCGCGGTGGGCGGCTGGATCCTGCTGCTGGCGTTCCTGTTCGCGGCCACCGACGTGGACGCGATCAACGAGGCGGGCGGCTTCTCCGGGGCGATCTTCGAGAGCGCGCTGACGCCGTTCTTCTTCAAGGCCGTCATCATCATCTCCACCATCGGGCAGTTCTTCTGCGGCATGAGCTGCGTGACGTCGATGTCGCGGATGGCGTACGCGTTCAGCCGCGACCGCGCGGTGCCCGGCTGGAAACTCTGGTCGAAGGTGAACCGCAACGGCACGCCCGTCAACGCCATCATCGGCGCGACGCTGGCCGGGCTGGTGCTCACGCTGCCCGCGCTCTACCAGCGCGGCGGCATCCCGGTGGCGTTCTACGCGGTGGTGTCGGTCGCGGTGATCGGGCTGTACCTGTCCTTCATCATCCCGATCTTCCTGCGGCTGCGGATGGGCGACCGGTTCACCCCGGGCCCGTGGACGCTCGGCCGGCGCTACAAGCTGCTCGGCTGGATCGCGGTGGTCGAGATCGCCGTCATCTCGGTCTACTTCGTGCTGCCGATCGTCCCGGCGGGTGTACCAGGCAATCCCGACTTCAGCTGGACGGCGGTCAACTACGCGCCGATCGCGGTCGGCGGCGTGCTGCTCGGCGTCGCCATCTGGTGGTACGCCTCGGCCCGCAAGTGGTTCACCGGCCCGCGCCGCACCGTCGACCAGCCCGAGCCCGAGCCCGAGCCCGCCGAGCCGTCGTAGCTGTCGGTGGGGCCTGCCATGATCCGGCCATGGACTCGGAAGCTGTGGTAAGCGCGTTGTGGGATCGCATGCAGGCCCGGGACTGGACCGGCGTCGGTGACCTGCTGGCCGACGACGTGGTGGTCGAGTGGCCGGTCAGCGCCGAACGGATCGTGGGCCGCGAGAACTACGTGAAGGTCAACGCCGAGTACCCGGAGGGCTGGTCGATCCGGGTACTGCGGGTGGTGGCGTCCGGCGACACCGTGGTGTCCGAGGTGGAGGTGCCGCACGAGGGGATGGGCGTGCACCGGGTCGCGTCGTTCTGGACGGTGCGCGACGGGCGGATCGTCGACGCGCGGGAGTACTGGACGAGCCTCGGCGCGGACCCGTCCCCGCAGTGGCGATCCGCCTGGGTCCAGCCGATCTGACCGCCGGGCCGTCCGGAGAACTCGTTGTTGGCTTTGCCGGTCAGGTCGCAGGCCCGATCTGTTCGGCCAACACGACGAACGCTCGCCACGACGACGGCGTGCCGTAGAGGGTGCCGCCGTCGCGGTCCTTGCTGGACGCAGTCGGTGTTGCCGCTGCGGGTCGCTGTGCGCCACCTCGTGCCGCCCACATCCATGACCGCGTTCGCCTCTCCCGGTCGGTCACCAGTAGATCTTGGCGAGTTGTCGTTCGGTGCGAACAAGAACTCGCCAAGGTCGCCCCGCGACGACCTGTCGTGCGAGCGCTGCCGCGAGCCGTGGCCTTGTCCCACCCTGCGTCGCATCCCGCGCGATCAGCTCGAACCGGTGGCGCTCATCCGGATGATGGCGTTCCTCGCCCGCGGCGCGATTCGGGACCTGCGTGGTCACGTCGAAGGGCCGGAACCGCCCGAGATCGTCAGGCGGTTCTTCTGGTTCCTTCCACTCAGCGACGACGAGGCGCGTGCGATCGCCCGAAGGCCGCGGTGATGGGCCGTTTCCTGGCCTGGGCGCGGGTTCGTGACTGACGCGGGGTGGGCTGTCCGCGTACCCCAGGGGTCAGATCGTGGGGCGGCGGTGGGTGAGCGGGAAGCGGAGGATGCGGTCGTCGCCGGCCGCCGGGGTGCCGCGGCCGTCGCGGTTGCTGGTCGCCACCCAGAGCGCGCCGTCGGGGGCCACCTCGACGGTACGCAGGCGGCCCCACGTGCCGGCCAGCTCCGCCACGGGTACGCCGACGTGGCCGGCGTTGTCGACGGGCACCGCCCAGAGCCGGGCGCCGCGCAGCGCGGCGACGTAGAGCGTGCCCCTGGTGAACGCGGCGCCGCTCGGAGACGCCTGCGCGGGCGGCCAGACGACGACCGGGTCGCGGAAGCGGGGATCACCGGCGACGCCCTCGACCAGCGGCCAGCCGTAGTTGCCGCCGGGCACGATCCGGTTCACCTCGTCCCAGGTGTTCTGCCCGAACTCGGTGGCGAACAGCCGCCCGTGCCGGTCCCAGGCGAGGCCCTGCACGTTGCGGTGGCCGTAGCTGTAGACGAGCGAGCCGGGGAACGGGTTGCCCGCCGGCACGCCGCCGTCCGGGCGGATCCGCAGGATCTTGCCGTTGCGGCTGGTCAGGTCCTGCGCGCGGGCGGCAACCCCGGCGTCGCCGATGCCGGCGTAGAGCATGCCGTCGGGGCCGAACGCGATCCGGCCGCCGTCGTGGACGGCGCTGCGGGCGATGCCGCTGACCAGCACCTGCGGCGGCCGCGACGAGCCGAGACGGAATCGGACGATCCGGATGTCGGCAGCGGTGGTGTAGGCGGCGTAGACCCACCGGTCGCGGCGGTAGCGGGGGGAGACCGCCAGGCCGAGCAGGCCCGCTTCGCCGCCCGCGGCCACGTCGGCGATGCGGGCCACCTGCCGGGCCGGGCGTCCCGGGCGTACGCGCAGGATCGTGCCGGAGTCCCGCTGCGCGACCAGGGCGCTGCCGTCGGGCAGGAAGTCCAGCCCCCACGGCGCTTCCAACCCGGTCGCGACGACGTGGGGTCGGGTCAGGTCGTAGCCGGACCAGCCGGCGCGCCCGTCGAACCCGTGCAGGTCGAGCGCGACCGGGCGCGCGTCGGCGGGGACCGGCCGGTCCGGGCCGCCGGCGGGTCGCTCGCCGGTGGGCCGGTCGCCCGCGTGGGCGTCGGTCACCGCGAGCACGATCGCGAGGCCGGCGGCGACGACAGCGACGGTACGACGGCGCATGTGCACTCCCCGGTTTCGCACCCGACCCCGCCGGGGCATTGACGGTGATCCGGTTTGCCAGTAGACCTTGGTGATGGAGGCCCCTGATGAAGCAAACGCCGCTCTCGCTGGAACAGTTGCGGGTCGCCGTCACCGAGGGTGAGATCGACACGGTGGTGCTCGCCCTCACCGACATGCAGGGCCGACTGCAGGGCAAGCGGTTCCACGCGCCCTACTTCCTCGACCAGGTGGTCACGCACGGCAGCGAGGGCTGCAACTACCTGCTCGCGGTGGACGTCGACATGAACACCGTCGACGGGTACGCGATGTCGAGCTGGGAACGCGGCTACGGCGACTTCGCCATGCGCCCCGACCTGGACACGCTGCGCCGGATGCCCTGGCAGCCCGGGTCCGCGCTGCTGCTGGCCGACCTGGAGTGGCTGGACGGCTCCGGCCCGGTGGTCGCCTCGCCCCGGCAGATCCTCCGCAAGCAGCTCGACCGGCTGGCCGCGCACGGGCTGACCGCGTACGCCGGCACCGAACTGGAGTTCGTGCTCTACCGCGACTCGTACGAGGAGGCGTGGCGGCGCGGCTACCGCGACCTGACCCCGGCCAACCAGTACAACGTGGACTACTCGCTGCTCGGCACCGCCCGGGTCGAGCCGCTGCTGCGCCGTATCCGCACCGAGATGGCGGGCGCCGGGCTCACCCCGGAGAGCGCGAAGGGCGAGTGCAACCTCGGCCAGCACGAGATCGCCTTCCGGTACGACGAGGCGGTGCGTTGCGCCGACCACCACGTCATCTACAAGAACGGCGCGAAGGAGATCGCCGCCCAGGAGGGCATGGCGATCACGTTCATGGCGAAGCCGAACGAGCGGGAGGGCAACTCCTGCCACATCCACTTCTCGCTGCGCGACGCCTCCGGCTCGTCGGCGATGCTGGGGGACGGGCCGGCGCACCTGAGCGTCACCGGTCAGCGGGTGCTGGCCGGGCTGCTCGCCACCATGCGCGAGTTCAGCCTGTTCTTCGCGCCGAACATCAACTCGTACAAGCGTTACCAGCCCGGCTCGTTCGCGCCGACCGCGTTGCGCTGGGGCACCGACAACCGCACGTGCGCGCTGCGGCTGGTCGGGCACGGGCAGGGGATGCGGGTGGAGAACCGGGTGCCGGGGGCCGACGTCAACCCGTACCTGGCGATCGCGGCGCTGGTGGCCGGGGCGGTGCACGGCATCGAGAACGAGCTGGAACTGGCCGACGAGTGCACCGGCAACGCGTACGACGACCCGGACGCCGAGCGGGTGCCCACCACGCTGCGTGACGCGCTGGACCTGTGGCAGCGCTCGGCGGTGGCCCGGGAGGCGTTCGGCGACGAGGTGGCCGACCACTACGCCAACCAGGCGAAGGTCGAGCTGACCGCGTTCGACGCCGCGGTGACGGACTGGGAGCTGACCCGTGGCTTCGAACGCCTCTGACGCCGCCGCGCTCCCGGCCCGCCTCGGCGATCTTGCACTTGCGGTCCCCGGCGCGGGTGTTGTGCGGCTTTTGCCAGGGCGGCAACTGCAAGATCGCCGGAGTAGGGGGAGGGGGACGGTTGGGTGAGGTGATCTCGCCTGTTGACGGAGCGGGGATCGGGGTCGTTGCGGGGTGCTCCGTCGACGACGTGGATGCGGCAGTCGCGCGTGCCGCCGTGGCGTTCGAGACGTGGCGGAACATGGCGCCGGGGGATCGGGGGCGGCTGCTGCGGCGGTTCGCGGCCACCGTCGACGCGCACCTGGAGGAGCTGGCCCAGCTGGAGGTGCGCAACGCCGGGCACACCGTCGGCAACGCGCGCTGGGAGGCGGGCAACGTCCGCGACGTACTCGACTACTACGCGGGCGCGCCGGAACGGCTGACCGGGCACCAGATCCCGGTGCCCGGCGGGCTCGACGTCACGTTCCACGAGCCGTTGGGCGTGGTCGGCGTGATCGTGCCGTGGAACTTCCCGATGCCGATCGCCGGCTGGGGGTTCGCCCCGGCCCTCGCCGCCGGCAACACGGTGGTGCTGAAACCGGCCGAGCTGACCCCGCTGACCGCGCTGCGCCTGGCCGAACTGGCCCGCGACGCCGGCCTGCCCGACGGCGTGTTCACCGTGCTGCCCGGCCGGGGCAGTGTGGTCGGCGAGCGGTTCGTCACCCACCCGGCGGTCCGCAAGATCTGCTTCACCGGCTCGACCGAGGTCGGCACCCGGATCATGGCCGGCTGCGCCGACCAGGTGAAGCGGGTGACGCTGGAGCTGGGCGGCAAGTCCGCCAACATCGTCTTCGCCGACGCGGACCTGGAGAAGGCGGCGGCCACCGCGCCGTACGCGGTCTTCGACAACGCCGGCCAGGACTGCTGCGCCCGCTCCCGGATCCTGGTCCAGCGCCGGGTCTACGACCGCTTCCTGGAACTGCTCGAACCGGCCGTGCGGGCGGTGCGGGTGGAGGACCCGGCCCGGGAGACGGCCGAGATGGGCCCGCTGATCTCCGCCGCGCACCGGGACCGGGTCGCCGGGTACGTCGACGGGGCGGACGTCGCCTTCACCGGCTCGTGCCCCGACGGCCCCGGCTTCTGGTACGCCCCGACCGTGCTGCTCGCCGCCTCCCCGGCGGACCGGCACTGGCGGGAGGAGGTGTTCGGCCCGGTCGTCTCGGTGCTGCCGTTCGACGACGAGGCGGACGCGATCCGGCTCGCCAACGACACCGAGTACGGCCTGTCCGGCTCGATCTGGACCCGGGACGTCGGGCGCGCGGTGCGGGTGGCCCGCGCCGTCGAGTCCGGCAACCTCAGCGTCAACTCGCACTCCTCGGTGCGCTACTGGACCCCGTTCGGCGGGATGAAACGCTCCGGCCTGGGCCGGGAGCTGGGTCCGGACGCACTGCACGCCTTCACCGACGTCAAGAACGTGTTCATCGGCACCGAGGAGTGATCACAGTGCAGGGACGGCTTACCGACCGGGTGGCGGTGGTGACCGGCGCGGGCAGCGGCATCGGGCTGGCCACCGTACGCCGCTTCGCCGCCGAGGGCGCCCGGGTGGTCTGCGTGGACATCGACGCCGACGCCGGCACCCGGGCCGCGCAGGAGGTGGACGGCGAGTTCGTCGCCGCCGACGTGGCCGACGAGACGGCGGTCCGCGACCTGTTCGACGGCGTGGTGCGGCGGCACGGCCGGGTGGACGTGTCGTTCCACAACGCGGGCATCTCGCCGCCGGACGACGACTCCATCCTGGAGACCGGCCTGGACGCCTGGGAACGGGTGCTGCGGGTCAACACCACGAGCGTCTACCTGTGCTGCAAGTACGTCATCCCGCACATGCGCCGGCAGGGCAAGGGCTCGATCATCAACACCGCCTCGTTCGTGGCGCTGATGGGCGCGGCCACGTCGCAGATCGCGTACACGGCGAGCAAGGGCGGGGTGCTGGCGATGACCCGGGAACTGGGTGTGCAGTTCGCCCGTGACGGCATCCGGGTCAACGCGCTGTGCCCCGGGCCGGTGGCCACGCCGCTGCTGCTGGACCTGTTCGCCAAGGACCCGGAGCGGGCCGCCCGGCGGCTGGTGCACGTGCCGATGGGCCGGTTCGGCGATCCGGCCGAGATCGCCGCCGCGGTGGCGTTCCTGGCCAGCGACGACGCCTCGTTCATGACCGCCGCGCAGTTCGTCGTCGACGGCGGCATCACCGGCGCCTACGTCACACCCCTGTGAGCGCCGGCACTGTGGGCGCGAGACGGCCGGTCATCGGCATCACCGCGTACGTCGAGCCGGCCGGCTGGGCGGTGTGGCGGGACGTGCCGGCGACGCTCGTGCCGCACGCGTACGTCCGGTCGGTCACCGCGGCGGGCGGCCGGGCCGTGGTGCTGCCCCCCGACGACGCGGACGCGGACGTGCTGGGGCTGCTGGACGGGCTGCTGCTGGCCGGCGGCGCGGACGTCGGCCCGGAACGGTACGGCCAGCCGCCGGACCCGCGTACCGAGAGCCGCCCGGAGCGTGACGCCGGGGAGACGACGCTGCTGACCGCCGCGCTCGCCGCGGACCTGCCCGTGCTGGGCGTGTGCCGGGGGATGCAACTGCTCGCGGTGGCGTACGGCGGCCTGCTGCACCAGCACCTGCCGGACGTGGTCGGGCACGACGGGCACCGCCCCGCGCCGGGCGTGTACGGGTCGCACCCGGTGCGCTTCGCCGCCGGCAGCCGGGCCGCCGAGGTGATGGCCGGGGTGGACCGGGTCAACTCGTACCACCATCAGGCGGTGGCCGACAGCGGCGGCCTGGCGGTCACCGGCTGGGCCGACGACGGGGTGATCGAGGCGGTGGAGGACCCGGCGCGGCGCTTCGTGCTCGGTGTGCAGTGGCATCCGGAGAACGAGGCCGACCCACGGCCGGTGGAGGCCCTGGTCCGGGCCGCGATGTCGGCCAGATCACACATCCGCGTTTCGTAGGTCAGGACAGCCGGATCGGGGGCCCGCCGCCGCGGCCAGGACCGCCCGAGTCGCCCCGCCGCGCCGGTTACGCCAGGATGAGGCGGAGGTAAGCAGCGTCGAACGGTGCGGGTGCGTTACGTTGCTCATCCGTCGGGGTAGTACGCGGGGACGGTCGGCGGAGATCGCCGGCCGTCGTGATCATGGCCGGAGCGGGAGGCTGCATGGGTTCGGCCCTGGGGGACGGGAAGGACGGCCGTTCGTCCCCGTCGGCCGGCGAGGCGTCATTCCCACCGCTGCTGGCCGCGGCGTTCGCCGCCGGTGGCGAGATGGGCGAGCGGCTGCGCGGGTTCGACTGGTCGACCACCGCCCTCGGCACACCGGACAGCTGGCCCGCCGCGCTCTGCCACGCGGTGAGCACCATGCTGTCGTCCCGCGCGCAGATGGTGGTGTTCTGGGGCGAGGACCACCTGGCCTTCTACAACGACGCCTACCGGCCGACCATCGGCGACAAGCACCCGGCCGTGATCGGGCAGGCCGCACGCCGGCACTGGGCGGAGACCTGGGACGTGCTCGGCCCGCTGCTGGACGGGGTACGCCGCACCGGCGTGCCGTACCGGGGCGAGAACCACCCCTTCGTGATCAACCGGCACGGCTTCCTGGAGGACGTCTACTTCGACGTCTCGTACGACCCGATCCGCGACGCCGACGGCACCGTCAGCGGGATCTTCTGCTTCGTCAACGAGACCACCGGCCGGGTGCTCGGCGAACGCCGGCTGCGTGTCCTCGCGGAGCTGGGCAACGAGCTGGGCGACGTACCGGGCCTGATCGAACTGGGCGGGGCCGTCGCCCGGGTGCTCGACGCACACCGCGCCGACGTGCCGTTCAGTGCGGTCTGGTTCCAGGGTGAGGGCGGGACGCTGGTGCCGGCGGGCTGCACCGGGGTGGACCCGGGCACCGTCGCCGGCCCGCCGCCCGGACCGCCCGGCGACGGGCCGCTC
The DNA here is from genome assembly GCF_900091565.1 of Micromonospora marina. Classification (GTDB taxonomy): domain Bacteria; phylum Actinomycetota; class Actinomycetes; order Mycobacteriales; family Micromonosporaceae; genus Micromonospora; species Micromonospora marina. The sequence goes on along the minus strand of NZ_FMCV01000005.1, from coordinate 266,769 downwards.
ACCGAGCCGCGCTGGATCGCCACCGCCGACCTGCCCGGCGCGGTGCCGCCGGACGCCGCCGACCAGGCGCTCCTGCTGCCGCTGACCGCCACCAACGAGCCGGCCGGCGTGCTGCTGCTCGGGGTGTCCCGTCGGCTGCCGTTCACCGACGACTACCGCCACTTCGTCGACCTGGTCGCCGCGCAGGTCTCCCGCGCGGTGGGCAAGCAGCGGGCGTACGAGCAGGAACGCGCCCGCGTCGCCGAGCTGGCCGCGCTGGACCGCGCCAAGACCAACTTCTTCGCCAACGTGAGCCACGAGTTCCGTACCCCGCTGACGCTGGTTCTCGGCCCGCTGGAGGAGATGCTCGCCGACCGGGAGCTGCCCGAGCGCTACCTCGATCGGTTGGCCGTCATGCACCGCAACGGGCTGCGCCTGCTCAAGCTCGTCAACACGGTGCTCGACTTCTCCCGGCTGGAGTCCGGCCGGTCGGCCGCCCGCTACCAGCCCACCGACCTGTCCGACTACACCTCCCGGCTGGCCAGCACGTTCCGCTCGGCCGTCGAACGGGCCGGGCTGCGCCTGGTGGTGGACTGCCCGCCGCTGCCCGCACCGGTCTACGCCGACCGGGACATGTGGGAGAAGATCGTCCTCAACCTGCTGTCGAACGCGGTCAAGTTCACCTTCGACGGGGAGATCCGGGTCCGGGTACGCCCGGCCGACGGCGCCGCCGTCCTGGAGGTGACCGACACCGGAGTCGGCATCGCGCCGGAGGAGCTGCCGCAGGTCTTCGAGCGGTTCCACCGGGTGGCAGGTGCCCGCTCCCGTACCCACGAGGGCACCGGCATCGGGCTCGCCCTGGTTCGCGAGCTGGTCGAGATGCACGGCGGCACGGTGACCGCGCACAGCGTCGTCGACCGGGGCACCACGTTCACGGTGACCATGCCGTTCGGGTACGCACACCTGCCCGCCGACCACGTGGCCGCGCTGTCCCCGGTGCCGCTGAGCGAACCGGCACAGGCCCGCCTGTACGTCGCCGAGACGGCGCTCTGGACCGACGAGGTGGCCCGCCCCGCCGGGCTGCCGGCGCCGTCCGGCACGCCGGGTGGCTCCGGCCGCGTCCTGTTCGCCGACGACAACCCCGACCTGCGGGAACACGTCGTCCGGCTGCTCTCCCCGGCGTACGAGGTGGTGGCCGTGCCGGACGGCGTGGAGGCGTTGCGGCTGGCCGTCGAAACCCCGTTCGACCTGGTGCTGACCGACGTGATGATGCCCCGGCTGGACGGCTTCGGGCTGGTCACCGCGCTGCGGGCCGAGCCGGCCACCCGGTACGTGCCGATCGTGCTGCTCTCCGCGCGGGCCGGCGCCGCCGAGGAGGTCGCCGGCCTGTCCACCGGGGCCGACGACTATCTGACCAAGCCCTTCTCCAGCCAGGAGCTGGTGGCCCGGGTCCGGGCCAATGTCGAACTGGGTCAGTTGCGCGGGCAGATCATCCGCCGGCTGCGGGCACTCGCCGACGCCGCCGTGGAGATCAACACCGCCCGGTCCACAGCCGAGGTGGTCCGGGTGGCCGCGCGGCACGCGCTGCGCCTGGCCGAGGCCGGACGCGTCCGGGTCACCGCCACCGGGGCCCGCCACGAGGAGGACGCCGGAGGTGACCTGCCCGCCGAGCCGACCGCGGTGCTGCCGCTCACCGGCACCTCCGGCGAGCAGCTCGGCGAGCTGCAGGTGTGGCGCCGGGAAGGCGGCGGCACCGAGGAGGCGGCGCTGGCCGAACTGGCCCGGCTGATCGGCGTACGGCTGGAGAACGCCCAGCTCTACGAGGCCGAGCACCACATCGCCACCACGCTCCAGCACAGCCTGCTGCCGCGTACGCTGCCGCAGTTGCCCGGCGCGGTGGTGGCCAGCCGCTACCTGCCCGGCAGCGCCGACGTGGAGGTCGGCGGCGACTGGTACGACGTGATGGCCACCTCTGACGACGACCTGATGCTGGTCATCGGCGACGTGGTGGGCAAGGGCGTTCGGGCCGCCGCGGCGATGGGCCAGCTCCGCAACGCGCTGCGGGCGTACGTCCTGGAGGGCTACGACCCGGGCGAGGCGCTGACCCGGCTCAACCGGCTCGTCCACTCCGCCGGCAGCGGCTCCTTCGCCACGGTGGTCTGCCTCGGCTTCTCCCCGCGCACCGGTCGGATCCGGTACGCCAGCGCAGGCCATCCCTCACCCCTGCTGATCCGAGGAGACGACGTGGCGTTCCTGCACGATCGGGCCCTCGGGCCGCCGATCGGGGCGATTCCCGGCACGGCCTATCCGACCGCAGAGGGGGACCTCGCGCCGGGCAGCCGGCTCCTGCTCTACACCGACGGCCTGATCGAGGACAGGGCCGCGGGCATCGACGCCGGGCTGGGCCAGTTGCGGGTGGACGCGACCACGCGCGCCGGGCACGTGGCCGACCTGGTCGACGCCGTCATGGCGCGGGTGGCCGGGCGGTCCCGGCACGACGACGTGGCGGTGCTCGCGCTGGAGGCGGCCGAGCCGAACCGCTTCGCGCTGCGCCTGCCCGCCGATCCGACCCGGCTCAGTGTGCTGCGCAAGCGGCTGGAGGACTTCCTCGTCGCCCACCACGTCGGCGAGACCGACCTGTTCGACCTGACGGTGGCGGTCTCCGAGGCGGCGGCGAACGCGATCGAGCACCCGGTCGACCCGGCGGACCCGACGATCGAGGTCGAGGTGACGGTCGCCGACCGGACGGTCACCGCGACGATCCGGGACAGCGGGCGCTGGCGGGAGTCGAGCGGGTCGAGCTTCCGGGGACGCGGGCTGGCACTGATCCAGGCGCTGGGGGAGATGACAGTGACCCGTACCGCGAACGGCACCGAGCTGACGCTGCGCCGCCGGCTGGCCGACTAGTCGGCCAGCCAGTCCTGTTCGCCCAGGCCGGAGATGTCCAGCACGCGCCGGACCTGCGGGGACGGCAGCACTGTCAACGCGTCCGGGAACCGCTGGGCGAGCCGGACCACCGCGTGGATGGCGGCCGAGTCGAAGAAGGTGACCGCCCGCAGGTCGAGCGTGAGCCGCTTGGCGGGCTCGCGGAGCGCGGTCTGGAACATGGTGTCGGCGGTCGCCATGTCGACCTCGCCGGTCACCTGGACGCGCAGATGGTCGCCGTCGACCTGCGCGGTCACGGAGAAGACGGGCGCCGCGCCCCCTTGATCCACGGAGCAACAATGGCACAGCGTTTGCGGCACGGCAACAACCTCCCCGGCGGGCCTGTGGCGGGGGGCACACCGGCCCCGGCGATAGGCTTGCGCCATGACCGTCCGTGCGCCGCTGACCCCCGGCACGCTCTCCCCGTGGCGAGCGGTTCCCGCCCACATCCCGCGCCCGGAGTACGTGGGTAAGAAGCGCCCGCAGGAGTGGCGCGGCTCGCACGTGCAGACGCCGGAGACCATCGAGAAGATGCGCGTGGCGGGGCGTCTCGCCGCCCAGGCCACCCGGCTCGCCGGTGAGCACTGCAAGCCGGGGGTGACCACCGACGAGATCGACAGGGTCGTGCACGAGTTCCTCTGCGACCACGGCGCCTACCCGTCGACGCTCGGCTACCGGGGCTTCCCCAAGTCGTGCTGCACCAGCATCAACGAGGTGATCTGCCACGGCATCCCCGACACCACTGTGCTCCAGGACGGCGACATCATCAACGTCGACGTCACCGCGTTCCTGAACGGCGTGCACGGCGACACCGACGCCACGTTCTGCGTGGGCGAGGTGAGCGAGGAGGCCCGCCTGCTGGTCGAGCGGACCCACACCGCGATGATGCGCGGGATCAAGGCGATCGCCCCGGGGCGGCAGATCAACGTCATCGGCCGGGTGATCGAGTCGTACGCGAAGCGCTTCGGCTACGGCGTGGTCCGCGACTTCACCGGGCACGGCATCGGTGAGGCGTTCCACAGCGGCCTCTACGTGCCGCACTACGACAGCCCGCGCCCCACCGACGTGATGGAACCGGGGATGACGTTCACCGTCGAGCCGATGATCACGCTCGGCACCTACCAGTACGACATGTGGGACGACGGCTGGACGGTGGTCACCAAGGACCGCAGGTGGACGGCCCAGTTCGAGCACACCATCCTCGTGACCGACGACGGCTACGAGATCCTGACGCTGCCGTGACCGACACCCCTGCGGCGCTGCGCGAGGCGCACCACGCGGATGTCTCCGGCGGCTGGCTGCGTCCGGCTGTCTTCGGCGCGATGGACGGGCTGGTCACCAACATCGCGCTGATCGCCGGTGTGGGCGGCGGCGGGGTGTCCCCGCGTAACGTGGTGCTGACCGGCACGGCCGGTCTGGTGGCCGGCGCCATCTCGATGGGCCTCGGCGAGTACACGAGCGTCCGGTCCGCGAACGAGCAGGTCGCCGCCGAGGTGGCAAAGGAGCGGCGGGAGCTGGAACGCCACCCGGAGGCCGAGGCCCGGGAACTCGCCGACGCCTGGGTCGCCCGCGGACTGCCCCGGGATCTGGCCACGCAGGTCGCCGAGGCGGTACGCGCCAACCCCGAGGAGGCGCTGCGCGTGCACGTACGGGAGGAACTGGGCGTCGACCCCGACGACCAGCCCAGCCCGTGGGCCGCCGCGATCTCGTCGTTCGTCTGCTTCTCCGTCGGCGCGCTGGTGCCGCTGCTGCCGTACCTGCTCGGCTTCACCAGCCTCTGGCTGGCACTCGCGGTCGGCGGCGTGGGGCTGTTCGTGGCCGGTGCGGTCGTGGCCCGGTTCACCAACCGGGCCTGGTGGCGCAGCGGCCTGCGGCAGTTGCTGCTCGGCGCGCTGGCGGCCGGCGCGACCTATTTGATCGGCGCGCTGATCGGCGTCGGCGGCGGCATCGGCTGACGCCGAGCCGTCCGCGACCGTCAGCGGTCAGCCGGACAGCAGGTCGTCGATGGTGCTGTCGACCGGGCGGCCCCGGGCGGCCAGCTCCTCGGCCTGGCGGGTCAGCGCCGCGCCCACCTCGGTCATGTCCGCCCCGGCCAGCCCGGTACGCCGCACCGCGCGGGCGTGCGCCGCGCTGCCCCGGTACCACGCCTGCCGCGCCGCGCTCGTGAACTCCGCCGGCCGGGCGCGTGCCAGCCGCGCCAGGTGCTCGTCGCGCAGCTTCCGCAGCCAGCCGGTCGGATCGTGCTGGGCGCGGGTGGTGACGTACCGGTCCGCGGCCAGCGGCCAGCGGCCAGCGGGACGTGATCGTCGTCGCCCGGCGCAGGTAGTCGTCCGCCCCGGCCACCGTGAGGTCGACGAGCACCCCGTCCACCCGCCGGGTGGCGGGCGGCGGTCCGGCGCCGGGCCGGTAGGTGACGACCAGGAGGCCGACCTCGCGGTCCCCGCCGCCGTCGTCGTCGCCGTGCGCGAGCGGACAGTGTACGGCGACCGCCAGCACGTCGGCCGGGAACCGCCGCAGGACGGCGTCACCGACCCTCTCGGCCACCTGCCACCGGTGGATCGTCCAGACGCTGCTCGGCGTTCACGTCGACAGCCACGATCCACCTCCGTCAGACCGCTCGCCTGCGGCAACCCTAGCCAGATCGCGGACCAGCAGTTCCATCGAAGGGCCCCAGGGCAGCTCGGAGTGCCCGGCAACTCGCCAGCCGTTGCGCCGGTAGATGCCGTTCGCCAGGCTGCGCGGATCGGAGGCGAGGGTCGCCCAGCTCTCCGGGCGCCCCTGAAGGAGCCGACGCATCAACTCCGCGCCGATGCCGCGAGACCGATACCGCGGATGGACGATCCATTCCAGTACGGCCAACTTGTCGCGATCCCGCACCTCGGCCGGGGGTTCCTCCTTCGCCCGCGACCACCAGGTGCCGGCTGCCATGGTCCACCCGTACGCCGCTCCGATCAGTTCTTCGCCCTCTCTCGCCAGGACGAGGCGGAATCCGAGCCGTGCTGCCTCGTCGGGCAGCCCGGCCCGGAACCGGGCGACCTGTGCCGGGCCTTCGAGGTAAGGCGGTTCGGCGTAGACCAGCGCGTACAGGTCGGCGAGGGCGTCGACGACAGACATCAACTCGTCCGGACGGCATCGGTCGAAGGTGACGGACGGCGGAGGCGTCACCGCTGGACTCGGTCCATGAGTTCCGTGTAGAGCGGCCGGTGCCGCTCTCTGTCGGGTACCGCCGCTGCGACCTGCAGAGTGACCGCGCGCACGAGTTCGTTGTGTTGTTCCCGAGGCAGGCGGTCCAACAGATCGGCCGCCGCCGTCAGGCCGTCCATGATGTCACCGGCCCGGACCGTGGCCGCCGCGTGATGCAGTTGTACCTGCGTACGCAGCCGGATCTGGGAAGCGGGATACAGCTCCAAGGCCCGGGCCTGCGCTGCCGCAGCCGCCCTCCGGTCACCGGAATGGGTGTAGACCCAGGACTCCGTGTGTCGCAGGCGATGCTCCGGCCAGCCCCACAGCGATTCGACGTCCCCGACGACGGCGGCCGGGAGCTTCTCGATCTGCTCGCTCAGATGACGCACGGTCGCGACTGCCTCGTCGTGCCGGCCGGCGAGGGAAAGTGCCTGCGCCCGGCCCGCCAGCAGACCGCAGGTGGCAGCCGACGGCCTCCCGGCGAGCGGCAGCACCTCATCGGAGATCGCTACGACGGTCAGGGGCCGTCGAGCGTCGTAGCAGCCGTTGACGACGTCCCAGGCGCGGGTCAGGACTCGCGTGTCAGGGTCACCGGACCCGTCGGCGGCTCTCTGGGCGCTGGCCCACCATCTCCTCGACAGTAGAGCATGTCCTGACGCGACGAGGCTGAGCGCGACGATCACCGACAGCGCCGCGGCGGCACGTAGCAGCTGTGGGCGGCGCCGATCGTCAACTGCGGCGAGCTGCTGCTGGAGGACCGTCAAATCCCGGCCGAGTTGGGTCATCAGCTGGTCGTGCGGCTGGCGATAGTAGGCCGTGCCGTAGGAGGCGACGATCTCTGCCCACGCGTCGGAGTCGACGTCAATCGCGGTGTCGAGGCCGTGCCGCAGCGCCTCCCAGCCAACCATACGGTCGACGGCGGGGAGAGCAGCGAGCGAAGTCATGGCCTGGAGGACCGACCTTCTCGGCATGTCGGTGTCGTCGGCACGCCTGCTGTCGTATGCCTTCTGGATCAAGCCGTCGGTCGATAGTGCCCGGTCGTAGGCGGCCACGACGGCGGGGTTGACGGGTCGGTTGCCACGCTCGATCTGCCCGAGGTAGCCGAAGTCGTATCTGATGAGGTCGGCGAACTTCCGCAGCGACCAACCGGCGGCTACCCGGTGCTGCCTGAGTATGTCCCCGAAATGGTCCATGCCGCCCTCTCAGGTCGTGGGCTTGCGTGTGGGCCCACTGCTCACCGCTGTCGCCTGCGCTCCGTAATCGGGATGCTACCGGGGCCGACCGATTCGGCGCGGCCCGTGTGAGCCCTGTCGGCGTACCGCGATCACGCTGCGACGGCAGGTGCCGGGGGCGGGCCGTATCCGCCCGCCCTCAACGGGCGGATGGCACCGACAGAGGACAGGTTCGATGAGGATCATCCCTTTCCGACGCCTGCACAACCGCCGGCCCGAGCGCCGCGCGACGTGCTACCGCTCCGCGGTCTACCGGCCGCTGCGCCCATGGCAGGTACGGGAGCGGACGTTCGGCTCCACGCCGCTGGGTCGACGCGGGCTCGATCCCGAACAGGTTCGGGAGTTCCTGGACCTCGTGGCGGGCGATCTCGCGACGGTCTATGACGCGCTGGCCGAGAGCCGCCGGGAGACCGACCGGGTGAAGGACGCCCTGCGGCGCTGGCAGTCCGAGCAGGCGCGTGCGCGGGCCGAGCGGGAGCAGGAACGATGACCGAACGGTGGGTCATCCATCTGCCGATGGTCGTCAACGACCTCGTGTCGGCGCAGCGACTTGCCCGGGTGGTGGCGCATTGGAGCCACGTCCTCCCGCAGACCGAACCCGGTGGCACCAGCGTCTCGCCCGAGGACGACCAGAACGTACGGCACTGGGTCTTCTGCGACCGCTACCTGTCCGAGGGGCGACGCTGCCTGCTCCGGCCGGATCACGACGGCGACTGCTCGCCGCGACTCCGGCCACGGTGAGCCGCCCGCTCAGGCGTTCGGGACCAGGCGGAATACGCGGATCTCGCGGCCACCGGCGCGCTCGACGTACGTGCGGTACGCGGGCCACTCCTGCACCAGCCGCTGGAACAGCCGTTCCCGTTCCTCGCCCGTGACCTGCTCGGCGGTGACCGGGATCCGGCGGCCCTTGACGTCCACCTCGGCACCCGGGTGGGCCATCAGGTTGAACGTCCAGGACGGCTGGTGCTGCTGCCCCCAGTTCGAGCCGATCACCACGTAGGCGTCGCCGTCGGGGACGTACACCAGGGGGTTGCTGCGCGGCTTGCCGGAGCGGCGGCCGGTGGAGGTGAGCACCAGCGTGGGCACGAGCCCGAAGGCGACCACGCGACCCTTCGTCATCCGGCCGACCAGCCGGTCGGCCGGGACGAGCAGGCGCATGGTGGCGCCGAACCAACGCTGGTGACCGAGGCGGCGGGTGAGGGATCCCAGGGCTGACATCCGACAAGTGTGCCGCCCGCACCGCGCCCCGTCACCCCTCGGACGGTCAGACCGCCCGGACCGCTGTCGATCATGGTCGGGCGCACCGGACGGCCGGCTCAGTCGAGCCGGCGTTCGATCGGCAGGCGGGACCGGGTGAACAGCGCCGCGCCGCCCATCGCCACCAGCGGCACCACGACCAGCGCGGCGAGCGTCACGCCGGGCACCGTCACCGGGTACGGCGGCTGCACCGGCCAGGACTCGGCGTACCGCTGGTTGAGCGAGGCCAGGACGACCACGGCGGAGCCGAGCCCGGCGACGATGCCCAGCGCGGAGCCGAGCACCGCGATGACCCCGGCCTGGCAGAGGGACAGCAGGCGGCGTACCCGGGGATCGGCGCCGACCGCCGCGAGCGTGGACAGGTCCCGGCGACCCTCGGCCGCGGCGAGGCCGGTGGCGACCGCGGCGGCGCCCAGCGTGATCACCCCGGAGGCCACTGCGAGCAGGAGCAGCATCGGGCGCTGGTCCGACGGCGGGTCGGCGGTCGCCACCTGCGCCGACACGGGCACGATGTCGTACAGCTCGTCGGTCAGCAGCTCGATCTGCCGGTCGGTGGGCGAGCCGGCGGTGTCCAGCAGGTAGCCCATCGGCACGGCGGTCAGGCCGAGCGTGGCCGCGGCGACGGGGGAGAGGACCAGCCGGTCGACCGGAAGACCGCCGTGCAGCACGTACGCGGGCAGGAGCCGCCCGGTGGGCAAGCCGCCGGAGTTGTCGTTCACCTCCACCCGGACCTGCCCGTCCACCACCCGCCGGGGGTCGGTGACCACCACGCCACCGGTGGCGAGCGTCCGGCGCGCGGCGGCCAGCTCGTCGTCCGGTGCGCCGGTGAGCGCGGCCAGCGCGCCGCCGTCGTCCACGAGCGCCGGCAGGTAGACGTCGACCGGCTCCTGGAGAGGGCTGACGCAGCGCGGATCCCGCCGGGCCGAGTCGGGGACGGCCTGCTCGGAGGGGCTGTACGGGCAGCGCTGCTCGGGCGGGACGAGCGCGTACGCGGTGCAGTCGTTCTTGTCCCGGATCCTGCCGGCGCAGCCGGGGAAGGCGACGGATGCCACTGTGGCGTCGGGCAGGACCGAGCGGGCCCGGTCGGCGACGACCTCGGCCGACGGCGGGACCGCCGGGGTGTCACCGGAGTAGGTGAGCAGCACGTTCCCCGGCGGGATGCCGGGCTGCCAGAGCTCTCTCGACCGGGTCTCGTCGCTCGCCACGTAGATGCCGAGCGCGACGCTTCCGGCGACCGCCGCCATCACCGCCGAGATGGCGGGCGCGGCCGACGACCGGTTGCGGCTGGCGTCGCGCAACGCGAGCCGAGGGGTCAGCGGCAGCAGCCGGCCGGCCCGGCCCAGGACACCGACCAGCGTCGGGGTGCAGAACACCAGCCCCAGCTCACCCAGGGCGACGCCGGCCAGCACGCCGGTCTGCGAGGTACGGCCGGCGGCGAACGCGGCGATCGCGGTCCCGGCGACGGTGAGCGCCACCCCGATCAGCAGCCAGCGGCGGCGGGGCCGGCTCGCGTCGCGCCGGCCGGCCAGACCGGTCGCCACGTCCTGCCGGGCCGCCGTCCAGGCCGGGGCAATCGCCGCCAGCACGCCGGCCAGCACCGCCGTCGCGGCGATCGCCAGCAGCGCGGTCGGGAAGATCCGGTACGCCCCGAGGCGCTCCCCGAGCACGTACTGCTCGACGAGCGGCCGGCCGGCGAACGCGGCGCCGATGCCGAGCAGCAGGCCGAGAGCAGCCCCGCCGGCACCGAGCACCACCCCGTCGGCGAGCACGATCCGGCGCAGGTGGGAGGCGTCGCCACCGGCCACCGCGACGAGCGCGAGGTCGCGCCGCCGGCGCCGGACGCTCACCGCGAAGGCCGGGCCGACCAGCAACACCACCTCCAGCAGGCCCAGCCCGCCGACCACCCCGACGACGCCGGCCTCGTCGGCGTCCGGCATGGTCATGCCGCGGGAGAACTCGTCCCGTCCGGGCAGCCGGTCGCGGGCGACGACCTGGACGCCCTGCGCGTTCAGCCGGTCGACCAGTCCCGGGTCCAGCGGGCCGGGCAGGTCCACCAGCCAGGTGTCGCTTCCGGCCGCGCCCTCCGGGGCCACCCCGGGCAGCGTGATCACGTCCCGGAGGTTGTCCGGGTACTCCACCACCCCGACCACCCGGTAGGTGGTGCCGTCGATGCCGCGGACCGGGTCGCCGATGCGGGTCTCCAGCCGGCGCAGCGCCGCCGGGCTGACGGCGATCTCGTCGGGGCGTACCGGCGGGCGGCCGTCGCGGACCCGCGCCAGCGGCCGGGTGAGCGGGTCGGCCAGGTCCACGGCGCGCGCGTCGAGCGTCTCGACGTGCCGGCCGATCCGGGTCGAGAACGTCATCCACAAGCGCGTGCGGGCGACCCGGCTGCCCTCGGGCAGCAGCGCGCGCACCTCCTCGGCGGTCGCCGGACGGGTCCGGCCGACCCAATCGCCCTCGACCGGCCAGGCCGACTCGCCCCAGGCGTCCTGCGTCACCGGCGTCAGGCTGTCCCAGCGCAGCGCAGCGTCGCCACCGCCGAGCTGGCGCTCGATGCGCTCGGCGCGGGTCAGGTCACCCATGTCGTAGCTGACCGCGGCGAAGCTGAGGCCGAACACCGGCAGCGCGATCATGACCAGCACCAGCAGCGTCCGCCGCCGGGACCGCCGTGCCTCCCGGCGGGCGATCCGCAGCGCGGTCCGCCACGATCCGCGTACGGCGGCGAGGCGGCCGCCGCTCACCGGCTGCTGCCGCTGAGCAGGTGCTCGACGCCGATCAGCGGGGCGGTCGAGTCGACCATCACCCCGTCGCGCAGGAAGACCACCCGGTCCGCCCAGCCGGCGTGCCGGGCCTCGTGGGTGACCAGCACCCCGGCCGCTCCGGCGTCCACCCGGCGGCGCAGCAGATGCAGCACCGCCTCGCCGGTCTGGGAGTCCAGTGCGCCGGTCGGCTCGTCGGCGAGGACCAGGCGGCGTTCGCCGACGAGTGCCCGGGCGATGGCGACCCGTTGCTGCTGGCCGCCCGACATCTGGTCCGGGAAGCGGTCGGCCAGGTCCTTCAGGTCGACCTCGCGCAGTGCGGCCAGCGCCAGTTGGCGGGCCGCCCGTGCGCCGGTGCCGTCCAGTTCCAGCGGGAGCGCCACGTTCTCCACGGCGGTCAGGCTGCCCAGCAGGTTCAGATCCTGGAAGACGTACCCGATCCGGCGGCGGCGCAGCCGGGCCAGCCCGCGGGCGGACAGCCCGGCCAGCGCCTCGCCCTCGACCACCACCTCGCCGCCGGTGGGCCGGTCCAGGCCGCCGGCCAGCGCCAACAGCGTGGACTTGCCGGACCCGGAGGGGCCCATCACCGCTACCAGCTCCCCGGCCCGTACGGTCAGGCTCACGCCGCGCAGCGCGTGCACGGCGGCCGCACCGGCGCCGTGGGTCCGGCGTACGTCCCGCAGTTCCAGCACCCCGTCGACCGGGTCCATCAGCGCCTCCCGTTCCGGGTCACCGGCGGGCTTCGTCGCCGGCCTGGTCCACCGCCTCGGGCTGGTCGACCGCCCGGATCGGCGCCGGACGGTGCCGGACCAGGCTCGTCTCGCAGTGGTCGAGCCACCGCACCTCGGCCTCGGTCTGGAAGATCATCGCGTCCAGCACCAGCCGCCAGGGTAGATCCTCCGGCTTGTCACTCGTGTACTTCAACCGGGTGAACTCCTGGAGGGCACGCATGGTGGCGGTGCGCTGGGTCTGCACCACCGACCGCACGTCGACGCCCGGGGTGGTCAGCGCCAGCGCCAGCTTGATGGACAACTCGTCACGGGGCCGGTCGGCGCGGCTGATCGGCGTGGCGAACCACAGCGCCAGGTCCGCCCGTCCGGCGTCGGTGATCTCGTACGGCCGCTGCCCGCTCTCGTTCTCCGGCAGCGGGCGGACCAGGCCGTCACGTTCCAGCCGCGCCAGCGTGGTGTAGACCTGTCCGATGTTCAACGGCCAGGTCGACCCGGTGGACTCCTCGAACGCGGCACGGAGCTGGTAGCCGTACATCTGGCCGCGTTCGAGCAGGGCGAGCAGGCCGTGACGGATGGACATGACCGCGAGTATGCATACCTGGTATGCGCTGCGCAACCGGAGGGTTCCGCCGGGTGACCGGCATCGCGCTCAGGCCGGGCGGCCCGGGAACGGAACGGTGACCGGTGTCACGCCCGCCGTACGCCGCCAACGGGTGGCGCGCAACGCGCAGTCGGTGAGCGCGGCGAGCGCCGTGTTCCGGTCCGCGCCCGTGGTGTGCACCAGCGCGGCCCGCCAGTGCCCGGCCGTCCGCTCCTCGATCTCCACCGCGAGACGCAGCGCGCTCGCCTGGTCCGTCACCGGGTGGGGCAGCGCGTACCCGGCCTGGTCGGCGGGCACCTGCCCGGAGCCCTCGGCGAGCTGGAGCAGCAGCGCGTCGCGGCGGGACCGGTGGGCCGCCTCGGCGGCACGGGCGGCCGTACGCGCCGCCTCGGTCAGGTGCACACCGATCACCCCGTACGCCCAGATCGCCGCGTACTCGGCGGCGAGCGCGTCGGCGAGCGCCGAGGCCGGACCGTTCGTCGGGTTCACGCTGCTCCAACCGGGCGTGAACCCACGGCCCTCGCTCCGCTCGGTGCGTTCGGTCATGCTGCTCCAACCGGGCGTGAACTCACGGCCCTCGCTCCGCTCGGTGCGTTCGTTCACGCTGCTCCAACCGGGCGTGAACTCACGGCCCTCGCTCCGCTCGGTGCGTTCGTTCATTTGAGGGCCTCCACGTGGGTGGCCCGCGCGGCGGCGATCGAGCCGAGCAGCGCGGCCCGCTCGGCCGGCGCGGCGGCGCACGCCCTGGCCGCGTTCGTCCGGCCCTCCTGCTCGGCCCGGCGCAGTTCGGTGAGCGCGGCGTCGGGTGCCGGCGCGCTCGCCGCCCCGGCGGACGCCGGGGCGCCGGAGGGCGCCGGACGGCCGATCACGCGGCGTAGCTCCTCGGCGTGCGCCCGGTGCGCGTCGGCGATCGGGGTGAGTTGGCCGGCCAGCGCCGGAGCGGCGGTGGCGGCGGCCCGGTAGCGGGCCTCCAGCGCGAGCGCCTCGGCGGCGAGCGGCTCCAGCGCGTCGGGCGCCGGTGGCTCCTTGTCGCGGTCGAAAAGATCACAACCGGTCAGCGGCACTGTCGCGCCGCCGAGTGCCACGAGCCCGCCGGCGCGCAGCAGCCAGCGCCGGGAATGCCCCGTTCTGACCCGGTCGGATGGTGTTCTGCCGATCCCCACCTGACAGAGTCAACACCATCCGCGCCGCCTCGTGGGGCAGGGTCTCGGTGCGCCGCCGGGCCCGCCGACGGCCACAAGCGTTACGCTCTGCGCAACCACCGGGCGCGGACGCCCCGGTGGCGCGCCGGTATGGCGGGCCGATCGCCCGCACCGGCCCGGGACAACACGGCCCGCGGGTCGTGGCAACAGCAGGAGAGGTGCGCGCAATGACGCAGCGTGGCCGTGCCACCCGGTCGACGGGGCCCGCCGGGCGGCCCCGCCGATCCGACGGGCCCCGCGGCACGGACCGGAGTGGCGCACCCCGCGGCGATCTCGCCGCCCGCCGCAACCGGCTGCGCGAGGTGATCGAACCGGTCGTCACCGCCGCCGGTTACGACCTGGAGGACCTCTCCGTCTCCCGCGCCGGCCGGCGGCACGTGGTCCGGGTGATCGTGGACGCCGACGGCGGGATCAACCTGGACGCCGTGGCGGACGTCTCCCGCGCGGTCTCGGCGGCGTTGGACGCGGCCGAGGAGGCCGGCGGCGACATCGTGGCCGGCGAGTACCAGCTGGAGGTCAGCTCGCCCGGCGTGGACCGCCCGCTCACCCTGCCCCGGCACTGGCGGCGCAACGCCGGGCGGCTGGTCAAGGTCACCGTCCGCGGCGACGCGGGGGACCGCCAGCTCACCGGCCGGATCACGGCCGCCGACGACGAACGCGTGGTGCTGGAGACCGACGCCGGCCCCGCCGAACACCCGTACGCCGAACTCGGGCCCGGCCGGGTCCAGGTGGAGTTCAACCGCCTGGACGACCTGGCCGACGAGGACTTCGGTGACGACACCGACGACGACGAAGATCTGGAGGACGAGGAGAGGTGAACATCGACCTCGCGGCGCTGCGCGCCCTGGAGCGCGAGCGGGAGATCCCGTTCGACACGATCCTCGCGGCGATCGAGACCGCGCTGCTGACCGCCTACCGGCACACCGACGGTGCCGAGGCGCACGCCCGGGTGGAGATCGACCGCAAGAGCGGGGCCGCCTCGGTCTACGCGCGGGAGCTGGACCCCGACGGCACGGTGACCCGGGAGTGGGACGACACTCCGCACGACTTCGGGCGGATCGCCGCCATGACGGCCAAGCAGGTGATCCTCCAGCGGCTGCGGGAGGCCACCGACGAGGTGCACTTCGGCGAGTACGTCGGCCGCGACGGTGACCTGGTCACCGGCGTGGTGCAGGCGCACGAGACCCGCCGCGAGAAGGGCATCGTCAGCGTCGACCTGGGCAAGCTGGAGGGCGTCCTGCCGCAGTCCGAGCAGGTCCCGGGCGAGCGGTACGAGCACGGCGAGCGGATCCGCTGCGTGGTCGTGCACGTCGCCAAGGGCATGCGCGGGCCGCAGATCACGCTGTCCCGGTCGCATCCTGCGCTGGTGAAGAAGCTGTTCGCGCTGGAGGTGCCGGAGATCGCCGACGGCACCGTGGAGATCGGCGCGATCGCGCGTGAGGCAGGTCACCGTACGAAGATCGCCGTACGCTCGACCACGTCCGGCGTCAACGCGAAGGGCGCCTGCATCGGCCCGATGGGCCAGCGGGTCCGCGCCGTGATGAGCGAGTTGCACGGCGAGAAGATCGACATTATCGACTGGTCGGACGACCCGGCCACCTTCGTCGGCAACGCGTTGTCGCCGGCCAAGGCGCTGCGGGTCGAGGTGGTCGACCTGGCCTCCCGGACCGCCCGGGTGACCGTCCCGGACTTCCAGCTCTCGCTCGCGATCGGCCGGGAGGGGCAGAACGCCCGCCTCGCGGCCCGCCTGACCGGTTGGCGCATCGACATCCGGTCCGACGCGGAGACCGCGGCACCGCAGAGCCGGGGCGGAGCTGATCACGTACCGGAGCCGGGCGGCGCGATCTCGGGAAGCTAGGGGTAGACTTTCTCAGTGGTACGACGCGCGCTGCCGGAGCGCACCTGTGTGGGCTGCCGGAAACGAGCGCCGGCCAGCGAGTTGTTGCGGATCGTCGCGGTTGGTGACGAGGCTGGTCACATCAGTCTCCGGCCCGACCCGGCCCGCAGACTGCCGGGTCGGGGAGCGAACATGCACCCTGATCCGGCCTGCTTCGCGCAGGCGGTGCGACGCCGCGCCTTCGGGCGGGCACTGCGCCTCACCGAGGTCCCCGACCACGGTGCGCTTGCGGAGCACGTCGACGCGCAACCCCCGACGACCGGTCAACCCGACCGGTCGAGGGTCGCTAGCAAGGTAGGACGACCGACATGAGCACACGATGAAGTCCCAGAAATGACCAGGCTTCAAGTGCACGAGTGAGGTCGCTGCGGGTGCTGCCCGCACGACCTCGGAGTGAGGAGTGCAGTGGCAGGAAAGGCCCGCGTACACGAGCTCGCCAAGGAGCTCGGGGTCGAAAGCAAGACCGTTCTCGCCAAGCTCAAGGAGATGGGCGAGTTCGTTAAGTCCGCGTCCAGCACCGTCGAGGCGCCTGTCGCCCGGCGGCTGCGTAGCGCGTTCGTGGCCGGTTCGTCGGCGCCCGCCGGCCCGCCGGCTGCCGCGCCCAGTGGCCCGGCGCCGACCCCGACGCCCACCCCGACCCCGGGTGCCCCCCGGGTCTCGGCCAAGCCGATGCCGCCCCGGCGTCCGGCCGCGCCGACCCCTGGACCGAAGCCCAAGGGCCCGGTCCCCGGCCCGCCGCAGCCGGCGACTCCGGTCGCCAAGCCGGCGAGCGCGCACGACATCGAAGTGGCGGCCGCCGAGGCGCGTGCCGCCGCCCTCAAGGCTGAGCAGGAGGCCGCGGTCAAGGCCGCCCAGGCCGCCCGCCAGCAGCAGCGCGAGACCGTACGCCGGGAGCCCCCGGCCGAGGGCGGCCCGCGCCCGGGTCCGCGTCCCGGCCCGAACGCCATGCCGCCGCGTCCGGGTTCCCCGGCCGCCGGTCGTCCCGGCGGTCCGGGTCAGGGTCAGGGCCCCGGTGCCCGGCCCGGCGGTCGTCCGCCGGCGCGCGGCGCCGGTAACAACCCGTTCGGTATCCAGGGCGGCCAGCAGCAGCGGCCCCCGGCCGGTGGTGCGGGCGGTCCCCGTCCCAGCCCGGCCGGCATGCCGCCGCGGCCCAGCCCGGCGTCGATGCCGCCGCGGCCGAGCCCGGCCTCGATGCCGAGCCAGCGGCCGACCACCGGCCGTCCCGG
This sequence comes from Micromonospora marina, assembly GCF_900091565.1. Classification (GTDB taxonomy): domain Bacteria; phylum Actinomycetota; class Actinomycetes; order Mycobacteriales; family Micromonosporaceae; genus Micromonospora; species Micromonospora marina. The sequence goes on along the minus strand of NZ_FMCV01000005.1, from coordinate 249,777 downwards.
CGGCCCCGGTGGCGGTCGTGGCGGGCCCGGCGGCGGCGCCGGTCGTCCCGGCGGTGGCGGTGGCTACCGCGGTGGACCCGGTGGTGGCGGCGGTGGCGGTGGCTACCGCGGCGGGCCCGGTGGTGGCGGCGGTGGCGGTGGCTACCGCGGCGGTCCCGGTGGCGGTGGCGGTGCTCCCGGTGGCGGTTTCCGTCCGGGTGGTCCGGTCGGCGGCGGTGGCCGTCCCGGCGGCGGTGGCCGTGGCCGTGGCGGTGGCGCGGCGGGTGCCTTCGGGCGTCCCGGCGGCCGGCCGACCCGCGGTCGCAAGTCCAAGAAGCAGCGCAGACAGGAGTTCGACAACCTGTCGGCCCCGACCATGTCGTCGGGCGCGCCCCGCGGCCAGGGTCAGGTCGTCCGGTTGTCCCGTGGCGCCTCGCTGTCGGACTTCGCCGACAAGATCAATGCCAACCCGGGTTCGCTGGTCCAGGAGATGTTCAACCTGGGCGAGATGGTGACGGCGACCCAGTCGTGCTCCGACGAGACCCTGCAGCTGCTGGGCGAGCACCTCGGCTTCGACGTGCAGATCGTCAGCCCGGAGGACGAGGACCGCGAGCTGCTCGCGCAGTTCAACATCGACCTCGACGCCGAGGTCGCGGAGGACCGCCTGGTCAGCCGTGCGCCGGTCGTGACCGTCATGGGTCACGTCGACCACGGTAAGACCAAGCTGCTCGACGCGATCCGCAAGGCGAACGTGGTGGCCGGCGAGGCGGGTGGCATCACCCAGCACATCGGCGCCTACCAGGTCCACGTCCCGCACGAGGGCGAGGACCGCGCGGTGACGTTCATCGACACCCCGGGTCACGAGGCGTTCACCGCCATGCGTGCCCGTGGTGCCCAGGTCACGGACATCGTGATCCTGGTGGTCGCGGCCGACGACGGCGTCATGCCGCAGACCATCGAGGCGCTCAACCACGCCAAGGCGGCCGAGGTGCCGATCGTGGTCGCGGTCAACAAGGTCGACAAGCCCGAGGCGAACCCGGACAAGGTCCGCCAGCAGCTGACCGAGTACGGCCTGGTCGCCGAGGAGTACGGCGGCGAGACCATGTTCGTCAACGTGGCGGCCAAGCCCGGCATCGGCATCGAGGAACTGCTCGAGGCCGTGCTGCTGACCGCCGACGCGTCGCTGGAGCTGACCGCTCCGATCGACGGGCCGGCGCAGGGCGTCGCGATCGAGGCGCACCTGGACAAGGGCCGTGGCGCGGTGGCGACCGTGCTGGTGCAGAAGGGCACCCTGCGTGCCGGTGACTCGATCGTCGCCGGTGGGGCGCACGGCCGCGTCCGGGCCATGCTGGACGAGAACGGCAAGCCGGTCGACGAGGCCGGTCCGGCCCGTCCGGTCATGGTGCTGGGTCTGACCACGGTGCCGGGTGCGGGTGACACCTTCCTGGCCGCCGAGGACGACCGCACCGTGCGGCAGATCGCCGAGCAGCGGCAGGCGCGGAGGCGGGCGGCGTCGTTCGCCAACTCCCGTGGCCGGGCCACTCTCGAGACGCTCATGGAGCAGCTCAAGGAGGGCGAGAAGACCTCGCTCAACCTGGTGCTCAAGGGCGACGTCTCCGGTTCCGTGGAGGCGCTCGAGGACGCGCTGTTCAACCTCGACATCCCGGAGGAGGTCCAGCTTCGGATCATCCACCGGGGCGTGGGCGCGATCACCGAGAGCGACGTCATGCTCGCGAGCGCCTCGTCCGAGGCGGTCACGATCATCGGCTTCAACGTGCGGGCCTCGAACAAGGTCCGCGAGATGGCCGACCGCGAGGGCGTGGAGATCCGGTACTACACCGTCATCTATCAGGCCATCGAGGAGATCGACGCCGCGCTCAAGGGCCTGCTCAAGCCGGAGTACGAGGAGGTCGAGCTGGGCACCGCGGAGATCCGCGACGTCTTCCGCTCGTCCAAGATCGGCAACATCTCCGGCTGTATCGTCCGGTCCGGCCTCATCCGCCGCAACGCCAAGGCGCGGCTGCTGCGGGACGGGGCGGTCGTGGCGGACAACCTCACGATCAGCTCCTTGAAGCGGTTCAAGGACGACGCGACCGAGGTCCGCGAGGGCTTCGAGTGTGGTCTGACACTGGGCGGCTACAACAACGTCCAGGTCGGCGACGTCATCGAGACGTTCGAGATGCGCGAGAAGCCGCGCGCCTGACGACCACGCGTACGACCGGCCGACGGCCGGGGCCTGCGGGCCCCGGCCGTCGCCGTCTCCGCAGGCTGCGACAATCTCCGGCGTGATCCGGTACGCACTGCTCCTCGCCCCGTCCGCCAACCGCGTCTACGCCGGTGCGGCGGCCCGGCTGGCCCGCGCCGAACTGGCCGTGTTCGCCGGATCCGGCGTACTGGGCGTCGTACCGGCCGACGCGGAGGTGACCGGGATCGGCGGGGTGGAGTACGTGACGTTCACCACCGCCGAACCCGGGCTCGGCGAGCGGGACCTGGCCCACCTGGCGAACCTGTCGGCGGCGTACGCGCTGTTCGAGCGGGTCGGCGACGACCTGCTGCGGCCGGTGCCGCTGCGCCCGCTGGCCCGGTACGACTCCGACCTGATCACCATCCCGAAGTACGCCGGCAAGACCAACGAGCAGTTCACCCGGCTGCTGCTCAACGTCACGGTGCTCGCCTCCGCCGCCGCGCCGCGGATGCTGGACGGCCCGGTGGTGGTGCTGGACCCGCTCTGCGGCCGGGGCACCACGCTCAACCAGGCGCTGATGTACGGCTACGACGGCATCGGCATCGAGCGCGACGGCAAGGACGTGGACGCGTACGCGGCGTTCCTGCGTACCTGGCTGCGCCGCAAGCGGCTCAAGCACACCACCGACTCGACGTCGGTGCGCCGGGACCGCAAGCTGGTGGCCCGCCGGTTCGAGGCGGTGCTCGCGCCGTCGCGGGACGAGCACCGGGCCGGTGCCACCCAGCGGGTGACGGTGCTGCACACCGACACCACCCGTGCCCGCGAGGCATTGCGTCCCCGATGCGCGGACGTGATCGTCACCGACGCGCCGTACGGGGTGGCGCACGGCAGCCGTACCGACCAGGGGTTGTCCCGCAGCCCGCTGGAGCTGCTCACCGCCGCCGTGCCGGTGTGGCGGGAGCTGCTGCGTCCGGGCGGCGCGCTCGGGCTGTCCTGGAACACGCACGTGGCACCGCGGGCGCAGGCGGAGGCGGTGCTGACCGACGCCGGGCTGCGGGTGCTCGACGGCCCGGGCTTCGGTGACTTCGCGCACCGGGTCGACCAGGCGATCGAGCGGGACGTGCTGGTGGCGGTGACGCCTTAATCGCGTGCCGGGACGCGCCGCCCGGCGTACCGTTGCTCGCCGTGTATACCGGAACCGCACTGTTCGACCTGTTGCTCCCGGGTGACTCCCGGTCCCTGAAGGCCAAGCGGTCCTACGTCCGGCCGATCGTCGCCGCGTTGCGCAAGTTCGAGGTCTCCGCCGCCGAGGTGGGGGCGCTGGACCTGCACGGCCGGGCCGAGATCGGGGTGGCGGTGGTGGCCGCCGAGCCGGCTCACGTCCGCGAGGTGCTCGACTCCTGCGAGCGGCTGGTCGCCGCCCGTCCGGAGACCGAGCTGCTGTCGGTGCGCCGCCGTCTGCACGGCGCGGACGACTGACGGCGCGTCGCGCGGCACTCCGGCCGTGCCGCGCGATGCCCGGCCGGGCGCGGGTAGTGTTCTTCAGCGTTGAGCGGTCGGATCCGGCGGCGCCCACGCGCCCGCCGTCTCCGGCCGACGGCCCGGGTCGCCTGGTGATCCGGCGTCGTCATCGGTACAGGTGATCCCGGAGGTGGGGGACATGTCGGATCCGGCCAAGGTACGCAGGCACGCGGAGCGCATCCGGGAACTCGTCGCGTCGGTGGTGCGCAGCCAGATCAAGGACCCCCGGCTCGGCATGATCACGATCACCGACGCCCGGATCACCGCCGACCTGCGTGACGCCACCGTCTTCTACACGGTGCTCGGCGACGCGGCAGCCCAGGCGAGCACCGCCGCGGCGCTGGAGAGCGCCAAGGGCATGCTGCGCAGCACCGTCGGCAAGGCGCTCGGGCTGCGGCACTCGCCGACGCTGACCTTCGTCCTGGACGACGTGCAGGACCAGGTCAAGCACATCGACGACCTGCTGGCCGCCGCGCGTACCGCCGACGCCGAGGTGCAGCGGCTGGCCGCCACGTCCTCGTACGCGGGCGACGCCCAGCCGTACCGGGTCGAGGACGACGACGAGGACGCCTCGGCCGACGACGAGGGCGACGACGAGCCGCGCGCGGGCGATCGCCGGTGACCGAGGCCGCCGGGCCCACCGAGACCGCGTGGGCGGCCGCCGTCGCGGCGGTACGCGATCTCCCCGCCGCCGCGCGGGTGCTGCTGGTCTGCCACGTGAACCCGGACGGGGACGCGCTGGGCAGCATGCTGGGCTTCGGGCTGGGCCTGCGCCGGCTGGGCGTACGCGATCTCCAGGCCACCTTCCCCGGCCCGCCGGAGGTGCCCGAGCCGTTCCGGTGGATGCCCGGGGTGGACCTGCTGGTGCCGCAGGACGACGCGTACCCGGTGCCGGACCTGGTGATCTGCTTCGACGCGGCCAGCGAGTCCCGGCTGGGCGACCTGGCCGACCGGCTGGACACGGCGGGCACGTCGCTCGTGCTCGACCATCACGCCTCGAACAGCGGGTTCGGCCGGATCAGCCTGGTCGACCCGCACGCCGCCGCCACCTCCGTGGTCGCGCTGGAGCTGCTGGACCGGCTCGGTGTGACGCTGGACGCGGAGATGGCGACCGGGCTGTACGTCGCGCTGGCCACCGACACCGGCTCGTTCCGCTTCGAGGCGACCACGCCGGCCGTGCACGAGACGGCCGCGCGCCTGGTCGCCACCGGCATCCGGCCCGGTGACATCTCCCGGCGGGTCTTCGACACCCGCCCGTTCGGCGCCGTCCGCCTCTTCGGCGAGGTGCTCGGCCGGGCCACCCTGGAACCGGCGGCCGCCGCCGGGCACGGCCTCGTCTGGACGTACGCCACCCGCGACGACCTGGTCCGCCACGACCAGCCCGCGTACGTGCTGGAGGCGCTGATCGACTCGGTGCGCTGCACCGCCGAGGCGGACGTGAGCTGCGTGGTCAAGCAGGCGGGCGAGGCCGAGTGGGCGGTGTCGCTGCGCAGCAAGGGCGCTGTCGACGTGAGCCGGGTGGCGGTGGCGCTCGGCGGCGGCGGGCACCGGTTCGCCGCCGGTTTCACCGGCCGGGGTTCCCTCGACGAGGTGGTCGGGTGGATCCGTGCCGAGCTGGCCGCCGGCGCGGTGACCCCCGTGGCGTGAGGCGCCCGGTTAGGGCGATTCGTCCTTCTGGTCCGGTCGATCCGGTGCGGCGGCGATCGGAAGTGTGAGCCGATCGGCGCGTTTTCGGGGGATCACGACGCGTGCCGGGCTTTCCGCGGTGCGTCACCCTGGGGACAATCGGGTGATGGATCATCCCCGTGAGCTCACCGTCGAGGCGCCCCGGGCCTGGGACCGGCCGGTCGTCTCCGTGCCGGTGCTGATCTGCCTCTCCCTGGTCGGCGGCCAGTTGCCGTCCTTCTCGACCGCGGCGAACCTCTACATCCTCACCACCGGCGGGGGGCTGATCTGGGTCGGCCTGAACAACCGGGTGCCCCGGCGCCCGGCGCCGCGCCGGCTGCCGTCGGTCGCGCTGTGGTGGCTGGTGCCGGTGACCGTCTTCGGTGTCTTCGAGGGGGCGACGTTCGTGATGGCGGCGGGTGACGACTTCCCCACCTTCTCCCGGCTGGCCGATCCGCTGCTGGAGGACAACCTGGCCCGTTCGGCGGCCTGGTTCGCGTGGCTGTCCGCGTTCTGGGGACTGGTGCGCCGATGATGCGGGCACTGGCGATCGGCGGGTTCGCAGTCTCGATCGTGCTGTTCGCCGTGGTCGAGTGGGCCGCGCGCCGGGAGGGGTCGGGGATCCCGTCGCTGGCCGACATCTGCGCGTTCGTGATGCGGTACGAGGTGGGTCCGGTGCCGGTCGGCCGGATCGGGCTGTTCGGCTTCTGGTGGTGGCTGGGCTGGCACTTCCTGGCCCGCTGACCGCCCTGGCCGAGCCGGGACGACGACATCGATCTTTCCGCATTTCGGGAACAGTGGGCAGTATCTGGAAAGTGAACGTTAATTTGGGTGCGGGACCGGCGCTTCGCGGCGCTGGTCACGGGCGGTGGTGCCGCACCCGGCTTCGCCTCCCTCCAGGGTCAGACCGACCCGGGCTCCCGCTGCCAGGCGAGCCGCTCCGGTGATCCCGGACCGCTGCCGGGCGCTCAGCCGCCGACGACTTCCGGTCGGGGCGCGATTCGCTGTCGCGCCGAGCCGGAGCGCCGGGCGCCCGTAGGACCGCCACGTCCGGCGGTCCGCACCCTGGAAGGACCTCAGATGCCCAGCAAGCGCAAGCCGCAGAACGAGACCACCACCGACGAGACGCGCGAGCAGATGCGCCGCGCGCTGCAGACCTCGATGGACACCCGTCAGTGACGTACGCCGTCCGGCGGTGACGCCGGCCGGGCCGCACGCGCGGTCCGCCGTCGACGTCACCGCCGCGCGGAAACCCGCTCCCGCGCTACCGTCGCCCGGTGCGACGCATTCTCGTGGTCGGCAGCTCCGGCGCCGGCAAGAGCACGCTCGCCGGTGACCTGGCCCGGCGACTCGACCTGCCGCTGATCCACCTCGACCGGCACTACTGGCGTCCCGGCTGGGCCGCCCCCACCGTCGACGACTTCCGCGCCGAGGTGGCCGCGCTCGCCGCCCGCCCGGCCTGGGTGATGGACGGCAACTACGCGAGCACGCTCGACCTCCGGTTGCCCCGCGCCGACCTTCTGGTGCTCTGCGACACCTCCCGGCCCCGCTGCCTGGCCCGGATCGTGCGCCGCCGGTGGGCACATCGCGCCGCGCCCCGCCCCGACCTGCCCGAGGGCTGCCCGGAGCGGCTGGATCTCGGCTTCCTGCGCTACGTGTGGCGCTACCCCCGTGACTCCCGGCCCCGGGTGCTGGCCGCGCTCGCCGAGCACGCCCCCGGGCTGCCGGTACGCCGTCTGCGCGGGCGGCGTGACACCGCCCGCCTCCTGGCCGGTGTGGGTAAGTAGTCCCTGGCCTTGTAGACCTTACTTGGGACATGCCAGGATCAGCGGCGATGAGCACCACCGCCGCTCCCGCCGTCACCGCCTCGCCGCGGCGGATCGCCGCGCTCGCGCTCCCAGCCCTCGTGGTGCTGGCCGCCGAGCCGCTCTACGTCCTGGTCGACACCGCGGTCGTCGGCCACCTCGGCCGGGTGCCGCTGGCCGCGCTCGCAGTCGGCGGCACGGTCATGACGCTCACCGCCTGGGTCGGCACCGTCGTCGCGTACGGCACCACCGGTCGCTCGGCCCGCCGCTTCGGGGCGGGGGACCGGGCCGCCGCGGTGGCCGAGGGCGTCCAGGCATCCTGGCTCGCCCTCGCCACCGGAGTGCTGGTGGCGGTCGCCATCGGCATCGGCGGCGGCGCGCTGGCGCGTACCCTCGTCGGCGGCCCCGGCGAGGTGGCCGACGCCGCCGCCGGATGGCTGCGGGTCGCCGCGCTGGGCGCGCCCGGCCTGCTGCTCGCCGCCGCCGGCAACGGCTGGCTGCGCGGCATCCAGGACACCCGCCGCCCGCTGCTGTTCGTGCTCGGCCCGAACCTGCTCTCCGCGGTGCTCTGCCCGCTGCTGGTCTACCCGGCCGGGCTCGGCCTGGTCGGCTCGGCGGTGGCGAACGCGATCGCGCAGACGCTCTCCGGTGTCCTGTTCGCGGCGGCGCTCGTCCGCGAGCGGGTCTCGCTGCGGCCCCGGCCCCGGGTGATCGGTCAGCAGCTCGTGCTCAGCCGTGACCTGCTCGTGCGGGGCGTCGCGTTCCAGGCCAGCTTCCTGTCCGCCACTGCCGTCGCGGCCCGGTTCGGCGCCGCCGCGGTGGGTGCGCACCAGATCGCCGTACAGCTGTGGTTCTTCACCGTGCTGGTGCTCGACGCCCTGGCCATCGCCGCGCAGTCGCTGGTCGGCGCCGCGCTCGGTGGCGGCGACGCGGCAGCCGCGCGGTTCCTGGCGCGCCGCGTCGCGCTGCTCGGCGGCCTGTGCGGCGTGGCCTTCGCGGTGCTGATCGCCGCCGGCGCCGGCCTGGTGCCGTCGTGGTTCAGCTCCGATCCGCAGGTACGCGAGCAGGCCATGACGGCCTGGCCCTGGTTCGTCGCGCTCCAGCCGATCGGCGGCGTGGTGTTCGCGCTCGACGGGGTGCTGATCGGCGCGGGCGACGTGCGCTACCTGCGCAACCTCACCATCGTGTGCGCGTTCGGCGGGTTCCTGCCGGCGATCTGGCTGGCCTACGCGTTCGACCTCGGGCTGGGCGGGATCTGGGCCGGGCTGACGCTGTTCGTGGTGCTGCGCCTGGCCGGCCTGCTGCTGCGGACGCGCTCGGGCGCGTGGGCGGTGACCGGCGCGGTGCGCTGACGCCGATCAGCAGGGCTGGAACGAACCGGGACCGCCCGTCCACGGCTCGACCACGAAGAAGCCCTCGCCCAGCCGCGCGCAGTCGACGTTGCTCGTGCTCGCCTGAGCGGAGACGAGCCAGAGGCCACGCTTCGCCGCCGGCAGTCTGTCGGGGTGGGGGACCTCCCAGACGACCCGGTCGCGGATGGTGGCGATTCCGGCCCGGCCCGGCGTCGTCCGCGGCACGTCGAACGCGTACATCCAGACGTACTCGGTGGTGATTCGCAGGATCGGCAGGCCGTCGTCGCCGGTGACGGCCCGGTAGCGCATCTCACCCCGGACCCGGATCTCGTCGGCGCTGTCCTGCGAGCCGATCCGGGTGGCGTAGTGCAGGAACGACGAGTCCTCGAAGTCGGTACGCATCTGCGCGCGCGAGGCAGGCGCCAGCAGCGCCAGGAACGGCTCCGTGTCGCCGAGGATCATGGACAGGTCGAGCCGGGCCTGGATCAGCGCGGCCCGGACCTGGGTCAGCGCCGCGGCCACCTCGCGGGTGGTGAACGGCGGTCGCGCCGCGGCCTGCGGTAGCACGATCCCGGCCTCGCCGACCGCGAAGTCCGCGCCGAGGGTGCCGGCGAAGAGGTCGCGCGGCTCGCCCACCCGGCTGAGCGGGACCGGCGACGGGCTGGCCTCGGCCGAGGCCGCGGCGGCGCTGCCGCCCCGAACCCGGTCGACCGTGACCCGGCCGAGCACGGCCGTGCCGCCGATCAGCACCAGGGCGAGCACCACCACGAGCGTGACGTAACGCTTGCCACGCTGCCGGGACCAGACCAGGCGGAACCGCTCGGCCCGGGTCAGCGGCACCTGCGCGTCCGCGCCTGTCATCCAGCTCGGTAGCTGGACCTGCTCACCCCGGGTGGCGACGACGTAGGGGTCCGGGCCGGGGGGAGTGGTTCCGTTCTCGGTGCTCATGAGGCGTCCCAGGGAGTGCAGGGGGCGGGCCGTGCATGATCATCGCACCCGGAGGGCTGGCGCGCTGCCCCGTGGCTGCGCCGGTCAGATCCGCCCCTGCCGGATCGCCCAGGCGAGGTAGAGCATGCCGACCACGAGCAGCGTCGCCGTCACCGCGACGAACACGAACGACCCGATCGCGGCCACCGTCGGGTGCCGCTCGCCGAACCGGGTCCGGCCCTGCCAGGCCCAGATCCGGCGGCGCGCCACCGCCAGCGCCGGTACGCCGTCGACCAGGTCGGACAGGCGGCGGCCGAGGGTACGGCGGGGCGGCTCCGGATTGCGCATCCAGTCCGGCAGGTCGACTCGGGCACGGTGCGGTGACGGGGGCGGGGCGTCGCTCATCGAAAGGCTCCTATCGCGGGGCGGTGTGGTGAGACGGGCTGGTCAGCAGGTGTCCGGCAGGTCGACCGGCTTGTCCGGGTCGAAGACCGCGTCCGGGTCCGGGTCGGCCGGACCGGCGAACGAGGGCCGGCCCAGCGCGAGCAGCCCCTTGTCCAGTGCGTCAGTCGATGTTGGAGGCGTACGAGTCGGCCCGCTCGATCCACAGCCCGGCGGAGGCGGTGGTCACGTCGGCCGGGTGTGGCACGGCCAGCGTGTCGGCCACCTGCCGAGCGTGATCCGCAGGCGGTCCGCGCGGCCGGGTGGCACCTCGGGCGCGGGCTGGCGCAGCCACTCGGGCACCCGCCCCAGTTCGTCCTCCGACGGGCGATCGGTGGCGTAGGGATCGGGGACGGAACGGTGATCGGTCATCGGACTTCCCGGGCAGACGAGGCGCTGGCGCATGATCTTGGCACCCGGCCGAAGCTGGGCGGTATCCCCCGCAGGGCCGATCACCGCCGTCTGGCAGGCTTGGCGGTCGTGAGCACAGACGGTCTGATCGTGGTCGACAAGCCCGGCGGCATGACGTCGCACGACGTCGTGGCCCGCATCCGGCGGCTGGCGCGTACCCGCCGCGTCGGCCACGGCGGCACGCTCGACCCGATGGCCACCGGCGTCCTGGTGATCGGGGTGGGCCGGGCGACCCGGCTGCTCACCTACGTGATCGGCGCCGGCAAGAGCTACGCCGCGACGATCCGGCTCGGTCAGTCCACGGTCACCGACGACGCCGAGGGTGAGGTGGTCGCGACCACCCCGGCCGGCGCGGTCACCGACGACGGGGTACGCGCCGCGCTGGCCGCCCTCACCGGCGAGATCGACCAGGTGCCGAGCGCGGTCAGCGCCATCAAGATCGACGGGCGGCGGGCGTACAAGCGGGTCCGCGACGGCGAGGCGGTCGACCTGCCTTCCCGCCGGGTCACCGTGTCGCGGTTGGATGTGCGCGCGATCCGCCGGGACGTCCCGGACGTGGTGGACGTGGACGTGGACGTGACCTGCTCGTCCGGGACGTACATCCGGGCGCTGGCCCGCGACGCGGGCGCGGCCCTCGGCGTCGGTGGTCACCTCACCGCGCTGCGGCGTACCGCCGTGGGCGGGTTCACCCTCGCCGAGGCGGCCACGCTCGACCAGCTCGAAGAACGTGCGCCGGACGTGGTCAACCTGCCGCTGGACGCCGCCGCCGGGCGGTTCTTCCCGCGCCGGGACGCCACCGCCGACGAGACCCGGGTGCTGTCCCACGGCGGGCCGCTGGCGCCGGCCGGGATCACCGGGCCGTACGCCGTCTTCGACCCGGCGGGCGGGCTGATCGCTATCGTCAGCGAGCGGGACGGCCGGGCCCGCGCGGAGATCGTGCTGGCCCCGGCCTGAACGGCGCGCGGGCGGACAGGGGGAGGAACGGCATGCAGCGGTGGCGGGGGTACGAGGCGGCGCCCGGAGGCTGGGGACGCTCGGTGGTCACCATCGGCGTCTTCGACGGCGTGCACCGGGGGCACCAGGCGACCATCGGTCACGCTGTGGCGCGCGCCCGGGAGCTGGGCGTCAAGTCGGTGGTGGTGACGTTCGACCCGCACCCGGCCGAGGTGGTACGCCCCGGGTCGCACCCGGCGGTGCTGACCGAGCCGGCCCGCAAGGCCGAGCTGATCGAGGCGCTCGGCGTGGACGTGCTCTGCGTGGTGCCGTTCACAGTCGAGTTCTCCCGGCTGCCACCCGAGGCGTTCGTGCACGACGTCCTGGTCGCGCACCTGCACGCCGCGCTCGTGGTGGTCGGCGACAACTTCCGCTTCGGGCACCGGGCCGCGGGTGACGTGCCGTTGCTGGAGCGGCTGGGCCGTACCTTCGGGTTCGCGGTCGAGGGCGCGCCGCTGGTCGCCGAGGCGGGGACCGTCTTCTCGTCCACGTACATCAGGTCCTGCGTCGACGCGGGCGACGTGGGCGCGGCGGCGGCGGCGCTCGGCCGCCCGCACCGGGTCGAGGGCGTGGTGGTCCGCGGCGACCAGCGCGGACGTGAGCTGGGCTACCCCACCGCCAACCTGCTGACCCACAGGTACGCGGCGGTGCCCGCCGACGGGGTGTACGCGGCCCGCCTGGTGCGCCGCGACGGCGAACCGCTGGCGGCGGCGGTGTCGATCGGCACCAACCCGACGTTCTCCGGCCGGGAGCGGCGGGTGGAGGCGTACGCGCTGGACTTCACCGGCGACCTGTACGGCGAGCGGCTGGCCCTGGACTTCGTGGCGCACCTGCGTGAGCAGCGGACGTACGACGCGATCGAGCCGCTGGTGGCCCAGATCGCCGAGGACGTGGAGCGCACCCGCCGGGCGGTGCTCTGACCCGCGGAGGGCGACCTTGACCGGCCGTCCGGCCCGGGGGCTGGTAAGCTGGCGGAGACGTCGGCTGACCGACGGGGGCCTCGCGTGCCTGCACGACGCCGCGGGTGCGAGGAACCGGTCCGTTGCACCGGTCACCACGACCGCTCCGGACCTCATCGAATGACCCACGAAACAGGGAGAACATGGCGCTCGACCAGGAAGCCAAGGCCAAGATCCGCCAGGAGTACGCGACCGCCGAGGGCGACACCGGCTCGCCCGAGGTGCAGGTCGCGGTCCTGACCAAGCGGATCGCGGAGCTCACCGAGCACCTGAAGGTGCACAAGCACGACCACCACAGCCGCCGTGGGCTGCTGCTGCTGGTCGGCCGGCGCCGCCGGCTGCTCAACTACGTCCAGAAGAAGGACATCAACCGCTACCGGTCGCTCATCGAGCGGCTCGGCCTGCGCCGATGACCTGACGGGGGAGTGGCCGCTGGGCCGCTCCCCCGTTCCGGTACCACCGAAGAACCCGGCCGCGCGACACCCGAGAGGGAGCCGGTCAGCACCGGTCTCCGGTAGTGGCCCCCGGGAATCCCGGCACGACGCCGGCCACCCCGGGCGCTTCGATCGAAGACCGGCCGCCTGAGCAGTTCCCGTGTCGTCGGCCGACGACGCGAAGGAGCACCACAGCACATGACCGAGACCAACCTCGGCACCGAATCCCGCACCGCAGTGATCGACAACGGGGCCTTCGGCACCCGCGAGATCACCTTCTCCACCGGCCGTCTGGCCCGCCAGGCCGCCGGCTCCGTCGTCGCCCAGCTCGGCGAGACGGTCGTCCTCTCCGCCACCACCGCCGGCAAGCAGCCGCGGGAGTCGTTCGACTTCTTCCCGCTGACCGTCGACGTCGAGGAGCGGATGTACGCCGCGGGCCGCATCCCCGGTTCGTTCTTCCGCCGCGAGGGCCGGCCCAGCGAGGACGCCATCCTCACCTGCCGGCTGATCGACCGGCCGCTGCGCCCGTCGTTCGTCAAGGGCCTGCGCAACGAGGTCCAGGTCGTCGAGACCGTGCTGGCGCTCGACCCGCAGCACCCGTACGACGTGGTGGCGATCAACGCCGCGTCGATGTCGACCAAGCTCTCCGGCCTGCCGTTCTCCGGCCCGATCGGTGCGACCCGGGTCGCGCACGTCGACGGCCAGTGGGTCGCCTTCCCGACCCTGGAGGAGCTGGAGCGGGCCACCTTCGACATGGTCGTGGCCGGCCGCACCCTGCCGGACGGCGAGGTCGCGATCATGATGGTCGAGGCCGAGGCCACCCCGAACGCCGTGACCCTGATCTCGGGCGGCGCCACCGCGCCGACCGAGGAGATCGTGGCCAGCGGCCTGGAGGCCGCCAAGCCGGCCATCCGCGAGCTGTGCCGGGCGCAGAGCGAGCTGGCCGAGGTGGCCGCCAAGCCGGTCGCCGAGTTCCCGATCTTCCTGGATTACCAGGACGACGCGTACGACGCGGTGGCCGACGTGGCCCGCGCCGACGTCGCCGAGGCGCTGAAGATCGCCGGCAAGGCCGACCGCGAGGAGGCCCTGGACCGGATCAAGGCCAAGGTCGCCGAAGAGCTGACCGGCCGGTTCGAGGGCCGCGAGAAGGAGCTGTCCGCCGCGTTCCGCTCGCTGACCAAGTCCGAGGTCCGCAACCGGGTGCTGCGCGAGCAGGTCCGCATCGACGGCCGCGGCCCGCGCGACATCCGCTCGCTGACCGCCGAGGTCGGCGTGCTGCCGCGGGTGCACGGCTCGGCGCTGTTCGAGCGCGGCGAGACCCAGATCCTGGGCGTCACCACGCTGAACATGCTGCGCATGGAGCAGATGGTGGACACGCTGTCCCCGGAGAACCGCAAGCGCTACATGCACAACTACAACTTCCCGCCGTACTCGACCGGTGAGACCGGTCGGGTCGGCTCGCCGAAGCGGCGCGAGATCGGCCACGGCGCGCTCGCCGAGCGGGCGCTGATCCCGGTGCTGCCCTCGCGCGAGGAGTTCCCGTACGCCATCCGGCAGGTCTCCGAGGCGCTCGGCTCCAACGGCTCCACCTCGATGGGTTCGGTCTGCGCCTCGACGCTGGGCCTGCTCTCGGCCGGTGTGCCGCTGAAGGCGCCGGTCGCCGGCATCGCCATGGGCCTCATCTCCGACGAGGTCGACGGCAAGACCCGGTACGTGACGCTGACCGACATCCTCGGCGCCGAGGACGCGTTCGGCGACATGGACTTCAAGGTCGCTGGCACCCGTGACTTCGTCACCGCGCTCCAGCTCGACACCAAGCTGGACGGCATCCCGTCGGACGTGCTGGCCGCCGCGCTCCAGCAGGCGCACGAGGCCCGGCAGACCATCCTCGACGTGATGCAGCGGGCCATCGAGGCGCCGGCCGAGATGTCGGACTACGCCCCGCGCGTGACCACCGTCAAGATCCCGGTCGACAAGATCGGCATGGTGATCGGCCCGAAGGGCCAGACCATCAACGCGATCCAGGACGAGACCGGCGCCGAGATCTCCATCGAGGACGACGGCACGATCTACGTCGGCGCGACGAACGGCCCGTCCGCCCAGGCGGCCGTCGACCGGATCAACGGGATCGCCAACCCGACGCTGCCGAAGGCCGGCGAGCGGTTCCTCGGCACCGTGGTGAAGACCGCCGCGTTCGGCGCCTTCATCTCGCTGCTGCCGGGCCGCGACGGCCTGCTGCACATCTCCAAGGTGGGCGACGGCAAGCGGGTCGAGAAGGTCGAGGACTTCCTCAACGTCGGCGACAAGGTCGAGGTCGAGATCGCCGACATCGACGCCCGCGGCAAGATCTACCTGGACAAGGTCCGCCCGGAGGGCGCCGAGGCGCCGGCCGCCGCCGAGGGTGGCGACCGTCCGTCCGGCCGGGACCGCGGCGGCGACCGTGGCCCGCGTGACCGGGGTGACCGGGAGCGCCGTTCCGAGGGTGGCGAGCGTCGCTCCGAGGGTGGCGAGGGCGGCGGCGAGTCCCGTCCGCGCCGCCGGACCCGGCACAGCTGATCCACCGACCGGCCCGGGTGACGTCCGCGTCACCCGGGCCGGCCCACGGCTCCAGGTCGCCTGCGCGAACTGGAGCCGTCGTACGTCCCGCCGTTCCTCGTCACCCGGAGAGCAGGTTCTCGTGAGTTCGTCAGTCGCCTCGACGGGACGGGGGGTGGCGTCGACCGGTTCGGCGGCCCGCGCGGTCACCCGGACGCTCAGCGACGACCCGCTCGGCGGCACCGTCCGCCGTACCGTGCTGCCCAGCGGGCTGCGCGTGCTCACCGAAGCGGTCCCGGCGATGCGCAGCGTGTCGTTCGGCATCTGGGTGTCGGTCGGCTCGCGCGACGAGACCGGCACGCAGGCCGGCGCCGCGCACTTCCTGGAGCACCTGCTGTTCAAGGGCACAAACAAGCGCAGCGCGCTGGAGATCTCGGCGCAGATCGAGGCGGTGGGCGGCGAGACGAACGCCTTCACCACGAAGGAATACACCTGCTACTACGCGCGGGTGCTGGACGAGGACCTGCCGCTGGCCATCGACGTCATGTGCGACCTGGTCGCCGACTCGGTGCTGGCCCCCGCCGACGTCGAGACCGAACGCGGCGTCATCCTCGAAGAGATCGCCATGCACGACGACGAGCCCGGCGACGAGGTGCACGACCTGTTCGCCCGCGCCGTCTACGGCGACCACCCGCTGGGCCGGCTCATCTCCGGCACCGAGGAGACCGTCACGCCGATGACCCGGCGGCAGATCCAGGGCTTCTACCGCCGCCGCTACACCGCGCCGCAGATCGTGATCGCCGCCGCCGGGAACCTCGACCACACAGCAGTGGTCAAGCTGGTCCGGCAGGCGCTGCGCGGCACCCCGCTGGACACCGATCCGGCGTCGCCGGCGCCGCACCGCCTCGCCACTCCGGCGGTACGCACCAAGCCGGCCACCACGCTCGTCGAGCCGAAGGAGACCGAGCAGGCGCACGTCATCCTCGGCTGCCCGGGGATCGACCGCACCGACGACCGGCGGTTCGCCCTCGGCGTGCTGAACAACGTGCTCGGCGGCGGCATGTCCAGCCGCCTGTTCCAGGAGATCCGGGAGCAGCGCGGCCTGGCGTACTCGGTCTACTCGTACGCCAGCCAGTACGCCGACAGCGGCGTGTTCGCCGTCTACGCCGGCTGCGCGCCGGGCAAGGTGGACGAGGTGCTGGACCTGACCCGCGCGGAGCTGGCGCGGGTGGCCGCCGAGGGGATCACCGAGGCCGAGCTGGCCCGGGGCAAGGGGATGAGCAAGGGTTCGTTCGTGCTCGGGCTGGAGGACACCGGCTCGCGGATGAGCCGACTCGCCAAGGGGGAGCTGCTCTACGGCAACCTGATGCCGGTGGACGACCTGCTGGCCCGGGTGGAAGCGGTGACGCTCGACGACGTGAACACCCTCGCCGCCGACCTGCTCGGCCGGCCCATGTCGCTGGCCGTGGTCGGCCCGTTCGACTCCGGCAGCTTCGCGGCCACCAGCTGAGCGGCCCGCCGGACCACGCGCCGGGCGCTGGGATAGGTTGTGGCCCGTGACTGAGCAGCAGAGGACGGCGGCCCGGGTCGGTGTGCTGGGTGCCCGGGGCCGGATGGGCATGGAGGTCTGCAAGGCGGTCGAGGCCGCCGCCGACCTGGAGCTGGTCGCGGCCGTCGACCAGGGCGACGACCTGGACGCGGTGGCGCGGGCGGGCGCCGGTGTGGTCGTCGACTTCACCACCCCCGACGCGGTCATGGACAACCTGCGCTGGTGCGTCGAGAACGGCGTGCACGCGGTGGTCGGTACCACCGGCTTCACCGAGCAGCGGCTCGCCGAGGTGCGGGGCCGGCTCGCGGACCGGCCCGGCGTGGGCGTGGTGATCGCCCCCAACTTCGGCATCGGCGCGGTGCTGATGATGCAGTTCGCGGCACGCGCCGCCCGCTACTTCGAGTCGGTCGAGATCGTCGAGCAGCACCACCCGCGCAAGCTGGACGCACCGAGCGGCACCGCCACCCACACGGCCCGGCTGATCGCCGCCGCCCGCGCCGAGGCCGGCCTGGGGCCCGCGCCGGACGCGACCCGCGACGAGGTGCCCGGCGCCCGCGGCGCCGACATCGACGGGGTACGCGTGCACGCCGTACGCGCCACCGGCCTGGTCGCCCACCAGGAGGTGCTGTTCGGCACCACCGGCGAGACGCTCACCATCCGGCACGACTCGTACGACCGGGTGTCGTTCATGCCCGGCGTGCTGCTCGCGGTCCGGGAGGTCGGCCGTCGTCCCGGTCTGACGGTCGGCCTGGACGCCCTGCTCGACTGACCCGTGGCGCGGCCTGCTCCGGCCTGTGTGGAAACCGTTTTGCCTGGTCGGCGGCGTGGACCTAGGCTGTTTCCATGATCGATTCCGGACATGTGGACCCCGACAACAAGCCCGCCGCCGCCCTCTACACCTCGCTCGGCTTCCACCCCACCGGCGCGACGGAGGACGACGAACTGGTGGCCGAACTCCGCCCCGCAGCCTGACCGCTCTCCTTCGGCTGATCATGGAGCCGGCTCGCTGAACCGCCGGGTGAGGGCGGGGTGGGGTGGCGGCGGTCCCGCCCCGTGTCGGGACCGCCGGCCCACCCACGTAAGGGTGGACCGGCGGCCGGGCGGAGACTCATCGGCCGGCTGAGGATTTTTCCCCTGCGGTCTCCGGGACCGCCACGTGCAGGCGGATCTGGGGGACCAACATGTCGTCCACGTCCAGCGCGCGGGCCGCGCCGTCCGGCTCCCAGCCGGTCGAGCCGAGGAACTTGCGGGTCGCCGCGTCGGCGTCGAACGCCCACGCCACCGCCCGGGTCAGACCGTCGGCGCGCCAGTGGTCGACAGCCGCGGCGAGCAGCCGGCTGCCGTGCCCGCGCCGCCCCCACCGGGGCTCGACCAGCAGGTCCGTGACCGCGGCGACGCCCGGACCGAGGGCCTCGGCCGGCTCGTCCGGGGCGAGCGCGTCGGCGTCGGCCGGACCGGAGGCGACGAACCCCACCAGATAGGATTGCGCCGCCTGTTCGACGGCGACCAGCACCCGGTGCGCGCCCGAGGGCGGCTCCTGCACCGCCGCGCTCCACCGCCGCGCGAGGTACGCCTCGTCGAGGTTGTCGAGCACGTGCCGTGGCAGGATCCGGCGGTAGGCGACCCGCCAGGTCGCGAGCTGGATGCGTGCGATCTCGCCGGCGTCGGAGGGACGCGCGGGCCGGACGTAGCCTGCAGCCATGGCACGAGAGCCTACGCAGGGCGAGGAGGGTGACGGTGGCGCAGGGTGCCAGGCGGACGGTCGTGCAGGTCGTCGCCGTGGTGGCGCTCGCCGCGGCGGTCACCGTGTTCCTCTCCGTGGCGGCGGTGCGGCACGGCTTCTTCGACCTCCAGGTCTACTACGGCGCGTTGACGTACTGGGCGCGTGACGGCGGGGAGATCTACGACTTCCTGCGCCCCGGCACGCAGTACGGCTTCACCTACCCGCCGTTCGCCGCGCTGGTGATGCTGCCGATGGCGTACCTGCCGTGGAACGCCGCGATCGTGGTGAGCGTGACCGCCACGGTGCTGGCGAGCGCCGCGGTGATCTGGCGGCTGCTGGATCCGGTGGCCCGCCGGTCCGGCTGGACCCGCTGGTTCGCGCTCGCGGTCGCACTCTGCCTGGCCGCCGCGTACGAGCCGATGCGTGAGACGGTCAACTTCGGCCAGGTCAACATGCTGCTGCTGTTCCTGGTCGCGGTGGACCTGCTGTGGCTGCTGCCGGCGCGCAGCCGCTGGGCGGGTGTGGGCATCGGCCTGGCTACCGCGATCAAGCTGACGCCCGGCATCTTCATCGTCTACCTGCTGGTCACCGGCCGGTGGCGGGCCGCCCTGACCACTGCCGGCACCGCCGCCGTCGCCACGCTGGTGGCCGCCGGCCTCTTCCCCGACGCCTCCCGGGAGTTCTGGACCGAGGCGCTGTGGAACACCGACCGGGTCGGTGAGCTGGCGTTCGTCTCCAACCAGTCGCTGCGCGGGGTGGTGGCCCGGCTCGACCCGCAGCACCCGAGTACGGTCGCCTGGCTGGTGCTCGTACTCCTGACGCTCGTGGTGTGGGCGTGGCGTTCGCGGGCGGCGGTGGCCGCCGGGGACGAGGCCACCGGCCTGGCCCTGACCGGCGCCGTGATGTGCCTGGTCAGCCCGGTCACCTGGGTGCACCACCTGGTCTGGCTGCTGCCCGGGTTGATCCTGCTCGTCGACAACGGCATGGCGGCGCCCGCGCGCAGCCGCCGGCGCCGCCTGCTGCTGGGCGCCGCGTCGATCGGGTACGCGCTGCTGTGCAGCCGGATCGTCTGGTCCTGGGAGAAGGACTTCACCGGCGTGGACGGGTTCCTCGGCAGCAACACGTACGTGTGGATCAGCCTGGCGCTGCTGCTCGGCCTGCCGATCCGCCGCTGGCTCACGCCGGGCGGCGGCGAGCGGCGTGGCGACGACGTCCCGGCCGGGTCAGCCGCCGCTGGTGTACCGCAGCTCGCGGAGCAGGACCGGGGGGAGCCCGCCGGACAGCGGCACCGGGTAGGTGGACTCCTCGCCGTCCGGTGAGTGCCCGGCCCGCTCGTAGAAGCGGCGGGCCCGGATGTTGTCGGCGAGCACCCAGAGCCGGTACGCGGTCCAGCCCCGCTCGGCGAGGCCGTCGCGGGCCGCCGCGAGCAGCGTCCGGGCGGCGCCCGAGCCCCAGTGCGCCGGTTCCAGGTAGATCGCCAGCAGTTCGCCGTGCGCCGGGTCGAGGTCGCCGCGGTCCTGGTTGTTCCGGTACGGCCCGAACGTGGTGAACCCGACGACCGTGCCGGCGTCCTCGGCGACGAGCGTGGTGAACGGGTGTTCCGGGTCGGCGGTGCCGAGGTCACGGCGGCGCTGCGCCCAGGCGCGGGGGTTCAGCCGGCTCAGCACCTCCGCGGGCATGATCCCGGCGTAACCGGCCTGCCAGCCGTGGACGTGGACCCGGGCGATCGCCTCGGCGTCGTCCGGTTCCTCCCGGCGGATGGTGAGCACCTGTCCGTTCTATGCCTCGACGGGCGATCGGTCCAGCCGCCGCTCCCGGTGTCGTACCCCTGGATTAGGGTCGCCGACGATGGCCGTACCGGAATCGCTCTCCCTCGCCCAGGCCCGCCGGATCGCCCTGGCCGCCCAGGGCTTCGCCGACCCGGCGCCTGCCGGCGTGCCCACCCGGCGGCACCTGCGGCGGGTGCTCGACCGGGTCGGGCTCGTCCAGATGGACTCGGTGAACGTGCTCCAGCGCGCGCACTACCTGCCGCTCTACAGCCGGCTCGGGCCGTACCCGACCGCCCTGCTGGACACCGCCGCCTACCGCCGCCCGCGTGAGCTGTTCGAATACTGGGCGCACGAGGCGTCGCTCGTGCCGGTGGGGCTGCACCCCGCGTTGCGCTGGCGGATGGCCAAGGCCCGCGACGAGGCGTGGGGCGGGATGCGCCGGGTCGCGGAGGAGCAGCCCGGACTGGTCGCCTGGGTCCGCGACGAGGTGGCCGCCCGGGGGCCGCTGACCGCGGCCGAGATCGAGCACGACGCGCCGCGGGAGACCGGCAACTGGGGCTGGAACTGGTCGGCCGTGAAGCGGGCACTGGAGTTCCTGTTCTGGGCCGGCGAGGTCACCGCCGCCGACCGGACCAACTCGTTCGCCCGCCGCTACGACCTGCCCGAGCGGGTGCTCCCGGCCGCCGTGCTGGACGCGCCCACTCCGAGCGACGCCGAGGCGCACCGGTCGCTCGTGTCGATCGCCGCCCGCTGCCTCGGCGTCGCCGCCGAGACGGAGCTGCGCGACTACTTCCGGCTGCCGGTCGCCGGGGCGCGGCGGGCGGTGGCCGAACTGGTCGAGGCGGGCGAGCTGATCCCGGTCATGGTGCAGGGCTGGCGGCATCCGGCCTATCTGCACGCGGACGCCCGGCTGCCCCGCCGGGTCCGCGGCAACACCCTGGTCAGCCCGTTCGACCCGTTGGTCTGGGAGCGGGCACGCACCGAACGGCTGTTCGGCTTCACCTACCGGATCGAGATCTACGTGCCGGCGCCCCAGCGGGTGTACGGCTACTACGTGCTGCCCTTCCGCCAGGGCGAGCGCTTCACCGCCCGCGTCGACCTGAAGGCCGACCGGAAGGCCGGGACGCTGCTGGTGCCCGCCGCGTGGGTCGAGCCGGACGCCGACCCGGGGGAGACCGCTGTGGCGCTCGCCGCCGAGTTGTACCGGCTGGCCGGCTGGCTCGGCCTGGACGCGGTCGCCCCGCCCGCCGCCGGCGACCTCGCGGGGCCGCTGGCCGCCGCGCTGGTGGGCGTGGCCGGTGTACGGTGAGCGCGTGACGAGCGTTGACCGGCCTGCCACCGCGACCGACCCGCACGCCGAGCCGCACCCGCACGGGCACGCGCAGCCGGGGGCCGGATCGCAGGGCGAGGCGCACGCCTACGCGTACGCCGGGCACCCTTCGCACGCCGAGACGCACCCGCACGCCGGCCCGCCTGCTTCCGCCGGGGCGCCCGGAGCACCGTGGCCGGGTCACCCGGTGGCCTACCAGCCGGTCGAGCCCGACCGTTTCACCCGGATGGTGCTGCGCCTGCACGCCCGCGCCCCGCGCTGGGCGGTGCCGCTGGCCGCGCTCGGCTGCGTCGGTCTCGGCATCGCGTACGCGCTGATCAGCGACCCGACCCGCAGCGACCCGGACGCCGCGCCGACCTGCCTGCTCAAGCTGACCACCGGGCTGGACTGCCCGGGTTGCGGCGGCACCCGCGCGCTCTGGTTCGTGCTGCACGGCGACCTGCCCGCCGCCGCCCGGCACCACTTCCTGTTCGTCTTCGCTCTGCCGTTCCTGGCCTGGCTCTTCGTCGCCTGGGCCGGCAACCGGGCGTTCGGCTGGAAACTGCCCGAGGCGCGGTTCAGCCCCAAGGTCATCGGCATGTTCCTGGCCGCCTGGGGCGTCTTCTCGGTGGTCCGCAACCTACCGTGGGAACCTTTCACCTCGCTCTACGTCTAGCCTCCCGCCGGACCCACATGACGGGACCCAGGGCGCGACGGAGCCGACGGCCTCGGCCGCGTGCCCGATTTCCGCGGCGACGGCGGGGCCACTACAGTCGCAGGAATGCCGGACATGGTGCAGCCCCAGGTCAAGTTGATCGCGTGGACCCAGTTCCAGGCGCCGGAAGAGGTGCCCTGGTCCACCGACGCCGACGGCGGGCAGGCGCTCGCCGAGTTCGCCGGCCGGGCCTGCTACCAGAGCTGGAAGAAGCCGAACCCGGCCACCGCAACGAACGCCGGTTACCTGGCACACATCCTGGAGGTCGGCCACCTGAGCGTGCTGGAGCACGGCTCGGTGAGTTTCTACTTCAGCGGCGTCTCCCGCTCGTTCACCCACGAGCTGATCCGGCACCGGCACTTCTCCTACTCGCAGCTCTCCCAGCGCTACGTGCCCGAGCGGGACGCGGCGATGGTCGAGCCGTCGGTGATCGCCGACGACCCGGAGCTGCACAAGAAGTTCGTCGAGGCCACCGACGCGGCGGTCCGGGCGTACACCGAGTTGCTGGAGGGGCTGGAGGCCCGGTTCACCGACGAGCCCAACCCGACGCTGCGCCGCAAGCAGGCCCGCCAGGCGGCCCGGGCGGTGCTGCCGAACGCCACCGAGACGCGGATCGTGGTGACCGGCAACTACCGGGCCTGGCGCCACTTCGTGAAGATGCGCGCCACCGAGCACGCCGACGTGGAGATCCGCGAGCTGGCCGTCGAGTGCCTGCGCCAGCTCAAGGGTGTCGCGCCGAACGTCTTCGCCGACTTCGAGATCTCCACCCTGCCCGACGGCACCGAGGTGGCAGCGTCGCCGCACGCGGAGTGACTCGTCGCCCTTCGCCGCCGGGCCACCGGCGGCCGTCCGCTAGGTTGTGAGCATGACGCACGACCACTCCGCCGCCCCGAGCCGGGGCGCGTCGCGCCCGTTCGGGCGAGTGATGACGGCCATGGTGACCCCGTTCACGCCGGACGGCGGCCTGGATCTCGACGGCGCCGCCCGGCTGGCCGAATACCTCGTCGACGAGCAGGGCAACGACGCGCTGGTGCTCAACGGCACCACCGGCGAGTCCCCGACCACCACCGAGGCGGAGAAGGAGTCGCTGATCCGCACCGTGGTCGAGGCGGTCGGCGACCGGGCCCGGATCGTCACCGGGGTGGGCACCAACGACACCCGGCACACCGTCGAGCTGGCGTCGCAGGCCGAGAAGGCCGGTGCGCACGGCCTGCTGGTGGTCACGCCGTACTACAACAAGCCGCCGCAGGCCGGGCTGCTGCGTCACTTCACCACCGTCGCGGACGCCACCGGCCTGCCGGTCATGCTCTACGACATCCCGCACCGCGCGGGCGTGGCGATCGCCACCGAGACGCTCGTGAAGCTGGCCGAGCACGGCCGGATCGTCGCGGTGAAGGATGCCAAGGGCGACCTGTTCGCCACGTCGGAGGTGCTCAGCCGCACCGACCTGGCCTACTACAGCGGCGAGGACGCGCTCACCCTGCCGATGCTGTCGGTGGGCGCGGTCGGCGTGGTCGGCACCTCCACCCACTTCACCGGCGCGCTGACCAAGCAGATGATCGAGGCGTTCGAGGCGGGCGACAACGGCCGGGCGCTCGCCCTGCACCGGCAGTTGCTGCCGCTCTACACCGGCATCTTCCGCACCCAGGGCACGATCCTGGTCAAGGCCGGCCTGGGGACGCAGGGCCGCCCGGCCGGCCCGGTGCGACCGCCGCTCGTCGACGCCACCGGTGACGAACTGGCCCAGCTGCGCGCCGACTGCGCCGCGGCGGGCCTGCCCCTGCCCGAATGAACCAACGACACGACGGACGCCGCGCGACGGCGTCGCAGAATGAGGTGACGCGTGACCGAGGCGCACATCGAGGGTGAACTGCCCCCGCCGCTGCCCGAGGGCGGCCTGCGGATCATCCCGCTCGGCGGACTCGGTGCCATCGGCCGGAACATGACCGTCTTCGAGTACGACGGCAAGCTGCTCATCGTCGACTGCGGGGTGCTGTTCCCCGACGTCGAGCAGCCGGGTGTGGACCTGATCCTGCCCGACTTCGGCCCGATCCTGGACCGGCTGGCCGACGTGCAGGCGATCGTGCTCACGCACGGCCACGAGGACCACATCGGCGCGGTGCCGTACCTGCTCGCCCACAAGCCGGACATTCCGCTGGTGGGCTCGCAGTTCACGCTCTCGCTCGTCGAGGCGAAGCTGGCCGAGCGGCGGATCCAGCCGTACTCACTGACCGTGCGGGAGGGCGGCCGGGAACGGCTGGGCCCGTTCGAGTGCGAGTTCTTCGCGGTGAACCACTCGATCCCGGACGCGCTGGCGGTGGCCATCCGTACCCCCGCCGGCCTGGTGCTGCACACCGGCGACTTCAAGATGGACCAGCTCCCGCTCGACGGGCGGATCACCGACCTGGCCGGGTTCGCCCGGCTCGGCGCCGAGGGCGTCGACCTGCTGCTGTCCGACTCGACGAACGCGGAGATCCCCGGGTTCGTCACGCCGGAGCGGGAGATCGGCCCGGTCCTCGACTCGATCTTCGCGAAGGCCAAGGGGCGGATCATCGTCGCCTCGTTCGCCTCGCACGTGCACCGGGTGCAGCAGGTCTTCGACTCGGCGGTCGAGCACGGCCGCAAGGTGGCGCTGATCGGCCGGTCCATGGTCCGCAACATGGGCATCGCCCGCGACCTGGGCCTGCTCAACATCCCGGCCGGCCTGGTGGTCGGGATCGAGGAGGCCACGAACCTGCCGCCCGAGCGGATCGTGCTGATGTCCACCGGTTCGCAGGGTGAGCCGATGAGCGCGCTGGGCCGGATGGCCAGCGGCGACCACCGGCACATCACCATCGCGCCCGGCGACACCGTGGTGCTGGCGTCCTCGCTGGTGCCCGGCAACGAGACCTCGGTCTACCGGGTGATCAACCGGCTGGCCCGGGCCGGTGCCGTGGTGGTGCACAAGGACGTCGCGAAGGTGCACGTGTCCGGCCACGCCCCGGCCGGCGAACTGCTCTACCTGCTCAACGTCGTACGCCCGAGCAACCTGATGCCGGTGCACGGCGAGTGGCGCCACCTGCGGGCGCACGCCCGCCTCGGCATCGAGTCCGGCGTCGCGCCGGACCGGGTCGTGCTCTGCGAGGACGGCGACGTGGTCGACCTGGTCGAGGGCCGCGCCAGCCTGGTCGGCCGGGTCAAGAGCCGGTACGTCTACGTCGACGGCCTCGCCGTCGGCGACGTCAGCGAGTCGCTGCTCACCGAGCGCCGGATCCTCGGCGACGGCGGGTTCATCGCCGCGACGGTCGTGGTCGACTCGGTCACCGGCAAGGTGGTCGCCGGGCCGACCGTCTCGGCGAAGGGCTTCTCCGAGGACCCGGCCGCGTTCAACCCGGTGGTCCCGCTGGTCACCGAGGCGCTGAACCGGGCCGCCGCGGACGGCATCACCGACCCGCACCAGCTCCAGCAGATCGTCCGCCGCACGGTGGGCCGCTGGGTCAACGACGCGTACCGCCGCCGGCCCATGATCGTCCCGACCGTCGTCGAGGTCTGACCCGACCGCCACGCGCGCCGGTCCACCGTCCGCGGTGGGCCGGCGCCGTCGCTTTCCGGGTACGCCCCGACACGGCGCGTCGAAACGTGGTGACCGTCCTCATCCGATCGGCGTCCGTCTCCGTACCTCCCGATGGCCGGCGTGCCCCTGCGCCGGTCGGGAGGAGCGTGGCGGATGGACCGCAGACGGATGACAGCCATCGGCGTACTGGTGGCGGCGGCCGGATTGACGGCGGCGGTGACCGTACCGTCGTTCGCCGGTGAGGAACCCCGGCGGGCCGCCCCGGCGGCCGGCGGCGTCGCCCCGGAGGTCCTTGATGCGATGGGCCGCGACCTGGCGCTGACCCGCGACCAGGCGGTCGAGCGGCTGCGGACCGAGCGGTGGGCGGCCGGCACCGTCACCCGGCTGCGCGGGGAACTCGGCGCCGGTTACGGCGGCAGCTGGCTCAGCGAGGACGGCGCCACGCTCACCGTGGCGGTGGCCGACCCGGCCGGTGAGGCGCGGGTACGGGCCGCGGGCGCGGTCCCGAAGCGGGTCTCCCGGGGCGTCGCCGAGCTGGACGCGGTGAAGACCCGGCTGGACGCGGCGGGCGCCGAGGCCAGCCCGGACGTGGCCGGCTGGTACGTCGACGTGGCAGACAACGCGGTGGTCGTGATCGCCCGGCCGGGCGCGGAGGCCGACGGCCGCCGGTTCGCCGCCGCCGCGGGGTCGAAGGCCGGGATGGTCCGGGTACGTACCGCCGACGAGGCCCCACGCCCGCTGTTCGACGTGCGGGGCGGCGACGCCTACCTGATCAACAACGCGGGCCGCTGCTCGGTCGGCTTCTCCGTGGTCGGCGGGTTCGTCACCGCCGGGCACTGCGGCCGGCCGGGGGACCGCACCACCGGATCGAACCGGGTCGCCCAGGGCACGTTCGCCGCCTCCTCGTTCCCCGGTGACGACTGGGCGTTCGTGCGGGTGAACGCCGACTGGACGCCGCAGGGTGTGGTCACCGACTTCGCCGACGGCAGCACGGTGGCGGTGAACGGCTCCACCGAGGCGCCGGTCGGCGCGTCGATCTGCCGGTCCGGTTCCACCACTGGCACCCGCTGCGGCCTGATCCAGGCGAAGAACGCGACGGTCAACTACGCCGAGGGGACCGTCACCGGGCTGACCCGCACGAACGTCTGCGCCGAGCCGGGTGACTCCGGCGGCGCGTGGCTCTCCGGCGACCAGGCGCAGGGCGTCACCTCCGGTGGCTCCGGCGACTGCACCCGGGGCGGCACCACGTTCTTCCAGCCGGTCAACGAGATCCTCCAGCGCAACAACCTGACGCTCGTCACCGCCGGTGACCAGCCCGCGCCCACCCAGCCACCGGCCGGCGGCGGCGAGACCACGCCGCCGGTGACCGCCGAGCCCACCCCGCCGGCCGACGACACCGGGTGCTCCGGCCAGGTGAGCCGGACCGGCCGGATCGCCGCCGGGCGGACCCAGATCCAGCCGGACGGGCGCTTCTACCGGGTGCCCGACGGCACCCAGGAGGCGTGCCTGTCCGCGCCGGACGGCGCCCGGATGGTGCTGGAGCTGCAACGCTTCACCGGCGGCACGTTCCGTACCGTGGCCCGCGCGGCCACCGCCGACGGCACGGCCCGGCTGACCGCCGAGACCCAGGCCGGTGCCTACCGGTACCGCGTCGTCGGGTTGTCCGGCTCCGGCGAGTACACGCTGGCGTTCTCCGCCCGCTGACCGCCGCCCCCGGACCGCGGCCCCCGCCCACCCTCGCCCGGTGGTCGGGGGCCGCGCCGCGCCGGCGGACGGTTCGCCGGCCGGCCGGGGCGGCGGCTCAGGGCAGCGCGGCGACCGCTTCGGCGTACGCGCTGCCGGTCCGGACCGCGGCGGCCACCAGCACCGCGAGCTGCGCCGGGGCCACCCCGCAGGACAGGTCGGTGGAGACGCCCGCGGCCAGCACGAGCGTCCCGTCGCCCGGCTCGTGCACGTACGCGGCGGGCAGCAGCCGATCGTGGTTCCAGGCGTTGCAGAACGCGTACGCCTCGGCGCGCCGCCCGGCCGCCAGCCGCCGCTGCGCCACCACCCGGGCGTGCAGCACGTCGCGGTGCCGGCCGAGGAGGCGGAACTGGATCGCGGCCTCACCCCACCGCCCGACGAGCGTGCCGTCCGGCTCAAGCGTGTACGGTTCGCCCCGGGCGTCGAGCGCGGCGGCGAGCAGCGCCGCGTCCAGCGGCGCCGGTTCCTCCGGTCCGGGCGGCCCGGGCTCGGCCGGTTCGGCGTCCGGCTCCTCGTCGAACCCGCTCTCGGCAGCCAGTGGCACCGGCGCGGCGAGCGGGCGCTCGGCCAGCCAGGAGGCGATCCGGCCGGACTGGTGCCCGGTGCCGTTGCGAGCGTCGAAGCTGCCGGCGAGCGCTGTCGCCAGCGCCTGCAACTGCGTACCGAGCGTCGCCACGTCCACCTCGGCCGCGGGCCGGGAGCCGTGCCCGGGGCGGTGGATGCGCCGCCCACCCAACCCGGCCTCGGCGGCCAGGCCGCACAGCAGCGCGCCCGCGGCGGCGAACTCCATCGCGGACAGGTCGTCGGCCGGGCGGTCCAGCTCGGGCAGCTGCTCGGTCAGGATCTCCAGCCCGCGGTGCAGGTAGCCGCCCAGCGCGCAGAACCGCAGGTGCGCGGCGAGCAGCGGGAACGCGGCCCGCTCGCCACGGTGCCGGCGGTACGCGTGCACGTGCGCCCGGGCCGCCCGCGTCACCGCGCCGGTACGCAGCCACGGCAGCAGCCCCACGGCGAGCGCCCGTTCGGGCTGGTCGGTGCAGGCCGTCGTACCGGCCGCGGCCGCCTGCCGTTCGCCCCGCCGGGTCGGTGGCGCCTGCGGCTCGGCCCAGCCGGTCAGCGCCGGCGCCAGCGCCGCCAGTGCCGCGTCCGGCTCGCCCCAGCCGGCCAGCAGGTCGGCCCGCCGCGCCGGGGCGCACCCCGCACAGCCGCCCACCGGGTCCGCAGCGTCCGCGGCCGACCAGCGTTCGTACGCGCGCCGGGCGGCCGGCTCGTCGCCGAGATGGTCGGCGAGCCGGCAGCGCAACTCCGCCACCGGCGCGGCGTCCTCGCCCAGCTCGGCGGCGAGCGCGTCCAACAGGGACCGGGCCTGGTCCAGGCCCACCCGGGGCGTGCCGAACGACGCCTCCACCGCCTGCCGCTGGTGGCGGCGCAGCCGGGTCAGCTCGTCCGGGCGGGCGTCCAGCAGCCCGGGGTGCCGGGCCAGCGTGGCGCGTATCCGCCGGACCGGCTCCACCGCACGCCACCGCTCGCCCCGGTGCAGGTACGCCTCGACCAGCGCGAACCGCGCCGACAGCGCGGTACGCGGGTCGCCGGTGGCGTCCGCCCGGGACGCGATCCGCTCCAGCTCGGCGCAGCGCTCCGCGCCGTCGGGCCGGTCCCGGGCGTCGGCGAGCGCGGCGGCCAGCCCCCGGTCGCGTGCCGTGGTCACCGGAGCGTCCCGCCGGCCAGTTCGTCGACGGCGGCGGCGAGCTGGCATCCGGTGGTCACGCCACAGTCGACGAGCCGGTCGAGTTGGTGCGGCGTCACCCCGCGCTCCAGGTCGGTGGTGACCTCGCCGCACACCTGGG
Organism: Micromonospora marina; assembly: GCF_900091565.1. Classification (GTDB taxonomy): domain Bacteria; phylum Actinomycetota; class Actinomycetes; order Mycobacteriales; family Micromonosporaceae; genus Micromonospora; species Micromonospora marina. The sequence continues at coordinate 220,365 of NZ_FMCV01000005.1, read as the reverse complement.
CCGACCCGTCGTCGGCGACGTGCACGTACGCCTTCGGCCAGAGCCGGTCGTGGTTCCACGTGTTGCAGAAGGCGTGCAGCTCGGGCACGCGCTCGATGCCGAAGTGGTGCGCGACGACGGTGCGTACCTGGAGCAGCTCTCCGGCCGCACCCCGGCGGTGGAACCAGATCAGGTTCCGCTCCCAGCGGCCCACCAGCGCGCCGTCTGGTTCCTCGGCCACCGCGTAACCTCGGTGGCCGAGCACGGCGGCGATCAGCTCGCCGGTCAGCGGGCGCAGTTCCTGCGGGTGTCCGGCCAGTGGACCGTCCCGACCGTCCTCGATCTCCGGCGACGCCATCGGGCATCCCTTCTGAGGCGAATAACACAAACGACGGTCCGACCCGTGCTGCGACGCGCGGACACGACCCGGAAAAGCGGCGATCCACCGGGTGCCGCCGTTACCGTGACTCTATGGCGGGCCGTACCTCTCAGGCGAGCCGGCGGCGCGGCGCGTCGCCGCGTGGCACCACTAACAACCGCGCCCGGCAACCGGCGAAGAAGCCGGCGGCGCGGAAACCGGCTCGGCGGCGTCCGGCCGCCGGGCCGAGCCCTGCCGCGTTCGTCGGCCGGGCGGTCGGCGCCGTCTGGATGGGACTGGCCCACACCGTCGGCTGGACGTTCCGGGCGGCCGGGCGGCAGGCGGCGTCCACCCGGGAGCTGGATCCGGAGCACCGCCGCGACGGCGCCGGGCTGCTGCTGTTCGGCCTGGCCATCCTCAGCGCGGTGGGCATCTGGGGCGGCGCGGCCGGGCCGGTGGGCCGGCACCTGGCCGACACCGTGCGCCTGTTCATCGGCGCCATCTCGATAATCCTTCCGGTGCTGTTCATGGTCGGCGCGTGGCGGCTCATGCGGACCCCGGCCGACCCGGAGCACCGCGGTCGCGGCCTGGTCGGCTGGGGCTCGATGATGCTGGCCACCGCCGCGATGCTGCACATCGGGCAGAACCCGGTCGACGAGGTCCAGCGTGACTTCGCGGGCGGCCTGATCGGCGCGGGTGTGGGTGACCTGCTGGAGTCGGCGGTGACCGCCTGGGTGGCCATGCCGCTGCTGCTCCTGCTGCTGGTGTTCGGCCTGCTGGTGGTCACCGCGACGCCGATCAACAAGATCCCGGAGCGGCTCGGCCTGCGCGCCGACCCGGCCGGGGCGGACGCCGACGAGGAGTTCGTCGAGGACGAGGCGCCGGCGAAGCCGGCCCGTAAGCGGCCCGCGAAGCGGATGCCGTCGCCGCTGGAGCCGCTGGACCCGGACGACGAGCTGGCGGGCGTCGACCTCCAGGAGACGCTCGTGCTCCCGCGCAAGCCGCCGAAGGCGTCGGCGAACCGCAAGCCGGTCGAGCCGCCGGAGCACTCGCCGCTGCCCACCCGCGCCGAGCAGCTCGCGCTCACCGGGCTGGCCGGCGACTACACGCTGCCGCCGGCGAACCTGCTCGGCAGCGGTGCCAAGCCGAAGAGCCGCAGCAAGGCCAACGACGAGGTGATCGCGGCGCTCACCGGCGTCTTCGAGCAGTTCGACGTGGACGCCGCCGTCACCGGCTTCACCCGCGGCCCGACGGTCACCCGGTACGAGGTGGAGCTGGGTCCGGGCGTGAAGGTCGAGCGGATCACCCAGCTGTCCCGCAACATCGCGTACGCGGTGAAGTCGCCGGACGTGCGCATCCTCAGCCCGATCCCGGGAAAGAGCGCGGTCGGTGTGGAGATCCCGAACACCGACCCGGAGAACGTGTCGCTTGGCGACGTGCTGCGCTCCCGGGCGGCGACCAGCGACCACCATCCGATGGTGGTCGGACTCGGGAAGGACATCGAAGGCGGGTACGTCGTCGCGAATCTGGCGAAGATGCCGCACATCCTGGTGGCAGGAGCGACCGGAGCCGGCAAGGCCCTGGCCCTCGACACTCCGATCGCCACCCCCACCGGTTGGTCGACCATGGGTGATCTGCGTGTGGGTGACCAGGTGTTTGACGAGAGAGGGCGGCCGTGCAACGTCGTCGCCGCGACCGAAGTGATGCACGGAAGGCCGTGTTACGAGGTCGAGTTCTCTGACGGCACCGTCATCGTGGCGGACGCCGAGCACCAGTGGCGGACGACGACAAGGGCTGGCCGTACCCAGCGCAGACGCGGATGGAAGGACGGCAGCTGCTGGACGCAGAACGACCGTGGTCTGGTGTCTCGCCGGATCAAGGATGTGTTGAGCGAGCCGGACCGTCCGGTGTCAAGCGGCGAGGTGATCACAGACCTGGGAGAGCAGTTCCGTAACGTCCTGTACCGCGTACTGCGACCCATCCCGGCCGAGGCTCATCTGGCGCGGCGCCCGTACGAGCGCGGCGGCCGTCACCTCACTCGCTGGGTGAGGACCTACTCCCGCCATCGCGTGTACGAAGGGCTTTCAAGACAGGTTCTCGCCCCGGGGCGTTCCGTCGGCCTTAAGGACCACGATGCAACGCCGATCACCACCCGCCAGATCGCGGAGAGCCTGAGGGCCGGACCGCGTGGTGAGTGGGCGAACCATGCCATCGACGTTGCATTGCCGCTGGTCTGTTCCGAGCAGGAGCTACCCATCGGCCCGTACACACTGGGCTGCTGGTTAGGGGACGGGACGACCGGAGCCGCCACCATTACAAGCATTGACCAAGAGATCCTCGACGGGATCAGGTCTGAGGGCTACGAGGTCCGCAAGCAACCAGCCAGTGAGTTTCTTTACACCATCTCCAACCGGCAGGAACGCGAGCGTCGGATCGTGGATGCCCTACCCTGCGACGACGCTTCGCCCGGTCCAAGGCGCACGGCGACTGCCCTGCCTTACCGTACGATGCGGGCCTTGTTCCGAGAGATCGGCGAAAAGCACATTCCCTTCCCCTACCAGCGTGGGTCCGAGACCCAGCGACGGGCTCTGCTGGCTGGGCTTCTGGACACGGACGGCACGGTGTCGAAGCGCGGAGGGGTGGAACTGGCTCTCACATCCGAGCGGTTGGCACGAGACGCACTCGAGTTGATTCTGGGTCTGGGCTACCAGGCGACGATGACGACAAAGCCCGTGAAGGGCCGGTCCTCGGCGACGTCCACCTGTTATCGGATCCACTTCACCCCAGCAGACAGGGTCTTCCGGCTTACCCGGAAGGCGGATCGGCAGATCACGCAGAATCGTCCCAGCACGACAAGGCGCTACATCGTCGATGTACGGCCGGTGCCCTCAGTGGCGGTGCGCTGTATCGAGGTGGACAGCCCCAGTCATCTGTTCCTGGCCGGTAGGACTCTGGTTCCCACACACAATTCCAGCCTCCTCAACTCACTCCTGGTGTCGATCCTCACCCGGGCGACTCCGGACGAGGTGCGTCTTCTGCTGGTGGATCCGAAGCGAGTTGAACTGACCAGTTACGAGGGCATCCCGCACCTGGTCACGCCGATCGTGACCAACCCGAAGAAGGCGGCCGACTCGCTGGAGTGGGTCGTCCGCGAGATGGACATGCGCTACGACGACCTCGCCGCCAACGGGGTCCGGCACATCGACGACTTCAACCGCAAGGTGCGCAACGGCGAGATCAAGGCGCCGCCGGGCAGCGAGCGGGAGATGCGGCCGTACCCGTACCTGCTGGTGATCGTGGACGAGCTGGCCGACCTGATGATGGTCGCGCCGCGCGACGTGGAGGACTCCATCGTCCGGATCACCCAGCTCGCCCGGGCCGCCGGCATCCACCTGGTCCTCGCCACCCAGCGACCCTCGGTCGACGTGGTCACCGGCCTGATCAAGGCGAACGTGCCGTCCCGGCTCGCGTTCGCCACGTCCTCGCTCGCCGACTCCCGGGTCATCCTGGACCAGCCCGGCGCGGAGAAGCTGCTCGGCCGCGGCGACGGCCTGTTCCTGCCGATGGGCGCGTCGAAGCCGCAGCGCATCCAGGGCGCCTGGGTGACCGAGCGCGAGATCTCCGACGTGGTGAAGTTCTGCAAGGACCAGCGCGAGCCGGAGTTCCGCCCGGACGTGCTCACCCCGGCGCAGGACAGCAAGAAGAAGATCGACGAGGACATCGGCGACGACCTGGACCTGCTCGTGCAGGCGGTCGAGCTGGTGGTCACCTCGCAGTTCGGGTCGACCTCGATGCTGCAGCGCAAGCTGCGGGTCGGCTTCGCCAAGGCGGGCCGGCTGATGGACCTGATGGAGACCCGGGGCGTGGTCGGCCCGTCCGAGGGCTCCAAGGCCCGCGACGTGCTGGTCAAGCCGGACGAGCTGGAGGAGGTCCTGGCCGGCCTGCGCGGCGACGGGGACTGACCTCTGGACATGACGACGGCGGCTCCACCATGAGGTGGGGCCGCCGTCGTCGGTTGCGGATCAGTTGAGCAGCGCGGCGACGAGCACGGCGCCGATGATCGCGCCGACCACGCTCGCGGCGGCGGCGTACCAGCCCAGCGGCTTGTCACCGAGGACGGCGCCGACGATGCCGAGGATCAGGCCGAGAACCCCGAAGATCAGCGGGGACAGGAAGATCGCGAGGGCGGCGAAGACGAACGCGATGATCGTGCAGATCCGGGCGGCGTTGCTGCGCGGACGGGCGCTGGCGTGGATGTCGGCCATGGGGTCCTCCGTGATGATCGCTCTGTCGGTCAACGGGAGACCGGGTACCCCGGGCGATGCATCGTCCAAACCGGATGCCTGGGATCAGGCGAACAACTTCAGTCCGATCACGCCGGCGACCACCAGCAGCAGGCAGGCCACGCGCGGCAGGTTGACCGGCTCACCGAGCGCGAGCATGCCGACCAGCGCGGTACCGACCGCGCCGATGCCGACCCACACCGCGTAGCCGGTGCCGACCGGGATGTCGCGCAGCGCGTACGCCAGGCCGGCCATGCTGCCGACCAGCGTGACGGCGAAGACGGCGGAGGGGAGCGGACGGGTGAAGCCGGCGCTGCGGTCCAGCGCGATCGCCCACGCGGTCTCCAGGAGTCCGGAGATCACCAGCACGATCCAGGCCATGGGTATCACCTCTGACGGGCGGGCCCGGCGCGGAGCGGGCCGGGCGACGGTCGGGTCACGCGGGGCGTCTTGGCCTGACCGGGTACGCCCACCACTCGTCCGGGACAGCCCACGGGCCGTCGTGGCCGACGGTAGCACCGCCCCGGCCGGATCGTCCGTGGGTGAGAAAGGCCACCATCGGTGGAGTTGATGTCAACTTCAAGTTCCAGGATGGATGCCATGACCCTGCTCTTCTCCGACGACGACGTCGCGGCCGCCGTGGACGCCCCGCTCACCGTCGCGGCCATGCGGGACGCGCTGCTGGCCGCGCACGCCGGGCGGCTCGTCGCCCCGCCCCGGGCGTCCGCGCCGCTGGGCGGGGGCCGGATGGTGCTCACCGCCGGGCACCTCACCGGGCAGTGGTACGGCTTCCGCTCGTACGACACGTTCGGCCACCCGGGAGGCGGTCAGCTCGTCGTGCTGCACGACGCCACCACCGGGGCGGTACGCGCCATCGCCGTCGGCGAGGAACTCGGCTCCCGGCGTACCGGAGGACTCGGTGGCGTGGCGGTGGACGCCCTGGCCCGCGCGGACGCCGCCACCCTCGGCGTGGTGGGGTCCGGCCGGCAGGCGTGGTCCCAGGTGTGGGCCGCGGCGGCGGTCCGGCCGCTGCGCGAGGTGACCGTGTTCAGCCGCTCGGCGGCCCGGCGGGAGGCGTTCGCCGCGCGGGTCCGCGCCGAGCTGGGCGTGCCGGCCCGCGCGGTCGGCTCGGCCGCCGCCGCGGTACGCGACCGCGACGTCGTGGTGCTCGCCACCACCAGCACCGTCCCGGTGCTCGACGCCGCCGACCTGGCCCCCGGCACCCACGTCAACACGGTCGGCTTCAAGCAGGTCGACCGGCACGAGTTCGGCAGCGACCTGCTCGACGCCGCCGGCCTGCTGGTCACCGACTCACCCGGGCAGGCCGCCGCGTACGTCCCGCCGATGGTCGCCGCCGTCGAGCCGTACGCCGGGCGGCTGCGCGACCTGGGCGCGGTGCTGGCCGGCGCGGTTCCCGGCCGGACCGCCGCGGACCAGATCTCGGTCTTCTGCTCCACCGGCCTGGCCGGCACCGAGGTGTTCCTCCTCGACCGGCTGGCCCGCACCCCGGCGCACGCACGCCCGCGGCGGTGAGAGGGGAACCCTTCTCTACCGCAGGCGTTAACAAGGGGCCCTTCCTTGCACCTGTACCCTCGGATGGTGTCTGCCTCCTCCTCCACCCCGCGATCCGACGGGCGCCGCGTCGCCCTGCTGACCCTCGGCTGCGCCCGCAACGAGGTCGACTCGGAGGAACTGGCCGCCCGGCTGCACGCCGACGGGTGGCAGGTCACCACCGACGGCGAGGGCGCCGACGTGGTGGTGGTGAACACCTGCGGGTTCGTCGAGAAGGCCAAGCAGGATTCGATCCAGACGCTGCTGGCCGCCGCCGACACCGGCGCCAAGGTGGTCGCCGCCGGGTGCATGGCCGAGCGGTACGGCCGTGAGCTGGCCGACAGTCTCCCCGAGGCGCAGGCGGTGCTCAGCTTCGACGACTATCCGGACATCGCCTCCCGGCTCGACTCGGTGCTGGCGGGCGAGGCGATCGGCGCGCACACCCCCCGCGACCGGCGGGAACTGCTGCCGCTGACCCCGGTGCAGCGTCGCGACGCGGCGGTGTCGCTACCCGGGCACGGCACCCCGGCCCGGGTCGCCCCGGAGACCGACGCGCACACCCCGGCGCACCTGCGGCAGGTGCTGCGGCACCGGCTCGACACCGGCCCGGTGGCCTCGCTGAAGCTCGCCAGTGGCTGCGACCGGCGCTGCGCCTTCTGCGCCATCCCGGCGTTCCGCGGCGCGTTCGTCTCGCGTACCCCGGACGAGCTGCTCGCCGAGGCCGAGTGGCTGGCCAAGACCGGCGTACGCGAGCTGGTGCTGGTCAGCGAGAACTCCACCTCGTACGGCAAGGACCTGGGCGACCCCCGCGCGCTGGAGAAGCTGCTGCCGCAGCTCGCCGCGATCGACGGGATCGTGCGGGTACGCGCCAGCTACCTCCAGCCCGCCGAGACCCGGCCCGGCCTGGTCGAGGTGATCGCCACCACGCCGGGCGTGGCCGCGTACTTCGACCTGTCGTTCCAGCACTCCAGCGAGCCGGTGCTGCGCCGGATGCGGCGCTTCGGCTCCACCGACCGGTTCCTGGAGCTGCTCGCGTCGGCCCGCGCGCTGGCGCCGGACGCGGGCGCGCGCAGCAACTTCATCGTCGGCTTCCCCGGCGAGACGAAGCAGGACGTGGCCGAGCTGGTCCGCTTCCTGACCGAGGCCCGGCTGGACGCGATCGGCATGTTCGACTACAGCGACGAGGACGGCACCGAGGCCGCCGGGCTGACCGGCAAGGTGTCCGCCGCCACTGTGAAGCGGCGGTACGACAAGCTCAGCGCGCTGGCCGACGAACTCTGCTCGCAGCGCGCCGAGGAGCGCCTCGGCGCGACGGTGGAGGTGCTCGTGGACTCGACCGCCGACGGTGTGGTGGAGGGGCGGGCCGCTCACCAGGCTCCCGAGGTCGACGGCTCGACCACGCTCGTCGCACCCGTCGGCGGCGGCGTCGATCTGGCCGCGCTGCGCCCCGGTGACCTGGTCCGGGCCACGGTGACGGCGACCGAGGGCGTGGACCTGATCGCCGTGCCGGATGAGATGATCTCGGCGGCGCCCGGCGCGGCACGGTGACGGCGGGCCCTGATGGAGCGGGGAAGCCACGTGGGGCGATGCGGGACATGACGGGAGCGGAGTCGACGGCGGCTGCCCCCGTACCGCTGCTCAACGCGGCGAACCTGCTCACCGGCGCGCGGCTGGTGCTGGTGCCGGTCTTCGTGGCCACCGTGATCGCCTCCGGCATGAGCCACGCGGGCTGGCGTACGGCCGCCTGCCTGATCTTCGTGGTGGCCTCCGCGACCGACCTGGTCGACGGCTGGATCGCCCGCCGGTACGAACTCGTCACCTCGCTGGGCAAGGTCGCCGACCCGATCGCCGACAAGGCGCTCACCGGCGCGGCCCTGGTGCTGCTCTCCTTCTACGACCGGCTGCCCTGGTGGGTGACGGTGGTGATCCTGGCCCGCGAGCTGGGCATCACCGCGCTCCGCTTCTGGGTGATCCGGCACGGCGTGATCGCGGCCAGCCGGGGCGGCAAGGTCAAGACGGCGCTGCAGATCCTGGCGATCACCTGGTACCTCTGGCCGATGCCGGAGGCGCTCGCCGCGATCGGGCCGTGGATCATGGGGGCGGCCGTGGTGGTCACCGTGGTCACCGGGTTCGACTACATCGCCCAGGCGTTGCGGCTGCGCCGCCCGGCCCGTTGAGCCGCCCGGCCCGTTGAGCCGGTCGGCGGGTCCGGCGATCCGGTCGACCGACGAGTAAGCCGGCGCGGTGCGGGAAATGGGGGCGGGCATGGACACGGACGCGAGGGACCCCCGGCCCGCCGGCAGCCCGGCGGCTGCCGTTGTGCACCGGCTGCACGAGTGCGGCGAGACGCTGGCCACCGTCGAGTCGCTGACCGGCGGTCTGCTCGCCGCCGCGATCGTGGAGATCGCCGGGGTCAGCTCGGTCTACCGGGGCGGCATGGTGGTCTACGCCACCGAACTCAAGGCGACGCTGGCCGGCGTACCGGAGGGCCTGCTGGCCGACCGCGGCCCGGTCGACCCGGACGTGGCGGCGGCGCTGGCCGAAGGCGGACGCCAGCGGTGCGGTGCCGACTGGGGCCTGGCCACCACCGGTGTGGCCGGGCCGGAGCCGCAGGACGGCAAGCCGGTCGGCCTGGTCTACGTGGCGGTCGCCGGGCCGGACGGCACCGGGGTGCGCCGGCTCGACCTCGACGGCGGTCGCGACCACATCCGCTCGGCCGCGGTGATCGAGGCGCTGCGTCTGCTCGCCGACCGCATCCAGCTTCCCGGGGACGCCGACGCCGCCGAGGCGGCGGGGGCCGGCCACCGGTGAGCCGGCGGTTCCGTCAACACGCCCGGCGGCGGGACCGCCGGACCGGCCGATCCGCCCGGATTTCCGAGGCGGGGTGGGATGTCGTCGTGGCGACCAACGGGTACGGTTGCGGGAAGGCTCCGGCGGTCGCCGTCGGCGCCGGAGCGGTCCGCCGCGTCCGGCGCGACGCGGACGGCCGGGGATGGTGGTCCCGTTCAGGGGGAGGTGCGATGGTCCTGCTACGCCGGGTGATCGGTGACGCGCTGCGAGCACGCAGGCAAGGGCAGCACCGCACCCTCCGCGAGGTCTCCTCCGCCGCCAACGTCAGCCTCGGCTACCTTTCCGAGATCGAGCGTGGCCAGAAGGAACCCTCCAGCGAGCTGCTGGCCGCGATCTGCGACGCGCTCGGTGCCCGCCTGTCCGAGCTGCTGCGTGAGGTGAGCGACACGGTCGCCCTGGCCGAGCAGATGCCAGGCGTGCTGGTGCCGGTGGCCGACGAGTCGGCCCCGGTGGCCCCGGCCGCCGTGCGTAAGGCGACGAACCGGGGTGTCCGGCAGGTCACCTCCGACGGCGGCGTCGCCGTCCAGGTCCGGCAGGACTCGCCGCTCAAGGCCACGCTGCGCAGCACCCGGGTACGCCCCGCCGAGCGGGATGTGGTCTGCGCCGCCTGACCCGGCCCGTCGCGTCATGGGCGGTGCTGGCGTCCGCGTCGTACTGTTGATCAGGAGCGTACGGGTGCCGGGGTGGCGTCCGGCTGGGACGATGTAGGCGCGACGCTACTGAGGGGACGAGGCGGAGATGGCTAACCCGTTCGTCAAGGGTTGGAAGTACCTGATGGCGCTCTTCGGCGCCAAGATCGACGAGCACGCCGATCCGAAGGTGCAGATCCAGCAGGCCGTCGAGGAGGCGCAGCGCCAGCACCAGGCGCTGGTCCAGCAGGCGGCGGCGGTGATCGGCAACCAGCGCCAGCTGGAGATGAAGCTGTCCCGGCAGATGACCGAGGTGGAACAGCTCCAGGGCAACGCGCGGCAGGCGCTCGCAGTGGCCGACCAGGCCCGCGGCAAGGGTGACGAGGCCGAGGCCGGTCGCTACGAGCAGACCGCCCAGATGCTGGCCACCCAGCTGGTCTCCGCCGAGCAGGCACTGGAAGACCTCAAGACGCTGCACGACCAGGCGCTCGGCGCGGCCGCACAGGCCCGCAAGGCGGTCGAGAACAACTCGATGATCCTCCAGCAGAAGCTGGCCGAGCGCACCAAGCTGCTCAGCCAGCTGGAGCAGGCCAAGATGCAGGAGAGCGTGGCCCACTCGCTGGAGTCGATGTCGTCGCTCACCGCGCCCGCCAACACCCCCTCGCTGGACGAGGTCCGCGACCGGATCGAACGCCGCTACGCCACCGCCATGGGCCGGGCCGAACTGGCCGGCAACTCGGTCGAGGGCCGGATGCTGGAGGTCCAGAAGGCCACTCTCGACTCGGCCGGATCGGCGAGGCTGGAGCAGATCCGGTCGAGCATGGCCGGCGAGCAGCTCGGCAGCCGGTCCGAGACCCCCGCCGTGGGGCAGCCGGCCGACCCGGCCGCCGCCGCCCGGCTCGACGAGATCCGGGCCAGCATGAGCCGGGAACGCGGCACCGGGGAGACCACGACCGGCTGACGGAGGGGCGGACACGATGGCGGACGAACGGGCCCGGCACTTCCGCAGGCTGCGCAGGCTCCGCAACTCGGCGCGGCGGTGGAGCGTGCTGGCCGGAGGACTCGGCGGTGCCGCCGCGGTGCTGACCCCGTACGCCGGACTGGGCCTGGCGGACGCGGCCTGGGCCGGCGCCGCGGGCAGCGCGATCGCGGTGGCCGCCTGGCGCTGGATCGACCACCGCGCGCTCGCCGCCGTGCCGCCCCCGCCCGCCCTGGACCCGGCCGAGGCCGCCGCCCGTTCCCGCGCCCGGCTGGTCGCCGCCGTCGAGCGGCTCCCCGTGGGCCCGGGCGTCGTGGCCGAGGTACGCCGGGTCCGCTCCCGCCTCGCGCTACGTGGCACCGCCGCGGCCGAGCCGTGGGCCCGGCTGGACCGGGCCGCGCTCACCCTGGCCGGGCTGGCCGGGCGGCTGACCGGGCTCGCCGAGCCGGCGGTCCGGGAGGCGGCCGAAGCGGACCGGTCCCTGCGCGAGCTGGCGACCCGGCTGGCGGGCGTGGAGCGCGCGGCGAAGCTGACCCCGCAGAGCCCGCTGAATGAGGTGCACGCCACGCTCGTGGCCCAGCTGGAGGACGGGGTGGCCGCGTACGAGCGGCTGGTGGTGGCCGCCGCCGGTTACGTGGCCGAGGAGGCGCGTCCGAACACCGAGCACCCGGCCGCCGCGCGCCTGACCGAGGCCACCGACCTGCTGCACGGTGTGGCCTCCGCCCTGGCCGAACTCCGCACCCCGCTGCGCGCCCCCTGACAGTCCCCGCTGCTCCGGCCGGCTCCCGCCCCCGCGCCCCCAGGGAGGGGGAGGGGTCAGGTGGGGGTTGTGGTGCGGGTCGGGGCGGTCCAGGGGGAGGTGCCTACGACGTTCGTGGCTCTTACCCGGTAGTGGTAGGTCGTGCCTCTCGTCAGGCCGGTGTTGGTGAAGCCGCGGCCGGTCACGTGGAACGTCGCCGGTTCACGGGTGAAGGCGGCGTCGGTGGCGCGCTGCACGACGAACCCGGCGCCCGGTCCGGTCGGCGTCGGTGCCGACCAGCTCACCGTCACGGTGGCGGTGTCCGGCCCGGACACGCTCGCGGTGACGCTCACCTCGGTGGGCGCGACCGGCCGGGCGGGGGTGGTCACGGTGGCCACCGTCGACCAGGGGGAGGCGGCCCCCAGGTACGTCGTGCGTACCCGGTAGTAGTACGTGGTGTCCGGCGCGACGGCCGGGTCCACGTGGGCCTCGCCCACGGCGATGGCCGTGGTGCCCGGACCGCTGGTGAACGTCGGGTTCGTGGCCCGCTGCACGTCCACCCCGGTGGCGAAGGAGTGGTTGGCCCAGCGCAGCGCCACCCGTAGCGGCGCGGCCGGCGGCAGCACCGCTGTCAGCCGGGCCGGCGCGGTGAGGTGCACCGCCGCCGGTACGGCGTTGGACCAGGACGAGCAGCTCACCGCGTTCTCGGCCCGGATCCGGTAGTGGTAGGTGACGCCGGGGGTGACTGTGGCGTCGGTGTACCTCGTGGCGGTGGCGGCCACGGTGATCTCGGTCAGCCCGGTGGTGAATGTGCTGTCGGTGGCGCGTTGCAGCCGGTGGCTGGTCGGTACGGGACGGCTGCCGTTGCCGGTCCACGTCAGGGCGATGGCGGGGAGCGCGGTGGCGCTGCCGGGCGCCGGGGTGGCGGTGAGCCCGGTCGGCGCCCTGGGCGCGAGGCGCAGGACCAGCGGGCGGCTCATGCCCTGGTCGCGCAGTCCGGCCGAGCGGGTCTGCCAGCGGTACTCCCAGCCCAGGTTGACCAGCTGGTTGACCACGACGGCGGGGCGGCCGTCGGCCGGGCTGACCGGACCGGCGTCCAGCCGTGCGCCGGCCGGACGGGCCGGGTCGAGCAGCCGTACGCTGTCGCCGATCTTGAAGGGCAGGGCGGGCGGGACGGGGCGCAGCGCCACCACCACGTCCTCCCGGGGGTTGACCCGGACGGTGTCCTTCCAGCCCAGCTCGCCCGGGTCCGGCGGGCGGACCGTGCCGTCCCAGCCGACCCGGTTGACCAGCTGCACGTCGCAGCCCTCGATGTGGACGGGATGGGTACGCGGGGCGTCGCCGACGATCCGCCAGAGCTGGGTGCCGTCGCCGGGCGTGCCGACCGCCACGGCCGGGTCGGTGGCGTGCAGCACCTCGGTGGCCGGGTCGGCCGGCCCCAGCGGCAGGGTGGCCGGGGCGAGCGGCCCGCCGACCGGGTGGCCGACGCCGAGCCGTCCCACCGCGCGGCCGTGCCGGGCCTCGAACACCTGCCCGACCGACTTCACCGCCAGCGGCAGCGTGACCGGGGCGGTCGCGCCGGCCGGGGTGAACGTGACCGAGGTGGCCCGCGCGGGAACGAGCGTCGGGCGTGGGGTGGAGGTGCCGATCGCGGCGTCGTACGCGGGTTGCGGCACGATCGGCGGCGGCTGGCTGCGGGCGTACGCCCCGGGCAGCCGGTCGGCGAGCCGCCGGGTGTCGTACGGCTCGGCGGGGGTGCCGGTGACCCGGATCTGGAGCAGGGTGCGGGTGTTCGGGCCGTACCCGGGGCGGGTCGGCGGCAGGCCACCGGCGGCGGTCCGGTCCGGCGCGCCGGTGTGGTGGTCGTAGCGGGGATCGAACCGGGGCAGCGGTGCGGGGCAGTCGTTGTAGAGGATGAGCGTGCTGCCCGGCGGGACGGTGGAGAAGTCCACCACCACGTCGGCCCGTTCGCCGGGGGCGAGCAGCAGTGCGTGCCCGTCCACATTGAGCACGGTCGGGTCCTGCCTGTCGTACCGGTAGTCCACCGGCCGGTTCGTCAGCACCACAGGGGCCGGGAGCAGACCGCTCTCGTTGCCGATCTGGATCATCTCGGGTCCGGCGGCGGCCGGGTCGGGCACGCCGCCGTCGCGCCCGTCCACCGGCCAGTACGCGGGCCGTCCCGGCGCGCGTACCGCCTCGACCATCGGCACCTCACCGGCGCCCGGGTCGGCCGGGCTGCCGTCGTCGGCCCACATCGGCGCGTCCGAGGCGGCCCGGTAGAGCTGGAGGTTGAGCGCCCGGTCGGCGCAGGCGTTGAGGATCCGGAACCGGTACGCCCGTGGCGCGACCTCCAGGTACGGGTAGGCCACGCCGTTGACGAGCGGGGTGTCGCCGTACGCGTCGGGGACCGCTGACGGGTACGGCACGCCGGGTACCAGCGGCGGCTCGTCGGGATCGGTGTCGGGGTCGTGGTGCGGGTTCGGCACCGGGGCGACCCACGGGCTGTGGCCGCCGTCCGGGTCGTGGGTCCACGGCCCGTAGTCCCAGCGCCCGGTGGGGTTGGTGCCGGTGAGCCGGTACGGGTTCTGCCGCGGCTGGTAGACGTGCGGGTGCCAGAGGCTGCCCTTGGCGCCCCAGCGGTCCCGGTCCCAGGTGGGGTCCTGGGCGGCGAGCTGCGCGTCGTCGGGGACGAACGTCTTGTCCTCGATCACCAGCGGGAGCTGGTCGGCGGGTAGCACGCCGTCGTCGACGAGCCGTTCCTCGGCCGGGTCGGTGAGCAGGTAGAGCGCGATCTGCCCGGAGTAGACGGTGAGCCGGGACAGGCCGAGCGTGTTGTCGTGCAGCCACATGAGCCGGCCGCTCTGGTCGTTCGGGAAGTACAGCGTGGTGGCCCCCGCTCCGGGTGGCGGCATGTCCGGCACCGGCGTCACGCCCACACCGGCCGGGTACGGGGTGATCTCGCCGGCCGGGGTCACCCACTGCCACGGGTTGCCGGCGCTGATCCACCCGGTCTGCGCGCCGGACAGGTGCGGCACGGCCCGGTTCTGCGGGTACGGCGCGGGACCGTCCAGCGGTCCGGCACCGGCGCCGTCGACAGTCTCGTCGACCGGCAGGAACAGCTCGCCGGCCCGTCCGGTGGGGAGCTGGTTGATGAACTTGATCCGCACCGGGCGGCCCCGCCGGGCCACGATCATCGGCCCGAGGTGCCAGGGGCGGCCGGGCGGGCTGACCGTGTTGTGCCCGGACGCGTCGGTGCCCAGGTTGAGCTGGCGGTAGCCGCGCAGCCGGGTGGCCGGCAGGTCGCGGTGCAGGCGTTGCGCGTACTCCTGGAGGCCGATCTCGTAGTAGTCGCAGCCCGGCCAGGTGATGGTGTCGGGAACGGCGACGGGCAGGCGTGCGCCGAGCCCGGCGGTGGCCGGCTGCCCGGGCAGCGGCAGCGGGTCGACGAACTTGCGGACGCCGGTGCCGGGCACCGGACTGCCGTCCGGGTCGAGCGTGGGCAGCGGGCTGGCGGCGGTGTTCGGCACCGGGCCGAACAGGCGCGGCACGGCGGCCGGGTCCAGGCTCGCCGGCGCCGGGCGGTGCGCGTCGTCGCCGTCCCGGGCGGCCGGGACGGCGGGCGCGACGGAACCGGCAGGCGCGGTCGGCGCGGTCTCGTCGGCGACGACGGCGGCGCGGTCGGGACGTCCGGGCCGGCTGCGGCGGAACAGCACCATGGCTCTCCCCGGGTCTGGGCGCGCCGGCCGACACCCCGGCGTGGCGGGCGTACGCGCTGATGACGATCCGTGAGCGTTCCACCGCAGCATGCGACGTCACAGGGGTGAGGCGGAAGTACCCAATCGTCCCTATCTCGGCCGATCTTGGGTGTTTCGTGGAAGTTCCACGCCCGGCTGGCAGGCCGGGCACCAGTAGGTGACCCGTTCGCCCAGTTCCTCCTTGCGGATGGCGGTCCCGCAGCGGCGGCACGGCTGCGCCCGGCGGCCGTAGACGTAGCTGGTCCCGCCCCGGTGCAGCACCCCCGTGGTGCTCTGCGTCCAGCGGCCCCGGTTGGCCGCCAGCAGCCGCTGGGCCAGCGCGACGGTGCCGGGCAGGTCCGGCACCGCGCCCACCGGCGTCCACGGCGACACGCCGCGCAGGAACAGCACCTCGCACTTGTAGAGGTTGCCCACCCCGGCCAGGTTGCGCTGGTCGAGCAGCGCCTCGCCGATGGTGCGGTCGGGGTCGGCCGCCAGCCGGCGGACCGCCTCGCCGGCATCCCAGTCCGGCCCGAGCAGGTCCGGGCCGAGGTGGCCGACGAGCGACTCCTCCTCGGCGGCCGGCACCAGTGCCAGCTCGTGCAGGTGGTAGCCGACAGCGACCGCGGCCGGGGAACGCAGCACCACCCGGATCAGGTGCGCCGGCCGTCCGCGCCAGCGCTCGCCCGGGGCGTACGCCCGCCAGGCGCCGTCCATCCGCAGGTGCGAGTGCAGCGTCCAGGGCGCGGCATCGGTGGCCGCCAGGCGCAGCAGCAGGTGCTTGCCCCGGCTGGCCGACTCGCGCACCGTCCAGCCGGTCAGGTCGGTGGCGGCGAGCTGCGGCACGCGGAAGTCGGACCCGGTGAGCCGGGCCCCGGCGAGTGCGCGTTGCAGGACGCGCGCGGTGTTCCAGACGGTGTCGCCTTCGGGCACCCGGCCATTGTCCCCCGCCCGAGCGGAATTCGCATGTGTCGCTATTTGTACTGAGGTTCCACTTGATCTGCGGAAACGACACGATCAGGGGGTTCTGAGGAGAATGCTGATGGCCCGTTCCCGACGCCGTACCGTCGTCGCCCTGACCGCCCTGCTCACCGTGGCCGCCGGACTGCCCGGCACGCCCGCGCCGGCCGCGCCCCCGCCCGCCGCCGTACCGTCCCGCGCCGCCGCACCCGGCCCCGAGCGCTGGTCCGTCGACCTCGCCGTCGCCGGCGGCGACGACGTCAACGTCGCCTGGCGGTCCGGCCGCCTGCGGCTCGCCGACCCCCGTCCCACCGCCCGCACCCGCCCGGCCGCCGCCGGCGGACCGGTCGCCGAGGGCATCCTGCTCTCCGCGCCGCGCACCCTGGACCGGCCCGCGACCCGGGTACGCGCCCAGTTCGCCGCCCGCACCGGCGACGGAGGTACGGCGGTGGCCCAGGTACGTGGCTGGCGTACCCGCGGCTGGACCGAGTGGCGCGACGCCACCGAGGCGGTCTTCGACGCACCGGTCAGCCGGATCCAGGCCCGCGTCGTGCTGACCAGCAGCGACGCCGCGTCGGAGGCCACCGTCACCGGCCTGACCCTGGCCGCCGACCGGGTCGCCACCACAGCGGTCCAGCCGGCCGCCGCGCTCAGGTACCGGGTGTACGCGACCCGGATCGGCCTGGTCGGCGGCACCACCGCCAACGGGCACACGGTGCGCACCCGGGACCACTTCGCGGCGCTGCCCACCCGGCGCGGCCTGTCCCCGCGCGGCACCGGCGACTACACGGTCAAGGTGTGCACCACGAGCGGCAGCCGCTGCGAGTACGCCCCGGTGTGGGACGTCGGCCCGTGGAACACCCGGGACGACTGGTGGAACCCGGCGTCGGTCCGGGAGAACTGGAAGGACCTGCCGCGCGGGTTGCCGCAGGCGCAGGCGGCGTACCAGAACGGCTACAACGGCGGGCGCGACCAGTTCGGCCGCACCGTGCGCAACCCGGCCGGGCTGGACCTGGCCGACGGGACGTTCTGGGACGGGCTGCGGCTCACCGACAACGCCTGGGTCGACGTGACGCTGCTGTGGACCGGGGGCGGAGCGCGGGCCGTGGTCGGCTCGGGGCCGCTGAACCTGCGCACCGGGGCGAGCGCCTCGTACGCGAGCCGGGGCCTGGCCGCCACGTACGCCCACATTCCGGTGCAGTGCTACGTGACCGGGCAGCGGATCGCCGGCACGTACCGCACCACGACGAGGTGGTACCGCCTGGTGGGCGGCACCTACGTCAGCCACGCGTACCTGTCCTCGATCTACGGCGGCACAGTCCCCCGCTGCTGACCCCCTGCTCCCCTCGTTGATCTTGCGCTTGCGGCCCGACCTTCGGGGCTTCTGCCCCTTGTGCCGGGGCGCCAAGTGCAAGATCGCGGGGTCAGGGGTGGGTGATCGTAACGACGTCGCCCGGGGCGGTGTGGAGGGTGTCGGCGGCCCGGCCGGTGTTCACCGCCACGGCGACCCGGGCGGCGGAGTCGACGTAGACCACCAGCGTGCCGGGCTCGGCGTCGCCGAACGTGCGGCCGTGCACCGCCTCGTGGCCGTTCACCAGTAATCGGGACGGCAGGCCGTCGAGCAGCGCGCCCGGTGCGGCGAGCTGGACGTTGCCGAAGTGGTCGACGGTCAGCACCTCGGCGCGGAGGCCGCCGGGCTCGGCGCGTACCACCGGTTCCGGCAGCCGGACCAGCGCGCCCGGGTCGACGGCCGGTCCCGCCCCGGCCGGCGGCGCGCCGAGCGCCAGCCGGGCGGCCACCGGCGCGAACACGTCCCGCCCGTGGAACGTGCGGGAGACGGACGGGCCGAGCCACTCCGGGTTGGTCAGCTCCACTGCGGCGGTCACACCCCCGAGAGCCTCCGCGGCCGCGATCAGCAGCCCGTTGTCCGGCCCGACCAGCAGCCCGCCGGGCGCGGCGAGCGCGACCCCGCGCCGCGCGGTGCCGACACCCGGGTCGACCACCGCCACGTGCACGCCCCACGGCAGGTACGGCACCGTCTGCGCGAGCACCGCCGCGCCCCGGCGCACGTCGGCCGGTGGGATCAGGTGCGACACGTCGATCACCCGGACAGCCGGGGCGAGCCGGGCCAGCACCCCGTGGCACGCCGCCACGAATCCGTCGGCCAGGCCGTAGTCGGTGGTCAGCGAGACACACAGCGGGCTGCCGTTCACCCGTTGCCCGCCCTGGTCACCTGCCGCGCCAGGCGCAGCTCGTCGTGCAGCGGGATCCCGTCCGCGCCGATGTGCGGAATGCTCGGCTTGACCGCCCGCCGTCAGCGCGGCACGGTCCCCGTCGCGCGCCTGTCGTACCCGGATCGAGGCCACCGGCACACCCTACGTTCCCGCTCCCCGGAACTCCGGGCGGTCAGCCGCGCAGGCGCAGACCGCGCGGGGTGGCGCGGAAACCGGCTGCGGTCAGTGCGTCGCGCAGCGGGGACGCGTGCACGGCTTCGCCGTCGGCGCGCTCCACCGAGATCGCGCCGAGCGCACCCGAGTGCACCGCGTCGGCGAGCGCCTTGCCGGCCGCGCCGAGCGTGTCGGTGTCGTCGGTGAACGACAGGATCGTCCGGCCGCCCCGCTCCACGTAGAGCACCAGGTCACCGCCGACGAGAACGACCAGCGCTCCCGCCTTGCGCCCGGCCCGGTGACCGGTGGCCGGTGCCGCGCCGTCGCCGGAGTCGACCACGCGTTCCGGCCACGGCAGCGCCGCGCCGTACGGGTTGGCCGGGTCGGTGGCCGCGAGGACGACTGTCGGACCGCCCCGGCCCTGGCTGTCGTCGGCGAGCGCCCGGATGCGGTCCACCGCGCCGGGCACCGCGAACTGCGCCGCGCCGAGCCCTTCGACGAAGTAGCCGCGGCGCGCCGCCCCGCGTTCCTCCATCGCGGACAGCACCGGGTAGACCCCGGCGAAGCCGCCGGTGACCTGTTCGGCCACGACCGCGCCCCGGGTCACCACGCCGTGCCGCTCCAGCAGCAGATCGGCCAGGGCGGCGGCCCGGCGGGTGGGGTCGCTGTCGCGTTCGGGCAGCCGGGACCAGCGCCCGGCCATGATGGGCGGACCGCCCCGGCTGGGCAGCGCCACCCGGCCCGGCCGGCGGTAGCGGGTGCGCGGCGCCGAGGGCCGGGACCGGTGCGCCCCGCCCGCGCCGAGCGCGGCCCGCAGCGGGGCGAGCGTGTCGTTGGTGAGGTGACCGGCCCAGACCAGATCCCACACCGCGCCCGAGAGCGCGGCGTCGTCGGTGGCGCCGACCCGGTCGGACAGCGAACGGAAGAACAGCGCCTGCCCGTCGGCGAGCGCGTCCAGCACCGACTCGTGCAGCGGGGTCAGCGTGAGCGCCTCGTCCGGCGGCGGGAGCAGCAGCGGCGCCACGTCGGCGTACGCGAGCGTCACCCACCCGTCGCCGCCGGAGATCGCGCCCGCACCGGCCCACACCACCTCGCCACCGGCGCACAGCTCGTCGAGCTGGGCGGGGGAGTAGTCGGCGACCCGGGCGGGGAGCACCAGCCGTTCCAACGCGGACGCCGGCACGCTCACGCCCTGCAACTGCTCGACGGCCGCGGCGAGCGCCTCGACCCCCCGGGCCGACGAGCCGACCTGCTGCCAGCGGGGCAGGAACGTGGCGAGCGCGCGCGGCGGCACCGGCTCGATCTCCCGGCGTAGCGCCGCCAGCGAGCGGCGGCGCAGCAGACGCAGCACCTCGGCGTCGCACCACTGGGTGCCCACACTGTCCGGCGCGAACTCGCCCGAGACCACCCGGCCGCCCGAGGCGAGCCGCCGCAGCGCCTGCTCCACCACGAACACGCCGAGCCCGAACCGGGCCGCGCAGGTGGCGGCCGCGAACGGGCCGTGCGTGCGGGCGTACCGGGCGACCAGGTCGGTGAGCGGATCAGCGACCGGTGCGAGGTACGCCTCGGCGACCCCGACGGGCAGCGCCACCCCGAGCGCGTCGCGCAGCCGGGCGGCGTCCTCGACGACCACCCAGCGGTCCTCGCCGGCGATGCGGACCCGCAGCACCCGCCGGGCCGCCGCCAGCTCGCCGGTCCAGGACTCCGGTACGCCCCGCTCGGCCAGCTCGGCGCCGCTCAGGTCACCGACCACGCGCAGCAGCTCGACCACGTCCTCCGGGTCGCGGGGCCGCCGCTGCTCGGTACGCCAGCGCAGTTGCCGTGCGGTCTCGGCGAGCACCTCCGGGTCGAGCAGTTCCCGCAGGTCGACCCGGCCGAGCAGCTCGCCGAGCAGCCCGGAGTCGAGCGCCAGCGCGGCGGCCCGCCGCTCGGCCAGCGGGGCGTCGCCCTCGTAGAGGAACGCGCCGACGTATCCGAACAGCAACGACCTCGCGAACGGCGACGGGCGCTCGGACTCCACCTCGACCAGGCGTACCTTGCGGGCGGCCAGGTCGCGCATCAGCTCGCCCAGCGCCGGCTGGTCGAAGACGTCCTGAAGGCACTCGCGGGCGGCCTCCAGCGTGACCGGGAAGTCGGCGTACTCCCGGGCCACGTCGAGCAGCTGCGCGGCGCGCTGGCGCTGCTGCCACAGCGGCTGCCGCCGGCGGGGGTCACGGCGTGGCAGCAGCAGCGACCGGGCCGCGCACTCGCGGAACCGGGACGCGAACAGCGCCGACGTGCCGACGGACTCCTCGACGAGCTGGGCGATCTCGTCCGGCTCGAAGACCACCACGTCGGCGCCGGGCGGGGTCTCGGCGGTGTCCGGCAGGCGCACCACGATGCCGTCGTCGGAGGGCATCACCTGGGCGTCCACGCCGTACCGCTCGGCCAGCCGGCGGCCGATCGCCAGCGCCCACGGCCCGTTGACCCGCGCGCCGAGCACCGAGTGCACGGCGAGCCGCCAGTCGCCCAGCTCGTCGCGGAACCGCTCGACCACCACCGTCCGGTCGTCCGGCAGCGACCGGGTGGCCGCCTTCTGCTCGCGCAGGTAGTTCATCAGGTTGCCGGCGGCCCAGTCGTCCAGCCCGCCGGCCCGCAGCGCCGCCACCGCGTCGGCGTCGGACTGCCGCAGCAGCGCCCGGACCTGGGCGCCGATCGCCCGCCCCAGCTCGACCGGGCGGCCGAGCTGGTCGCCCTTCCAGAACGGCATCCGGGCCGGCTGACCGGGCGCGGGGGAAACGAGCACCCGGTCGGGGGTGATCTCCTCGATCCGCCAGGACGACGAGCCGAGCAGGAACACGTCACCCACCCGGGACTCGTAGACCATCTCCTCGTCCAGCTCACCGACCCGCGCCGCCCGCTCGGCGCCGGCCAGGAACACACCGAACAGGCCCCGGTCGGGGATGGTGCCGCCGCTGGTCACGGCGAGCCGCTGCGCGCCGGGCCGGCCGGTCAGCACGTCGGTGGCCCGGTCCCAGACCAGCCGGGGACGCAACTCGGCGAACGCGGTGGACGGGTAGCGCCCGGAGAGCATGTCGAGCACCGCGTGCAGCGCCGAGTCGGGCAGCTCCGCGAACGGTGCCGCCCGGCGGACCAGCACCGCCAGGTCGCCGAGCCGCCACGGTTCCAGCGCCACCATCGCGACGATCTGCTGGGCCAGCACGTCGAGCGGATTGCGCGGGTAGTGCAGCTCCTCGATCGCCCCCGCGCCCATCCGCTCGGCCACCACCGTGCAGGAGAGCAGGTCACCCCGGTGCTTGGGGAAGACGACGCCGCGCGAGACCGCGCCGACCTGGTGCCCCGCCCGTCCCACCCGTTGCAGCCCGGCCGCCACGCTCGGCGGTGCCTCGATCTGCACCACCAGGTCGACGGCACCCATGTCGATGCCCAGCTCCAGGCTGGACGTGGCGACCACGGCGGGCAGCCGGCCGGACTTGAGCGCCTCCTCGATCTGCTTGCGCTCCTCGCGGGACACGCTGCCGTGGTGCGCCCGGGCGATCACCGCCGGCGCGCCGGCCGCCGCACCGGACTGCGCCATCACCTCCGCCGGCTGGCGCGGCGCGCGCACCGGCCCGCCGAACGCCTCCGCCGCTCGCCGCGCCCGGCCCTCGTGGACCGGCTCGCCGCCGGACACCGGGCCGAGCCCGCCGAACGGCCCGTCGCCGTCGCGCGGACGGCCGTCGCCCGGCTCGCCACCGCGCAGTGGACCGAGCCCGTCGGCGTCGTCGAGCCCGTCGCCGTCCGGGCCGGGCAGCAGATCGGATACGCGCACCGGCTCCCCGCCCCGGGCCACGCGGCTGCCCTCCGGGGCGGACGCCGCCTCCGTCTCCTCGGCGGCCAGCTCGTTGAGGCGGGCGCAGAGGCGTTCGGCGCTGCGCCGGGAGTTGGTGAACACGATCGTGGACCGGTGTGCGCGGATCAGCGCGAACACGCGTTCCTCGACCGCCGGCCAGATCGACGGGCGGCGGGGGGCGAGGCCGCCGAGGTCGTCCTCCGGCGGCTCCTGCTCGTCGAGGCGGGTCATGTCCTCCACCGGGACCTGGACGCTGACCTCGATGGTCTTGTCCGAAGGTGGCTGCACCACGTCGACCGGGCGCGCGCCGCCGAGAAAGCGGGCGCACACGTCGATCGGCCGGACGGTGGCGGACAGCCCGATCCGCTGCGCGGGGCGCTCCAGCAGCGCGTCGAGCCGTTCCAGGGACAGTGCCAGGTGGGCTCCGCGCTTGGTGCTCGCGACCGCGTGCACCTCGTCCACGATCACCGTGTCGACGCCGCGCAGCGAGTCGCGGGCGGCGGAGGTGAGCAGCAGGAACAGCGACTCGGGCGTGGTGATGAGGATGTCCGGCGGGGTGCGGGCGAAGGCCCGCCGTTCGTCGGCCGGGGTGTCGCCGGTCCGCATGCCGACGGTGATGTCCGGCGGGACCAGGCCGAGCCGGGAGGCGGCCTGTCGGATGCCGGTGAGCGGGGCGCGCAGGTTGCGTTCGACGTCGACGGCGAGCGCCTTGAGCGGGCTGACGTAGAGCACGCGGCAGCGGCGCCGGGGATCGGCCGGCGGCGGCTCCTTGGCGAGCCGGTCGAGCGACCAGAGGAACGCCGCGAGCGTCTTGCCGGAGCCGGTCGGCGCGACGACGAGGGCGTTGTGAGCGGCGGCCACCGAGCGCCAGGCGCCCTCCTGGGCCGGGGTGGGCGCGGCGAACGCCGCGGTGAACCACTCCCGGGTCGCCGCGCCGAACTCCTTGAGCACCCCACCTGACCGGTTCGCCTCGTCCGCCACGGTCCCATCCTGCCGCGCCGGTGCGACATCCGGCCGATCGCCGGAGCGTTCTGTCCGGGCGTCGGGGCCGGATTGTGGAATGTGCGTTTCTTCCGTTAAGTCTTACTTAACTGCTTGCTTGCGCAGTGCAACATAAAGTAACTTCACTCGCGATTGCGGCGTGGGCTGGAGGCTTGGATGACCGTCGAGGAACGAGGCTCCGGGCCTGGCACCGACCTGCTCCTCCGGAAGGTGGACAGCCGGCTGACCGCACTCCGCGCCGGGCTGCACGGTCCCGACCTCGAACTCGCCGAGGACCTGGCCCGGCGGCTGCGCGAGATGATCCTGGCCACCGCCCGTTCCAGCGCCGCCGACCGGGCGCGTGTCCGGGCCGCTGTGCACTACTTCGTCCAGCGCCGGGAGACCCGGGACGCCCGACTGCCGGTCCGCTCCCTCGCTGCGGCGCAGCGAGCGGCCGACCGGGCGGCGAGTCAGCTGGCGTGTGCCGACGTGGCGGCCGAGCGCCAGGCGGGCCGGCGCTGACGTCTCCGAGGCGTGAGCGGGGCCCGCCTACCGCGTTCACGGCCCTGAGGTCGCTTTTGTCCTGTATCAAGGAAGCATGTCCCTTCCCCGTGGTTCTCGGCATCCGCGGGCGCCGAGGCTCGGCGCGGGGCACGGCCCGGGCACTCCCGCATGATCCTGCTGCTCGCCCTGGCCTGGCAGGTCGGGCTGGCCGCGGCGGTGCCCGCCCTCATCCGCCCGCTGGGACGTGATGTCGGCTACCTCCTTGCCGTCGGTTACCTGGCCGGGGCCGCTCTGCTGCTCAGCCACCTCCCCACCATCCTGCGCGACGAGGCCGTGGAGGTCTCGTGGCGCTGGTTGCCGGCCATGGACATCTCCGTCGCCTTCCGGATGGACGCGCTCGCGCTGATCTTCGCGCTCCTGGTTCTGGCGGTCGGCGCGCTGATCATGATGTACACGCCGCGCTACCTGAGCGCCTCCGGCCGACACGCCACCCTGTACGTCACCCTGACCCTGTTCGCGGCCGCGATGCTGGGCCTGGTGCTCGCGAACGACCTTCTGGTGCTGTTCGTCTTCTGGGAGCTCACGTCCATCCTGTCGTTCGTCCTCATCGGCCGGAACCAGCCCTCGGCGACCCGGCCTGCGGCGCACGCGCTGTTGGTCACGTCCGGTGGCGGCCTCGCCCTGCTCGCCGGTTTCGTGGTGCTGATGGTCAGCCTCGGCACAAGTGATCTCACGCGGATCCTCGCCGAGCCCGATCGGGTGGCCTCCGGGCCCGCCGCGGCGGCCGGCGCGCTGATCCTGGTGGGGGTCTTCACGAAGTCGGCGCAGATGCCGTTCCACTTCTGGCTCCCCGGAGCCATGATCGCGATCACCCCGGTCAGCGCCTACCTGCACGCGGCCACGATGGTCAAGGCAGGAATCTATCTGGCCATGCGTTTCTCCGCCCTGTTCGGCGGCTACTGGCCCTGGCGGGTGACCCTCGTCGGCGTCGGTCTCGTGACCGCGGTGCTCGGCGCCTTCCTCGCACTGCGTCAGTACGACCTCAAGGCGATGCTGGCCTACTCCACGGTGAGCCAGCTCGGGCTGCTGATCGGCGTGATCGGGGTGGGAACCCCGGAATCCGACGCGGCAGCCATCCTCTACACGGCCGCCCACGCACTGTTCAAGGCGACGCTGTTCATGCTCGTCGGCATCATCGACCACGAGGCAGGCAGCCGTGACCTCCGCGAGTTGTCCGGCCTCCGCCGGAAGATGCCGGTCACGACCATGATCACCGCACTGGCGGCCATGTCCCTCGCCGGACTGCCGCCGACCATCGGGTTCGTCGGGAAGGAGGCGATCTTCGAGGCGTTCGGCAAGGCACCGGGCATTTCCTGGCCGGCATGGACCGCCGTGGGGCTGGCGGTCCTCGCATCAGTGCTCACCTTCGCCTACGCGGCGCGGCTCGTGCACGGCCTCTTCGCCGGCCCGTCCCGTCAGCGGGCGCTCTACGAGCCCTCCTGGTCGTTTCTGGCACCCGCGGTCGTGGCGGCCGTGGCGGCAACCGCGGCGGGGCCCCTGGTCGGCCTGATCAGCCCGCTCGTCGTCCGCGCCGCGAACAACGCCCGACCGCAGGGCGAACCGGCCGACCTCGCGTTCTGGCACGGTGTCACTGTTGCGTTGCTGCTCTCGGTGCTGACCTTCGTCCTCGGCACGGTGATCTTCGCGCTTCGACGGCGCGTCGACCGGCGACTCCTCCGCACCCCCACCCCGCGCCCGTTCGGGTGGCAGTTCGACCGCGGTTACCAGTGGCTGCTGCGCGTCGGCGAGTGGGTCGCAGCCCCGGCCCGCAGCAGCCGGGTCGGGCCCTTCCTGGCAGTTCCCCTGCTGGTGGTGATCGCGCTCGGTGCGGCGGGTCTCGCGTTGGCCGGACCCCTGCCGGCATCGACGGGAGACCTCACGCAGTTCGGTGACGTGGTCGTGCTCGCGCTGCTCGTGCTGGTGACCGCAGGGCTGGTCGGCGCACGTTCGGTGCTGGCCGCGATCAGTCTGACCGGCGTCGTCGGGCTGATCCTGTCGGCCTGGTTCGTGACCCTCGGCGCGCCGGACGTCGCGGTGACCCTGTTGCTGGTGGAGGTGCTGACGACCATCGTGATGATGCTCGCCCTGCGCCGGCGGCCCAGGGAACTGCACCGTCCGCGACTCCGGGGCTCGGCCGGTGCCGCCGCCCTCGCGGTCGGAGTCGGCGTGGTGGCCGCCGCCGCCACGGCCGCCCTCACCGGACGCCGGGAGACGTCCCCGCCCGGGCGGTACTACCTGGAGCGGGCCGAGGAGATAACCGGCGGTCACAATGTCGTAAACGTGATCCTGATCGATTTTCGTGCGTTGGACACACTCGGTGAGGCGGTCGTCCTCACGGTCGTCGCGCTCGGTCTGGCCGCCCTGCTGCGGCTCGGCCCGCCGGCCTTGCGGGCGGGGTCCGCTCCGCCCCACCCGGACCTGGTCTTCTGCTTCGCCTACCGCGTGCTCACCCCGGTGATGCTGGTGGTCTCGGCGTATCTGTTCGCCCGCGGGCACGAGGAAGTGGGTGGCGGGTTCATCGGGGCCCTGGTCGCGGGCACCGCAGTGGGGCTCGGGCACATCGCCCACGCCGGGTCGGCGTCGCCGCCGCTCGGCTGGCTGCGAGCCCGGCCACTGCTCGTGTCGGGGCTGCTCCTGAGCCTTGTCGTCGGCCTGGCGCCGATGGCGTCGGGCAGACCGATCCTCAGCCCTGGAACCCTGCCGTTGCCCGGCCCACTGTCGCTCTCCTCGGCGACCCTGTTCGACCTGGGCGTCTACCTCATGGTCCTGGCGCTCGCCGTGTCCGCGGTACGCCGGCTCGGTGCGTCCATGGTCGACAGCCGCGCCGCCGGGGCGGAACCGTGAGCGCGGCGGCGCTCCTTGTCGGCCTGCTCGCCGCGGCCGGCACGTTCATGCTTCTCCGGGGGACACAACTCCGGCTCATCATCGGCTTCATCCTGCTCACCCACGCCGTGAACGTGGTGTTGCTGTCCGCCGGAGGGCTACGGTGGCGGGCCCCCGCCTTCGCCGGTGGCGGACCGGGACGCGCCGACCCGCTGCCTCAGGCGTTCGCCCTGACCGCCATCGTGATCACCTTCGGCATCACCATCTACCTGCTGGGGCTGCTGGTCAGGACCGGCCGGGACGCGGCCGGCGGCGGGGCGGATCCGACCGACGACGACCGGGCGGACACCCGGCCGGGCGACGGACGCGAGCAGGACGAGCTGTGATCGGATCCCTGGTCGTGGTACCGGTGGTGGCGCCGCTGGCCACCGCTGCGGTGCTGCTGGCGTTCGCGAGGCGTCGGGCGTTGCGCCGCGTGGCCGGCCTGGTCGTGTCGGGCGTCGTACTGGTCGCCGCGGTGTGTCTGCTGATCTTGGTCCGGGACGGCTCGGTGCTCGTCGTGCGGATCGGCGGGTGGGCGCCGGTGGTGGCCATCGGCTTCGCGGCCGACACGTTCACGGCCCTCATGCTCTGCGCCGCCGCGCTGGTGGTGCTGGTCTGCCTCGCCTCGGCCGCGGCCACCGGGCAGGACGGTCACCCGTTCTTCGTGCCGTTGGCCCTGGTGCTCGCGGCCGGCGCCAACGGCGCCCTGCTGACCGTCGACCTGTTCAACCTCTTCGTGCTGATCGAGGTCATGCTCGTGCCGTCCTACGTGCTCCTCGCCCTGCGCGGCGAAGCCCGGGACATGAGAGCGAGCCGGGTGTACGTCGCCACCAACCTGCTCGCCTCCACACTGCTGCTGACCGGCGTCGGTCTCCTGTACGGGGTTTCCGGCACCGTGCAGCTCGCCGAGCTCGTCGGTGCCGGCCGGGAATCGTCCCCGGCGGCCCTGGCGGGTGGGCTCGTCCTGGTGGCGCTGGCGCTGAAGAGCGCCGTCGTACCGGTGCACGCCTGGCTTCCGCGCAGCTACTCGGATGCGCCACCGGTGGTGGTCGCGCTCTTCTCCGGACTGCTCACCAAGGTGGGGCTGTACGCGCTCATCCGCGTGTTCGCGGTCGTCTACGGCGGCGCGGCGGACTACCTGTGGATCATCGGCGTCGTGGCGTTGGTGTCCATGGTCGTCGGCGTCCTGGGGGCGGTGGGCGAGCACAGCATGCGCCGGATCCTCTCGTTCCACATGGTCAGTCAGATCGGTTACGTGCTGCTCGGCCTCGCCCTCTTCACCGAGGCCAGCCTGACCGCCGCGATCTTCTATCTGGTGCAGTACATCCTGGTCAAGGCCGCTCTGTTCCTCAGTGTGGCGGCGGTACACGCGGATCGCGGCACGGACCGGCTGGCGTCGTTGGGCGGTTTGGCTGCGACCCGCCCGATCCTGGCCATGTCCTTCGCGGGGGCTGCGCTCTCGCTCGCCGGCCTGCCGCCCTTCTCCGGGTTCCTGGCCAAGTTCCTGCTCATCCGTGCGGCGGTGGACAGCGGAGCCTGGCTCGCGGTGGCGGTGGCCCTGGGAGTCAGCCTGCTCACTCTCACGTCGATGCTCAAGATCTGGGGCTCGGTCTTCTGGGGGCCGCCGGGCCCGGCGGAGCCGGTCGCGCTCGGAGAGGGGGCGCGGACCTGGGCTACGGCGTCCGCACTGACGCTCGCCGTGGTGACTCTGCTGCTCGGTCTCGCCGCCCAGCAGTTGCTGGTCCTCTCCGGGGAGGCCGCCACCGGCTTGACCGATCCGGTGGAGCACCCGCGGGTCGAACGGTGAATCACATGAGGCGCGGGACCGACCTGCCGTCGCGGCTGCTCCGGCGGACTCTCCGGATCATGCGCTTCGCCGGGTACTTCGCTGTCCAGTTGGTGCAGGCGAACTTCGTGGTCGTGCGGGAGATCGTGACGCCCGGTTCCGGGCTGTGTCCGGCGATTGTCCGGATCCCGCTACGGGCGAGAACCGACGGTGAGATCGTGTGGATGGTGCTCTTCGTCGGTCTGACGCCGGGCACCCTGCCGCTCGCGATCGACCGGCCCGCGCCGGCGATGTTCGTGCACGGCATGCACGTTCACGACGAGACGGCGTTCCGTCTCCGGCTCGCCACTCTGGAGGACCGGCTGTTGTCCGCTCTGCGCCCCGCCACCGCCGACGGGCGACAGTCCGGCCCGGCCGGAGACAACGACCGAGGGTGACGTGCTTCTCCTGGACATCGTGCTCGTCGCACTCGCACTGTCGATGATCCTGGTCATCGGCCGGCTGGTGATCGGCCCGTCCGACGCCGACCGGGCCACGGCGCTCGACCTCGCCTTCGTCCACGTCCTCGCCGCCGTCGCGGTTCTCGCCGCCCGGCTCGACATTCCCGCCATCCTGGATCTGGTCCTCGTCGGCACTCTGGTGGGTTTCCTGGCGACGGTCTCGCTGGCCCGGCTCCTCGACCGGGGCCGGTCGTGATCCGCCAGGTGCTGGCATCGGTCCTGCTCCTCGGTGGGGTGGGCCTGGTCGTCGTGAGTGCCGTCGGACTCGTCCGGTTGCCCGACGCCTACAACCGGATGAACGCGATCGCCAAGGCGGCCAGCCTGGGGGCGGTAGGCGTGCTGCTGGGCGTCCTGCTGCTCATGCCGAGCCTGCGAACCGGCGTCGTGCTGCTGCTCGCCATCGGGCTGCAACTGTTCACCGCCCCGCTCGGCGGCTACGCTCTCGGCCGCGCCGCCTACCGGGCGGGAACGCCGCTCGCGCCGGTCACCCGGCGCGACGACCTCGGCGCCCGTGGGCCGACTCCGCCGTCGTCGTCCGGAGAGCCGGAAGCCTCGTGACTGTCGCATCGCCCGCCGTCACCGTCGCCGGTCGCCTTCGGATGAGCGGCCCGCCGACCGGCCGGGAGTACGGAGATCCGGTCGCCGCCGGACACCAGGTGGCGTGCCGGCCGGATCGGTGAACAGCGCCGAGCGCGGCCCGGCGGACCGGGCGCAGGGTGTTCAGATTCCCGGTTCTGTCGCGGCTGACCTGCCTATACTTCGGATGCCGAGTCCGTGGCGACGTCTGGGCGGGCGGGTCCGCGTCGGGGTCGGGGGTGACCGATGGACTCGAAGGGTACGGCCGATCCGCGCGATGGGGCGCACCACGAGATGTCGGCCCACGAGGTGGTGCTCCTCCTCGAGACCGACCCGCAGCGAGGGCTCGGCGGTGACGAGGCCACCCGTCGCCGAGACCGTTACGGCCCCAACGTGCTGCCGACCGCGGGCGGTCCCGGGGTCCTGCGCCGGATCCTGGGGCAGTTCCATCATCCCCTGATCTACGTGCTGCTCGCGGCGACCGCGGTCACCGCCGCGTTGCGGGAGTACGTCGACTCCGCTGTGATCTTCGGGGTGGTGCTCATAAACGCCACCGTGGGGTTCGTCCAGGAGTCGCGGGCCGAAGCGGCGCTGGACAGCCTCCGGTCGATGGTGCGCACCGGGGCGCGGGTGATCCGCGACGGCGAGACCCGGTCGGTCGGCTCCGAGGAACTCGTGCCCGGCGACCTCGTCGAGTTGGAGCCGGGCGGCAAGGTTCCGGCGGATCTCCGGGTCGTGCACTCGGGCGGGCTGCGGGTGGACGAGTCCGCGTTGACCGGTGAATCAGTCCCGGTGAGCAAGGACGAGGCGGAACTGCCGGACGTGACGCCGGTGTCCGACCGCCGCAACATGGCCTACTCCGGCACGCTGGTCACGGCCGGCGGTGGCAGGGGCATCGTGGTCGCCACCGGCGCCCGCACCGAACTCGGGCAGATCCATCGGCTTGTGGGTTCGGCGGAGGCTCTGGCCACACCGTTGACCCGCAAACTGGGGTGGTTCAGCAAGGTGCTCACCATCTCCATCCTCCTGCTGTCGGCGGCCACCTTCGGCGTGGGGACGCTGCGGGGTCAGGAGCCCGTCGAGACGTTCACCGCGGCGGTGGCCCTCGCAGTGGGCGCCATTCCGGAAGGTCTGCCCGCGGCGGTCACCATCACGCTGGCCATCGGGGTGACCCGGATGGCTCGCCGCCGCGCTGTGGTCCGTCGACTGCCCGCCATCGAGACGCTCGGCAGCACCACGGTGGTCTGTTCGGACAAGACCGGCACCCTGACCGAGAACCAGATGACGGTACGTGCCGTCTGGACGCTCGACGGCGAGTACGCGGTCACCGGCTCCGGATACGCGCCGGACGGCGAGCTGACCGACCAGGAGCGGAGGAGGGTCACGGCGGCCACGAGCAAGTCCCTGGAACGCTGTCTGCTCGCGGGCGCCGGCTGCAACGACGCCTGCCTCGGCCGCAGGGACGGCGAGTGGGTGCTGACCGGGGATCCCACCGAAGCCGCGATGCTCGTGGTCGCCACCAAGGGCGGACTCGGTCATGACGACGTCGTCCGGCGGTATCCGCGGTCCGAGACGATTCCCTTCAGTTCGGAACGGCAGTACATGGCCACTCTGCACCACGATCGCGACACGGGTCGCCCGTTCGGGTTGGTCAAGGGGAGTGTCGAACGGATCGTGGCCATGTCCGACGCCGCGATGCGCGCCGACGGGTCGCTTGACCCGCTCGACGACAAGCGGATCCTGCGGGCGGCGGAGGACCTGGCAGGTCGGGGCCTGCGGGTGCTGGCGACCGCCGAGCGTCCGCCCGGCGTCACGCGCGCGTTCGGCGAGGACGAGTTGCCGGGCACGCTGGTCTTCACCGGCCTGCAGGCCATGCTCGACCCGCCTCGGGCCGCCGCCGCCTCGGCCGTCGAGGCGTGTCACTCAGCGGGCATCCGAGTCAAGATGATCACTGGCGACCATGCGGCGACCGCCTCAGCCATCGCCACCCAGCTCAAGGTGCTCGGAACGGACCAGTGCGACCGGGTGCTGACCGGGGCGGAACTGCGCGATCTGCCGGACGGCCGGTTCGCGGAGGTGGTGGAGGAGACCGCCGTGTTCGCACGGGTCTCACCGGAGCAGAAGCTGCGGTTGGTCGAGGCACTCCAGGGGCGCGGGCACGTGGTGGCGGTCACCGGCGACGGCGTCAATGACGCTCCTGCCCTGAGGCAGGCCGACATCGGCGTCGCGATGGCCCGGTCCGGCACCGAGGTGGCCAAGGAGGCCGCCGACATGGTGCTCACGGACGACGACTTCGCCACCATCGAGGCCGCGGTGGAGGAAGGCCGCGGTGTGTTCGACAACCTGACCAAGTTCCTGGTCTGGACGTTGCCGACGAACCTCGGCGAGGGCCTGGTGGTACTCGTGGCGATCGTGCTCGGGGCCACGCTGCCGCTGCTGCCGACTCAGATCCTGTGGATCAACATGACCACCGCCGTGTTCCTCGGCCTGATGCTCGCCTTCGAGCCGAAGGAGGCGGGCCTCATGCGGCGGCCGCCCCGTGATCCCGCCCGCCCTCTGCTGACCCGCCCTCTGATCGTGCGGGTGTTCCTGGTGGCGGCGCTCCTCGTGGCCGGCGCCTCGTGGATCTTCCATTGGGAGCAGCAGACCGGGCAGCCGGTCGCCGAGGCGCGTACGGCCGCGCTCAACCTGTTCGTCGTGGTGGAGATCTTCTACCTGTTCAGCTGCCGGACGCTCAGCCGGCCGGTCTGGCGCACCGGTCTGATGTCCAACCGGTGGATCCTGCTGGGCGTCCTGGCGCAGGCGGCCGGCCAACTCGCCATCACCTACGTGCCCGTCATGAACCGGATCTTCGGCACGGCGCCGCTGTCAGGTGGGGCGTGGCTGCGAATCCTGGCGGTCAGTGCCGCCGCCGCGCTGGTGGTGGCGGTGGACAAGCGGCTACGGCGGCATCTGGTGTGACCCGGCCGGCGGCGGTCAAGTGGCCTAGCCGTCGGCGACCCGGGTAGTAACGGACATGACTCCGGCATCGTCGCCGGCCCGGAGCCGGCCGTGACCTCCTGGTGGTGGGTTCTCCTGGTGGCCGTCCTGTGGCTGACCGTCGGCCTGCTCACCGCGGGCTGGTTCGTGATCCGGGGCGGCCATCCCCACCTCTCGTGGTATCTCGTGGGTGGGCTGCTCGGCCCGCTGTTCATCCCGATCGCTGTGGAACGGGGCCGCGCCCGGCCGGCGGTGGTCGACGTGGTGCACCGGCCCTCGTCCCGGGAGGGCAGTGGACTGCGCGTCGCGATAGGCGTGGACGGATCCGCCGAGGCCGACCGTGCGCTGCGCGCAGTCGCCCGGACGCTCGGCCACACCGCCAGTCATCTGGTCCTGGTCACCGTGACCAGCCCGGACTCGGTAGGCGAGGACCAGGCGGCCGAGTCACGGGAAGCCCGCCGGCTTCTCGAGGAGCGGGCTGAGGCCCTGCCCTCGGGCCTGCCGGCGCCGACCGTCGAGCTGGTGCGGGGACATCCGGTGGACGCGTTGCTGGCGGTGGCGGAGGCGCACGACGTCGACCTCCTGGTGGTCGGCCGGCACGGCCACGGGATCCGGGACCGGCTGCTGGGCAGCGTGGCGGAGGAACTCACCCGCCGGTCCTCCCGGGCGCTGCTGCTGGGCAGCCTCCCGGACCGCTGAGCGGGACTGGGCCGGATGACCGCCGTGCGGGGTGGGTTTTGCGGAAAACGGCCCGGCTGGGTGGGGAAGTGGCGTCTGATCGGTCGTACCCGCAGCGTGTTCCGGCGCGCTGTCACCTCGACCGGGAGTACGCGTGCTCGTCCTGCTGATCGTGCACCTGGTGGCGGCGCTGCTCGCCCCGTTGCTCGTCCGCCGGTGGGGTCCGCGCGCATGCCTGCTGCTCGCGCTCGCCCCGGCCGCCACGGCGGTCTGGGCGGCGGCGCACACCGCTGCGGTACGCGACGGCGGCGAGGTGGTCGAGACGTACCCCTGGATCTCGCAGCTCCAGCTCGACGTGGCGCTGCGGGTCACGACGCTGTCCTGGCTGATGCTGTTGCTCGTCGGCGGCGTCGGCGCGCTGGTGCTGGTCTACTCCGCCCGCTACTTCCGGCCCGGGTCCACCGGGCTGGCCCGGTTCGCCGCCGTCATGGTCGCCTTCGCCGGGGCGATGCTCGGCCTCGTCGTCTCCGACAACCTGCTGCTGCTCTACGTGTTCTGGGAACTGACCACCGTCTTCTCCTACCTGCTCATCGGGCACAGCACCGAACGCCGGTCCAGCCGGTGGGCCGCCGCGCAGGCGCTCACCGTGACCACGCTGGGCGGGCTGGCCATGCTCGTCGGGTTCCTGCTGCTCGGCCACCACGCCGGGGGCTACCGGTGGTCGGAGGTGACCTCGGCGCCGTTGCCCGGCGGCGGGTACCTGACCGTCGCGGTGCTGCTCATCCTCACCGGGGCGCTGACGAAGTCGGCGGTGTTTCCGTTCAACGCCTGGCTGCCGGTGGCGATGGCCGCCCCGACGCCGGTGAGCGCGTACCTGCACGCGGCGGCGATGGTGAAGGCCGGGGTCTTCCTCATCGGACTGCTCGGCCCGGTGCTCGCCCCCGCCGGCGGGTGGCGGCCGGTCACCGTGGTGGCCGGACTGGTCACGCTCGTCATCGGCGGGTGGGCGGCGCTGCGGCAGACCGACCTGAAGCTGCTGCTGGCGTACGGGACGGTCAGCCAGCTCGGCCTGCTCGCCGTGGTGTTCGGCGCGGGCACCCCGAAGGCGGCGCTGGCCGGCGTGGCGATGCTGGCGGCACACGCCCTGTTCAAGGCGGCGCTGTTCCTGGTCGTCGGCATCCTCGACCACGAGGCCGGCACCCGTGACCTGCGGGAGCTGTCCGGGGTGGGACGGGCCGCGCCGGTGCTGGCCACCGTCGCCACCCTGGCCGCCGCCTCGATGGCCGGGGTGCCGCCGCTGGTCGGGTTCGTCGCGAAGGAGGCCGCGCTCGCCGCGTTCACCGGCGATCCACTGGTGCTGGCCGTGCTGGTGGTCGGCAGCGCGCTCACCGTCGCGTACAGCATCCGGTTCCTCTGGGGCGCGTTCGCCGCCCGGCCCGGCGTGCCGGACACACCGCCGGCCCGGCCGCCCGCCGCGATGCTCGTACCCCCGGCGCTGCTCGCCGTGGCCGGGCTCGCCGCCGGTCCGGCCGCCGGGTGGCTGAGCGGCCTGTTCGAGCCGTACGCCGAGCTGTTCGGGCCGGTCGAGGAGCACCTGGCGCTGTGGCACGGACCCACGGCGGCGCTCGGCCTGTCCGCCCTCGTGCTGGCCGGCGGTGTGGTGCTGCACCTGGTCCGCGGCCCGCTGGCGCCCGCGCTGGCCCGGCTGCGCTCGCCGGTGAGCGGCAACCAGGGGTACGAGTGGGTGACGCACCGCTTCGACCGGCTCGCCATCGAGGTCACCGGCGCCACCCAGCGCGGTTCGCTGCCGCAGTACCTCGGCACCGTGCTGCTCGCGCTGGTGGTCGTGCCGGGCGGGGCGATGATCGCCACCGCGCCCTGGCGGGTCGAGCTGGCGGCCTGGGACAACCCGGCCCAGCTCGTGGTCTGCGTGGTGATCGCGGTCGCCGCGCTGCTGGCGGTCGGCGCGCGCCGCCGGCTCACCGCGATGCTGCTCGTCGGCGTGACCGGTTACGGCACCGCGATGATGTTCGTCCTCTACGGCGCGCCGGACGTGGCGCTCACCCAGTTCCTGGTGGAGACCGCCACGATCGCGGTGTTCGTGCTGGTGTTGCGGCGGCTGCCGGAACGCTTCTCGGCCCGCCCGCTGCGCCGCAGCCGCTGGGTGCGGCGCGGCATCGGCGTCGCCGCCGGGGTGGTGATGGCGGGTCTGGCGCTGGCCGCGGCCGGTGCGCGGCGGGCACCGTCGATCTCCGCGGAGTTCCCCGATCTCTCCGTGGCCGAGGGGTACGGCCGCAACGTCGTGAACGTGACGCTGGTGGACATCCGGGCCTGGGACACAATGGGGGAGATCTCGGTGCTCGTGGTGACCGCGACCGGTGTGGCCAGCCTGATCTACGAGCGTTCCCGCACCGGGCCGCGTCCCCGCCGTCCCCAGCCGGCCGCGCTGCGCGCC
Organism: Micromonospora marina; assembly: GCF_900091565.1. Taxonomy (GTDB): domain Bacteria; phylum Actinomycetota; class Actinomycetes; order Mycobacteriales; family Micromonosporaceae; genus Micromonospora; species Micromonospora marina. Next base: position 184,700 of record NZ_FMCV01000005.1, on the reverse strand, counting down.
GGCGACCGGCGCACGGTGTGGTTGCGTGGCGGGCAGACGCTGCCGGAACGGCGGCGTTCGATCGTGTTCGAGGTGGTCACCCGGCTGATCTTCCACACCGTGCTGATCTTCTCGCTGTTCCTGCTGTTCTCCGGGCACAACGCCCCCGGCGGTGGCTTCTCCGGCGGGCTCGTCGCCGGCCTCGCGCTGGCCCTGCGGTACCTGGCCGGCGGCCGGTACGAGCTGGCCGAGGCGGCGCCGGTCGGAGCCGGCACGGTGCTCGGCGCGGGCCTGGGCATCTCGGTGGGCAGCGGGGTGCTCGGTCTGGCGCTCACCGGCGAGGTGCTCCAGAGCGTCAAGGTCAACCTGTGGCTGCCCGTGGTCGGCGACTTCTACCTGGTCACGTCGCTGTTCTTCGACATCGGCGTCTACCTGGTGGTGGTCGGGCTGGTGCTGGACATCCTGCGGAGCCTGGGCGCCGAGGTGGACCGGCACGTGGAGGCCGCGGGTGAGGCGGGGCGCGGCCTGGTGGTCCAGCGGGAGTCCTCATGATGAGGGGAGCGGCCGGGCCGACGCTGGTGCTGGTGCTGGCGGTCGGGGTGCTCGTCGCCGCCGGGGTCACGCTGTTGCTGGAACGCAGCCTGACCCGGATCCTGCTCGGCATCATCCTGCTCGGCAACGGCGTGAACCTGCTCATCCTGCTCGGCGGTCGGGCCGGCGCGGCGCCGTTCGCGGGGTCCACCCCGCCGGGCGCGATGAGCGACGCGCTGCCGCAGGCCATGGTGCTCACCGCCGTGGTGATCATGCTCGGGTTGACCGCGTTCCTGCTCGCTGTCGCCTACCGGAGTTGGTACACCAGCGGCGACGACGAGGTGCAGGACGACCTGGAGGACCGATACATCGTCCGGCTCGCCGAGAGCAATGAGGTGTCCACGGCGGACCTCGGCGGCGAGGGCCCGGGCGGCGACCCGGAGCAGGTGGATCCGGAACCGGCCCGACGACGGTTGCGCCGCGACGGGAAAAGTCCATGAGTGCCCTGGTGCCGCTGCCGGTGGTGGTGCCGCTGCTCGGCGCGGCACTCACCCTCCTGCTGTCCGGACGGCCCCAGCTGCAGCGCTCGGTGAGCGTGCTCTGCCTGGGCAGCGTCCTGGTGGTCGCGGCGGTACTGCTGGTGCAGTCGTACCGGTTCGGGCCGGTGGTGGTGCGGGTGGGCGGCTGGCCTGCGCCGGTGGGCATCGTGCTGGTGGCGGACCAGCTGGCGGCACTGATGGTGCTGGTGTCGTCGGCGGTGACGCTGTGCGTGCTGCTCTACTCGATCGGCCAGGGCCGGGCGGAGACCGGGGAGACCGCGCCGGTGAGCATCTTCCACCCCACCTACCTGGTGCTGACCGCGGGCGTGACGAACGCCTTCCTGGCCGGGGACCTGTTCAACCTGTTCGTCGGCTTCGAGATCCTGCTGGCCGCGAGCTTCGTGCTGATCACGCTCGGCGGCACCGAGGTGCGGTTGCGGACCGGATCGACGTACGTGGTGGTCAGCATCCTGTCGTCGCTGCTGTTCCTGTCCGCCGTGGGCCTGGTGTACGCGGCGACCGGCACGCTGAACATGGCGCAGCTCGCCGGCCGGCTGGACGCGCTGCCGTCGGACGTACGCCTGACCCTGCAACTGACGCTGCTGCTCGCGTTCGGGATCAAGGCGGCGGTGTTCCCGCTGTCGGCGTGGCTGCCGGACAGCTACCCGACCGCGCCCGCCCCGGTCACCGCGGTCTTCGCCGGCCTGCTCACCAAGGTCGGCGTGTACGCGATCATCCGCACCGAGACGCTGCTGTTCCCCGGCGGCCACGTCGCCACGCTGCTGATGGTGGTGGCCGGACTGACCATGGTGGTCGGCATCCTCGGCGCGGTCGCCCAGTCGGACCTGAAACGGCTGCTCTCCTTCACACTGGTCAGCCACATCGGCTACATGATCTTCGGGGTGGCGCTGAGCAGCGTCGCCGGCCTGTCCGGGGCGATCTTCTACGTGGTGCACCACATCACCATCCAGACCACGCTGTTCCTGGTCGCCGGCCTGGTCGAGGAACGCGCGGGCAGCACCGACCTGCGCCGTGTCGGCGGGCTGGCGCGGATCGCTCCGATGCTCGGCGTGCTCTTCTTCGTCCCGGCGATGAACCTCGCCGGCATCCCGCCGTTCTCCGGCTTCCTCGGCAAGCTCGGCCTGCTCCAGGCCGGCGTGGCGGCCGGCGGGGTGCTGCCCGCCGTGCTGGTCGCGGCCGGCACGCTGACCAGCCTCCTGACGCTCTACGCGGCGTCCCGGGTGTGGAACATCGCGTTCTGGCGGGCGCCCCGGCTGGCCACCGCCACCCCGCCGGCCCGGCTGCCCGGACTGATGGTCGGCGCGACCACCGCCCTGGTCGCGCTGGGCGTGCTGTTCACGCTGCTGGCCGGGCCGCTGTTCCAGGTCACCGCTGACGCGGCCACCGACCTGCGCGAGCGCACCCCGTACGTGCGGGCGGTCCTGCCCCGGGACGTGCCGTGACCGACGGCCCGCCCCCGGGCGGGGGCGTCCCCGGGGAGCCGTCGGGCGTACCCCCGGCGGCGCCCGCCGCGGACGCGCCGGCGCCGGCAGTCGGCCGGGTCGGGCGGTGGCGGGACCAGGCGCTCGCGCTCGGCTGGCTGGTCGCCGCCTGGATGCTGCTGTGGGGCGACGTGTCCTGGGGCAACCTGGCCGCCGGCCTGCTGGTCGGCACCGCCGTGCTGCTGTTCTTCCCGCTGCCGCCGGTCACCTTCGGCGGCCGGTTCCGCCCCCGGGCGCTGCTGGTGTTCCTGGCCACCTTCGTGGCCGAGCTGGTCAGCGCCAGCCTGCACGTCGCCGCCGTGGCGCTGCACTTCGGCTACCGCCCGCGCGGCGCGATCATCGCGGTGCCGTTGCGCGTGCGCACCGACCTCAACCTGGCGCTCACCGCCGAGGTGATCTCGCTGGTGCCGGGCACGCTGATCCTCGACATCGACCGGGCCCGGGGCGTGCTCTACGTGCACGTGCTCGACGTGCGTGGACCCGGCGACCTCACCGCCAGCCGTGAGCGCGTGCTCGCCGTCGAACGGCGCATCGTCCGCGCCATCGGATCTCCCGACGAGGTACGCCGGCTCGACCTCGAACCCACCGAACGGAGGAACCCGTGACCGCTCTGCTCGCCGTCGCGCTGACCGTGCTGCTCTCGGCCACCGCGCTGCTCGCCATGGCCCGGATCTACAGTGGCCCGTCCCTGCTCGACCGCGTCGTCGGCGCCGACCTGCTGCTGACGGCGATGCTCGCCGGGGTGGGGGCGGAGGCCGCTGTGAACCGGCACGCCACCACGCTGCCCGTGCTGGTGGTGCTCTCCCTGCTCGGCTTCGTCGGTTCGGTGTCGCTGGTGCGCTTCGCGGTCCGGGCCGAAGCGTGAGCGCGAGGAGTGAGCCGGTCTTGCGAGCCCCGCAGTCGCGAACGGAAGGGGGCTCAGCGTGAGCGCGAGGAGTGAGCCGGTCTTGCGAGCCCCGCAGTCGCGAACGGAAGGAGGCTCAGCGTGAGCGCGAGGAGTGAGCCGGTCTTGCGAGCCCCGCAGTCGCGAACGGAAGAAGGCTCAGCGTGAGCGCGAGCACCCTTGCGGACTGGGTGGGGGGATTCCTGCTGCTGGCCGGGGCGACGCTCGGCCTGGTCGCCGGCATCGGGCTGGTCCGGTTCCCGAACGTGCTGGACCGGATACACACGGCCACCAAGCCGCAGGTTCTCGGCGTCCTGCTGCTCCTGGCCGGGTTGGCGCTGCGCCTGCGTACCCCCTCGGACCTGGGCATGCTGGTCCTGGTGGCGATCTTCCAGCTCTCCACCGCGCCGGTGGCCGCGCAGATGATCGGCCGGGCCGCGTACCGTTCCGGACGGGTCGACCGGACGCTGCTGGACGCCGACGAACTGGCCGGACGCTGAAGCGCACGGGCGGGAGGCTTCCCGGCACCCTCAGCGAACGTCCAGCGGGTACCGATAAAATAGGCCGCATGATCGACTCTTCTGCCCCGGAGGGCAGCAGTAGCCGGCCGGGTAGTACCCGGCGAATTCCCTTCCCGACGACCGCGGGAGCCCTGAACCTCCCGTGTTGATCCTCGTCGGTCTCCTTCTCATCACCGTCCTCACCGCCGCCACCGGTTACTTCGTGGCCCAGGAGTTCGGTTACGTCGCCGTGGACCGGGGCAAGCTCAAGCAGCTCGCCGACGGTGGCGATCGTGCCGCGGCCCGGGCCCTGGAGGTGACCGGGCGGCTCTCCTTCATGCTGTCCGGCGCGCAGCTCGGCATCACCGTGACCGCCCTGCTCGTCGGTTACGTCGCCGAGCCGTACCTGGGTGCCGGGCTGGCCGACCTGCTCGGCCTGGCCGGGGTGTCCAGCTCGGTGTCGCTGCCGCTGTCAGTGGCCCTCGCCCTGATCATCGCCACCGTGGTGCAGATGGTCCTCGGTGAGCTGGCCCCGAAGAACCTGGCCATCGCGCGGGCCGAGCCGCTCGCCCGGGCGCTGTCCCGGTCCACCCTGGTGTACCTGAAGATCGCCGGTCCGCTGATCACGCTGTTCGACCGGGCCGCCGTACGGCTGCTCCGCCGGATCGGCATCGAGCCGATCGAGGAGCTACCCAGCGGCGCCACCCCGCAGGACCTGGAGCAGATCATCGCCGAGTCCCGGGAGGAGGGGCATCTCGACGCCGAGATGTCCGACCTGCTGGACCGGGGTCTGGACTTCCGGGAGCTGACCGCCGGGGAGGCGATGGTGCCCCGGGTGGACGTACACACCGTCCGGGCCGACGAACCGGTCAGCCGGATCGTCGAGCTGCTGGACACCGGCCACTCCCGGTTCCCGGTGAGCGGCGCCGAGGGCGTCGACGACCTGATCGGCGTGGTCGGCATCGCCGACGTGCTCGGGGTGCCCCCGGCGCAGCGCGCGACCACCCGGGTCGACGCGGTGGCCGTACCCCCGTTGCTGGTGCCCGAGACGCTGCCGCTGCCGACGGTGCTGGACCGTCTGCGGTCCGGGCACCGGCAGCTCGCCTGCGTGGTCGACGAGTACGGCGGCTTCGCCGGTGTGATCACGCTGGAGGACCTGGCCGAGGAGCTGGTCGGGCCGATCCGCGACGAGGACGATCCGCCGGACCGGGCTGCGGCCCGGCAGGAGGACGGCTCCTGGGTGGTCCCGGCGCGCTGGCGGATCGACGAGGTCGCCGACAGCACCGGCATCGAACTGCCCGAGGCGCCCGAGTACGACACGCTCTCCGGTCTTGTGATGAGGGAGCTGGGCCGGGTGCCCGAGGTCGGTGACCGGCTGGAGATCCCGGTCGTCGCGGACGGCGACGGGCCGGCCGACGGCCCGCGGGTGCTGGTCGAGGTGCTCGCGGTGGACCGGCACGTGGCCGACTCGGTGCGGCTGCGGCCGACCGCCGGCGTGTCCGGGGAGGGTGCCGCATGAGCCCCGGGTTCGCGTTGTTCTTCTCCGTGGTGCTGCTGGCGCTCAACGGGTTCTTCGTGGCCGCCGAGTTCGCGCTCGTCGCGTCCAAGCGGTACCGCCTGGAGCAGGCGGCTGCCGGTGGCGGCCGGGCGGCCCGCGCGGCGCTGGACGGCGTCCGCGAGCTGAGCCTGATGCTGGCCGGCGCGCAGCTCGGTATCACGCTGTGCACGCTGGGTCTGGGCGCGCTGGCCGAGCCGGCCATCGAGCACCTGCTCAGCCCGCTGCTGCACGCGGTCGGCCTGCCCGAGGCGGTCAGCCATCTGGTGGCGCTGGTGTTCGCGCTGTCGCTCGTGACGTTCCTGCACCTGGTGGTCGGTGAGATGGCCCCGAAGTCGTGGGCGATCACCGACGCGGAGCGTTCGGCGGTGCTGCTGGCGCTGCCGTTCCGGGCGTTCGCCCGGATCTCCCGGCCGGTGCTGTCCGCGCTCAACGGGCTCGCGAACGCGATGCTGCGCCTGTTCGGGGTGCAGCAGCAGGACCAGCTCGCTCAGGTGCACGGCCCGGACGAGCTGCGCATCCTGCTGGAGCAGTCCCGGGAGCACGGGCTGCTCGGCGCCGAGCAGCACCAGCTGCTGACCAGCATGCTGGAGCTCCAGGGCACCACCGTCGCGCAGGTGATGGAGCCGTTCGACCGGATCGTCACGGTGGGCCGGAGCGAGACCGCCGAGCGGATCGAACACGTCTCCCGCGACAGCGGCCGGTCCCGGCTGGCGGTGGTCGACTCCGGTGGCGAGGTGTGCGGCCTGGTGCACGTACGCGAGGCGGTGCGCGCCGTCACCACCGGCCGCCCGGCGACCGCCGGAGAGCTGATGACCAGCGCCTTCACGTTGCCGGCCGAGGCGTCGGTGACCGAGGCGGTGGCCGCGATGCGGGCCCGCCAGGCACAGCTGGCGCTGGTGAGCAACGGTGGCGGGCCGACCAGGCCGATCGGGTTCGTCGCGCTGGAGGACCTCCTGGAGGAGGTCATCGGCGAGTTCGACGACGAGACCGACCCGGTGCCGCGGGGCCGCCGGATGCGCTGACCGTCGTGATCCGTACCGGCCCGGCGAGGTGGGACACCACCTCGCCGGGCCGGCGTCCGTTTCGGCGTGCTGCCCGGCCTCGCCGGTGCTGGAGGCGAGCGGGGCATGGCCGGGCGGGCAGCGGGAAAGCCCCGGCATGCGGTTGACCGGCGTGTCGCGGGACTCCGCCTGGACCGGGCTCTCGGTGAGCACGACGGTGCCCAACCCGAGCACCCGGCCGGGTCTGCGCCTGCCGGGCCGGGTGACGCTCGCCGCCGGTGACTCGGACGTGCCGGTCCGGCACATCCGGCTGGGGCTGGTGACGCAGGTCGAACCGGATGATCCGGAGGCGCCGCGCCGCCTGGTGCAGTTCCAGACCTGGACGATCGCGGGACGGTTCGTGGTGCCGGCCGGGCGGCGGCGCGCAGTCGACTTCGCGGTGCCGCTGCCGTGGGGGGCGCCGGTGACCACGTACGGCGGGGTGCCGCTGCTGAGCCTGCGTACCGGGCTGCGCACCGAGGTGTCGGTGGACCCGGAGGTGGACCAGGGTGCGATGGTGCCGGTGCTGATCCACCCGCTGCCCACCCAGGAGCACGTGCTCGCCGCGCTGGACACGCTCGGCTTCGCGATCCGGCAGGCCGGGCTGCGCGACGGCCGGCTGCCGGGCGTGGAGCAGGCGCTGCCGTTCCAGCAGTGGTACGGGTTCTGGGCCGCCCCGCTCTACGCCGGCCCGATGACGGAACTCGAAGTGATCATGCTGACCGACTCGGCCGGCATGGAGGTGCTGCTCTGGCTGGACCGACGGCTCTCCCTGGCCGGGATCACCCATCAGAGCATCAGCCGGTTCCGGGTCTGGCACGCGGGGGCCGACCGGCGGGACTGGGTGGCCACCGTGGACGGCTGGCTGCGGCACGCCATCGACAGGCACGCGGCGGCCGCCGCGCACGCCGACTGGTCGGCCACGATCCGCGAGTCGGCGCACGTCAGCCGCCCGCCCGACCGGCCGGTCGCGCCCGGTTACGGACTCGGGGGTACGGCCGGCGGAGCGGGCATCGGCGGTGGTGGCGGAGGCGGCGACGGGACATGATCGTGTTAAGAGGGGGCCCCTGCTCTACCGGAGGCGTTAAGAGGGGGCCCTTCCTTACACCCCTCAGCCGGCGGCGAGCTTGAGGCTGAAGCCGAGGAACAGCACCGCGACCGCTGTGGTGCCGCTCGCGGCGAGCCGGCGGCGCTGCCGGAACTGGGCCGCCAGGTACGTGCCGGTGAAGATCAGCACGGTCAGGTAGAGCGCGCTGGCGACCTGTGCGATCAGCCCGAGCAGCAGGAACGACAGCGCCGGCCACGCGTACCGGGGGTCGACGAACTGGATGAAGAACGAGACGAAGAACAGGATCGCCTTCGGGTTGAGCAGGCTGATCACCAGCGCCCGGCGGAACGGCTCCCGCTGCTCCGCCGGCTCCACCTCGTCGATCAGGCGCGGCGTGGCCGGGTCGTTGCGGTCACGCCAGCGCCGCCACGCGCCGCGCAGCATGGCCAGCCCCAGATACCCGAGGTACGCCGCGCCGGCGTACTTGATCACCAGGTAGAGCGGCGGGTACGCCTGGAGCAGCGAGGCCACCCCGGCGGCGGAGAGGACCATCAGCACCGCGTCGCCGACGAACACCCCGGCGGCGGCCCGGTAACCGGTGGCCACGCCCCGGCGGGCGGCGGTGGCCAGTACGAACAGCGAGTTCGGGCCGGGCAGCAGCACGATCGCCACGGTGCCCAGCACGTACGTCCAGATGTCGGTGATCCCCAGCACGCCGGACATCATGACGCCGCGGGTGCCGCCGGGCGAAGCCTTTCCCGCAGACCGGCCTGTGCCGTCGGCCACTCCTGGGCGAGCATGGAGTACTGCACGGTGTCCCGCCAGGAGCCGTCGGCGCGCTGCTTGTGCCTGCGCAGCACGCCTTCCCGGCTCGCGCCGAGCCGTTCGATCGCCCGCTGGGACCGCTCGTTGCGGATGTCGGTGTACCAGACCACGCGCATCGCGTCCAGCTCGTCGAACGCCCGGCCCAGCAGCAGCAGCTTCGCCTCGGTGTTGACGCCGGTGCGCCACCAGGGGCGGCCCAGCCAGGTGTAACCGATCGCCAGTGACCGGCGGACCGGGTCGATCTCGTAGTAGGAGGTCGTGCCGATCACCGCGCCGGTGACGGCGCACCGCTGCGCCCAGCACACCTGTTCGCCGCGTTCCTGCGCGTCCAGGTAGGCGGCGACCGTCCGGAGCATCTCGGCGGCGTCGGCCGGCTGGACGCCGCCCAGGTGCCGCCACACCTCCGGGTCGGCGGTGGCGGCGTACAGCTCGTCGGCGTGGGCGAGGTCGAGTGGCTCCAGCACGACGTGCTCGCCGCGCAGCACCGCCGGCTCGTGCCACGGGGAGCGGGCCGAGCGAAGGTACGCCGGCACCGGCGCGGCCACCCCGGGCGCGGGTTGGGGCCGGCCCGGCGTGAGCCGCAGCGGCACCACTCCGGCCCAGTAGGGCAGCGCCTCGTCGGCCGGTTCGTCGTTGACGCCGCCGGTGCGCATCCGTACCGACACCTCGCGCAGCGGCAGCGCCAGCACGGCGGTCTCGGCCAGCTCGCGCCGGTTCGGCGGGCGGCTGTCGGCGGACCGGCCGGCGGCCACCTTCTCCACCAGGGCGGTCAGCACCGCTGCCTTCTCGCCGGCGTCGTCGACCAGGCGGGCTGTCCCGCGCGCCACCACTGACCGGTAGTTGGCGCTGTGGTGGAACTGGGAGCGCGCGTAGATCAGCCCGTCGAGGTGGGTGACAGCGACGCAGACCGGCAGTCCGGCCTCGCCCCGGGCGGCCAGCAGCGGCCGGCTGCCGGTGGACCCGTGCAAATAGAGCGTGTCGCCGACGCGCACGTGCAGGGTCGGCAGGACCCGTGGTTCACCGTCCACAACGAAGGCCAGCGCGCAGTGGTACGCCTCGTCCAGCAGCGCGTACGCGGTGGGCCGGTCGTAGTGCATCCGGTCGCGGACGCGGCTGGCGGTGGTGCGTTCGGTCGGGGGGTACACGTGTCATCCCACCTTTGTTCTAGTACAATCTTCGAACTGTGGCAGCACATTATCAGGTCGTAGGGTCAACCTCGGCCGCGATTTCGGCAAGCGTCGAATCCGGCATCCGCACCGGCGATCTCGCAGCGGGCGACGCCCTGCCCGCGGTCCGCGCGCTCGCCGCCGACCTCGGCGTCAGCCCGGCCACCGTCGCGAAGGCGTACCGGGAACTGCGCCAACGCGGCCTGGTCACGACCGCCGGCCGGCACGGCACCCGGGTCCGCCCCCGACCGCCGGTCGCCGCCCGCCGCGCCGCGCTGCTGCCCCCGCCGCTGACCGGCGGCCGCGACCTCTCCGCAGGCCAGCCCGACCCCCGGCTGCTGCCCCCGCTCGGGCCGCACCTGGCCGCGCTCGCCGCCGAGATCGGACCCCCCGGCGGGTACGCGACCGACGCCGTCCTGCCCGACCTGGCCGCCCTGGCCCGGGACCGGCTCGCCGCCGATCGCGTGCCGGCCGCCGAGCTCACAGTCACCGGCGGTGCGCTCGACGGCATCGAACGGCTGCTCGCCGCCCACCTGCGCCCCGGCGACGCGGTGGCGGTGGAGGACCCGGGCTGGGCCAACCTGCTCGACCTGATCGCGGCGCTCGGGCTGCGTACCGTCGGGGTGCCGGTGGACGACGACGGGCCGACTGTCGGCGGCGTCCGGGCGGCACTCGCCGCCGGGGTCCGGGCGCTCGTGGTGACCAGCCGGGCGCAGAACCCGACCGGCGCGGCCGTGACCGCCGACCGGGCCGACGCGCTGCGGACGCTGCTCGCCGGCCGCGCCGACCTGCTGCTGATCGAGGACGACCACGCCGCCGAGCTGGCCCGCGTACCGGTGCACCCGCTCGCCGGCGCGACGCCGGCGTGGGCCTTCGTCCGGTCGGTGAGCAAGCCCTACGGCCCCGACCTGCGGCTGGCCGTGCTGGCCGGCGACGAGGCGACGGTGGCCCGGGTGGCCGGGCGGGCGCGGGTCGGCGCCGGCTGGGTCTCCACGGTGCTGCAACGGCTGGTCGTGTCGCTCTGGCGCGACCCGGCCACCGCCGGGCTGGTCCGGCGCGCGGCGGACAGCTACGACAGGCGGCGCGACGGGCTGGTGGCCGCGCTCGCCGCGCGCGGGGTCGCCGCGCACGGGCGTACCGGGATCAACGTCTGGGTGCCGGTGCCCGACGAGACGGTGGCGGTCACGGCGCTGCGCGACGCCGGGTGGTCGCTCGCCCCCGGCGGCCTGTACCGGATCGCGGCCGCCCCCGCCGTGCGCGTCTCGGTGAGCGCACTCGACGAAACGGACGTCCCCGCGCTCGCCGACGCCCTCACCGCCGCAAGGAAGGGCCCCTTCTTAACGCATTCGGTATAGGAAGGGCCCCTTCTTAACACCTCCGGACAGCGCGGCGGGCCGCTCGCGTGCGCGGCGCCGGACGGGGTAGAACGATCGGCATGGCCGAGACCGAGAGCGCCCCCGGAGCGCAGGAGTTCATCCCGCCGTCGGCGGACACCATCGACGAGCTGCGCGCCGCGGCGGACGGCTGCCGGGGCTGCGAGCTGCACCGGGATGCCACCCAGACCGTCTTCGGCCGCGGTGACGAGCACGCGCGCGTCGTCTTCGTCGGCGAGCAGCCGGGCGACATCGAGGACCAGAAGGGACTGCCTTTCGTCGGCCCGGCGGGGCGGCTGCTGCGCAAGGCCGTGGACGACGCGGCGCTCGACCCCGCCCAGATCTACCTCACGAACGCCGTGAAGCACTTCCGGTTCGAGCTGCGTGGCCGGCGGCGCATCCACCAGACCCCGGACCGGGTGCACGTCACCGCCTGCCGGCCGTGGCTGGTCGCCGAGTTCGCCCGGCTACGCCCGGAGATCGTGGTGGTGCTCGGCGCGACCGCCGCCAAGGCGCTGCTCGGCCCGTCGTTCCGGGTCACGAGGCAGCGTGGTGAGCTGCTGCCCTGGCCCGCCGCCGCGCAGCATCCGGAGGACTTCGAGCGGGTGCCGGTGGACCGGACGGGCGCGGTCGCCGACGCCCCGGCGGCCCGGCTGCTCGCCACCATCCACCCGTCGGCGGTGCTGCGCGCCGACAACCAGGACGTGGCCTACGAAGGGCTGGTCACCGACCTGAAGGTGGCCGCGGAGGCGCTCAAGAAGTGACCTTGCCGAAGACGTCCTTGGCGACGATCCGCCCGTCCCGGGCCCGATAGACGTCCAGCCCGCGAAGCACTGTGCCGTCCTCGGCCGGCGGCCAGGCCCACTCGCGGACCGCCCGGTCGCCGGTGGTCCAGACCCGCGCCGAGCCCCGTCCGCCGCTGCCCCGCTCCGTCAGGAGCGCTGCTGCCAGGTGCAGAGGCAGACCCGGTTGCCGTCCGGGTCGGCGAGTACCCAGAAGCTCGGCGCCTCCGCGTCGCTGACCAGCGTGCCGCCGGCCGCCAGCGCCGCCGCGATGCGCGCGTCCACCTCGGCCGGGTCGACCCACACGTCCGGATGCCACCGCTGCCGGGGCTCGTCCCGGCCGGAAGCCTGGAACCAGACCGTCGGCAGCACGCCGTCCGGGTCGCGTACCTCGTCGTCGGGCCCTCGGCCGGGCGCCGCGCCCCACGTCAGGACCGCCCGCCAGAACGGCAGCACCGCGGCGTGCTCCGGGGTGTCCAGCGCGAGTTCCAGGCGGGACAGCCCGGCCGCCGACAGGGCCAGCCCGGCGTCGGCGGCCAGCGCCGAGATCGTCCGGGCCAGGCGCAGGTCGCGTCCTGTCACGCCGCCCGCGTCGTGCGACCACAGCCGGACGTCCACGTGGGTGTAGCGCAGGTCCAGATCCGGGTGATGGTCGACCCGCTCGGCCTCCGCGCCCACCGCGGCCACCAGCGCCAGCCCGGCCGCGAAACCGGGGGTACGGATGCGCGTCTGCAACGCCCCCAGCAGGTACGTCCACCCGTCCAGCCCGGCCTCGGCCACCTGTCTCCCCGTGAGTGTGCTCATCCGGCCATCCTGGCGTGCCGCCCGCCCGCCCGCCACCATCCACAGGGGATTGGCGGACGGCACGCGGGGGTACGGCCCCGCTATGGCGGACTCCCGACCTCGTGCGTCGCTGCTCCGGCTGGGTGCTCCCGGCCCCTACGTGATGGCCACGGTGATCGCCGGACTCCTCTGGCTGCCGGTCCGGCTGTGGGAGGAGCGGGACGGGCCCGTGCAGGTAGCGGTGGTCGAGGCCGGTCTGAACGCGGTGATCTGGGGCTTCTTCTTCTTCGTGCTGGTCCGGGTCGGGAAACCGCGCCCCGCCGAGGCGGAGCGGGCCGCCGCCTGGGCGACCACCGAGACCGCGTTGCGCCGGGGCGCGCCGCCCGCCGACGAGGCGGGGCGCGCGGCGGTGGCGGACAACCTTCCCGCCGTACGCCGGGGCGCGCTGTTCGGGGCGGCCGGTGGCGTCCTGCTGCTCGGCCCGCTGATCGTGCTCGCGATCCGCGCCGGGTGGGAGGTCGCCGCCGTCGGGTTCGGGATCGTGCTGGTCGCGATCCTGGCCGTGGCCGTCCGTACCGGCCGGCGGGAGCGGCGGCTGCGAGCGGCGCTCACCCCTGTCCGGGGCAGCTGAGCGGTGTCAGACTTGCCGCCATGGAGCAGCATCTCTACGAGCCCGTCCACGACGAGTTCCGCGACCTGTGCCGCCGGTTCCTCACCCGGGAGGCGGTGCCGCACCACGAGCGCTGGGAGGCCGACGGGATCGTCGACCGGCAGGTGTGGCGGGCCGCCGGCGCGGCCGGGCTGCTCGGCCCCGACGTGGACCCCGAGTACGGCGGCGGCGGGCAGCGCGACTTCCGGTTCAACGCGGTGCTCGACGAGGAGATCGTCGCGGCCGGGTGCACCGGCCTCGGGTTCGGGCTGCACAACGACGTGGTCGGCCCGTACCTGACCGAGCTGACCACCGGCGACCAGCGCAAGCGGTGGCTGCCCGGCTTCTGCTCCGGCGACCTGGTCACCGCCGTCGCGATGAGCGAGCCGGGCGCGGGCAGCGACCTGGCCGGCATCCGCACCACTGCGGTCCGCGACGGCGACAGCCTGGTCCTCAACGGGCAGAAGACGTTCATCACCAACGGCGAGATGGCCGACCTGGTCATCGTGGTGGCCAAGACCGCGCCGGACCAGGGCGCGCACGGGGTGAGCCTGGTCGTGGTGGAGAACGGCACGCCGGGCTTCAGCCGGGGCCGCCGGCTGGCCAAGGTCGGGCTGAAGGCCAACGACACCGCCGAGCTGTTCTTCGACGACTGCCGGGTGCCGGCGGAGAACCTGATCGGCACCGAGAACCACGGCTTCTACCACCTGATGGCCAACCTGCCCCGGGAACGGCTGAGCATCGCCGTGGTCGCGGTGGCGGCCTGCGAGAAGCTGCTCGCGCTCACCATCGAGTACGCCCGCTCCCGGGAGGCGTTCGGCCGGCCGATCGGCCGGTTCCAGCACAACCGGTTCCTGCTGGCCGAGCTGGACACCGAGGTCACCATCGCGCGGACGTTCGTCAACCACTGCGTCACCGAGTTCAACGCGGGCCGCCTCTCGGTCACCGACGCGGCGAAGGCCAAGTGGTGGACCACCGAGTTGCAGACCAGGGTCGCGGACCGGTGCGTGCAGCTGCACGGCGGCTACGGCTTCATGGCGGAGTACCCGGTGGCGAAGGCGTGGCTGGACAGTCGGGTGCAGACCATCTACGGCGGCACCACCGAGATCATGAAGGAGATCATCGGCCGGGGCCTCGGCCTGTAGCGAAACCGGGTGCCGGTCGGACGGACCGGCGGGAGAGGATGGGGCATCCGTCCTCACCAGGAGCGCGCATGTCCACCGACCTGACCGCGCCGGCCCCGCCCCGGCCCGACGTCGCCGGCATCCAGCGGCGTACCGTCCGGCTGCTCTTCCTCACCCAGATCATCGGCGGCATCGGCGTCACCATCGGCATCTCGGTCGGCGCGCTGCTCGCCGCCCGGGTCGCCGGCACCGCCCTGGCCGGGCTGGCGCAGAGCGCCGGGGTGGTCGGCGCCGCGTTGCTCGCCATCCCCGTCACCCGGCTGATGGCGGCCCGGGGCCGGCGACCCGGCCTGGTCCTCGCGTACGCGGTGGGTGCGGTGGGCGGTGTGCTGGTGGTGGTTGCCACCGCGACGCGCCTGGTGCCGCTGCTCTTCGTCGGGATGCTGCTGTTCGGCGGCGGTACGGCGGCCAACCTCCAGGCCCGCTACACGGCGGTGGACCTGGCCGAGCCGCACCGCCGGGGGCGGCAGCTCTCGCTGGTGGTGTGGGCGACCACCATCGGCGCGGTGGCCGCGCCGAACTTCGCCGCGCTCGCCGACGACACCACCCGGGGCTGGGGCCTGCCGGCGCTGGCCGGCCCGTTCGCCTTCAGTGCCGTCGCGTTCGCGCTCACCGCCGCCGTACTCCTGGTCCTGCTCCGGCCGGACCCGCTGCTCACCGCGCGCCGGCTGACGGCGGCCGACCCGGCACCCGGCGCCGCACCGGCGGTCACCCGCCGTGGTGGCATGGTCGCCGCCTGGCGCACGGTACGCGGGCGGCCGGCCGCCCGCCTCGGCATCGCCGCGGTCGCGGTGGGGCACCTGGTGATGGTCGCCGTCATGTCGATGACCCCGGTGCACCTCGGCGAGTGGCACTCCGACGCGGACGTGCTACCAGTGGTCGGCCTGGTGCTCAGCCTGCACATCGCCGGCATGTACGCGCTGTCGCCGGTGGTGGGCTGGCTCACCGACCGGCTGGGCCGCCGGCCGGTGATCCTCGGCGGGGTGGCGCTGCTGCTGGCCGCGTGCGCGGTCTCCGGCACCGCCGGGCACCACACGCCGCTGCTGTCGGTGGGGCTGACGCTGCTCGGGCTGGGCTGGTCGGGCACGATGGTGGCGGGCTCGACGCTGCTGTCGGAGTCGGTGCCCACCGCCGACCGGCCGGGCGTGCAGGGCCTGTCCGACCTGCTCATGGGGCTGGCCGGGGCGGGTGCGGCGGCGGCGAGCGGGTTCGTCATGCGAGCCGTGGGGTACCCGACGCTCACCCTGCTGGCGGCGATCGCCGTGGTGCCGCTGGTGGCGCTGGCACTGCGGCGTCCCGGCCCGGCACCACTCGACGAGGAGGACTGAACACGTGCGGCTGACCGACTTCTGGACGCGGCTGGAGGAGGCGTTCGGCCCGGGGTACGCGGCCAGCATCGCCAGCGACCAGGTGCTGTCCCAGCTCGGCGGGCGGACCGTCGAGCAGGCCCTCGCCGCCGGTGAGGAAACGCACGTGGTCTGGCGTGCCGTGGTCGCCGCGTACCCGGACCGGGTGCCCGCCCGACTACGCTGAGCAGCCTTTTCGTCGATCCCGTGTGTCGCTTGCCCAGTCGTACACCTGTTCGGCTATTGTCCACAGCGGGGTGCTCGTCCACAGCTCACGGCCCGTCGGCTGGTTTTCTGTCGGACCCAGCGCCTAGCGTGTCCCGCGTGACGCGAAGCTCAGGAAAGACGCCGGCGAAGGCAGGGGTGGCAACGATGGCAGCAGGGCCTGACCGGGAGAAGGCGCTCGACCTTGCTCTCGCTCAGATCGACAAGCAGTTCGGCAAGGGTTCGGTGATGCGCCTGGGGGAGCGGCCCGTCGTGCAGACGGCTGTCATCCCGACCGGCTCCATCGCGCTCGATGTGGCGCTCGGCGTGGGCGGTCTGCCCCGCGGCCGGGTGGTCGAGATCTACGGTCCGGAGTCCAGCGGTAAGACCACCGTCGCGCTGCACGCGGTGGCAAACGCCCAGCGCGCCGGCGGCATCGCCGCGTTCATCGACGCCGAGCACGCGCTCGACCCGGAGTACGCGCGGGCCCTCGGCGTCGACACCGACGCCCTGCTGGTCTCCCAGCCGGACACCGGCGAGCAGGCGCTGGAGATCGCCGACATGCTGGTCCGCTCCGGCGCGATCGACATCATCGTGATCGACTCGGTGGCGGCCCTGGTGCCGCGCGCCGAGATCGAGGGCGAGATGGGCGACAGCCACGTCGGTCTCCAGGCCCGGCTGATGAGCCAGGCGCTGCGGAAGATCACCGGCGTGCTCAACAACACCGGCACCACCGCGATCTTCATCAACCAGCTCCGCGAGAAGATCGGCGTGATGTTCGGCTGCATGTCGTACTCGACCAGGGTCACCCTGGCCGACGGCTCGCAGGAGAAGATCGGCAAGATCGTCAACCAGCGGATGGATGTCGAGGTTCTCTCCTACAACCCGGACACCGACCGGACGGAGCCCAGGCGGATCACCAACTGGTTCAACAACGGGCCTGCGGAGCAGTTCCTCCAGTTCACCGTCGCCAGGTCCGGTGGCAACGGCCGTGCCCAGTTCGCCTCGACCGCCAATCACATGATCCGGACGCCCGGCGGCTGGCGGGAGGCGGGCGAGTTGATCGCCGGTGACCGGGTCATGCTGGCTGAGCCGCGTCGTCTCAGCGAACAGCAGTGGCAGGTCGTGCTCGGATCGCTGATGGGCGACGGGGCGCTGTCGCCCAACCAGCGGGACCGCTCCGGTGTCCGCTTCCGGATGGGGCACGGTGCCCAGCAGGTCGGCTACCTCGACTGGAAGGCCTCCCTGCTGGGCAACATCAGCCAGTCTCGCCGCACCGACGCCCGTGGCGCGAGTTTCGTCGACTTCACGCCGCTGCCCGAGCTGGACGAACTGCGTCGCGCGGTATATCTCGGTGACGGCAAGAAACACCTTAGCTGGGACTACCTCAAAGCGTTGACCCCGCTGGCGCTCGCTGTGTGGTTCATGGACGACGGTTGCTTCACGCTGCGTTCCAAGGGGCTGCTGGAGCGAACGGCCGGTGGTTCGGGGCGGATCGAGATCTGCGTCGAGGCGATGGCGGAGGGGACCAGGACCCGTCTGGTCGACCACCTGCGCGACGCGTACGGCCTGGACGTGAAGCTGGTCGCGCTAGGCGCCCGGCAGACCGCGTCGATCATCTTCACCACTGACGCGTCGGCGATGTTCCAAGCGTTGATCGCGCCCTACGTTCCGGCGACCATGGAGTCGAAGCTACTGCCCCGATTCCGCGGGCAGTGCGTGGTAGAGCCGCAGTTCGTGCCGGAGGAGCTCACCCCGGTGCCGGCGCGGATCATCGACGTACGGATCAAGCCCCGTACCCGGTCGATGAACCGGTTCGACATCGAGGTGGAGGGCAACCACAACTACTTCGTCGACGGCGTCATGGTGCACAACAGCCCGGAGACCACCACCGGTGGCCGGGCGCTGAAGTTCTACGCCTCGGTCCGGCTCGACGTGCGCCGCATCGAGAGCCTCAAGGACGGCACCGACGTGGTCGGTAACCGCACCCGGGTCAAGGTCGTGAAGAACAAGGTCGCCGCGCCGTTCAAGCAGGCCGAGTTCGACATCATGTACGGCAAGGGCATCTCCCGCGAGGGTTCGCTGATCGACGTCGGCGTGGAGCAGGCGATCATCCGCAAGTCCGGCGCCTGGTACACCTACGACGGTGACCAGCTCGGCCAGGGCAAGGAGAAGGCCCGCGAGTTCCTCCGCGAGAACCCGGACGTGGCGGCCGAGATCGAGAAGAAGATCCTGGAGAAGCTGGGCGTCGGCACCGGTGGTACGGGCGACGCCGCCGGTGGCCCGGAACTGCCGCCGGTCGACTTCTGATCCGCTGACCCGTGGCAGGACGACGCGCCCGTACGGGCCGGGGCTGGGATGCCGGCCCACCCCGTACGGGCGACGCCACAGGTACGCCCCGGCCTCGCCGGGGACGCGGTGATCGCGCGGCGGAGCCCGATGCAGGGGAGGCTCCAGCTTCGCCGCGCGACGAGGCCGAACTGGCCCGGGAGATCTGCCTGCGGCAGCTCGCGGTGCGCCCGCGCACCCGGGCCGAGTTGGCCGGCGCGCTGGCGCGGCGCGGCATCTCCGAGGAGGTCGCCGAGCAGGTCCTCGACCGGTACGACGAGGTCGGCATCGTCGACGACGCCGCCTTCGCCCGCGCCTGGGTGAGCAGCCGGCACAACGGCCGCGGGCTGGCCCGCCGGGCGCTCGCCAACGAGTTGCGCCAGCGCGGCGTCGACGGCGAGGTGGCCGGCGCCGCCCTGGACGGGCTGGACGAGGAGACCGAGGCGCAGACCGCCCGCGCCCTGGTGGAGCGCAAGCTGCGCAGCACCAGGGGCGAGCCGGACGCGGTGTTCCGGCGCCTGGTCGGCATGCTGGCGCGTAAGGGCTACCCGGCCGGGGTGGCGTTCCGGGCGGTGAAGGACGCGCTGGCCGCGCAGAGCGCCGAGGCGGCCGAGTTCGCCGAGCACATCGACGCCGACGCGATGGCCGATGCCGAGCACGACCTCGACTCCCGCCCGGCCCGACTGACCGACTGATCGACCGGGCGCACCCGTCAAGGCCGCCGTCCCGAGGAGAGGCGCACACCCGTGCTGAAGGCGTGTCTCAACGGCACCAGGCGGCGGGGCGAGCACCCCGCGGTGCCGCTCACCCCGGTCGAACTGGCCGCCGACGCGGTGCGCTGCGCGAGCACCGGGGTGGCAGCGGTGCACGTGCACCCGCGCGACGACAGCGGCGCCGAGTCGCTCGACCCGGCGGTGGTCGCCGCCGCGGTCAGCGCCATCCGCGACGCCCGTCCCGGCCTGCCGGTCGGCGTGAGCACCGGCGCCTGGATCGTCCCCGACCCGGCCGCGCGGGTCGCCGCCGTCCGAGCCTGGACGGTGCTGCCCGACTTCGCCTCGGTGAACGCCCACGAACCCGGAGCGGCCGAGGTCGCCGCCGCGCTGCACGAGCGCGGCGTGATGGTCGAGGCCGGTCTGTGGACGCCGGCGTCGGTCGGCGCCTGGCGCCGCTGGTCCGCGCCCACCGGGCGGATCCTGGTCGAGTGCATGGCCGAGCGGGTCGAGACGGCGCTCGCCGACGCGGCGGCGATCCTCGCCGCGCTGCCCGGCGGGCACCCGCCGGTGCTGTTGCACGGCGAGGGCCCGGCCACCTGGCCGGTGTACGCCGAGGCGGTCCGGCGTGGTCTGCACACCCGGATCGGCCTGGAGGACACGCTGCTGCTGCCCGACGGCGCCCAGACCCCCGACAACGCCACCCTGGTGACCGCGGCCCGTACCCACCCCACTCCCCATTGACACCCCGCCCCACGGCACCGCCCCCACCCAGCCGCCGTGCGCCGGTGCGCCGGTGCGCCGATCATGAACTTGGCGGCGTTTCCCGTCCGTTTGTCCAGGCCAACCTCATGATCACGCCCGCCAACCTCATGATCGCCGGATATGTCGGATGGCCCGCAGCGGTGATCAAGGAGTTTGTGTGGCCGGGAGGCCCGTGGGGGACGCCAACTCCTTGATCACCAGGGGGCGGCGGGAGTCGGGGAGTCGCCGGGAGTGGGAGAGGGTCTGAGCAGGTCGGGAGCGGTGCTGCGGGGCGGCGTTTGTCCTGGCCTGTCCGGCATATGATCACCAATGAGTGACGCCGTAACTTCTCTCCGTCCGGGTGGTTTGATCATGACTCCTTGACCGAACGGCCCCTCGCGACCTAGCCTCGCCATACAGGCTCACTTTGCCCGACCAGCGCAGGCTAAGCGCACAACATAGATCTCGTAACAGAACAGCATCACTTTGGCCAGCCACACCGGCCCTTGACGGGTGCTCCGGAGCCTCCGGAGCCTCCGACAACTGCAACCGGCCGCCAGCGGTGCCCCGTACGGGACACCGCCGACGGAAAGCTGCCCAGAGTCAGCCGCTCCGGTCGGGCGTCCAGAGCCGCAGGCGCGTGTCCTTCGCGCGTGTCCTGCGGCGCCGACGTTCAGGGGGAGGCGGCCATGGCAGGGCGGCACAGGTTCACCGGCGGTCTGCCACACGGCCCCGATCCCTCCCCGGCGGGTGACAGCCCGGCCACCGAGCCCCGACGGAGCGGTGACGCCGGCGGAGCACGGCGGGCGAGCGTGTCCGCAAACCGCTGCGGAGCGGCTCGATGAGCGCCTTCGACGTCGTCCTCCTCCTGGTCGTGCTGCTGCTGGTCGTGGTGGTGGTCGGTGCCGTGCTGCTCGGCGTGCGAGCCCTCAAGCGGCTCAGCCTGGCGCCCGCGCCGGAGGACCCGGCGTTCATCGCGGAGAAGGACCGGCAGGAGCAGTCCCTCGCGGCGTTGCGGACGGCAGCCGACGAGGTGAACAGCACCATCGACGTGGCGAAGTCCGCCGCGGCGGCGGCGCGGGCCGAGGCGGCCGCCGCCAAGGCCGAGGCGAAGGCGGCCCGTGCCGAGGCCCGGCGGGTGCTCGACGACGCCCGCGCCGAGGCGGACACGGTGCTGGAGCGCGCGCACAAGCAGGCCGAGGCGGACGCCGAGCAGTTGCGCGCGACGGCGCGGCGCAGCGGTGAGCGGGAGGTGGCGGTGCTGGCCGCCACCACCCGGGAGCAGGCCGCCGAGGTGGAACGCCGGGCCGCCCGGATGGATGAGCGGGAGCGGCTGCACACCGAGGAGGTGGAGCGGCTGGCCGAGCGGGAGCGGCAGCTCACCGCCGCCACCGCGGCGCTCGCCGCCCGGGAGGCCGCCCTGGTCGAGCGCGAGCGGACGCTGACCGAGGTGGAGGAGCAGCGTCGCCGGGAGCTGGAGCGGGTGGCCGGGCTGACCGCCGACGCGGCCCGCGCCGAGCTGGTCGAGTCGATCGAGGGGCAGGCGAAGCGGGAGGCCGCGCTGCTGGTCCGGGAGATCGAGGCGGACGCGCGCGGTAGCGCGGAGCAGCGTGCCCGCAACATCGTGGTGGACGCGATCCAGCGGGTGGCCAGCGAGCAGACCGCGGAGAGCGTGGTCAGCGTGCTGCACCTGCCCGGGGACGAGATGAAGGGGCGGATCATCGGCCGGGAGGGGCGCAACATCCGTGCCTTCGAGTCGGTCACCGGCGTCAATCTGATCATCGACGACACGCCCGAGGCGGTGCTGCTGTCCTGCTTCGACCCGGTACGCCGGGAGGTCGGTCGGGTCACGCTGGAGAAGCTGGTGCTCGACGGCCGGATCCACCCGCACCGGATCGAGGAGGTCTACGACGTGGCCCGGCAGGAGGTGGAGGAGCTGTGCTTCCGGGCCGCCGAGGACGCGCTGGTCGAGGTCGGCATCACGGAGATCCACCCGGAACTGGTCACGCTGCTGGGCCGGTTGCGCTACCGCACGTCGTACGGGCAGAACGTCCTCAAGCACCTGGTGGAGACCGCGCACATCGCCGGGGTGATGGCCGCCGAGCTGCGGCTGGACGTGCCGACGATCAAGCGGTGCGCGTTCCTGCACGACATCGGCAAGGCGCTGACCCACGAGGTGGAGGGCAGCCACGCGATCATCGGCGCGGACGTGGCCCGCAAGTACGGCGAGAGCGAGGACGTGGTGCACGCCATCGAGGCGCACCACAACGAGGTGCCGCCGCAGACCATCGAGGCGGTGCTCACCCAGGCGTCGGACGCCTGCTCGGGCGGGCGGCCGGGCGCGCGGCGGGAGAGCCTCGAGGTGTACGTCAAGCGGCTGGAGCGGATCGAGGAGATCGCGGCCGG
The DNA here is from genome assembly GCF_900091565.1 of Micromonospora marina. Lineage (GTDB taxonomy): Bacteria > Actinomycetota > Actinomycetes > Mycobacteriales > Micromonosporaceae > Micromonospora > Micromonospora marina. Next base: position 162,620 of record NZ_FMCV01000005.1, on the reverse strand, counting down.
CAAGCTGGGCGTGGAGAAGGTCTTCGCCATGCAGGCGGGCCGCGAGATCCGGGTGATGGTCAAGCCGGACGACGTGGACGACATCGGCGCGGCGGTGCTGGCCCGCGACGTGGCCAAGCAGATCGAGGAGGAGCTGACCTACCCGGGGCAGATCCGGGTGACGGTGGTGCGCGAGTCGCGGGTCACCGAGATCGCCCGCTAGATCGGGGAACACGAAAGGGCTGGCCGGAGACGGCCAGCCCTTTCACGTGTGGCGGGTCAGGGGCCGCCGGCACCCTCGGCCTGCGCGGTGAGCGCGGCCGGCGGTGGGGTCGGCGTCGTGGTGCCGGCGCTCTTGCGGCCCTGGGAGAGCCGGTGCTGGACGTACTGGGCCAGCTTCGACAGCGAGTAGTTGATGGCGATGAACAGTACGGCGATGACCACGTACACCTGGATCGGGTTGCCCAGGACGCCGATGATCTGCTTGCCGATGTTGAGCGTCTCCTCGTAGCTGATGATGAAGCCCAGCGAGGTGTCCTTGAGTACCACCACGAGCTGGCTGATGAGCGCCGGGAGCATGATCCGGAAGGCCTGCGGCAGCAGAATCAGCCCGGTGGTCTGGAACGGGGAGAGCCCGATCGCGGCGGCCGCCTCGGCCTGCCCGCCGGGCAGGCCCTCCATCCCCGAGCGCAGGATCTCGGCGATGACCACCGAGTTGTAGACGGTCAGGCCGATGACGAGGTACCAGAGGTTGTCGAACGAGGCACCGAACTCGGGGAAGCCGCGGGCCACGAAGAAGATGGTGATGACGACCGGCAGCCCGCGGAACACCTCGACGCAGACCCGGGTCACGACGGCCAGTACCCAGCTCAGCCCGCGCAGCAGGTACGCCAGGGGCGCGGCCGTTCCGGTGAACCGCCGCCGGGCCAGGCTCTTGAGCTGGATCCGTAGGACGGCGAGGAGGGTGCCGACGACGAGCGACGAGACGATGGCCAGCGCGGCGGCCACGAGGGTGTTCTTGAGGCCGAGTCCGATCCGGTCCCAGACGAGCGGGAAGTTCTCGTTTGAAGGGTCGACGAGCGGCCCCCACAGCTCCATCGAGAACTGGCCCTTGTCGGCCAGCGGCCGATAGATGAACAGGTAGGCGCCGGCCAGCACCACCACGACGGCGACCAGGCTGCTGATGAGCGTGACGCGCCGCTGGCGCGGCCCGGGGATGTCGTAGAGGACGCTGCTCTGCTGGCTCATCGGGCCACCGCCTGTCGCTTCTCGATCCGGTCCAGCAGGGCGCCGAGCGGGACCGTCATGATCAGGTATCCGACCGAGATGCCGATCGCCACCGGGATGAAGGGGTAGCCTCCGGCGGAGGTGAGCTGGTCCGCGGTCTGCGAGAGGTCACCGACCACGCCGAAGAAGCCGACGAGCGCGGAGTTCTTGATCATCGCGATGATGACCGAGCCGAGCGGCACCACCGAGGCCTTCCAGGACTGCGGGAGCACGACGTGCCGCAGGTTCTGGCCGAAGGTGAGGCCCAGCGAACGGGCCGCCTCGGCCTGCCCGGCCGGCACCGCGTTCACGCCGGACCGCAGAGCCTCGCAGACGAACGCTGCGGTGTAGAGGACCAGGGCGATCAGGCCGAAGCGGAAGTAGGGCAGGTCGGTGCCGAGCCGGCTGAAGATCGACTCCAGGCCCGGGATGCGCAGGAAGTCGGCGTTGGAGCCCAGCGCCGGCAGGCCGAACGCGGCGAAGAAGAGCACCACGGTCAGCGGCAGGTTACGGAAGATGTTCACGTACGTGGTGCCGACCGCGCGCAGCGGTGGCACCGGCGAGATCCGCAGCACCGCCACGACGGCGCCCAGGATCAGGGCGCCGATCGCGGCGAGAAAGCAGATCTGGAGGGTGAGCCAGAACCCGCCCGCGAAGACGTCGAACTTGTCGATGAGCACATTCACGGGTCGGTTTCCTCCCCACCCTCCGGATCTAGCGGATCAGTAACGGTTGACGGCGGGCGGGTCGCCCAGGGTGGCGCCGAACTTGCCGGCGGTCTCGTCCCACGCCTTCTTCCAGCTACCGTCCTCGAAGGCCTTGTCGAGGGTGTCGTTGATGAAGTCACGGAAGTCCGTGTCCTCCTTCTTGACACCGATGCCGTACGGCTCCTTGGTGAAGTTGTCGCCGGCCATCTTGAAGGACGCCTCGTCCTTGGCGATGTAGCCGAGCAGGATGACGTTGTCGGTGGTGACTGCGTCGACCTGCTTGCCCTTCAGGGCGTCGCGGCACTTGTCGTAGGTGTCGAAGAGCACCAGCTGGGTGGCGACGTCCTTGACGTACTTCTTGATCTCCTCGGCCGGGGTGGAGCCGGTGACCGAGCAGACCTTCTTGGTGCCGTCGGAGAACGAGTCGGGGCCGGTGATGGCGGCCTCGTCCTTGCGGACCATGATGTTCTGGCCGGCCTCGTAGTACGGCCCGGCGAAGGCGATGCGCTCCTTGCGCTTGTCGTTGATCGTGTAGGTGGCCGCGACCAGGTCGACGGTGCCGTTCACGATGACGTCCTCGCGGACCTTCGACGGCGTCTCGACGTACTCGATCTTGTCCTCGGGGATGCCGAGTTCCTTCACGATCAGCTTCGCGATCTCGACGTCGAAGCCCTCGGGCTTGCCCGACAGGCCCTTCTGGCCGAAGCCCGGCTGGTCGAACTTGGTGCCGACCTTGATCTTCTGGGCCGTGTTCAGCCGCTCCATGGTGCTGCCGGCGGCGAAGTCCTTGTTGCCGGCGCCGGTGCCCGCGTCGTCGCTGTCGCCACCGCAGGCGGACAGGCCGAGCGTCAGAGTCGCCGCTGCGGCGACCGCCGCCACGCGCTTGTAACGCATACTCAATCTCCTTCTTCGACGGAGCCGCCGGGGACGACTCCACTACGGGACGCTCAGTGGGTGAGGATCTTGGAGAGGAAGTCCTTGGCCCGCTCGCTGCGCGGGTTCGCGAAGAACTCGGCCGGCGGCGCGTCCTCGACCAGCTGCCCGTCGGCCATGAATACCACCCGGTTGGCCGCGTGCCGGGCGAAGCCCATCTCGTGGGTCACCACGACCATGGTCATGCCCTCGCCGGCCAGCGAGGTCATCACGTCCAGCACCTCGCCGACCATCTCCGGGTCCAGCGCGCTGGTCGGCTCGTCGAACAGCATCGCCTTGGGCTGCATGGCCAGCGCGCGGGCGATCGCCGCCCGCTGCTGCTGACCGCCGGAGAGCTGCGCCGGGTACTTGTCCGCCTGGTTGGCGATGCCGACCCGGTCCAGCAGGGCCAGGCCACGCTCACGAGCCGCGGCCGGCTTCTCCTTGCGGACCTTGACCGGCCCCAGCGTGACGTTCTCCAGGATGGTCTTGTGCGCGAAGAGGTTGAACGACTGGAACACCATGCCGACCTCGCTGCGCAGCTTGGCCAGGGGCTTGCCCTCCGCCGGCAGCGGCTGCCCGTCGAACGTGATGGTGCCGTTGTCGATGGGCTCCAGCCGGTTGATGGTGCGGCAGAGCGTCGACTTGCCGGAGCCGGACGGGCCGATCACCACGACCACCTCACCCCGGCCGACGGACAGGGACACGTCGTCGAGCACGTGCAGCGGCCCGAACCACTTGTTCACCCCGTCGAGCACGATCAGCGGGTCGCCCGTCGTCACGTCGTCCACCGTCCCTGTCGTCCATGGCGGAATCCGGGAGTCGGTCGACCCTCGGTTGGGCAACTGTAGGCGGGGTGATGTGGCAGAACGCAACCCAGATGGTCACGGAGCGGTAACACCGGTCGCCGCCGTGCCGGCCCGTCCGAATTTCGTCACCCGCCGGGTGGCCGAGTGGCGGCGTCGCCACCGGCCGGAGACCATGAGGGGATGACCGACGCGATCCGGCTGACCGACTACGCCCGCGGTGGCGGTTGCGCCTGCAAGATCCCGCCCGGCGAGCTGGAGGCGATGGTCGCCGGGCTCGGCGCGACCGGCGGCTCCGCCGATCTGCTGGTCGGTCTGGAGAACGGCGACGACGCCGCGGTGGTCCGGCTGGACGAGCGTACGGGCCTGGTGAGCACCGCCGACTTCTTCACCCCGGTGGTCGACGACGCCTACGACTGGGGGCGCATCGCCGCCGCCAACGCGCTCTCCGACGTGTACGCGATGGGCGGCACCCCGCTCGTCGCGCTGAACCTGCTCTGCTGGCCGCGCGGCATCCTGCCGCCGGAGATGGCCCGCGAGGTGCTGCGCGGTGGCCTGGACGTGGCCCGGGAGGCGAACTGCCACCTGGCCGGCGGGCACAGCGTGGACGACGACGGCCCGAAGTACGGCCTGGCGGTCACCGGCGTGGTCCGGCCGGAAGAGCTGATCACGCTCGACGCGGGGCGGGCCGGGCGGCCGCTGTCGCTGACCAAGCCGCTCGGGGTGGGCGTGCTCAACACCCGGCACAAGCAGACCGGGCAGCGTTTCCCCGAGGCGGTCGACTCGATGGCCCGGCTCAACCGGGACGCGGCCCGCGCGGCGGTGGCCGCGGGCATCCGCTGCGGCACCGACGTGACCGGCTTCGGCCTGCTCGGGCACGCCTCGAAGCTGGCCCGCGCGAGCCGCCTGACGGTGGCGATCGACGCGGCGGCGGTGCCGTACCTGCCGGGTGCGCGGGAGGCGCTGCGCGACGGGTACGTCAGTGGCGGCACCCGGCGCAACCTGGACTGGGTCACGCCGTGGACCGACTTCGGCGGCGCCGACGAGGGGGAGCGGCTGCTGCTGGCCGACGCGCAGACCTCCGGTGGCCTGCTGGTCGCCGGTGAGGTGCCGGGCGGCACGGTGATCGGCGAGTTGCTGCCGGCTTCGGAGCATCTGATCCGGGTTCGTTGAGTGACGGTTCGCGGCGTGGCCTGGCCGCCACCGCGGCACCGTACCCGATAAACTGTCATCTTCCAGCTACTCTGGGCAACGTCGCCCGAGGGAATTTTGCCCGGAATGGTCACAGACCGGTAACTTGCGCCCGGTTGGGGGCAAACGCAGCCCACCATCGTCATGAAGGCCCGATCCGGAGGCCGGTGGAACGAGCGCAGCGAGGAGGCGGCATGACCGAGCTGTGGAACTGGAGAATCGACGGCGGCGAGCCGGTGGAGGTCTACCCGGCACTGGCCGAGGCGCTCGGCCGGGTGGTGATGCCCATGGCCGTCGCCGACCCGATGCGGCTCCCCGCGTACGCGGTGGTCTGCGACGTGTGGGAGGCGCCCGGGCTGTACGGCACCGTGGTCGACTGTTACGGCGTGCCCGAGAGCCTGACCGAGCTGCCCGCGATCGCGGCGCTGGCCCGGCTGCTGGGCCGCAACTGCCTGACGCGCGACGACACGCTCGACGCCGGCCGGCACCTGCTGGTCGCGCCGGACGGCACGATCCGGCCGGTGCACTTCGACGTCGCCGACACCGACGACGGCGAGGTGCTCAGCCACCACCGGCTGTGCACGGTCGCCGACGCACGCTGCCGGGGCTGGTCGCAGTGCCACCGCTCCCGGTGGGCCCCGGACACTGTCGCACCGGCGCTCGCCGCCGCCTGAGCGCGGACGCCGGCCGGCACCCGTGAGGCGGTGCTCGCCGCCGTGTCCCCTCCGGCGGCGAGCGGTGGCGGGCCCGGACTCACCCCCGGGCCGCCTGCTGCTGCCCCCGCACCACGAGCTGGTCCAGCAGCGTCGCGGTGGCGGCGGCCACCGCGTCCACCGCGGCGTCGAACGCTGCCGCGTTGTGGGCGGCGGGGGTACGGAATCCGGAGATCTTCCGGACGTACTGCAACGCGGCGGCGCGGATGTCCTCCTCGGTCACCACCGGGACGTACGGCTCACGCAGGGTCTTGATGCTCCGGCACACAGCTCCTCCTCGTTCGATCCGATCGGCTCCACCCGGATACGCTGTCCGGGTCATGACTACCGCAGCCGCGGGCAGCCCGCGCACCTACCAGGTGCGTACGTACGGCTGCCAGATGAACGTGCACGACTCCGAGCGCATCTCCGGCCTCCTCGAGGACGCCGGGTACGTGCGCGCCGCCGAGGCCGACGAGCAGCCCGACGTGGTGGTGTTCAACACCTGCGCGGTCCGGGAGAACGCCGACAACCGCCTCTACGGCAACCTGGGTCATCTGCGCCCCGTGAAGGCGAAGCATCCCGGGATGCAGATCGCGGTCGGCGGCTGCCTGGCCCAGAAGGACCGCGGCGACATCGTCCGCAAGGCGCCCTGGGTGGACGTCGTCTTCGGCACGCACAACATCGGCGCGCTGCCGGCGCTGCTGGACCGGGCCCGGCACAACGCCGTGGCCGAGGTCGAGATCCTGGAGTCGCTGGAGGTCTTCCCCTCCACGCTGCCGACCCGGCGCGAGTCGACGTACGCCGGGTGGGTCTCGATCTCCGTCGGCTGCAACAACACGTGCACGTTCTGCATCGTGCCCTCCCTGCGCGGCAAGGAGAAGGACCGCCGCCCCGGCGACATCCTCTCCGAGGTCCGCGCGCTGGCCGACTCCGGCGTGCTGGAGGTGACGCTGCTCGGGCAGAACGTCAACTCCTACGGCGTCGAGTTCGGCGACCGGTACGCCTTCGGCAAGCTGCTGCGCGCCTGCGGGGACATCGACGGGCTGGAGCGGGTGCGGTTCACCAGCCCGCACCCGAAGGACTTCACCGACGACGTGATCGCCGCGATGGCCGAGACGCCGAACGTCTGCCACTCGCTGCACATGCCGTTGCAGTCCGGCTCGGACGACGTGCTGCGGGCGATGCGCCGGTCGTACCGGTCGGAGCGTTACCTGGGGATCATCTCCAAGGTCCGGGCGGCGATGCCGGACGCGGCGATCACCACCGACATCATCGTCGGCTTCCCGGGCGAGACCGAGGCCGACTTCGCCCGCACGCTCGACGTGGTGCGGGAGGCGCGGTTCTCCTCGGCGTTCACGTTCCAGTACTCCAAGCGCCCCGGCACGCCGGCCGCCACGATGGACGGGCAGTTGCCCAAACAGGTCGTGCAGGAGCGTTACGAGCGGCTGATCGCCTGCGTGGAGGAGATCACCTGGGCGGAGAACAAGAAGCTGGTCGGGGAGACCGTCGAGGTGCTGGTGGCGGTCGGCGAGGGCCGCAAGGACGAGCGCACCGGCCGGATGTCCGGACGCGCCCGCGACGGCCGGCTCGTGCACTTCGCCACCGGTGAGCTGGCCGGGCGTATCCGTCCCGGCGACATCGTGCACACAGTCGTCACGTACGCCGCCCCGCACCACCTCAACGCCGACGGTGCGCCGCTGGCGCACCGGCGCACCCGGGCCGGGGACGCGGCCGAGGCGGGACAGGTTCCGCGTACCCCGGGGGTGCTGCTGGGCCTGCCGACGATCGGCGCGCCGGCCGCGGCACCCGCCCCCGTAGGCGGCTGCACCGCCCAGTGACCGCACGCAAGGAAGGGCCCCCTTTTAACACCGAGTGTTAAAAGGGGGCCCTTCCTCTACCGGAGGCGTTAAGAAGGTGCCCTTCCTTCCGCGTCAGCCGGCCTGCTCGGCGAGCTGGAGGAACTGCCGCTTCGAGGCGAGTGCCTGCTCGGCATCCTTGATCCGGCGGGCGTCACCGGCAGCCTGGGCCCGGGCCAGCCGGTCCTCGGCCTCGGCGACCTGGGCGCGCATCTGCGCCAGCAGCGGGTTGTCCTCCTTGGAGGTACGCCGCCACGCCGAGTCCATCACCTCGCGGACCTTGTCGTCCACGGCCCGCAGGCGGCGCTCCAGCCCGGCGGCGGCCTCGCGGGGCACCCGGCCGGCCTCGTGCCACTGCGCCTGGATCTCCCGCAGCTTCGCCTGGGCGCCCTTCGGGTCGCCGTCGACGTCCAGCGCCTCGGCCTCGGCCAGCAGCGCCTGCTTGCGCTCCAGGTTGGCGCGCTGCTCGTTGTCGCGCGCCGAGAAGACCTCGCTGCGGCGGGTGAAGAACTCGTCCTGCGCGGCGCGGAACCGTTCCCAGAGCTTCTGCTCGGCCTCCTTGGCGGCGCGCGGCGCGGCCTTCCACTGGGTCATCAGGTCCTTGAGCTGCCCGGCGGTGACGCCCCAGTCGGTGGAGTCCTTGAGCTTCTCCGCCTCGGCGACCAGCTCCTCCTTGACCGTCTGCGCCTGCTTGCGCTGCTGGTCGAGGGAGGCGAAGTGGGCGCCCCGGCGGCGGGTGAAGCCGTCGCGCGCGGCGGCGAACCGCTTCCACAGCTCACCGTCGGCCTTCTTGTCGACGCCGCGGATGGTCTTCCACTCGTCGAGGATCTCCTTGAGCCGGTCACCGGCGGTCTTCCAGCCGGTCGACTCGGCGGCGAGCTTCTCGGCCTCCTCGACCAGAGCGGTCTTGCGGGCCAGTGCCTCGCCCCGGGCAGCCTCGCGGGCCGCCTTGGCCTCGCCGGCCTTCTCCTCGGCGACGGTGGCCAGCTTGTCCAGGCGGGCGGCCAGGGCGTCGATGTCACCGACCACGTGCGCCTCGGCCAGCGACCCACGGATCCGGCGGATCGTGGTCAGGGAGTGACCGGCGTCAGCCGCGCCCGAGTTGAGCCGGGCCTCGGTCAGGTCGACCTCGGTCACCAGGTCGGCGTAGCGCCGGGCGAAGTGGGCGAGCCCTTCCTCCGGTGCCCCTGCCTGCCAGGATCCGACCACCCGCTCGCCCTCGGCGGTCTTGACGTAGACGGTGCCGTCCTCGTCGACCCGTCCGAAGGCAGTCCAGTCGCTCATGTGCCCATCCTCGTTCTCCCGGCGTCGAGGGGACAGCCCCCTCGTCCGCCGCCACGGCGCAGCAAACTTTCTCCCGGCATTGTCACAGGTCCGCCCCCGTCCGTGTCGAGCGCCTGTCGCCGACCGTGACCATACGGTGTTGTACGCCCCCGATGACCGGATCGGCGCGGGGACGCACCGGGAGATCCCGATAGGTTTGGGGCGTGCCCCTGGTTGCCGCCGCCGTCTGCCCCCACCCGCCGCTTATCGTGCCCGAGCTGGCCGGCGCCGCCGCGCCCGAGCTGGACGACCTGCGCGCCGCCGCCGACGCCGCGGTCGCCCGGCTGCTCGCCGCCGGTCCCGAGGCGGTCCTGCTCGTCGGCGGCGGACCGGAGACCGTTCGGTTCGCCGCCGCCGACTCGGGCTCCCTGCGCGGCTTCGGGCTGGACCGGCCGGTGCGGCTGTGGCAGACCTCCTGCTCCGGCGCGGAGCGCCTGCCGCTGAGCCTGACCATCGGCGCCTGGCTGCTGAACCGCTCCGGCACGACGCTGCCCCGGCTGGCCCGGTCGGTGGCGCACGACGCCACGCCGGCGGAGTGTGTGGCGTTCGGCGCGAGCCTGATCGCCGACGACGATCCGCCCGTCGCGCTGCTCGTGCTCGGTGACGGGTCCGCCTGCCGGGGCGTCAAGGCGCCGGGGTACGACGACCCGCGCGCCGCGGCGTACGACGAGGGGGTCGCCGCGGCCCTGGCCGGCGCGGACGCCGACGCCCTGCTCGGGCTGGACCCGGGGCTGTCGGCGGAGCTGCGGGTCGCCGGGCGGGCGCCCTGGCAGGTGCTGGCCGGCGCGGCCCGGGCGGCGGGCGGCGACTGGTGCGGCGAGCTGAGCTACCACCGCGCCCCCTACGGCGTTGCCTACCTCGTGGCGAACTGGGAGCGGTCGTGACAGTCGTGGCGGTGGTCGGGCCGACCGCGGCCGGGAAGTCGGCGCTGAGCATCGCGCTGGCGCACGCGCTCGACGGCGAGGTCGTGAACGCCGACTCGATGCAGCTGTATCGGGGCATGGACGTCGGCACCGCGAAGCTGTCGCCGACCGAGCGCGAGGGCGTGCCGCACCACCTGCTGGACATCTGGCCGGTGACCGAGCCGGCCAGTGTCGCGGAGTATCAGACGCTGGCCCGTGCGGCGGTCGACGACATCCTGGCCCGGGGACGGGTGCCGCTGCTGGTCGGCGGCTCCGGGCTGTACGTGCGGGCGGTGCTGGAGCGGTTCGAGTTTCCCGGCACCGACCCGGCGCTGCGGGAGCGGCTGGAGGCGGAACTCGCGACGGTCGGCCCCGAGCCGCTGCACGCCCGGCTGACCGAGGCCGACCCGGACGCGGCGGCGAGCATCCTGCCCACGAACGGCCGCCGGATCGTGCGGGCGCTGGAGGTGATCGAGCTGACCGGCGCGCCGTTCACCGCGTCGCTGCCGTCGCCCACTCCGTACTACCCGTCGGTGCAGCTCGGCGTCGACCTGGACACCGCTTCGCTGGACGAGCGGATCGCGTTGCGGGTGGACCGGATGTGGGCCGACGGGCTGGTCGACGAGGTGCGGGCGCTGGTCGCCGAAGGGCTGCCCGAGGGGCGGACGGCGAGCCGGGCGCTCGGCTACCAGCAGGTGCTGCGGTTCCTGGCCGGGGAGCTGACCGAGACGGAGGCGCACGAGGATACGGTCCGCGCGACCCGCCGGTTCGTCAGGCGGCAGCGCTCCTGGTTCCGGCGTGACCCGCGCATCCACTGGCTGGACTCGGCGTCGCCCGGGTTCCTCGGCACTGCCCTGCGGGTGGTCGCCGAGCATCGGGGATGATGGAGGCGTGGAGTTCACAAAGGGTCACGGCACCGGCAACGACTTCGTCATCCTGCCCGACCCGGACGGCGCCCTCGACCTGACGCCCGGCCTGGTCGCCGCGCTCTGCGACAGGCGGCGCGGGCTCGGCGGCGACGGCGTGCTGCGCGTCGTACGGGCCGCCAAGCACCCCGAGGGTGTCGCGCTGGCGGGCGAGGCCGAGTGGTTCATGGACTACTGGAACTCCGACGGCTCGTTCGCCGAGATGTGCGGCAACGGGGCCCGTGTGTTCGTCCGCTACCTGCTGGACCGGTCGCTGGCCGCCCCGTCGGGCGGGACGTTGCCGATCGCGACCCGCGCCGGCCTGGTCCGGGCCCGCGTCGAGGGCGCTGGTGTGGCGGTCGAGATGCGCCGCCCCCGGCTGTACGACACCGCGACCGCCACGCTCGGCGGGTTGACGCTGCCCGGCACCGCCGTGGACGTCGGCAACCCGCACCTGGTGTGCCCGCTGCCCGCCGCGCTGGAGCTGACCGGGCTGGACCTCACCCGCGCGCCCGGGGTCGACGCCTCGACGTTCCCGTCCGGGGTGAACGTCGAGTTCACCTCGCCGGGCGAGCCGGTCGCCGGCACCGACGGGCACGTGCTGATGCGGGTCTACGAGCGCGGCTCGGCCGAGACGCTCTCCTGCGGCACCGGCGCGTGCGCGGTGGCGGCGGTGGCGTTGCGCGACGCCGGCCTGGACACCGGCACGATGACCGTGGACGTACCCGGCGGACGCCTCACCGTGACGGTGACGGCCGACACCTGCTGGCTGTCCGGTCCCGCGGTCCTGGTGGCCACCGGCACCCTGACCCCCTCCACCCTTCACCAATAGCCCGCCCGCGTTGCTTCTGCCAGTTGATCAAGGAGTTTGTGGCGGAATCCCGGTGCTCCGGTGACGCGAACTCCTTGGTCGGCACGGGGCTGAGTGCGCGCTGCGGTCCGGCTGGCCGGCATTCCTTCCAAGATCTCGTGTAGGACGTGCCGGGGACGCCTGACTGCGCCGGGTTGCGGGTGTGGGGTGGTGCGCTGAGCCGGGCGCGGGCGGGCCCGTGGGAGGAGATGCCGCCTCGCGAGGTGCTGTCCCGCGAGGTGCTGCCCCCGCGAGAGGGTGCTGGCCTGCGCGAAGGCGCCGCGCAAGGCCGGGCGGGGAACAGGTCAGGGAGTGGCGCTGGCGTTGGCGGCGATCTCGGGCAGGTCGGCCGGGCCCGGGTCGGCCGCCGGGGCCGGCGTCGCGGCCGGGTTCTGGGCGGCGGCCCGCACCGCGGCGGCCACGGCCGGGGCGACCCGGGAGTCGAAGACGCTCGGCACGATCACCGTCGGGTTGATCTTGTCCGCACCGACCACGTCCGCGATGGCTTGCGCGGCGGCGAGCGCCATCTCGTCGGTGAACTCCTCGGCGTGCGCGTCGAGCATGCCGCGGAACACGCCGGGGAAGGCCAGCACATTGTTGATCTGGTTCGGCTGGTCCGAGCGGCCGGTGGCGACCACTGCGGCGTGCTTGCGCGCCTCTCGCGGGTCCACCTCCGGATCGGGGTTGGCGAGCGCGAAGACGATCGCGTCCTTCGCCATCTGGGCGACGTCCTCGCCGGTGAGCAGATTCGGCGCGCTCACGCCGATGAACACGTCCGCGCCGCGTACCGCCCCGGCCAGGTCACCGGAGTAGTTCTCCTTGTTGGTGTTGTCGGCCAGCCACCGCCAGGCCGGGTTGAGGTCCGGCAGTCCGCGGTGCAGGGCGCCCTGGCGGTCGTACGCGATGATGTCGCCCACGCCCTGGCGCAGCAGCAGCTTCATGATCGCGGTGCCGGCCGCGCCGGCGCCGGAGACCACGACCCGGACGTCCGCGAGCTGCTTGCCCACGACGCGCAGCGCGTTCGTCAGCGCGGCCAGCACGCAGATCGCGGTGCCGTGCTGGTCGTCGTGGAAGACCGGGATGTCCAGCGCCTCGCGGAGCCGGGCCTCGATCTCGAAGCAGCGCGGCGCGGCGATGTCCTCCAGGTTGATCCCGCCGTACGCGGGCGCGATCGCCTTGACGATCGCCACGATCTCGTCGGTGTCCTGCGTGTCCAGCACCACCGGCCAGGCGTCCACCCCGCCGAAGCGCTTGAACAGCGCCGCCTTGCCCTCCATCACCGGCAGCGACGCGGCCGGCCCGAGGTTGCCCAGGCCGAGCACCGCGGTGCCGTCGCTGACCACGGCGACGGTGTTGCGCTTGATGGTGAGCCGGCGGGCGTCGGCCGGGTTCTCCGCGATCGCCATGCAGACCCGTGCCACGCCCGGGGTGTACGCGCGGGACAGCTCGTCCCGGGTGCGCAGCGCGACCTTCGGGGTGACCTCGATCTTGCCGCCGAGGTGCAGCAGGAAGGTGCGGTCGGAGACCTTGCGGACGTCCACCCCGTCGAGCGCGGTGAGCGCGTCGACGACCTGGTCGGCGTGGCCGGCGTCGGCGGTGTCGCAGGTGAGGTCGACGATCACGTGCGCGGGGTCGGAGTCGACCACGTCCAGCGCGGTGACGATGGCCCCGGCCTCGCCGGCGGCGGTGGTGAGCCGGCCGATGGAGGTGGCGTCGGCGGGTACCGCGATCCGGATGGTGATGGAGAATCCGGCACTCGGCAGTCGTGTGTTGGCCACGAGAAACTCCTCCGTCGGCGCTGAGCGGCTCGACTGGCATTTCTACTCGCCCGCCCTGGTCGCCCGGCATCCGCCCCCGCTACCGGTGGGTAGCGTCGCGGGCATAACACACGTGCGTCAGGCGTTGTCACATGTCAGGATTGCTGTCACGCGCCGAAAATTCCCGGCGTTGCACATAACGGACAGGAGACGCAGTTTGCGCGACCAGGAGACCTTCCACCCCTACACCGACGACGAGTTCGACGCCACCACCGGCGAGTACGAGCTGTCGGAGCGGCAGGCGCTACGGCGGGTCCCCGGCCTCTCCACCGAACTCACCGACATCACCGAGGTCGAATACCGCCAGCTCCGGCTGGAGCGGGTCGTCCTGGTGGGGGTCTGGACCGAGGGCACCCAGGCCGACGCCGACAACAGCCTCACCGAGCTGGCGGCGCTGGCCGAGACGGCCGGCTCGCAGGTGCTCGAAGGGCTGATCCAGCGTCGCCACCGGCCCGACCCGGCCACGTACATCGGCCGCGGCAAGGTCGACGACCTGGGCGCGGTGGTGCTGTCCACCGGAGCCGACACGATCATCTGCGACGGTGAGCTGTCGCCGTCGCAGCTGCGCAACCTGGAGCAGCGCACCAAGGTCAAGGTGGTCGACCGGACCGCCCTGATCCTCGACATCTTCGCCCAGCACGCCAAGAGCAAGGAGGGCAAGGCGCAGGTCGAGCTGGCCCAGCTCGAATACCTGCTGCCGCGCCTGCGCGGCTGGGGCGAGACGCTGTCCCGGCAGACCGGTGGTAGCGGCCGCGGCGGTGGCGCCGGCGGCGGCGTGGGCCTGCGTGGTCCCGGTGAGACCAAGCTGGAGACCGACCGGCGGCGCATCCGCCACCGCATCGCGCGGCTGCGCCGCGAGATCAAGAGCATGGCGACGGTACGCCAGACGAAGCGCGCCCGGCGCACCCGGAACGCGGTGCCCGCAGTGGCCATCGCCGGCTACACCAACGCCGGCAAGTCCAGCCTGCTCAACCGCCTGACCGGTGCGGGCGTGCTGGTGGAGAACGCGCTGTTCGCCACGCTGGACCCGACCACCCGCCGGGCCACCACGTCCGACGGGCGGCTCTACACGCTGTCCGACACGGTCGGGTTCGTCCGGCACCTGCCGCACCAGATCGTCGAGGCGTTCCGCTCGACGCTGGAGGAGGTCGCCGACTCCGACCTGGTCGTACACGTGGTCGACGGCACGCACCCGGATCCGGAGGAGCAGGTCCGGGCGGTACGCGAGGTGCTCGCCGAGGTGGGCGCCGACCGGCTGCCGGAACTACTGGTGGTGAACAAGACCGACGCCACCGACGAGGAGACGATGCTGCGACTCAAGCGGCTCTGGCCGGACGCGGTCTTCGTCTCCGCGCACAGCGGGCGCGGGATCGACGAGATGCGTGCGGCCGTCGAGCGGCGGCTGCCCCGGCCGGCCGTCGAGGTGCGCGCGGTGCTCCCGTACGACCGGGGTGACCTGGTCGCCCGGGTGCACCGGCAGGGTGAGGTGCTGAGCACCGCGCACCTGCCCGAGGGCACGCTGCTGCACGTGCGGGTCAGCGAGGGGCTGGCCGCGGAGCTCGCGCCGTACCGGGCGGGTGACCGGCTGACCAGCGACGAGCGGGTGAGCGCCGGGCGGTGAGCCGTCCGGCGTCACCCGGCGGAAACCCGCGCCGTGCGACACTGAGCGTCATGCGGCACGTTGTCTCCTCGGTCACGCTCGCGCTCGGCCTGGTCGGCGCGGTCGTGGCGCCGGCCGGGCCGGCCCCCGCGGCCCCCGTGCTGGCCGCGGCTCCCAAGAAGAAGTGCACGGTCACCGACGACCGCCTTCGCGAGCTGTCCGGGCTCGTCGCCACCAGCAACGGGTACGTCGTGATCAACGACGGGTCGGACGACCCCAGCCGCAAGCGGGTCTTCTACCTGGACACCAAGTGCAAGGTCGACAAGGAGGTCCGTTACTCCGGTGACGGGCCGCTCGACACCGAGGACCTGGCGCTCAGCCCGGACCGCAAGAACCTCTGGATCGCCGACACCGGCGACAACGTGGAGAAGAAGACCCGCCGGGAGCGGGTGGCGGTCTGGACGATGCCGCTGAGCGGCTCGAAGCAGCCGGTGCTGCACCGGCTCAGCTACCCGGGCAAGGAGCCGCACGACGCGGAGGCCCTGCTCGTCGACGACGACAACATGCCGCTGGTGATCACCAAGGAGCTCTCCGGCAAGTCGGAGATCTACACCCCGACGGTGAAGCTGAAGGCGAGCGGTGACACCGAGCCGATCCCGATGAAGAAGGTCGGCGAGTTCACGCTCCCGAAGACCAGCACCGACAACAAGCTCGGCTCGCCCGGGCGGGCGCTCGTCACCGGCGCGGCCCGCTCACCCGACGGCGGCAGGGTCGTGCTGCGCACGTACGCCGACGCGTTCGAGTTCGACGTGGCCGGCGGCGACATCGTCAAGGCGATCACCACCGGCAAGCCCCGGGTCACCCCGCTGGCCGACCCGTTCGGCGAGGCGATCTCCTACACGCCGGACGGCAAGACGTTCGTCACCGTCTCCGACGGCGGCACGCTCGACGAGTCGGACCCGATCGACATCCTCAGCTACACCCCGTCGACCACTGGCGCGGAGGCGCTGCCCAACGGCGGCAAGGCCGACACCAAAGCGGCCGCCGAGAAGTCCTGGCTCGAAGGGCTCTCGCTCGACGAGATCACGTACCTGATCGCGGCGGTCGGGGTGATCGGCGCGCTGCTGATGGGCGCCGGCGTGTTCGGCATCCTGCGGGCGCGGCGCAAGCCGGCGCCCCGGGCACCGGCCGGCGACCCCGAGCGCAGCGGCGACTTCCCGGTGAACAACGGCTTCCCGTCGGGCGAACGGCCGGACGCCCCGCGCGGCGGTGTCTACGGCGGTGGTCAGGGCGGCGTCTACGGCGGCGCGGCCAAGGGCGACCGCCCGGCGTCCGGCGGTGTCTACGGCGGTGGCCGGTCGGGCGGCGGCGTGTACGGCGGCGGCGCCCAGGGCGGTGGCCGTCCCCCGGGCGGGGCTCGTCCGCAGGGTGGCGGCGTGTACGGCGGCGGTGGTGCCCCGGCCGGTGGCGGGCGCGGTGGCGGCGTCTACGGCGGCGGGGGCCAGGGCGGACCGGGCGGCGGCCAGGGCGGTCCCGGCCGTAGCGGTCCGGGTGGCGGCGGTCCGGGTGGCGGCGGTCAGGGCAGTCCGGGCCGCGGCGGCCCGGGTGGGGCCGGATACCGCGGGCAGCCGAACGGTGGTGGGCCGCGGGGGGAAGGCGGCCGGGCCGAGCCGCCGCGCCGCGGACAGGACCCGCGTGGCGGGCGCCGCGACGGTTACGACGACCAGGGCCGGTACGGCCCGGTGTCCGGCGGCGGCCGGGAGTACCGGGGCGACCGCTACTGAGACGACACGGAAAAGGGGTGACCGGCCACGGTCACCCCTTTTCGCTGCTGTCGCCTCAGATGCGCCGCAGCACCGCCACCACGCGGCCCATGATCGTGGCGTCGTCGCCGGGGATCGGGTCGAAGGCCGGGTTCTGCGGCATCAGCCAGACGTGCCCGTCGCGCCGCCGGTACGTCTTCACCGTCGCCTCGCCGTCGAGCATGGCGGCCACGATGTCGCCGACCTCGGCGTTCGGCTGCTGCCGGACGACCACCCAGTCGCCGTCGCAGATCGCCGCGTCGAGCATCGAGTCACCCTTGACCTGGAGCATGAAGACCTCGCCCTCGCCGACCAGCTCGCGGGGGAGGGGGAAGATGTCCTCCACCGCCTGCTCGGCCAGGATCGGCCCACCGGCGGCGATGCGGCCCAGCATCGGCACGTACGCCGGGGCGGGCCGCTGGGCGCGGGCCGCCTCGTCGTCCGCCTCGCCCGGCGCGCGGACGTCGACGGCGCGCGGACGGTTCGGGTCGCGGCGCAGGAAGCCCTTCTTCTCCAGCTCCTTGAGCTGGTAGGCGACGCTGGACGGGGACACCAGCCCGACCGCCTCGCCGATCTCGCGCACGCTCGGCGGGTAGCCGTGGCGCTCGACCCAGGTGCGGATGAACTCCAGGATCCGCCGCTGCCGGGCGGTCAGGTCGACGGTCGTCGGGTCGGGGAAGCTGCTCACCACCGGGGTGACCGGACGCACCGCCGCGGGAGCGGTGCGGCTGCGGGCGGTGCGGGGGCGACGGGTCGCCGGCGGCCCCGCCCCGTCGTTCGGCTGCGGGTTCTTCTGCCGGCTGGCCCGGTCCTCGGTCACGTCCGTCCCTCCCTGGTCGGCGCTGGGGTGCCTCGTCGGCTCGTGGTGCGTGTGGTCTGACCGTATAGGTGAGATCGGCCATTTTCAAACATCTGTACGACCTGCTGTCGGCGTGTCGTGCCGAGTTCCTGGATTTCCGAACTGGTGTTCTGATAGAAGGGTACGCCGATCGAACGGATGTTCCATCCCGGCCGCCCGTGACCAGTGCGGGAGGCGGTCCGTTGGGCTCCTCGGTGGCGTCGCGCCGGACGTGATCCTGATGACGCGCCGGACGCGCCGGTCAACTTGACCTCGCTTGGGGTTCGGCATACGGTCGACCCCTAGATGTAGTAGTCACACGGGCGTAAGTTGCCTACAGGTTGGGTTCAACTACCGAACGCACTCCCGCACCGCGCACCCGGCGACGGTCATCGGACGATGGCCCCGCCGTGTCGACGCGTGTCCGGGAGCCGGTAGGTGTGCCCGCGATCGACGACAGGAGGTCGGGCGAATGCGGTGTCCGTACTGCCGGCACGCCGACTCCCGGGTGGTCGACTCGCGGGAGGCCGACGACGGCCAGCTCATCCGGCGGCGGCGGTCGTGCCCGGAGTGCGGCAAGCGGTTCACCACCGTCGAGGAGGCGGTGCTCGCGGTGGTCAAGCGCAGCGGGGTGACCGAGCCGTTCAGCCGTACGAAGATCATCGGCGGGGTGCGCAAGGCGTGTCAGGGGAGGCCGGTCGACGACGACTCGATCGCGCTGCTGGCACAGAAGGTCGAGGAGACCGTGCGGGCCAAGGGGGCGGCCGAGATCCCCAGCCACGAGGTGGGCCTGGCCATCCTCGGCCCGTTGCGTGACCTCGACGAGGTGGCCTACATGCGGTTCGCCAGCGTCTACCGGTCCTTCGACTCGCTCGCCGACTTCGAGCGCGAGATCGAGACGCTGCGGGCCGCCGCGCGCGCCCGGGAGGGCGCCGGTGCCGGTGCGGCGGACGCCGCCGGCGCGATCAGCTGACATTTTCCGGTTTCTGACAGGTACACGAGGCGCGGTGGGTGACCGTTGCCGACGAGGGGGGCGAGGGCGTGACGACCAGCAGGTCACGGAACAAGGCCGGGGCGGGGCTGAAGATCGAGCGCGTCTGGACGACCGAGGGGGTGCATCCCTACGACGAGGTCGCCTGGGAGCGCCGCGACGTCGTCATGACGAACTGGCGGGACGGCTCGATCAACTTCGAGCAGCGCGGGGTGGAGTTCCCCGCGTCCTGGTCGGTGAACGCGGCGAACATCGTGACCACCAAGTACTTCCGGGGCGCGGTGGGGACCCCGGAGCGGGAGTGGTCGCTCAGGCAGCTCGTCGACCGGGTGGTCGACACCTACCGCACCGCCGGTGAGGAGTACGGCTACTTCGCCACCCCGGCCGACGCCGAGGTGTTCGCACACGAGCTGACCTGGATGCTGCTGCACCAGGTGTTCAGCTTCAACTCGCCGGTGTGGTTCAACGTCGGCACGCCTTCGCCGCAGCAGGTCTCGGCGTGCTTCATCCTCTCCGTCGACGACTCGATGGACTCCATCCTCGACTGGTACAAGGAGGAGGGGCGGATCTTCCAGGGCGGCTCCGGCGCCGGGGTCAACCTGTCCCGCATCCGTTCCTCGAAGGAGCTGCTCTCCTCCGGCGGCACCGCCTCCGGCCCGGTCAGCTTCATGCGCGGTGCGGACGCCTCCGCCGGCACCATCAAGTCCGGTGGCGCCACCCGGCGTGCGGCCAAGATGGTCATCCTCGACGTGGACCACCCGGACATCGAGGAGTTCGTGGCGACCAAGGCGCGCGAGGAGGACAAGATCCGCGCGCTGCGCGACGCCGGGTTCGACATGGACCTGGGCGGCGCCGACATCGTCAGCGTGCAGTACCAGAACGCCAACAACTCGGTCCGCGTCTCCGACGAGTTCATGACCGCGGTGGAGAACGGCGGCGGCTTCGACCTGCGCGGCCGGCTCGACGGGCAGACCATCGAGACGATCGACGCCAAGAAGCTGTTCCACACCATCTCCCAGGCGGCCTGGGAGTGCGCCGACCCGGGTTTGCAGTACGACGACACCATCAACGACTGGCACACCTGCCCGGAGACCGGGCGGATCACCGCGTCGAACCCCTGCTCGGAGTACCTGCACCTGGACAACTCCTCGTGCAACCTGGCCTCGCTGAACCTGATGAAGTTCCTCCGCGCCGACGGCGGCTTCGAGGTGGAGAAGTTCGTCAAGTCGGTCGAGTTCGTCATCACCGCGATGGACATCTCGATCTGCTTCGCCGACTTCCCGACCGAGAAGATCGGTGAGACCACCCGCGCCTACCGGCAGCTCGGCATCGGGTACGCCAACCTGGGCGCGCTGCTGATGGCCTCCGGCCTGCCGTACGACTCGGAGCAGGGCCGGGAGGTGTCCGCCGCGATCACCTCGCTGATGACCGGCACCGCCTACCGCCGTTCCGCCGAGCTGGCCGGCATCGTCGGCCCGTACGACGGCTACGCCCGCAACGCCGAGCCGCACAAGCGGGTCATGCGAAAGCACGCCGCCGCCAACGACGCGATCAAGGCGACCGGCACCGTGGCCACCGCCGTGCAGCGCGAGGCCACCAAGCAGTGGACGTCGGGCAACAAGCTCGGTGACAAGTTCGGCTGGCGCAACTCGCAGGCCAGCGTGCTCGCCCCGACCGGCACCATCGGCCTGATGATGGACTGCGACACCACGGGTGTCGAGCCGGACCTGGCGCTGGTGAAGTTCAAGAAGCTGGTCGGCGGCGGCTCGATGCAGATCGTCAACCAGACCGTGCCGCGCGCCCTGCGCAGCCTCGGCTACCCCGAGGAGCAGGTCGAGGCGATCGTCGAGCACATCGCCGACCACGGGCACGTGGTGGACGCCCCGGGCCTCAAGCCGGAGCACTACCCGGTCTTCGACTGCGCCATGGGCGAGCGCTCGATCGCGCCGATGGGCCACGTGCGGATGATGGCGGCCGTCCAGCCGTTCATCTCCGGCGCCATCTCCAAGACGGTGAACATGCCGGAGCAGGCGACCGTCGCCGACGTCGAGAAGATCTACTTCGAGGGCTGGAAGCTCGGCCTCAAGGCCCTGGCGATCTACCGGGACAACTGCAAGGTCGGCCAGCCGCTGTCGGCGGCGAAGAAGAACGACGCCAAGGCGGACACGACCGCCGTCGCGCAGGCCGCGCCGGAGAAGGTCGTGGAGAAGGTCGTCGAGTACCGCCCGGTACGCAAGCGGCTACCGAAGAAGCGCCCGTCGGAGACCATCTCGTTCTCGGTCGGCGGCGCGGAGGGCTACCTCACCGCCTCGTCGTACCCGGACGACGGCCTCGGCGAGGTCTTCCTCAAGATGTCGAAGCAGGGCTCGACCCTGGCCGGCGTGATGGACGCCTTCTCGGTGGCCATCTCCATCGGTCTCCAGTACGGCGTGCCGCTGGAGACGTACGTCAGCAAGTTCACCAACATGCGTTTCGAGCCGGCCGGTATGACCGACGACCCGGACGTGCGGATGGCCGCCTCGGTGATGGACTACATCTTCCGTCGCCTGGCGCTGGACTTCCTGCCGTACGACCGCCGCGCCGAGCTGGGCATCTTCACCGCCAGGGAACGGGCCGCCCAGCTCGCGGCCGAGGCGGAGGCGGAGGCGAGCGGTGCGGACCTCACCGCGATGGCCGCCTCCGCCCCGGTCGAGGCGACCGAGCCGAAGACCGGCCCGGTCGCGCAGCCGGCGCAGGAGATGGCCGACGCCGCGGCCGTGAAGCCGGCCCCGGCCGTGGGTTCCAGCACCGAGCTGCTGGAGGCCGTGATCGGCAAGGCCGCCGACGCGCCGCTCTGCTTCACCTGCGGCACGAAGATGCGGCCCGCCGGTAGCTGCTACGTCTGCGAGGGCTGCGGCTCCACCAGCGGTTGCAGCTGACAGTCGGGAGACCAGCGACCGCCCGGTCCGGTAGGGGGCGGGCGGTCGCTGCGGCAGGGACGTGACGGCCGGCAGGTGGGATCCGGACCGGCGTGGAGATGGCATAGGATTTCTGCTCCTGCACGGAACGGGGCCGTGCCCGGCCGATCGCGCCGCTTCGGCCTCGCCGGGCGCCGTGGCGTCCGGGACGAAGGGTGGACACCCGGATGCACCAGCGGATCCTGTTGCGCGCCCGCAAGGGCCCGTTCGACGTCGTCACCGCCGAGGAGACCTACGAGCGGGACTGGATCGGCAAGAACAGTGGCAACCTGGTCTTCAGCCACGCCGCGCACAAGCTGCTGTCCACCTCGGCGGCGGAGATCACCCCGTCGCGGTTCCGGGCGGACCCGCGCGATGCCGACGAGATCAACGAGAAGTACGACGTCTTCGTGATCCCGCTGGCGAACGCGTTCCGCCACGACTACACGAACCGGCTGATCTCGATGACCCGGCTGATCGAGCGGCTCAAGATCCCGGTGGTGGTGCTCGGGGTCGGTGTGCAGACCGACGTGGACGGCGACCGGGAGTTCCTGCGCCCGATCGACGAGCCGGTGAAGGCGTTCTGCCGGGCGGTGCTGGACCGGTCGCACAGCATCGGCGTACGCGGCGAGATCAGCGAGAGCTACCTGCGTACGCTGGGGTTCTCGGCCGTCGAGCAGATCGGCTGCCCGTCGATGTTCCTGCACGGCGACAGCTTCCGGGTCGAGAAGATGAAGGCGACCCTGGGCCCCGAGGACCGGCTCGCGTTCGTCATCTCGCCGTACGTCCGCGCGTTGGCCCCGCTCGTCCGCCACCACCACCAGCGCTACCCGAACCTGCGCTACCTGGCCCAGGGCCTGTACACCCTCGGCACCCTGCTCTACGGCGACGAACCGAAGTTGCGGGGCAAGACCGACGACCTGCCGATCCACACCTCACACCCGCTCTTCGCCGAGGACAAGGTGCGGATGTTCGTGGACCCGTGGCCCTGGATCGAGTACCTCTCCGGGTTCGACTTCGCCTTCGGCACCCGGATCCACGGCACCATCACGGCGCTGATCTCGGGCACGCCCGGTTATCTCCTCGCCCACGACTCGCGCACCCTGGAACTGGCCCGCTACTTCGACATCCCGCACCGGCTGATGCGCGACGTGCCGGCCGACGTGGACGCCGCGCGACTCTACGAGGAAGCCGACTACACGGCCCTGAACGAGGGCCACAAGGAGCGCTTCGCGCGGATCACCGCGTTCCTCGCCAAGCACGACCTCGGCCTGTCGTTCGCCGACGGGGACAGCGCCACCCGCTTCGACGAGCAGGTCCGCCGCACCGTCTACCCGCCGGCGGTCCGGCCGGCCTCCGCCCACACCACGGAGGAACTGCTGGCGCGCATGCAGTGGCTGCGGGACGAGAACCGGACGCTGCAGCAGAAGCTCAAGACACGCCGCGCAAAGCCGTTGCGCGAGCAGGTCAAGCAGGCGGTGGGCAGCCGGGTCCGCCGGATGCTGTCGCGCTGACCGTCGTACGCCTGCGCGTCCGGGTGCGGGCGGTCACAGACCATCGGGTACGCGGACCGGAATGCTCACGGGATGAGTACTGCCGACATCTACCGGGTCTTCGCGGAGCGTGAGACGCGCGGCGTGTCCCCGGCGTACGAGCGGTTGTCGCGGACGGTCGCCGGTGACCCGGAGCTGCTCGCCCTGCTCGACACGCTGCCGCCGGCCAAGCGTCAGCCGAACCTGCTGTTCGGGGTGGTGCGGCTGCCGGTGCTCGACTGCGTCCTGACGGGCGTGGATCCGCCGGCGCGGCGCCCGGAGGTGGTGTGGCGGGCCGGGCTGGACGTGAACCCGCTCGACGTCACCGACCCGGCCGACGTGGCCTGGCTGGAGGCGCTGATCTGGCCGGAGCACCGGCACCGCCGGGAGCGGTTGCGCGCCGCGGCGGCGGTCGCGGCGGCCGATCCGCCCCTGCTGGTACGCGGAGACCTGGTCGACGACCTGCCGGCGCTGGCGGCGCGTGCTCCGGCCGGGGCGACGCTCGTGGTGTTCCACAGTTCGGTGCTCTACCAGGTGCCGAAGGCCCGCCGGGACGCGTTCACCGCGCTGGTACGCACGTTGCCGGGCCACTGGATCGCCAACGAGGATCCGTCCGTGCTGCCACTCGCCGACTTGCCGGAGCCGCCCGCGGACGGTTTCCACAACGTCCTGGCCCAAGACGGCCGCCCGGTCGCGTGGACGACGGGCCACGGCCAGTCCATCACCTGGTTCCGCTGACCCCGAAGCGGGCCCGTCCTCGTCGATCACGAAGTTGACGGCGCGACACGCCGATACGACGCCCGCCAACTTCATGATCGACGAAGGTCGCGCCGGGCGCGGACGGCAGGCGTCTATTAGGGTCGGCGGGCGTGACCGAACCCGCCTGGCTGGTCGAGACGCGCACCGCCTACGACACAGTCGCCGAGGACTACGCGCGGCTGCTGCCCGACGTGGTGGAGCCGCCGCTGGACCGGGCACTGCTCACGGCGTTCGCCGAAACGGTCGGGCCGGGCCGACCCGTGCTGGAGGTGGGCTGCGGCACCGGCCGCGTCACCGCCCACCTGCACCGGCTCGGCCTCGACATCAGCGGGGTCGACCTGTCGCCCGGCATGGTGGCGGTGGCCCGCCGCGCCTGTCCGGACCTGCGCTTCGAGGTCGGCTCGCTCACCGAGCTCACCGCGCCGGACGGGTCGCTGGCCGGGCTGGTCTCCTGGTACTCGCTGATCCACCTGCCACCCGACCTGCTGCCCGAGGTGTTCGCCGGCTTCCGCCGGGTGCTCGCCCCGGGCGGTCACCTGCTGCTCGCGGTGAAGGCCGGTGACCGGCGGGACCGGCGGGAGCGGGCGTACGGCCATCCCGTCCGGTACGACGTCTACTGGCTGTCGCCGGAGCGGCTGACCGCGCAGCTCGCGGCGGCCGGATTCGCGGTGACGGCGACGATGGTCCGCGCGCCGGCCGACGGCGAGCGGCAGGCTCAGGCGTTCCTGCTCGCGCAGCGCCCGGCCGACTGAATCGGACGCGGCTCGACCGGACGCTGACGACGAAAACCGGGCCGGCAGCGTCCGGTCAG
The DNA here is from genome assembly GCF_900091565.1 of Micromonospora marina. GTDB lineage: Bacteria > Actinomycetota > Actinomycetes > Mycobacteriales > Micromonosporaceae > Micromonospora > Micromonospora marina. The sequence continues at coordinate 138,142 of NZ_FMCV01000005.1, read as the reverse complement.
GCCCGGCGCGGAGTCACCGATATCTGCTCGGCGATCGCGATGACCTGCCCGGCGGAGAGCCGTAACGGCGCCTGCAGGTTGACCACCGCCCCGCCCGTGACCTCGGCCTGCAGGAACCACATGTCGTCGGCGCGGATCAGCCGCGCTTCCCGGCCGCCCACCGTGACTCTTCGCTCCTCCCGGGCTCCCGTCACGTTGAGCAGAAGGTCCGGATCACGGCGCGGCACCACCTGCACGGTGAGCGTCTCGTCGGGGGAGCCGCCCTGCAGGGTCAGGATGGTGTCGTCCTTGAACATGGCGACCCGCCAACCGCGCGGCGCCAGCCGGACCCGCAGCGGCACCTGCTGCGGCTCGTCGACGAGGTGCTCGGCCAGCCGGAGCAGCGCCGCGTCGTCGGCGAACCTGCGGTGGCCGGTCAGCGACACCCACTGACCGGGCGTGCGTTCCCACGACATGGCGAGCCGGCGGGGTCCGCCGGGGTTCGACTCCTCGTAGATCTCGGCCGGGCGGCCTGCGACGGTCACCGGGCGTGACGTCGTCGCGATCGGCGCCGGTCGGCTGTCCCCGACGAGGAGGTAGACGTCGTCGGTGGTGCTGCGGGACAGGAACACGGCGAGAAACTGGCCCGGAGCGTAGCTGTAGCGAGGTGGGCTCAGCGTCGCCGGCCGCGACCGCAGGGTCAGCGGAAACTCCGGGATCGTGGTAGCCACCAGGGTCAACGGCTCCGCCGGACCGAGCGGACGTACCGCGAGGCCCACGCCCGCCCCGGCCACCACCGTGGCCCCGGCTGCCACCAGGAGCGTCCGACGCCGCAGCGGCGGGACGGTCCGGCGTACGGGCGCGGCGGCGAACTCGCGGGCGAGGCGGTCCTTCGCGAGGCGGAGCGTCTCGGTGGACGCTTCCGGGGCGTCCGGCCCGTGCGTTCGTAGCAGGTTGATCTCGTTCATGTCGGCTCCTCGAGGGCGAGCGCGAGTCGGGTGAGTCGGCGGGCACGGTGCAGGCGGGAACGGACGGTGCCGATCGGGATGTCGAGCACGGCGGCGATCTGCTCGTACGACAGGTCCGCCCATGCGGTGAGCAGCAACACGTCGCGGTCCCGCCGGTGCAGCGAGGCCAGCGCCAGGGCCAGGTCCCGGCGTAGGGCGGCGGCGTCCAGCCGGTCGATCGCGTCCTCGATCACCGACGGTGTCGACTCGCCGGCGGCGAGCCGGGCCAGCGCGCGGTAGCGGCGTTCCTCGGTCCGCACGTGCCGGCGCAGGAGGTTGGTGGCGATCCCGAAGAGCCACGGCCGTACCCCGACGCCCGAGGTGTACGACGCCCTCCGCCGGAATGCGACCAGGAAGGTCTCGGCCAGGAGGTCGTCCGCCGCCGGACCGATCCGGCGAGCCAGATAACGGTGCACGGGGAGGGCGTGCCGGTCGAACAACGGCCCGAACCGCTTCGGCTCAGCGAGGGACGCGCGTATCACGTCGTCGTCCGACGGCTCGTCGGGCGGCGCGACCCCGGGATGTCCCCGCTCGTGGGCCTCGACCCGGTGCATCTTGTTCGTCACATCCGTTCATGCCCGGTCGGCTTCGACCGGTTCACGGCGGGCCGCGGTCCGGTCGTGGTGCCCCTCCCGGGCAGCCGGCGCGACGCCGACACCGGCGTGAGCATCGCCCTCGGCGAGACCATTGCGACGGGGCGGATGCCGGTGGTGTCGACCTCGCGAGGGCGCCCTCCGTAGACTTCAGCGGTGCGTGACGAGCCGGCGGACCGGCCCCTTACCGAACCGCACCCGTCCCGGCTGTCGCCGGATCACCCCGGGCGGGAGCGGATTCTCGCCGCGCACGCCGCCGCCCTGGCCGCCGGGGATGCCGGTTACCTGGACCCGGAGACCGGGTTGTTCGTGCTCAGCGCCGGGTTTCTGGCCCGGCGCGGCACGTGCTGCGGGCGAGGCTGCCGGCACTGTCCGTACGTGGCCGATTAGGGGGCTTCCGTCCCCGCTGGGGCGCACCGTACGGTGTCCGACGGAACTCTGGCGGGCCGGACCCGCCGCCGACCGCGGAGGTCTCCCGTGCGTGCCCGTATCTGGCTGGTCGTTCCGGCCGCCCTGCTCGCCGCCGGCTGCGCCGACGAGGGGCCGACCGAGGCCGGGCCGCCGCCCCCGCCCTCGCCGGTGCCGGTCGCGGCGGCGTCCTCGGGCGGGGCGTGCCGGCTGCTCGACTTCGCGGTGATCGCCGAGCACACCGGCGGCACGTTCGACGTGGCGGCGGCCACCGAGCGGGGCGACACCCACACCTGCCTGGTCCGGTCGGCCGGGGCGGTGCTGCCGGAGCTGACGCTGTCGGTGACCGAGACGTCGATCGACGCGGCGACGTTCACCCTGGACGTGCAGCCGAGCGGCGCGGCGAAGATCAGCAAGCTGGGCAAGGCCGCCTACCGGCACACGCTGCCCAAGACCGCGAAGTCCGGCCCGGCCGCCGAGGTCGGCTGGCTGGACACCGAGGGACAGCTCGCCACCCTGCGCTGGACCGCCCCGCCCGGCATCGCGACGGCGGAGGTGGACAAGACGGCCGGCAAGCTGGTCACGCTGGCGAAGGTGATCGACACAGGGCAGCTCTGACCGAAGGTCGTACCGGCAGCTCTGACCGAAGGTCGTACCGGCAGCTCTGACCGCAGGCCAGAGCTGCCGGACGATCAGCGGGCCGCGACGAACACCCGGGACGCCACCTCACGGGGCAGGCGTACCCGGTCACCGGAGCGGTCGATGGAGACGGCGTCGCGTTCCTGCGCCACAGTCACCGTCGCGCCCGGGTCGACGCCGGCGGCGTGCAACTGCCGGAGCACGTCCGAGTCGGTCTGCACGCTCTCGCAGATCCGCCGCACCACGACCGGGCCGGACAGGCCGGGGAAGGCCAGGTTGCGCTCGCCCTCGACGGCGTCGGCAGGCGTCTGCCCCGGGTCGCCCAGCTCCGCCAGGCCCGGGATCGGGTTGCCGTACGGCGAGCGGGTCGGGCGGTTGAGCAGGTCGAAGACCCGCTTCTCCACCGCGTCGCTCATCACGTGCTCCCACCGGCAGGCCTCCTCGTGGGCCTCCTCGTAGGGCATCCCGATCACGTTCACCAGCAGCAGCTCGGCCAGCCGGTGCTTGCGCATCACCGACACGGCGGTGTTGCGGCCCTGCGGCGTGAGGGTCAGATGCCGGTCGCCCTCGACGGTGAGCAGGCCGTCGCGCTCCATGCGGGCGACGGTCTGGCTCACGGTCGGACCGCTCTGCTTCAGCCGCTCGGCGATGCGGGCACGAAGCGGCGGCACGCCCTCCTCCTCGAGTTCGAGGATGGTGCGCAGGTACATCTCAGTGGTGTCAACAAGGTCGTGCTTCACGTCTGCGGCCTCCTGGGCTCCGATGGTACCCGCTACCACCGACCATCGACGCAGGCCAAGCCGGAGGTGGCGCGTCGAATGGTGTTGACTGGACCGCATGTCCGCCACCGCAGACCTGCTGGTCGAGCCCGACCGGCTCGCCGCCGAACTCGATCACGCCGACCCGCCGACCCTGCTCGACGTCCGCTGGCGGCTGACCGGCCCGCCCGGCCGCGACGACCACACCGCAGGCCACCTGCCCGGCGCCGTCTTCGTCGACCTGGACACCGAGCTGTGCGGGCCGCCCGGCGCCGCCGGCCGGCACCCGCTTCCGGACCCGGCGGCGTTGCAGGCCGCGTTGCGGGCCGCGGGCGTCCGCGCCGGTCATCCGGTGGTGGTGTACGACGGCGGCGACGGCATGTCCGCCGCCCGCGCCTGGTGGACGCTGCGCTGGGCCGGGCACCGGCAGGTGCGGGTGCTGCACGGCGGCTTCCCGGCCTGGACGGCCGCCGGCCTGCCGGTCGACACGAGCGTGCCCGCTCCCGTTCCGGGCGACGTGACGGTGACGCCCGGCGCCCTGCCGGTGCTGGACGCCGCGCAGGCCGCCCGGCTCGCCGTCGCCGAGCCCGGCGTGCTGATCGACGTCCGGGCCGCGCCGCGCTACCGGGGCGAGCACGAGCCGGTCGACCCGGTCGCCGGGCACGTGCCGGGCGCTGTCAACCTGCCCGCCCCGGAGTACGTCACGCAGGGGCGGTTCCCCGCCGCCGAGGCGCTCCGGGAGCGGTTCGCCGCCGCCGGAGTGGACGCGGACGCCCCGGTCGGCGCGTACTGCGGCTCCGGGGTGACCGCCGCGCAGGCGGTGCTCGCGCTGCACCTGGCCGGTCGTCCGGACGCCGCGTTGTACGTCGGCTCGTGGAGCGAGTGGGTGGCCGACCCGGACCGTCCGGTCGCGACCGGTGGCACGTCCGGCCGGTGAGCGTACGACCCGTGGGCGCGCCCCGGACCACGTGCGACGATGGCCGCATGGCCGACGACACGGTGGTGGTGTGGGACGAGGCTCTCCTCGCCTACGACATGGGCGACCATCCCCTCGACCCGGTCCGGGTCGAGCTGACCATGGCGCTCGCCCGCGAACTTGGTGTCCTGGACCGGCCCGGCGTGCGGCTGGTCAAGCCCGAGCCGGCGGACGACGCGCTGCTCACCCGCGTACACGATCCGGCCTACCTGGACGCCGTCCGGTCCGCGCCGCGCGACCCGCTGTTCGCCGGCTTCGGTCTGGGCACCTCGGACAATCCCGTCTTCGACGGGATGCACGAGGCGAGCGCGCTGATCGCCGGCGCCACGACGGCCGCCGCCGAGGCGGTGTGGCGCGGCGAGGCACGGCGCGCGGTGAGCGTGGCCGGTGGGCTGCACCACGCCATGCGCGCCCGGGCCGCCGGGTTCTGTGTCTACAACGACCCGGCGGTGGCCATCGCCCGGCTGCTCGACCTCGGCGCGCAACGGATCGCGTACGTGGACGTGGACGTGCACCACGGCGACGGCGTGCAGGAGATCTTCTACCGCGACCCGCGGGTGCTCACCGTAAGCCTGCACGAGACGCCGCTCGCGTTGTTCCCCGGCACCGGGTTCCCGGACGAGACCGGCGGTCCGGGCGCGGAGGGCACCGCTGTCAACGTGCCGCTGCCGCCGGGAGTGGGTGACGCGGGCTGGCAGCGGGCGTTCCACGCGATCGTGCCGTCGGTGCTGCGCGCGTTCCGGCCGCAGGTGCTGGTCACCCAGTGCGGAGCGGACGGGCACCGCAAGGATCCGCTGGCCGACCTGCACCTCTCCGTGGACGGGCAGCGGGCCACCTACCGCGCGCTGCGGGCGCTCGCCGACGACCTGTGCGACGGCCGCTGGGTCGCCACCGGCGGCGGCGGGTACGCGCTCGTCGAGGTGGTGCCCCGGGCCTGGACGCACCTGCTCGCGATCGCCGCCGGCGAGCCGGTCGACCCGGCCACGCTGACCCCGCCCGGCTGGCGGGACCTGGCCGCGCGGCTGCGACCCGGGCACGAGGTGCCGTTGCGGATGACCGACGACGTGGACCCGTCGTACCAGCCGTGGCAGCCCAGCGGCGAGCCGAACGCGGTGGACCGGGCCGTCGCGGCCACCCGCAAGGCCGTCTTCCCGCTGCTCGGGCTCGATCCGCACGACCCGCGCGACTGAGCCGGCGGCAGGGGAGGACCGACCGGTGACCACTGTCGAGCAACCGCTGGACGTGCTGCTCAGCGACGGCACGACCGTCCAGCTGCGACCGATCCGGCCGGAGGACGCGGCCGAGATCGTGGCCATGCACGGCCGCTTCTCGGAACGCACCCGATACCTGCGGTACTTCTCGCCGTACCCGCGGATCCCGGAACGCGACCTGAAGCGCTTCGTCAACGTCGACCACCGCGACCGGGAGGCGTTCGTGGTGCTGGCCGGCGAGCGGATCGTCGCCGTCGGCCGCTACGAACGGCTCGGTCCCGCCTCGCCAGAGGCGGAGGTGGCGTTCGTGGTCGAGGACGCCTACCAGGGCCGCGGCATCGGCTCGGTGCTGCTGGAGCACCTGGCCGACGCGGCCGGGCGCAACGGCATCGTGCACTTCGTCGCCGAGGTGCTCCCGGCCAACGGGGCGATGCTGCGGGTCTTCGCCGACTTCGGCTACCAGGTGCAGCGCCAGTACGCCGACGGCGTGGTGCACCTGAGCTTCCCGATCGCGCCCACCGAGGCGACCCTGGAGGTGCAGCGCGGCCGGGAGCACCGCACCGAGGCCCGGTCGATCGCCCGGCTGCTCGCGCCCCGGGGCATCGCCGTCTACGGCGCCAGCACCACCGGCCAGGGCGTCGGCGCGGCGCTGCTCGGGCACCTGCGCGACGGCGGCTTCGCCGGGTCGATCGTGCCGGTGCACCCGAGCGCGACGACTGTGGCGGGGCTGCCCGCGTACCCGTCGGCGGCCGACGCCGGCCAGGACGTCGACCTGGCCGTGGTGGCGGTCCCGCCGGACGCGGTGACCGACGTGGTCCGCGACGCGGCCCGCGCGGGCGCGCACGGCCTGGTGGTGATCTCGGCCGGGTTCGCCGAGTCCGGCCCGGCCGGCGCTGCCGCGCAGCGCGCGCTGGTCCGCGCCGCGCACCTGGCCGGCATGCGGGTGATCGGCCCGAACTGCCTCGGTATCGCCAACACCGACCCGGCGGTACGCCTCAACGCCACGCTCGCCCCGGCGCTGCCCGCGGCGGGCCGGGTCGGCGTGTTCAGCCAGTCCGGGGCGTTCGGGGTGGCGCTGCTGGCCGAGGCGTCCCGGCGCGGGCTCGGGCTGTCCAGCTTCGTCTCGGCCGGCAACCGGGCCGACGTGTCCGGCAACGACCTGCTCCAGTACTGGCAGGACGATCCGGCCACCGACGTCATCACGCTCTACCTGGAGACGTTCGGCAACCCGCGCAAGTTCGCCCGGCTGGCCCGGCGCATCGGCCGCCGCAAGCCGGTGGTGGCGCTCGCCTCGCTGGCCCGGCCGCGCGGGGTGGGGGACGCGCCCGCGCTGGACGCGGCGGCGGTGAGCGCGCTGTTCGCCCAGTCCGGGGTGATCCGGGTGGACACCGTGTCCGAGCTGCTCGACGTGGGCGTCCTGCTGGCCCACCAGCCCCTGCCGACCGGGCGGCGGGTGGCGGTGGTGGGCAACTCGTCGGCGCTGACCGGGCTGGCCGCGACCGCCTGCGCCGCCCAGGGACTGACCGTCGCCGACGGCTACCCGCAGAACGTCGGGCCGAGCGCGGGGGCCGCCGCGTACGCCGCCGCGCTCGGCGACGCGGTGGCCGGCGAGCAGGTGGACGCCGTGGTGGCGGTGTTCGCGCCGCCGTTGCCGGGCCAGCTCGCCGACCCGGCGGCCGACTTCGCGGCGGCGCTGCCCGACGCGCGGGTCACCGGCAAGCCGGTGGTGGCGACGTTCCTGGCCGGGCTGGTGCCGGCCGGGGTGCCGGCGTACCCGAGCGTGGAGGAGGCGGTACGCGCGCTGGGCCGGGTCACCGGGTACGCGGACTGGCTGCGCCGGCCCGCCGGTGTGCTGCCGGAACTGGCCGACGTGGACCGGGCGGCGGGGCACGCCGCGCTGCGGCCGGACGGGGCCGACGCGGCGGCGTTGCTGCGCGCGTACGGGATCGACGTGGTGGAGTCGGTCCCGGCCGGCAGCGCCGACGAGGTGCTGGCGGCCGCCGACCGGCTCGGCCGGCCGGTGGCGCTCAAGGCCGCCGCACCCGGACTGCGGCACCGCCTCGACCTCGGCGCGGTACGCCTCGACCTGGCCGACACCGCCGCGCTGCGCCGCGCGTACGCCGAGATGGCCCCGGTGTTCGGCGCGGAGGTGCTGGTCCAGCCGATGGTCGCGCCGGGTGTGGCGTGTGTGGTGGAGCTGGTGGAGGATCCGGCGTTCGGGCCGGTGGTCGGTTTCGGGCTGGGTGGCGTGGCGACCGAGCTGCTGGGTGACCGGGCCTGGCGCGCGGTCCCGCTCACCGACCGGGACGCCGCCGAACTGGTCGACGAGCCCCGGGCGGCACCGCTGCTGCGCGGGCACCGGGGCGCCGCGCCGGTGGACCGGGCGGCCCTGGTCGACCTGCTGATGCGGGTCGGCCGCCTCGCCGACGAGCAGCCCCGGGTGCGGTCGCTCACGCTCAACCCGGTGCTGGCCCGGCCGGACGGCATCTCGGTGCTGCACGCCACGGTCCGCACCGGCACGGAGTCCCCGCGCCCCGACACGGGCCCCCGGCGGTTGTAAGGAAGGGCCCCTTGTTAACGCCTCCGGTAGAGGAAGGGCCCCTTCTTAACGCTCCTCAGCCCCGGGCGGAGATCTGCTGCACCGCCCACTCGTTGCCGTCCGGGTCGCGGAAGAAGACGAAGCCGACGTTGTCCAGCGGGTGCGGCACCGGGCGCGGGTTCTGGCCCACCACCTGGATCTCGCTCACCTCGGCGCCCCGCTCGACCAGTTCGGCGCGCGCCTTCTCCAGGTCGGCCACCACCAGTTGCAGGCCCTTGAGCGAGCCCGGCGGCATCTCCGGTACGACGCCCCGGCCGAGGACGATCGAGCACCCGGATCCCGGGGGAGTGAGCTGGACGATCCGCCCCGCGCCGCCCAGATCCGTGTCGTGGTCGACGGCGAAGCCGAGCCGTCCGGCGTAGAACTCCTTGGCCCGGTCCACGTCGGAGACCGGTACGACCACCACTTCCAGCGTCCAGTTCACGTTGTCGCTCCTGTCGTCGAATCGTTGTGCAGCACGGCCGTGAGCCGGTCGAACGCCTCGCTCAGGCCGCGGGTCATCGGATAGCGCAGGACGGTGTCGCGGCCCTGCGCGGTGGCGTACCGCAGGTGGGTGACGACCGTGGTCCGGCCCGCCGAGCCGGTGAAGTCGTGACGCACCAGCGTCTCGCCGGGGTAGGACTGGTCGTCGAACATCTCGGTGCAGACCAGCCGCGCGGGCGGGTCGATCTCGCGGTAGGTGCCGCCCTGGGCCATCAGGTCACCGTCCGGCCCTCGGGAGACGAACCGCCAGCGCCCGCCCACCCGCAGGTCGACCTCGCATTTGACCAGGTGCCAGCCGCGCGCGCCCCACCAGCGCACCAGCAGTTCGGGGCGGGTGAAGGCGGCGAACACCAGATGGCGCGGGGCAGCGAAGCCGCGGCTGAGCCGGACCTCCCGGTCGCCGTGCAGCGTGACGGTCAGATCGGTCATCGCTGCTCCCCGGCGGTCAGGCCGCTCATTGCGGCTCTTCGGCGTTCAGGCCGCTCATCGGGCCTCCCGGCGGTCAGGCCGCTCATTGCGGCTCCCGGCGGTCAGGCCGCTCATTGCGGCTCCCGGCGGTCAGCTCGGCGAGGACCTCGTCCAGCCGTGCGTAGCTCTCCGCCCAGTAGTCGCGGTAGTCCGCCAGCCACGCGACGGCCTCCCGCAGCGGCCGGGCGTCGAGCCGGCAGGGACGGCGCTGGGCGTCCCGGCCCCGGGTGACCAGGCCGGCGCGTTCCAGCACCCTGAGGTGCTTGGAGACGGCCGGCTGGCTCATCGCGAACGGCTCGGCCAGCTCGGTGACGGTCGCCTCCCCGGCGGCCAGTCGGTTGAGGATGGCACGCCGGGTGGGGTCGGCGAGCGCGGCGAAGGTGGCGTCGAGCAGATCCGCGGACAATTCTATAACCTCCCGGTTGTGTAACCAGTCGGTTGTATATGGCGGGAGCGCCCGGGTCAAGCACGACAGGCCCCGGCGAACCGCCGGGGCCTGTCGGACCGGGTGTGGATCAGCAGGCGTACGCCTCCAGCCGGTTCGCCCGCTCCGGGTCGCGCAGCTTGAGCAGCGTGACCTTCTCGATCTGCCGGATCCGTTCCCGGGACAGGCCGAACTCGCGGCCGACCTCGTCCAGCGTGCGCTGGCGGCCGTCGTCCAGGCCGAAACGCAACCGGATCACCGCCTGCTCCCGCTGCGACAGGGTGGCCAGCACGATGCGTACCTCGTTGCGCAGCTCGCCGTTCGCGGCGGCGTCGCCCGGCTCGGCGCGCGGGTCGACAGCGGCGACGAAGTCGCCGAGGGCGCTCTCGCCGTCCTCGCCGACCGCCTGGTCCAGGCTGACCGGCTCCCGGTCGTAGGAGATCAGCTCGATCACTTGGAACTCGGGGATCTCCAGCGCCACCGCCACCTCGCTCACATTCGGCTCGCGGCCCAGCGTCACCGACAGCTCGCGGCGTACCCGGACCATCCGGTTGACCTGCTCGACCATGTGCACCGGGATGCGGATGGTGCGGGCCTGGTCGGCCATGGCGCGGGTGATGGCCTGGCGGATCCACCAGGTGGCGTACGTGGAGAACTTGTAGCCCTTGGTGTAGTCGAACTTCTCGACCGCGCGGATGAGGCCGAGGTTGCCCTCCTGGATGAGGTCGAGGAAGGCCATGCCGCGGCCGGTGTACCGCTTGGCGATGCTCACCACCAGCCGCAGGTTCGCCTCCAGCAGGTGGTCCTTGGCGGCGCGGCCCTCGGCCACGATCAGCGTCAGGTCCGCGCGCAGCTCGGCGGAGACGGGGGTGCAGGTGGCCAGCTTCTCCTCGGCGAAGAGGCCGGCCTCGATCCGCTTGCTCAGCTCGACCTCCTGCGCCGCGGTGAGCAGCTTGGTGCGGCCGATGCCGTTCAGGTACGCCCGGACCAGGTCGGTGGAGACGCCGCGCTCGTCGGTGGCGTCGAGGTCCGTGAGGGTGACGTCCATGTCCTTGTGCTCGATCATCTGCTGGGTCATCTCTGTTCTCCCCGTGTCCGACGTGCCTACCGGTCCCGTGCCGCCCACGCGGTGGTGGCCGATGACAAACAGCTTGGCGGTCGGGGCGTGAGACGGGAGTGAGGCGATCGGAGACCCGACAGGAATCCTCGCGGGAATCCGGCATCCGCTTGCCCGGCACGGTTACCGTGCCAGCGACCGGCCGTCGGGGCCGGTGCGGCACTGACGATCGGAGAACGTGGTGGTCTTCAAGCGGCTCATGCAGGCGATGGGTGTGGGCGGACCGTCGGTGGAGACGGTGCTGGCCAACCCGAACTGCCGCCCGGGCGGCGTTCTGGAGGGCCGGATCCAGGTGGTCGGCGGCGACCACCCGGTGGACGTGAGCTACGTCGCACTCGGCCTGGTCACGCGGGTCGAGGTGGAGAGTTCCGATTCGGAGTACGACGTCAACCAGGAGTTCGGCCGGGCCCAGATGACCGGCCCGTTCCGGCTGGAGCCGGGGCAGCGGCACGACGTGCCGTTCCGCTACCAGGTGCCCTGGGAGACGCCGCTGACCGACCTGTACGGCCAGCACCTGCACGGCATGACGATGGGTCTGCGTACCGAGCTGGAGGTGGCGCGGGCGGTGGACAAGGGCGACATGGACGCCGTGTCGGTGCACCCGCTGCCCGCCCACGAGCGGTTGCTGGAGGCGCTGCTACGGCTGGGTTTCCGCTTCGCCCGCGCCGACGTCGAGCGTGGACACATCTACGGCCTGCACCAGCAGTTGCCCTTCTACCAGGAGATCGAGTTCTACCCGGCGCCGCAGTACGCGGGCGCGATGAACCAGCTGGAGGTCACCTTCGTGACCGATCCGCGCCAGGTGCACGTGGTGCTGGAGCTGGACAAGCGGGGCGGCCTGTTCACCGAGGGCCGGGACGCGTTCGGCCGGTTCACGGTGGACCACGCGACGGCGGACCGTACCGACTGGGCCGCGCAGCTCGACGGCTGGCTGCGTCAGTCGCTGTCCCGTCGCGGACTGTTCTCCTAGAGGTCGAGCACGAGGGTGCGGGGACCGACGTTGACGCTCTCCACGAGCATGTGGGCGCGGAAGCGGCCGGTCTCCACCTTCGCGCCCCGGCCACGCAACTGTTCGACCACGGCGTCCACCAGGGGTTCGGCCACCTCGGCGGGCGCGGCGGCGGTCCAGCTCGGCCGCCGGCCCTTGCGGGCGTCGCCGTAGAGCGTGAACTGGCTGACCACGAGCAGTGGCGCCCCGACGTCCGCGGCACTGCGCTCGTCGTCGAGGATGCGCAGTTCGTGCAGCTTGCGGGCCATCGTGGCGGCCACCTGCGGGGTGTCGGTGTGGGTGACACCGAGCAGCACCAGCAGCCCGTCGGCGATCTCCCCGGTCACCTCGTCGTCGACTGTCACCCGGGCCCGGCCGACCGTCTGCACCACCGCTCGCATCAGTCGGTCACCGGCTCGACGATGCCGCGCTCGACCAGGTGCGCCACGATCGGTCCGGCCGCCTCGGCCAGCTCGTCCGGCGCCACGTCGTGCGCGGCGGCGAGCAGGGCGAGCTGGTCGCGCAGCGGCAGGCGGCCGTCGGCGCCGCCGACCAGGGCGAGTACCAGCGGGTCGATCTCCTCCGACCAGCGCAGGCCGCGGGGCGTGGCCAGGACCTGCCGGTCCACCGCCCAGCCGTCGTCGCCCATGGTGGCCTCCTGCCGCAGCTGGAGCCCTTCGGCGGCGCGGTAGCGGGCGGCGAGCATCGCCTCGGTGTCCCGGGCGCGCAGCCAGTCCTGCCGGGCGAACCACTCGCCGATCCGGTCGCCCAGCGGCGGCTCGACGCGCTGGCGCAGGTCCTCCACCCGGACGACCGGTTGGTCGTGCCCGGAGCGGCGCAGCGAGACGATGCCGAAGCCGACCGCCTCGACCTTGTGCGCGTCGAACCAGTCCAGCCAGGCGGCCATCCGCTGCGGGTCGGCGCTCTCGCCGACGTCGGTGAGCCAGAGGTTCACGTACGCCATCGGGTCGGCCACCTCGCGCTGGATGACCCAGGCGTCCAGGCCGGTTCCGCCGAACCAGCCGGTGACCCGCTCGGCCCAGTCCTCGCCGGTGACGTGCACCCAGTTCGCCAGGTACTGCATGGTGCCGCCCTCGGTGAGCAGGCCCGGCGCGGCGGCGGCCAGCTCCGCGCCGATCGCGTCGCCGACCCGCCCGGAGTCCCGGTAGACGTGCGTGGTGGTGCCCGGGCCGACCACGAACGGCGGGTTGCTGACCACCAGGTCGAAGCGACGCCCGGCCACCGGGGCGACCATGTCCCCGCGCAGCAGCTCCCAGTCCTGCCCGTTGAGCGCGGCGGTGGTCGCGGCGAACCGCAGCGCCCGCTCCGAGACGTCGGTGGCGGTGACCCGGCGGGCGTGGGTGCCCAGGTGCAGCGCCTGGACGCCGGAGCCGGTACCGAGGTCGAGTGCGGTGTCCACGGCCGGGCGTACGGCGGCAGAGATCAGCGTCTGGGTGGCGCCGCCGATGCCCAGCACGTGCTCGGCGTGCAGCGGGCGCCCGGGCCGTGCGGCGGCTGGCACGTCGGCGAGCACCCACCAGTCGTCCCCGTACGGCTCCAGGTCGACCCCGGCGCGCAGGCCGTCGCCGTGCCGCTCCACGATGCCCCCGGCCAGCGCCTCGTCCACGGCGAGCGGGGCCAGCGCGGCGGCGACCGCCGCCTCCGGCTCGGTCTGGTCGCAGATGAAGACCCGGATCAGCGTGGCCAGCCGGTCCCGGTCCTGGGTGGCGCGCAGCGCGGCCCGGTAGTCGTTGCGGGCCACCGCGCCGGTGCCCTGCGGGCCCAGGCGGTCGGCGATCCCGTTGGCGGTGAAGCGGGCGAGCGTCAGCGCGGTGCGCAGCGCGTCGATCCCGGCGGGGGAGAGCAGCATGTCGTGACGGTCCACGTGCCCATCCTGCCCCGGGCGCCGCCCGGCGTGGCGCGGCACCCGCCGAATCCATAACGCCGACCGCATCTATCGGTAACTATCTCTTTCATGTTTATCGATCTCTGGTTAGCATTCCTGCCAACATCAGTCGATGAGGGCGATCCGGCCACAAGCCGGGCCGCCCCGGTAGGGAGCCAGACGATGCCCGACGTGTCCCTTCCCCGGCGGCGCGCGCTGCGTGCGCTCGCCGTCACGGCCGCCGCCGCGGCCTTCGCCGCCGCCGCCTCCACGCCCGCTCTCGCCGCGCCCACCGGGGAGATCCGGTACGCCGGCGCCGCGGACGCCGTCAGCGGCAGCTACGTGGTCGTGCTCAAGGGCGACGCGGTCGGCACCGCGAACAGCCTCGCCGCCCGCACCGCCGTACCGGACCGGGCCGCCGGCCTGGCCAAGCGCTACGGCGGAAACGTCGGCACGGTGTGGAGCTCCGCTCTCACCGGCTACAGCGCGAAGATGACCCCCGCCCAGGCTCGCCGGCTCGCCGCCGACCCGGCCGTCGCGTACGTCGAGCAGGACCGCGTGATGACCACCCAGGGCACCCAGACCGGCGCCACCTGGGGCCTGGACCGGATCGACCAGCGCAACCTGCCGCTCAACGGCACCTTCACCTATCCGAACACCGCCAGCAACGTGCGCGCCTACATCATCGACACCGGCATCCGCACCACGCACACCGACTTCGGCGGCCGGGCCACCTGGGGCACCAACACGGTCGACACCAACAACACCGACTGCAACGGCCACGGCACCCACGTCGCCGGCACGGTCGGCGGCACCAAGTACGGCGTGGCGAAGGGCGTGCGCCTGGTGGCCGTCAAGGTGCTCAACTGCTCCGGCAGCGGCACCACCGCCGGTGTGATCAGCGGCGTCAACTGGGTCACCTCGAACGCGGTGAAGCCGGCCGTCGCCAACATGAGCCTCGGCGGCGGCGCCAGCAGCACGCTTGACAACGCGGTGGTCAACTCGATCAACTCCGGCATCACGTACGCGCTCGCGGCCGGCAACTCCAGCGCCAACGCGTGCAACTCCTCGCCCGCCCGGGTCGGCGCGGCGATCACCGTCGGCTCGACCACCAGCAGCGACGCGCGGTCGTCCTTCTCCAACTACGGCTCCTGCGTGGACATCTTCGCCCCGGGTTCGTCGATCACCTCCGCGTGGCGCACCAGCGACACCTCGACAAACACGATCAGCGGCACCTCGATGGCGTCCCCGCACGTGGCCGGCGCGGCGGCGCTCGTCCTGTCCGCGAACACCTCCTACACCCCGGCTCAGGTGGCCAGCTACCTGACCAGCAACGCCACCACCGGCAAGGTGACCAACCCCGGCTCGGGCTCACCGAACCGGCTGCTCTTCGTCGTCAACTGACGACACGGGTGACCTGACCACCCGGTGGGCCGCGGCCCGGTGGACCTCGCAGGGGTCCGCCGGGCCGCGTCACGTCGCCGGGGAGTCGCCGCCCGGTCGGCGGCGCGGCGCGGCACTATGTCCCCATGACGCTGTCACTGCCCATCGACCCGCAGGCCAACGAACTGCTGGCACGCAGCCCGCTGGCCCTGCTCCTCGGCATGGTGCTGGACCAGCAGGTGCCGATGGAGAAGGCGTTCTCCTCCCCGTACGTGCTGGCGCAGCGGCTCGGCCACGAGCCCGACGCCGCGGAACTGGCCGGGTACGACCCGGAGGCGCTCGTGGAGGTCTTCGCCCGGGCGCCCGCGCTGCACCGGTTCCCCAAGGCGATGGCGGCCCGCGTGCAGGAGGTGTGCCGGGCCCTCGTCGAGCGCTACGACGGCGACCCGGCCCGGCTCTGGTCCGACGTGACCGACGGCCGGGAGCTGCTGCGCCGGGTGGGTGAGCTGCCCGGGTTCGGCCGGCAGAAGGCGCAGATCTTCGTCGCGTTGCTCGGCAAGCGGTTCGGGATCACCCCGGACGGCTGGCGCGAGGCGGCCGGCGACTACGGCGACGCCGACGCCCACCGGTCGGTCGCGGACGTGACCGATCCGGAGTCGCTGCGCCGGGTACGCGAGTTCAAGCAGCGGATGAAGGCGGAGGCGAAGGCCGCGAAGGGCTGATCCGCCGCCCGCCGCCGCAACCGGCCCACCGTCCCTGTCGTTTGTCGCCAGGACGGGGGACGGGGGCCGACGATGACCGAGCAGCGGGGCGGGGCGCTGCTGCGTACCGGGTCCAGTCCCGGGCGGGCCACGTTCCTGGAGCTCTTCTTCGACCTGGTCTTCGTGTTCGCACTGACCCGGGTCTCGCAGCGGCTGATAGGCGGACTCGACGGCTCGCCCGGTGCGGTGGCCGCCGAGGTGGGCAAGACCCTGCTGCTGTTCCTGGTGCTCTGGCACGTCTGGACGATCACCACCTGGGTCACCAGCCGGTACGAGCCGGAGCGCGTCGCCATCCAGACCGTGGTGGTCGGCACCATGTTCGGCAGCCTGGTGCTGGGGGTGACGCTGCCCCGTGCGCTGGAGGAACGGGCGCTGCCGTTCGCGCTCGCGTACGTGGTGGTGATGGTCGGCCGGCCGCTGGTCATCGCGGCGGCGTTGCGCGGGCACCCGCGGCGCCTGGTGCCGCTGCGGCTGGCCGCCTGGGCGGCGGCCGGCGCGCCGCTGTGGATCGCCGGTGCCCTGATGGCCGACGTGCGCCTGCCGCTGTGGGTCGTCGCGCTGACCGTGGACTACCTCGGCACGTTTCGCGGCTGGCCGCTGCCGGGGATCGGGGCGTCGCGTATCCGGCAGTGGCTGGTCGCCGGGGAGCACCTCGCCGAGCGCTACCAGCAGATCTTCCTCATCGCGCTCGGGGAGTCGATCCTGGTGATCGGCATGACGTACAGCGGGAAGGAGTTCTCCGTCGACGCGGCGGCGGCGTTCGCGATCTCGTTCGTGATCACCGCGTTGCTCTGGCGCATCTACTTCTACCGGGCCGGTCATCTGCTGGCCGAGGCCCTGCGGATGGCCGGCACGCCGGGGCGGCTGGCCGAGTCGGCCGCGCAGACCCACCTGTTCATGGTGCTCGGCGTGCTCAGCGCCGCTGTCGGTTACGAGCTGGTCATCGCCCACCCGTACGACACGGCCCGGCCGAGCTGGCTGGTCTTCGTGGTGGGCGGCCCGGCGCTGTTCCTCGCCGCCCGCTCCCGGTTCGAGTACGAGATCTTCGGCCGGGTGTCCCGCCCCCGGCTGGCCGGGATGCTGGTCCTGGTCCTGGTCCTGGTCCTGGTCCTGGTGCTGCTCCTGCCCGCGCTGGCGGCCGTGCCGGCGATGTACGCGCTCGGTGCGGTGGCCCTCGTGCTGGCGCTCGTCGCATTCGCGGACGCCCGCCGGGCCTGGCACCGGCCGCCGGAGCCCTCCGCCTCGCCGATCGGCCGGGAGATGCTCGGCGAGGCCGGCCCGGAGGCGTGAGCCGTCAGGTGGCGGTCGGGCGGGACAGCGACGCCAGCGCGCGGCGTACGTCGGCCAGCGAGACGGTGGCGGAGTCGTCCAGGTCGGCCAGACCGGCCTCGATCCACTGCCGCATCAGCGTGGTAACGCCGATGCCGCGCGCGTCGGCGGCGGCGCGGACCCGCTCGTAGGTCTCCAGTGGGAGCCGGACCGACCGGCTGACCATCGGCACGTCGGTGTCGGGGGTGGGTAGCTGCGCCGGTGACGTGTCGTCGATCAGGTCGGCGAACGCGTCGCCCCCGGCGTGGAACCGCTTGGTCGCCTCGTCGCGGTGCATCGTGACCGCCTCCTCGTCGGTGTGACGTCGTCGACCCGCAGGTTCGCCAGCGCCTCGTCGGTGAAGCTGAACCGGTTGGCCACGGGACGAAGCGTACCACGCGCGTAACACGCAGTCGCCTGTCACGATTCTCGCCGATCAGCCGTCCGGAGTGACAGGATGGGCCCTATCCCCTCGTAGGAGGTCCGTGGTGAAGCGTCAGGCGTACCAGCCGATACTGATCACCGACGCCCCGCGCAGCCAGGACGACCAGCTCAACAGCCGGCAGAAGCGGTACGTGCTGATGATGGCCATCCGGGTCGCGTGTCTGGTCGCGGGCGCGATCCTGGTCGGCGCGAAGGCCCCGCTGCTCTGGCTCTGGCTGCCGCTGTGCGCGCTCGGCATGGTGCTCGTGCCCTGGCTGGCGGTGCTGCTGGCGAACGACCGGCCGCCGAAGGAGGAGCACCGCCTGGCGAACCGTTTCCACCACCGGCGCCGCGAGGAGCCCGCCCCCACCGCGCTGACCGCGCAGGAGAACCCGCACAAGATCATCGACGCCGAGCCCTGACCGGTCCGGGCGGAACACCGCCCGGACCGGCCGCCCGCGTCAGGGTGCCGGGCGGGCGCCCACGGTCGTCACCGCCAGCGCGCCCAGGTCACCGGCCCGCCCCAGCGCGGCACGCGGGCCGGCACCGGCCAGCCACGCGGTGAGCAGCCCGGCCGCGAACGCGTCCCCGGCGCCCGTCACGTCCACCACGTCCACCCCGGGCGCGGGCGCGAACTCCACCACTCCGCCGCGCTCCACCCACACCGCCCCCGCCGCGCCGCGCTTGACCACCACCCGGTGCGCCACCGCGGTCAGCGCCCGCGCCTGCGCCGCCGGGTCCAGCCCGCCGGCCAGCACCGTCGCCTCGTCCGTGTTGACCAGCAGCAGGTCGACGTCGCGTACCCAGGTCAGGAACGCCCCGCCGACGCGCCGCAGCGGCGCCGCGGACGCCGCGTCGACGCTGACGGTCAGCCCGCGCTCGTGGGCGGTGGCCAGCGCGCGCAGGCCGGCGCCGCGCGACCCGACGTCCAACAGGGTGTACGCGGACAGGTGCAGATGCCCGGCGTCGGGCGCGGCGGCCAGCGCCGCGTCCACGTGCCCGGCGGTCAGCCGCAGGTTCGCGCCCCGCTGGCTGATCATCGTGCGCTCCCCGTCGTGGGCGAGCACGATGACGGTGCCGGTCGGGTAACCCTCGTGCCGCTCCACCACGCAGTCGACACCGATCCGGGTCAGCTCGGCCACCCGTTCCCGGCCGGTCTCGTCGTCGCCGACGGCGGCGACGAGCGTCACCGCCGCGCCCTGCCCGGCGAGCCAGGCCGCGGTGTTCGCCGCCTGCCCGCCGCCGCTGAACCGGATCCCGGCCGCGGTGTCCGAGCCGGTCGCGAGCGGCCCGGACAGCACCGCGAGCACGTCGGTGATCACGTCGCCGACGACGACGACGCGCGGCCTCCCGCTCATGGAGTGCTGGCTGGGCATGTCCGCACGGCCCTCGCTGCGCTCGGTGCGTTCGGTCATGGGGTGCGAGTGCGTCGGGCCGCCGCCACGGCGACCGCGATCCGGGCCGCGAGGTCGGCGTTGCGCAGGATGATCCGGACGTTGACGGCCAGGCTGGCGCCCTCGGTCGCGGAGTGGAAGTGCGACAGCAGGAACGGCGTGACCGCCTTGCCGGTGACCCCCTGGCGCGCCAGCGCGGCCAGTCCCTCGGCGAGCGTGCGGTCGTGCAGCGCCGGATCGAGCTGCTCGTCGGCGGGCAGCGGGTTGGCCACCACCAGCCCGCCGTGGTGCACGCCGTGCGCCGCGCGGGCGGCCAGCACGTCCGCCACCTGCTCCGGCGACTCGACCGACCAGTCCAGGTCGAAGCCCGCGTCGGTGCGGTAGAAGCCGGGGAAGCGGCGGGTGCGGTAACCGACCACGCCCACCCCGAGCGTCTCCAGCCGCTCCAGCGTGGCGCCCACGTCGAGGATCGACTTCACCCCGGCGCAGACCACGGCGATCGGCGTCCGGGCCAGCGTGACCAGATCGGCCGACTCGTCGAACGTCTGCGCCGCCTCCCGGTGCACGCCGCCGAGCCCGCCGGTGGCGAACACGCCGATCCCGGCCGCCGCCGCGACCGCGCTCGTGGCCGCGACTGTGGTGGCGCCGTCCGCGCCCGTCGCCGCCGCCGGGGCCAGGTCGCGGACCGAGAGCTTGCTCACGCCGTCGACGGTGGCGAGCCGGGTGAGCTGGGTGTCGTCCAGCCCCACCCGCAGCTCGCCGGCGACCATGCCGATGGTGGCCGGCACCGCGCCCGCGTCCCGTACCGCCTGCTCGATCTCGCGTGCCACGCGCAGGTTGTCCGGCCGGGGCAGCCCGTGCGAGACGATCGTGCTCTCCAACGCCACGACCGGGCGGCCGTCCCGCAGGGCGTCGGCCACCTCACTACCGAGACTGATGTGAAAGTTGGTCACGTCGGTTACCGTACGGGCCGCTTCCGGCCGGGGCCCAGGTGGACCGGGGCGGATCGACCTGCAAAACTGGGACGCGGGAGGTGGAGTCGTGAGCACAGAGATCCTCGAGCGTCCCGAGCTGAAGGACGCGGACACTGGTCCGGAGATGTTCCACTACGTCCGCAAGGAGAAGATCGCCGAGAGTGCCGTCATGGGCACCTACGTGGTCGCGCTCTGCGGCGAGACGTTCCCGGTCACCAAGGCGGCCAAGCCGGGCTCCCCGGTCTGCCCGAAGTGCAAGGAGATCTACGACTCGTACGCCGAGTGATCCCGGGCGGCTCCGCCGCCCCTGGACGTAACCTGCGGCGGTGACCACCTCCACCGCCCTTCTGCTCGCCGACCTGACCGGCGTGGCGGTCTTCGCCGCCTCCGGCGCCTCAGCGGCGGTGGCGAAACGGCTCGACCTGTTCGGGGTGGTCTTCGTCGGCGTGGTCGCCGCCCTCGGCGGCGGCATCTTCCGCGACCTGGTCATCGACGAGGTGCCCCCGCTGGCGTTCGCCGACTGGCGCTACGCCGCAACCGCGGCGGTCACCGCCGCGGCCGTGTTCTGGCTGCATCCCCAACTCGCCCGGCTGCGCACCACGGTGCTGGTGCTGGACGCGGCGGGTCTCGGCCTGTTCACCGTCACCGGCACGCTCAAGGCCCTCGACGCCGCCGTGCCGGCGGTCGGCGCCTGCATGATCGGCATGCTCACCGCGATCGGCGGCGGGTTGGGCCGGGACCTGCTGACCGGCGAGATCCCGGTGGTGCTGCGCCGGGAGATCTACGCGCTCGCGGCGCTCGCCGGCTCGGTCGCGGTGGCGCTGCTGTCGGCGTGCGGACAGGCCACCGCCGTGCCGCTCACCGGCGCCGCGCTGTTCGTGTTCGGGCTGCGTCTGGTCGCCCTGCGCCGCCGCTGGTCCGCCCCGGTGGCGACGCTGCGACCGCCGCGTACCGGCACCCGGGGACCACTGCCCTGACCCGCGTCTCGCGCCCGTCCCACGCCGGGACGCCGCCTACCTCGTGATCGTCCGGCGGCTCGCGCCGTGCGCCGGGGTGGGCGGATGTGACGGGCGTGGCGTCGAGTGGGGTGTCCGGCCCGCGCTGGTTATGCTGAACCGGCCTTCGCGGCACCGGATGCGCGAGGGCGTTTTCATGGGCGGCGGCTCCCGTGGCCCCGGGCGGGCCCGCCGCCGTCCGCGGCGGAGAGGAGCTACGCGTGCCACCGCGGATGCCGGCGCTCGACACGTTCCCGCCCCTGCGCGCCTGGCAACGCAAGGCGCTCGTGGAGTACCTGCGCCGCCGGACCGAGGACTTCACAGCGGTCGCCACGCCGGGCGCCGGTAAGACCACGTTCGCGCTGCGCATCGCCGCCGAGTTGCTCGCCGACGGCACCGTCGAGGCGGTCACCGTGGTCGCGCCGACCGAGCACCTGAAGACCCAGTGGGCGCAGGCCGCCGCCCGGGTCGGCATCCAGCTCGACGCCGCGTTCCGCAACGCCGACCTGCACTCCGCCGCCGACTTCCACGGCGCGGTGGTCACGTACGCCCAGGTCGGCATGGCGCCGCAGGTGCACCGGCGGCGCACCATGACCCGCCGCACGCTGGTCGTCCTCGACGAGATCCACCACGCCGGCGACTCCCGTACCTGGGGCGACGGCGTCAAGGCGGCGTTCGATCCCGCGGTACGCCGGCTGATGCTCACCGGTACGCCGTTCCGCTCCGACGACAACCCGATCCCGTTCGTCACCTACGAGCGCGGCGGCGACGGGCTGCTGCGCTCCCGCGCCGACTCGGTCTACGGCTACTCCGACGCGCTGCGCGAGGGCGTGGTGCGGCCGGTGCTGTTCCTGGCGTATTCGGGGGAGACCCGGTGGCGCACCAACGCCGGGGAGGAACTGGCCGCCCGCCTCGGCGAGCCGATGACCCAGGACCTGGTCGCCCAGGCGTGGCGGACCGCGCTGGACCCGGCCGGCGACTGGATGCCGCAGGTGCTGCGTGCCGCCGACGCCCGGTTGACGGTGCTACGAGCCAACGGCATGGCTGATGCGGGCGGCCTGGTCATCGCCAGCGACCAGCAGGTGGCCCGCTCGTACGCGAAGCTGCTGGAGCAGGTGACCGGTGAGAAGGCCGCCGTGGTGCTCTCCGACGACCAGGGCGCGTCCGCGCGGATCGCGACGTTCGCCGCCTCGCAGCAACGGTGGCTGGTCGCGGTGCGGATGGTGTCCGAGGGTGTCGACATCCCCCGGCTGGCGGTCGGCGTGTACGCGACGAGCGCCAGCACCCCGCTGTACTTCGCGCAGGCGATCGGCCGGTTCGTCCGGGCCCGCCGTTCCGGCGAGACCGCGTCGGTGTTCCTGCCCAGCGTGCCGCACCTGCTCGGGCTCGCCAGCGAGATGGAGGCCGAGCGGGACCACGTGCTCGGCAAGCCGAAGGACCGCGAGGGCTTCGACGACGACCTGCTGGAGCGCGCCCAGCGCGACGACGGCGCCAGCGGTGAGCTGGAGAAGCGTTTCGCCGCGCTCTCCGCGACCGCCGAGCTGGACCAGGTGATCTTCGACGGGGCGTCGTTCGGCACCGCCGCCCAGGCCGGCACCCCGGAGGAGGAGGAGTACCTCGGCCTGCCCGGTCTGCTCACCGCCGACCAGGTCTCGCTGCTGCTGACCAAGCGGCAGGCCGAGCAGCTCGCCGCGCAGAAGCGCCGGGCCGCCCAGCGGACCGCTGAGCCGGCCGCTGCGGCCCCGGCGGTGGCGCCCCCACCGATGAGTGCCGCACAGCGCCGGGTGGCGCTACGGCGGCAGCTGAACGCCCTGGTGGCCGCCCGCCACCACCACACCGGCCAGCCGCACGGGAAGATCCACGCCGAGCTGCGCCGGATCTGCGGTGGCCCGCCTAGCGCGCAGGCCACGATCGAGCAGCTCGAGGAGCGCATCGCCACCGTGCAGACCTTGTAAGGAAGGGCCCCCTGTTAACGCCTCCGGTAGAGCAGGGGCCCCTTCTTAACACCGCACCGTCTCAAGACCGCACCGCACGAAAAACCGGCCGGCGGCTCCCCTTGCGGGTGCCGCCGGCCGGTCATGTCGGGTTGTGGACTTCTTGTCGGACCTCAGTTCGCCATCAGATCGGCGCCTCGCCAGCTGAACTCCGGGTCCGACGCGTAGCGCACGGTGATCTTCACGAGATCCTCCGCGTACTTGTTCGCGTGGTGCCCACAGAACACCAGCTCGCTCCCACCCGCCAGAGTGATGCGGAGCTTGCCGGCAGCATTGCAGCGGTCGCACCGTTCATCGGCGGCCGGGGGGCTCACCGTCTCGGGCGGCGGCGTGAGGGTCGGGGTCATCGCCTTCCTCCTCTGGTCGTCACCGATGAACACTCTCTTCGGTTGCTCACCTATCGTGCAACACCCATCTCGGGCCCTGCCTTCCCTGTGTGCCCGCGGGGGACCGAGGTCACACCTGGCGTGGGAGACAGTGTGCCGTGCACCAAGGGTGCCACGTCAACGATCACAAACAGGCAACCGACCGATCACCGTTCAGTGTTCTACGGCTGGTGATCAAACCGGCACGATTTGTTGACGTGCGCGGTCAGTCCAGGTAGTCGCGGAGCACCTGGGAACGCGAGGGGTGCCGCAACTTGGACATGGTCTTGGATTCGATCTGCCGGATGCGTTCCCGGGTCACGCCGTACACCTGGCCGATCTCGTCCAGAGTGCGCGGCTGGCCGTCGGTGAGGCCGAAACGCAGGCGCACCACGCCCGCCTCACGCTCGGACAGCGTCTGGAGGACCTGCTGGAGCTGGTCCTGGAGCAGTGAGAACGACACCGCGTCGACAGCGACGACCGCCTCGGAGTCCTCGATGAAGTCGCCGAGTTGGCTGTCGCCCTCGTCACCGATGGTCTGGTCGAGCGAGATGGGCTCCCGGGCGTACTGCTGGATTTCCAGCACCTTCTCCGGTGTGATGTCCATCTCCTTGGCCAATTCCTCCGGGGTGGGCTCGCGGCCCAGGTCCTGGAGCAGCTCGCGCTGGATCCGGCCGAGCTTGTTGATCACCTCGACCATGTGCACGGGGATGCGGATGGTGCGGGCCTGGTCGGCCATGGCGCGGGTGATGGCCTGGCGGATCCACCAGGTGGCGTACGTGGAGAACTTGTAGCCCTTGGTGTAGTCGAACTTCTCGACCGCGCGGATGAGGCCGAGGTTGCCCTCCTGGATGAGGTCGAGGAAGGCCATGCCGCGGCCGGTGTAGCGCTTGGCCAGCGAGACCACGAGCCGCAGGTTGGCCTCCAGTAGGTGGTTCTTGGCCCGCTCGCCGTCCCGGGAGATCCACATCAGGTCGCGCTGGAGATCGCGGACCAGCTTCTCCTCGCCCTCGTCGGCGGCGCGCAGCCGCTCGGCGGCGTAGAGGCCGGCCTCGATCCGCTTGGCCAGCTCGACCTCCTGCTCGGCGTTGAGCAGCGGCACCTTACCGATCTGCTTCAGGTACGCCCGCACGGAGTCGGCGGAGGCGGTCAGCTCGGCGTCCCGGCGCGCCTGCTTGAGCGCCTCGGACTCCTCGTCGTCCCACTCGAAGTCGTTGTCGGTGGCGGAGCTGGCCGCGTCGGCCTCGGCGGCCTTGGTCAGCTCGGCCGGCTCCTCGACCACCACGTCCTCGATCTCGGCGGCCAGTTCCTCCGGGTCGATCTCCCCGTCGGGGCCCTCGGTCTTGCCGCCGGCCTTGGCCGGCTTGGCCGCGGCGGTCTTGGCCGCCACCGTCGCCTTGGTGGCGCGGGTCGCCTTGGTCGCCTTCGCCGGGGCCGCGGCCTTGGCCACGTCGGCGGTGGTGGCCTTGCGCGCGGTCGCCTTCCGGGGGGCCGGGGCGGGCGACTCCTCGGCGGCGGGCGCCTGCTTCGGGGCGGGCGCGGCGGCCTTCTTGGTCGTCTTGGCCGTGGTCGCGCGGGAGGCGGGGGTGGCGGACCGGGCGGCGGCGACGCGGCGGCGGGTGCTCGCCGAGCCGTCCACCACCACCGTCACGCCCGCCTCGGAGAGCGCGCGGAGGATCTTCTTGGCCTGGGCCGGGGTCACCTCAGCGGACTCGACGGTGCGCGCGAGCTGGGCCGACGTGAGCTGGCCGCCGGCGCTCTGCGCGTGGGCGATCAGGGTGTCGGTGAGCGAGCGAACGTCGGCGCCGGTCTGGCGGGGATCTGTCACGAAGACCTTCCGGAGGCGAAAGAGCGAGCACGGCCGGGTCGTCCGGCGCAGCGTGGGACGGCCGCGCCGGGCGAGTCGTTGAGGACCCCCGTGTCCCGGGCCGTCCGGTCGCTGGCGGTCCGTGGCGCGTGGGCAGGGTGAATTGTAACGCCGTCTGCCGCGATCATCCCGCGCCGCACGGCGGACCTGCGGTCCGGGACCGCAGATTCGGCGCAGATGTGGACTTTGTAAGGATGATACCCGCGCACGAGACGGCCGGTCCCGATCGTGCCGGAAGGGGAAAGACATGATCACCTCGACGCCCACGGCGCGGGAGTTGCTCACGATCGCTGTCGACGTGGCCCGGGAGGCCGCCGTCACCGCGTACCGGATGCGGGTCGAGGGCGTCTCGGTGGCCGCGACCAAGAGCACGGTGACGGACGTGGTCACGGCCGCCGACCGGGCGGTGGAGCGGCAGGTGGTCGCCGCGCTGCGGCAGCGGCGCCCCGGTGACGCGGTGCTGGGCGAGGAGTACGGCGCGGGCGAGACCGGCCCCGCCGACCCCGACGGCGTGCGCTGGATCCTCGACCCGATCGACGGAACCGTGAACTACCTGTACGGGCTGCCGTACTGCGCCGTCTCGCTGGCCGCCGAGGTGGCCGGCGAGGTGGTCGCCGGCGTGGTCCGCAACATCGTCACCGGCGAGGAGTGGACCGCGACGCTCGGCGGCGGCGCCTGGCGCGACGGGCAGCGGCTGCACGGCTCGACCGCCACCGAACTGGGGCAGGCGCTCGTCGCCACCGGGTTCGGCTACGACGCCGGCCGCCGGGCCCACCAGGCACGGGTGGTGACCGAGCTGATCCCGCACATCCGGGACATCCGTCGGATGGGTGCCGCCGCGCTCGACCTCTGCCTGGCCGCCGAGGGACGGGTGGACGCGTACTACGAGAAGGGTCTGGCCGACTGGGACCTGGCCGCCGGCGGGCTGGTCGCCCGGGAGGCCGGACTGCTGGTGACCGGCCTGTCCGGCCGCCCGCCCGGCCCGGACCTGGTGCTCGCCGCGCCGCCGGCGCTGCAGGGGCCGCTGCACGACCGGCTGGTCGACCTGGACGCCTCCGGCGGGCCGTGACCGGCACCCGGGCGCGCGACGGGGCGGCCTCCGCGGAGGGAGACCGCCCCGTCTCGTCGTCGCGCCCGCCGCCTACTTCTCGATCGGCATCGGGCAGGTGCCGGTCGGGGCCTGCGGCGCGCCCAGGTCGCCGAGCGACTGGTTGACCTCGGTGGTGGTGGCGAGCTGCTGGTACTGCTCGCCCAGGACCACGTCGACCACGTCGTCCTTGCGGTTCGCGTCGAACTTCTGGTTGGCCTCGTTCAGGAAGTACGCGCGCAGCAGGTGCGCCGAGCCCACGGCCTTGGGGCCGAACCGCAGCTCGGCCACGCCGTCGAACGCCTTCTTCTCGTTGCCGACGTTCTTGACCTGGAACTTGCGGTTGCGGAAGTCGCCCGCGACGCTGCCGGCCCGGCCGGTCTCGTCGGTGGCGTTGTAGACGTTGATCTTGACGTCCTTCTGCTCCCGCAGCCGCAGGTCGACCAGCGGCCAGCCGTCCGGGCAGGCGTCCGCCGTACCGGCTGTGCCCTGACTGTCCTTCAGCACGGCGACGACCACGACGACCAGGGCGACGACCGCCAGCAGTCCGACGACAACGAGTGCCCGCACTCGCGCAAAACTCATCCTGGGCGCTCCCCGGACAGTGATTGGGTGGTGGCGGGCGACGCGGTCGGGCCGCGACCGGTCGGCCGTCCAGTACGCCGCTGAGGTTAACGCTTGTCCGGCTCAGGCGTGGAAACAGTCCGACATACCGGCGCGCCACGCGGTGAACCGGTAGGACTACCCCTATCTTCGTGTCGCCTGAGTCACATTGGGAACAACTTCGGGCGCAGAGGCGTACATCTCTCCCGCGAGGGCGGTATACATGCCTCGCCCACAGGGGGGTAACGTTCCGCGCTCACCGGGGGCACTTCGCACCGGCGAGCCCGGCCCACCGCTCGTCGGGTCGGGTGCCCGACAGAGATGGTGGCCGGTCAGGGGAACCGAAACGGCGTCGTCCGGCGTTACAACCGGCAGCGACAATATCGATATTGGAGAGTGAAACCGATGGCCACCGACTACGACGCCCCGCGTCGCGACGAGGTCGACCTCGGCGAGGACAGCCTGGAAGAGCTCAAGGCCCGGCGGGTCGACTCACAGTCGGGCGCCGTGGACGTCGACGAGGCCGAGGTGGCCGAGAGCTTCGAGCTGCCCGGCGCCGATCTGGCCGACGAGGAGCTCACGGTAAAGGTCCTCCCGATGCAGCAGGACGAGTTCCGGTGCGCCCGCTGCTTCCTGGTCCACCACCGCAGCCAGCTGGCGGTCGAGCGCAACGGCGACCTGATCTGCCGCGAGTGCGTCTGACCCCGGACGGGGACACCAGCGGCGGCCTCCTCGACGGGGCCGCCGCTGTTCGAGCCGCCGCCGTGCGCGCGCGGCCGGGAGCTGCTTGACTCGTCACGGGCGGCTGCCACGCCGCGCGGAGCGGGAGGGCGGACGGGTGAGCGAGCGCAGCGAGGGAACCGGTGCCGATCGGACCCCGGCTCCGCAGGTGAGGCCGGCACCGGCCGGCCCGGACGTGACAGCGGCGGGACCGGACACGGGACCGACCGGCCCGGACACGGCACCCGATCCGACCGGCCCGGACACCGACGAGCTGGGTGCCACGGTCGCCGCCCTGACCGTCGACGACATCGCGCCGGCCCGCCGGCGGCAACTGCTCACCCGGCTGGTCGGGCAGGCCCGCGCCCGCGGCATCACCGACCTGTTCAAGCCCCGCGCGGCGGCGCGCTGGATGACCGACACGGTCGCCGAGGTCGCGCCGCACGTGCCGATCCGCGACCTCGCCACGCTGCGGCGGCACTTCCCCGGCCTGGACGACGAGGCGCTCGCCGACCGGCTGGTCCGCAACGCGTCCCGCGCCACCGCCGGGGTCGGCGCCGCGGGCGGCGGGGTCGCCGCCGTCGAGTGGGCGGTGACGCCCACCCTGCTCTCCGCACCCGTCCTGCTGGCCGCCGAGACGGTGGCCGTGGTGGCGATCGAGCTGAAGCTGATCGGCGAGCTGCACGAGGTCCACCGGGTGCCGCTGCCGGCCGGGGGCACCGGCCGTGCCGTGGCGCTCGTGCAGTCCTGGGCCACCCAGCGGGGGATCAACCCGATGATGCCGGGCGTCGGGGTGAGCGCGGTGCTCGGCACCGCCGCGCGCCGGGAACTGCGGGACAGCCTGATGCGCCGATTCGGGCGAAACCTCACCACGCTCGGGCCGTTCCTGACCGGCGCCGCAGTGGCGGGCTACCTCAACCGCCGGGCCACCCGCGCGCTCGGCGAGCAACTGCGCAAGGACCTGCGGCGTACCGCGCGTGCCCTGCCCGAGGTGCCGTCCTGACCGGGCCCGTGCCGGGACGTGGCGGAGGCGGGCCGGGGTGGACCGTCAGGCCGCGTCGCGGGCGGCCAGCAGGGCGGTCGCCAGCTCGACCGGGTGCCGCGTGCTGACCACCCAGAACGGGGTCGGGTCGGCCGGATCGTCGAGCACCACCTGCACCGCGCCACCGATCCACGGCCGCTGCACCACGAAGGCGAGCGGGTCGGAGCCGACGCCGAGCACCTCGCGCCGGCCGGACGCGTCCAGCGGCACCACGTCCGCGACGTACCGCACCGGCAGGTGGGCGTCGTCCACCCGCAGTTCGCCGTCACGCACCTCGACCCGGATCCGGCCCAGCCACCACAGGGCGGCCACCGCGGCCGGGATCAGCAGCACGAACGGCAGCCAGGCCCGTACCCCGGTCGCGCCCATCCAGAGCTCGACCGCGAGCAGAGCGGCAGTGGCCAGCCCGGCCGGCCAGGCCCACCAGGGCAGCCCGAGGCGCTCCGCGTACGGCGCGGCGGTGGCCGTCGGGGCGGCCGCAGATGACGACTGACGCACACAGACGAGGGTACGGCGCGTCGACGGCCCGGCAACCGGCAGGATGGCAGGGGCACCCCGCAGGACCGGACGGAAGAGGATGACCGTGACAGACGTCGTACCCGTGCCCGTGCGGCTGCTCGACCCGGAGCTGCCACTGCCGGCGTACGCCCATCCCGGCGACGCCGGGGCGGACCTGGTGGCCGCCGCGGACGTCGAGCTGCCCCCCGGCGGCCGGGCCCTGGTGCCCACCGGCGTGGCGGTGGCGCTGCCGGACGGTTACGTCGGGCTGGTGCACCCCCGATCCGGACTCGCGGCCAGACTCGGCGTGACGGTGCTCAACGCGCCCGGTACGGTCGACGCCGGCTACCGGGGTGAGATCCTGGTCAACCTGATCAACCACGATCGGGACACGCCGGCCACGATCAGCCGGGGTGACCGCATCGCGCAGCTCGTGGTCCAGCGGGTCGCCCGGGCCGAGTTCCGGCCGGTGGCCGAGCTGCCCGAGTCCCGGCGTGGCACGGGCGGGCACGGGTCCACCGGCGGGCACGCCGGACTGGTCCCGGCGCCGTCCGGCGGGCAGAACGAAGAGGTGGCAGGGTGAGTGTGAACAGCGGAGGGTGGGCGCAGTGATCTTCTCCCGGAAGCGGGCCGACGAGGCGCGTGACAATGGGGTCCTCGACGCCGAGGAGACCTCGTCGGCGCCGGCACGCGGCCCGTACGACGTCAGCGAGGCGCCCGACGCGCCTCGGCTCGACCTGGGCAGCCTGCAGATCCCGGCGGTGCCGGACGTCGAGGTGCGGGTCCAGGCCGACCCGCAGGGCGTGATCCAGCAGGTCGTGCTGGTGCACGGGCAGAACGCGCTCCAGCTCGGCGTCTTCGCCGCGCCCCGTTCCGAGGGCA
Source organism: Micromonospora marina (assembly GCF_900091565.1). Lineage (GTDB taxonomy): Bacteria > Actinomycetota > Actinomycetes > Mycobacteriales > Micromonosporaceae > Micromonospora > Micromonospora marina. Next base: position 108,311 of record NZ_FMCV01000005.1, on the reverse strand, counting down.
TCTGGGACGAGGTGCGCGAGGAGATCCGCCAGTCGCTCGTCAGCGACGGCGCGACCGCCCAGGAGGTCGAAGGGGAGCACGGGCCCGAGCTGCGCGCCCGGGTGCGTACCCCGGACGGGCCGACCGACCTGCGGTTCGTCGGCATCGACGGCCCGCGCTGGATGGTGCGCGGCGTCTTCCAGGGCGCGGCCGCCACCGACCCGGCCGCCACCGGGCCGCTCGCGGCCTGCCTGGACGGCCTGGTCGTCGACCGTGGCCAGGAGGCCAAGCCGGTGCGCGAGCCGCTGCCGCTGCGGCTGCCCCGCGAGGTCGCCGAGCAGCAGGCCGCCGACGCGCAGGAGGTCTGATCCACGCGTTCCCGGGCCCGGCGCCGATCGGCGCCGGGCCGCGGTGTGTCCGGGGGCGGCGACACGTCGCTCCCCCCGGCGGGCCACGGCGGCGTACGCTGGCGGGACGGTTCCGCCGCCCGCGGGGCCCCGCTGTGGAGAGGTGACGCGGAGGTCATGACGACCGACGAGAGCCGGGGGTCGCTGCGGCGGCTCCTGCACCGGCTCACCGCGAGCGAGGCCGAGATCGAGGCGCAGGAGCTGCGCCGGGAGAGCGCCGAGTCCGGCGGCACCCCCGCCCACCAGTGCAACAGGGGCCAGGTGGTGTCGGTGGCCGGTCGGCTGCGTACCGTCGTCTACACGCCCCGCACGAACCTGCCGACGCTCGAAGCCGACCTGTACGACGGCAACGACGTGGTGACCCTGGTCTGGCTGGGCCGCCGGCACATCGCCGGGATCGAGCCGGGCCGGCACCTGACCGCGCGCGGCCGGGTGGCGGTGCGCGACGACCGCAAGGTGATCTACAACCCGTACTACGAGCTGGAGTCGCCGAAGTGACGACCGGACAGCAGCACACCCCGTCGGGCCTCGGCCCCCAGGACGAGGAGCGGCTGCCGAGCCTCGCCGAGCAGATGGCCGACCAGCTCGGCGGATGGCGCGGGCTGGTCGAGTCGAGCATCCCGGTGGTGGTCTTCGTGATCGCCAACGTGATCGGCGAGCTGCGCCCCGCCGTGTACGCCTCGGTGGCGGTGGCGCTGCTGATCGCCGGGCTGCGGCTGGCCCAGCGCAAGCCGGTGCGGCACGCCGTAAACGGTCTGTTCGGCGTCGGCATCGGCGCGCTGCTGGCGCTGCGCACCGGCGACGAGCGCGACTTCTACCTGCCGGGCATCCTCTACGGCATCGGGTACGGCCTGGCGCTGCTGCTGTCGGCCGCGATCCGGCAGCCGCTGGTCGGCTGGATCTGGTCGGTGCTGGTGGCCAAGGGCCGCTCCGAGTGGCGCGACGACCCGAAGCTGGTGCGCACCTTCACCCAGCTCACCGTGCTCTGGGGCGTGGTGTGGCTGGCCAAGGTCGGCGTGCAGGCCGCGCTCTACCTGGCCCACCAGGACACCGCGCTCGGCGTGGCCCGGCTCGCCCTGGGCTACCCGCCGTACGCGCTGCTGCTGCTGATCACGGTCTGGGTGGTGCGCCGGGTCACCCGGGAGCCCGCACCCACCCCGCTGCCCGGCGCCTGACGCCTCAGGAGCGGTCCCGGTGGCGGTCCGCGCTGGCCGGGCCGAGAATCACCGCGCGCACGTCGTCCTCCACCGCCGCGGTGCAGACGAACACCAGCTCGTCGCCGGCCTCGATCGGGTCGTCCGGGGTCGGCACCAGCACCCGCTTGCCGCGCACGACCGCCACCAGCGCCGCGTCCCGGGGGATCGGCACCGCGTGGATCGGCTGCCCCACGTACGGCGCGGTCGGCGGCAGCGTGATCTCGACCAGGTTCGCCTCACCCTGGCGGAACGTCATCAGCCGGACCAGGTCGCCGACGGTGACCGCCTCCTCGACCAGCGCCGCCATCACCCGCGGCTTGCTGACCGCGACGTCCACGCCCCACTGCTCGGTGAACAACCACTCGTTCTCCGCCCGGTTGACCCGGGCCACCACGCGGGGCACCGCGAACTCGGTCTTGGCCAGCAGCGACACCACCAGGTTGACCTTGTCGTCGCCGGTGGCGGCCACCACCACGTCGCACCCGGCCACGTTCGCCTCCTCCAGGCTGGCCAGCTCGCACGCGTCGGCGAGCACCCAGTCGGCGGCCGGCACCCGGTCGGGCCGCAGCATCTTCGGCTGCCGCTCGATCAGCATCACCTGGTGGCCGTTGTCGATCAGCTCCTGGGCGATCGAGCGGCCCACGTTGCCGGCGCCGGCGATGGCGATCCGCATGGCTCAGTGCCCCCCTTCCGGCGGCGCCGCCGCCCCCGACGTGACCGGGCCGTTGACGTCGTCGGTTACCAGCATGAAGATCTGGTCGCCCTCCTGCACCACGGTGGAGACGGTGGGCAGCGTGCCGATCCCGAACCGGTTCAGGTAGGCCACCCGCGCGCCGACGGCCTGCTCCAGCTGCTTGAGCGGCCGGCCGATCCAGTCCTTGTGCACCGGCACCTCGATGATCGAGATGGTGCTCGTCGGGTCGCGGAAGATCTCCACGTTGCCCTCGGGGACCAGGTGACGCAGCATCCGGTCGGCGGTCCATCGGACAGTCGCCACGGTGGGGATGCCGAGCCGCTCGTAGACCTGGGCGCGGCGCTGGTCGTAGATGCGGGCCGCGACCCGGGACACGCCGAACGTCTCCCGGGCCAGCCGGGCCGAGATGATGTTGGAGTTGTCGCCGCTGGACACCGCCGCGAACGCGTCGGCCCGCTCGATGCCCGCCTGACGCAGCACCTCGCCGTCGAAGCCCGCGCCCGTGACGGTGATGCCGGCGAAGTCGGGCCCGAGACGGCGGAACGCGTCCGCGTCCTGGTCGATCACCGCCACCGAGTGTCCCCGCGACTCCAGGCTGTGTGCCAGGGTCGACCCGACCCGGCCACAGCCCATGATCACCACATGCACGGTGTCCGCTCCTCCCACGGCGCCGCCCGCCGACCCGTCGTCTGCGAGCCTGCCACGTCCCGCTGCGGGACGGGGGACCGAACCGTACCGCGTGCCCGCACCCGGGGGAGATCGACCACCCCCACGCCGCGGACACCGTGGTCGTACGCTTGGCGGTTGTGGCCCGACCCACCTCGCTGCTGAAGCGACTCCTCCTCGGTCGACCGTTCCGGTCCGACCGCCTGCAGCACACGCTGCTGCCGAAGCGCATCGCGCTGCCGGTCTTCGCCTCCGACGCGCTCTCCAGCGTGGCGTACGCGCCGGACGAGATCCTCCTGACGCTGTCCATCGCCGGCGCCTCGGCGTACTTCTTCTCGCCGTGGGTCGCGCTCGCGGTCGTCGTGGTCATGCTGACGGTGGTGGCGAGCTACCGGCAGAACGTGCACGCCTACCCCTCCGGCGGCGGGGACTACGAGGTGGCGACGGTCAACCTCGGTCCCAAGGCCGGCCTCGCGGTGGCGAGCGCGCTGCTCGTGGACTACGTGCTCACCGTCGCCGTCTCGGTCTCCTCCGGCGTGGCGAACCTCGGCTCGGTGGTGCCGTTCGTGGCCACCCACAAGGTGCTCATCGCGGTCACCGCGGTCGTGCTGCTCACCGCGATCAACCTGCGCGGCCTGCGCGAGTCGGGCAACGCCTTCGCCATCCCCACGTACGGCTTCGTGATCGTGATCGGCGGCATGCTGCTGACCGGGCTGATCCGCATCTTCGTGCTCGGTGACGACCTGCGCGCGCCGAGCGCCGGCCTGGAGATCCAGGCCGAGCACAGCGTCACCGGATTCGCGCTGGTGTTCCTGCTGCTGCGCACGTTCTCCTCCGGATGCGCCGCGCTCACCGGCGTCGAGGCGATCTCCAACGGCGTACCGGCGTTCAAGAGCCCGAAGTCGAAGAACGCCGCGACCACGTTGCTGCTGCTCGGCGGCATCGCGGTGGCCATGCTCGTCGGCATCATCTGGCTGGCCCGCCTCACCGGTCTCCAGTTCGTCGAGGACCCGAGCGCGCAGATCGTCGCCGGCCCGGACGGGTACGTGCAGAAGACCGTCACCACCCAGCTCGGCGAGACCGTGTTCGGCAGCGGCTCGGTGCTGCTCTACGTGGTCGCCGGGATGACCGCGCTGATCCTGTTCCTGGCCGCCAACACCGCCTTCAACGGCTTCCCGGTGCTCGGCTCGATCCTCGCCCAGGACCGCTACCTGCCCCGCCAGCTGCACACCCGCGGCGACCGGCTGGCGTTCTCCAACGGCATCCTCTTCCTTGCCGTCTTCGCGGTGGTGCTGATCGTCGGCTTCCAGGCCGAGGTGACCAAGCTCATCCAGCTCTACATCGTCGGGGTGTTCGTCTCGTTCACGCTCTCCCAGGCCGGCATGATCCGGCACTGGAACCGGCACCTGCGCAACGAGCGCGATCCGGAGGCGCGCCGCCGGATGATCCGCTCCCGGTCGATCAACACCTTCGGCATGGCCATGACCGGCGTCGTGCTGATCATCGTGCTGGCCACGAAGTTCCTGCTCGGCGCCTGGATCGCGATCGTCGCGATGGCCGTGATGTACGTGGTGATGCTCGGCATCCGCCGCCACTACGACCGGGTCGCCGAGGAACTGGAGCCGACCGAGCAGCGGGGTGTGCTGCCCGCCCGCAACCACGCCATCGTGCTGGTGAGCAAGCTGCACAAGCCGACGCTGCGGGCCGTCGCGTACGCCCGCGCCACCCGCCCGGACACGCTCACCGCGGTCACCGTGAACGTGGACGAGCAGGACACCCGCGACCTCCAGGCCGACTGGGAGCGCCGCGAGCTGCCGGTGCCGCTGACCGTGATCGACTCCCCGTACCGGGAGATCACCCGCCCGATCCTCGACTTCGTCGCGTCGGTGCGCCGGGAGTCGCCGCGCGACGTGGTCACCGTCTTCATCCCGGAGTACGTGGTGGGGCGCTGGTGGGAGAACCTGCTGCACAACCAGAGCGCGCTGCGGCTCAAGGGGCGGCTGCTGTTCGAGCCGGGCGTGATGGTGACAAGCGTGCCCTGGCAGCTCGCCTCGACCGCGAGCAAGAACCTGGACCGGCTGGACGCCACGCTGACCCGGGGCCCGGCGCGCGGCCCCCGGGTGGCGCCGCAGAGCACGCTGCCGCCGCCGGTGGCGTCCACGTCCGCCGGCGAGCGGGAGGAGCGGCCGTGAGCGCGGCGGAGCGGCTCGGGCCCGCGTCGCCGGCCGGGCGTCCCGGGCCCGCGTCGCCGGAGCGCTCCGGGCTGGAGGAGGCCGAACGGGTCGAGCTGACCGTCGACGCGGTCGCGCCGGGCGGGCACTGCGTGGCCCGGGTCGGCGGGCAGGTGGTCTTCGTCCGGCACGCGCTGCCCGGCGAGCGGGTGGTGGCCGAGGTGACCGAGCTGCACCGGGGCTTCGCCCGCGCCGACGCGGTGCAGATCCTCGACGCCTCGCCGGACCGGGTCACCGCGCCGTGCCCGTACGCCCGGCCGGGCCGGTGCGGCGGCTGCGACCTCCAGCACGTCGCCCCGGCCGCCCAGCTCGACTGGAAGCTCGCAGTGGTGCGCGAACAGCTCACCCGGCTGGGCGGCCTCACCGCGGAGCAGGTGGAGGCGCTCGGCGTACGCGTCGAGGCGCTGCCCGGCGGGCCGCTGGGCTGGCGTTCCCGGGTCCGCTACGCGGTCGACGCGGCCGGTCGGGCCGGGCTGCTCAAGCACCGCTCGCACGAGGTGGTGCCGATCGACAGGTGCCTGATCGCGCACCCGGCGATCCAGGACCTGCCGGTGCTTGCGCCCACCGGTGCCCGCTGGCCGGACGCCGACGCGGTGGAGACGGTCGCCAGCACCGGCGGGGATGTCGCCGTGGCCGCGTACGCGCACGGGGTTCCGGCGGCGGTGAGCGGGCCGGAGCGGGTCCGGGAGACGGCGGCCGGGCGATCCTTCACGGTGCCCGCCTCCGGGTTCTGGCAGGTCCACCCGGCCGCGGCGGACGCCCTGACCGGCGCGGTCCTCGACCTGCTCGACCCGCGGCCCGGCGAGACCTCCTGGGACCTGTACGGCGGGGCCGGGCTGTTCGCCGCCGCGCTCGCCGAACGGGTCGACGGCGCCCGGGTGACGCTCGTCGAGTCGGCGCCGGACGGCGTGGCAGCGGCCCGGGAGAACCTGTCCGGCCTGCCCGCCGTCGAGGTGGTCGCCGCGCGGGTGGAGGCCGCACTGTCCCGGCGCCGGATCACCGGACCGGTCGACCTGGTGGTACTCGACCCGCCGCGCTCCGGCGCGGGCGCGCCGGTGGTGCGCGGTGTGGTGGCCGCCCGGCCGCGCGCGGTCGCCTACGTGGCCTGCGACTCGGCCTCCTTCGCCCGGGACGTGCGCACGTTCGCCGAGGCGGGGTGGCGGCTGGCCGCGCTGCGCGGCTTCGACCTGTTCCCGATGACCCAGCACGTGGAACTGGTGGGCCTGTTCCTGCCCCCGCAGCGTTGATCTTGTCCGCGGCTCCGCGCGTTGACCGCGTTAACAAGGGGCCCTTTCACTACCGGATCCGTTAAGAAGGGGCCCTTCCTTGCGCATCGTCGGGCTGATGTCGGGCACGTCGTACGACGGCGTGGACGTGGTGGCGGCCGAGTTCACCGCCGACGGCGGCACGCTGCGGCTGCGACCGCTCGGGCACCGGGAACTGGCGTACCCGGACGACCTGCGGGCCGAGATCGCCGCGCTGCTGCCCCCGGCGGCCACCACGATCGAGGCGGTCTGCCGGCTGGACAACCGGCTCGGCGAGGTGTTCGCGGAAGCGGCGGCGGCCGGTGTCGAGCTGGCCGGGGGCACTGCCGACGCGGTCGTGTCGCCCGGTCAGACGGTCTTCCACTGGGTCGAGGACGGCCGGGTGCGGGGCACGCTCCAGCTCGGCGCGCCGGCCCGGGTGGCCGCCCGGGTGGGCGTACCGGTGCTGCACGACCTGCGCTCGGCGGACGTGGCGGCCGGCGGCCAGGGCGCGCCGCTGGTCCCGGCGTTCGACGCGCTGCTGCTCGACCCGGCCGCCGGGGCTGCACCCCGCGCCGCGTTGAACCTCGGCGGGATCGCGAACCTCACAGTGGTCGCGCCCGGCGCGCCCGTCCTCGGGTACGACGTGGGCCCGGCGAACGCGCTGCTGGACGCCGCCGCCCGGCGCTTCCTGGACCGGCCCTGCGACGTCGACGGCGCCCGCGCCGCGGCCGGCCGGGTGCACGGGGTGCTGCTGGCCCGGCTGCTCGCCGAGCCGTACTACGCCGCGCCGCCGCCCAAGTCGACCGGCAAGGAGCTGTTCCACGGCGGCTACCTGGACGCCGCGCTGACCGCGCTCGGCGAGCCGGTGGCAGCCGACGACGTGCTGGCCACGCTCACCGAGCTGACCGCCCGCACCGTGGCCGACGCCTGCGACCGGCACCGGGTCACCGAGGTGGTGGCCGCCGGCGGGGGAGTGCGTAATCCCACACTCCGGGCTCGGCTGGCGGCGCTGGGGGAGGGACGCTGGCGGCTGCGCACCACCGACGAGCTGGGCGTACCGGCCCAGGCCAAGGAGGCGTACGCGTTCGCGCTGCTGGGCTGGCTGTCCTGGCACGGGCTGCCAGGCGCGGTGCCGTCGGTGACCGGGGCGTCCCGGGCCGCCGTGCTCGGCTCCTGGACCCCGTCCGGCCCGTCCGCCGCCGCGCCGCGCCCACCTGCGCCCCGGCGGCTGGTGGTGGACGCCTGACCTGGGTCGATGCACGGCCGGGCTGCGGACTGTTCCGCGGCCGATAGACTCTCGGGTCATGAGTGTTGAAGAGGGCACGGTCAACCACGGTCGGCTGCTGGGCACCGTCTGCGGCCCGCAGGACGTGAAGCGGATGACCGCCGAGCAGCTGGACATCCTCGCCGCCGAGATCCGTGACTTCCTGATCGCCAAGGTCTCCCGCACCGGCGGCCACGTCGGCCCCAACCTCGGTGTGGTCGAGCTGACCCTGGCGATGCACCGGGTCTTCGACTCCCCGCGTGACCGGCTCCTCTTCGACACCGGCCACCAGGCGTACGTGCACAAGATCCTCACCGGCCGGCAGGAGGGCTTCGACAAGCTCCGCCAGCGCGGTGGCCTCTCCGGCTACCCCAGTCAGGCGGAGAGCGAGCACGACCTGATCGAGAACTCGCACGCCTCCACCGCCCTGTCGTACGCCGACGGGCTCGCCAAGGCGTACGCGCTGCGCGGCGAGAAGCGCTCGGTGGTCGCCGTGGTCGGCGACGGCGCGCTCACCGGCGGCATGTGCTGGGAGGCGCTCAACAACATCGCCACCGCCGGCAACCCGCTGGTGATCGTCGTCAACGACAACGGCCGGTCCTACTCGCCGACCATCGGCGGCCTCGCCGACCACCTGTCGTCGCTGCGGCTCAACCCCGGCTACGAGAAGGTGCTCGACACGGTCAAGGACGCGCTGGGCAACACCCCGTTCGTCGGCAAGCCGATGTACGAGGTGCTGCACGCGGTCAAGAAGGGCATCAAGGACGCGGTCGCCCCGCAGGCCATGTTCGAGGACCTCGGCATCAAGTACGTCGGCCCGGTCGACGGCCACGACGTGCCGGCGGTCGAGGCGGCGCTGCGCGCCGCGAAGAACTTCGGCGGCCCGGTGATCGTGCACGCGGTCACCCGCAAGGGCTACGGCTACCGCCCCGCCGAGGACGACGAGGCCGACTGCCTGCACGGCCCCGGCGCGTTCGACGCCGAGACCGGCAAGCTGCTCGCCGTCCCATCGGTGAAGTGGACAAACGTCTTCGCCGACGAGCTGGTCGCGATCGCCGACGAGCGTCCCGACGTGGTCGGCATCACCGCCGCCATGGCCGAGCCAACCGGTATCGCCACGCTGGCCCGCAAGTACCCGGAGCGGGTCTACGACGTGGGCATCGCCGAGCAGCACGCGGCCACCTCCGCCGCCGGCCTGGCGATGGGCGGGCTGCACCCGGTCGTCGCGGTCTACGCCACGTTCCTCAACCGCGCGTTCGACCAGGTCCTGCTGGACGTGGCGATGCACAAGCTGCCCGTCACGTTCGTGCTGGACCGGGCCGGCATCACCGGCCCGGACGGGCCCAGCCACTACGGCATCTGGGACATGTCGGTCTTCGGCGTCGTGCCCGGCCTGCGGATCGCCGCGCCCCGCGACTCGGCCACGCTGCGCGAGGAGTTGCGCGAGGCGGTCGCCGTGGACGACGGCCCGACCATCCTGCGCTTCCCGACCGGCACCGTCGCCGCCGACCTGCCGGCCGTACGCCGGGTCGGCCCGGTCGACGTGCTGGCCGAGTCGGCGCGTACCGACGTGCTGCTGGTCGCGGTCGGCTCGTTCGCCGGCCTCGGCGTCGAGGTCGCCGCCCGGGTCGCCGAGCAGGGGTACGGCGTGACAGTCGTCGACCCGCGCTGGGTACGCCCGGTGCCGGCCGAACTGGTCGAGCTGGCATCCACGCACCGGCTCGTGGTCACCGTCGAGGACGGCGTACGCATCGGCGGCGTCGGTTCCGCGCTGGCCCAGGCGATGCGCGACGCCGACGTCCGCGTACCGGTCAAGGACCTCGGCGTGGCGGCCGACTGGCACCCGCACGGCAGCCGCGCGCAGATCCTGGCCGATCTGCGGCTGACCGCGCAGGACGTGGCGCGCGACTGCACCGGCTGGATCTCCGGCCTGGACGCGGCCCCGGTGGACCCGGCCACGAACGGAGCCCGGGCCCAGAGCTGACCCGGTTCCCCGCCCGCCTGCGTTGATCTTGCACTTGCGGCCCTCCTGATGTCAGCTTCGCCCGATAAGGGAGGGCCGCAACCGCAAGATCGCCGGATGTCTGGTGTGGAGGAAGGGCTCGTGGAGGTACGGGAGGCGGGGCTCGGGGATCTTTCGAGGATCGTCGAGCTGCACAGTCGGGCGCGGGTCGCCTACTACGGGGCCGGTGGGCTGCCGGTCGGGGAGATTCTCACTCCGAAGCTGGCCCGGGAGCAGCGAGAGGGCTGGTCAGCGGCGGTCGCCTCGGCGCACAAGCGGGTGCGAGTCGCCATGGTGGACGGCGCCCTGGCCGGGGTGCTCGCCATGGGGCCGCCGCACTCGTCCGACCTGGATCCGCGGACCACCGCGCAGCTCTACCAGATCCACGTCGATCCGGAGCTCTGGGGCCGGGGCGTGGGTGGTGCGCTGCACGCGCTGTTCGTGCGTCACCTGGCGGACGAGGGGCTGGCGCTGGGAGTACTGGAGGTGTGGGAGCGCAACACCCGGGCCCGCGCGTTCTACACGCGCCACGGTTGGCGCCCCGACGGCACCTCCCGCCCCGGCCCAGCCCAAACCCCCTACCTAGGCATGCACCTACCTCACCCCTAGCGCGGCCCAGCCCTCCCGGCCCCGCCGATCTTGCACTTCCGGCCCCCAGCTTGCCCGTTTCGCCCTGATTGCAAGGGGCGCCAACTGCAAAATCGCCAGAGCTGGGGTGAGCATGCCCTGTTGACCAAGGAGTTTGGGTGCGCGCGAGGCCGCCTGGGTGACACAAACTCCTTGATCACCCGGGGCGGTGGGGTGATCGTGAGGTCGGCCGTGGATGGTGTCCGGTTTGTCGCTGTCAACTTCATGATCGACGGGGTGGGGCCGACCCGGGTGCGCGGGGCCGGAAGCGCGGTCAGGGGGTGGGGAGGGAGCGGTACCACGTCTTCTCGGTGCCGGCCAGGCTGAACGTCTGCCTCCGGTCGGTGTGCTCGACCACCACCAGGCCGGGACGGTCGACCAGGCGGGTCGTGCCGGGCGGGGCGGAGAACGAGGCGTCCCGGGTACGCCAGGACAGCACCGCCAGCGGCCGGCCCGGCATCGGCAGGTGGTACGCCTGAAGCGTGGTGGACATGTCGGCGGGCGAGACCACCGGGACGCCGCCGTCGGCCGGCCGGTAGACCACGGCCGTCATCGTCCCGGCCGGCGTCTCCCAGCTGAGCTGTTCCAACTCGCCCGGCTCACCGTCACCGAGGGCCACCGAACCGAGGGAACGCGTCGCGATCTTCGCCATCGGCCAGGACTCCGGCGCGGAGCGGGGCGCCTCCCGGTCGCCGATACGGCGCGGCACGCTGCCGAACGGGCCCCGCTCACCGGCCAGCACGCAGGTGTCCAGGCCGGTCAGCGCACGTCTGCCGGCACCCGTCTCGTCGCGTACCAGGGGGTAGCGGGGCGCTTCGGTCGCCGTACCCAGGTCGAGGACGCGGTCCGCGGCCCGGCCGCGCGGCAGCGACGGCGTGGGCCGCAGCGTCGCGGTCAGTTCGACGGCCCGGCAGTCCGGTACGGCGACCGGGTCGGTGACGCCGTCGGTGCTGCCGAGCACCTTGCCGTCGGGCCCGGTCAGCCGCTCGACGCGGGTCGAGGTGAGGTAGCGGCGGCCGTCGGGTTCCCGCACCGGCAGCACGTCGGAGTAGACCAGGTAGCCGGGGTCGGTGTACTCGGTGGCGTGGACGACCCGCCAGCGCTGCCCGTCCCGGCCGAGTTGCAGCAGCCAGGATGCGGCCTCGCCGGGGACGTCCGCGGCGACGAGCGCGAGCGCCGACCCGGCGACCTGACCGGAGAAGAGGATGCCGGAGGTGGGCACGTGCACCCGGTCGTCCACCGGGGAGCGCCAGTCGCGTACCGCAGTGGTGATCGCGGCGGTCGCCGCGGTGTCCCGGGCGAGGCTGCCGCGCGGCGGCCACACCGCGAGGGTGCCGTCGAGACTGTCGTAGCCGACCCGCAGGTCCGCCGGCTGCCGTTCGGCGACCGGCCCGCAACCGGCCGTGACCAGCAGCAGAGCTGCCAGCGCGGTGCCCGTCGTAGCGCCTCGGCGGGCTGAAAGCACCCTGATCCCCTCGCCGGTCGTCGGTCGGAAGCCCACATGGTACGAGACGACAGGTCACCCGGCCGCGCCCGGCTCACCCTTTCGGCTGACCGGCCACTGCGGAACGTGATGCGCGATTCGGGTGTCAATATCCGGCTCCGGTAGACTCCGCCGACTGTGACGCCTGCCGAGACCCGCGCCGCCTCGACGCCGGACGCCGCCGCCCCGACGGGCCACCGCGCCGTCACCCTGGACCCGCCACCGGTCACCGTCGCCGAGCCGGAACCGGCCACCACCACCGAGCCGGCCACGCCCGAGGCGCCGGGCGCACGGCGCGCGCGCCGGTGGACCCGCCGCCGGATCGACCTCACCGTGTACGGCGGATTCCTGCTCGCCGCGATCTGGGTCACCAGCGGCATCTGGGCCGACCCGGCCGGGCGGGTGGCCGCGCTCTACAGCAGCGACCCGGCGCAGGTGCAGTTCTTCCTCGCCCACTCGGTACGGGTGGTGCTGCACGGCGAGTTCCCGTTCTTCACCGAGCAGTTCAACTACCCCGACGGCGTCAACCTGATGGCGAACACCGCCATCCTGGCGCTGGGCATCCCGATGGTGCCGGTGACCCTCCTGTTCGGACCGGCGGTCACCTTCGTCACGCTGGTCACGCTCGGCCTGGCCGGCACCGCCGCCGCCTGGTACCGGGTGCTGTCCCGGCACCTGATCCGGCACCGCCCGGCCGCCGCCGTGGCGGCCTGGTTCTGCGGTTTCTCCCCGGCCATGCTGTCGCACGCCAACTGGCACCCGAACATCATCAGTCAGTTCCTGCTGCCGTTCATCGTGTGGCGGGTGCTGGTGCTGACCCGGTCGGCCCGGCCGGTCCGCGACGGCGTGCTGCTGGCGCTGCTGGTGACCGCGCAGGCGTTCATCAACGAGGAGATCCTGCTCTTCACCGCGCTGGCCCTGGGCGTGTTCCTGATCGCCGTGGTGGTGCAGCAGCGCGAGCGGTGGACGACCGCCTGGCGGCCGCTCGGCGCGGGGCTGGCGGTCTGCGCGGCGCTGGCCGGGGCGCTGCTGGCGTACCCGCTGTGGGTGCAGTTCGCCGGGCCGATGGCGTACCACGGGCTCAGCGACGCGGTACGCGACTACGGCAACGACATCGCCGCGTTCTTCGCGCCCGGCTCGCCCACGTTCGGCGGCAACGAACGCGCCAACGTCAACCTCGCGCCGAACTACTCGGAGGAGAACGCGTTCTTCGGCTGGAGCCTGTCGCTGCTGGTCGTGGGCATCGTGGTGTGGCTGCGGCGGGACGTGATCGTCCGCGCGCTCGCCGCCACCGGGCTGTTCTTCGCCGTGCTCTCCCTCGGCGAGCGGATCTCCTGGTGGGACCGCGAGATCGCCACCGGCCCGTGGGAGCTGCTGGTCCGGCTGCCGCTGCTCGACGCCGTGGTGCCGACCCGCTTCGGCCTGATCACCGGCGTGACGGTGGCGATCCTGCTCGCGTACGCGGTGCGGCGCGCCTGGGCGCTGCGCGGCGTGGACCGGCGTACCGCCCGCAAGCTCACCGCCGCGGGCCTGGTCCTCGCGTTGCTGCCGATCGCACCGATGCCGTTGAAGGTCACCACGCGGGAGCCGGTGCCGGAGTTCATCACCGCCGACCGGTGGCGCAAGTACGTCGGGCCGGACCAGACGCTCGTCTCCGTGCCGGTGCCCGCGATGGGCAACACCGACCCGATGCGCTGGGCGGCCAGCACCAACCTCGACTTCAAGATCCCCGGCGGCTACTTCCTCGCGCCGCGCAACGGCGTCACCGGCGACCCCGGGCGCTTCGGCGGCCGGCCCAGCGGCATCGGCGAGATGTTGCGGGAGGTATCGTCCACCGGCCGTACGCCGAAGCTGGACGACCGCCAGCGCCGTCGCTACCTGGACGAGCTGCGGCACTGGAACGCGGCGGTGGTGGTGCTGCCGCGCGACGAGCAGAACGCCGAGCCGCTGCGCCGCACCGTGGAGCAGTTGGTCGGCCCCGGACGGCAGGAGCTGGACGTGTGGCTGTGGGACGTGCGGAAACTGACCGACCGGACCGCCTGACCGAACCGGCGGTCCCCGCCCCCGCGCCCCGCCGTCGCCGGCCCCGCCCGGCCGACGTGCTGGTGGTGGCCGGCTACCTCGGTCTCGCCGTCCTGCTCACCACCGGCCAGTGGCGCCGGCCGGAACGGCTGTTCCACCAGGCCGGCGACCAGATGCTGTTCGAGTGGATGTTGGCCCGGGCCGCCCGCGCGGTCACCGGCGGCGAGAACCCGTTGTGGAGCGGCGCGCTGAACGCCCCGGACGGGGTGAACCTGATGGCGAACACGTCGGTGCTCGGGCTGGGTGTGCCGCTCACCCCGGTCACAGTCGTCTTCAGCTCCCAGGCGGCCTTCCTCGTCGCCGTGACGCTCAGCCTGGCCGGCACCGCCACCGCCTGGTACGCGCTGCTCGCCCGCCGGCTGGTCCGCTCCCGGGCCGCCGCCGCGGTGGGCGGCCTGTTCTGCGGCTTCGCCCCCGGCATGGTGGCGCAGGCCGGCGCGCACCTGCACATGGCCGCCCAGTTCCTGGTGCCGGTGATCCTCGCGCTGGTGTTCCGCCCCGCCACCGATCGGGTCCGGCGCGACGGCGTGCTGCTCGGGCTCGCCGTCGCCTACCAGGTGTTCCTCGGCGAGGAGGTGCTGGTCTTCCTGGCGCTCGCCGCCGGGGTGTTCGCCGGGGCGTACGCGCTCGCCGACCGGGCCGCCGCCCGCCGGCTGGCGCCCGTGGTGGCCCGCCGGTTGGGCATCGGCGCGCTGGTGGCGGGCGTGCTGCTGGCGTACCCGCTGTGGTTCCAGTTCGCCGGCCCGGGCCACTACCGGGGGATGCCGTTCCACACCGGGGGCTACCGGCTGGACGTGGTCTCGTTCGTCACCACCGCCCGGCAGAGCGTCGCCGGGGACGCCCGCCGGGCCGGGTTGCTGTCACCGAACCCGACCGAGCAGAACTCGTTCCTCGGCCCGTTCCTGCCGCTGCTGGCCGTCCTCGTGGTGGTGCGGCTGTGGCGGCGCCCGCTGGTGCGCGCGCTCGCCGCGTGCGGCCTGCTGTTCGCGCTGCTGTCGCTCGGTTCGCCGGTGGTGGTGAACCGGCACGACACCGGGCTGCCCGGCCCGTACCGCCTGCTCGCCGACGTGCCGCTGCTGGACCTGGTGGTGCCGGCGCGGTTCGCGCTGGTCTGCGTGCCGGTGCTCGGGGTGCTGCTGGCGCTCGCAGTGGACCGGGTCCGGCGCGGCGGCGTGCGCACCTGGGCGCCGTGGGCCGGCGCGGTCGCCGTCGCGCTGCTGCCGCTGGCGCCGACGCCGATCCGCACGGTGCCGGTCACGCCGGTCCCGGCCGTGGTGTCCGGCGGCGGGTGGCGGGAGTACGTGCCGGCGGGCCGGACGCTGGTGCCGGTGCCACCGGTGACCGGGGCGGCGGTCAGCCCGGCCATGTTCTGGTCGGCGCGCACCGCGCTGGCGTTCGACGCGCCGGGCGGCTACTTCATCGGCCCGCGGTCGGCAGGCGACCCGGCCGCCCGCTGGGGCGCGCCGGACCGGCCCACGTCGCTGCTGCTGCGCCGGGCCGCCGAGACCGGCCGGGTGCCGCCGGTCGGTGCGGCGGAACGCCGGCAGGCGGTCGACGACCTGCGGCACTGGCGGGCGGCGGCACTGGTGCAGGCCGACTCGTCACCCGGCGACCCGGTGCGTACCACGGTGGACGCGCTGGTCGGCCCCGGCCGGGACGTGCCCGGCGGGTACCTGTGGGACGTCCGCCCGCTCGTCGGCTGACCGGCGGGGTCACACCCGGTCGCGGACGTCCCAGATCCACACGTCGTCCACCCGCTGTGGCGGGCCGAGCAGTTCGGCCATGAGGTCGCGCAGCACCGCCTCGCGCGGACCGGCCCCGAGCACCACCACCGAGGCCCGCCAGAAGCGCAGGTCCTCCACGGCCTGGCGGCGGTTCTCCGCGGTGATCTCCGGCACCTCGCCCGCGTCCATGGTGGAGTAGATGAGCGTGCTGGTGGGCCGGTTCGGGGCGCCGAAGACACCTTCGCCGCGCTCGTTCGGCCCGATGAAGTAGCCACCCGGGATCGGGAACTCGTGCCCGGTCAGCGCGCTCCAGCGCAGCGTGTGCAGCCCGTGCACGTTGCTGGGGATCGGCACCGGCACGAGCGTGCGGCCCTGCGGTACGTACGGCCGCCAGCCGCCGGCGGTGATGAAGTGCGGCGGCGGGTCGATCCGCTCCGCCGGCAGCGGACGCGGGATCAGCGGCACCAGGGCGGCGGCGATCGCGACGAACCCGGCCAGGCGCAGCACCCGGCGGCGCGTGTCGCGCGCGGCCGTCCCGCGGTCGCCGCTCTCGTCGTCCGCGCCCTCGTCGTCCGCGCCCTCGTCGGCGGCGGTGCGGGGGGCGGGCACCGGCGGGCGGCCGGCCCCGGCTAGCCTGTCCCAGGCCAGGGCGAGCAGCACACCGACGGCGGCCACCACGACCAGGCTCAACCGGGTCGGCATCATCATCTCGACCAGCGGCAGGTCGTCCGGCACGTACGCCCACGGCCCGTCGATGTCGGTCTCCGCGCCGTTGAACCGGACCACCGGGCCGATCGAGGCGGTCGTGAACACGACCACCAGCACGGCCAGGATCCGGGCCGGCACCGAACGGCGGACCAGCAGCACCAGCGCGGCCAGCGCCACCAGCACCAGCGGCCAGCCGAACCAGGTGTTCTGCTCGGTCAGGCCGATGGTCTTCTCCACCGCCTCGTCGCCGGCGACGGTGTCCCGGGCGAACGTGACGAAGGCGACCAGGTCCTCGCCCCAGTTGTGGAAGACCCCACCCTGCAGGCCCCGGTAGGACTGCGGGCCGTTGAACTGGAACCAGATCGGGTACGCGGTCAGCAGCAGCGCCAGGCCGCCGCCGAGACCGAGCGCGGCCAGGAACGACCCGGCCCGCTCGCGGGCCGCGCGGGGCCGCTGCACCGCGTACGCCACCACGACGACCAGGCAGGCCAGCGCCGTGAGCAGCAGCATCTCCTCGTTGATGAAGATCTGGTACGCGACCAGCAATCCGAGTGCCGTCCCGTTGCGCCGCCAGCGGCCCGGCTCGCCCAGCCGCAGCACCCGGGCCACGATCAGCGGCAGGAGGAAGTTCGACACGAAGTTGGGCTGTCCGTTGGCGTGGTGCACGATGCCCGGCGCGAAACCGAGGAACGCGCCGCCGACGAACGCGGCGGCCCGGGATTGGACCAGGTGCCGGGACAGCACCCAGTACGACGTGGCGGCGGTCGCGGACAGCGCGGCGCCCAGGTAGAGCGCGTAGATCACCTGTGGGCCGAGTAGCAGCGTCAGCGGCGCCAGCGGCAGCGTCACCCCGAGCAGCGAGGTGTTCGCCATCATGTTCACCCCGTCCGGCGCGTTCTGCCGGGTGGTGAACAGCGGGTTCTCCAGGTGCTGCACCGAGTACGCGCCGTGCGCGAACAGCCACTCGAACCAGCTGTGGTCGGTGGGCAGGTGCGAGGAGACCCGGTTCTCGACGTCGCCCCAGTAGTTGAGGCAGACGAGAACGCCGAGCAGCACATAGGTGCCGATGGCCAGCAGGTCGGCGCGGGCCGGCCGGCGACGGGCGCGGCGTGGCGGGTCGGCCACGACGGGGTCCGCCTCGACGGGCGAGGGGTTCAACGAGGGGTCCACCACGGGCACGGCCACGACGCGCCATCGTACAGGCGGTTCGTCACGCGACCGGTCTCGGTCGGGCGGCGGCCCGGCGCGCGGGAGAGGATGGTAGTGGCCGTCATCGATCTGGCAGAGCTGCGCGACGAGGCACCGCCAGGTCCGGCGCCCCGCCCGGCCGTCCGGCCTGGTCGGACGAGCGGTGGGCCGCTGCTCGGGCTGCGCACGCTCACCGAGGACCGGACGCTCGTCGGCGCGCTGGACGTGGCGGCCGGGCAGGTACGGAGCCGGGGGATCCTGCCCGGCGCCAGCTCCGAGTGCGCGGACACGGGTACGGAACCGGTGTGCCTGCGCCCCACCGGCGGCATGGCGATCTGGCCGGTCGGCCGCTGATCACCAGTTCGCCTGTGCCGGGGCCGGGGGCAGCGGCGTCGACTCGGGACGCAGCACGTACGCGATCCCGCCGCTGCCCGCCTGCCAGGCGCTCTCGAACGGCCCGCGCGCAACGGTGCGGCGGACCCGCTCGTCGTCCGGCGCGTACGGGTCGTTGAGCACCGGGTCGCCCTCGGCGGTGAAGCCGGCCAGCACCATGAGGTGTCCCCGGGTGTCGTAGTCCAGGCCGGGCACCTGGCCGGCGGTGAACGCGGCCGAGACGATCAGGGGGATGCCGGCGGCCACGAACCGTTCCGCCTCGGTCAGCGAGCGCAGCCGGGTGACGAAGGCGTCCACCCCGTGCGTCGCCGCGTACGCCGTGTTGAACGGCCAGTTGCCGGGCCCGCCGTAGGCGTGGTCGTAGCAGTGCCGGGCGGCGTGCATGACCTGCGGGCGCGGGCCGGGGGGCGCCACCCAGGCGTACCGGTCCGGCGTGGGCCCGGTGCCCCAGAAGTCGAGCACCATGGATACGCAGGTGGGGCTGCACCAGGAGTCACCGCCGCCACCCCAGCGGGTCTCCCCGGCGGCGTGCAGCCGTTGCGCGTACCGCGGCACGTCCAGCACGCGCCCCCACGCGCGGATGTCTCCGGTCCCAGCCTCCGCGCTGCGGGCGTTCGCGCTGCGGGCCTCCGCGCTGCGGGCGTTCGCGTCGTCGGTCTCCGCGCCGACCGGCGGGTCGGCGGAGGCGAGCACCCCCACCGTGCGCAACGCCGGGCCGGCGGGTGCGTCGAGCCGGCGCAGCAGGGTCACCCGGACCTGCCAGCCGGTCGCCGTCGCGCCGGTCACCCGCAGTGTGTCGGCGGCGACCCGCGCCCGGTCGTCCTCCTGCCCGGGTACGGAGGCGCGGTGCACGGCGCTGTCGTCGGCGGCCCAGTGGCCCAGCTCGTACCAGCCGGTGGTGGCCGCGTCGTCGGCCCAGCCGCGCAGGTCGACCTGCAGCCAGCAGCCGGGCGGGGTGTCGGCGGTCCAGGAGGGCACCAGTTCGGTGACCGCGAAGCCGGCGGGCGTCACGGGGGAGGTCCAGGTGCCGGCGGCGTACTCGGCAGTGGTCCCGGAGTGCGGGTCGGTGTGCGTGACGCGGCCGGCCGCGCCGTCGAGGGTCAGGCCGCCCGGCCCGGCGCGCAGCCCGTCCGCGCGACCCCGGTCCCGGTCCGCCGGGAAGCGGAACCGGCGGTACGCGACGTCGCGACCGCTCATCGGGAACCCGCCCGGCGTGACCGTGACCTGTGCCTGCTACGCCTGTCGATCATCGCCGCCGAGCATCGCGTACCCGAAGGTTTTCTGCAATGGCGGCCGGTGCCGCCGCCCGCGATCGGCCCACCGCGGCGCTGTCACCGACAGTGGCCGAAGTGCGCCCACGGGATGATCCCCCGCGGAGGGACATCCCCGCCGTCGGGGACCGATGTGATGTTTCTGCTGGTCGCGACGATACGGTCGGCCGGTCGTCCCATGCGGTCGAGCAAGCACTCGTCACGGTGCGTGACTTGCCGGTGGGGCGCTCATCGGCGGCCGGCTCCTCCGGCGGCGGGTTTTACCTGCCGCACTAGGTTGTCAGGGGTCACGAGGTGGGAGGCCGGGATGCGGGTACTGGTGGTCGAGGACGAGCGCAACCTCGCCGACGCGATCGCGCGCGGGCTGCGCAAGCGCGGGATGGCAGTCGACGTCGCCTACGACGGCGACGCCGGGCACGAGGCGGCGTTCGTCACCCGCTACGACGTGGTGATCCTGGACCGCGACCTGCCCGGCGTGCACGGCGACCGGATCTGCGCCGACCTGGCCGCCTCCGGCGCGCTGACCCGGGTGCTGATGCTGACCGCCAGCGGCACCGTCGCCGACCGCGTCGAGGGGTTGCAGCTCGGCGCCGACGACTACCTGGCCAAGCCGTTCGCGTTCGACGAGCTGGTGGCCCGGGTGCAGGCGCTCGGCCGCCGGGCCACCCCGGCCGCGCCGCCGGTGCTGGAGGTGGCCGACCTGGTGCTCGACCCGGCCCGCCGGGTGGTGAGCCGGGGCGGCGTGCCGCTCGACCTCACCAACAAGGAATTCGGCGTGCTCGCCGAGCTGCTCAAGGCGCGTGGCGCGGTGGTGTCCAGCGAGGAGCTGCTGGAACGGGTCTGGGACGCCAACACCGACCCGTTCACCACGATCGTGCGGGTCACCGTGATGACACTGCGCAAGAAGCTCGGAGACCCGCCGCTCATCGACACCGTGGTGGGCGCGGGCTATCGCATCGGCGGGGTACGGCAGTGAGCGCGCGCCGGGTACGGCCGACGCTGCGGCTGCGGCTGACCCTGCTCAACGGCGTGCTGCTGGTCGGCGCCGGGGCGATCCTGGTGCTGCTGGCCTGGCTGCTGGTCCGCGACGCGCTGCGCCCCACCGACGAGCTGCTGCCCGGCACCACAGTGGTGCTCACCGACGGGCGGACGCTCGACGCCGGGCAGTGGCAGCGGCAGTTGGTGGACGCCGCATCCCAGGAACTGCTGGTCAAGGGGCTGCTCGCGCTGGCGGCGATCAGCGTTGTCGGAGTGGCCGGGGCGTACCTGGTGGCCGGGCGGGCGCTGCGCCCGCTGCACCAGGTCACCGCCACCGCCCGCCGGCTCGGCGAGGCCACACTCGACGAGCGGATCGGCTGGTCCGGCGCCGACGACGAGGTGGCCGAGCTGGCCGAGACGTTCGACGCCATGCTCGACCGGATCAGCGGCGCGTTCGAGGCGCAGAAGCGGTTCGTCGCGAACGCCTCGCACGAGCTGCGGACACCGCTGGCGGTGATGCGTACCGAAATCGACGTGACACTCAGCGACGACGACGCCGACCTCGCCGAGTACCGGCGCATGGCCGGCGTGGTGCGCGACGCCTCCGAGCGCGCCAACGGCCTGGTCGACGCGCTGCTGGTGCTGGCCCGCAGCGAGGCGCAGACCGGCCGGCGGCTCGGCCGCCGTGCCGAGTCGGACCTCGCCATCGGCACCGCGAACGCGCTGTCGGCGGTCTCCCGGGAAGTGGAGCGCATCGGCCTCAAGGTGCACACCTCGCTGCGCCCCGCGCCGGTGGTCGGCGACCCCGGGCTGCTCGACCGGCTCGCCGGCAACCTGGTGGAGAACGCGGTCCGTTACAACCACCTGCACGGCCGGATCTGGGTGCGTACCGGCACCGACGGGGAACGGTCCTGGCTGGTGGTGGGGAACACCGGCTTCGAGGTCGCCCCGGCCGACGTACCCGGGCTGTTCGAGCCGTTCAGGCGCGGCGGACAGGAACGCACCGGCGCACGTGGCTCCGGTCTCGGCCTGTCGATCGTGCGGGCCGTCAGCGACGCGCACGGCGGCACGGTGAAGGCGGTCGCCCAGCCCGGCGGCGGCCTGGAGGTGACAGTGACGCTTCCGTCGGCCGACCCGGCGGCGGCCACCTGACCGCCGACCGACCCGGCCCGCCCGGCCGGTGAGACGGCCTCACCTTTTCGTGCGGACGGCCTCGGCTGTCCTGGCCGGTGCGGGCGGTGGTCGGCCCCCGGCGGCACGGTGGTCGGGCAGAATGCGCCGCCAGTGCTGGACGCGGAGCCGGTGATCAACGGAGAGTGAGCGCAGCGACACCTCATCCCGCTCACCCACCGGAGCTGCCCGTGACCCACCCCCCGGCCCCGCGCCGCCGCCGTCTCCTCGCGGTCCTCACCGCCGGCGCCCTCACCGCCGCCGGCCTCTCGCCGGCCACGCCCGCGGCAGCCGCCGCCGTGCCCGGCCACGACGCAGTGGTCCACACCGTCCCCTCCGCCGCCTCGCCCGACGTCCAGGACGGCTCGGTCGACGCGATCCACGACGCCGGTACGAAGATCATCGCGGGTGGCTCCTTCACCCAGGTGCAGAACCGGAACTCCGACGTCGACATCCCCCGCGACTACCTGCTCGCCTTCGACAAGGCCACCGGACAGGTGGACGCCGCCTTCGCGCCCACGCTCGACAACGAGGTGACGGCGGTCGTGGCCGGGCCCACGGCGGGCACCGTCTTCGTCGCCGGCAAGTTCAACACCGTCAACGGCGTGACCCGGCGCAAGGTCGCCCTGCTCGACGTCGCCACCGGGGCGGTCGTCACCAGCTTCGCGCCGCCGGCGTTCAACGGGCTGATCAAGGACATCGCGCTCGTCGGCGACCGGCTGCTGGTCGGCGGCATCTTCACCACGGCCGGCAACCCCAACCCGCGCGGCGGGCTCGCCTCGCTCGACGCCACCACCGGCGCGGTCGACGGCTACCTCACGACCACGCTGACCGAGAACCACAACTGGGACGGCGTCAGCGGTGCCAAGGCCGGCGTCGGCGCGGAGAAGCTCGCCGTCTCCCCGGACGGCACGCAGCTCGTCGTCATCGGCAACTTCAAGAAGGCCGACGGGGTGCTGCACGACCAGATCGTCAAACTCGACCTGGGCGCCACCGCCGCCACCGTCACCGACTGGAACACAGCCCGCTACACGCCGCGCTGCAAGTGGCAGTCGTTCGACTCGTACGTCCGCGACGTCGCGTTCTCCCCGGACAACAGCTACTTCGTGGTGGTCACGACCGGCGCCCCCTACGGCGGGACGCTCTGCGACACCGCGGCCCGCTGGGAGGCCGGCGCGACCGGCGACAACCTCCAGCCGACCTGGGTCGACTACAGCGGCGGCGACACGTTCCTGTCCGTCGGCATCAGCGAGCAGGCCGTCTACGTCGGCGGTCACCTCCGCTGGCTCAACAACACCACGGGCACCGACAACGCCCGCGCCGGCGCGGTCGGCCGGGCCAGCATCGCCGCGCTCGACCCGGCCAACGGCCTGCCGCTGTCCTGGAACCCGGGCCGGCACCCGCGCGGCATCGGCGCCTCGGAGATGCTCGTCACCGACGCCGGGCTCTGGATCGGCGGCGACACGCTCTGGATCGGCAACTTCCAGTACCGGCGGGAGCGGATCGCGTTCTTCCCGCTCGCCGGTGGCAAGGCGCCGCACCCGACCACCACCGCGACACTGCCCGGCAACGTGTACCAGGCCGGCCTGCCGAAGCCGACAAACGTGCTGTACCGGGTGAACGCGGGTGGCCCGGTGGCCGCCGCCGGCGACGGCGGACCGGACTGGGCAGCCGACACCAACTCCAGCCCCAGCCCCTACCACAACACCGGCAGCTCGGCCTCCGGCTTCACCACGGTCGGCAGTCTGGACGCGACGGTACCGGTCGGCACCCCGGCCGCCCTCTACAGCAGCGAGCGGTACGACCCGGCCGGCGGCGCGGAGATGCTCTGGCAGTTCCCCGTGCCCACCGGCACCGAGGTGCACGTGCGGCTCTACCTGGCCAACCGGTACGACGGCACCTCAGCCCCGAACACCCGCGTCTTCGACGTGGCGCTGGACGGCACCGTCGTCCTGGACGACCTGGACCTGTCCGGCGGCGTCGGGCACAACGTGGGCACCATGCGGGAGTTCACGGTGACCAGCGACGGCACCGTCGACATCGAGTTCCGGCACGTCAAGGAGAACCCGCTCGTCAACGCCGTCGAGATCGTCAAGACCGGGCCTCCGCCGGCCGGCACCGGCGAGGAGGTGCAGGTCCGCTCGTACGACGGGCTGACCGGCGTCGGCACCCCCAGCCCGGTGGCGAACCCGGACGGGACCGTGTGGTCCGCCACCCGCAACGCCTTCTGGGTCGGCGGGACGCTGTTCTACGGCGCCGACGGCGCGCTGTGGCGGCGCACGTTCGACGGCACCACGTTCGGCACGCCGGAACTGGTGGACCCGTACCACGACCCGTACTGGGACAACGTGATCACCAACTCGGGACCGGCCGGGCAGACATACGTCGGCGCGACCACCGGCTTCTACGCCGAGATCCCGAACGTGACCGGCATGTTCTCCACCGGCGGGCGGCTCTACTACACGCTGACCGGGCAGAACGGCCTGTTCTGGCGCTGGTTCACGCCGGACAGCGGCGTGGTCGGTGCCGACCGGTTCTCCGTGGCCGGGGCGAGCGGGTTCTCCGACGCGGGTGCCGTCTTCGTGGCCGGCTCGACGCTCTACAAGGTCAACCGGAGCACCGGTGACCTGTCCGCCGCCGACTGGGCGAACGGCGCTCCGTCGGGGGCGTTCACGGTGCGCAGCGGCCCGGCGGTCGACGGCGTCGACTGGCGCGCCAAGGCGGTCTTCGTCGGCCCGTAAGGAAGGGCACCTTCTTAACGCCTCAGGTAGAGGAAGGGCCCCTTGTTAACACCTGGCTGTTAACAAGGGGCCCTTCCTTGCACCCAGGCGGGGTTGTGGGCGCCGCGGGGCGGTGGAATGATCATCGGGGTCAGCTCGAGAGGTGGAAGGGGGTGTGGTCGATGTCCGTCGTGAACCGTCCCGCGCCCCGCGTTCCCCGCTGACGTTCCCACTGTGCCGGGGCGCGCTCCCCACAGGAGGAAGCACCGTGAGTGCACAGATCCACTGCGTGACAGTCGAAACCGGCGACCCGTACGCCCTGGCCGGCTGGTGGGCCCGCGTACTCGACCGCCGGCTCGCCGACGACGACCACCCGGGCGACCCGGAGGCGGTCCTCGCCGCACCCGGCGGGCACGGCCCCGACCTGCTGTTCGTCCGGGTGGACGAGCGGCACGGAAAGGGCGCGTTCCACCTCGACCTGCACCCGGCCGAGGGCACCCGGGACGAGGAGGTGGCGCGGCTGCGCGGCCTCGGCGCCACGCCGGTGGCCGACCGGCGCCGGCCGGACGGGATCGGCTGGGTGGTGCTGGCCGACCCGGAGGGCAACGAGTTCTGCGTCTGCCGGAGCCCCGCCGAGCGGGCCGCGTCCGCCTGATCCGGAAACGGCACCGGGCCCCGCCGTCACGCGGGGGCCCGGTGCCGTGACGGGTGTCAGTCCTGCTTCTCGATCTCGCCGCGCATCGTCACGAACTCCGACTGGAGCTCGGCCGCGGACGTGAAGTAGACCACCACCATGCCGAGGCTGCCCCGGTCGGCCCAGATGCAGACGGCCACCGGCACGTCCGACGCCTTGCCGTCGGAGCACTTGGCGTCGCCGCCCAGTGGGCCCGCGTCGACCGTCTTGAAGTCCTTCGTGGCCAGATCCGGGGTGACCGCCGCGGTGGCGTCGGCCAGTTCCTGCTTCGGGTCCGCCATGACGCCGGACACCGCGACGATCATGACCAGGTCCTTCTTGGCCGGGTCGCCGTAGAAGGCGCCGACGGTGCTGGTCGCGTCCGGCACGTTCTTGCTGAGTTCGGACTTCATCTGCGCCGCGGCGGTCTGCAGCTGCGGGTCGGTGACCTTCGCCCGGCCGCCGAGTGTCTGCGGCTCGACCACCCGGGTCTTGGTGGCGGTGACCACCTCCTTGACGGTGTCCTTCGTGACGAGGTAGGCGGCGACACCGCCGCCGACGCAGAGCACCAGGACCACCGCGAGGACGATCAGCAGAACCTTGCCGACGCCGGACTTCTTCGGCGGGACCGGCGCACCGAGCTGGCCGCCGTACTGCTGCTGCGGGTAGTGGCCGGCGTACTGCTGCTGCGGAGTCTGCGGGTAGTCACCGCCGTACTGCGGCTGCTGCTGCGGCGGCGGGTAGCCACCGGGCTGTTGCTGAGGAGAGGGGTAGTTGCCGGAGTAGGGACTGGACGGCGGCTGGGACATGTCGGCAGCTCCTGTGAGAAAACTGGGCGCGTGATCGTAGCCAGCCTCAGCGTCCGCCCGCTGTCCGCCCGAGGGCGGCGACGCCAAACCGCTACCTACCCGTGACCTGGCCGCAGACGCCGATCGCGGTGGCCGGACCGTCCGGAACGGACAGCCCGACCACCGCGATCGATGCGATGCGGTCGCGTCAGCGCAGGCTTGCCGCGCCGCGCGGCAGGAACCGCTTGCCGGTCACCCGTTCGGAGGTGCCGGTCCGGTCCAGGTACGGCGTGACGCCGCCCAGGTGGAACGGCCAGCCGGCGCCGAGGATCATGCAGAGGTCGATGTCCTGCGCCTCGGCGACGACGCCCTCGTCGAGCATGAGCCGGATCTCCTGCGCCAGCGCGTCCAGCGCGTTCTGCCGGACCTGCTCGGCGGTGAGCGGCTCGTCGCCGACCACCAGCAGCTTCGCCACCTCGTCGTTGATCTGGTCGTCGACCACGATCGGCTGGCCCGAGTCGGCGATCCGCTTGAGGTTCTCGCTGACGCCGAACCGGTCCGGGAACGCCTCGTGCAGGGTGCCGCCGACGTGGTACGCCACCGCCGGCCCGACGAGCTGGAGCAGCGCCAGCGGACGCATCGGCAGGCCCAGCGGGTCCAGCGCGCTGTTCGCCACGTCCAGCGGGGTGCCCTGGTCGACGGCCGCGAACACGGTGCCGAGGAAGCGGGTCAGCAGCCGGTTCACCACGAACGCCGGGGCGTCCTTCACCAGCACCGACGACTTCTTGAGCTGCTTGCCGACCGCGAACGCGGTGGCCAGCGTGGCGTCGTCGGTCCGCTGGCCGCGGACGATCTCCAGCAGCGGCAGCACCGCGACCGGGTTGAAGAAGTGGAAGCCGACCACCCGCTCCGGGTGCTCCAGCTCGGCGGCCATCTCGGTGATGGACAGCGAGCTGGTGTTGGTGGCGAGCACCGCCTCCGGCTTGACGATCTTCTCCAGTTCGGCCCAGACCTGCTTCTTGACGCCCAGGTCCTCGAAGACGGCCTCGATGACGAAGTCACAGTCGGCAAATACGGACTTGTCGACCGAGCCGGACACCAGGCCGTACAGCTTGGCCGCGGTGCCCTTGTCCATCCGGCCCTTGCTGACAGCCTTCTCGATCTGGGCGTGTACGTAGCCGACACCCTGGTCCACCCGGGACTGATCCAGGTCGGTCAGCACGACCGGCACCTGAAGACGCCGGGCGAACAGCAGCGCGAGCTGGCTGGCCATCAGGCCGGCGCCGACGATGCCCACCTTGGTGACCGGGCGGGCCAGGCCCTTGTCCGGCGCGCCGGCCGGGCGCTTGGCCCGCCGCTGCACCAGGTCGAAGGCGTACAGGCCGCTGCGCAGCTCCTCGGAGAAGACCAGATCCGCCAGGGCCTCGTCCTCCGCCGCGGTGCCGGTGGCGAAGTCGGCGTCCTTCGCCGTCTCCAGCAGGTCCAGCGCCTTGTACGCGGACGGGACCGCGCCGTGCAGCCGCTGGTCCAGGGTCTGCCGGGCGAAGTAGAGCACGCCCGCCCACATGTCCTTGTCGACCTCGGGACGGGTCACGGTGACCTCGCCCCGGACCACGCCGGCGGCCCACTCCAGCGACCGCTCCAGGAAGTCGGCCGGCTCCAGCAGCACGTCCGCGATGCCCATCTCGGCAGCCTGCTTCGGCTTGAGCATCTTGTTCTGCATCAGCGGGTTCTGGATGATCACCTGCGTGGCGGCCGGGATGCCGATCAGGTTCGGCAGCAGCTGCGTACCGCCCCAGCCGGGGATCAGGCCGAGCGAGACCTCGGGCAGCGCCAGGGCCGCCGCGCCCGCCGACAGCGTGCGGTAGTGGCAGTGCAGCGCCAGCTCCAGGCCGCCGCCCATCGCCGCGCCGTTGACGAACGCGAAGGTGGGTACGCCGCTGTCCTTGAGCCGGGCGAAGACGCGGTGGCCGAGCCGCCCGATCTCCAGCGCCTGCTCGCGGTCCTCCAGCGCGGGCAGGCTGGTGATGTCCGCGCCCACGCAGAAGATGTACGGCTTGCCGGTGACCGCGATGAACGCCGGCTCCGCCGCCAGTGCGGCGGTGATCGCCTCGTCCAGGCTGGTCAGTCCGGCCGGGCCGAAGGTGTTCGGCTTGGTGTGGTCGAAGCCGTTGTCCAGGGTGATGAGGGCTGCGGGCCGGTCCAGCCCGGGTACGGCCACCTGGCGCAGCAGCGCCTTGGTGACGACCTCGTTCGGTGCGGCGAGGCTCACTGCGACTCCTCCCAGTGCGGGTTCTCCCAGATCACGGTGCCGCCCATGCCGATGCCGATGCACATGGCGGTGAGGCCGTAGCGGACCTCGGGGTGTTCGGCGAACTGGCGGGCGAGCTGGGTCATCAGCCGGACGCCGGAGGACGCGAGCGGGTGGCCGATGGCGATCGCGCCGCCCCACGGGTTGACCCGCGGGTCGTCGTCGGCGATGCCGAAGTGGTCGAGGAAGGCGAGCACCTGCACCGCGAACGCCTCGTTCAGCTCGAACAGGCCGATGTCGTCGATGCCCAGGCCGGCGATGCGCAGCGCCTTCTCGGTCGACGGGATCGGGCCGACGCCCATCACCTCGGGCTCGACGCCGACGAAGCCGAACGACACCAGGCGCATGCCGATTGGCAGGCCCAGCTCGCGGGCGGTGTCCTCGGCCACCAGCAGCGCGGCGGTGGCGCCGTCGTTCAGGCCGGCCGCGTTACCGGCGGTGACCTTGCCGTGCGGCCGGAACGGGGTCTTCAGGCCGGCCAGCTTCTCCATCGAGGTGTCCCGGGGCGCCTCGTCCACGCTGGCCAGGCCCCAGCCCGCCTCCGGGTCGCGGACCGCCACCGGCACCAGGTCGCCCTGGAGCTTGCCGTTGGCGTACGCCTTCGCGGTCTTCTGCTGGGACGCCAGCGCGAACGCGTCGGTGCGCTCCTTGGTGATGTGCGGGACGCGGTCGTGCAGGTTCTCCGCGGTGGAGCCCATCACCAGGGCGGACGGGTCGACCAGCTTCTCCGCGACGATGCGCGGGTTGGGGTCGACGCCCTCGCCCATCGGGTGGCGGCCCATGTGCTCGACGCCGCCGGCGATGGCCACGTCGTACGCGCCCATGGCGATGCCGCCGGCCACTGTGGTGACGGCGGTCATCGCGCCGGCGCACATCCGGTCGATGGCGAAGCCGGGCACGGTCTTGGGCAGGCCGGCCAGCAGGGCGGCGGTGCGGCCGATGGTCAGGCCCTGGTCACCGATCTGGGTGGTGGCGGCGATGGCCACCTCCTCCACCTTCTCCGGCGGCAGTTGCGGATTGCGGCGCATCAGCTCACGGATGCAGCGGATCACCAGATCGTCGGCGCGGGTGTTGGCGTACATCCCACCCGCCTTGCCGAACGGGGTACGGACGCCGTCGACGAAGACGACATCCCGGACTTCACGGGGCACTTGGAGCCTCCCTCGGCACGGGCATTTCCCCGGATGCTACTCGCCAGTAACCAAACGTGGCACCACCCCCCGCGTGGCCCACCTCACACCCGCCGTCGACGTTACTGCTGGGGAGTGCGCAGCGCCTCGGTAAGAGCAGACAGCAGCAGCCCGATCTGCCACTCGCGGGCGCCGAACCCGCGCAGCGTCTCCGCGACCGTCTCGTCGGTGATCTCCGCGGGCGGCTGCCACGCCAACCGGCGGATCGAGTCCGGCGAGATCAGGTTCTCCGCCGGCAGCCGGTGTGCCCCGGCGGTGCCGATCACCACCTCCCGGGCCCGGGCCAGCCGCCCGGCCGCCACCGGGTCGCGCTCGGCCCACCGGTGTGGCGGAGGCGGCCCCTCCACGGCCGGGCTGACCGGCAGCGCGTCGTCCGGCAGCCGACGCGCGTCATCGAGCGCCGCGAGCCAGGTACGCGCCAGCCGGCGCACCGACCGCCCGCCGAACCCGGGGAGCGTGAGCAGCGTCTTCTCGTCCTTCGGGTCCAGCTCGGCGGCGGCCACGATGGCCGAGTCGGGCAGCACCCGGCCCGGCGCGGCGTCCCGGCGGACGGCGATCTGGTCCCGCGCGTACCAGAGGGAACGCACCCGGGCCTGGGCCCGCGCGCCGCGGACCCGGTGGATGCCGGAGGTGCGCCGCCACGGCTCGGCGCGCACGCGCGGCGGGCGGGCGCCGCCCCGCACCAGCGCGTCGAACTCCTCCGCCGCCCAGCCGGACTTGCCCTGCCGCTGCAACTCCTCGTCCAGCGCGTCGCGCAGGTCCACGAGCAGTTCCACGTCCAGAGCCGCGTACGTCAGCCAGGACTCCGGCAGCGGCCGGCTGGACCAGTCGGCGGCGGAGTGGTGCTTCTCCAGGCTGAACCCGAGCAGCTGTTCGGTCAGCGCGGCCAGGCCGACCCGCTCGAACCCGGCCAGCCGGGCGGCCAGTTCGGTGTCGAACAGCCGGCGCGGGCGCAGCCCCACCTCGGCCAGGCAGGCGAGGTCCTGGCTGGCCGCGTGCAGCACCCACTCGGTCTCGGCGATCACCGCGTCCAGGGCGGACAGGTCGGGCAGCGGCAGCGGGTCGATGAGCGCGGTGCCGGCACCGCCGCGGCGCAGCTGCACCAGGTAGGCGCGCTGGCTGTAGCGGTAGCCGGAGGCGCGTTCGGCATCGAGGGCCACCGGGCCGGTGCCGGCGGCGAAACGGGCCACCACCTCGTCCAGCTCGGCGGGTGTGGCCACCGGGGCGGGCGTGCCGTCGCGCGGCGCGGTCAGGGGGACGGCCGCGCCCGGGTCGGTCTCGGTCCCCGCGTCCGCCGGCTCCGGCAGGGCCGACGTCGGATGGGCGGGAGCCTCTCCGGTACGGCTTTCGGCGGCCCGACGGCGCAGGGGTGGTTCGTCGGTCACCTGACAACCCTAGTAGGCCGGACGATCCGGTGTGCGCAGCCGGTCGGGCGCGTGTCGGCGCGATGGCCGTCAGATGACCGCCGAAAATGCGGGTTGCGGTGCCGTGAGAGGGTCGGACAAGGGGGAAGACAAAGCTCGTTCCCGCCGGTACGGTCCATCGAGCCGCGAACGGCGTACGGGTGCCGCAGCGGGTCGGGGGCGTCGGCGAAGCCGGCGGGGAGGACGGTCGAGCATGACAGGCGGGTACGGAACCGGCGACGACGTGCCGGGGCACGGCGGCGGCGACACGGCAGCCGACCGGCCGGGGCCGCTGCCGCCGCGCTTCGCCCCGCCCACCGGTCCGGCCCCGGCGCCGGGATCGTTCCCCGGTGGATCCGAGTGGGGCGGTACGCCCGGCCACCCGGCGCGAGCCGCCGTCCAGCCGCCCGCCGGCTACCCGGGCCGACCGGACCCGGCCGGCGGGCCGCCGCCGACGCCCAACGCGGCCTCGTCCGGCGTCGCGACCCCGCCCGCCCCGGCCCAGCCGTCGCCCTACGGCGCCGCATCCGGTCAGCCGCCCTACGGCGCCGCATCCGGTCAGCCGTCCTACGGCGCCGCGTCCGGTCAGCCGTCCTACGGCGGTGCGCCGGCCGAGCCGGGCCGGTCGTCCTACGGCTTCGGGCCGGCCCAGCCGCCGTCCTCCGGCGCCGTGCCGGCGCAGACCTCCCGGCCCGCCGCCGCGGCGTACCCGGGACAGCCGGCCGCCTCGCCGTCCTATCCGGGCGGGCCGGGAGCGCCGTCGTATCCGGGCTCGTCCGGCAGCGGTCCGTCGTATCCGGGTCAGCCCGTGTCCGGGCCCGCGTATCCGGGCCAGCCCGTGTCCGGGCCCGCGTATCCGGGCCAGCCCGTGTCCGGGCCGTCCCAGCCGGGCCCCGCGTACCCCGGTCAGCCCGCGCCCATCGGCGGCTTCGGCGCACCGGCGGCCGGTCCGGCGTCCCGGCGCAGCCGGGTGGCGGTGGTGGCGCTGACCCTGGCCGCGGTGCTGACGGTGGTCACCGGCGTGCAGGCGTACCAGATCTACCGGCTAGACGACCGGCTCGCCGCCGCCGACAAGCGGATGGCCGAGGGGCAGGGCGCGGACGCCGGCCGGCTCGACGGCCTGGAGGAGCGCGCCGGCAGCCTGGAGAAGCAGGCCGATGCCGCCTTCAACCCGGAGGCGGTGGCGAGCGCCGTGCTGCCGAGCGTGTTCCGGGTGCGGGCCGGGCAGTTCACCGGTACGGCGTTCGCCGTCGGCAAGGCCCCGTCGGGCGGCGGCACCACGCTGCTGACGAACTTCCACGTGGTCGAGTCGGTCTTCACCGCGGGTGAGCGCAAGGTGTTCCTGGAGCGCAAGGACCAGCGGTTCGAGGCGACCATCATCGCCACCGACAAGGACAAGGACCTGGCGCAGCTGCGGACCACCGCGAAGTTCACCGGGCTGGTCGCCGCCCGCAACCCGGTGCGGTCCGGCCAGCAGATCATCGTGGTCGGCGCGCCGCTCGGGTTGCAGGACAGCGTCACCACGGGCGTGGTCAGCGCGTTCCGCGAGGACGAGCGCGGCGGCGGTCCGGTGATCCAGTTCGACGCGCCGATCAATCCGGGCAACTCCGGCGGCCCGGTGATCAACGGTTCGAAGGAGGTCGTCGGCATCGCCACGGCCAAGGCCCGCAACGCCGAGGGCATCGGGCTCGCGGTGCCGATCAAGACCGCCTGCGACCGGTTCCGGCTCTGCTGACCGGTGGCCACACCGGCCCGGCCCCACCCATCGACCCCGGCCCGTCGGGCCACCCCACGGGGGACCAGCACATCTGGAGGAACAACATGTCCTACCCACCGGCCGGGGGCGACAACCCGCCCCCGGCGCCGGGGGGCGCGGTCTACGGCAACCCGTACGGTAGCCGGCCCGCGCCCCAGCAGTACGACCCGAACCAGCCGGCGCCGACGCTGCACCAGCCGACCGTGTCCGACGGCGCCCCCGGGTACGGCGGATACCAGCCCGCCGCGCCGGGACAGCCGGGGTACGCGCCGGGTGCCGCCCCGGTGCCCCCACCGGGGCAGCCGATGTCGGCGCCGCCGGTCTCCGTCCCGCCGGTCTCCGGACCCGGTTACGCGCAGCCGATGTCGGTTCCGCCCGCGTCCGCTCCGCCGGTGTCCGGCCCCGGCTTCGCGCCGCCGCCGATGTCCGGGCCGCCCGGCCCCTACGGCCCGGCGGGTGCCGCGCCGGCGGCCGGCGGCGGCCGGAGGTGGGCCGCGCTGGTGCTCGGCCTCGTCGCCGCGTTGCTGTTCGTCTTCGGCGGTGTCATGACGTTCCTGTACGTCTCCACGAACGGCGAGCTGGACGAGGCCCGGCAGACGGTCAGCCAGCGTGACGGCACGATCTCGGCGAACCAGCAGGAGATGGAGAAGCTCAAGGGTGAGCTGAAGGCGGTCCAGGAGCGGCTGTCGGACACCCAGCAGGACCTGACCGGCACCAAGAACGACCGGGACGAGCAGGCCCGGCAGAAGAAGGTCATCGCGAGCTGCCTGGACAAGCTGACCACCGCCATCGCGGCGGCGTCGCGCGGCGACCGGGCCGCCTTCGAGGCCGCGAACAAGGGCCTGGACAAGGTCTGCGACGAGGCCGAGAACTACCTCTGACCGGCGTTCATCCGAAAGGCCGCCCCGGCTCGCCCGGGGCGGCCTTCGCGCGTCGAACGGCAGGGGTACGCCCACCGCGAGCCGGTGGCGGTGACCCGGCGGGTGGCGGTGACCCGGCGGGTGTCCGGTCCCGCTCTGCGCAGCGGCGGGTCAGGCGGCACCGGCGGAGCGGCGGGTGGGCAGCGCGGTGACGCCGGGCGGCGGCAGGCCGGCCGTGGAGGCCAGCAGCGTGCACCAGCCCAGCAGGTGCGGACCCAGGTCGGCGCGCAGCGGCGTCCAGGAGGCGCGGATCTCGATGTCACCGGCGGCGGGCGGCCCGGCCAGCTCGCCGAAGCGGGTGGAGAGCGTCTGGGTGACGGTGCCGCCGATCGCGCGGTGCCCGGCGCCCTGCACGTCGAGCGCGTCGGTCAGCCAGGTCCAGCCGACGCCGGGGAGCAGCGGGTCGCTGGCGAGGTCGACCTCCAGTTCGGCGGTGACGTACGTGACCAGCCGCAGTGTGCCCTGCCACGCCTCGTGCCCGGCCGGGTCGTGCAGCAGGATCAGCCGGCCGGTGGACACCTCGTCGTCGTCGCGCATCACGGCGGCGGACAGCGCGAACGCGTACGGGGCCAGCCGCTGCGGCGCGCCGACCTCCTCCAGGACGATCTCCGGGCGGGGTGTGACCGACCGCAGCCCCGCGACCGCGCGAGCGAACGTTTCCGGGAGCGCGATCGGGGGGGCCATGCGGGCAGCCTATGCCGCGCTCACCGCGCGGCGCGTGACGGCGCGCCGGGTGATCGACGGTTAACAAGGGGCCCTTTCACTACCGGAGGCGTTAAGCGGGGGCCCTTCCTTCTACGTCACAAATGCGGACGGTGAGCGCGGGGGCGCACCGGGGGCGTGGCACGATTGCCGCGATGACCACCGACACCACGGGCACTGCCGCCCGAAACGGAGAACCCCGCCGCGGCGGGCCGGCCGACTCGCCCTTCGTCCGCGCCTGCCGGCGCGAGCCGGGCCCGCACACCCCGGTCTGGTTCATGCGCCAGGCCGGCCGGTCACTACCGGAGTACCGGGAGATCCGGGCCAACGTGCCGATGCTGGAGTCCTGCCGCCGGCCCGAGCTGGTCACCGAGATCACGCTCCAGCCGGTGCGCCGGCACGGCGTGGACGCGGCGATCCTGTTCAGCGACATCGTGGTGCCGGTCGCCGCGGCCGGCGTCGACCTGGACATCGTGCCCGGCACCGGGCCGGTGGTGGCCGAGCCGGTCCGCACCGCCGCCGACGTCGAGCGGATCAGCCCGATCGGCCGCGACGACGTGTCGTACGTGGACGAGGCGGTGCGCCGGCTCGTCGTCGAGCTGGGCGACACCCCGCTGATCGGCTTCGCCGGTGCCCCGTTCACGCTCGCCAGCTACCTGGTCGAGGGCGGCCCCTCGCGTACGCACGCCAAGACCAAGGCCCTGATGTACGGCGACCCGGACCTGTGGCACGCGCTGTGCGCGCGGCTGGCCGAGGTGACGCTGGCGTTCCTCCAGGTGCAGATCGACGCCGGGGTCTCCGCGGTGCAGCTGTTCGACTCGTGGGCCGGCGCGCTCTCCGAGGCGGACTACCGCCGGTTCGTGCTGCCGCACTCGACGTACGTGCTGGGCGGGCTCGGCGCCGGTGTGCCGCGGATCCACTTCGGGGTGGGAACCGGCGAACTGCTCGGCGCGATGGGCGAGGCCGGCGCCGACGTGGTGGGCGTGGACTGGCGGACGCCGCTGGACGTCGCCACCGGCCGGATCGGGCCGGACAAGGCGGTGCAGGGCAACCTCGACCCGACCGTGCTGCTCGCACCCTGGCCGGTGGTGGAGGCCGAGGTGCGGCGCATCGTGGAGCAGGGCCGGGCCGCTCCCGGCCACGTGTTCAACCTCGGTCACGGCGTCCTGCCGGAGACCGACCCCGAGGTGCTGACCCGGGTGGTCGCGCTGGTGCACGAGCTGACCGCGCGACCGGAGCGCTAGGAGGCGACAGTGGTGCGACCGTGGCGGGTGGCGATCGTCGGTGGCGGGATCACCGGGTTGGCCGCCGCCGTCCGGTTGCGCGACCGGGCCGGTGAACGCACCGAGATCACCGTGTACGAGCAGTCCGGCCGCCTCGGCGGCAAGCTGCACACCGGTGAGCTGGCCGGCGGGCCGGTCGAGTTCGGCGCGGAGGCGTTCCTGATGCGCGACCCGGCCGGTGGCGAGTCGGCGGCGGTGACGCTGGCCCGCCGTCTCGGCCTGGACGCCTCGATCGTGCACCCCACCGTCGGGCAGGCCGCCCTGCTGGTGGACGGCACGTTGCACCAGGTGCCGGGCGGCACGCTCGTCGGCGTACCCGGGGATCTGGACAAGGTGGCCGCGGTCGCGCCGCCGGCCGCGGACGCCGACCGCGACGCGGGCCACCCGCTGCTGGCCGACGGCGAGGACACCTCGGTCGGTGAGCTGGTCCGCAAGCGCCTCGGTGACGCGGTGGTGGAGCGGCTGGTCGACCCGATGCTCGGCGGCGTGTACGCCGGGCGGGCCGACGACCTGTCGCTGGTCACCACGATGCCGGCGCTGGCCCGCGCGGCACGCGCCGAGCACACCCTGGTCGGTGCGGTACGCGCCGCGCAGGCCGCCGCGCCGCGCGCGCCGGGGGCCCCGGTCTTCGGCACCCTCGCCGGCGGGCTGAGCACGCTCGTCGAGGCGGCGGCGACGGCGAGCGGGGCGACGATCCGCCGGGGCGCCGCGGTACGCGAGCTGCGCCGCACCCCGGACGGCTGGCGGCTCACCGTCGGGCCGACCCGCGACGCCGAGCACGTCGAGGCCGACGCGGTGCTGCTCGCGGTGCCGGCCCGCCCGGCCGCCCGGCTGCTCGCCGCCGCCGCGCCCGAGGCGGCCGGCACGGTCGGCGCGCTCGGCTACGCCAGCGTCGCCCTGATCACGCTGGCGCTGCCCGGCCCGGCCCTGCCGGAGTTGTCCGGCTTCCTGGTGCCGGCCGTCGAAGGGCTGACGATCAAGGCGTCCACGTTCTTCACCACGAAGTGGGGGCACCTGCGGCGGCCGGACGGGCTGGCGCTGGTGCGCGCCTCGGTCGGCCGGTACGGCGACGAGACGTCGCTCCAGCTCACCGACGACGACCTGGCCGACGCGGTGCACCGGGAGTTGTCGGCGGTGCTGGGCGCGCCGCTGCCGGTCCCGGTGGCCCGGCACGTGCAGCGGTGGGGTGGCGCGCTGCCGCAGTACACGCCCGGGCACACGGCCCGGGTGGCGGCGGTCCGGGCGGCGTTGCGCGCCGCCTGCCCGACGCTGGCGGTGGCCGGGGCCGGTTACGACGGCGTCGGCATCCCGGTCTGCGTCCGCTCCGGCGAGACGGCGGCCGAAGAGATCATCACGGCACTGGAAGGATCGGCAGCATGACCGAGCAGACCAACGCGGCGCGGCTGCGGGAGCTCAACGAGACCATCCGCTACACCATGTGGTCGGTGTACCGGGCCACCGGCCCGCTGCCGTCGCTGCGGGAGAACGTCGTCGACGAGGTCGAGTCGCTCTTCACCGAGCTGGCCGGCAAGGACGTGACGGTCCGGGGCACGTACGACGTGGCCGGGCTGCGCGCCGACGCCGACGTGATGATCTGGTGGCACTCGTCGTCGAGCGACGCGCTGCAGGACGCGTACCTGCGGTTCCGCCGCACCACGCTGGGCCGGGCGCTGACCCCGGTCTGGTCGCAGATGGCGCTGCACCGCCCGGCCGAGTTCAACAAGAGCCACGTCCCGGCGTTCCTGGCCGACGAGCAGCCGCGCGCTTACCTGTGCGTCTACCCGTTCGTGCGCTCGTACGAGTGGTACCTGCTGCCCGACGCCGAGCGGCGCGAGCTGCTGGCCGAGCACGGCAGGATGGCCCGGGGCTACCCGGACGTGCGGGCCAACACGGTGGCCTCGTTCGCGCTCGGCGACTACGAGTGGATGCTGGCGTTCGAGGCCGACGAGCTGCACCGGATCGTGGACCTGATGCGCGACCTGCGGGCCTCCGGCGCGCGCCGGCACGTGCGGGAGGAGATCCCGTTCTACACCGGCCGCCGCCGTCCGGTAGCCGACATCGTCAACTGCCTGGCGTGAAGGAAGGGCCCCTTCTTAACGCCTGCGGTAGAGGAAGGGGCCCTGCTTATTGACCCGTAACCCAAATATGCCGTTATCGTTGGGTATGTATGGGTGTGATGGTGCGTGATACGCGGTCGCTTTCCCCGGCGGCGCAGGAGGATCTGCGTCGCCGGGTGGTCGCGGCGGTGAAGGCGGGGATGAGTCAGGCCGCTGCGGCGAGGGCGTTTCAGGTGGCGCCCAAGACGGTGTGGCGGTGGGTGGATGCCTTCGACCGTAAGGGAAACCGGGCTTTGGATGCCCGTCGACGGGGACGCCGCGCGAACGAGCGGAAGGCGTTGACGGCGCGACAGCAGGCCCGGGTGCGGCGGGCGGTCATTCACAGGTGCCCGGATCAACTCGCTCTGCCGGGGCTGGTGTGGACCCGTGCGCAGGTGCGGCAGCTCATTGAGGCCTGGTTCGGCCTGGAGTTGTCATTGGTGACGGTCGGGAAGTACCTGCGGTCGTGGGGTCTGTCACCGCAGAAGCCGGTACGCCGGGCCTACGAGCAGAACCCGCAGGCGGTCGCCGAGTGGTTGGAGGTCACCTACCCAGCGATCGCCGCGCAAGCCAAGCGGGACAAGGCGATCACCCTGTGGCTGGACCAGACCGGGTTACGCTCCGACGCGGCGGTGGGCACCACGTGGGCGCCGGTCGGGCGAACACCGGTGGTGGCCAAGACCGGCCGCCGATTCGGGGTCAACGTGATGGCCGCGATCAGCAACAAGGGCGAGTTGTACTTCACCTGCTACCACGGTTCGTTCACCGGCGAGGTACTCCTGAGCTTCCTGGCCCGTCTCACACGTCACCTCGACCGCAAGATCCACCTGATCGTCGACGGACACCCCGTGCACCGCAGAGTCATGATCCGCGACTGGCTCACCGAGCGCACCGACGACATCGAGATGCACTTCCTGCCCGGCTACGCCCCTGAACTCAACCCCGTGGAACTGCTCAACCACGACGTCAAACACCATGTCGCACAAGCCCGCCCGGCCAGCCCTACAGATCTGGCCACCGCAGCCAGCCGGCACCTACGCCGCCGGCAGAACCAGCCAGCCACGGTGAAAGCCTTCTTCGGCAAGCCCGAAGTCCGCTACGCCGCAGAATAACCACGGCACATTTGCCCTACCCCTCAATAACACCCCGAAAGGGTGTCGAGCAGGGCCCCGACCGAGAAGACCGGCGTCAGAGGGTCGTCGTGCAGGACACGATGCCGGGCACCGGGTTCGGCGAACCGCTGCCGTTGGTCACCCGCACGTCGGCCTGGAAGCCGCCGCCCCACGAACCGGTGATCGCGTACGTCGCGGTGCAGCCGCCGGCCGGGTTCGGCGTGCTCGTCGTCCGCGTACCGGTCGGCGGCTTGCTGGTCGGCGGCCGTCCACCTCACGCGTACACTGACCGGCCGGCGTGTTGCCGAGCCGGCCGACCAGTTCCAGGTCACTGCGGCGCAGGGGCGAGGTGAGCGCGTTGTAGCCCTGCTTGCTCACGTACACCCGGATGTAGTCGGCGCCGAGGCTGGCCTGGTCGAACAGCTCGACCCGGACGTCGGGTCGCGGCGCATCGGGGTGTGCGGGATGCCGTCCTCGACGTAGCCGGGCCCGCTCTCCGCGAAGCCGAAGCCCGCATAGAAGCCGATCAGGTGCGTCTGCGCGTCGAGCACGCACCGCCGGTCACCCACCACCGCCAGGGCCTCGGCCATCAGCGCGCCGGCCAGGCCCGCGCCGCGGGCGGCCGGCGCCACCACGACCCGCCCGATGCGTGCCACGCCGCCGGGGTCGGCCAGGATCCGCAGGTACGCGACCACGGCGCCGTCGCGGC
The DNA here is from genome assembly GCF_900091565.1 of Micromonospora marina. Lineage (GTDB taxonomy): Bacteria > Actinomycetota > Actinomycetes > Mycobacteriales > Micromonosporaceae > Micromonospora > Micromonospora marina. Next base: position 69,338 of record NZ_FMCV01000005.1, on the reverse strand, counting down.
TCAGCCACAGGTGGCGGGTGCCGGGCTCGACGTCCCGGCCGTCCAGTTCCGGGTACGGGCAGGACTGCTCGACCACGAACGCGTCGATGCGCAGCCGGAGCAGGTCGTGGAAGGTGCGGGCGTCCAGGTCGGCGAAGCCGGCCAGGTGGGACTCGACGGGCATCGGCCCAGGTTAGGCGGCGCGTCTCCGGTCGGCCGCGCGCCCCCGGCGGGACACGTCGGTTCGGCGCGCCGCCGGCGCCCGGTCACGTCAGCCCCGGCACAGCGGCACGTCCGGTTCGACGACCGTCCGGTTGACGATGTCCTTCTTGAGGAAGTCCACCTCGTTCGGGATCGGAACCTTCAGTACCGTCTCGATCGCCTTGGCCAGTGGCTCCGACACGCTGAGTCCCTCACCGGACCGTACCGTCAGGACCAGCGTGGAGCCCCGGCACTTGACGGCGGGCCCGGCGAGCGGCAGCCCCACCCGGCCGGCCGCCGAGCCGTTCGTGAGCCCGATCGAGGCCACGACACCGACGAAGGCCCCGGCGCCCGCGACCGGCAGGCCGATCATGAACCCGAACCGGAACTCCGCGGCCACGACGATTCCCTCGACGCCGATCGACACACCGCTGATGGACTGCACGATGCTCTTCTCCACCGAGAAGGTGGGCGTCAGGAACGACGAGTCGACGTAGCCGATCGGCCCGTGGAGCCCCCACCGGCCGGTGGCCGACAGGTTGCCGTTCTTCGCCGAGAACGCCGTCGACACGAGGAACTTGAACGTCTGCTTCAGCATCGCGGGGAAGCCGCCGATGACGATCGGTTGCTTGATCTCGATGGGAAACTCGATCTTCGCCTTCTTGTTGTCGCTCAGCCCTCCCGCCGCGCCCGCGGCGACGGTGACCGCGAGACCCTCGACCCCGTCGACGCGGAACGACGGGTGCGGGACGACGCCGTTGGTGACCCGGATGTCACCCTGGACGCGAAGGTTCCGGACCAGCAGTTGGATGTCGAAGTCGACCTTGAGGCCGGCGGCGGCCGTCGCGTGCTGGGCGGTCAGTCCCAGCTTCGTGCTGTCCTTGTACCCCGTCACGCTCCAGTCGCCGATGCTCCGCTGGACGCGGTCGGCCGCCCCGGACCCCGGCTCGCGTGCCGGGCCGAGGACGACAGGCGGGGCGACGAGCCGGAACCCGGACGCCCCGATGGCGTTCACGCCCAGGCCCGCCGCCTCCGCGGGATCAGGCAGGACCGGCGTCGCGGGGCCCTCGTCGACGACCTCCCCGAGCAGATCGGGCAACTCCCCGAACGTCTGTGACTCGACGTCCAGTGCCTGGTCGATCGTGAAGTGGCCGTCCCGCACCACGTCGGTCAGCTCCACGGGTGCCAGCGTCACCGCCCGGTCGCCGCCCACCGGCTCGATCCGCACCACCCGGCCGAGCGCCTCGCTCGTCGCGAACATGATCTTTCCCGGTGCGAGGTCGGCCACACCCTCGGCGTCGCCGTCGATCACATAGGTGAACCCGTCCCCACTCACCGAACGGATGGCACCGCTGCCCCCGGACACGAGCACGACATCCGGCTGATAGACCACCGACGCGTCCGGCTTCGGGCCGTACCCGTACCGGCTGCCGGCCGCCTCGGAGCCGCCGGACCGGACCAGGCCGCATCCGGCGGTCAGCACCACGAGACACGTCAGTGCCGCGACGCCGCCGAACCTCCCTCGCGTCCCACCGGGTGTGCAGGTGCCGCCACCGCGTTCCGTCACGTAGCCACGTCTGGTCATGCGCCGAAGCTAGGCCGTCCGGCGCGTCACCGAATCCGGTGTCTCCCTATCTCTCGACGTGTTGCCGGCACCGCGACCGGCTGCCGTGCCGAGGGGTGCCGGGCGGCGCGGTCCGGTGCGCCGGTTCAGCCCTTCGACGCGCGCAGTCCCGCGGCGGTGGCGGTGACGGCGCGTGTGAACCAGGTGCCGGTGCCGGCCGCCGAGCGGGTCCAGACCGCCACGCACTGGGTCACCCGCCCCCGGTGCAGGCAACCGTAGCGGTGCGGGAAGCGGGTGCCGTCGGGAGCCGTCATGGTGGCCGACACCACCCGGCCCGGCACGCCCAGCCCGGCGGGCAGGTTACCGGCGGTGTGCCCGGTGGTCACCTGGCCGTCCTCCTCGTCGCGTCCGCACGCCTCCAGCACGCCGAAGATCTGCCGTACCGCGTCCGCGGCGGCCGCCTCGTCCGGGTAGACCATCGTCTCCTGGGCGATCTCGACGAACTCGCCGGTCGGGGTGCCCTCCGGGGTGACGAAGACCCGGGTGGACACGGCGAGCCGCCGGTCGAGCAGGGGCAGCGGGCGGCCACAGGCGACACCGTCGGAGTCGAGTTGCGCGCTGGCGTACCCGGGGTTCTCGGCCAGGCCGGCCAGGCTGCCGGTCGCGGCGTACCGGTCGCGCAGCGCCGCGGCGGCGCCGCCGTCGGTGGGTGAGGGCGCGGCGAGCGCGGGCGCGGGGGCCGTCGCGGTGCCGGGCCCGGTGGCGGAACCGCAGCCGGCGAGGACGGCGGTCAGGGCCGCCGCGATGATCAACCGTCGGGACACGGAGGGATGCTAGACGGAGATCGACGCCGGTGGTGCCCCGGGAGCGCCCCCGCCGTCAGGCGGGGCGGGCGCCGACCGCGTCGCGTACCTCGGCGCCCTGCTCGCCCTCGACGGCGCGGGCGCAGTGGGCGCAGCAGAAGAATCGGCCGGAGACCTCGACGCCGTGCCCGACGATCTTGATCTGGCAGTGCTCGCAGATCGGCGCCATCTTGTGCACCGCGCACTCGAAACAGTCGAAGGTGTGCCGCGACCCGTCGACGGTGCGCACCTCGAACGCCATCCAGTAGTCGTTACCGCAAACCTCGCAGGCAGCCATGCGAAACCCCCCGAAAACGGACCTGTTATTCGAGAGTCGCGCAGGCGACACCTTCGAGCAACCGGAACCGGCGAACCTGATCCGGCCCGACGGCGAGTCGCTCCCGGCGTGTCGAGCGTTGACCCTGGTGACCGCCGAAAATCCCCGGAGGATTCGTGATCAAGCGCAACAAGCTCTTCGGCAACCAGACCCGGGTGACGTTCTCGCTGCCCCGGGACACCCCGGCCGGCACGGTGAGCGTGGTCGGCTGCTTCAACGGGTGGGAGCCCGGCCGGCACGAACTGGTGCCGCGCCGCGACGGCACCCGCACCGTGACGGTCCGGCTCGCGCCGGGGGAGTACCACTTCCGCTACCTCGCCACCGGCGGGGTCTGGCTGGACGACGAGGCCGCCGACCAGGTGGACGAGGCCGGCGGCCTGCTGCGGCTGTGACGCCGCCGTCAGCCGGCGCTGGGCTCCAGCCGCACCGAGATCGAGTTGACGCAGTGCCGGGTGTCCTTGGGGGTGAAGCCCTCACCCTCGAAGACGTGCCCGAGGTGGCTGTCGCAACGCGCGCAGCGGATTTCTACGCGCCGCATCCCGAGCGTGTTGTCCGGGATCTCCTTGACCGCGCCCGGGATGGCGTCGTCGAAGCTCGGCCAGCCGCAGTGCGAGTCGAACTTGTCCTGGCTGCGGAACAGTTCCAGCCCGCAGGCCCGGCAGTGGTAGACGCCGGGGGTCCTGGTGTCGACGTACTCGCCGGTCCAGGGCGCCTCGGTGCCGGCCTCACGGAGCACCCGGAACTCCTCAGGGCTCAGCCGGACGCGCCATTCGTCCTCGGTACGGGGCAGGTCGTTGTCGGAAGGACTCACCGTTCCACGGTACGTCGGGTGTCGGTGGCATCGCATATGGTCGCGTGATGGCGGGCAAGGGCGCGGTCGAGGAAATCGAGGTGGCCGGGCGTACGGTGCGGCTGAGCAGCCCCGATAGGGTGATCTTTCCCCAGCGCGGCTTCACCAAGGCGGACGTCTTCCGCTACTACCTCGCAGTCGGCGACGGGATCATGCGCGCCCTGCGCGACCGGCCCACGACGCTCCAGCGTTTCCCCGAGGGCATCGAGGGCGAGATGTTCTTCCAGAAGCGGGTGCCGCAGCGGGGCGTGCCCCCATGGGTCCGCACCGCGCGGATCACGTTCCCGAGCGGCCGCCCGGCCGACGAGCTGTGCCCGGCCGACCTGGCGCACGTGGCCTGGGCGGCGCAGATGGGCACCGTCGTGTTCCACCCCTGGCCGGTGCGCGCCGCCGACACCGACCGCCCCGACGAGCTGCGCGTCGACCTCGACCCGCAGCCCGGCACCGACTTCGCCGACGCGGTGACCGCCGCCGGTGAGCTGCGCGGGCTGCTCGACGAGTTGGGCGTGCCCGGCTGGCCGAAGACCTCCGGCGGCCGGGGCGTGCACGTCTATCTGCGCATCCAGCCGCGCTGGACGTTCGTGGAGGTCCGCCGCGCCACCATCGCGCTGGCCCGGGAGCTGGAACGACGCCGCCCCGAGCTGGTCACCACCGCCTGGTGGAAGGAGGAGCGGGGCCGGCGGGTCTTCGTCGACTTCAACCAGATGGCGCGGGACCGCACCATCGCCTGCGCGTACTCGCTGCGCGCCAACGCCCGCGCCACCGTCTCCACCCCCGTCGACTGGGACGAACTGCCGGAGGTCGACCCGGACGACTTCCACCTCGGGACGGTGCCCGCCCGGTTCGCCGAGCGCGGCGACCCGCACGCCGGCGTCGACGACGCCCCGTGGGACATCACGCCGCTGCTGGCGTGGGCCGAGCGGGACGCCGCGGACGGGCTGGGCGACATGCCGTACCCGCCGGAGTATCCGAAGATGCCGGGCGAGCCGAAGCGGGTCCAGCCGTCGAAGGACCGCGACCGCCCGCGTCACTGACGCAATACGCCGGGTCACCCGCCGCACGGACCGTCGTGGTCGTTGCGGTGGCCGCACCGCCTGCTGGCGCCGCCGAGCCGGGCATCGCACCAGACCCGGGTACGCACGAACTGGCTGTCCTCCTCGCTCAGCGTGGTCTCGCCGAAGTCGATCACCGTGACGTGGCCGAGCGACTCGCGCAGCGTCACCGCGAGGGCGGCTGCCTCGTCGGCGCTGGTCAGCGTGGTGGGCAGGTGGATGATCCAGCGCTGCTCGGTCATCGTGGCCACCCGCCCGGCGGGGCGTCCGGGTCACGGAGACGGCAGGCACGATGCTGGGACTGCCACTGCCGCAGCGCCTGGCGGACGCGCTCGGCCTCGGTCCGCGTGGTGATCAGGTCACGGCTCAGCCGTTCGAGTTCGTCGGCCACCCGGTCGAGGTGGTCGCGTACCTGGGCGGGGTCGAGGCCCCGCCAGCGCCGGTCGAAGAAGGCGGCGCGGACCTGGTGCGGGAGCAGGCGTTCGCCGGTCACGTAGATCACCGCACGGGCGCCGTCTGCTCGGCGACGAGCGTGTGGATCTGCCGGTCGGTGAGCCCGCGCAGGTCGAGCACCCGCCGGCCCCAGCGGTGCAGCCGGCACGGGTGGGGCGCCCGGTCGTTGCGGCAGCGCGGTCCCTCCGGCCACTGCTCGGGGGCGTGCACGGTGATCGCCCGGACCGCGAAGGTGACATCCTCGGCCGTGACGTAGGGCGGAAGCGGAATGTCGCCCAGGATGCGATCGATCGAGTCCATGACTCTCCTTCGGGGATCGGCGCCAGGTGCGGGGACGGATGCCGGGATGAGGTATCGGGGAGAGGCATCCGTCCCCGCGAACCCGCCGCGTCCCCGGCGGGCACCACAATGGTCAATTCACCTCTGGCCCGAGACAATCTTTCGCGGCAGAATGCAGACCAAGGGATGAGGTGCCTTACGCGACAACACCAAAGGAGATGACGTGGACGACTCGGGAAGCACCGTCCCGCGTAGGCAGCTCGGCAGATATCTGAGAGAACTTCGCGAAGGCGCGCGTCACGGTGACCGCGGCGGCCAAGGAACTCGAATGGTCGGCACCCCGGATCTGGCGTTACGAAACGGGCCAGGTGCCGATGCACCCGAACGACGTGGAAGCCATGTGCCGCGTTTACGGCGCGTCGCGAGACACCATCGAAACCATGCGCTCGCTGGCCCGGGAAACCAAGGCGCACGGCTGGTGGCACAGCTACGGGGAGGCGATCAAGGACTGGTTCAAGCTGTACGTGGGTCTGGAGGCCGCCGCGACGAAGATCCGCCACTACGAAACGAATTTGGTGCCTGGACTGCTTCAGACAGTCGAGTACATGCGGGAGCTGATCGCGATCGACCAGCCCAGCCTTCCGGACGCCGAAAGTCAGGCGAAGGTCGACGTGCGGCTCCGGCGGCAGAGACTGCTGGCACGGGCTGTTCCCCGGGCGCCGTATCTGGACGTGATCCTCAACGAGGCTGTGGTGCGTCGGCCGTTACGCGATCGGCACGCATTGGCCCGACAGTTCGATGCCCTGGTGGTGGCCAGC
>NZ_FMCV01000005.1:34382-62028 GCF_900091565.1 Micromonospora marina | reverse complement strand
CAGTTCGTCGGAGCGGTTCGCGTGGGCCGGTTGACCTCCCGGGCCTGAGCGGTGGCGGTGGGTGGTGTCGGCACGCCCGACACCACGCACCGTTTTCGTGCATCGACTTGCGGCTGCCGTCGGGCAAGGTCTTCGACGACCGGGTGGAGCCTGCGGCAGCCCTCGCACCGGCAGCGAGCTGCGTGAGTCCGGCTGGTACCTCTCCGGCCACACGATCGCGCAGCTCATGGCTGACCGGGATCCGCACGGACGAGGGCAAGCGTCATCCGGTCGCCGTCAACGGCCTGCGGATGCATCGTTCTACCACCCACCCGGGCTGATCTGCGCGGTCTCGGGGTTCCGTGCCTGGCCGTCTTCCGGCGTCGGGGGCCCGAAGAGGGACGAACGCGCCGCCGTTCATTGCAGAGAATCCACGTTCGCTGATACCGTATCGGCGCTGACCGGTGCATCGATACACTGAGGAGTTTGCCGCAGTTCGGCTCGAAGCACCTCGTCCCCGGACTTACCAGCACGAGTCGTTTCGAGCCAGGCACGGACCACTTCGGTGTTCCCGACTCCACAACCGGGAGGCCGCGCCTTCCCAGACACACCCCATCCACCAGAAGAGAAGGGCATCAACCCCGTGAGAACAGCTCACCGGCGCGCGCTTTTCGTAGCGCGCGCCACTGTCGTCGGTCTGATCACCACAGTCGCCTTCGGGGCTGTCGCCGCCACCGCGAGCGCCGACACCGGCAGCCTGGACAACCCCGGCTTCGAGCGGGGCCGCCTCGCTGGTTGGGAGATCGTCCGAGCCAAGGACGTCGCCCTCTCCGACATCGGCAGGTCCGGCGACCATTCGGCGAAGATCGAAGGGAGGAAGGGGCAGATCCGGCAGGAAGTCGCTGTGCTGCCCGAGACCTCCTACACCCTGACGGCCTACGTCCGCGGCGAGGGGGTCATCGGTGCCACCGTCGGCGGTGAGGACATCACCGCCTCCGGTGGTGGCCGAGAGTTCGAACAGGTCAGCGTCGAGTTCAACTCCGGTAGCGCTGGTGTCGTCGAGATCTTCGCGGCCTATGGCGGCGAGACCGGCCGGTTCGACGACTTCAGCCTGAGCGCGACGCCGTCCCCGCGCGCCGGCTTCGATCCCACGGTCTGGGACGACTCGGAGGCGGGCGACTACATCCGGTCCAGCGATCCCTACGTCTTGCGCTTCGACGGCCTGGAGCGGTTCACCGTCACTGGCAGCGGCGGCGGACCTCGCGACGAGCTGAAGACACCGCAGGCCGCCAGGATGCCGTCCGATGAGATCTATGAGTCCTTCTCGGCTGACCTCACCCTCGACCTCGACGACGGTGTCAAGCTCATCGCCCACCAGGTCCACGCCGGTACCGGCGCCGGGTTCTCCACCCAGGCCAAGCTCTACATCCAGGACTCCAGCCCGCTCGGGATCTTCAAGGGCGAAGGCGAGTCCGGCTTTACGATCGACGACTATCCGCTGCTCGAGGGGGTGCCCAGTAACGGCGTCTTCGACGTGTACGTCCGTGTCCAGATCCCTGGATTCGTGAGTGGCGACGGCGAGATCAACGAGAAGATCTTCGACCTCGGCACCATCCGGAGCGGCAAGACCATGAGGTACGAGTTCATCAACGACCACGGTGTGGTCACCGTCAACTCGACCATCGGCCGGAAGTCCGTCAGCTTCACGTACGACATGCAGGACTCTGCCGCGTCCTACATGAAGTTCGGCAGCTACGTCCAGGCTCAGGATGCCGAGAGCGGCTGCAACGTCACCAATGATCTCAACTGTGAATACCCTGGCTGGGTGCCGTACGGCGTCGCTGCCAATCCGGCTGAGGCGGAGGTGCTCTGGCGCAGGTACTTCGCCGACTCCAACATCGATCGGGCCCGGGTGACCTTCCGCAATGTGGTGCACGAGGGGGGCCCGCTCCAGTAAGACCTGCCGCGCAGGCCGGGTTTCGGTCCTGGCGGCCCCTGATCGCTTCGTCTGTCGCTCGGCTGCACCCCTCCCGCCGGGGAGGGGTGCAGCCGAGTTTCGCTGCTCAGCATCGACGGCGGCACCGGGTCGTTAGACGGGTAAACCGTCTGGATGGACATTCCCCCCGGAGGCATGACATTGACATCATTCTTGGCATTTCGGGCTCCAAGCATCAGACTCCGCCGACCGGGACTCGCGACCGCGTCGAGACTGGCTGCGGTATCGCTCGTGTTCGTGGCGTTGGGGACGGTGCCGACCGGTGTGTCGCACGCGGCCGGTCCGTCGCCGACCGCAGGTCCCGCCGGTACCGGGCTGGCATGGGGTTTCAACGGCTTCGGTCAGTTGGGGAACGGCACCAGCGGGCCCGGCACCGACAGCGACGTGCCCGTCCCGGTGGACCTGCCGGCCGGCACCACGATCACTGACATCGCCGCCGGCAGCAGCCAGAATCCGGGCCCGCACAGTATGGCGCTGACGTCCACCGGCGCCGTACTCGCTTGGGGCAACAACTTCTGGGGCCAGTTGGGGAACGGCGCCAGCGGACCCGGCACCGACAGCGACGTGCCCGTCCCGGTGAAGCTGCCGACCGGAGTCACGATCACCGCCATCGCCGCGGATGGGGCAAACAGTATGGCGCTGACCTCGACCGGCGCCGTCTTCGCCTGGGGCGGCAACTTCTATGGCCAGTTGGGGAACGGCGCCAGCGGACCCGGCGTCGACAGTGACCTGCCCGTCCCGGTGAAGGTGCCGGCCGGCGTCACGATCACCGCCATCGCCTCGGGTGGGGCAAACAGTATGGCGCTGACCTCCACCGGCACCGTGCTCGCCTGGGGCAACAACTATTACGGCCAGCTGGGAAACAACGTCTTCGGAGGCATCAGTGACGTGCCCGTGCCGGTGAAGCTGCCGGCCGGCGTCACGATCACCGCCATCGCCGCCGGCAGCGGACACAGTCTGGCGCTGACCTCCACCGGGGCCGTGCTCGCCTGGGGTCGGAACAGGTCCGGCCAGTTGGGAATCGGCACCAGCGGGCCCGGCACCGATAGCAGCGTGCCCGTCCCGGTGATCCTGCAGCCCCGCACCACAGTCACCGCCCTCAGCGGCGGCTACGAACACAGTCTGGCCGTGACCTCCACCGGTGCCGCACTCGCCTGGGGCAACAACGCCTCCGGCCAACTGGGAAACGGCACCAATGGACCCGGCACCGACAGCGACGTGCCCGTCCCGGTGAACCTGCCGGCCGGCACCACAGTCACCGCCGTCGCCGGAGGCGGGGCACACAGTCTGGCCGTGACCTCCACCGGTGCCGCACTCGCCTGGGGCAACAACGCCTCCGGCCAACTGGGAAACGGCACCAATGGACCCGGCACCGACAGCGACGTGCCCGTCCCGGTGAACCTGCCGCCCCGCACCACAGTCACCGCCATCGCCGCCGGCGGCTGCCCGTGCGGACCGACCAACGGCCGGGACGTGAACTTCCACAGCCTCGCTGTCGCGACAGCATCGGCTGCGCCGACGTCAACCACCACCGTGCGAATGTCTCCCGCAGACCCGCGGCCCGGCCAACCCGTCACCTTCACCGCCACCGTGACCTGTGATGCCGGCACCCCCGCCGGAACGGTGACCTTCCTGGACGGCACCACGGCCCTGGGCAGCGCATCCCTGTCCGGCAGCCCCACCGCCACGGCGACATTCACCGTCGAGAGCCTGACACCAGGCAACCACACGATCCGTGCCCGCTACCACGGCGCCGGAGACTGCTCAGCCTCGGAATCCAGCCCTCTCGCCGTCACGATCCCCAGGCCCGCCCTTCCGGTGACAGGAGCCAGCCTGCCCGCTGCCCTGGCCACCGGCATCCTGCTCGTACTCGCCGGCACCACTCTGGTCCTCACGGCTCGCCGACTCCGAACGCACCGCACGTCCGACTGACCGCCGGGAACCCGGCAGCCAGCGCGCCAACCCTCGTACCGGTCTCCTGGACGAGGGTTGGCGCGGCAGGGCGAAGGGCTGCCGGGGGACCGATAACGATCATGTAACGGACGCGAACCTTTTCTGGGGCGTCACCGCTCTCTCTCGGCATCGGCCCGCCGGGGCCAGGAGAGGACGTCGGATGAAGCTGGTGTGGAGGCGGGCGAAAGAGGCCCGAGGGCTGCTGCTTGCTGCCGCTGTCGCGGCACTCGTCGCGGTCGCGCTTGTCACCGGGCTCTCCGACTACAACCGCCGGGCGGTGGAGGCCGGCGCCCGCGCCGTGCTCGACGCCGCGCCGGCCGAGGAACGCAGCCTGCTGATCAGCGGCTCCGGCGGCGCCGACGCCGCCGCGTTCGCCGAGCGGGACCGCGCGGTCCGGGAGCAGTTCGCCGACGGGCTCGGCGGCGCCCCGGTCACCGTGGCCGCGACCCGCTCCGGGACCGGCCGGGAGCTGACCGGTGACGTGGGTGCCGCCCGTACCGACGACGACCCGATGTTCGCCAACCTGGCCACGCTCGACGACCTGCCCGCGCACGCCGAACTGGCCGCCGGGGCGTGGCCGGTGCCCGGCAGCAACCCGTTGCAGGTGACGGTGCCGGAGAAGGTGGCCGCGCAACTGGGCCTGGAGGTCGGGGAACGGGTGCCGCTGTACGACCGGGGTGCCGAACGCGCCGGCACCGTGGTGGTCGTCGGCACGTGGCGCCCACGGGACGCGACCGCGGCGTACTGGCGTCTCGCCCCCGGGGTGGGGGAGAGCCAGGGCGACGCGGAGGTCACCTCGTACGGGCCGTTCGCGCTCGACCCGGCCGACTTCGCCCGCACCTTCCCGGGCTCCACCTCGGCGGCCTGGGTGGTCGACCCCGACCTGGTGGCGGTCGAGCCGGCCCGGCTGCCCGCCGTGACCACGGCGCTGGACGAGATCACCGGGAAGCTGCCCGAGGCCACCGGCCTGGGCTCCTCGACCCAGCAGGTCAGCCACCTGGACCGGCTCGTCGACCGGCTCAGCCGGGCCGACCTGGTGGGCCGGTCCGCGCTGCTCACCCCGCTGCTGCTGATCGTGGTGCTCGGCGGGTACGCACTGGTGCTGGTGGCCGCGCTGCTCAACGAGGACCGGCGGGCGCAGACCGCGCTGCTGCGGGCCCGGGGCGCCGCCCGGGGGCAGATCGCCGGGCTGGCCGTACGCGAGGCGACGCTCGTGGTGGCCCCGGCGCTGCTGCTGGCCCCGGCACTGACCGGGCAGGCGATTCACTACCTGGGCGCGGACCTGGGGCTGGCCGGCGGCGACCTGGCCCGGGTGTGGATGGTGGCGGTCGGCGCGGCGGTCGGCTGCCTGCTCGCCATGACACTGCCGGCGATGCGCCGGGCCGGCACGTACGTCGCGGACATGGCCGCCCGGTCCCGCCCCTCCCGAGGGGCGGCGGTGCAGCGGGCGAGCGTGGACGTGGCGCTGGTGGCGCTCGCCGTGCTCGCCTGGACCCAACTGCGGCAGTACTCCTCGCCGCTGGCCGGCGCGAACGGCAGCCTCGGCATCGACCCGCTGCTCGCCGCCGCGCCCACCATCGGCGTGCTGGCCGGTGCGGTGATCGCGCTGCGGCTGCTGCCCCCGACCACCCGGATCGCGGAACGCTTCGTCGACCGGCGGACCTGGAACGCCACCATGTTCGGCATGTGGCAGGCGGGCCGCCGCCCACACGCCGGGCCGGTGCTGCTGCTCGCGCTCGCCGTCGGCGGCAGCACGCTCGCCTGGTCGTTGGTCGCCTCCTGGGAACGCTCGCAGCGCGACCAGGCCCAGCACACGGTCGGTGCGGACCTGCGGCTGACCGAGCGCAACGGCACCGCCCCGGCCGACCGGGCCGCCGCGCTCGCCGCCGTGCCCGGCCTGGCCCGGGTGCTGCCCGCCTGGCGCGACGACGCGCGCCTGGGCCGCGAGGCCCGGCAGGCGACGGTGGTGGCGGTGGACGCCGCCGCCGCGAAGGGCATGATCCGGCTGGACGACGCCGACGGCGGCGCGTCCGCCGGGGCCCTGCTGGACCGGCTCGCCGAGGGCCGGGCCACGCCGGTCGGCGGTGTCCTGCCCGCCGGGGCGAAGACGCTGTCGGGCACCGTCCGTACGCCGGTCGAGAGCATGTTCGACACGCCCCAGGTGGTGGTGACCGCGCTGCTCACCACCGACGCGGGGGCCACCTGGCGGGTCCGGCTGGCCGAGGCCGGCGGCGAGGGACGGCCGGTGCGCTTCTCCGTGCCGCTGCCGGACACCGGCGGCGTCCCGCTGCGCCTGGCCGGCTTCGAGGCCGACGGCGGCGACGCCACCGGCAGCTCGTACCGGCTGCTCCTGGACGAGCTGCGGCTCACCGACGCCTCCGGAGCGGCCCTGCCGGTGCCGGTGGAGGGGGCCTGGCGGGTGATCGACCCGGGCAGCGGCCCGCGCCGGGACGCGCGGGCGACCCCCACCCGGGTGGACGCGACGCAGAGCTTCGATGTGCCCGAAGGGCTGTTGCAGTTCGCCCGCACACCCTCGTCCCGGTTCGCCGTGGTGCCCCGGGCCGAGGATCCGCCGGTGCCGGTGCTGATCACGCCGGGGGTCGCCGCCGCGCTGAGCGTGCAAACCGGGGACACCGTCAAGCTGTCCGTCGCCGAGGTGACCCTGGAGGTCACGGTGGCCGGCCAGATCGCCGCGATTCCCGGCACCACCGGCGACGGCGTGCTGCTGGACCTGCCCACCGCCACCACGCAACTGCTGGAACGCAGCGGCGGCGTCCGGCCGGTGGCCGAGTGGTGGCTGGACACCACCCCCGGCGGGCACACCGCCGCAGCCGACGCGCTCGCCTCGACCCGCGGCACGGTCCTGCTGGACCGGCGGGCGGTGGCCGCCGAGGCGGCCGAGAATCCGTACTGGCAGGGTGCGCGCACCGGCCTGCTGGCCGCCGCGCTCGGCTCGGCGCTGCTCGCCCTGGTCGGCCTGGCGGTCGACGTCTGGGCCACCACCCGGCGCCGGCTCACCGAACTGGCCGTGCTCAACACGCTCGGCGCGAACACCCGGCTGCTGGCCCGCGCGTACCTCGCCGAGCAGACCTTCCTGGCCGCGATCGGCGTCGGCGTCGGGATGCTGGTGGGCGCCCTCGTCGCGGCCACCATGGTGCCGCTGGTGATCCTCACCCCGGCCGCGGGACGGCCGGTGCCCGAGGCGGCCTTCACCGTCCCGTGGGTGCCGATCGGGACGACAGCCGCCGGGCTGCTGCTCGCCGCGCTCGCCTTCGCCGCCCTCATCACCACCGGCATCCGCCAGCGGGTCGCCGCCGTGCAGCTCCGGATCGGAGGAGAACGATGAGCCTTCCTGGTGCCGCGCGCCGGGTCCGCGCATACGGGGGACAGTTCCTGCTGCTCGCCGTCCTGACCCTGGTGACCGCCCTGCTGATCACCGGGGTGCCCCGGGTCGCCGACCGGCTGACCGGGCAGGGGCTCACCGAGTACGTCGCCGGGCAGCCGGTGGCCCGCCGCGACCTCACGTACAGCACCGCGCCGACCGTCGTCCCGCCCGCGGAACAGCCCGTCGTCGCCGGCCGAGGGGCGCAGCTCGCGGCGATCGAGGAGAAGATGCCCGCCGAGGTGCGCGCCACGATCGGCGAGCGCTGGTTCGCGGCGCAGACCGTGCCCGGCCGGCTGCGCGGTCCGACGTTGCGCGACGACAAGGGACTGATCGACCTGCACCTGCGGGCCGGAACCGGCATCCGGGAGGCGGCCACCCTGGTCGACGGCCGGTGGCCCGAACGCGGCGTCACACCTGCCGGTGCGATCGAGGTGACGCTCGCCGAGACGATCGCCACCACTCTCGGCCTGGCGGCCGGTGACCGGTTCCGCTTCTCGCTGCTGAACGCCGACGGCAACGTCCTCAAGTCCCGCCCGGTCGACCTGGTCGGTGTGTGGCGGCCGAACGACCCGGCCGGTGGTGTCTGGGACACACTGCCGTCGATGCTGAAGCTCGCCCCGCCGGAAAACGACGGCGACCCGTTCGTGGGCGTCGCGTACACGGCCGACGCGGGCCTCGACTCGATCACCGGTCAGGGCTGGCCGGTGACGTTCGGCTGGCGTTACCGGATCGCCCCGGACCGGCTCGAACCGGGCCGCCTCGACGCGCTGATCGCCGACGTCGACGGGCTGGACCGGGCCCGGCCCACCGAGATCGAGATGGCGCTCAGCCAGGGCGTGGACATCCCGCTTCGGCGCTTCGCCGACTCGCTGGCCGCCGCGCAGACCCTGCTCGCGGTCATCGCGGCCGGGCTGCTCGCCACGCTGGCCGGGCTGACGCTGCTGGCCGCCCGGCTGGCCGCGCGCCGCCGCCGCGCCGAGTTCCACCTGATCCGGGCGCGCGGCGGCTCGACCGGCGCGGTGCTGCGCCGTGGCCTGGCCGAGTCGCTGCTGGTACTGCCGGCTGCGGCCGGTGTCGGCTGGCTGCTCGGCGGGTTGCTGCCCGGCTCCGGGGCGTCGTGGCGCTGGGTGCTGATCGCCGCGCTCCTGGCCACGCTGCTGCCGCCGCTCGCCGCGCTCGCGGCCGGCCGCGCCGGTGGCCGCTCCGACCTGGGCGGCCGGTCGCCCGCCGTCCGGCTCACCGTCGAGGTGGTCGTGCTCGGGCTCGCCGTGCTCGGCGCGTTCCTGCTGCGCCGCCGTGGGCTCACCGCCGGTACGGTCGATCCGCTGCTGATCTCCGTGCCGGTGCTGCTGGCGATCGCGGCGGCGCTGCTGGTGCTGCGCGCGTACCCCTGGCCGTTGCGGCTGGTGAGCCGCCTCGCTGCCCGGGCGCGCGGCAGCGTCGCGTTCCTCGGCACCGCCCGTGCGGGCCGGGCCGCGAGTACCGGGCCGCTGGTCGTCGTGGTGATGGCCGTCGCCACCGCCGCGTTCTGCGGCGTGGTGGCGACCGGCATCGAGACCGGCCGGGACACCGCCGCCGCCCAGGCCGTGCCAGGTGACCTGCTGGTACGCGGGGAGCGCTTCACGCCGGACACCGCTGGGAGACTGGCCGAGCTGCCCGGGGTACGCGCTGTCGCGCCGGTGCTGACCATTCCGGCCGAACGTCCGTACGCCGACCGGGCCGGACGCCCCGCCCCGATCACCGAGCTGCGCGTGGTGCTCGTGGACGGGGAGCGGTTCGCCGAGGTGGCGCGGCAGGCAGACGTACCGGTGAGCGTGCCCGACCCGGTGCGGGCCCGCACCGACGGGAGCACGCCGCTGCCGGCGCTGGTGTCCCCGGCGGTGGCCGGGGAACTGGCCGACGCCGGGCTCGCCGACGCGCAGGGTGACCGGCCCGCCTGGCTGGACGTGCAGGGCAACCGGCTGCCGGTGCGGACCGCCGCCACAGTCGACGAGTTCGCGCTCGTGGGCGAGGACGTACGCCGGTTCGTGGTGCTGCCGTGGCCGGCGTTGCCGGCCGACGCCCCGCACCAGCTCGCGCCCACCGGTTTCGTGCTCGCCGGATCCGGTGTCGACGCGGCCGAGGTGGACCGGGTGGCGCAGGACGGGCAGCGGCGCTACCTTCGCATCGGCGGGGTCGATACCGGGGACAAGGCCCGCGCGCCCGAGGTGACGACCCGTTCGGCGGTGCGCGCCGACCTGGGCGGGGCCGGCGTGAACGGCCTGCTGGTCTTCGGCTTCGTGCTCGGCGCCGGCGGCGGCGCCGCGCTGGGGCTCCTGGGGCTCGCGCTCGCCGTGCTCGCCGGGGCCCGCTCGCGCGGGCAGGTGCTGTCCCGGCTGCGCACCATGGGCCTGTCCCGCCGGCAGTGGCGCGGGCTGCTGATGGTGGAGCTGACTCCGCTGGTGCTGGTGTCGGTGCTCACCGGAGCGGTGGTCGGCGCGTTGCTGCCGCTGCTGCTCACACCGGTGCTCGGCCTGCCCGCCTTCACCGGGGGCGTGGAGGTGCGCCCGAGTTTCGAACCCGGCCTGATGGCCGGGGTGTCGGTCCTGGCCATGCTGGCCCTCGGCTTCGCGATCACCGTGGAAGCCGTGAACAACCGCCGGTTGCGCCTCGGTGAGGTGCTACGGCTCGGAGAGGAGAGCTGACATGACCGCGACCGCTTCCGGCCATCCGGGTCCGGCGCGTCTCACGCCGCGCGGCGAACCGTCGCCCGCCGTACCGGATCTGGCGTCGCTGCAACAGCGGGCCGCCCAGCGCGCCGCCGAACGGGCCGGCGGGCGCGACCGGCTGCGCGGGCACATCGTCTGCGACGGCCTGGTGCGCATCTTCAAGACCGAGGGCGTCGAGGTCGTCGCGCTCCAGGGCCTCGACCTGGTGATCGACCGGGGCGAGCTGGTCGCGATCGTCGGCGCCTCCGGTTCCGGCAAGTCGACGCTGCTGAACATCCTCTCCGGCCTGGACACCCCGACCGCCGGTATCGCCCGGGTCGCCGACTACGACCTGCTGTCGCTGTCGAACAAGCGGCGGCTCGCGTACCGGCGCGACGTGGTCGGGTTCATCTGGCAGCAGACCGGCCGCAACCTGCTGCCGTACCTGACCGCGCTGGAGAACGTGGAACTGCCGATGAAGCTGGCCGGACGGGCCGGCGGCGGACGCAAGCGGCGGGAACGGGCCGGCGAGCTGCTGGACATGGTGGGCGTCGGCTACTGCGCGGATCGCCGGCCGGGTCAGATGAGCGGCGGCGAACAGCAGCGCTGCGCGGTCGCCGTGGCGGTCGCGAACGACCCGGAGATCCTCTTCGCCGACGAGCCGACCGGCGAGCTGGACGAGGCCACCGGCGCCGAGGTCTTCGCCGCGCTGCGCACCATCAACGCCGAACTGGGGGTCACCATCGTGGTGGTCACCCACGACCACGCCGTGGCCGGGCAGGTCCGCCGCACCGTCGCGATCCGCGACGGCCGGACCGCCTCCGAGGTACGCCGGACCGCGCGCGTCACCGCCGACGGCGGCACCGAGATGGTCAGCGAGGAGTACGCGGTGCTGGACCGCACCGGCCGGATGCAGCTGCCGGCACAGTTCGTGGAGGCGCTGTCCCTGCGCGACCGGGTCCGGCTCAACCTGGAACCCGACCACGTCGAGGTGCGCCCCGGCGACCGGGCGCACGGCGAGGAGAGTGAGTGATGACCGACCAGACAGTGGCGCTGCCGGCCGTGCCGGCGTCGGCCGTCGAGGACGTGGTCCGGGTCGAGGCGGTGAGCCGTACCTTCGGCAAGGGGAAGCACGCCGTCCACGCCGTGCGGGACGTCTCGTTCACGGCGGGACGCGGTGAGCTGGTCGCCGTCCGGGGCCGCTCCGGCGCCGGCAAGACCACGCTGCTGAACCTGGTCGGCGGCCTGGACCGGCCGGACGCCGGGCGGATCCGGGTGGCCGGGCACGACGTCACCGCCGCCGGTGAGCGGGAGCTGCTGTCGTTGCGCCGGGGCACCATCGGGTTCGTGTTCCAGACGTTCGGCCTGGTGCCGATCCTGTCCGCGGCGGAGAACGTGGGGGTGCCGCTGCGGCTGGCCAGGGTGCCGGCCGCCGAGCGGGAGCAGCGGGTGGCGGTGCTGCTGGAACTGGTCGGGCTGGGCGGGCACGCGGCGCAGCGCCCGTACGAGCTGTCCGGCGGCCAGCAGCAGCGCGTGGCGGTGGCCCGGGCACTGGCGAACGAGCCGGACCTGCTGATCGCCGACGAGCCGACCGGTCAGCTCGACTCCGAGACCGGACGGTCGATCATGGATCTGCTCCGGGCGGTGGTGCACGCCCGGGGCATGACCGCGCTGGTCGCCACGCACGATCCGGCGCTCATCGAGCTGGCCGACCGTACGCTCACGCTGCGCGACGGCCGGTTGGTGCCGGAGGACTGATCCGGGTGACCGGGCCGTCACCGGCGGCGGCCCGGTGCTCGGTGCGGGGTGGCGGCCGGGTCAGAGCGCCAGCTTCATGCCCTCGTGGCTGGCGACGAAGCCCAGGTCGCGGTAGAACCGGTGCGCGTCGGTGCGCCGCTTGTCGGTGGTGAGCTGCACCAGGGCGCAGCCGCGCTCCCGGGCCCGGTCGATCGCCCAGCACATCATCGTCCGGCCCAGCCCCCGGCCGCGCCGGTCCGAGCGGACCCGCACCGCCTCGATCAGGCACCGTTGCGCCCCGTGCCGGCCCAGCCCCGGGATGTACGTGAGCTGGAAACAGCCGACCAGTTCCCCGCCGTCGTCGGCGACGATGAGCTGGTTGCGCGGGTCGGCGTCCAGGTCCGCGAAGGCCCGCTCGTACGCCTCGTCCACCTCGGGCAGGTCGCGGGTGCGGCCCAGCACGTCGTCGGCGAGCAGCGCGAGCACAGCGGGCAGGTCGGCGCGAACCGCCTCCCGGAAGATCACCTCGGTCACCCGGCCAGCCTGGCACAGTGCCTCGCCCCGCTGTGGCCGGGGCGGCGTCCCGCCCCGGCCGCCCGCGCACCGTCACCGGCGTCCGGACCCCGGCCGCGCCGTCACCGGGCGGGGCAGCGCAGCCCCTCCCGGGGGACGGTCAGCGAGATCAGGTACGCGTCGACGGCCGACGTCACACACGTCGTCTGCGGGTAGGCGGTGTGCCCCTCGCCCTCCCAGGTCAGCACGCGCCCGACTCCGAGCATGGACGCGAGCGCGGGCGTCTGCTCGTACGGCGTGGCCGGGTCGCCGGTGGTGCCGACCACCAGGATCGGCGGGGCGCCGTCCGCCCGGCCGGTCGGGTAGGGATCCCGCTCGCCGGGCCACTCCACGCAGCTCAGCATCCCCACCGCCAACGCGGGACCGAACAGCGGATATTTCTGCCGCCACTGCGACTGCAACGAGCGGACCTGCTCGCGGGTCGGCTTCTCGGTCTCGTCGGCGCAGTTGACCGCCAGATTGGCGTCGAACAGGTTCGAGTAGTGCCCGTCGGGCTCGCGGCCCGCGTACGAGTCGGCCAGCTTGAACACGCCGTCCGGGTCGCCGCCCTGCAGCTCGTCGATCGCCCGGGCCAGCTCCTGCCAGCCCTGCTCGGTGTAGAGCGACGAGATCACCGCGTAGAAGACCCATCCGGCGGTGGCCTCGCGGCCGTCCTGCGCGCGTACCGGGGAGGCCTTCGCCTTGGCGATCGCATCGGTGACCGCGCCCCGGGCGTCCGGGGCGATCGGGCAGCGACCCGCGTTCGCCGCGCACCACCTGGTGAAGTTGTCGAACGCCCGCTCGAAGCCCTTGGCCTGGCTCTCCGACCCGGCGATCAGGTTCTGCCGCGGGTCGACCGCGCCGTCGAGCACCAGTGCGCGCACGCGCTGCGGGTAGAGCTGCGCATAGGTGGCGCCGAGCAGTGTGCCGTAGGAGTAACCGAGGTACGTCAGCTTGTCGTCGCCGACCGCCGCGCGGACCGCGTCCATGTCCCGCGCCGCCTGCTCGGTGGCGTAGAGCGGAAGCTGGTCGCCGTACTTCGCGCCGCACCGCTCGCCGATGCGCCGGTTGAGGCCGACGAAGCCGTCGAACGACGACTGGCTCTCCGGGTCGGGGTCGTAGCCGAAGCTGGCGTCCAGGTCGGCGTCGGAGATGCACTTGACCGGGCTGGACCGGGCCACCCCGCGCGGGTCGAAGCCGACGATGTCGAACCGGTCGGTGATCGCCGTCGGCAGGCCGCCGAACGCCGGCCCGAAGGACAGGTAGACGGCGGTGTCGACGCCCGACGCCCCGGGACCGCCCGGGTTGATCACCAGCGAGCCGATCCGGTCACGCTGCTTGGTCGAGCGGGCCCGGATCAGCGCGATCTCGAACGTCTCCCCGGCGCCCGGCCCGGCGGTCGCGCCGGTGGTGGCCCCGGTGCCCCAGTTGCGCGGTACGGCGATCCGGGCGCAGTCGTAGCGCATGTCCGCCGCGCCCCGGCCGACCAGCTCGTCGGGCACCTCCGGGCAGGCCCGCCACTGCGGGGCGGTGCCCGGCGCAGCGGCCTCGCCCTCGCTCTCGGCGCGCGGGGCGAACGCCGGCAGCGTGCAGCCGGCGGTGAGCACCACCGCCGCGACGAACGCGGCCAGGGCGGGCCGGAACCGGCGGGGCCGGTCGGGGAAGCGGGTCACGTGGACGCCCTCCATGATCGTGTCGACCGTCAGGTTACGCCCGGCCGCGGGTGTCACCGGCCGTCGCCGCCGGGTCGCCGCGCAGCACCTCGTCGACGTCGTAGCGGATCGGGCGGTCGAGCTGGCCGTAGTCGCAGGAGCGGGGATCACGATCGGGCCGCCAGCGCAGGAACCGGGCGGTGTGCCGCAGCCGGTCGCCCTCCATGGCGTCGTACGCCACCTCGACCACCAGTGCCGGACGCAGCGGCTCCCACTCCAGGTTCTTGCCGCCGGTCCACCGGCTCACCCCGCCCGGGATGCGCTGACCCCGTTCGTGGTCGCCGTGCACCCACGGGTGCTCGCCGCCGACGTCGCGGTAGGGCTCCAGCTCGTCGAGCAGCTCCTTGCGGCGGGCCATGGTGAACGAGGAGCTGACGCCGATGTGGTGCAGCACGCCGTCGTCGTCGTAGAGGCCGAGCAGCAGCGAGCCGACCACCGGACCGGACTTGTGCCAGCGGAAACCGGCCACCACCGCGTCCATGGTGCGCGCGTGCTTGACCTTGAACATGAGCCGCTTGCCCGGCTCGTACGGCAGGTCGGCCGGCTTGACGATCAGCCCGTCCAGCCCGGCTCCCTCGAACACGTCGAACCAGCGGCGAGCCGTCTCCGGGTCGGTGGTCACCTGCGTGACGTGCACCGGCGGGCGCACCCCGGACAACGCCTGCTCCAGCCGCTCCCGGCGCCGGGGGTAGGGCTGATCGACGAGCAGCTCGTCGTCGATCGCCAGCAGGTCGAACGCGACGAAGTCGGCCGGGGTGGTCTCGGCCAGCAGTTTCACCCGGGAGGCGGCCGGATGGATCCGCTGGGCCAGCAGCTCGAAGTCGAGCCGCGGCTGGCCGCCCGGCCCGTCCCGGCGGATCACGATCAGCTCGCCGTCGACCGCGCACCGGGCCGGGAGCTGCCGGCGGGCCTGCTCGACCACCTCCGGGAAGTAGCGCGTCATCGACTTGCCGCCCCGGCTGGCCAGCTCGACCTCGTCGCCGTCGCGGAAGACGATGCAGCGGAAGCCGTCCCACTTCGGCTCGTAGGTCAGGCCGTGATCGGTGGGCAGCTCGGACACGCTCTTGGCCAGCATCGGCTCGACCGGAGGGTTGATCGGCAGGTCCACGGCGACCAGTCAACCAGACCCCACCGACAGTGGTGAGGCAGATCACCGCCGGTGGCCGGGTGTCGTGTCCCGTGCCGGCCGCGTTCGTCACCGCCGCCCGAATGGTGAAACCGCAGGTCAGAGCTACCGTCGCGGCGTGCCGGAGTGGAGTTGCGGATGCTGCGGGCGCTGGCGGGTCAGCGTCGAGATGATCCGTGGCCGGTACCGCTACCGGCTGGCGCACCGCTACCCGCCCGAGCACGGCGGCGGGGCGAACGTCCTCGGCGAGGTCGGCTCGGTCACCGAGCTGGAACGCCTGCTGAAGCGGTACGCCCCGGTCACCCTGGCCGACCTCCGCGAAGCCGCCTGACAGCGCGTCGCCTGACCTCCGCGCCGCCTGCCCCGGGTTGGCCGCGGCCGGACGGCCGGGCCACCAGCCCAGGCGTCTCCGCCGCCCGGCGAACCGCCGATCCTGGAAGTTGTGGTGCCTGGCGAAGGCGGCGAGCCGGACATCCTGGGCGCCGCAACTCGACACCTGGCCCGGGTGGACCTCAGCTCACCACGGCGCTCCCGGGCGGCCGTACCCTGGCAGGGGTGTTCCCGTGACCGAGGAGGTGACCGGCGTGCCGGAGCTGACGTACCCGGAGGTGGGCGCGACCCGCGACGGCGGCCGGCCGGCCGGTTACCACCATCTGCGCCACCGGGTCCGGCTGCCGGACGGCGCTTTCCCGGTCGCGGCGGACGCGGTGCTCGGCTGGCGGCTGCACCGGGCGGCCGGCGTGGTGATGCGGACGGACGCGCCGCGCGCCGCGCCCGGGGTACGGGTCACGCCGGGACTCGGTGTCGGCCCGCTGCGGCTGTGGGGGCCGACCGAGGTGGTCTGGACGGTGGACGAGCCGGACCGGGCCGGGTTCGGCTACGGCACGCTGCCCGGCCACCCGGAGGTCGGCGAGGAGGCGTTCCTGGTGACCAGGGGCGCCGACGGCGTCTGGTTCGAGGTGACCGCGTTCAGCCGCCCGGCCCACTGGTACGCGCGGGCCGGCGGGCCGGTCGTGCTCGGCTTCCAGCGGGCGTACGCCTGGTGGCTGGGGCGGACGCTTCGGCGGCTGTGCCGGCGGCGCTGAGCGGTCAGTAGCGGGCGAAGGAACGGATCGGGGCGCGCGGGCCGTACTTCGGGGCCTGCACGCCTGCCGCCTCCAGCAGCACGCACACCCGGCCGCGGTGCCCCCGGAACGGCTCCAGCAGCGCCAGCATCCGGGCGTCGTCGCCGCGGGGCTCCCCGGCCAGCGCCCAGGCCACCGTGTTCGGCACATGGTAGTCGCCGACGCTCACCGCGTCCGGATCCCCGTACGCGATCCGCACCACCTCGGCGGCGGTCCACGGCCCGATGCCGGGGATCGCGGTGAGCCGCCCGGTGGCCTCCGCCGAGTCGGCGCAGCGTTCCAGCCGATCCGCGACGGCCGCCGCGCGGCGCAGCGTGTCGGCGCGCCGCTGCTCGACCCCGAACGGATGGAACACCCAGTACGGCGTGGCCGCCACCGCGGCGGGCTCCGGCGGCAGCAGCAGTGGTTGCAGCGGGCCGGGCGCGGGCTCGCGGAAGTGCCGGACGGTCGCGGCGTACGCCCGGTACGCCTCCTTGCCGGTGACCTTCTGCTCGAAGACCGCCCGCAGCAGCCGGGGAAAGATCTGGCCGGTGGCGGGCATCCGCAGCCCGTGGTGGGTGTGTGCCAGCCGGGCCACCAGCGGATGCGCGGCGGCGAGCGCGGCGAACCCGGTCAGGTCGTCGCACAGCCCGGCGATCCGGTCGGCCCGGTCGACCACCCGGGCCGCGCCCGGACCGTACCCCTCGGCGAGCAGCTCGCCGGCTTCCGGGCGCAGCGCCAGCGTGGCCGGACCGTCCGGGGTGCGGGTGGCCCACCAGAAGGTGCCGGCGGCGATCCGCGCGCACGGATCGTACGGGCTGAACGTGAGCGCCCGCACCGACGGGGCCAGGCGGTAGCCGGCCGGCGGGCGCAGCGTGCGGCGGGCGTCGGGCGAGGTCACCGGGTCACTCTGCCACGCGGCCCGGCCGTGACGCCGGGCACGCCCGGCCGGGAGGCGGGCCGATGCCGGTACGGCCCACCTCCCGGGGTTCGCGACGGTGACCGGCCGCGCCCTCCCCGGCGGCGACCGGTCACCGTGTCCTGGTGCGTCAGTACGAGTAGTCCGAGCCGCCGCCGGAGCTGTCCGAGCTGCCCGCGGCGGGCGGCGCGACCGGCTTGGGGGTGCCGGTCGGCAGGCAGGTCAGGTTCTTCTTGCCGTTCGGGTCGACCACGAACCAGGTGCCGCCGACGCCCTGGCCCTTCCACTGGCCGGGCTCCTTGTCGCCGATGTAGCGGTAGACCGGCCAGCCGCCGATGGTGAGCTGCCGGGTGCCGTCCTGGCGGGTGATGGTGCCGACCTTGTCGTCGGAGACGCCGCGTAGCTGCGGGTTGCCGTCGGTGAGCGACGGCGGCCACACCTCGGCGCACTGGTCCACGCAGTTGGACTGCGGCGGATCGTCGGAGTCCTTGTCGAACCGGTACAGCACCCAGCCGTCCTGGTCGGTGACGACGGTGCCCATCCGGGGCAGCTTCTTGCCGACCAGCTCGTCGGTGATCTGCACGTCGGACGGGGGCGCCTGGTCCGCGACCGGCTCCTGCTCGGGAGCCGCCGACGCCTCCGGTTCGGCCGCCGCGGTGGGTTCGGCCGCGGCGACGGCGACCGGCTCGGCCGCGCCCGAGTCCGCCCCGTTGTAGCCTGCGGGGGCGCAGGCCGTAAGTGCGACCATCGCGCTCGCGACGATGACGGTCGTCCGCTTGTGGTGTGCCACGTGCCCTCCTCGTTCTTGGCAGTTCGCCGAGTAGTACGGGCGCGGCACTGTCAAGGTTGAACCCGCAATGGTGGCACATTTCACAGTGGACCGATTGAACCGATGGACGCCGGCGTGCGTACGTCAGCACGAGGGGGTCCATCGGCCCGGGCACGACACGACGGCGCCGGGTGGCTCAGCCACCCGGCGCCGTCGTCGTACCGGATCAGATGCCGTCCACCGTCACCAGCGGACTCGCCACGCCGTTCGCGTCGACCGACTGCACCTGGAGCTTGTCCATGTCACGCACCGGTGTCGAGGTGGTGATGGTCAGCTCCAGCGGAAGCTGGTTCTGGTTCGTGCCGTAGCCGCCGACCGGCACCGACCAGGAGGAGACCACCTCGCTCGTGGCGTTCTTGCGGACCATCACCAGCCGGCACGTGCGCGGCCCCGGCAGGCGGCTGAGCTGCACAGCGATCTGCGTGCCGTACTCCTTGCGGGCCAGCCACATCGTGGTCTGCACGCCGGTCGCAGGGTCGGTCGCGTTGTGCTGGTCGCCCTCGATCGCCTCTTTCCCGCCGACGCCCGGGTCGTTCGGGTCGCCCGGCTCTCCGCTCGGCGCCACCGTCGGCGCGCCCGGCGTCGGCACCGCCTGCGGCGGCGCCGGCTCGTCGCCGAGCATCCCGGCCGCCGCCGCGCTCACGCCGCCGAACACCACCACTGCCGCCGCTGTCGCCAGCAACTGCCGCACCCGGGTACGACGCCGGTCCCGCCGCACCGCCATCAGCGTCCGGTCCAGCAGCGCCGGATCGGTGTGCGTCTGCTCCAGCGCGGCCATCGCCTCGCCGTCGATGCCGGAGAGCAGCCCCACCACCGGGACCATCGTCTCCAGTTCCGCCGCGCAGGCCCAGCAGGTGGCCAGATGCTCCTCGAACCGCTCCGCGTCCTGCGCGTCCAGCACGCCGAGCGCGTACGCGGCGACGTCCATGTGATCGGCCCGGCTCATTCGGTCACCCCCCTCTCCTGCAGAGCCGTGCGCAGCGCGCGCAGCGCGTAGTAGACCCGCGACTTGGCGGTACCGAGCGGAAGCCCCAGCTCCTCGGCCGCCTCCGGCACGGTGCGCCCCCGGAAGTACGTCGCCACCAGGATCTCCCGGTGCGACTGGCTCAGCGTACGCAGCGCGTCCGCCACGGTCATCGTGCGCAGCACCCGGTCGGTGCTGTCCGACTCGGCGAACATGGTCAGATCCCGGTCGTACGTCTCGGGCGGGCGGGCCTGCTCGCTGCGGTGCTCGTCGATGGCGATCCGCCGGGCCACCGTGACCAGCCACGGGCGCAGCGAACCCTGCCCCTGCACACCGAGCCGGTGCGCGTTGCGCCAGGCCCGCAGCAGCGTCTCCTGCACGATGTCCTCGGCGCGCTGCCGGTCCCCGCCCGTCAGCCGCATCACGAACATCAGCAGCGGGCCGGCGTGCTCGGCGTACAGCAGGCGGATCAGCTGGTCGGAGTGGCTCGCCTCGGTGGAGGTCGCCTGGTGGCGTCCAGGAGCGGGTCGCGGCGGCACCGGGTCATTCTGGCGGTCGGTGGACCGGGCGTCGACCCCCCGGCCCGAACGCGAGGCGCGCGAGTGTGGTTGTGCCCGGGCGGACATCCACTCGGGCCGCGCCACCTCGCCGTGCCAGCCGGCCGCCACCGCATGCATGCAGACCTCCGCTGTCCAATGACATCAGCCGGCCCCCACGGGCATGGCCGCCCGGTGATACGCAGCGACCAGCCGATCGGATCAACGCTCGACCGAAAAAATTCCCGGCGGCGGGGGAGTGGAGTCGACGGCGTCCGCATCGTGGACCACCGCGGCACCGCTGGTGAACCGGTCCAGCTCCGCGCCGGCCAGCACCCGGCCGGGGAACCAGTCGCCCGCCGCCCGCCGGGTCAGCTCCGGCACCGGCGGCTCCACCCGGGACGCCACCAGCACCAGGTTGCCGTAGCGCCGGCCGCGCAGCACCGCCGCGTCGCCGACCAGGCAGGCCCGGGGCAGCACGGTCCGCACCGTCGCGACCTGCCCGCGGGCGTGCCGCAGCGGCGGGCCGTCCGCCACGTTCGCCAGGTAGCTGCCGCCGGGCGCGAGCACGCGGGCCACCTCGGCGGCGTACTCCACCGAAGTCAGATGCGCGGGGGTACGGGCACCGGCGAACACGTCGGCCACGATCACGTCGTACGCGCCGTCCCGGCTCGACGTCAGCGTCGCCCGCGCGTCGGCCACCCGGACCTTCAGGCGCGGATCCGACGGCCACGGCAGCTCGCGGCGCACCAGATCGACCAGCGCCCCGTCCACCTCGGACACCCGCTGCGCCGAACCGGGCCGGGTGGCCCGCACGTAGCGGGGCAGGGTGAGCGCGCCGCCACCCAGGTGCAGCACCCGCAGCGGCGCCCCGGCCGGCGCCACCAGGTCGAGCGCGGCGGCCAACCGCCGGACGTACTCGAACTCCAGGTGCGCCGGGTCGGTCAGGTCCACATGCGACTGCGGCGCGCCGTCCAGCAGCAGCGTCCAGGAGCCCGGGCGGTCGGCGTCCGGCACCAGCTCGGCCCGGCCGGTGTCGACGTCGGCCATTACCCGATCGGAGTCGCGTCGCCGCCCCATCAGCGCCGCATCCCGCGCGCCGCGGCGGTGAGCACCCGGTGCAGCAGCCGCGCGTCGCCGAGCATCCCGCGCAGCCGGCGTTCCAGCCCGGCGATCGGCACCAGGTTCTGCGGGGCGCGCGGATCCTTGTACGGGGTGGAGGCGAACCGGGGCAGCGTCACCAGCGACAGGTCGGCCAGCGCCATCGCCTCCGGCACGGTCAGGTCGGCCGAGCACTCCACCCGCACGATGCCCGCCCAGGGCGCGCCCGCTCGCACCGGCAGCCGCAGATACCACGACCAGCCGCCCCAGGCCGTGCCCAGCCGGAACACCGGGCACCGCTCACCCGGTGCCAGCCCGGTCACCACGGCGGTGAGCCGGGCGTCGAGGTACTGGCTGTGCTGCGTCTTGATGTACCCGAGCGTGCGCGGCAGGTTGCGCCGGCTGCGCAGCGGGCCGTCCACCACCAGCAGGTCGCCGTCGGTGCGCACCGCGTCGGACACGGCCACCTCCAGCGCGGTCAGCGGCGCCTGCACCGCGGCCGGCAGCTTGCTCAGCTCACCGGTGCCGCTTACCCGGTGCACCGGGTAACGGACCGACCCGGCGATCACGTCCTGCGCCGACGGGCTGGCGGTGAACAGGCCGCGGCCCACCCGGGAACCGGCCATCTCGGCGGCGCCCCGCTCCAGGTCGCAGCGCACCACACCGGCCGCGTACGAGGCGGCGATGCCGGGGAACGAGCCGCCGTCCTCCTCGGCCGTCCAGACGCTGGCGTCGATCCGGCGTACCCCGTCGACGAGCAGCACCACGTCCGGCACCCGCACATCCGCGCGGGGACCGATCGCCCGCCAGTCGGTGGCCGGCAGCTCGACGTCGGCGTCGACCTGGGCACTGCTCGGCGCGGCCGGCCCGGACCCGCCCGCCGCCTCGAACGACGCGCCGTACGCCGGATCCCAGGCGTCGACGAAGAACGCCGGCGACGGCCCGGTCACGCCGCGCCCCGCCGGAGCGTGCCGGTCACAGGCCGGTCCGTTCCACGCGGGCCGTCCGCGCGTCCTTGCGGACCTCGAACCGCACCGGGATGCGCTCGGCCAACGCCGGCACGTGGGTGACCACGCCGACCATCCGGTCACCCCGGGCGGCCAGGTTCTCCAGCGTCGCCGCGACCGTGTCCAGCGTCGCCGCGTCGAGCGTGCCGAAACCCTCGTCCAGGACGATCGACTCCAGGCTCGCGGCCGTGGTGGACATGCCGGCGAGCTGCTCGGACAGCGCCAGCGCCAGTGCCAGCGACGCCTGGAACGTCTCCCCGCCGGACAGCGTGCGCACCCCGCGCCGCAGACCGGCGTCGTGGTGGTCGACCACGAAGAACTCACCCTTGTCGTGCACCAGGTCGTACTGCCCCCCGGACAGCTCCCGCAGGATCCGCGACGCGCCGTCGACCAGCAGGTCCAGCGCCTCGGTGAGGAGCCAGCGCTCGAAGTTGTTCGCCCGCAGGTGCGCGGCGAGCGCCCGCGCCACCCGCGCCTCGTGCTCGTGCCCGGCCCGCTGCTCCCGCAGCCCGGCGGCCTGCTCGCGGCGCTCGTCGAGGCGGCGCAACTCCGCCTCGGCCCGCTCCACCGCCACCGCCACGTCGCGCGGCGCGTCCCGCGGGGCGTCCAGCCCGGCCGCGGTGAACGACGCGGCGATCCCGTCGGCGACCTCGGCCGCGGCCCGCTGCGCCGCCGCCACCGAGTCGGCCAGCCCGTCCCGCTCCGCGCGCCGCGCCCGCGCCTGCTCGCCCGCCCAGCCGGCCAGCGCCGTCCACGCCGCCGCCACGTCGTCCCGGTCGGCGGCCGGCGGCCCGAACCGGGCCAGCCCGTCGCGGACCGCGTCGAAGTCACGCCAGGCCCGGCGCAGCCGCTCCTGCGCGGCGTCCAGCGCGCCCCGCGCCCGCCGCGCCGCCTCCCGGCCGGCCCGCACCGCGCCCGCCGCCTCATCCAGCGCGGTCCGCAGCCGCGCGTGCTCGGCGAGCACCTCGCGCAACCGCTCCGGCGCGGGCGCGTCCGCCAGTTGCTCGTCCAGCTCGGCCAGGCGCGCGCCGAGCTGGTCGTGCTGGGTCCGGGCGCGCAGCAGCACCCGGTCCAGGTCACGGGCCGCGGCGTCGCGTTCCTGCACCAGCCGCTTGGCCGCCTCGCTCGCCGCCCGTGCCGCCTTGCCCGCCTCAATCGCCCGGCTCACCGCCGAACCCTCCGGCACCGCCGGCACCGTGCCGACCGTCTGCTCGCACACCGGGCACGGCGCGCCGCCGACCAGGTGCGCCCGCAGGGCCACCGCCTGATCGGCGGCCTTCGCCTCCTCGTGCGCGCGGAACGCCGACTCCAGCTCCGCCTCGGCGCGCTGCGCGTCCGCCCGCGCCGCCGCCAGCGCCGCCACCGCCGCGTCGTGCTCGGTCCGCGCCGCGTCCACCGCCGCGCGGACCGTCGCCGCCTCCGCGGTCAGCCGGTCCCGGTCCGCGTACGCCCTCAGGTGCAGCCGCACCGCGCTCTCGTCACCGGCGGCGGCCAGCTCCCCGCGCAGCTTCTCCTCGCGCTCCTCGGCCAGCCCGACCGCGCCCGCCGCCTCGTCGGCGGCCACCCGGGCCGCCGCCACCGCCCGCGCCAGCTCGGCGGTGCCGTCCGGCGGCCGGACCCCGGCCAGCACACCCAGTTCGGCGTCGAGGGCGGCCAGCGCCGCGGCCCGCTCACCCGCCGTCGCCCGGGCCCGCTCCCACTCGGGTACGGCGGCAGCGACCGCCGCGGCCAGTTCCCGCATCGCGTCCACCCGCTCCCGGGCGGCGGCCAGGGCCTCGTCGTCGACGTCGGCGAGCCCGCCGAGCATCTTGTCGACCGCCTCCAGCTTCGCCTCGGCCTGCCCGGCCCGCTCGACCGCCTTCTTCTGCACCGACTCGTAGACGCCCAGCCCGAGCAGGTTCACCAGGATCTGCTGGCGGGTGGCCGGCTTGGCGTGCAGGAAATCGGCGAACTGCCCCTGCGGCAGCACCACGCAGGAGGTGAACTGCTCGTACGGCAGCCCGACCGCGTCCAGCACCGCCTGTTCCATCTCGGCCGGGGTGCCCGCCACCACCTCGCCCAGATCCTCCGGGCTGAGCCCGGTGTCGAGCTTGGTGACGTCGAAGCCCAGCGGCATGAGCTGCAGCCCGGCGTTCGCCGTCTTCACGGTGCCCCGGCCGTCGCGGCGCACCACCCGGGTCGCCACGTAGCGGTCCCCGGCGGACTCGAAGACCAGCCGCACCCGCGCCTCGGTGGCCGACGGCGCCAACGCGTTCGCCAGCCCTCGGGCGCCGCCCCAGCGCGGCACGGTGCCGTAGAGCGCGAAGCAGATCGCGTCGAGCACCGTCGACTTGCCCGAACCGGTCGGCCCGATCAGCGCGAAGAAGTCGGCGTCGGTGAAGTCGACAGTGGTCTCGTCGCGGAACACAGTGAACCCGGCCATGTCCAGTCGCATCGGTCGCATCAGTGCTCCACCTCCTCGAGCAGCTCGTCGAAGAGTTCCCGGACACCATCGTCGGCGTGCCCGCGGCTGTCCAGGTAGTCACCGAACAACTCGCCCGGCGACCGGCCGGCCCGCTGGGCGGTCCGCGTGCCGCTGCCCGGCGCGGGCATCAGCTCCGGGTCGATCCGGATCTCCAGCGCCCGGGGCAGCAGCTCCTGCACCTCCTCGCGCAGCCCGGCCCGGGGCTGCTCCCGGACGTAGACGCGCAGCCAGCCCTCCGGCGGCTCGACCTCGGCGAGCTGTGCCAGCGTCCCGCGTACCGTGCGCAGCGGCACCGCGCCCGGCACCGGTACCTCGCGGACGCGGGCGGCGGTCGTGGCGGTCACCTCCACGATCGTCACCGACCCGACGTTCTCCTGCTCGCCGAAGTCGACGGCGAGCGGGCTGCCGCTGTAGCGGATCGGGCACGGGCCGATGACCCGCTGCGAGCGGTGCAGGTGACCCAGCGCCACGTAGTGCGCGTTGCCGGGGAAGACGGTGGCCGGTACGGCGTATCCGAGCACGGTGTGCGCGTCCCGCTCGCCGCCGCCGGTGCTCGCCCCGACCACTGTGAGGTGCGCGGTCACCAGGTGCACGCGGTCCGGCTCGGTGAACCCCTCGGCGAGGCGGTCCAGCACCCGGCCCAGGTGGTCGGCGTACGTCTGGTTAGCCTCGGCCGGGGTGAGCGTGTACATCTCCACCGCGCGCACCGCGTACCGCTGGGACAGGAACGGCAGCGCGGCGAGCCGCCACCGCTCCCCGCCCGCGGTGACCCCGTCGACGACATGCTCGTCCGGGTTCTCCCGGACACTGCCGCGCAGCGTGATCCCGGCCGCCTCGGCCCACGGCCGCAGCGCGTCCAGCGCCGCGCCGTTGTCGTGGTTGCCGCCGATCGCCACCACGTCGGCCCCGGTACGCCGCAGCGCGGTGAGCGCCCGCGTCACCAGCCGGGTCGCCTCCGGGGCCGGCGCGGCGGTGTCGTACAGGTCACCGGCGACGATCACCAGGTCGGGCCGTTCGCGCTGGGCGATGTCGATGACCTGGGCGAGGACCTGCTTGTGCTCCTCGGCCCGGGACTGCCCCTTGAGGACCTTGCCGACGTGCCAGTCGGAGGTGTGCAGGATCTTCATGTGGGTGCCGCCTAGAACGGGATGTCGTCGTCGGAGGAGCCGGAGCCGACCACGGCGAACGGATCGGCGGCCTGGGTGATCGACCGTAGCGTCTCCGAGGGCGCGCGGCCCGCCTCCGAGACCCGGGTGGCCCACGCCGGGAACGGGAACTCCAGGCACAGCGGCACCGGGATGTCCGGCTGGTTGACGAACATGGTGCCGGGCTTGGCCAGCAGCGCCCGCTGCCGCTGGGCGGGCGGCAGGAAGCCGTACTCCGGGCGGGACGCCTCGGCCGGGTCGAGCCGGCCCACCACCCGGATCGCCGAGTTGGTGACGATCCGCCGCTCCACCTCGCTGGCGGTCTGCTGCGCGCCGACCAGGATCACGCCCAGCGAACGGCCCCGCTCGGCGATGTCGAGCAGCACCTCCTTGATCGGCGACGAACCCTCCCGCGGCGCGTATTTGTTCAGCTCGTCGAGCACGACGAACAGCAGCGGCTTGGCGGTGCCGGCCTTCTCCTTGCGCTCGAACTCGCTCTTGAGCGTCACGCCGACCACGAACCGCTGCGCGCGATCCGGCAGGTTGTGCAGGTCGACCACAGTCACCTGGGCGCTCTCCGCCGTGTTGATCGAGTGCGGGCGGCGGGTCGCCAGGTCACCACGGATCAACCGGCCCAGGTCCTTCTTGCTGCCGATCAGCCGGCGGGCGAACGCGTTGACGGTGCCCAGCCCGACCGCGCTGCCCGCCCACTCGCCGCGCGTCTCGTCGTCGTTGAGCTGCTCGACCACGTGGTCAACCAGATCGGCGTACGAGCCGAGCCGCACCCCGTCGATGCTCACCCCGCCGTCGGCGGGCTGGGCGTAGCGGGCCAGGTGCGCGGCCACCGAGTGGACCACCATCGTGTACTGCTGGCGCTCGTCGTCGGCGTCGGCGAACACGTACGGCAGCAGCCGGTCGGCGCAGAACTCGCTCAGCGTCCAGTAGAAGCTGTCCACCCCGGTGAGCCGGCTGCTCACATCCGGCGTGCCGGAGGAGTCGCCGACCCGGGGCGGGGCGTACACCCGCACGTCCGGGAAGGCGCCCGCGTCAAGGCCCAGCTTCGCGTACGCCGCCCGGGTCGGGTCGTCGAGCCGGGTGTTCGGGTGGTCGAGGAAGAGCAGGTCCTCGCCCTTCACGTTGAAGATCAGCGCCTTCGCGTTCACCGCGTCGCCGCCCAGCACGCCGGAGCGGAACACCGAGTAGAGCAGGAACGTGGCGAAGCTCGTCTTGGTCGCGACACCGGAGATGCCGGAGATCGACACGTGCGCGCCCCGGGTGCCGTCGAGGAAGTCGGCGTTGAGGTAGACCGGCACGCCGTCGCGGCCCATCCCCATCGGGATCCGCCGCTCCATCCGGTCGAAGTGCAGCGCCCGGGCCCGCGCGTCACCCTCGGCCCGGTGCACCACGGCACCCGGCGTGGGCGGCACGTAGAACTCCGGGTCGACCCGCGTGGTGGTCACCTCGGCGGCCTCCTGCACCTGCGCCGGCAGTGTGCCGTCGGCGATGGCGAAGACGTCGGAGTCGAACTGCGCCCCCTCGTGCCGGGCGCGCACCTGGGTCACCACCCCGGCGATCGTCACCGGCTCGCGGTCGGGCAGGTCGCGGCGGGTCACCACCACGTCGTCGAGTTGCAGGTAGCTGCCCGGCGCGACAGCCGTCCAGAAGGTGAGCGGGGTGGCGTCAGCGGTGCCGAGCACCCGGCCGACACCCTCGCCGGGCCCGTCGAGCTGATCGTCGGTCATCGGCGGTCTCCGGTCGGCTGGTCGTACCGTTGGCGGTGCACGTCGTGCATCCTGCCCGAGGGATGCGACAGGTTGCCACGCGACGCGGCGGACGCCACGTCACCCGTGCGCCGAACGGTAGCCACCCGAATCCGCCCGATCACGATGCGTGCGTTTCCGCCACGTGCGCTCCGCCCGCCGCCCGCCGCCCGCCGCCCGGCGCCGTCACGCCGTCGCCGTGCCGCGCGCCGCGTCGCCAGCCGAGCCGTCGTGCCGCGCGCCGCGTCGCCAGCCGTGCCGTCGTGCCGCGCGCCGCATCGCCAGCCGCACCGCCGTGCCGCCAGTCGCTGCCCGCCGGGTTCCGAGGTGTCCGCCCGGTGATCAAGCGGTGCCGTCAGGTGGTCCGAGGTGCTGCCCGGCGCCGTACGGTCGGGCCCGGCGGCTCGGTGGAACACCATGGGTGTCTCCGCGGGCCGATGACACCCATGGTGTTCCAC
Organism: Micromonospora marina; assembly: GCF_900091565.1. Taxonomy (GTDB): domain Bacteria; phylum Actinomycetota; class Actinomycetes; order Mycobacteriales; family Micromonosporaceae; genus Micromonospora; species Micromonospora marina. The sequence continues at coordinate 34,615 of NZ_FMCV01000005.1, read as the reverse complement.
CCATCGCCCGCCCACCGCGACCGCGCCGCTTCCCGTCCGTGCCCTCCCGGCAGGCGGGAGCCGTGTCCCACCGGTCAGGACACCGCAGAGATCTTGGTAGGAAAGGGCCCCCATAGGGGCCGTCCGGTACCAAGATCTCGCGTGCCGCGTGCCGCGTGCCGCGTGCCGCGTGCCGCGTGCCGCGTGCCGCGTGCCGCGTGCCGCGTGCCGCGTGCCGCGTGCCGCGTGCCGCG
>NZ_FMCV01000005.1:0-34372 GCF_900091565.1 Micromonospora marina | reverse complement strand
GCGTGCCGCGTGCCGCGTGCCGCGTGCCGCGTGCCGCGTGCCGCGTGCCGCGTGCCGCGTGCCGCGTGCCGCGTGCCGCGTGCCGCGTGCCGCGTCAGGCGGCGGGGGCGGAGCCGGCGGGCGGTGTCTCGGCCAGGTCGCGGGCGTAACGCAGCATCAGCACCCCGTCGGCGGCGGCCAGCACATGGCGCAGCGGCAGGTGACGCGGGACGCTGGCGTCCCCGGCGGTGATCCGGCCCGGACCGGCGCCGGCGAGCAGCGGCGCCACCGTCAGGCACAGCTCGTCGACCAGGTCGGCCGCGGTGAGCGCGCCGAACAGGTGCGGGCCGCCCTCGCAGAGCAGCTGGTTCAGCCCGCGCCGGCGCAGCTCGGCCAGTCCGGCGACGAGATCGACCCGCCCGGCCCGCCCGCTTTCGTCGGCCCGCCCGGTGCCGCAGCGGACCACGTCGGCGACGTCGGTCAGCCCAGGCGGTGGGAGGGCGTCGGCGTGGGTGAGCACCACCGGCCGGACCGGCGCGTCGGCGAAGGCGGCCTGTGCCGGGTCGAGGTCGAGTGAGCCGGAGACGACCACCAGCGTCGGGAACTCGGCCAGTCCCTGCTCGCGGCGCCAGGCCCGGCGCTCCGGGCTCAGCCGGACCGCCCGGTAGTGCTCGTGCCGCAGCGTGCCGGCGGCCACCACGAGGCCGTCGCACAGCATCCGCAGCAGCCCGAAGACCCGCTTGTCCGGCTCGCCGGACAGCCCGGCGGAGTAGCCGTCCAGAGTGACCGCGCCGTCGGCGCTGGCCACGAAGTTGACCCGCAGATGCGGGCCGGTGGTCCGGCCGTACAACGCGGTGAGCTGCGGATCGGTGAGCGCACCGGTGACGGGTGCGGGCCAGATCCGTTCGATCGGGGTTCCGACGCTCATTCGCCGGCCGGACCGGTGACCGGAGGGGTGGGTTCGGGGGTACGGTGCTGGCAGTCGCACCACTTCCGGCCAGGACAGTCGTAGTGCCGCCGTTCCCGGCAGGATCGGCAGATCATGCACCCAGCCTATGCCCAGGAAGGATGGGACGTCGTGTCGCGTCAAATCTTCCAGCTCATGGTGTCGTTGGCCGGCGTCCGGCCGCCGGTGTGGCGGCGGGTGCTGGTGCCCGGCGGCTACACGCTGGACCGGCTGCACCGGGTGATCCAGCACGCGATGGGCTGGCGCGACTGTCACCTGCACTCGTTCGACGTGGACGGCCGGCAGTACGGCGAGCCCGACCCGGACGGCGAACTGGCGCTGCGCGACGAGCTGGACGTCCGGCTGGACGCGCTCGTGGGCAAGGGCGACCGGTTCCGCTACACGTACGACTTCGGTGACTGGTGGGAGCACGACCTGGTGGTGGAGGACTGCTGCGCCGCCGACCCGGACGAGCGCTACCCGCTGTGCCTGGACGGGGAGCGGGCCTGCCCGCCGGAGGACGTGGGCGGCCCGGCCGGATACGCGGTTCTGCTGGCCGCGCTCGCCGACCCCGTGCACCCGGAGCACGTGGCGATGCGGGAGTGGGCCGGCGCCGCGTTCGATCCGGCCGGGTTCGATCCCGGCCGCGCCACCGTCCTGCTGCGCCGCTGCTGCTGATCGAAGCGACCCGTGCGCTGACCGGGCGACCTGCGCGCTGACCGAGCGACCTGCGCGCTGACCGGGCGACCCATGCGCTGACCGGGCGACCGCCGCGCTGAGCGACCCGGGTGCTGAGCGAGCCACCCGTGTCGCTGACCCGGCGCCCCCCGCGCTGCTGATCGAAGCGACCGTCGCGCCGCTGGCCGAGCGGCCTTGGGCTGGGATCGGCCGCGGGCGCGGTAACGAAATGGGAACGCTCCCAGCGGTCTATTGACACGCCTGTCACCTCCCGGCAACCTCATGGGAGCGCTCCCGAGAGTGGTGCGGATCTCCCTCCTGCCCGCTCCGGCCCGCGCGACGCACCCCCCACCACACAGCAGATATCGCCTCACCACCGAAAGAGGGGTCTCGGATGAGCGTCCCAATCCGTCGTCGGCGCTTCGCGGCCATCGCGCTCGCGTCCGTCGTCGTGCTCGGCACCACCGCCGCCTGCGGCGACGACTCGGACAGCAGCGGCAGCGACGGCGGCCCGGTCACCCTGGTCGTCGACGTCTTCGGCGACCAGGGCTTCGGCTACGAAGAGCTGTACAAGCAGTACGAAGCGGAGCACCCGAACGTCAAGATCCAGGAGCGGGGCAAGGGCCTCGGCCTCGGTGACTACAACACCCGCCTCACCCAGCAGATCACCGCGGGCTCGGGCGCCGGCGACGTGGTGGCCCTGGAGGAGGGCACCATCGTCCAGTTCTACGCCCAGGCCGACAAGTTCGTGAACCTCGCCGACCACGGCGCGAACGACCTCAAGGGCAACTTCCTGCCGTGGAAGTGGGAGCAGGGCACCACCCCCGACGGCAAGGTGCTGGGCCTCGGCACCGACGTCGGCTCGATGGCGCTGTGCTACCGCAGCGACCTGTTCAAGGCCGCCGGGCTGCCCACCGACCGCGAGCAGGTCGGCGCGCTCTGGCCGACCTGGGACGAGTTCATCGCCGCCGGCCAGAAGTTCGCCGCGGCCGACAAGAATCACAAGTTCGTCGACTCGGCGACCAACTTCTACAACGTGGTGCTGATGCAGGTCGCCGGCCAGGGCACCGGCTACACGTACTACGACAAGAGCAACAAGATGGTCATCGACCAGAACCCGGACGTGAAGACGGCGTACGACCTCACCACCAAGATGATCGCCGCCGGGCTGTCCAACAACCTCCAGTCGTTCTCGAACGAGTGGAACGCCGGCTTCAAGAACGGCACCTTCGCCACCATCGCCTGCCCCGCCTGGATGACCGGTGTCATCAAGGGCCAGGCCGGTGACGCGGCGGCCGGCAAGTGGGACATCGCCAAGGCGCCGGGCGCCGGTGGCAACTGGGGCGGCTCCTTCCTCGGCGTGCCGAAGTCGAGCAAGCACCAGAAGGAGGCCGCGGAGCTGGCCAAGTTCCTGACCAGCGCCAAGGGCCAGATCGGCGCGTACAAGGCGGTCGGCAACCTGCCCTCGAACCCGCAGGCGCTCACCGACCCGGCCGTGGCCGACTCGACAAACGACTACTTCAGCAAGGCCCCGGTCGGCAAGATCTTCGCCGCCGGTGCCACCGACCTGAAGCCGGTCTACCTCGGCCCGAAGAACAACGCGGTCCGCACCGCGGTGGAGAACAGCCTGCGCGCCGTGGAGCAGGGCAAGTCGGCCGACGAGCAGTGGCAGGCGGCCCTGAAGAACGGTGCGGCCGCCGGTAAGTGACCGGTTGAGCCGCCCGCGGGTGGCGTCGGCAGCCCAGGCTGCCGGCGCCACCCGCGGTGCCCGCAGAGTCCGGCGTCGCCCGTGTGGCGGGTGACGCCGGCTGAGGAGAAGGACTCCCCATGAGCCTCGACCTGCACGCCGCGGCGCCGCCCGAACCCGGCCCGCCGCGGGCCGCCCGTCACACGCGCAGCCGTGCCGCCTCACTGACGCGCCTGGACCTGAAGTACTCGCCGTACCTGTACGTCCTGCCGTTCTTCGTGATCTTCGCCGTGTTCGGCGTGTATCCGATCGCGTACACGGTCTGGATCGCGCTGACCGACCGGTCGCCGCTGAACTCGACGATCTCCTTCGTCGGGATGGACAACTTCGTCGAGCTGATCACCGAGGACCCGCAGTTCTGGAACGCGGTGGTCAACACGTTCGGCATGTTCCTGCTCTCCACGGTGCCCCAGCTGCTGCTGGCGCTGATGCTCGCCAACGCGCTGAACCGGAAGCTGCGCGCGCAGACGTTCTTCCGGATGGCCATCGCGATGCCGATCATCACCTCGACCGCCGTGGTCGCGCTGATCTTCTCGATGATCTACGCCAAGGACTTCGGCCTGGTCAACTGGCTGCTGGACAGCGTCGGCCTGGACCCGATCGACTGGCGGGCGAATCGCTTCGCCTCCTGGTTCGCCATCTCCACCATGGTCGACTGGCGCTGGGTCGGCTACAACGCGCTGATCTACCTGGCCGCCATGCAGTCGATCAGCAAGGACATGTACGAGGCCGCGGCGCTGGACGGCGCCTCCCGGCGGCGCCAGTTCTGGTCCATCACGGTGCCGCAGCTGCGCCCCACGATCATCTTCACGCTGATCATCTCCACCATCGGCGGCCTCCAGCTCTTCACCGAGCCCCTGCTGTTCACCAGCGGCTCGGGTGGTCTCTCCGGTGGTTCGGAGGGGCAGTTCCAGACCATCACGATGTACCTGCTCGACGTGATGAACCAGCGCTTCCGGTGGGGCTACGCCGGGGCGGTCGCGCTCGTGCTCTTCGTGCTCATCGCGTTGATGTCGGCGATCAACTACCTGCTCGCCCGCCGCATCAGCTCCGACAAGTGAGGTGACGAGATGACGACCACCGCGGTCCGTCCGCCCACCCGGCAGAGCCCGCCGGTGAAGACCGCCCACCGGGCCGAGCGGCTCTGGAAGGCCAGCCCGCTCACCATGATCGGCCTGATCTTCGGCGTGCTGCTGTCCCTGTTCCCGTTCTACTGGATGATCGTGATCGCCAGCCGGACGAACGACGCGGCCAACTCCTGGCCGCCGCCGTTCCTGCCCGGCGGCAACCTCGGCGAGAACATCGAGCGCGTGCTCGCCAACAGCGACGCCAACATCGTCAAGGGCCTGATGAACTCGTTCCTGGTCTCCGGGACGATCACCGTCGCGACCGTGTTCTTCGGCTCGCTGGCCGGCTTCGCGTTCGCCAAGCTGCGCTTCCGGGGCAAGAACGCGCTGCTGCTGATCATCCTCACCTCGATGATGGTGCCGATCCAGCTCGGCGTGCTGCCGCTCTACATCCTGATGGCGAAGCTCGACTGGCTGAACACGATGCCGTCGGTGACCGTCCCGTTCCTGATCGGCGGCTTCGGCATCTTCATGATGCGCCAGTACGCCGAGCAGGCGGTACCCAACGAGTTGATCGAGGCCGCCAGGGTCGACGGCTGCTCCACCTGGCGGGTGTACTGGCATGTGGTGGCACCCGCGCTGCGTCCGGCCGCCGCGGTGCTGGGCCTGCTGACCTTCATGGAGCAGTGGAACCAGTTCTTCTGGCCGTTCGTGGTGCTGGCGGACCCGTCCAACCCGACCGTCCAGATCTCGCTGCGCAGCCTCAACACCGCCTACTTCGCCGACAACTCGCAGATCTTCGCCGGTACGTTGATCGCGACCCTGCCCCTGTTCGTCGTGTTCGTTCTGTTCGGCCGCCAGATCATCGGCGGCATCATGGAAGGCGCCGTCAAGTCGTGAGCAACCCAGCAAGCCCGCCCGCCGTCGGCGTCCTCGACGCCGGTCCGGCCCTCTCCTTCCCGCCCGGCTTCCTCTGGGGCGCGGCCACCGCCGCCTACCAGATCGAGGGCGCGGCGACGGAGGGCGGCCGTGCCTCGTCGATCTGGGACACCTTCAGCCACACCGAGGGCCGGACGGTGGCCGGGCACAACGGCGACGTGGCGTGCGACCACTACCACCGGATGCCGGACGACGTGCGGCTGATGGCCGACCTGGGCCTGCGGTCGTACCGCTTCTCGGTGAGCTGGCCGCGGGTGCAGCCGGGCGGCACCGGCGGAGTCAACCAGGAGGGCATGGACTTCTACCGCCGGCTGGTCGACGAGCTGCTCGGCCACGGCATCGAGCCCTGGCTGACGCTCTACCACTGGGACCTGCCGCAGCCGCTGGAGGACGCGGGCGGCTGGCCGGCCCGGGACACCGCGGGCCGCTTCGCCGAGTACGCCCACCTGGTCGCCGAGGCGCTCGGTGACCGGGTGAAGTACTTCACCACGCTGAACGAGCCGTGGTGCTCGGCGTTCCTCGGCTACGGTTCCGGCGTGCACGCGCCGGGCCGCTCCGACGGCGCGGACGCGGTCCGGGCCGGGCACCACCTGATGCTCGGGCACGGCCTGGCGGTGCAGGCGGTCCGCGCGGCCCGCCCGGAGGCGCAGCTCGGCATCACGGTCAACCTGTACCCGGTGACCCCGGCGACCGGGTCGGCGGCGGACGCCGACGCGGCCCGCCGGATCGACGCGCTGGCGAACCGGTTCTTCCTCGACCCGGTGCTGCGCGGCGCGTACCCGGCGGACCTCGTCGCGGATCTGCGTCAGGTCACCGACATGGGGCACGTGCGCGACGGTGACCTGGCGACCATCTCCACGCCGCTGGACATGGTCGGGATCAACTACTACAGCCGGCACGTGGTGGCCGCGCCGGTCGAGGGCGCGGAGCCGGAGCCCTACTGGCGGGCGCCGTCCTGCTGGCCGGGCAGCGAGGACGTCCGGTTCGTCACCCGCGGTGTCCCGGTGACGGACATGGACTGGGAGATCGACGCCCCGGGTCTGGTGGAGACGCTGGAGCGGGTCCACCGGGAGTACACCGACCTGCCGCTCTACGTCACCGAGAACGGCTCGGCGTTCGTCGACGAACTCGTCGACGGCCGGGTGGACGACCCGGACCGGCTGGCCTACTTCGCCGCGCACCTGCGCGCGGCGCACGCCGCGATCGAGGCCGGCGTGCCGCTCAAGGGGTACTTCGCCTGGTCGCTCCTGGACAACTTCGAGTGGGCCTGGGGCTACACGAAGCGGTTCGGCATGGTCTATGTCGACTACGACAGCCAGGCCCGGATCGCGAAGTCCAGCGCCAGGTGGTACGCCGATGTGATCCGACGCAACGGTCTGCCCGCACAATAAGCTGGGCCAGCCAGTAACGGGCGGCCCGGCGCCGACGCCTCAGTCGGTGCCGGGCCCGTCCGACCGTCGGAGGAGCACAACGATGACAACGCAGCGCACCCGCTCGCTCGGGCGTCCGACCCTCGACGCGGTCGCGGCCCGCGCCGGCGTCGGGCGCGGCACGGTCTCCCGCGTGGTCAACGGCTCGCCGCAGGTCAGCCCGGAGGCCCGGGCCGCCGTCCAGCAGGCCATCGCCGAACTGGGGTACGTGCCGAACCGTGCCGCCCGTGCGCTGGTCACCCAGCGGACCGACTCGGTGGCCCTGGTGGTCTCCGAGTCGGGGGAGCGGGTCTTCACCGAGCCGTTCTTCGCGGCCATCGTCCGGGGCGTCAGCTCGGGGCTGGTGGAGACGCCGATGCAGCTCTGGCTGGCCATGGTGCAGTCACCGATCGAGCGGGAACGGGTCGAGCACCACCTGACCAACCAGCACGTGGACGGCGTACTCCTGCTGTCGCTGCACGACGCCGACCCGCTGCCCACGCTGCTGGAGGAGCGCGGCCTGCCGACGGTGCTCGGCGGCCGGCCGGCGCGGATGCTGCGCCCGAACGCGCAGCCGGCGTGGTTCGTCGACATGGACAACGTCGGCGGTGCGCGGCAGGCGGTGGAGCACCTGTTCCGCCGCGGTCGCCGCCGGGTCGCGACCATCGCGGGCCCCCAGGACATGGGCGCCGGCCTGGCCCGGCTCTCCGGCTACCAGGAGGCCGTCCGCGCGGCGGGCGGCCGGGTGGATCCGAGCCTGATCGCGTACGGGGACTTCAGCGAGGGCAGTGGCACCGCGGCCATGCGCCGGCTGCTCGACGCCTGCCCGGAACTGGACGCCGTGTTTGTGGCCTCCGACCTGATGGCCTTCGGCGCGTTGCGCGCGTTGCGTGAGGCCGGCCGCCGGGTGCCCGAGGACGTGGCGGTGATCGGCTTCGACGACGCCCCGATCGCGCGTCAGGCCGAGCCGCCGCTGACCACTGTGTTCCAGCCGGTGGAGGAGATGGGCCGGCAGATGGCCCGGCTGCTGGTGTCCCGTATCCGCGGCGACGAGGTGCCCTCCCCGCACGTGCTGCTGGACACCGAGCTGATCCACCGCGCCTCCGCCTGACCCGTCCGGCGGGGGAGCGGATCAGGACCAGCGGCGCAGCTCCCGGCGGGCCAGCGACGCGCGGTGCACCTCGTCCGGCCCGTCGGCCAGGCGCAGCGTGCGGGCCGCCGCCCACAGTTCGGCCAGCGGGGTGTCCTGGCTGACCCCGGCTCCGCCGTACGCCTGGATCGCCTTGTCGATCACCCACTCGGCCATCAGCGGCGTGGCGATCTTGATGGCCTGGATCTCGGTGTGCGCGCCCTTGTTGCCGACGGTGTCCATCAGCCACGCGGTCTTGAGCACCAGCAGGCGGGCCTGCTCGATGCGGACCCGTGACTCGGCGATCCACTCGCGGACCACGCCCTGCTCGGCGAGCGGGCGGCCGAACGCGATCCGGTCGAGCACGCGCCGGCAGAGCAGCTCCAGGGCCCGTTCGGCCATGCCGATCAGGCGCATGCAGTGGTGGATCCGGCCGGGGCCGAGCCGGGCTTGGGCGATGGCGAACCCGGTGCCCTCCTCGCCGACCAGGTTGTCGACCGGTACCCGGACGTCGCAGAAGTCGATCTCGGCGTGGCCGCCGTGCGGGGCGTCGCTGTAGCCGAAGACCCGCATTCCGCGGCGTACCGTCACGCCTGGGGTGTCCCGGGGGACCAGGATCATGCTCTGCTGGCGGTGCCGGTCGGCGTCCGGGTCGGTCTTGCCCATCACGATGAGGATCTCGCAGCGCGGGTCCATCGCCCCGGACGACCACCACTTGCGCCCGTTGATCACGTAGTGGTCGCCGTCGCGGGTGATCCGGGTGGCGATGTTCGTCGCGTCCGAGGACGCCACCTCCGGCTCGGTCATGCAGAACGCGGACCGGATCTCACCGGCGAGCAGCGGCATGAGCCACTGCTTGCGCTGCTCCTCCGAGCCGAACTCGGCCAGCAGCTCCATGTTGCCGGTGTCCGGCGCGGCGCAGTTGAGCGCCTCCGGGGCCAGGTGCGGGCTGCGGCCGGTCAGCTCGGCCAGCGGTGCGTACTGGAGGTTGGTCAGCCCGGCGCCGTAGCGGGCGTCGGGCAGGAACAGGTTCCACAGTCCGCGCTCCCGCGCCTGCGCCTTCAGCTCCTCCATCACCGGCGGGCGGGCCCACGGGTCGCCGGCCGCGAGCACCTGCTCGTGGTGCACCGGCTCGGCCGGGTACACGCACTCGGTGAGGAACGCCTCCAGCCGTTGCCGCAGCTCGATCGTCCGGTCGTCGTACGCGAACTCCATCTAGCTCTCCCTCACCGCGCGCAGCCCGTGCGCCACGAGCGGCGCCACCAGGTCGCCGATCCGGTCGAAACCCTCGCCCAGCGTCTGCCCGAGCGTGTGCCGGTAGTGGATGCCCTCGCAGATGACCGCGAGCTTGAAGCAGCCGAGTGCCACGTGCCAGTGCAGCGGGCCGACGTCGACGTCGCTGCGCCCGGCGTACCGCTCGATCAGGTCGGCGCCGGTCGGGAACCCGGCGCGCGGCCCGATGCCGTCGGCCACCGGGTTGCCGTCGCCGTGGTCGCTGTCGCCGAGCACGTCCCAGTACGTCAGCAGCAGCCCGAGGTCGGCCAGCGGGTCGCCGAGCGTGGCCATCTCCCAGTCGAGCACGGCCCGTACCGCCACCGGGTCGACGGTGGCGAGCAGGTTGTCCAGCCGGTAGTCGCCGTGCACGATCCGGCCCGCGTTCGCGCCCTCGGGCACGCTGGCGGCCAGCGCGTCGCGTAGCTCGTCGATGCCGGGCAGCGCCCGGCTGCGGGATCGGTCGAGCTGGCCGGCCCAGCGGCGTACCTGCCGGGCCAGGTAGCCCTCCGGGCGGCCGAAGTCGGCCAGCCCCACCTCGGCCGGTTCGACCCGGTGCAGCGTGGCGAGCGTGTCCATCATCGCCAGGGCGAGGTCGCGCCGCTGCGCCGCGGTGAGCGCATCGGTCTGCTCCCGCCGCCGGTAGACCTCGCCGTCGACCTTCGCCATCAGGTAGAACGGCGCGCCGATGACGCTCTCGTCGGCGCAGAGCAGCAGCGGCTCCGGCACGGGTACGCCGGTCGGCGCGAGCGCCGAGATCACCCGGTGCTCCCGGGCCATGTCGTGCGCGGTGGCCAGGACGTGTCCGAGTGGTGGCCGGCGCAGCACGACCTCGCGGTCACCGGCGCGCAGCAGGTAGGTGAGGTTGGACTTGCCGCCGGCGATCAGCCGCGCCGACAGCGGCCCGCTCAGGTCCGGCCGGTGGACGGCCAGGTGGGCGGCGAGCCGGTCGAGGTCGAGCCCGCGCGGGGCCGGACCGGTCGAGGGCACGGCGACGTCGGCGGCCGGATCGGTCATCCGATTAGTTGATGGCAGCTCAGCTTTGTTGTCAAGGTCGGGGTTTTCCCGGCGGGACATGCCCCTGCAACAGGGGCGAAATGGTCAACCGGCAGGCTGGGCCCCAGCCTGCCGGCCGCTCGGTCGGCCCGCCCAGCGGAGGGGATCAGACATGCTGCTGAGAGTTCGGGTGACTCTGCCGGACCGTCCGGGCACGCTCGGCCAGGTGGCCCGGACACTCGGCGTCTCCGGCGCGGACATCGTGCAGGTGGTGGTGCTGGAACGGCTCGGCGGCCGGGCGGTGGACGACTTCACTGTGGTGTGGCCGGGTGCGGCGCGGGTGGAGCGGATGCTCGCCGGGCTGGCAGCGATCCCGGGCGTCCGGGTGGACGGCGTGTGGCGGGCGATCGGCGCGCCCACCACCACCGGTCAGGACGCCGAACTGCTCGCCCAGGTGGCGGCGAACCCGGTCGACGGGGCGGCCACGCTGGTCGACGCGGTGCCGGGGCTGCTCGCCGCGGACTGGGCGGTGGTCGCCGTCGTACCACTGGACTGGGCTTCGCGCAGCGGCGAGGCCGGCGTGGCCGCGATCGGGCACGCGAGCTGGCGGGCGCCGTCCCCGCCGCGGCTGCCGGAGGTGACCCCGCTGCGGGCGCGCGCCATGACCAGCCCGGACGGGCACCACTACGCGGTGGCGCCGTTCGGGCGGGCCGGGCTGGTGCTCGTGGTCGCCCGCGACCACAGCGAGCCGCTCGCCGCCGCCGGGTTCCACTCCACCGAGGTGGACCGGCTCGCCCAGCTCGTCCGCGCCAGCGCGGTGATCCTCGGCGACCGGCTGGACCTGGTCGGCGCGCCGCCCGTGACCACCGTCACCTGACGGGACGGCCCCGCGTCACTCCGGGGCAACGGGACCGCAACAGGCAGACGGCATGGTCGGTGCTGAGGAAGGGAGACAACCATGGCGCTGTGGCGGATCCGAGCCACCGTGGACGACCGGCCGGGCTACCTGTCGGTGCTCACGGCGAGCCTCGCGTTGCGCGGGGTCAACATCCTCAGCGTGCAGGTGCACACCACCGAGGCCGGCGCGGTCGACGACTTTCTGGTCGACGCGCCTGAGCAGGTGACCGAGGCGGAGCTGTGGGCCGCCGTGGAGCGGGGCCGGGGACGGGACTGCTGGATCGCGCGCAGCGGGGCGCGCGGGCTGGCCGACGAGCCGACCCGGCTGCTCGGGCTCGCCGGGCGGCTGGTCCGCGACCCGGAGGCGACCGGGGAGGTGCTGCGGACGCTGCTGGGCGCCGACACGGTGACCTGGCGTCCGACACCCGCCGCCTCGCCGGGCGGGGTGGGCGGCACGACGATGGTGCTCACCGACCCGGCCGGCGGCGCCCACGAGCTGCACCGCCGGGAGCCCAGCTTCACCCCGGCCGAGTACGCCCGCGCCCAGGCCCTGGTCGAGCTGGCGGCGACGCTGGCCCGGCGGGACGCCGACCGGGTCACGCTGGTGCTGCCGGACGGCGGCGAGGTGTCGGTGCGGGCCGCGACCGCCGAGGACGTGCCCGCCGTACGCGGCCTGCACGTCGCCTGCTCGGCGCGCAGCCGGCAGCGGCGCTACCTGAGCGGGGCGGCGGACCCGTCGCCGGCCCGGCTGCGGCGGCTGCTGGAGCCGGCCCGGGGCGTGACCCTGCTCGCCACGGCGGGCTCCGGCGGGGCGGCGGAGCCGGTCGTGGCGATGGCGAACCTGCTCGGCGAGGGCGACGAGGCGGAGGCGGCGCTGCTGGTACGCGACGACTGGCAGCGCCGGGGCCTCGGTTCGGCGCTGCTGCGCCGCCTGATCGGCCACGCCGACCGGGCCGGGTACGCCGCCGTGCTGCTGCACGTGCAGTCGGAGAACACGGCGATGCTGCGGACGCTGCGCCGGCTGGACCGGCCGGTGGCGATGGAGCGCGACGGCAGTGTGCTGACCGCGGCGCTGCCGCTGTCCCCACGGCCGGCCGCGCGGGACGGGGCGATCATGCCGGCGCAGCGGCCGAGGTGAGCTGACGGCCGCCGGCCGGACCCCGCGGGTGCGCCGCAACGGCGCGGCGCAACCCGAGGGGTACGGGCCCGGCGGCCGGAACCGGCGCGGTCACGCGCCACAGGGCCGGCCTCCGATACGGGGGACGGTGACACGGCGGGGCTCCCGATGCGGGGGCCCCGCCCGTCTGTGCGCGATCAGGTGGCCGGGTAGCTGCTGTAGTCGGGGAAGTTGCCGTAGAGCCGGCCGTCGCCGCCCACAGTGACCGCCTGCACGAGCAGGTCGCCGCCGACGAACGCGCCCTTCCAGGAAGCGCCCCGGCCGCCGAACGGCTCGTCCCGGTCGCCCCGGGACCGCGGCTTGTTGATGCCCACCTTGAACGCCTGCAGGTCCACCGCCAGCTTGCCGGCGAACTCCTCGTCGTCGCACGCGAGGGACGCGACGAGCGCGCCGTTGGAGGCGTTCATCTGGGCCAGCAGCTCGTCGGTGGTGTCCACCACGACGATCGTGTCGACCGGGCCGAACGGCTCGGCGTGCATGAGGCGGGACCGGCCGGGCGGGGCCAGCAGCACGGCCGGGGCGACGTACGCGGAGGTGTCCTGCCCGTCCAGGAACGGCGCGCCGTCCAGCTTGCCGCGGTGCAGCGGCACGGCGCCGCCGCGTACCGCCTCGTCGACCTTGCGCCGCAGCTCGCCGGCCTTGGCGGCGCTGATCAGCGGCCCGAAGTCCAGCTCGGGCAGCGGGTCGCCGGCCGACCAGTCGTCACCGACGGCGAGCGGGTGGCCGAATCGGATCGAACGGACCACGGGGAGGTACATGTCGAGGAACTCGTCGACCAGGTCGCGCTGGACCACGAACCGGGGGTACGCGGTGCAGCGCTGCTTGCCGTACTCGAAGCCCTTGCGCAGGTGCGCGGCGAGCGAGTCCCACTGGGAGAAGTTCCAGATGCCCCAGGCGTTGAGGCCCTCCTGCTCGATGAAGTGCCGCTTGTCGCAGTCGAGCAGCGCGGCGGCCACCTTGCCGCCGTTGGAGCGCCCGCCGACGAACGCCACCGCGCCGATCTCCGGCGCCCGGACGAGCACCTCGGACAGCTCCTCGCCGCTGCCGGACAGCAGCGTGGCGGGCAGCCCGGCGCGGCGCATCAGCGCGTGCGCGACGGTGAGGCAGACCGCGCCGCCCTGCGACGGGGTCTTGGCGATCACCGCGTTGCCGGCGAGCAGCTGCACCAGCTCGGCGTGCACCAGCACGCTCATCGGGTAGTTCCAGGAGGCGATGTTGCTGACCGGGCCGGGCAGCGGCTCCCGCCCGTCGGCGAGCATCCGCTCGATCTCCTGCACGTACCAGCGCACGCCGTCCAGCGCCCGGTCCACGTCGGCGCAGGCCAGCCGCCACGGCTTGCCGATCTCCCAGACCAGCAGCAGGGCCAGCAGGTCGCGGTGCCCGGTGAGCGCGTCGAGCGCGTCGGTGACCCGGGCGATGCGCTCGGCCAACGGGGTCTGCGCCCACTCCCGGTGCGCGCGGGCGGCGTGGGCCACGGCGGCGCGGGCCGTGTCGGCGTCGAGCCGGGCCAGGTGGGCCAGCACTGTGGCGTCCACCGGGGTGCGTACCGCGGTGGGCGTGCCGAGCGCGCGCCAGTCGCCCTGGACGAGGTTGTGCAGGGTGGTGGTGCCGTCGGGACCGGTGCCGAACGCTTCGGGCGTGGCGGCCACCGCCCGGGCGAGCGTGTCGGACCAGGAGGTGCCCTCGGCGAGTCGTAGAGCCATCGCGATCTCCTCAGTGTCGTCCGGGGAGCGGCGGCATCGACGGCACCGCAGGTGAGGCGTACTGTCCCGCGGGGCCGAACGGCCGGGCAACAGTACGTTCGTATGCCAGGACGGCCGAGCCGTCGCCGACGCCCTCGAAGGCGCGTTCACGACCGCGGCAAGCCCGTTGAGCTGGGACATGACGCCCCATGCATCGGCCTCAGTCGATTATGTGATCCAGCTCCCGATGGTCGCCCGGGTGCCCCGGGTCGGCGCGGTCTTCCGCTGTGGTGAACGGCGCATTACATTGTCGGTTGTCCATGGGAGCGCTCCCGGGCCTCCTGTGGACACCCCACCACCACCGCCACGCGGCAGCCGGAGCCCGAACCCGTTTCCGCTCCGGCTGCCGCCCGGCACCAGCCACAGGAGCTCGCCATGCCCCGTCCGATCCCGCCGCCCGGAGGCCGGTCCCGGCTCCGCCGGCTGTTCGCCACCGGCGCCGCGCTGGCCGTCGGCCTGGCCGCGGCCGTCGCCGCCCCGACACCCGCGTCCGTCTCCGCCGCACCGGCCGCACCCGCGTTCAACTACGCGGAGGCGTTGCAGAAGTCGCTGTTCTTCTACGAGGCGCAGCAGTCGGGTCGCAAGCCCTCCTGGAACCGGGTCTCCTGGCGGGGCGACTCGGCGCTCACCGACGGCGCCGACGTCGGCGTCGACCTCACCGGCGGCTGGTACGACGCCGGCGACCACGTGAAGTTCGGCTTCCCGATGGCGTTCAGCGCCACCATGCTGGCGTGGGGCGCGGTCGAGTACCGCGACGGGTACGCCGCCTCCGGCCAGCTCACCCACCTGCTGAACAACCTGCGCTTCGTCAACGACTACTTCGTCAAGGCGCACCCGGCCCCGAACGTCCTCTACGGGCAGGTCGGCAAGGGCGACGACGACCACAAGTGGTGGGGTCCGGCCGAGGTGATGCCGATGGCGCGGCCCGCGTACAAGATCGATGCGAGCTGTGGCGGCGCGGACCTGGCGGGGGAGACGGCGGCCGCGATGGCCGCCTCCTCCATGGTGTTCCGGCCCACCGACGCGGCCTACGCGGACAAGCTGCTCGGCCACGCCAGGCAGCTCTACACGTTCGCCGACACCGTGCGGAAGAACTACCACGAGTGCATCACCGACGCGACGAGCTTCTACCGGTCGTGGAGCGGCTACCAGGACGAACTGGTGTGGGGCGCGATCTGGCTGTACCGGGCCACCGGCGACACCGCGTACCTGGCCAAGGCCGAGAGCGAGTACGACAAGCTCGGCACCGAGCCGCAGTCCACCACCCGCTCCTACAAGTGGACCATCGCCTGGGACAACAAGCAGTACGGCGCGTACGTGCTGCTGGCGAACCTGACCGGAAAGCAGCGCTACGTCGACGACGCCAACCGGTGGCTCGACTACTGGACGGTGGGCGTCAACGGGCAGCGGGTGCCGTACTCGCCCGGCGGGATGGCGGTGCTCGACTCCTGGGGCGCGCTGCGGTACGCCTCCAACACCGCGTTCGCCGCGCTCGTCTACAGCGACAGGACCACCGACGCCACGCGTAAGGCGCGCTACCACGACTTCGCCGTCCGGCAGATCAACTACGCGCTGGGCGACAACCCGCGCAACTCCAGCTACCAGATCGGCTTCGGCGCCAACTCGCCGCGCAACCCGCACCACCGCACCGCACACGGCTCCTGGTGGGACAGCCAGACCGTGCCCACCGAGACCCGGCACGTGCTCCACGGCGCCCTGGTCGGCGGCCCGTCGGCGGCCAACGACGCGTACACCGACAGCCGGTCGGACTACGTGATGAACGAGGTGGCCACCGACTACAACGCCGGCTTCACCTCCGCGCTGGCCCGGCTGACGAACGAGTACGGCGGCAGCCCGCTCGCCGGCTTCCCGGTCGCCGAGACGCCCGACCTGGACGAGCTGACCGTGGAGACCACTGTGATGCAGGCCGAGCCGCGCGCCACCGGGCTCAAGGCGGTCATCTACAACAAGTCGGCGTTCCCGGCCCGGGCGCTGACCACCGGCAAGTTCCGGTACTTCTTCCGGCCCGACGGCACCGGCCCGGTGACGGTCACGCCCGGTTACACCCAGGGCTGCCCCTCCCCGTCGACCGCGAAGCAGTTCTCCGGCGACATCTGGTACGTCGAGGTCGACTGCACCGGCCACACCATCGCGCCCGCCGGGCAGTCGCAGCACCGGATGGAGGTCCAGTTCAAGATCGGGGTGCCGGAGGGCGGCACCTGGGATCCGGCGAACGACCCCTCGTACCAGGCCACCGCCGGGCCGAACCGGAAGGTGCCGCTCTACTCCGGCGGCGTACGCGTCTGGGGCGAGGAGCCCGGACCGGCCACCCCGGACACCACCGCGCCGACCGCGCCCGGCACGCCCGCCGCGTCCGCCGTCACGTCGAGCGGGCTCACGCTGACCTGGGCCGCCTCCACGGACACCGGCGGCAGCGGCCTGGCCGGCTACGAGGTGACCCGTACCTCGGCCGGCGCCGACCCGGTCGTCACCGTCTCGGCCGGCACCACCCTGGCCGTGACCGGGCTGGTGCCGGTGCGGACGTACCAGTTCACCGTGCGTGCGCTCGACGGCGCCGGCAACCGGTCCGCGTCGTCGGCTGCGGTGAGCGTCACGACGCCGGCCGCCCCGGCGCCGGACACCACAGCGCCGACCGCTCCCGGCACGCCGACCGCCTCGGCGGTCGGCCCGACCGGCCTGACCCTGACCTGGGGCCCGTCCACCGACGCGGTGGGCGTGACCGGGTACCGGGTCTACCGGGGCGGGAACGTCCTGGTCGGTACCGCCACCGGCACCACGCTGGCGGTGACCGGGCTGACCGCCTCCACCGCGTACACCTTCACGGTGGTGGCGGTGGACGCGGCCGGCAACGTCTCACCGGCGTCGCCCGGCGTCACGGTGACCACCACGGCCCCGCCGGCCGGCGGCGGCTGTACGGTGACCTGGACGGCGAACACCTGGGACACCGGGTTCACCGCGAACATCACGGTCACCAACACCGGCACCACGACGATCAACGGCTGGACGCTCGCGTTCACGTTCGGCAGCAGCGGGCAGAAGGCCGGGCAGGCCTGGTCGGCGAACGTGACCCAGACCGGCACGGCGGTGACCGCGTCGAACCTGTCCTACAACCGGACGCTGGCGCCGGGGGCGTCGACGAGCTTCGGCTTCAACGGCACCCACACCGGCACCAACCCGAAGCCCACCTCCTTCACGCTGAACGGCTCCGCCTGCACGACGTCGTAGCCGGCGCCGAGGTGATCTTGGCGAGTTGTCGTTCACCGTGAACGACAACTCGCCAAGATTCACATCTCTGCGTTCCAGCCGGCCGCGATCAGAGCGCGGCGGACGGTGGCGGCGACCTCGTCGGGGCGGCTGCGGAGCAGCCAGGCGGGAAACCGCAGGATCCGGTCCCCGGCGGTCCAGACGTCGTTCTGCCGCTGCATGTCCGCCGCCCAGTGGCGGACATCCATGTGATGGGCGCCGTCCACCTCCACGTGCAGCCGCCACCGCCGCCAGTACGCGTCCAGGAAACGGAGCCGGCCGGACTGGTCCCGGCGGCGTTCCTGCAGGTCCGGCACCGGCAGTCGATGCCGCCGGCAGAGCGTCAGGAAGTCCAGCTCGGACAGTGCCTCGGCCCCGCCGGCGATGTCAGCTGTCGTTCGCCGGATCAGCTCGCGTCGCGGTGCCCGGGGGAGCACATCGAGCACGGCGAGGATCTCCTCCGGTGACACCCGGCGCTGCTGACACGCCGCCGCCAGCACCGACCGGGCCTCGTCGTCGGAGCGGGCCCAGCCCGCGCCGTCCACCACCGCCCGCGCGGTCGTCGTGCGAGGAGGCCGTGCGACCTGCCGGTGCGAGTCCGGCAGTACCGACGACCGGTGCACCACGACACCGGTGACGTCGAGCGGGAGCCGGCGTAGCAACGTGGGCGGGTGGCGGCCGGCGGGAACGAGCACATGCAGCGGCTCCCGCCGCAACCCTCGGACACCGGCCTCACCGGCTGCGGTGACACCGGCCAGCACCGCCCCGGATCCGGCGGCGAGCACCGCCACCCACAACTGCTGGTCCCAGGTCAGCCGCCCGTTGCCGGTCACCAGGATGCCGCGGCAGATCGACCGCCAGCGACCGGAACGGACCAACCCCCGCACCGTGCCCGGGGTGAGGAGCGCGGTCGCCTGCGCCCACGTCACCACGCCCGCCTGGTCGAACGCCAGCCACTCCAACCGGCCCGCGTCGTGCGCGGGCAGCCACCCCATCACCCGCCCGAGTCTCCCGGCCGCGAAGCGGTGGCGTCGCCCCGTCCACAGGGCACGGCGCAATCTTGGCGAGTTCTTGTTCCGTCCGAACCACAACTCGCCAAGGTCCGCCGCCCGCCGCCCGCCGCCCGCCGCAGGAGCGCCGCCCGCCGCAGGAGCGCGGTCAGCCGGACAGATCCTCGGCGAGCAGGTCCATCAGCAGCGCGTCGTGCCAGCGCCCGTCCGCTCCACGCTCGTAACGCCGCATGATGCCCACCGGGCGGAACCCCACCTTCGCGTACGCCCGGATCGCCGCCGTGTTCGCCGCCGCCGGGTCGATGGTGAACCGGTGGTGGCCGTACTCGTCGACCAGGTGCCGGACCAGCGTACGGATCGCGTCGCCGCCCAGCCCCGAGCCGCGTACCGCCGGGTCGAGGAAGACGTCCAGGCTGGCGTGGCGGTAGTCCGGGTCGGTCTCGGCGTACCACTGGATCGCGCCGACCAGCCGGCCGTCGTGCTCGACGGCGTAGACCGTCAGCGCGTCGTCGGCCAGGTCGGCCCGCACCGACGCGGCCAGGTCGTCGCCGCCGCGCCACCAGCGGCGCACCTCAGGGGCGGCCCGGATCGCGGACAGGGCGGGCACGTCGGCGTCGGTCACCGGCCGTAGCGTCACCGCGCGCCCCCGCAGCACGTCTCAGCCCCGCCGCTCGCCGTGCTCGACGCAGACCGCCGACCACCCGGCCGGTACCACCTGCACCTTCATCCGCCGCCGGCAGGACGCGCACCAGCGCGGCGGCTCCCAGGCACGGGCCGCCTCGCACGCCGGGTGCGGCCCGGTCGCCACCGACTCGCCGCACCTGTCGCACCAGCGCACGGCCGGGAGGGCCGCCGTGGCGGGGGAGGATTCGGTCACCGCTGCCTCACAGGGTCGCCGAGAGCGCCTTCACCGGCATCTTCAGGTCTTCCAGCAGCTCCAGGTCGGCCGTCGCGGGCCGGCCCAGCGTGGTCAGGTAGTTGCCGACGATCACCGCGTTGATGCCGCCGAGCAGACCCTCGCGGGTACCGAGGTCACCGAGGGTGAGCTCGCGGCCGCCCGCGTACCGCAGGATGGTGCGCGGCATGGCCAGCCGGAACGCGGCGATGGCGCGCAGCGCGTCCTTGCCCTCCACCACCGGGCGGTCGCCGAGCGGCGTGCCGGGGCGCGGGTTGAGGAAGTTCAGCGGAACCTCGTGCGGGTCCAGCTCGGCGAGCTGGGCGGCGAACTCGGCGCGCTGCTCGACCGTCTCGCCGAGGCCGAGGATGCCGCCGCAGCAGACCTCCATGCCGGACTCGCGGACCATCCGCAGCGTCTCCCAGCGCTCCTCCCAGGAGTGCGTGGTGACCACGTTCGGGAAGTAGGAGCGGCAGGTCTCCAGGTTGTGGTTGTAGCGGTGCACGCCCATCTCGACCAGCTCGTCGACCTGCTCCTTGGTGAGCATGCCGAGCGACGCGGCGACCTGGATGTCGACAGCGGCACGGATGGCGGCCACACCCTCGCGCATCTGCTTCATCAGCCGGGCGTCCGGGCCGCGCACCGCGGCCACGATGCAGAACTCGGTGGCCCCGGTCGCGGCGGTCTGCTTCGCGGCCTCGACCAGCGCGGGAATGTCCAGCCAGACCGAGCGCACCGGCGAGGTGAACAGGCCGGACTGCGAGCAGAAGTGGCAGTCCTCCGGGCAGCCGCCGGTCTTCAGCGAGACGATGCCCTCGACCTCGACCTCCGGACCGCACCAGCGCATCCGGACCTCGTGGGCCAGCTGGAGAGCGGCGGGCAGGTGCTCGTCGGGAAGGTTCAGCACCGCGAGGATGCCGGCCTCGTCGAGGCCGACGCCGTTGCCCAGCACCCGCTCCCGGGCCTGGTCGAGGATCTCTGGCATGGCTCGTAACCTAACAGGCCACCGTGAGCGCGGGAAACCGCCGCTGCCGGCCCTGCGGCGAGCCGGGACCGCGCCACGCCGGGACCCTCGGCGCGGGTGGTAACTTCGCCCCGCGGAAGCGCCCGGCGGGGCGGGGAGAGTCGGCGGGAGGGGACGGCACGGTGGCGGACTGGCTGGCGGCCCTGGACCGCCGCGCCGAGCTGCGGGCCCGGGCGGGGCTGACCCGCACGCTGCGCCCCCGGGCCGCCGACGACGCAGTGGTCGACCTGGCCGGCAACGACTACCTCGGCCTGGCCACCCACCCCGAGGTCACCGCCGCCGCGGCGGAGGCCCTGTCCGCGTACGGGCTGGGCGCCACCGGGTCGCGTCTGGTGCGCGGGTCCACCGACGCCCACCACGCGCTGGAGGACGACCTGGCCGACTGGCTCGGCGTCGACCGGGCGCTCGTGTTCTCCTCCGGCTACCTGGCCAACCTCGCCGCCGTCCGGGGGCTGACGCAGCCGCGTACGCTGCTCGTCTCCGACGCCCACAACCACGCCTCGCTGATCGACGGCTGCCGGATCTCCGGCGCCGAGACGCTCGTGACGCCGCACGCCGACGTCGCCGCGGTGGCCGCGGCGCTGGCCGCCGCGCCGGGCCGCCCGGCGGTGGTGGTGACCGAGTCGGTGTTCTCCGTCGACGGCGACCTGGCCCCCCTCGCCGAGCTGCACGCGGTGGCCCGCCGCCACGGCGCGCTGCTGCTCGTCGACGACGCGCACGCGCTCGGCGTCACCGGCCCGGCCGGCGCCGGCGGGGTCGCCGCCGCCGGGCTCGCCGGCGCGCCCGACGTGGTGGTCACCGCGACGCTGTCCAAGGCGCTCGGCGGGGCCGGCGGCGTGGTCGCCGGGCCGGCCGAGTTCGTCCGCCACCTGGTGGAGACCGGCCGCACCTTCATCTTCGACACCGCGCCGCCGCCCGCGGTGGTGGCCGGGGTGCACGCCGCGGTACGGCTGGCCCGCACCGGTGACGCGCTGCGCACCGAACTGGCCGACCGGGTCGCGGCGGCGGTGCGCCGCCTCGGCGGGGCCGGGCTGTCCGTGTCCGCCCCGGACGGCGCGGTGATCTCGGTGACCGCGCCCGGCCCGCAGGAGGCGACCGCCTGGGCGGCCGCCTGCCGGGACCGCGGGGTCGCGGTCGGCTGTTTCCGTCCCCCGTCCACCCCTGACAGCCGGTCCCGGCTGCGGCTCACCGTCAGCGCCGGCGTGGACCGGGCCGACTTCGACCGGGCGCTGGACGTGATCGTGGAGTGTGCGCCATGAGCTTCGGCGACGCCTGGACCGGGCCGGTGCTGGTGACCGGCACCGACACCGAGGTCGGCAAGACGGTGGTGACCGCCGCCGTCGCCGCCGCCGCGCAGGCGGCCGGCCTGCGGGTCGCCGTGGTCAAGCCGGGCCAGACGGGTACGGCGACAGGCGAGCCCGGCGACGTCGACTCGGTGACCCGGCTGGCCGCCCCGCTCACCGGCCGGACGCTCGCCAGCTACCCCGATCCGCTGGCCCCGCTGGCCGCGGCCCGGGTGGCGGAGCTGCCGCCGCTGGAGCTGTACAGCGCCGTCGACGCGATCCGCGAGGAGGCGGACAAGCACGACCTGGTGCTCGTCGAGGGCGCGGGCGGGCTGCTCGTACCGATGGGGTTGCGCCCGTCCGGCGAACCGTGGACGGTGGCCGACCTGGCGGTGTCGCTCGGCGCGCCGGCGGTGGTGGTGGCGCGGGCCGGGCTCGGCACGCTCAACCACACGGCGCTGACGCTGGAGGCGCTGGAGCGGCGGGCCGTCCCGGCCGGTGTGGTGATCGGCGCCTGGCCGGCCGAGCCGGAACTGGTGCACTGGCTGAACCTGTCCGAGCTGGTGCCGAACCTGCTCGGCGCGGTGCCGGCCGGCGCGGGCGGGATGGACCCGGGCGTGTTCCGCCGATCAGCGCCCGGCTGGCTCACCCCAGCCCTCTACGGCGTGCTGGACGACTGGCGGGCCTGGGCCGAGGAGACCTGACTTTCGTCGGTGCCCGCCCCGGCCGGGCGTGGGTAGCGTGACCGCCGTGGAACCCCGCGAACGCCAACGCCGGGCCGGTGACCTGCTGCTCTGGGCCGTACTCGTGGCACCCGTCGCGTACGGCCGGCTCACCCCGCCGCAGATCGGTGAGCTGCCGCCGCTGGCCGCCGCGCTGGCGCTGCTCGGCGTGGCGGTGTGCATCGGCCGCCGGTGGCCGCTGGTCGCGGTGCTCGCGGTGGTGGCCGGCTCGCTCGTCGACGGCAACGTGGTGTTCGCCATCCCGGTCTTCGGCTACCTCGCCGGACGGCGCAGCGACCGGGCCGCACCGGCCGCCGCCGTCTTCGCCGCCATCGCGGTCACCGGCTCGGTGCTCAACCTCGGGCTGCTCGGCACCGAGCCGTCCACCTGGTTCCTGCTCGCCTCGGTGCTCCTCTTCGCCGGGGTGTTCCCCTGGCTGCTGGGCCGGTTGCGGCGGCAGCACCGCGCGCTCGCCGACGCCGGGCTGCGGCACGCGCGGGCCGAGCGCCGGGCCGAGGTCGAACGGGTACGCCTGCGCGAGCGGGCCCGCATCGCCCAGGACATGCACGACTCGCTCGGTCACGACCTGAGCCTCATCGCATTGCGGGCGGGCGCGCTGGAACTGGCGCCGGACCTGTCCCCGGCGTACCGGGCGGCGGCCGGTGAGCTGCGGGCGAGCGTCGCCGCCGCCACCGAACGGCTGCACGAGGTGATCGGCGTGCTGCGGGAGGAGCGCACGCTGCGGCCGCCGGGGGAGACGGTCGCCGACGTGGTCGACGGCGCCCGCGACGCCGGGATGACTGTCGACCTGCGCGCCGACGAGGCGGACCTGCCGCCGCTGCCCGCGCACGCCGTGCACCGGGTGGTCCGGGAGGCGCTCACCAACGCCGCCCGCTACGCCCCCGGCGCCCCGGTCACCGTCGCTGTGACACGCGAGGCCGGTGCGGTGACTGTCGCGGTGGTGAACGCGCCACCACCGGGCGGTCCGCTGCCCGGCCCGCCGTCGCACGGCTCCGGGTTGCTGGCGCTGCGCGAACGGGTACGCCTCGCCGGCGGCACCCTGGACGCAGGCCCGCGCGACGGCGGCTGGGCGGTCACCGCCCGCGTCCCGCTCGCCGACGCGGCCCGTCCGGGCACGCCGCTGCCCGGCCGCGCGGACGCCGGTTCATCGGTCGCCGGCCCGATCCGGGCCTCCGGGACGTCGGCCCTCGCAGACGCCGGTCCGCCGGTCACCGGCCCGACTGACGGTTCCGGGGCGACCGCCCCGCGACCCGGCGACGACGACCTCGCGGAGATCGACCCGCTCGACCCCGGACGCGTCGGCGTACCCGGCCGGGACGGACACGGGGACGCGGAGCGGCGGCTGCGGGAGGCCCGGCGGCGGGTGCGGCGCAGCCTGCTCGTCGCGTTCGGCGCGCCCGCCGGGCTGGCTCTGGTGCTGGCGGGCGTCTACTACCCGCTCGCCACGGCCGGCGCGGTGCTCGACCGGGCCGGCTACGAACGGCTGCGCCTGGGTGAGCCGCGTGCCGCGCTCGGGCTGCCCCGGCGGCAGGCCGACCCGCCCGCCACCGGCGCGGTGCCGGGCTGCGAGTTCTACACCGACGGCAACTTCCCGTTCGCCCAGGCGACCTGGCGGCTCTGCTTCGCCGACGGGCGGCTGGTCAGCAAGGAGCGGATCGGATCATGAGCGACGACCACGGGCGTCCACTGCGGGTGGTGCTCGCCGACGATGAGGCACTGGTCCGGGCCGGGGTCCGGGCGATCCTGGCCGCCGACCCCGGCATCGAGGTGGTCGGCGAGGCGGGCGACGGCCTGGCCGCGGTCGAGCTGGTCCGCGCGCACCGGCCCCGGGTGGCGCTGCTGGACATCCGGATGCCCCGCGGCGACGGGCTCAGCGCCGCCGCGCAGATCCGCCGGCTGGTGCCGGAGACGGCGGCTGTCATGCTCACCACGTTCGGCGACGACGACCTGATCGCCCGCGCGCTCGGCCACGGCGCCGCCGGGTTCCTGCTCAAGTCCGGTGACCCGCGTGAACTGCTGGCCGGGGTGCGGGCGGTGGCCGACGGCGGGGCGTACCTGTCGCCGCGGGTGGCCCGCCGGGTGATCGAGTTGAGCGGCGGCCGGCTGGCCCGTGGCCCGTACGCGCGGGACCGGCTGGCCGGGCTCACCGACCGGGAACGCGACGTGCTGGCGCTGGTCGGCGCGGGGCTGTCGAACGCCGAGATCGCCCGCCGGCTGCACCTGGTCGAGGGCACCGTGAAGAGCTACCTGACCAGCATCTTCACCCGGCTGGACGTGCGCAACCGGGTGCAGGCGGCGATCCTCGCGTACGAGGCGGGGCTGGTCCCGCCCACCGGCTGACCAGCCCCGCCCCGCTCAGGCGTCGCGCCGGGCCAGCGCCCACCGGCCCAGCGCCAGCGCGGTGGCGGTCCAGGCGGCGAGCAGCAGCAGCCCTGCCGCCGCCGGGTACGGCTCGGTGTCCCCGGCGAGGAAGTGGTTGCCGGCCACCCCGGGGAACGCGTCGGCGATCCGGGTGAGCACCGTGATGTCCGGCTCCTGCAACGACAGCGGCACGATCATCAGCAGCGCGAACAGCACGGTCAGCGTCAGCACCGCGCCGCGCAGCGCCGCCGCGAGGCCGAGCGCCAGCACGCCGACCAGCGCCAGGTACGCCGCGCACGCGACCACGTCGGCCACCGTGCCGCCCAGCGGGGCGCGGCCCCACTCGCCCAGCACCGGCCGGGCCACCACCGCGCCCACGGTGCCGAGCAGCAGCCCGAGGCCGAACGTCACAGCGCCCACCACCGACGCCTTGGCCGCCAGCACCCGTCCCCGCGACGGGGTGCACCGCAGCGTGGTGCGGATCGTGCCGGTGGCGAACTCGCTGGTGATCGCGAACAGGCCGAGCGCCAGCACCACGTACTGGGTCAGCTCCAGCGACCCGGCCACGATCTCGCCGACGTCCACCACGCCCGAGTCGTTCGCCGGGTCGTCGTCGGTGTTGCCGTTGCGCGCGTAGATGGCGAGCTGGACGCTGGTGGCCGTCATGGTCAGCACCGCCGCGAGCAGCGTCCACCACGTGGAGCGGACCGACCAGAGCTTCGTCCACTCGGCGGCCACCGCCCCGGCGAGCGGATGTCCGGCCGGGGCGGGCCGGGTGGTCCGCCGGGCCGGGTCGAGCGTGGACTGTGCGGTCATCGGGTGTCACCTCCGGTCGGGCCGGCGGCGTACTCCACGCTGTCGGCGGTCAGCTCCAGGAACGCCTCCTCCAGGGAGGGGGCGACGGGGGTCAGCTCGTGCAGGCGTACCCCCATCTCGTACGCCAGGTCGCCGACCCGGCCGGCGGTGCTGCCGGCGACGGCCATCCCGCCGTCGGCGGCGGTGACCGTCGCGCCCTCGGCGGCCAGCCGGTCGCCGAGGGCGGCGAGCGCGGCCGGCTCCGGCCCGCGTACCCGGACCGACGCGGCGGGCCGGGCGGCGATCAGCTCGGCCAGCGGCGCGTCGGCCACCAGCCGGCCGCGCCCCAGCACCACCACCCGGTCGGCGGTCTGCTGCATCTCGCTCATCAGGTGACTGGAGACGAGGACGGTGCGCCCCTCGTCGGCGAGGCGGCGGGTGAACCCGCGGATCCACCGCACGCCGTCCGGGTCGAGCCCGTTGACCGGCTCGTCGAGCAGCAGCACCGGCGGGTCGCCGAGCAGCGCGCCCGCGATGCCGAGGCGCTGACCCATGCCCAGCGACAGCGCCCGGCCCGGCTTGCCGGCGGCGCGGGCGTCCAGGCCCACCAGGTCGAGCACCTCGGTCACCCGGCGGGCCGGTACGCCGTTGCTGCGCGCCATCGCCCGGAGGTGCGCCACACCCGAGCGGGCCGGGTGCACGCCTGTGGCGTCGAGCAGCGCGCCGACCTCGTGCAGCGGGTGCCGCAGCGTCCGGTAGTCCCGGCCGTTCACCAGCGCCTGCCCGGCGGTGGGGCGGTCCAGGCCGAGCACCATCCGCATGGTGGTGGACTTGCCCGCGCCGTTCGGGCCGAGGAACCCGGTGACCTGCCCGGGGCGGATGTCGACGGTCAGGTCGTCGACGGCTGTCACGTCGCCGAACCGTTTCGTCAACGCACGAAGTGTGATCATGCGGCGACGCTATGGGGCGACGGGGGTGCCGCACCGCCGTCGAACGGCAGCCACCCACCCTGACTTTCGTAAGGAAGGGCCCCTTGTTAACGCCTCCGGTAGAGGAAGGGCCCCTTGTTAACAAACACCCGCAGCGCTCAACCGCGGCGGACCACGAACGCGTCCGGCATCCGGAAGGTGAGGTTGTCCGGGCACCACGGCGGTCGCACCACAGTCACGCCGTCGAGCAGCGCTGCCGCCTCGGCGACCACCACAGCGGCCTCCATCCGGGCGAGCTGCGCCCCGACGCAGCGGTGCGGCCCGGCGCCGAACGCCAGGTGCCGCCGCGAGCCGGGCTGCCCCGGGCGGAACTCGCCCGGCGCGCCCACCACGGCCGGATCACGACCGGCACGGGCCAGCCAGGCCACCACGCTGGTGCCCGCCGCCACCGGCACCTCGCCGAGCGTGGTGTCGACTGCCGCCACGCGCCGCCAGGTGACGATCGGCGGCTCCAGCCGCAGTCCCTCCTCGACCACGTCGTCAACGGCGACCGTGCCCGCGCGCAGCCCGGCCCGTACCGCCGGTTCGCCGGACAGCCGGTGCAGCAGCAGGGTGAGGAACTGCGAGGTGGTCTCCTGCCCGGCGACCAGCAGGAAGAACAACGCGCCGACGACCACGTCGGGGGAGTGCCCGGCCTCGCGCAGCCGCGCGGCGAGCCCGCCCCCGGTCGCGGCGAACTCCCGCAGCACGGTGTGGAACCGGCCCACCTCGGCGGCCAGCGTG
The DNA here is from genome assembly GCF_900091565.1 of Micromonospora marina. Classification (GTDB taxonomy): domain Bacteria; phylum Actinomycetota; class Actinomycetes; order Mycobacteriales; family Micromonosporaceae; genus Micromonospora; species Micromonospora marina. The sequence goes on along the minus strand of NZ_FMCV01000005.1, from coordinate 7,307 downwards.
AGCTGCCGGGCGGAGTCCAGCGGCGCCCAGAACAACTCAAGCGCGGCCCGGGCGAAGTCCTTCACCACGCCGACCGGGGCGTCCGGCAGCTCCACCAGCCGGGCCAGCACCAGCAGCGGCAGGTCGGCGGCGAGACCCGCGTACAGGTCGACCGGTCGGCCCGCGTCCAGCGCCGCGGCCAGCCCGGCCACCCGCTCCCGGACCAGCCCGGTCAGCCACTGACGCTGGGCGTCCACCCGGTGCGGGTGCAGCGCGTCGGCGACGATGCCGCGGATCTCCGGGTGACCGGCGCCGCCGTTGTTCGCCAGCGTCGGCGGCAGCCGGAACCGGTGCCCGGCGAGCACCCGCAGCGCGGCCACCGGGATCGGGGTGACCGCGTCGAGCGCGTTGTCCGGCCGGAACGTCACCGGATCGGTGAGCACCCGGCGTACGAGCGCGTGCCGGGTCACCACCACGTGCGGCACGCCGACGTGGTCGACCACGGTGGCCGCGTCGGGCCACGGCCCGTCGACGGACTCCCCCCAGCCCCGGAACAGCACGCGGTAACGCTAGCGGCGGGCGCCGGGCGGGTTCGGGTCCAGCTCCCACACGGTGGTGTGCTTCACCCGTACGCTCTCCAGCGCCTCCGACACCGGCACGTCGTACGCGGCCAGCTCGTGGAACCGCTCGCGGGGCAGGAACGCCCGGCCCGGGTCGCCCACCAGCACCCGGGCGCCGGCACGGGCGGCCCGGAGCAGGAAACGCAGCATCCGGCGGGCCATCGCCTCGCTGTAGAAGACGTCCCCGGCCAGCACCACCTCGGCGTCACCGGCGTCGGAGTCGAGGATGTCGGCGAGTTCGGCGTCGACGCGTACCCCGTTGGCCTCGGCATTGAGCGCGACGGCCGCGACGGCCCGCTCGTCCACCTCGACCGCCCGGACGGCGGCGGCGCCGGCGCGGGCCGCGGCGATGGCGACCAGGCCGGAACCGGAGGCCAGGTCCAGCACCCGGCGGCCGTCGACCAGCTCCGGATGGTCGGTGACGTAGCGGGCCAACCCCTGCCCGCCGGCCCAGGCGAACGCCCAGAACGGTGGCGGCTGGGCGCTGCGGAACTCACCCTCGGTCAGCTCCCAGAGGCCGATCGGCTCGTCGGCCTGGTGCAGCCGCACCTCGGGGACGAACGCCACCGGGGCGAGGCGGGCGTGCAGCCGGACGAACGCGGCGGACAGCTCGGACACCGGAGAATTGTGTCCCACCGGGTGTCCGGACCCGCATCCCGGGCGTGTCGCGGCGCGGTCGTGACCGGTTCACCACGGTCGGTGAAACAGCCCCCCTGTTGTGGCGTTGGATGCGAACACGCCCGTCTACCGGCCCGCCCGGCGCGCTCCTAGCGTTGTCTGTGGACACGACCGAGAGCGAGGAGGCGTGGTGAGCGGGTGGCGGCACGCGCTGCGGATCGGACTGGTGCTGACGTTCGTGGCCGGGACCGGGTACGGCGGAGCCCTGCCGGCGCGGGCGGCGGCGGCCTTCTCCACCGAGTTGAGCGGTCTGCCGGACGAGTTCACCGCCGGGAACCGGGTGGAGACGTTGTCCGCCGTGGTGTCCCGCTCGGACGGGGGCGGCTGTGTCAAGGTGCGCTGGTCGATGCTGGTGCGGGTGCAGGGCCTGCGCCTGGACCAGTTGAAGGTGGACCGGGTGGAGGACAACGGCTCGTTCCCGCTGGAGATCCGCACCGAGGAGGACACCGCCCGGCTCACCGACCGGCAACTCGATCCGGGTGTGCTCTGCCCCGGCCGTACCGTGACCGCCCGCTACCGGGTGGCGTTCGCCGAGGACGTCGGGCGCGGGCGGGTGAGTTTCGCCGCCGAGGCGTACGACCCGCAGTTGCGGCTGCTGGCCCGGCGTACCGCCTCCCGGGAGGTGGTGGGGGAGGAGGCTCCGACGCCGGCACCCACCAGCGCGGAACCCACGGAGCCGCCGACCGGCGAGCCGTCGACCGAAGGCCCCGGCGAGGCGGCCACTGACGAGCCGACCGGCGCCACGGTGGTGGAGCCGCCCGCGCCGGGTGGCGTGGCCGGGCGGCCGGTGGCCGACAGCGGCGGATTCGGCATCGTGCAGGCCGCGTTCCTGCTCGGCGGGCTGCTGCTGTTCCTGGGTGCCGGTCTGCTGCTGCGGATGCGCCGCCTGCTGCGCCCGTCCGCCGACCCCTCCTTCGATCGCCCCCGCCCAGGCTGGCACTGACGCTCGCCGCCTCGGCCCCCCACAGGCTGACCCTCCCCGTCTCCCCTCCCGGTCGCCTCTCCCCGTCGATCAAGGGGTTTGCGTTCTCTGCCGACCGGGATGGGGACGCAAACCCCTTGATCACCGGTACGGGCGGGCCAGGGCGGGCGGGCCAGGGCGGGCCAGGGCGGCGGGTCAGGGCGGGCGGGGCGGGGTGGGCGGGGCGGGGTGGAGGGGAGCAGGCGGTCAGTCGAGCTGGCTGGGTTCCAGGCCCAGTTCCCGAGCGGCCACCAGGCGGATCCACTCGGCGATCTGCCGGCGGGTGATCACCCGCTCGTGGACCGCGATCTGGACCGCCAGTCCGTCCATCACCGCGCTGATCCGCCAGGCCGCGCCGGCCGGGTCGGGGCAGTCGAACGTGCCCTCGGTGACCCCGGCGGTGATCACCGTGGCCAGGTCCTGCCGCCACCGCAGGTCGAGGCGGCGGGAGAGCTTCTCCAACTCGGGCGTACGCAGCGACTCCGCCCAGCCGTCGATCCTCATCGACCAGGAGGTGGCCCGGCCGGTCGGCGTGTAGAGGCGCAGCATCCGCCGCATCTTCGCCAGCGGCGGGGCGGAGGAGCGCAGTACCGCGTCGAGGCGGGCGAGATCCTGCTCGACCGCGTACGCGAAGGCCTGCGCGAGCAGCCGGTCCTTCGTCGCGAAGTGGTAGAAGACGAGCGCCTGGCTGACCCCGGCGGCCTCGGCCACGTCCGCGGTGCGGGTGTTGGCGAGCCCTCGTTCCGCGATTACCTCGCAGGCCGTACGCAATAGCGCGTCCAGGCGGATCTCGGCGGCTCGTCTCGTCACGGCGTTACGGTAACCCATCCTCATGACCACAGGGAGTTACCGAAGCGGCCGGTCGGCGGTGGGACAGTCGGATGCCGGACACTCGGCTCGCCGAGCGGATTCCGCAGGTCGCGGCCCTGCCTGCGGGCCTGCGGGGGCATCCACCCAGGCTCCTAGGAAGCCTGCGCGCTGCGGCGTCGGCGACATCGGGACGCGCCGGAACGGCCCCCGATTTGGCAACCGTTCCCGGGCTCGGCTAAAGTTCTCATCCGTCACCGGATAACACCCGGGGCGTGCGGACGTAGCGCAGCTGGTAGCGCATCACCTTGCCAAGGTGAGGGTCGCGGGTTCGAATCCCGTCGTCCGCTCGGAGATGCCGCCACGCAGTTCGGGGGCAACCTCGGTGGAGTGGCCGAGAGGCGAGGCAACGGCCTGCAAAGCCGTGTACACGGGTTCAAATCCCGTCTCCACCTCGGCATTGGACGAGGGCGATTGGCGCAGTGGGAGCGCGCTTCCTTGACACGGAAGAGGTCACTGGTTCAAACCCAGTATCGCCCACCAGCGGAAAGGCCGTGTCGATCATTCGACACGGCCTTTCTCGTCGTCATCGACCAGTCCAGTACCGCGCCGCTGGCCATTGCCGTGACCGGACGACCCCACCCAGACTGGCCCGGTGGACGATCAGCAAACCCGAGCCCGGCAGTTCCGTGCCCTGCACCTGCCCGGTGAGCCACTGATCCTGGTCAACGCCTGGGACGCGCTGAGCGCCCGGCTCGTCGCCGCGGCCGGCGCCCGGGCGGTCGCGACCACGAGCGCCGGGGTCGCGTGGAGCCGCGGCGCCCCGGACGGTGACGCGCTGGCCCGGGACACCGCCGTCGACGTGATCCGCCGGGTGGCCGACGCGGTCCGCGTGCCGGTCACCGCCGACATCGAATCCGGGTACGGCGACAGCCCCGCCGAGGTCGCCGAGACGATCACCGCGGTGCTCGCCGCCGGGGCCGTCGGCGTCAACGTGGAGGACTCCCGGCACGACGGCGGGGGACCACTGCGCCCGGTCGACGAGCAGGTCGCCCGGCTCGCCGCGGTCCGGGCCACCGCCGACCGCGCCGGCATCCCGCTGTACGTCAACGCGCGGGTCGACACCTGTCTGCGCGGGGCCGGTGGCGTACCGGAGACGGTCGCGCGCGCCGAGGCGTACCTGGCGGCCGGCGCGGACGGGATCTTCGTACCCGGAACCGTGGCGCCGGAGACGGTGGCCGCGCTGGCGGCGGCGATCCCGGCGCCGCTGAACGTGCTGGCCGGGCCGGGCGCGCCGCCGATCGCCGAGCTGGCCCGGCTCGGCGTGGCCCGGGTGAGCATCGGGCCGGCGGTGGCCGAGGTGGCGTACGCGGTGGCCCAGCGGGCGGCGGCGGAGGTGCTCGGCGCCGGGACGTACGGCGCACTCACCGGCGGGCTCGACTTCGACGCGCTGAACGAGCTGATGCGCGACTGACCCCGCCACGCGCCGACGGGGGCGCCGTGTGGCGCCCCCGTCGGGTCGGGGACCGATCAGCTCCGTCGGCCCCCGGGTGCTGTCACATCGGCGGCGCGACGTCCCGGCGCTCCTCGACCCGGCGGTACTCCACCGGCTGCTCGGCGTCGGTGGTGACCACCTGACGACGGCGGCCCCGGACCAGCGTCGTCATGATGAGGCCGAGCACGCCGGCCGCCATCAGGATCCAGCCGACGACGTCGAGGTCGATCCCGCCGACGCTGGCGTTGAGCGCGAACGTGAGGATCGCGCCGACCGCGATCAGGAAAATGCTCGTACCGATACCCACGACAGCCTCCTTCGGGGGATGGTTGCGCTGTCACCGGCCTCAGTACCCCGGCGGTGAACAGCGCAACCACACGCCCGCCGGGAGCGGCGGGGGCCTGCCGCACAGCGATCTTGGCATCGGGTAGAGTTCACCCCGTCGCCGGCGCGAACCGGCGGCACGCGGACGTAGCGCAGCTGGTAGCGCATCACCTTGCCAAGGTGAGGGTCGCGGGTTCGAATCCCGTCGTCCGCTCGCGATTGCCCGGGCGATTGGCGCAGTGGGAGCGCGCTTCCTTGACACGGAAGAGGTCACTGGTTCAAACCCAGTATCGCCCACCGAGAGTCACCCTCCCCGCCCGCCGGTGCCACCGGTCGATCGGCGGACGTAACCCACCGGACTGTTCGTGCCGGCCACATCGGTCACCCGGCTCCGCCGTGCGGGTTGTTCAGCCGCCGCCACCACGCGTGTCACTGTGATGCCCGATACGCAGGAGGCGGTCACATGCACACGATCGAGCGGGGACGGTGGCGGCGGACAACCGTCCGGTTGGGGGTGGCGGCTGTCGTCGCGGCGGCCGGGGTGACGGTCCCGGCCGCGTCCGCGCAGGCCACCGCGACGCGGACGGTGGCGTTCTTCAGCATGGACGAGCCAGCGTCGTCGACGGTGCTGACCGACTACAGCGGCAACGGCCGCCACGGCACGATCGGCGGCGAGGTGGTCGCCGGCGCGCTCTACGCCGGGGCGACCGGCCACCGCTTCGCCACCCACCTGCCCACCGACAAGGAGTACGTCCCGGGTCACGTCGACCTGGTGCCGCACAGCACCGACTTCAACCCGGACGCCGGAGACTTCTCGGTGACCATCCGCTACCGGACCACGTACTCCTTCGGGAACATCCTCCAGAAGGGACAGGGCAACACGGCCGGCGGCTACTGGAAGTTCGAGGCCCCGAACGGCAAACCGAAGTGCCTGTTCCGGGGCGCGGACGGTGCCTCCCGCACCGGCTACACGGACGTGCCGATCTCCGACGGCCAGTGGCACACGGTCACCTGCAACCGCACGTCGGCGTACGTGGAGATGTACGTCGACGGCGTCCGGACCAGCCGCCTGAACGGGCCGACCGGCACCATCGCCAACACATGGCCGCTGTCCGCCGGCGGCAAGAGCCAGTGCGACGGTACGAAGGTCACCTGCGACTACTTCGCCGGCGACATCGACTACGTGAAGATCCTGAAGGGATCGGGCGGCCCGGCCAACCAGGTGCCGGTGGCAGCGGTGACGCCCACCTGCTCCGGACTGGTGTGCTCGTTCTCCGGCGCGGCCTCCACCGACGCCGACGGCGCGATCCAGGACCACAGCTGGAGCTTCGGCGACGGGGACACCACCGGTACGGCCTCCGTGCCGACCACGTCGCACACGTACGCGGCCGCCGGCACCTACCCGGTCACGCTCACCGTCACCGACGACCGGGGCGCCACCGGCACCGCGACCGTCGACGTGACTGTCGCGCCCGTACCGCAGCGGATCTCGTTCGTCGGCCAGGCCACCGCGAACGCCAACTGGACCAGCCACACGGTCACCGTTCCGGCCGGCGTGCAGGCCGGTGACACGCTGCTGCTCCTGCTCAGCCAGAACACGCACACCGGCACCGGTGAACCGGCCGGGGTGACCGGCTGGACCAGGCTCGACCGCGTCGACGGCGGCTTCGCCACCACCACCGCCTGGTGGAAGACCGCGAGCGCGGGTGACGCCGGCACGGCGGTCCGGGTGACACTGGACAGTCAGGCGAAGGGCAACCTGGTGCTGGCCGCGTACCGGGGGGTGGCACCGGGCGCGCCGGTCTTCGCCGGGGCCACCGACCCGGCGAGCACCGCCACCCGGATCACCCCGTCGGTGCCGGTGACCGCCGTGCAGAGCTGGGCCGTGTCGTACTGGCTGCACGGCGACAGCACCTCCACCGCGCTCACCCCGCCGTCCGGCGTGGCGGTGCGCAGCAACACCTCGCAGACCGGCGGCGGCCGGGTGACCGGCCTGCTCGCCGACTCGGCGAGCGGCGTGCCGACCGGCAGCTACGGCGGGCTCACCGCCACCGGCGCCGCGGCCAGCACGACCACCACCACGTGGACGTTCGTCCTGCCCCCGGCCTGACCCATCGGGTACGCGTGCAGGCCGGCACCCCGTCGTCGGGGTGCCGGCCTGTCTCGCTTACTTGTTCCAGTGTTCGGCTACCAGGTCGGCGGCCTGCTGCTCCCACTGGGCGTAGTGGTCCGGGTAGGCGGACACCTGGACGGTCTGGGCGGCCTTGGTCAGCGGCATGTCCTGCCAGCCGTCGACCTGCTTCAGACCCTTGAGGAACGCCAGGGTGGAGTACTCGGGGTCGGTGATCTGCTCCACCGTGCCCCAACCACTGGAGGGGCGCTGCTGGAACAGGCCCTGCGAGTCGTGGTCGTTACGGTCACCCAGGTGACCGAGGTTCTCCAG
>NZ_FMCV01000011.1:31246-179548 GCF_900091565.1 Micromonospora marina | reverse complement strand
CCGAGGAGTCCAATATCGAGCGATCCGCTACAGCCAGCGCCTCGCCGAAGCCGGCGCCGTCGCCTCCGTCGGCTCCAAGGGCGACTCGTACGACAACGCCATGGCCGAGGCGTTCAACTCGTTGTACAAGGCCGAACTCGTCCGCAACCAAGGCCCGTGGCGCGGACTCGACGACCTGGAGATGGCCACCGTCGAGTACATCGACTGGTACAACAACCGACGCCTCCACGGCGAACTCGGACACGTCCCGCCAGCGGAGCACGAAGCACTCCACGCGATGACCCAACCGGTCACCACACCCCTGAAAACCAGCTAACCAACTCTCCATCAAACCCGGGGCTTGACACCACCCTGGGCTGGCCAAGTATGTCGTAGGTGTTCACGGTCACCGGCAACTCGGGTCCGGTAGGGGTAGGCGGCTGTCCGCCCGGCTGCGTCCGGCAAGGCAGATTCGCCCATTCGGGTTTTGAGTCGCATTCGCTGTAACCAGAGCCGGAACCCGCACGGTAGTAGATCGTCTTCTGGGTCGCCGGAGTCGTCGTGCTCGTGCCACCTGCCGGGTCGGTAGTTGACGTGATCAGCTCGGTCGCCGGATCGAAAATCGTTCGCGTCGTGTGGGCGAGCGCGCCCGGGTCCGCGGTCGCCTCGATAGGTTGACGCAGGCCCCAGTCATAGACAATCGAGGTGGTCCGCACGTCGGTCTCGGACTCGACGCCGTTGCTGTCCCAGACCCGTACCGCGATCTTCTGGCGCGTTATTAGGTTGTATGGCTCCTCCGCGGCGGGAGCACCCTCGTCGTAGGTGTAGGTGATGGCCTTACGCCCTCGCGTGGTCTCGCCTGTCGGGAGCATGACCTCGTGCTCGGGCTCCAGAGTGGTGATCAGGCGTTGCCCGTCGGCCGTGTGAATGTTCAGGGTGGAGTGGTTACGGGCGAACAGCGCCTCGGCCGCAGCGTCGTCCGAGGAACTGGCGTTGAGCGCCCGGGCCCGGTTGCCAGCGGTGAGCGTCCGGACGGTGTTACCCCAGTGGTCGTACCAGGTGACACTGAGGTGCCCGCCTGGCTCAGCGAGATTGACCTGGCGGGCGTTGGCGTCGAGGTACGTTACTGTGGCCCGCTCGTACGAGGAGGGCCACGTACCTGTCGCCGGGTTGCCGTCTGGCACCTGGGTGGGTGGGAAGATGGCGGCGGCGTCGGTCGGCGCCTCGAACTGGGCCCAGCGGGCCGTCTGACCGTTCGACAGATCGTACGGTGCGCCCGCGCCCGAGACCGGCACCCGGTACACCACCGTGGTGGTAGCGGTTCCCGCGGCCAAGGCGGAGCGGGCCACTTGGTAGATCCTGCCCGGCGCCTGGTCACCGGGCAGGGTGGTGTAGCCCAGCTGCCAGGGTTCCTGACCGGACGGCTTGATGCTCGCGAGCCGCGCCGCGCCAGCAAGCCGGGGCATCCGACACGGCAGGCCGGCTGTGAGCGCCTCGACCGCCGGTGATTGGCGGCCCGACCCTCTCCTGACCATCGAGGACGTTGCCGACTGGTTGGGCAAACCCAAGAACACCCTCTACGCCTGGCACAGCCGAGGCAAGGGACCACGCGCCATCCGCGTCGGCAACACCCTGCGCTACCGGCGCAGCGAAGTCGAACGGTGGCTGGACGCCCACACCGACCCGGAGCGCTGAGCCATGGCCCGGCCTCCACTACCCATCGGCACCTGGGGCGCGATCCGCACCGAGAAGCTCGGCCCCAACCGCTACTGCGCCCGAACCCGATTCCGCGACCACGACGGCAGGACCCGCGACGTCGAGGCCACCGACGCCACCGGCCCCGCCGCCATCCGGGCCTTGAAAGTCAAACTTCGCGACCGAGTCACCCCAAACGACGACGAGATCACCAGGGACACCCACGTCAGCGTCCTCGCCAGGCTCTGGTTGGAGGAGATAACCGCCGAGGAACGTGTCACCCCGCAGACGATCAGTAGATATGAGATCAGCGTGCGCGTTTCGATCGAGCCCGCTCTCGGCGAGCTACGTATCCGAGAGGCCACCGCAGGCCGCCTCGACAGGTTTCTGCGCAAGGTCGCCGAAGACCGTCCGTCAGCCGCCAAAGGCGCGAAGGTTGTCCTCGGCCAGATGTTCGCCTTGGCTGTTCGCCGAGGCGCGCTCACGGCCAACCCTGTGCGCGACACGGGTCGACTGCGTAACCCGCGCCGCAAGGTGGTGGCCCTGGAGGTGAAGCAACTGAACGAGGTTCGCGAGGCGATCCGGAGGTGGCAGAAACCCGCCCCCGGCAAGTCGGGACCTCGGCCGTCCGGCGACCTGGCCGACATCGTCGACCTCATGCTCGCCACCGGCGCCCGCATCGGCGAAATTCTGGCGCTGCGCTGGGAGGATCTCGATCTTGCCGCTAAACGCCCGACGCTCACCACCTGCGGCACGATCGTCTACCTCAAGGGCAAGGGCTTCTTCCGGCAGGAGTGGACGAAGACCGACGCCGGTTTCCGAACGGTCGTCCTGCCTCGGTTCGCGGTCGGGATGCTGATGGGTCGCAAACTCAACGCCGCCGACAATCCCCACGACGCGATCTTCGCTTCCCGACGCGGCACCTGGCTGTCGCCGCAAAACGTGCGCCGCCAGTGGCGGCAAGCCCGCGCCGACGCCGGCCTCGAATGGGTCACCCCGCACACCTTCCGCAAGACCGTCGCCACCCTGATCGACAAGGAGGCCGACGCCAAGAGCGCCGCAGCCCAGCTCGGGCACGCCACCGAGCAGGTCACCAACAAGCACTACATCGTCAAACCCGCCCTCGCCCCGGACAGCTCCGAGATCCTCGAACAGCTTGGGGCAGGTCCGGAGATCACAGGCCCTACACCTCAAGATCGCGGGAAGCGCCGGGCCATGTAGGCCCTGCACCCCCGCTGGCAGGTGCGTTGAACCTGATCGCCGGTAGGCGTTTCTGGGGGGTTTTCGGGGGGCGATTCAAAACTACATCGATGAAAATGAGGCCCTGACCAGCACTGATGCTGGTCAGGGCCTCCTCTTGAGCCGCCTGACGGAATCGAACCGTCGACCTACGCATTACGAGTGCGTCGCTCTAGCCGACTGAGCTAAGGCGGCAACGATCCCCGAGTGTACGGCACGCCCCGCCGGAAGCCGAACCGGATCCCCCCGCCCCCGGAACCCGGACACCGGACCACATCAGCCCCGCCGCGGGAGAGACTTCGCGCGCCGACCGGACTACCCTGCGGCGGATGACCGACGAACCGCCGCGACCACCGGCTCCCGAGGCGCATCCCGGCGAGCGGGCCACCCGCCGCCCCCGCAGCATCGATCCCCGGGAGCTGGGTTTCACCCCGCGCCGGCCGGTGCCCTGGCTCGCGCCGCTGCTGCTGATCAGCACCGGCCTGCGTACGTTGCTGGCCATGCTGTTCGGGGCTTACCTGGACAAGCGCGAGTTGCAGAACGCGTTCAGCGACGGCACGTTCCGGCAGGTCGGGCCGGACGGCGGGCTCTGGCTGGACTACGTGGCCGACCTGGGTGACGGCTTCGACGCCACGTACTCGGTGGCGTACCTGCTCGCCCAGCCGGAGCTGACAGTGGACGGGCATCGGCTTCCCCGCGCGCAGACGCTGGTGATGGGAGGCGACCAGGTCTACCCGGCGGCGGGCTACGAGGCGTACGAGGACCGGTGCAAGGGCCCGTATCAGGCGGCGCTGCCGGTCGCCCCGCCGGAGCGGCCGACCCTGTTCGCGGTGCCGGGCAACCACGACTGGTACGACGGGCTGACCGCGTTCCTGCGCCTGTTCGTGCGAACCCGGGACCGGCACTTCGCCGGCTGGGGCACCGGCCAGTCCCGCTCGTACTTCGCGGTCGAACTGCCGGCCGGCTGGTGGCTGCTCGGCCTCGACGACCAGTCCGGGTCGTACCTGGACGACCCGCAGCTCACCTACTTCGACGAGGTGGCCCGCAAGCTCACCCCGGAATCCAAGGTGATCCTGGCGGTGCCGGCGCCGACGTGGGTCAAGGCCGTCGACCACCCCAACGCGTACGACTCGATCGACTACTTCATCCGTACCCTCGTCGCGCCCACCGGGGCGCAGGTACGGGTGCTGGTCTCCGGCGACCTGCACCACTACGCCCGTTACGCCGGGCCGGACCGGCAACTCGTCACGTGCGGCGGCGGCGGCGCCTACCTGTACCCCACGCACCGGCTTCCGGAGAAGCTGGAGGTGCCGCCGCGTGACACGCTGACCCGGCGGGCCAGCAACACCCGGGAGTACGACCTGGCCGCGCGCTACCCGGACAAGGCGCGCTCCCGCCGGTACGGCTGGGGGATCTTCGCCCGGCTGCCGTTCCGCAACCCGGGCTTCACCACGCTGCTCGGCACCCTGCACACGTTGCTGATGCTGGCCATGGCCGGGGTGGCTGTGCAGCCGGAGGGCACCACCGAGCAGCGGCTGTTCAGTGTGCCGCTGGCGATCATGCTGGTGGTGGCGATGATGGGGGCGGTGTTCTTCGCCAAGCCGCCCACCGCGGGCGGGAAACGGCACGCCCGGCACTGGATCCTCGGGGTGGCGCACGGTGTGGCCCAGGTGGCGCTCGCGGCCGGTGGCACGTGGGTCTGGTTGCAGTTGCCGTTCTACGACTGGCCGTGGCCGCTGCCGGCGGTCGCTGCCGTGGTGCTCTACGGCCCGGTGAGCGGGTTGGTCGCCAGCCAGCTCGTGGCGCTCTACCTGCTGGTGGCGGGCGCGTTCGGGGTGAACCTGAACGAGCTGTTCGCGGGGCAGGGCATCGAGGACTCGAAGGCGTTCCTGCGGTTCCGGATCGACAGGGACGGCACGCTGACGATCTATCCGATCGCCGTCGACCGGGTGTCCCACGACTGGCAGCTCAACCCCGACGACTCCCCCACCGCCTCCTGGCTCACCCCGAAGACCCCGCTGACCCCCCGCCTGGCCGAACCCCCCATCGTCATCCGCTGACCCCACCCGGCACACACCCGGCCGGGAGAGGGCGGGGAGAGGGACAGGTCAGGGCTGGGGGTAGTGCTGGTCGTGGGCCTGCCTCGGGCCGCAGACCGACGCCCGGGAGCACATCGAGCGGGAGCCGTCGGCGTCCAGCCGGACGGTGACCGCGTCGCGCGGGACGCTGTGGCCGACCACCTTGCCCTCGCCGTTCGGCGTGGACACCCGGCTGCCGACCGCCGGTGCCGACTCCTGGAACTTCTGGTACAGCGGGTGCTCGTACTTCAGGCAGCACATCAGCCGCCCGCACGCGCCGGAGATGCGCAGCGGGTTGAGCGGCAGATCCTGGTCCTTAGCCATCCGGATGGTCACCGGCTCGAAGTCGGTGAGGAACGTGGCGCAGCACAGGTCACGCCCGCAGGAACCGATGCCGCCCTGCACCCGGGCGGAGTCCCGGGCGGAGAGTTGCCGCAGCTCCACCCGGCAGTGCAGCGTCGCACCCAGGTCGCGGACCAGCGAGCGGAAGTCGACGCGGTGCGGCGCGGTGAAGTAGATGGTGGTGCGGTCGCTGCCGTTCTCCGGCATGGCCAGCACGTGGTCGACGGCGACCACCTTCATCGGCAGGCCGTGTTCGCGGATCAGCCGCTTGGCGGCCACCTTCGCCTCGGCCTTGCGCCGGCGCAGCATCTCGTCGCGGCGCAGGTCGTCGTCGGCGGCGATCCCGGCCAGCTTCGGGAACCCGTCGGTGTCCTCGCTGACCCACTGCGCGGCCCAGACGCACTCGGCCACCTCGGGCCCCTCGTCGGTGGGCACCAGCACCCGGTCGCCCACCTCCGGGCGCAGTTCGCCCGGGTCGAGGTAGTAGAGGCGCCCGTACCGGTTGAAGCTGACCGCGCAGAGCATGCCCATACGCCCCACCCTACGCGGATCGACGCCCACCGCACGGCGCACCTGTCGCCGCCCGGTCACCCACCGCAGCGATCATCGTGGTCGGCCCGGCCGAACCGGCCCCGTCGCCTCGCCCGGACGGCTGAATCTCCGGCCGACCCCTGACAAACACCCCGCGGACGCGTTGAGTGAAGGCATGCCTGCGGGGGGTGCAGGGGAAGGCCACGGCGTCGCCGCCGTCACCCGGCCACGGCCGGATCGGCGCGCGACGCCGTGGACCGTCAGTAGCCGATCCGGGTGGTGCCGCCGTAGCGCGGGGCGGCGGTGGCGCGGTCCCGCCACGGCGCCTCGGCCAGGCTCGGCCCCCACTGGCGCAGCAGCGTCTCGGCGCCGTCGTAGGCCACCCCGAGCACACCCAGGATCCTCGTGGCGATCTCGGCCGCGGCCGACGCCCCGGCCCGTCCGGCCTCGCCGCCCGGCCTCGCCGCCGCGTGCACCGCTACCGCCTCGGCCGAGCCCAGCACCTCGGCGAGCGCGCGGGCCAGCGCGGCCCGGCTGCCCTCCACCCAGCCGGCCAGCGCGTCGGCGTAGCCCGCCGTCGACTCCAGCCGCCCGACCAGGCTCTCCGGCCCCTCGTCCAGGTGCCGCAGCAGGGCGGCACGTGCCTCGTCGTACGCCGCCGCGGCAGTGCCGGACCAGGCGACCTGGTCGGCCAGCAGTGCACACGTGTCGTCGTACCCCCGGACGAGCCGGCGCACGGCGTGGCCGGCGCCGGTCAGCGGCGCGGGATGCAGGTCGAGGAACTCGCGCACGGCCGCGCCGGGAAGCACCTGCATGCGGCGCAGCAGCGGCCAGAGCCGGTGCCCCTCGGGCGCACCGGCGGCCAGCAGCGTGTCGACGCGGGCGAGCAGGTCGAGCCCCGGCTCGGTGAGGCGGTCGAGCGCGTCCATCAGGCCTCCCGGGCCAGCCGCCGGGCGACCGCGTCGTCGGCGGCGGCGTAGCGGTCGGCGGCGCTGCGCAGCGCCGCCGCGGCGGCGGCCAGCCGGACGGCGGCGGCCTGCGCCTCGCGCGCCCGGTCGGCGGTGGCAAGGGTCCACTGGCGGTGCAGCGCGCGGCCCACCTCACCGGGGCGGCCGGTGGCGTGCGCGCCGAACGCGGGGTGCGGCGGGTCGGTGGCAGTCACCGTGCGGGAGAGGGTGGCGAGGGTCGCGCCGGCCTCGTCGAGACGGGCGGCCAGGGCACGCAGCGTCTCCATGTCAGGCCCCCGCCAGCGGCCGGTAGGCCGCGAACGTCTCGTTGTGCAGCTTCTCCCGCGCCCACTGCGCCGCGTCGGCGGCGGCGGTGACCGCGGCCTGCACCGAACCGGCCACGTCGCGCGGGCTGCGGTGGTGCAGCGGGCCGAGGAAACGCACGTCGGTGATCCGCCCGCCGGCGGTCACCACCACCTCGACGAGCCCGTCGGGTGAGCGGACGGTGACCTCGACCGTCGCGACCGCCTGGTCGAACTCGGCCTGCAGGTTCTCGATCCGGCGGTAGCGCCGCACCGCCTCCTCGATCCAGGCCTCGTCGATCTCGCCCCGCGGCATCGGCGAACTCCTCCCGGCCGGTCCGGCCTTCACTGAGCGTGCCGCCTCGGTCACCACGGCATCACCGGACCGTACCGCACGTCAATCGCGCGTGTCGATGCCCTGTGGACAGTGTGGAAGGGCCCGGCTCAGCCGCGCCAGAGGGCCAGCATCATCGCCTCCACCGCGATCCGCGGCTTGACGTTGGCCTCGATCGCCGCGCGGCACTCCAGCACCGCCTCCAGGCGGCGCAGCGAACCCTCGGCGTCCCACTTCTGCGCGCCCGCACCGGCGAGCGACGCCGTGTCGGTGTGCACCGGTGCGACAGGCGCCCGCAACGCCATGATGAGCGCGTCCCGGTAGAACCCGGCCAGGTCGACCAGGGCCCGGTCCAGCGCGTCCCGCTGGGCGCGGGTGGCCCGCGACTTCTGCCGCTTCTCCAGGTCCTTGAGCTGACCGGCCGCGCCGCGCATGGCGCCGGCCGCGCCCCGGCCGGTGCCGCCCGCGCCGAGCGCGGTCTGCAACGCCGTACGCTCCGCCTCGTCGATCTCCGCGACGGAGGCGGCGGCCTCCGCCTCGGCGGCCTCGATCAGCGCCGAGGCCGCGTCGAACGCCGCGCCCACGCCGGTCAGCCGGCGCGGTACGGCCAGCACCGCGTCACGCCGCTGCCGGGCCTCCGGGTCGCGGGCCAGCCGCCGGGCCCGGCCCACGTGCCCCTGCGCCGCCGCGGCGGCCCACTCGGCCACGTCCGGCGCGATGCCGTCGCGCCGGACCAGCACCTCGGCCACCGCGGCCGGCGGCGGCTGCCGCAGCGGTACGACCCGGCAGCGCGACCGGATGGTCACGGAAATGTCGTCCGGGTGGGTGGACGGGGCGCAGAGCAGGAAGACGGTACGCGGCGGCGGCTCCTCGATCGCCTTCAGCAACGCGTTGCCGGCGGCCTCGGTGAGCCGGTCGGCGTCCTCGATGATCACGATCTGCCACCGGCCGCCGGAGGGCGCGCTGGCCGCCCGCAGCACGAGGGCGCGCATCTCGTTGACGCCGATGGACAGGCCCTCGGGCACCACGAGGCGTACGTCGGCGTGGGTGCCGGTGAGTGTGGTGTGGCAGCCGGGGCAGCTGCCGCACCCGGTGCCGTGCACGCACCCCAGAGCGGCGGCGAACGCGCGGGCGGCCACCGATCGGCCCGATCCGGGCGGACCGGTGAAGATCCAGGCGTGGGTCATCCCGGCGCCCGGATCGGCCGGCCCCGGGTCGCCGTCGTGCTCCTCGGCGAGCGCGTCGAGGTCGTCGGGCCCGCCCGCGGGGGCCGGCACCGGCGCGCGCAGCAGGGCGGCGGCCGAGGCGGCGGCCCGCCGCAGCGCGGCCACCGCCTCGTCCTGCCCGACCAGGTCGCCGAAGACGTCGGTCATCGTCGGGGTTGCTCCATCGTCACCAGCTCCGCGTCGGATAACTCGGGCTGGACCGAGGTGTCCGGGCCCTGCGCCGGACGGGGGTGCGCGATACCGGCCGGATCGGCCAGCAGCTCGCCCACCCGGCGGGCCACCGCGTCGGCGGTCTCGCCGACCGGGCGGGACGCGTCGAGCACCAGGTATCGCTTCGGGTCGCCAGCGGCGAGGTCGAGGAAGGCGTACCGGACCCGCTCGTGGAACGTCAGCGACTCGGCCTCCAGCCGGTCGGCGCCCTCGTTGCGGTCCTCGACCCGGCTCAGACCGGTGCGCGGCTCGACGTCGAGCAGCACCACCAGGTCGGGCTTGAGGCCGCCGGTGGCCCAGGAGGAGAGCCAGGAGACCTCGTCCACCGGCAGCGTCCGGCCGGCGCCCTGGTAGGCGAGCGACGAGTCGACGTACCGGTCGCTGATCACCACCGCGCCGCGTACGAGCGCCGGGCGGACGACTGTGGCCACGTGGTGCGCCCGGTCGGCGGCGTAGAGCAGCGCCTCGGCGCGCGGCGACGGTGCCTCGCCGGGGGTGGTGCCGAGCACCAGGGAGCGGATCCGCTCGCCGACCGGCGTGGCGCCCGGCTCGCGGGTGACGACCACGTCGCGGCCCTGCGCGCGCAGCCGCTCGGCCAGCTCGGCGAGCTGGGTGGACTTGCCGGCACCCTCGCCACCTTCGAAGACCACGAACAGGCCGCTGGAGACGAACGGCTCGGCCGGCATCAGCGGGCGGCCCCGGATCGAGCCCCAGAGGTCGGCGAGGACCGGCACGCCCTTCTTGTCGTCCATCTGGCCAAACGCGCTGATTCCGGCGATGATGCCGGCCGCGCCGGCGGCGAGCAGCAGCAGGCGCGTGGAGGAGACGGAGATGCCCAGGTCGGCGATGGTGAACTCGCGGGAGCCGCCGACGCCGACCAGGAGGCTGCTGAGCGCGATGGCCAGGATCAGCACCAGCCGGGTGCCGATCTGCACCACCGCGAAGACCCGGCCGCGTACCTCGTCGGCGACCTCGCCGCCGAGCAGCGTGGTGCCGGCCAGGAACGCCATGCCGGCGCCGGCGCCGACCAGGATCGCGCCGAGGATGGCCATGGACAGGTGGATGGCGAAGGCGAGCACCAGCACCGAGGCGCTGGCGAGCACGATGCTCATGCCGAACCAGCGGCGGCGGGACATGTCCCGCACGATCATCGGCCCGAGCCCGATGCCGAGTGCCAGGCCGACGAAGATCGCGCCGAACAGCAGCGAGAAGGCGGCGTCACCGGCGCCGAGCGAGTTGGCGAAGAACTTCCCCGTGCCGACCACGATGCCGCCGCCGGCGAACGCGCCGAAGATGCCCAGCACCAGGCCACGGACGAGCGGGGTCTGGCCGATGTATTTCCAGCCCTCGGAGAACTGCCGGAACATGCTCTGCTCGGTGCGCTCCGCCTCGCCGCGTTGGGCCTCGCTGATCTCCTTGATCCCGAACGCCACCACGAGCGCGGTGGCCAGCCGGGAGAAGGCATTGAACCAGAGCGCGAGCTGGGCCGGCTCGGCCCAGTCGGGCAGGTTGCCGCCGACCGCGCTGGGCAGGCCGCGGGTCAGCACGGCCAGGGCGACGGCCGCGGCCACCGGCGTGAGGCCGTACGTGGTGATCAGCGTGAGCTGGTTCGCCGCCTCCAGCCGGGTACGCGGGATGAGGTTGGGGACCGCCGCCTCCTTGGCCGGGATCCACATCAGCGTGATCGACTCGATCAGGAACGTGGCGATCAGCGCCCAGCCGACCACCAGCCCGCCCGCGGCACCGGTGAGCGCGTACAGCGGGATCGAGGCGAACAGCACGAAGCGCAGCAGGTCGCAGATGACCATTGTCCACCGGCGGTCGAACCGGTCGGCGAATACACCCGCCACCGGGCCGAGCACCAGCGCCGGAAGCAGGCGGATCGCGGTCACGCCGCCGAACGCGGCGCCCTGGGCGGTGCTGCCGGAGACCTGGGAGGCGGCGAACAGCGCGGTGGCGAGCAGGCCGAGCCAGTCACCGAAGGAGGCGGCGCTGAGCACGATCCAAAGCCTGCGGAACGGCCGGATGCGCAGCACCGACCGGATGGCGGCGGCCCCGGAGTGGTCGGCGGCTGTCCCGGGCGACGACACGCCGGGCGACTCGCCGTTGTTCTGGCTTTCGATGGCCGTACCTCCACGTGCCGGCCCAGGTCTGGGCACCCCCGGTGAAACACTCTAGTCGCGCATGAGGGGTCGTCCCCCGCGACATTCACCTGCTCGCCGAGCCTAGGCCGCCGGGACCACCGCCCGCAGCCCGGACAGACATGAGGGTATTTCGCATTGCCGTCCAGACAGTTAGCGTGCAGACGTGGCCATCGACCGTGACAAACTTCGCGAGCGTCTCGACCGGGCGACCGCTCACCTCGACCCGCCGTACGCCGTGGTCGACCTCACCGCGTTCGACGCCAACGCCGAGGCGCTCGCCGGCCGGTCCGGCGGCAAGCCGCTGCGCGTGGCGAGCAAGTCGGTACGCGTGCGCGAGCTGCTGACCCGGGCGCTCAAGCGTCCCGGGTGGCACGGCGTGATGGCCTTCACGCTGCCCGAGGCGCTGTGGCTGGTCCGCTCCGGGGTCAGCGACGACGTGCTCGTGGCGTACCCGACGGCGCACGGGGGCGGCCTCGCCGAACTGGCCGCCGACCCGGCGCTCGCCGACGCGGTGACGCTGATGGTCGACGACACCGGGCAGCTCGACCTGATCGACCGGGTGCGCCCGCCCACGCGCCGCCCCGCGCTGCGGATCTGCCTCGACCTGGACGCCTCGTGGCGCCCGCTGGGGGGCCGGGTGCACGTCGGCGTGCGCCGTTCCCCGGTGCACAGCGCCACGGCGGCCGGCGCGCTCGCCGCCGCCGTCGCCGGCCGGCCGGGCTTCCGGCTGGTCGGCCTGATGTCGTACGAGGCGCAGATCGCCGGCCTCGGCGACGCCCCGCCCGGACAGGCGGTGCTCGGCTCGGCGATCCGCGTCGCCCAGCGCGGGTCGTACCGGGAACTGCTGGCCCGCCGCTCGGCCGCGGTCAGCGCGGTCCGTGAGCACGGCGACCTGGAGTTGGTAAACGGCGGCGGCACCGGCAGCGTGGCCGCCACCAGCGCGGACCCCGCCGTCACCGAGGTCACCGCGGGCTCCGGCCTGTACGGGCCGACGCTGTTCGACGCGTACCGTGCCTGGCAGCCGACCCCGGCGGCGTTCTTCGCCTGCGCGGTGGTCCGCCGCCCGGCGCCGGGGCTGGCGACGGTGCTCGGCGGCGGCTGGATCGCCTCCGGACCGGCGGCGGACAGCCGGCTGCCGCGGCCGTGGCTGCCGGCGGGGCTGAGGCTGCTCGGCGCGGAGGGCGCCGGCGAGGTGCAGACCCCGCTGGCCGGGAAGGCCGCCGACGACCTGCGCGTCGGCGACCGGGTGTGGTTCCGCCACGCCAAGGCGGGTGAGCTGTGCGAACACGTCAACGAGGTGCACCTGGTCGAGGGGGACGCGGTGGTCGCCACCGTGCCGACCTACCGGGGCGAGGGGCACGCCTTCCTCTGACGTGCCGTGACGTGACGACGGCGGGCCCCGGCGCACCCGGGAACCCGCCGTTCGGCGTGCCGCTCAGCCCTGGTGGACGATCTCCGTGGGAGCGTTCACCTGCCGGTGCAGGTACTCCCGGATGAGCGCCTTGGCCTCGACCAGCACCCGCTCGTCGCCGTCGGCGCGGCGGCGGAAGGCCAGCTTGATCAGGGCGTCCGCGGCCTCCACCGCGACCTCCAGGTGGAACCGCAGGTCGGGCACCCCGGCCAGGCCGAAACGCTCGGTGAGTACGCGGGCGAGTTGCTCAGCGATGACCCCGTTGTTGTCCCGCTGGTCGTCCAGCAGGTGCAGGTCGACCACGTCGCCGAAGTGCAGGGTACGGAAGCCGGGAACGGTGCGGTGCATCGAGATGTACTCGTCGATCGCCGCGTCGACGCCGTCCCACCAGTGGGTCAGGTCGTCCGAGGAGAACCGCTCGTCGAGCCGCTGGAGGTAGGACTCCATGGTGCGCAGGGTCAGTGCCTGCACGATGGCCCGCTTGTCCGGAAAGAACTGGTAGACCGACCCGATCGCCACCTCGGCGCGCTCGGCGAGCAGGGTCGTGGTCAGACCTTCGTACCCCACCTCGTCGACGAGCTCGGCGCAGGCGTCCAGCATCCGCTGGACCCGCGCGACACTTCGACCCTGCACCGGTACCCGACGCAGCGGCCCGGTCGTGGCGGCTGGTGTGGACACTCGGCGCCACCCCCCTTCGACGGATGAACATATCTGCACGTCACGAGTCTGTGACTACCGGTACAACGAGCCGGGCTCGATTGCGGTATTTACCAGGCACAACGTTCCTGATATGAATTCAGTTCATATTCATGTCGAGGAGTGGCCGTGACGACCGGTACCACCGCCACCTGGTCCAACTGGGCCGGCAACCAGCACAGCACCGCGCTCCTCACCGTGCGCCCGCGTAGCGTCTCCGACGTCGTCGAGGCGGTCCGCCAGGCCGCCGCGGCGGGCCGGACCGTCCGGGCCACCGGCAGCGGCCACTCCTTCACCGCCGCCGCCGTCGCCGACGGGCACCGCATCGACCTCGCCGCGCTGAAGACCGACGTCACCGTCGACGTGGCGCGGCGCCTGGTCACCGTACCGGCCGGGATGACGTTGCACACGATCAACGATCTGCTCGCGCAGCACGGGCTCGCGATGCCGAACCTGGGCGACATCGACGCCCAGACCATCGCCGGCGCGCTCTCCACCGGCACCCACGGCACCGGCGCGGAACTGGGCTGCCTGTCCACCTTCGTGGCCGGGCTGACGCTGGTCACCGGCACCGGCGAGGTGCTGCGCTGCTCGGCCGAGCAGAACCGCGACGTGTTCGACGCCGCCCGGGTCGGGCTCGGCGCGGTGGGCGTGCTGGTCGAGGTCACGCTGCGCTGCGTGGACGCCTTCGTGCTGCGCGCGCACGAACGCCCGACCGCGCTCGCCGAGGTGCTCGACGACCTGCCCGCCCTCCACGACACGCACGACCACGCCGAGTTCTACTGGTTCCCCTACACCGACCGGGTGCAGATCAAGACCAACGACCGGGTACCCGCCGACGACCGGCCGCTGCCCGGCTGGCGCGGCTGGCTGGACGACGAGTTCCTCTCCAACACCGTGTTCGCCGGCGCCTGCCGCCTGGGCCGCGCCGTTCCCGCCCTCGCCCCCACGATCAGCGCCGTCTCCGCCCGCGCGCTCACCGAACGCACCTACACCGGCCGCTCCGACCGCGTGTTCTGCACGCCGCGCCGGGTCCGCTTCCTGGAGATGGAGTACGGCCTGCCGCGCGAGGCGCTACCGACCGCGCTGGCCGAGCTGCGCCGGATCGTGGACCGGCTGCCGTTCAAGGTGCTGTTCCCGGTCGAGGTGCGGTTCACCGCCGCCGACGACATCTGGCTGTCCCACTCGTACGGGCGGGACTCGGCGTACATCGCCGTGCACCAGTACGTGGGCATGCCGTACGAGCCGTACTTCCGCGCGTTCGAGCAGGTGGCGACGGAGTTGGGTGGCCGCCCGCACTGGGGCAAGCTGCACTGGCGCAACGCGGAGTCCCTCGCGAGCGCCTACCCGAGATTCGCGGACTTCCAGTCCGTCCGCGCCCGCCTGGACCCGTCCCGCATCTTCCAGAACCCCTACTTGAGCCAGGTCCTGGACGCCTGAAGATCTTGGAAGGAAAGGGCCCTCATAGGGGCCCTTTCCTTCCAAGATCTCGGCTTGGCCTCAGCCTCGCCAGCCGGCCGCCCGCAGGGCGGCGCGGAGTTGGGCGATCACCTCTTCGGGATGGGCGCGCAGGGCCCAGGCGGGGAACCGGAGAACCCGGTCACCCTCGACCCACAGGTCGTTCTGCCGGCGCATGTCCGCCCACGCGTGCGCCGGATCCAGATGCTGGCCGCCGTCCACCTCTACGTGCACGCGCCACTGCTCGAAATACGCGTCGAGGTAGCGCCGCCGCCCCGCGGAATCCCGGCGGACCACCTGTCGGGTCGGCTCGGGCAGCCCGGCGCCGCGTACGAGTGTGAGCAGATCCAGCTCGCCCAGGGAGTGCGCACCGCCGGCCGCATCGGTGGCGGTGGACAGGATCAGCTGCCGACGGCGGATCCGGGGCATCCGCTCCACCACCTCGTGCAGGTCGTCGCCACCGACCAGCCGTTGCTGAAAGGCAGCCGCGACGATCGCGCGGGCCTGCGTGTCGGTCGGCGCCCACTGCGCGGCGTCGACGATCGATCGAGCCGCCGTCGTCCGGGGCGGCGCCGCCACCGGCACCACGTCGGAGCCGGGCAGGTGGATCGTCCGGTGCGCCAACACGCCGGCCGGAAGCGGGGATCGACGGGTCGCGACGCGGCTCCTTCGCCGCCCCTGTGGACAACCACCAGATCTTGGAAGAAGACGGCCCTCATAGAGGCCCTTTCCTTCCAAGATCTCGGGAGGGGTCACTCCTTCGGGGTTGAGGTCGCCTTCTTGGGAGCGGCCTTCTTCGCGGGAGTCTTCTTCGCCGCCGTCGCCTTGGCGGCCGTCGTCTTCTTCGCGGCCGTCGTCTTCTTCGCCGGGGCGGCCTTCTTCGCGGCCTTCTTCTTCGGCGCCGGGCCCTTCGCGCGCTTCTCGGCCAGCATCTCCGACGCCTGCTCCAGCGTCAGCTCCTCCGGTGTCTGCCCGCGCCGCAGCGACGCGTTGAACTCGCCGTCGGTCACGTACGGCCCGAAGCGCCCGTCCTTGATCACCAGCGGCTTCTCGGTGAGCGGATCGTTGCCCATCTCCCGCAGCGGCGGCGCGGCGGCCCGGCGCTGGCGCGTCTTCGGGGCGGCCAGCAACGCCAGCGCCTCGTCCAGCGTGACGGTGAACATCTTGTCTTCCGAGTCCAGCGAGCGGAACTCGTCACCGCGCTTGACGTACGGGCCGTAGCGGCCGTTGTTGGCGAACACCTCGGCGCCGTCCGGGGCCACGCCGATCAGCCGGGGCAGGCGCAGCAGCTGCAACGCCTGTTCCAGGGTGAGGCTGTCCGGCGACTGCGAGCGCAGCAGCGACGACTTGCGCTCGCCGCTGGCCACGTACGGGCCGAACCGGCCGGACTTGAGCAGGATCGGCTCGCCGGTCGACGGGTCGTCGCCGAGCTTGCGCTCACCTCCGCCGCCGAGGAACAGCTCGTGCACCTTCTCCGGGGTCAGCTCGTCCGGCGCCAGTCCCTCCGGGATCGGTGCCCGGTCGCCCTGCGAGCCGCCCTCCTCGCCCTCACCCTCACCCGAGACCGAACCCGAGACCGAATCCGAGCCGGGCAGCGCCCGCTGGAGGTACGGCCCGTACCGCCCGACCCGGACGACGACCTCGCGGCCCTCGTCGTCGGTGAACAGCGGGATGGAGTTGACGCTGCGCGCGTCGATCTCGCTGAGGTTCTCGGTGACCAGCTTCTTCAGACCACCGGCGTGCGCGATGGCCTGGTCGCCGGCACCGTTGGTGCTGCCGAAGTAGAAGGAGGTGAGGAAGTCGACGGCGGCGTGGTCGCCACCGGCGATCTCGTCCAGCTCGTTCTCCATGCTGGCGGTGAAGTCGTAGTCGATCAGGCGCGGGTAGTGCCGCTCCATCAGCCCGATCACCGCGAACGCCAGGAACGACGGGATCATGGCCTGGCCGCGCTTCACCACGTACCCACGATCCTGGATCGTCTGCATGATCGACGCGTACGTGGAGGGCCGGCCGATGCCCAGCTCCTCCAGCGCCTTGACCAGCGACGCCTCCGTGTAGCGGGCGGGCGGCTGGGTGTGGTGGCCCTGCGCGGCCAGCTCGTCGGCGGTCAGCGGCTGGTCCTTGACCAGCGTGGGCAGCCGCCGCTCGGCGTCCTCCGCCTCGGCGTTCTCGTCGTCACTGGACTCGACGTACGCGCGCAGGAAGCCCGGGTCGGTGATGGTCTTGCCGGTCGCGCCGAAGTCGGCCTCCTCCTGGGCGGAGGAGACGGCGCGGATGCGCACCGACACGCTGGAGCCGACCGCGTCGGTCATCTGCGAGGCGATGGTGCGCCGCCAGATCAGCTCGTAGAGCTTGAACTCCTCGGCGGACAACTCCTTGGCCACCTCGCCCGGGGTGCGGAAGTTGTCGCCCGCGGGGCGGATCGCCTCGTGCGCCTCCTGCGCGTTCTTCACCTTGCCGGTGTAGCGGCGCGGCTCCGGCGGCACGCTGCGCTCGCCGTACAGCTCGACGATCTGCCGCCGGGCCGCCGCGACGGCCGTCTCGGACAGGTTCACCGAGTCGGTACGCATGTAGGTGATGTAGCCGTTCTCGTACAGGCGCTGCGCGGTGCGCATCGTCTGCTGCGACGAGAACCGCAGCTTGCGGGCCGCCTCCTGCTGGAGCGTGGAGGTGATGAACGGCGCGTACGGGCGGCGGCGGTAGGGCTTCTCCTCGACCCGGGTGACGGTGAACGGCTGGTCGGCCAGGCGGGCGGCCAGCCCCCGGGCCCCGCCCTCGTCGAGGTGGACGACGCCCGCACCGGCGCGGACACGACCCGTGGTCGGCTCGAAGTCCTTGCCGGTGGCGATCCGGTCGCCGCCCAGCGCGACGAGCGTGGCGTTGAACGTCCGCGGGCCCTCGCCCGGCTTCGCCACCGCGAGCGTGGCCAGGATGTCCCAGTACTCGGCGGTGCGGAACGCCATCCGCTGGCGCTCCCGCTCGACCACGATCCGCGTCGCCACGGACTGCACCCGGCCCGCCGACAGCTTCGGCATGACCTTCTTCCACAGCACCGGCGAGACCTCGTAGCCGTAGAGACGGTCGAGGATGCGCCGGGCCTCCTGGGCGTCGACCAGGTCGCGGTCGATCTCCCGGGGATTCGCCACCGCGGCCTGGATGGCCGGCTTGGTGATCTCGTGGAAGACCATCCGCTTGACCGGCACCTTGGGCTTGAGCGTCTCCACCAGGTGCCAGGCGATGGCCTCGCCCTCGCGGTCCTCATCCGTCGCCAGGAAGATCTCGTCGACCTCCTTGGCCAGCTTCACCAGCTTGCTGATCTGCTGCTTACGGTCGGATGAGACCACGTAGAGCGCGTGGAAGCCGTTGTCGACGTCGACGCCGAGTCGCGCCCACGGCTCACCCTTGTACTTCGCCGGGACGTCGGCGGCGTTGCGGGGCAGGTCCCGGACGTGGCCGAAGCTGGCCTCCACGACGTACCCCGGGCCGAGGTAGCCCGAGATCGTCTTGGCCTTCGCCGGTGACTCGACGATGACCAGACGGGTGGTTCCAGCGTTGCTCGGCACGTCTCTCCCCGACCTCACTCCTACGCCATGCCCGCTTCGGGCCGTGCTGCGCCACCCGGACCACAGGCGGTCCGGATGTCCAACGTAACGCGCCGTCCGCGTTCCGGGTTTCGTGCGCGGCAGACGGGCCGCCCACCCGGCGACCGCCGGCCGCACCCTGCCGGACGGCGTCACGGTACACCGTGGGTAGGGCGACAGGCGGGTCACTGTGACGATCGCCTGCCCCCGGCGGGGCCCTTCCCGGTGTCCGGCTTCGGACAGCGGCGGTCAGGCCGGCGACCCCGGCCAGTCCGCCACCGGGGCCGTCGCCGGCCGTTCCCCCACCAGCTCCGCGAGCCGCGACATCCGCCGCCCGCCGATCCGGAACGCGGGCCCGCCCTCGTCCGGCTCGACGAACGCGGCCGGCAGGCCCACCGCCGCCAGCGCGGCGCGGACCACCGGCCAGGACTGCTCGTCGGCCGGTCCGAGCCGCAGCCGGAACCCGGCCGGCTCGGCCGTGCCGGCCGCCGCCGCCCAGAGCCGCAGCCGCCGTCCGTCCAGGTGGAAGCGGGCCGGTGGCCGCTTCACCGGACCCCGCAGCCAGGCCCGCGCGAGCGGCGCCAGCATGCTCGTGTACGCGGTGCGCACCCGGTGCCGCCCTTCCTCGCTCGGCTCCCAGCTCGCCGGCACGCCCCGGGCGCCCAACTCGGCCACCAGCACGTGCACCCGCCAGGCGGCGTCGACCACCACGGAGATCCGGGCCGTGCCGCCCATCCGCCCCACCTCACCCGGTCCGGCGAGCAGGCCGGCGAGGTCCGCCAGCGTGGGATCGGCCGCCTCGGTGGAGAACAGCGAGGGCTGGCGGGCCGGTTTCGGGGTGGGAGGGGTCAGCGACACTCCGGGACCTCGTCGAAGGCCTCTTTCAGCTCGGTCGAGTTGAGTTTGCTGGTGTCCAGCGCACTCGCGTCGTACTCCTTGTTGAGCGTGTCCACGGCGGCGCGTACACCGTCGTAGAACGGACCGGCCTGGGCGGTGTCGAGCCGGTCGACGGCGGACCGGGCCCGGCCGTACGCGTCGCGCATCTTGCTCAGCGACCCCAGGAACCCGGCGGACACCTCGGCGCCGCGCTCGGCCTCGGGCACACCCGCCTCCTCGACCTTGCGCCGGGCCGTCTCGCTGGCCTGCTCGGCACCGGCGAAGAGCCGGACCAGGTTCTCCTTCGCCTGCGCCGGGGTGGTCTGCGCGGTCATCTGCTGCTGCGTGCTGCTGGTCAGCTTGGAGATCTCCGCGCGCCACGGGGTGAGCGCCTGGCACACCGACGCGGCCCAGGCCCGGGGGGTGGGACCGCCACCGCAGCCGCTGACGACGAGGACCAGCGTGGCCAGGACCACCGTGAGCTTTCCGGCGGTTGCCGCCCGGCGCGTACGCATGCGATGCAGCGTACGACCTCCGGGCGGAACCGCCACCGGTCAGGTTTGCCGGGCCCGGGGTTCCCGGCCGGCCCGCGCCGGCCGGGAACCGTCGCGTGCGATCAGGCGTTCGCCGTCTCCGGACGCTGACCCGGGGTGCCGGCCCCGCTGTCCTCGTCGGTCATCGCCACACCCTTGCGCTTGCTGAACACCACGGCGCCCGCGATGACCAGCGCGGCGACCACGGCGATCGTGATACGCAGCGGGTTGTTCCTGTCGTCGCCCACGCTCCAGGCGACGACGGCCGGTGCGATCAGCAGCGACACCAGGTTCATCACCTTGAGCAGCGGGTTGATCGCCGGGCCGGCGGTGTCCTTGAACGGGTCCCCGACGGTGTCGCCGATGACGGTGGCGGCGTGCGCGTCGGAACCCTTGCCGCCGTGCGCACCGTCCTCGACCAGCTTCTTGCCGTTGTCCCAGGCGCCACCGGAGTTGGCCAGGAACACCGCCATCAGCGTGCCCGCGCCGATCGCGCCGGCCAGGTACGCGGCGAGCGCACCCGCGCCGAGGCCGAAGCCGACGGCGATCGGAGCCAGGATGGCCAACAGGCCGGGGGTCATCAGCTCGCGCTGCGCGTCCCGGGTGCAGATGTCGACGACCTTGCCGTATTCGGGCCGCTGGGTGCGGTCCATGATGCCGGGCAGCTCGCGGAACTGGCGGCGCACCTCCATCACCACGGCACCGGCCGAGCGGGAGACCGCGTTGATGGCCAGTCCGGAGAAGAGGAAGACCACGGCCGCGCCGATGATCAGGCCGACCAGGTTGCGCGGGTTGGCGACGTTCAGCAGCTCGTCGATCAGTGCGGTGGTGTCCTGAGTTCCCGTCGCGTCCGCGTACGCCGTCTTGAGCGTGTCGGTGTACGAGCCGAACAGCGCGGTCGCGGCCAGCACCGCGGTGGCGATCGCGATGCCCTTGGTGATCGCCTTGGTGGTGTTGCCGACGGCGTCCAGCTCGGTGAGCGTCCGCGCGCCGTGCTCGTCGATGTCGCCGGACATCTCCGCCACGCCCTGGGCGTTGTCGGAGATCGGGCCGAACGTGTCCATCGCGACGATGACGCCGACCGTGGTGAGCAGGCCGGTGCCGGCCAGGGCGACGGCGAACAGCGACAGCGTGAGCGAGCTGCCGCCGAGCAGGAACGCGCCGAAGACGCCGGCGCCGATCAGCAGCGCCGAGTAGACGGCCGACTCCAGGCCGACGCTGATGCCGGCGAGGATGACGGTGGCCGCGCCGGTCTGCGAGCTCTTGCCGATGTCCTGCACCGGGCGCCGGTTGGTCTCGGTGAAGTAGCCGGTGAGCGCCTGGATCGCGGCGGCCAGCACGATGCCGATCACGACCGCGCCGATGGCCACCAGCCGCGGATTGCGGTCGACGTCGGTCAGCCCGCCCTCCAGCTCGGCGAACGTGGCCGGCAGGTACGCGAACGCGGCGATCGCGACGAGCACGGCGGCGATCAGCGCGGACAGGTAGAAGGCCCGGTTGATGGCGGTCAGGCCGTTGCGGTCACCGGCCCGCAACCGGGTGATGAAGACGCCGACGATCGCGACGAGCACGCCGATGGTGGAGATGATCAGTGGGAAGACCAGGCCGGTCTCGCCGAACGCGGCCCGGCCGAGGATCAGCGCCGCGACGAGCGTGACCGCGTACGACTCGAACAGGTCGGCGGCCATGCCGGCGCAGTCGCCGACGTTGTCGCCCACGTTGTCGGCGATGGTGGCGGCGTTGCGCGGGTCGTCCTCCGGGATGCCCTGCTCGACCTTGCCGACGAGGTCGGCGCCGACGTCGGCGGCCTTGGTGAAGATGCCGCCGCCGACCCGCATGAACATGGCGAGCAGCGCGGCGCCGAAACCGAAGCCCTCCAGCACGGTCGGGGCGTCACCCCGGAAGATCAGCACGACCAGCGCCGCACCGAACAGGCCGAGGCCGACGGTGAGGAAGCCGACCACGCCGCCGGTGCGGAAGGCGATCTTCATGGCGCCCTCGCGCCCGCCTTCACGCTCCCGCGCGGCCGCCGCCACCCGCAGGTTGGCGCGGGTGGCCAGCCACATGCCGGCGCCGCCGATGAACGCGCTGAACAGCGCGCCCACCACGAAGAACGCCGAGCGGCCGACCTTCACCAGGGTCTCGTTGCCGTCGGTGTCGTGCACCGGCAGCAGGAACAGCAACACGACGGCGATCACCACGAAGATCGCCAGCGTGCGGAACTGCCGCAGCAGGTACGCCGACGCGCCCTCCTGCACCGCGCCGGAGATCTCCTGCATGTTGGTGGTTCCCTTACCGGCCGCCAGGACCGCCCTGGTGAGGGCGGCTGCGAAGACGAGCGCCACCAGCGCGATGACCGCGGCGATGACGACGTACGTCACGTTGGCTCCGGTAAGGGACAGTGCGCCGCCGTCGGCGGCCAAGGTCCCGGACATCTATGTCCTCCTGTACCGAACACTCGCGCCGGCCCGTGGAGACGCACGGGCCGACGCCTGGATGCGAACTCGCCAGCGCGCGCCATCCACCCGTTCCCGCTGGCTGCGGGCAGCGATCACTTGCTGACAACCCGGGTACTGTAGCCCTCCGGCGTGGCGGAGGTCACAGGCAGGGGGCACCATGTCTCGATGATCTTCGTAACTGTGCTATGCGAAAAAATCTGATATATGGCGCGGCCGATACGACGAGGCCGCGCTCCCCGAGGGGAACGCGGCCTGCGTGTTGCGGGTCGGGTCAGGCGCGACCGGCCGGCCAGGACATCCACACCTCGGTGCCGACACCGTCGTCGACCGGGCGGACCTGGAGATCCTCCACGAAACCGGCGAGCAGCGCGAAGCCCACGCCGGTGGTGAGCGCGTCCTCGCTGAGCGACTCCTTGGCCAGCTCGTCCGGGCCCAGCGCGGCCAGGCCGAGGCCCGCCTCGATCGGGGCCCGGTCCACCACCCGGACCGTGTAGCCGCCGCCGTCGGACATCTCCACGTACACCGGTTCGGCCAGGCCGTACTGCCGGTGCAGCGCGACCGCCCGGGTGCACGCCTCACCGATGGCCAGGCGCACCTCGTCCAGCAGGTCCTCGCGTACGCCGGCCCGCCGGGCCACCGCGACGCCGACCAGGCGGGCGGTGCGCACGTGCACCGGGGCCGGAGAGAAGGACAGCTTGACGGTGGCCATCACGCGCCGGTGGAGTCGGCGGCGATGGCCGCGTCGACCGTCGGGTGCAGCGGGAAGACCTGGTCCAGGGCGGTGATCCGGAAGATCTTGAGCAGCGGCTCCTTGTCGCAGACGAGCGCGAAGGAACCACCGGCCGCGCGCAGCCGCTTGAGCGCGCCGACGAGCACACCCAGACCGGTCGAGTCGAGGAAGTCCACCCGGCCGAGGTCGACCACCACGTGGCGGGCCCCGCCGTCGATCAGCTCCAGAAGCCGTTCCCGCAGGCGGGGGGCGGTGTAGACATCCACCTCACCGCCGACCTCGAGCACCGTGTGCTCCCCCACGGCGCGGGTCGCCAGCGACAGCTCCATCGGCCCCTCCTCGGTAAACTCTCCTGGGCATCTAACCATCCCCCCGCGCGGCCCCCGCGGGTCACCGCCGGAGCTGTTCCCTTACCCCCACCCTGCGGTTTCCAATTCCGAACACCAGTGCGAGAGTGCAGGACGTGACCGACCACAGCCCCGGCCCACGGCGTGCGCCGGGCGAGCTGCTGCGCCGGCTGCGGCTGCGTCACGCCACCGACCCGGTCACCCACGTCGAACGCGTCCCGGCCCGCGCCGGTGAGCCGGTCGGGTGGCCCGGCTGGACGCCGGAGGAACTGCGGGCGGCGTTCGCGCGGCGCGGCGTCGTCGCCCCGTGGCGGCACCAGGCCGAGGCCGCCGAGCTGGCGTACGCGGGGCAGCACGTGGTGGTCGCCACCGGGACGGCGTCCGGCAAGTCCCTGGCGTACCAGCTTCCCGCGCTGAGCACGCTGCTCGCCGACCCGCGCGCCACGGTGCTCTACCTGGCGCCGACCAAGGCGCTCGCCGCCGACCAGCTCCGCGCCGTCGCCGGTCTCGAACTCGACGGGGTACGCCCCGCCACCTACGACGGCGACACGCCGCGCGCCGAGCGGGAGTGGATCCGCCGGCACTCCCGGTTCGTGCTGACCAACCCGGACATGCTGCACCACGGCATCCTGCCCGGCCACGCGCACTGGTCCGGGTTCCTGCGCCGCCTCGCGTACGTGGTGGTCGACGAGTGCCACACCTACCGGGGCGTCTTCGGCTCACACGTCGCGCACGTCCTGCGGCGGTTACGGCGGCAGTGCGCCCGCTTCGGGCGTACCCCGGTGTTTCTCCTGGCCTCGGCGACGTCGGGTGACCCGGCGGCAGCGGCCGGGCGACTCACCGGCCTGCCCGTCACCGCCGTCACCGAGGACACCTCGCCGCGCGGCGGGGTGACGTTCGCGCTCTGGGAGCCGCCGCTGCTGCCGCCCACCGACTCGGCTCCCGACGCCGACCTCGTCCAGGTCCGGCGCTCCGCCCTGCGCGAGACCGCGGACCTGCTCGCCGACAGCGTGGTCGAGGGGGTACGCACGCTCGCGTTCGTGCGGTCCCGCCGGGGCGCCGAGGTGGTGGCCGCGAACGCCCGGCGGGCGCTCGACGAGGCGGTGCCCGGGCTGGGCGGCCGGGTGGCCGCCTACCGGGCCGGCTACCTGCGTGAGGAACGCCGCGAGCTGGAACGGGCGCTGCTGCACGGCGACCTGCTCGGGCTCGCCTCCACCAACGCGCTCGAACTCGGCGTCGACCTGGTCGGGCTGGACGCGGTGCTGATCTGCGGCTGGCCCGGCACCCGCGCGTCGCTGTGGCAGCAGGCCGGCCGGGCCGGGCGCTCCGGCGACGAGGCGCTCGCCGTGCTGGTGGCCCGGGACGACCCGCTCGACACCTACCTGGTGCACCACCCGGAGGCGCTGTTCGGGCGGCCCGTCGAGGCGACGGTGCTCGACCCGGCCAACCCGTACGTGCTCGCACCGCAGCTCGCCTGCGCCGCCCACGAGTCCCCGCTCAGCCCGGCCGACCTGGACCTGTTCGGCGAGGGCGCGAAGGAAGCGGTGGACTCGCTGGTCGAGGCGGGGGCGCTGCGGGAGCGGCCCACCGGCTGGTACTGGCGGCACCGGGAACGCCCCGAGGTCGACCTGCGCGGCTCCGGCGGCGTCCCGGTGTGCGTGGTGGAGGAATCCACCGGCCGGCTGCTCGGCACCGTCGACGGCGGGTCGGCGCACTTCCTGCTGCACACCGGCGCGGTCTACCTGCACCAGGGCGTCTCGTACGTGGTCGACTCGCTCGACCTCGCCGACGGGTGCGCGCTCGTGCACGCCGAGGAGCCGGACTGGTCCACCCACGCCCGCGACGTGACCTCGCTGTCGGTGGTGTCGGTCCGCTCGTACGTGGACGCTGGGCCGGTCGGGCTGTTCCTCGGCGAGGTGGACGTGACCAGCCAGGTGGTGTCGTACCAGCGGCGGCGCATCGCCACCGGCGAGGTGATCGACACCCGCCCGCTGGACCTGCCGGCCCGGGAACTGCGCACCGTCGCGGTGTGGTTCACGCTCTCCCCCGAGTCGCTGACGGCCGCCGGTGTCGAGACGGCGGACGTGCCGGGCGCGCTGCACGCCGCCGAGCACGCCGCCATCGGCCTGCTGCCGCTGATGGCGACCTGCGACAGGTGGGACATCGGCGGGCTCTCCACCGCCCTGCACCCGGACACCGAGGCGCCCACCGTCTTCGTCTACGACGGTCACCCCGGCGGCGCGGGGTTCGCCGAGCGGGCGTACGGCACCGCCGCCGCCTGGTTGCGCGCCACCCGGGACGCCGTCGCCGAATGCGGCTGCGAGACCGGGTGCCCGTCCTGCGTCCAGTCCCCGAAGTGCGGAAACGGCAACAATCCGCTGGCCAAGGCGGAGGCGGTGACGGTCCTCGACGTGGTGCTGACCAACCTCGCCACGGCCGGGCGCGCGGGCGGCCTCCCGTCGCCGGAGGCGGACCCGGGCCTCGAGGCGGGGCACGAAGGGGCGCTGCCCCGGCAGGGCGACCGGGTGACCCGCCCGGCCCCGGCGGCGGGTGGTTCCTGACCTTCTCCGGTGTCGGGGTATCTGGTTGGTGGGACGGGTGCATGAGCGCGCGGCGGTCGGGGCATTGATGTATGGGAGCGCTTCCATGCATCATTTCCGGTAGCGCACAGGTGACCCGAGACCCGTCCCGCCGGAGGTGCCGCCGTGGCCGACACGATCGCCGAGACCGTCGAGCTGCTCTACACCATCGACCAGGAGAACCTCACCGCCGACCAGCAGATAGCGCTGGGCACCGCGATGGCCACGCTCGCCCAGGCGGAACGGCTGGAACAGATCAACGAGCGTCTGCGCGGTATCCACCAGGTGCTGAACAGCTGGGCGATGAAGGTCACCGTCGACGGCCGCTGACCTTGCGTCTCACCCGATCGCCGGCGCGTCGCGGTGGGCCGGCAACCGGGTGCCGGCCCGTCGCGGTGTGCCGGCCGGTGTCGGCGCGGCGCCCCGCCCCGCATCGGGCGCCGCGGTGCGTGTGCTCGCGGCGAGCGATGACCGGCCTGCTGTGCGAGACTCCGGCGACCCCTCGAAGGAGATCTCATGTCGCCCGACAACCTGCAGGCCCAGCACCGGTTCATCGTCCGTCAGCGGCTCCGGATGATGGTCAACCAGTACGAGGTGCACTCGGTGGCGCCCGACGGCTCCGAAGGCGGGCTGCTCGCGTTCGCGCAGCAGAAGCGGCTCGCCTTCAAGGAGCAGGTGACCATCTACACCGACGACTCCAAGCAGCACCCCCTCCTCGGCTTCAAGGCCCGTCAGCGGCTCGACCTCGGCGCCACCTACGACGTGACCGATCACGCGGGCAACCCGATCGGGCTGTTCCGCAAGGACTTCGCCCAGTCGCTTCTGCGCTCGACGTGGCACGTCGAGCAGCCCGGCCTGCCGCCCGCCACCGGGCAGGAGCGCAGCCTGCCGGTCGCGCTGCTGCGCCGGTTCGTCGACTCGCTCTCCTGGCTGCCGTACCACTTCGACTTCATGGCCGGCGGCCAGCCGGTGTTCTCGGTCGTCCGGAAGTGGGGTCTGCGCGACCGGTACTCCGTGGAGATCCAGCACCCGCAGATCGACCGTCGGCTGGTGATCGCCATGGCGGTCGGACTGGACGCCCTCCAGTCCCGCTGACCTGGCTCGGCGGCTCGCACGGTCCCGGCTCGACTTCCGGTCCCGGCCCGACTTCCGGTCCCGGCCCGACTTCCGGCCCGACTTCCGGTCCCGGCCCGACTTCCGCCGTCAGGATCGGGCCGGCCCGGCCCGGGACGTCGCGGTGGCGTCCCGGGTCATCCCCGGCAGCGGTGCCACACGTACCCGGGCCGTGACGATCAGGTCCAGTCCGTCGACCCGGCACCCGGTCATCCGGCCGCCGTTGGCCGAGACCAGGTCGGCGGCGCGAGCGCAGGCGGCGGCTCCGTCGAGCACCCGCACGGCACCGGCCAGCGCACCGAAGTCAGCCGCGTTGCGGGCCTCATGCCGCGCGCACCGGGCCGCCCCGACCGCGGCACCGAACGCGCCGACCAGCACGAACACCAGCCCGACCGCGAGCAGACAGACGGTCGCGCCGCCCCGGTCGCCGTCAGCTCTCACGGCACCGGACCCGGCGCGCCGGGCTCCACGGCGGCCACCGCCTGCCCGGACACGACCAGGCGAGGCAGCCGCGCGCCGAGCGTCCGGACCGGTGCCCGGACCGTCGCCGTGACCCGATCGCCCACCACAGTCACCGACACCTCGGCGCCCTCCGGGGCGTACCGGGCTCCGGCGACCGTGCCGGGCTCGCCCCGGGCCGCGGCGAGAGCCGCCTCCCGGGCCGCGTCGACACACGCGACCCGGGCACCCACCGCATCCACAGCGGTCAACCCGGCGACGAGAAGCAGCATGAGCGCCGGCAGGCCGGCCGCCAGCTCGGCGGTGAAGGAGCCCCGCTCGCACGCGACCCGCGAGCGCCACCGGCGCCGCACCGCCCCGGCCCGGGCGCCGACGGCGACCCGGCTCGGGCCGGGCCCGGCGGCGAGTGGGCCCGCTGGTGCGTGGCGCAACCGACCATCACGGCCGGCCCGCCGGCGCCCGATCACTTCAGGGCCCGGTCGATGACGGCGGTCAGTGCGGACTGCACGTTGCCGGAGGTGAGCACCTTCAGCAGGATCCCGGCGAACGCGACCGCAGCGAGGGTGCCCACCGCGTACTCGGCGGTGTTCATGCCGGCGTCACCCCGCAGGCGGGTGAGGAGTTTGCGCATGTCGTACGTCCCTTCTCGATGGTTCACAACACGTCGCCGAGGACGGCGACGATCACCGGCACCAGACCGGCGAGAATGAAGGCGGGCAGGAAGCACAGCCCGAGCGGCAGCACGATGAGCACGCCCGCGCGGCGGGCCGCCGCCTCGGCCGAGGTCGACCGTTCGGCACGCAGCTCGTCGGCCAGCCGGGTCAGCGCGCGAGCCAGCGCGGCACCGCTGTTCGACGAGCGCACCGCCGCCGCGACCACGGGTTCGGCACCGCCGACGCCGTCCAGGTGCGCCCAGGCCTCGCCGGGGCTGCCGCCGAGGCGTAGCGTCCGGCCGGCCCGGCCGAGCCGGTCCGCGAGTGGCCCGCCGAGTGCCTCCGCGACGGCGAGCACCGAACGGTCGACCGGTGCGCCCGCTCGCAACGCGGCGGCCAGCAGGTCCGCGGCCAGCGGCAGGTCGGCCATCTCCCGCAGCCGTCGTTCCCGGGCTGCGCGGGGCTCGATCCGACGCAGCAGACGGTCGGCGGCGACACCGGCCGGCAGCGCGAGGAACACGCCCGTGACACCGCCGACGACCACCGCCACGGCGACCCCGGCCAGCGCTGCGCCGAGGCGTACCCGATCCGGCCACCACGCCGGGCGAGCCGGCCGCGGCGCCGGAGCCAGCCGGCGCAGCCGCCGTCCCGGGCGGACGACCGGACCGGCGACGACCAGGAGCGACGCGGCGCCGCCGAGACAGACGGCGGCCAGTACCTGCCGTGACATCAGGCGGCCCGCCCGGGCGTGACGCCGAGCCGCTCGGCCCAGAGCAGCCCGCCGACCTGCAACGCGACCGCCGCCACCGCACTGCCGGCACCCACCGGCGTGTGCAGGAGCACCGCCACCGGGTCCACCCCGATGCCGTAGCCGAGACCGATCCCGCCGAGCGGCAGCGCGGCGAGCAGCCAGGCGGTCGCCCGCGCCCCGGCGGCCTGGGCGGCGGCAGCCGCAAGCCCCCGGTCGGCGGCGCGGGCGTCGGCCTCGATCCGTTCCAGCAGATCGGCCAGCGGCGCACCCGTCCGGTCGGCCAGCCTTCCGGCGGCCCGGGCCAGCCGCGCGACGCGCCCCGGGCCGTCGTCGATGCCGTCGTCGACGGGCAGTCCGGCTCGCAGGTCGGCGGCGACGGCGGCCAGCCGGTCGAGATCGCGGCGGTGCGCGGCGGCGGCCCACCGGTGGGTACGCCGGCGCAGCACCGCCCGCGCCGCGAGCCCGCCGTAGGTGGCAAGCACTACGGCTGCCACCGGACCGCCGAGCAGCGCCCCGGTCACCGCACCACCCAACGCCGCCACCGGCAGCACGCGTCCGGCAGAGAGGGCGGGAGCGGTGGCCGAGGTGCGCCCGGCGAGGAACGCGCGCCCGCTGGTCGAGGCGCGTCCGGCGGAGCGCCCGGGAGCAGTAGCCGAGGCATGCCCGGCGGAGAGCGCCGACGCGGCGATCGAGTGGCCGGCCGATTGATGCGAGCCGGCGCCGGAGCCGGCCCACCTCCGGATCCGCTGCGCCAACCCGGAAGCCGGAGCCGCCAACCCGGAAGCCGGAGCGGGCGAGCCAGAAGCTGGAGCCGAACCGAGGTCCGTCCCTGGCCTTCCGTGGTGCCCGGCTCCGGTTCGACGCCGTTCCCGGCCTCGGCCGGGCGGACGGGCGGACGCCTTCGGCCCGCAGTCGAGCGGCCGCCGTGGGGGTTCCGGGGATGCTGAACGCACGCCCTGCTCCCGCTCAGCCGGGGTACCCGCCCCGCCCAGGACCGCCAGCCGCCGGGCGCGACCGGCCCGTACCGGCCAGGCGACGGCGAGCGCCGCGGCGGCCAGGAGCAGAACCGCCGGCCAGAGGTGGCCGGTCACGACGGATCCGCCGGGGTGGGCCACGCCGCCTGGAGGATCGGGGGCACCGGCGTTCCCCGTTCCCGCAGCAGGCCGGCGAGCAGCAGGGCCGCCGGGGCGACACCCCGGCCGCGCGTCCAGGCCGGAACCACCGTCACCACCCGATCGGGCCCGTCGGGTAACAGCAGGCCGATCGAGTCCAGGACGCGTCCCTGACCGGTACGGCGGAGCTGGAGGACGACCTGCAACGCGGCGGCGACCTGGGCGTGCAACGCGAGCCGGGGCAGGCCGCCGAGCATCCCCAGCGCCTCCAGTCGGGCCGGTACGTCGGCCGCAGCGTTAGCGTGCAGCGTTCCCGCCCCACCCTCGTGGCCGGTGTTCAACGCGGCGAGCAGGTCGACCACCTCGGCGCCCCGGCACTCGCCCACGACCAGCCGGTCCGGCCGCATCCGCAGCGCCTGCCGCACCAGGTCGCCGAGCCCGACGGCACCGGCACCCTCGACGTTCGCCGTGCGCGCCTGCAAGCCGATCACGTGCGGGTGTACCGGGCGCAGCTCGGCGGCGTCCTCCACCAGCACGATCCGCTCGGTGCCGGGCACCAGCCCGAGCAGCGTGTTGAGCAGCGTCGTCTTGCCCGAGCCGGTGCCACCGCTGACCAGGTACGCGAGGCGGGCCGCCACGAGCGCGGCAAGCAGCGGCGCGACCGGCCGGGGCACGGTGCCCCCGTCGACGAGTTCGTCCAGGGTGAACGGCCGCTGCCGGAAGGTACGCAGCGACAGGTAGGGCCCGTCGGTCGCCACCGGAGGCAGCACCGCGTGCAGCCGGGTGCCGTCGGGTAACCGCGCGTCGGCGCACGGGGAGGCGTCGTCGAGTCGCCGACCGGCGGCCGCGGTGAGGCGCTGCGCCAACCGGCGTACGTCGTCGAGCGTGCCCAGCGGCACGGCTACCTGCTGGAGTCCCCGTCCCCTGTCGACCCAGACCCGCACCCCGTTCACCAGCACGTCCGTGACCTGTGGATCGGCGAGCAGCGGTGCGAGTGGACCGGCGCCCACCAGGTCGTCGTGCACCCGGCCGGCGATCCGCAGCAGGGTGGTGTCGCCGAGCACCGCCGTCGCCGGTTCGGCGCGTACCGCGGAGACGATCGCCGCGGGCGTGACCGCTGTGGCCTCGGCGGCGAACCGGTGCCGGACCCGCGCGGCCAGCTCCCCCGGGTCGGTCGGCGCGGTCACGCCGCACCCGCCGTGGGCGACCCGGCCAGCTCGTCCACGATCCGCTGACACAGTGCGGCCAGCGGGCCCTTCCCGCTCGCGCCCGGAGCCTCGCCCCGCTCCAGCCCACGGCACAGTCCCGGCTCGGGCCGCAGCGTGCCGGCGAGCGGCAGCCCCAGCGCCCGGGACACCTCGGCCGCCCGCAGCCTGCCGGGCGCCGGGCCGCGCACGATGACCGACAGGTCGACGCAGTGCGGCGCGGCCACGGCGGCGACCCGGGCCGCCGCGGCTGCCGCCCGCAGCTCGGCCGGTACGACCAGCAGCGCGCGGTCGGCCGCCTGGAGCGCGACCACCGCCGCGTCGTCGAGATGCCGGGGCAGGTCGAGCACGACCAGGTCCCGCCCCCGCCGCCCGGCGTCGACTGTGGCGGCCATCGCCTCCGCCGGCAGGTGCCGCAGGTCGCCCCGGTCCCAGGAGAGCACCACCAGGTCGCCTCGGCTGGGCAGCGCACGGATCAGCGACGGCGGGTCGACCCGCCCGTCCGTGCCGGCCAGCTCGGGCCAGCGCAACCCGTCGAGCTGTTCCCACCCGAGCACCAGGTCGAGACCGCCACCGAGGGGGTCCGCGTCGACCAGAAGCGTCCGCAGCCGGGACCGGGCGGCGCTGACGGCGAGCCCACCGGCCAGCACGCTGGCTCCGGCACCGCCCCGGCCGCCGAGGACCGCCACCACCCGGCCCGACCCCGGGCCAGCCGGACCGGCGGTGCATTCGGCGAACCGGTCGACCAGCCAGGGCTCGGCCGCCGGCAGCGTCGCGACGTGCTCCGCGCCGACGAGTTCGGCCAGCTCCGTACCCGGATCGAGCTCTCCGGAGCGACCGACCAGGACCGTGCGGGCCCGGCGGGGAAGGCGCGCCCGCAGGCAGGCCGCCGCCTGGTCGGCGCCGATGAGCACCAGCGGCGCCGGGGCCCAGCGGGCCCGGGCGGCGGCCGGATCGGCCGCCAGCTCGACCTCGGTGCCACCGGCCGCCGCGAGTCGCAGCAGCTCGTCGAGAAGGTCGCCGTCGGAGGTGACGAGCAGAGGCAGGCGACGGTACGGCGGGAGCGGGGTACGGGGCGGCATGGCGGCCTCCATCGGTCGGACTCGGACGTGCCGGTGGTGAGCCTGCCCGGCCGGGGGATGCGGGACCGGTGCCCTGTGGACAACCGAGCGCGTTGTGGACAGACCTCGGCGAGCCGGTTGATCTGCTATGGGCCGGAGACGGAGGAACCGAGTGTCCGGTCGGCCATTGACGACAGGGACGAGCGGTAACGCAAAATCGGGGCCCCTCGCCGCCCGTCGGACCGCACCGGCTTGCGGAATCGAGGCCGTGACCGATTCACCGCGCCCCCTCGCGACCCCCTCGGGTCGACCTCACCCGCCAGCGCGGAGTCCCGGGCCAACGACCTGCACTGGGTCACACGTATCGCCGAGGCCGTCGCAGACCCCGGCTACGCCTCTGTCGCCCTGCCCCGCAACTGACGACGTGCGGGTGAAGGTGCACGAAGCCCGCGAAGGCCCTCGCCCCGGGGTCAGGTCGTCCGCGGGCTTCCTCTCCCCACAACGCTCGTCACCCTGCTGGAACAGGGCCGTTGGCGGCACCCCGGAGACGAAGTCTTATAGAGCGTCACGCCCGAGAACGACCGGGGGTGACCTGCGGCGAAACGTTCGTCCCGCAAAGGGACGACCCCCGTCGGGGGGAAAGTGACCTGACGTAGCAGCGAGTGTGATCAAGTGCCGTACCGCGTGGTCAGATCCACCGGTCATGCCGTCGAGCAGGATCGAATGTAACGGCGCGGTACGGCGTTCGCTGACGATCCGCTGACTCTCGGATGACGCGCTGCGGGCGCCCGAGGACGGCCGGAGGCCGCCCGCAGGGCAGTCCGCCAGCGCGTAACCAATTCCCGGAACCCTGCCTTGCAATGATCAAGACTGCTGTCTGCCTGCGTCGGTAACCGCTACTGGCCTGCTCGTGCTGTCGCCTACCGTCGGCCTCGGACGGGGTCCGTCGGCGGGCTTGGCTGTACGGATGGCTGCACAACCACGATCCCAACCTCACCTGCTCCGGTCATCGCTCGGGCAACCCTCGCACCGCCCTTTCCATGACGGCTGCTGCCTCGGAAGAATGAGCCACCGTTCGCGAGAGGTTCCTCCCGCCGAGCCCGGTCCACCGCATCTGCAAAAATCCGAACCGATCGCGCATCTAAGCCCAACCTCTTCCGGCGTATGCCGCAGTTCGGGGCGGCCGGCAGATGCTTTCCGTCCCTACAAGCTAGGGGCTAGCCACGCCCCCAGACACCCGACCGAGGGCGAGCAAAGCTCCTTCGATTGCTTGAAGCTTATCGATCACCTCACCTGCGGATTGAGAAAAAGCCTCTCTTGCTGCAAGCTCATCTTCAGCGATCCAGGCTAGAACCTTGTTGAGAAGCAGGCGCTTCGCTTCCCGACGCCTTCTCCTATCCGTCTCTAGGAGTGCACGGTCAACGTCGTCTTTGAACAAAGATGGATAGTAAAGCTCGAAATCGGGACGGTCAAAATTGATAAAGCGATCCGATGGCCACCCGGAGAACTTGAGCTTCAGCTTTTCGATAACGGAGATGCCAGACTCATCGCCATCTGCGATCACCCAGGCTCGGCCTCGATACATCGGTTCAAGGTGAGCGAATAGAAAGAGTTCTAGATAATCCTGCATGATGGGCTCGAGGCGCGAAGTGCCAGTGGCGGCTAGCGTCCTGAGGCGAAGCAGTCGCGGAGCGAACCACGGAATGAGGAATTCTCTCGCCAAGCGTTCGGCGCTGGACTCCTCGAAAATCAGCCACCCCTCTCCGAGGTCGAGATCCGCTAACTCGTAGCCCAAGTCCTGCATTACCGATAGCCGGGCCGCTGGCGAGCTAACTACATCGTAGGTACTGATCGGTGGAACCTTGCCGTCGCTCTTACTGTGGACGACCACAGCGCCAGGGACAGCGCCGAGCTTGGCCAAAACGATGCTACTATGAGTCGATATTACGAATTGATTGGTGCGCGCAGCACTAACAACCAGGTCCAAAAGCGCCTTCAACGCCTGCGGATGGAGGTCACTCTCTGGCTCTTCAATTAAGAACAGCTTGTTTTGACTAGAACTCAGACTAAGTAGCAAGTTAAGCGCCGAGGTGATGCCCGCACCCATCGCGCTCAGCGGAATCTCGGTGAACCGATCGATCTGAACACCTAGCCGCTGTTGTCCGTGCTCGCCTGTCAAGATGTTCAGGTTGACGCCGAGAACATCTCGACATGCCGTACGGAATGCGCGCGCCTCAGGTATCTCCGAGGTAGCGAGGGTCATCACCCTCGAAACAAGATTCGAGTCCGTCGGGCTAACAGTTATCGCAGAATCGCGCCGAACCTGCTCTTCGTAGCGCGATTGGCGCCGCGTCGCCAGCACCGGATAAATGGCATTATTGGGTTCCACATTCCCGGCTAACCGCGCAGGCTGAGGCTTGTCTCCTTCAACAAGTCGAGCTCGGACTTGCTCCCTGTCTTTCCCTATCAGGCGGACAGTAGATCCAGGGTCGATCGGGGAGTAACCCATTACCCGAGAAATCCTACTCCATTCACCGACCTTCAAGTCAATCTCGAACTCCGAAGACCCAACGCGGACGTCACCCTCCTCCTGGGGTGCCCCTTCTTGAGAAAGATAAAGGGCGCGAATGATGGTCGACTTTCCTGAGTTATTTCGACCAACAAGCAAAGTTACGGGACCCAAAGGAATCTCGCCGGAATCGACGATTGAACGGAAATTCTTTATCGAAACCGAGGTATAGTGCATTTCTCTCCTAGCTCAGCCCGCGACCGCTAACAAGGATCTCGTCGCATCGACGCAGCTTAAGCCCTCGTCTGCCATCCCGTCTGCCGCCGACCCACACACCGTGGAGCGGGCCAGGGCCAGGGCGACAAGGTGGAGCGCCCTACCGGACGTACGACCTTGTCGCCCTGGCCCTGGTCTGCTCGGCTTGCCTGGGTCGGTGGCTGGCGGGATGGCATCCCACCCCAACCACCCACGACCCCAACCGTTCGGCAACTCCATACCGGAGTCGTTGCGCCCCCGCCGGAGGCAGCTCTAACCCCAACCCGCCCCACCCTCCGCCTCTCCTCCTACCTCCACCTCTTCCCCACCTCGGACCCGTGAGCGGCTGACGGATTCCGTTCGGCAACTCGATCGGCCGACCGTCGACCGTTCCGTGGTGAGACGTCACCGGGGCTGGAAGACACGGAAGGTAGAGCTATCGCATGGCCTCGGTCGGTCCATCGGACTCGTCACCGGGTCCCTTCACGGACCCAGGGGTGACGCGCGGGGCGAGGCGTCATTTGCGGGCCGGCTGGCTTTCCGCCCGACGCCGTAGGCGGCCGGGGCGGCAGCTCGGTAGGAGCCGGTTGCCGCCCCCCGGCCCGCGCCGCGCGGAGCGCCTTGATTTACAAGAGAGGGTTTCGGCAATCGGGCAGCTACAGCATTCTTCACTCACCGAGAGGCCGGAAGTCGTCGTCCGTTGGCACCGTCGAAGGCGGCAGCGTAGTTAGGAGCAACTCATCGGCCGGCCCCCGGCCCTTCCGCGCCGAAGCTGTGTAGCGCAAAGACACTAGTCTCTTAGAGATCCGCCACCGGCGAACGCCAAGAACCTCTCGTTCATGCGCAGAAGGGGTCATCTCTCTAGAGAGATAAAGCGCCGGATCACTCAGAAGACTTGCATGGGAGTCATAGGACAAAATCCACCGGAACTGGATTCGACGGCGAAGGTATTCGGCGAGATGTTGATGAGGTAAAATGTTTGACCAGTGGAGGTCACTAACGGGGCTAGCGCCATACCCTCCATTGGGATTGAACGACTTCTGGTATAGCTTATCCGACTTTTCGAGGTAAGGCGGATCAAGATATGCCACCACATGGTTCGGTATAAGTTGCGGATACCACTCAGGGACGTCAGCCAGGGTTCTCTCCCAATGCTTGCACCAGACATCCACCAAACGGCCCTCACCGTACAGCCACCCGACATATCGCACACGTTCCATCAAGGGTTCGAGGGTGAACCGGCAACCAATGCCATACGCCGACGTCTGAGAACGGCCGCCAATTGGGCCTGCCTGACCATGCAGAATACCTGAGAAGGTGGTTCTGTTCAGGAAAAGGCATTTAACAGCTGCTTCGAATCGGGCTGTTGCCGCAGAGGTGCCTGGCCGCGGCGTCCAAGCCCGCCAGTAGTCCCATCGGTCTAGCGCTATCTGTCCCCCAAGACTCACGAACCGCGCGTGTTCATCGCACACTCTGTCGACGAGGTTTTCGGTTTCCGCCGCCGCAACCTGCCAAAAGGCAGCTACAAGTGGGTCCGCATCGGCAAGAAGGACGCGGTCCACTACGCCAGATCCAACTAGACGAAGGGAAGTCGATGCACCTCCGGCGAAGGGCTCAACCAACAGGTCTACCTTGCCAACCTGAGGAGAGTGGACGGCATTTCCTATCAATCTGCCGATGAGGTCAGCGAGCCCGGTCTTGGCGCCTGGATAACGGAGTGGGGTTTGATAACGAGCTCGCGCAAGCGGATGATCTAGGAGCCCGGAGGGATGTGGCAGCTTCCGAGCTGTAGGCCCGATCTCTGGCGGCACGGGAGGCACAGCAGCAAGGCCTCGGGCAGCCGGGACCTGCTGGTCGCCCTTGGCCGACTTGCTGGCAATG
Source organism: Micromonospora marina (assembly GCF_900091565.1). Lineage (GTDB taxonomy): Bacteria > Actinomycetota > Actinomycetes > Mycobacteriales > Micromonosporaceae > Micromonospora > Micromonospora marina. The sequence goes on along the minus strand of NZ_FMCV01000011.1, from coordinate 142,852 downwards.
CGCTGCGCGCTCATAGTCGAGCCTTGGAGGCCGTCATATTTGAGGACCTGCCTTCGGGGTTCCATCCGGCTCTAAACCCAGTTTCTGCTTCGCAACGAGCCGAAGTACGTCGGTTCCGACGCCAATCGGGAAGGCCGCTCTACCATGAGCTGCTGCTACGGGAATAATGCCATCACGATACATTGATGAGCCAGTTCTATCTATGACATCCAAAATTGCAGGTATCGTGGGGTAGTTATCCGGGCCGGACTGACCCCCATTTTCGTCGTAAGCAGGACCGGCAGCAGGCGGGATCGTAGCGACAACTACTCGGCCATCAAGGGCGCGGTAGACAAACTTACGCCCCCAGTAAGTCTCCTTACCATACGATTTGGGATTGTCCGTATTACAGACAACCTTGATAACGTCTGCGTCACATATCAGCAAGTCGCCCTCGCGAATAACATCATGCCTGGCTAGTTGGCGAGCGTAGTCAACCAGCGCGCCCGTCTTCTCTAAGCCGCAAAGAAACGGCCCGACTCCAGGCGTCGAGGAACACATCGCCTGATAGTATTCCAACGCGCGCGCTCTGAGCTTCGCAGGGGGTCCGTGAACCGCTAAGGGCCCGTCTACGATAAAAAGCGTTGAACGTAGCAGGTCCGCCCGCGATTGCGTCCACAAAAGCGTCACTAGCCCAACAAGCACCAGGAGCTCCAAAACCGACATCAAGCGGCCAAGAGCACCCTCATTTGTTCCTTCCTCCGCCACTTCCTCATGAATGCGCAGCACATCTGTGGGGTACAGCGTTTCGCCACACGCTGGACACTCACCACCGCCAGCTCGGACTGGAATGCCTCGGCTCTTGCAGTTCTCTTTCGGGCAGTTGACCGGTACGGTTGCGGCAGGAGCGCCCGGATGACCATGCAAAAGCATGAGAAGATCCAGGAGACTTTGGTTAAGGCGATTAACCTCTACCTTTTTGGAAGCAAAAATTCGAAATAGGGCTTCGCGCCAAGACTTCTTAATATCAATTCCGCGACGGGTGTAGGCTCCGGCAGTCGGAAGATCAAGTGAAACCAGAGCAGTGTTGACTGCACGCTCGATGGCAACCGGATCAACGAACCGCACGTCCTGCTGCTGCTCCATTGTTGCGAGATCAACGTATGCTGCAGCTGCCTGCGCGTACCCGTAGACCACCGAGGGTAGCCCGTCCCGAACGCGTTCGGCCACACGTGAACCGTCGATCGCAATTGCAGCTGTCAAACGATCAACGCCCTCAGGGGAAGGGAAGGCTGACCGCTTCAAGACTTTCGCCTTCAGCCAGTCGAGATCGCCAAGTTCCTGCGCTGGAACGTAGAAGGAAGCTCTATCCGCAATCGCTCGTAGAGCGGCGTTTGAATGCCCAACACGCGATGCCAGTTCATACGATCCAGAGACTGTCTGATATGACAACGCCGACTCCTAGCCTTCGACTGGCAGAGGCAGAGGAGGGTCACCTGCGGCGGCTCTAGCTTCGTTGACTAAAGCGCGGTCGTATCGCTCTATCTGGACCGGTATGATGTAGGGAGAAGACAAGGTCTTGAGGCGAACGTAGCCCTTATCCTCTGACGCGATGATCGATTCTCCAAAAGACGCAAAATCATAGAACTTTGAAAGCTCCTGGACTTCTTTCGTGTTGTTAAGGTGCGCTACAACCCAGTTGGCGGTATTCGCCTTCACTTGGTGAGCGACGCCTGAGACCTCTTGCGTGGCATAGGTCATTCCTAGGTTCAGCTTGCTTGCCTCTTTCGCGAGCCTGACCCAAACGTCACCGTCATCTTTATACCGATCGGCAGCGAAGAGGTTGTGCGCCTCTTCAAGCATCACTTGGATCGCCGGTGGGGTTGCCCCTGACGTGAAGACTCTTGTCTGCACCGCCAGCAGTCTGCGGGTGATGGACTCGGAGAGAGCACGAACAATAGGGGGTGAACCAACGTGGAGGTCCACGATGACGATCCGCCCGTCCTTCAAGTGATCATAAATCTCAAAGGCTGGGTCACGTTGTGTATCTTCGTTATGAAAGTCCTTGAGATCAATGAGGTTGCGCCAACCTCTGACTCTGCTTGAGCCGCTCGTCTGACCTGTGTAGATTGGCTCGGTCGACTGCCATCTAATGTCATCACAGAAGTCAGCAGCGTGCGCATTCCCACCTTCGCGAAGCGAAATAATGCTGTCGACGACGCCCCGAACGTCATCTGCGCGCACAGACCATTGCTTGCCAGCTTGCCTGAAGGGGTCGCGGCCCAGTACACGGGTGATCTCTGCACGAAGATCGGCCTTTATCGACACGAGGACCGAATAGGGGACATTCGTTCCAGCGTTTTTCTGAGGCACTTTGAAGTCGGCGCGAAGGAGCGCAGCGTACAGAATCAAGCGGCCACGCTGGGCCCTGGTGGTCTGAGAGTAGTCTCCTGCGACGTCAGTAAAATGAGTAGCTGCGAAGTCGTTCACATATCCAGCCGACCCATCGGACCTAAGCTTGTCAGCAATAAGCCCTTGCACCGCCTCGATCTGGTCAGGGTCGTAGAAGTTGATTCCCAGGGGTCTAACGTGAGCCTGCGAACCGTCTGCGCCAAACTTGAAGATTCGGACGTGCCGCTCGCCAATGGCGGCCACTTCCGTTCCGTCCTGGGTGTTTGGATTCGCATATTCGCCCTGAGGGTCGAAGATAAGTTGACCAATCGGGGCCTTTCCGGCTGCCCGCCGCTGCTCGGAAACTGCGAATGTTCTAGCGATTACGATCTTGGCTGTATTCGACTTACCGGTACGGGTCATCCCTAGGAGCCCGGTTTTATTTCCTATGAAGTCGTGGATATTCACCTTCACGGCGGCGTCCGCCTGCTTCGACGCCTTTGCTCGCCGAGTGGTGGCCGAGTATCGGACGTGACCAATTTGCACAAGATCGACGGGGCCGTCCGAGGGCTTTAAATACGAAGCAATGTAAGACAGCCCCTCGCCTACTGGCTTGAGCACCCTATAAGTCGACGTGGCGTAGAAGTTATCAACGTCGGCACCATAGGCGATTTCTCGCTTACCATCTCGATCATCTTCAAAGAAGGTTCCCAGGATCCTGCATCTCAAGCCGGTGAAGGAAACGCGATTTCTGGTGAAAGGATCGAGCTTTACATCAAGGACCATAGAAGGCGAGGGGTCTGCATTCTGAGAAAGTGCAGTCCTTAGGGCTTCTTCTCGGACCGCGTGAAGGTCTGACTCCATCGCTAAGGGTGCAGTTCCCTCAACGCGAAGAAGGAGAACTTCATCATCGTCCTGGGATTCGCCGTCGACCTTGCGAGCCGTCGCAATAAGGTAGGCGAACTGAGGAATGCCACCGGCGTGAGTCTTCCAGGTGTCATGAGTTAAGACGATGGCCTCGCTGTAGTTCAAGCGATGGATCGCTCCAACTCGGACCGACCGATCCTCAGCCAACAGCTCTTTCTCAAGCAGATGGCCAGAGCCGATGCCCGGAATAATGTTAGACACCTAGGAGACCCCCACGTCATCAGTTGGTGTCAAGACAGTTACCCGGGCGAGGGTACAACTGCGCAAGCGTGCTGGGAAGTGGGGCCGTGACAGCAGGGCAGCCTTGACCTAGCTGCAGGCTAGGCCTTCGGCGAGATAGAACGCCCCTCCTCATCGGAGTCTTCACCCACCGTTTCCGCAGGTAGATGGCAACTAGCCAAGCGCGTTGCCGTGCTCCGCGTAGACGCCTTGACGGGCTGACCGGGCCTCAACCGCAACCTGAATGCGACGAGCGAGTCGCGGCAGCACAAGTTGTCCAACCTCGTCAATGACAACAAGCCGACACTCGTCTAGTTCGCCATCCTCAAACTGGACTTCGCGAAGCTTGCTTGGACCGAGAAGCCCTCCGTCAAAGACGAACAGGATCTTGTCTCCCTCCCTCTCGGCAGGAGCCCAGTCCACAACCAGCATGGATCCAATGTCGACCTTGAGGCCGAGTTCCTCCTCGATCTCCCGGATGCACGCAGCGCGGGGTGACTCTCCGGGCTCAACATAACCGCCGGGAATGTCCCAATGTTCCTTGTACGTTGGGCGTACGAGCAACACGCGGCCTTCGTTGTCGAAGAAGAGGGCGCCGGCGGCGACGCGTGGGGTTGCCGTGGGTGGCATCTCGTTGGCCGTCATCAGGGCAGCCTAGATGGGCTGGGTTTAGTCGAGCACCTTGAGTCGCTGGGCCAGTCCGACCAGTTCGGCTGAGGGCTTGCCGCGTTGTCGGCGGATCCAGGTGAGGGCGAGTTGTCGGCTGAGGAAGTGGTGGCGGACCTGTTCGGGTGCCATCTGTTCGGCGTCGAGTAGGACGGCTTGGGCGTCGTCGACGCGGTTCCATGAGCTGTAGGCGCGGGCGATTTCGAGGGCGTGTCGTACGCGGCGTTCCATCGGTAGGCCGGCGGTGTCGACGCGGGGTCCGAGGTCGATGGCGACTTGTAGGTCGCCCAGTTCGGCGGCGGTGGCTACGCGATGGATGGCGACGTTGGTCGGGCCGAACGCGGTCCAGAGGTGGTTGCCGTCGGCCCCAAGCTGGCCGGCGGCTTGGTCGGCGGCGGCGAGGAAAGCGCGGGTGGTGGCAGCGTCGTTGGACCGTGCGGCGGCCATCGAACCGGACAGGAACAGGGTTCCGTAGACGGAGAGCAACGCTGGCGTGGCGTGCTTCAGGTGGGGCTCAAGGTAACCGGCGGCGTCCTCGGTGAGGCGTACTGCTTCGGCGTAGCGGCCGGTGGCGTGTAGGGCGTGGCCGACGGAGCGGAACAGGGAGCCGGTGATGAGCGGGTCGCCGGTGGGGCGGACGGCGGTCAAGCCGCGGTCGGCGGCGATCCAGGCGAGGTCGCTTTCCCCAAGTTTGGTGAGCTGGGTAGCTGCGAGCTGGTACGCCAGACCGAGCAGGCGGCGGGCCTGGTCCTGGTCGTCGCCGTCGTGGTGGTCGGCGGCGGCCTGGGCGCGGTGCAGCAGGTCAGGCAGGCGGCCGGTGACGTACCCGAATCGTGAGTCCTGGTAGGCGTCCCACAGGGCGCCTACCTCATTCCTGAGCGCGGCGACGCTCGACGGCTCCACGTCCGTGCCGCCGCCGAACGGACCGAGGGCGCGGTAGTTCATCAGGGCGGCGCGCAGGGCGGGCACGGTTTCGGTGCCGCTGTCGCCGGTCCAGTCGAGCAGCGAGGGTTCGCCGAGCAGGTCGCCGAGTGAGACGTCCAGGACTTCGGCGAGGGACTTGATGACGGAGAGCCGGTCCAGCTCGATCCGGTTGTTCTCGATCTTGCCGAGCCAATCGGCGGTACGACCGATGAGCCCGGCCAGAACTTCCTGGGACAGGCCGCGTCGTCTGCGGTACCAGGCGACGCGTTCGCCGATGGTCAGGGTGTTGGTCGTCCCGCGCACCGGTTCACTGTCTCCCCTCGGTCGGCTGCGACCCCGGAAGGATTTTCCGGGTCACTGGGCGGTATGTGCCACAACCTGTCTTCATGACGGGGCTGAACGTATCGAGCAACTGCCAATCCTGCTCGGGCGCGGGCTGGAAGTACACCCTTGCCCGCACCGCTATTCGGGGGATGGGGCGTGGGTCGGAGCGAACTCGTTCGCTTGCCCGGCGGTCCTGCCTGGACTGCGCGGGTTCCGGTCGCGCGGCGACCTGCTGAGGCTGGCCCAGGGTGGGTGCTGGTGTGGGACCGCGACCCGAACGACGGCCCGTGAATGACCCGCCCGCCCCGGCGCCCCGCAAGCCGGCGCCGTCCCGGCCGGGCGTCCCGGTGCCAGGCGACCTGGTGCTAATCGACGGACGGGCCTCGGTGCAGTTCGGCGGCGATCGCGCGCTGTGGCTACGGGTGACGTCGGTATGCGACAAGCCGACGTATCACGGCTGGGTGTGGCTGACCGGCTACGCCATCGACCTGGCCACCGGTAAGGCGCTGGCGCGGCGTGAGGTCTTCGCGCAGATCGCCGGCCTTCAGATCCAGCGACGCACTACCGACAACGCGCCGCCTCGAAACGTGGCGCCGGTGATGAGGAGGCGCGGTGTTTGACGTTCGGGTACGACTCGGCGCGGTGCTGACGATCGATGCAGCAGATCGTCTTCTGCCGTCGGACGGGCCGGTGACGTTGTGGGTGACTGGGGTTCGGCTGGTGGCCAACCGTCCGCCGCAGGATGAGTGGATCTGGGTCGAGGGATTCAGGCTCGGTCCGTCCGGCCGTCACGGTCGGCAGGCGCAGATCCTGGTGCGCGCGAGCAAGCTCCCGCCGGATGGGGCGGCCCAGTGAGCACCTACCTGTCCAGTGCGGTGCGCGACCAGCTCCGGGCGGCACAGGCGCAGCTTGACCAGCACACGCCGTCGAGCGCGGACGGGCGCTGCGTCACCTGTGGCGAGGAGGGTCCGTGCCCGCAGCGTCAGGCAGCGTTGCGGGTGTTCGGCCGGTACGGGTGCCTGCCGCGTCGGTGGCCGGGTGCGACTCGTCCGGAGTCGGTGGGAGCGCCGTCGTCATGGTCGGGATGGTTGGCCGCAGCGGTGGAGCATGTGACGCCGAACGGCTGACCTTGCTTGTCCTGTCATGCAAACAACTCATAAGCTGCTGAGATTCATGCAGCGTTCCTAGGTGGGGTGGCCCGCGATGGCGTACGAGATTCCGACGCCGAAGTACCTGCGCGTGTTGAACACGCTGCGGAAGCGCATCGAGGACGGCGACTACGCGCCCGGTGCGGCACTGCCGTCGGAGAACCAGCTCTGTACGGAGTTCGGGGTGTCCCGTCCGACGGTGCTCAAGGCGCTGGGCATCCTCAAGCAGGACGGCTGGATCGAGTCGCAGCAGGGCAAGGGCAGCTTCGTACGCGGCCGGCCCGCCTCTGGCCGCACCTCGCCCGACTACGCTCGCGACGCGGTCGAGCTGGACGAGACCGGGGAGACGGAGATCCTGCATGTCGGCCCGGTGCTCGCGTCTCCGCGGATCGCGGCGGAGTTGAAGATCCCGGAGGGTACGCCGGTTTACGAGCGGCGCCGCCGGACCGTCTCGGAGGCGGGGCCGGTGGACCTGGTCGCCACGTTCGTGCCGGTGGATATCGCGGTGGGTACCGATATCACCAGGCCGGACCCGATCGCGGGTGGCCTGCTGGACCTCATCGCCCGTCACAAGGGCCTACGCGCCGACTACGCCACCGAGCGGATGACCGCCCGCCGGGTGAGCGACGTCGAGGCTGAGGCCCTACAGGTGCCAGCCGACGAGTCGGTGATGAGCGTCGTCATCACCGTCCACCAGGCATCCGGCAACCCGATCATGACGTCGGTGCTGGTGATGCCCGGCAGCCGCCACGAGATCGAGGACACCTACGCGATCTCCTAACACCCACTTGCCACCCAGGGCGGACGAGGCCCCTACGCCATTAGTTTCCGCAGCCATTGCGCGAATCTTCTGAGCTTGGCCACGCTCTCTTCGTCGAGCGGATCTGGACTGAAGTGCATGATATCGTTCCGAATCTCACGCACTTCATCCAGAGCGTCAATGAATACCTTGCGATCCAGGTGCCAGTTAAGCCGAGACCAGCGACCTGGGTTCTCGAGAAGTCGCTGATACTCGCCAAAGGTTAGATCGGCTGCTTCGCCAACGGTGCGATCGACGTCTTCAGGGTCCGCTATTTCTGCGAGCTCGTTGGGGCTGAAGACGTCGTCGATGATTGCACGCAATCGCCTTTCAATCTCACCGATGATGAAGAACGGATTGGCGGTACGAGAGAATTCTTCACTCAGATCCGCCGTGGTGACAATGCCCCGTATCCTCTTGTCCTTTGCCTGCACGAACACGAAGCCGGCGTCAATAATCCGTGGGATTTGAGCTAGCAGATCATCGTCCTCTCGAACGACCTCAGCGGTCACCGTGACGTCCGCCAGCGCGGTAGTGACTCCGCGAATCCGCGCGTGTGAGATTGACTCCCAACTCACAGCACCCCTTAGGTCACGCTCCCCTGAAAGGATTGCAAGTTGCGAATACCCATAGCGGAGCATTAGCGATTGCGCTTTGGATACCTCATCCTGGGGGCTGACCGAAACCACTCCAGAGTTTGCCGACCTGAGACTACCAACTCTCAGGAAGATCTCGGCCGGAGCGCCTTGATCCTTCTTTACGGTATCCACTTCAGGGATAGGCACGAGTACGTCTTGAGGCTGAAGGGGCACTATTTTGACTGACGAACCGATCCATACATCAACGAACGGCGGAGTCGTCTGAAGTCCATGCGCTTCCAAGGAGTTCCGGATCTGCTCCACAATCCAGTAGCCTCGCCGCTTCGCGCCCCAGTAGTTCAAAAGGTCACGCACGGAAACTTCGATCGGGTTGGTGCCTGCCCGATCCTTCGCCTCGGCAAGGAAAGCCTCACGGTCTACACTCACGCCCGACCCCGCTCTGTCCATGATGGATCGACACCATAGGCAGGAGCGACCGGCCAGGGCAATCCACAGCCCGCCAAGAGTGCCCTTACAAGCATCCCCTCGTGGTGCTGCCGACCAAGGGGGCGAGTGGGAGCCGGGCGAGGAGAATCCCTTGCTTGTGCTTACAAGCTGACGTAGCTTGTTAGCTCAACCGGTTGTCAGATGGACGATTGGTGAGGCTAGGAGGCTGTCGACGTGGTTCCGATGACGTTGAAGGTGCCCGTCCCGTCCGAGTACGTGTTCCCCGCCGGGGCTCTCTGCCTCGGGGTGTCGCCGCAGATCGACTTTGAGCGGCGTGGTGAGGCGGACAACCAGGCGCGGGACAAGGAGACCGGAGAGCGGGTCTGGGTGGTGCGGGTGATGGACCTGGACCCGGAGGCCGGGAAGTTCGGTCGGTCGACCGAGGTGAAGGTCAAGGTCGTGGCGGCGCAGCAGCCGGTGCCGCCGCCGTCGACGGTGCCGGGTTACCCGCCGGCGGTCGAGTTCGAGGGCCTGACCCTGACCCCGTACGTGGATTCGCAGCGGTGCAAGCCGGGCCGCTCGTCGGGTGACTGCCGCTCCCGCATGGCGTACTCGCTGCGGGCCACGGCGATCCGGCCGGCGTCGATAGTGCCGGGTTCGGTGGCGGCCTGACTGGTCGCTGTTTGGCGCGCGGGGCGGGTCGTTTCCCCGCCAAGAGTCCCGGCCCGTCCCGCGCTCTCCCATCCCTCACGTGTGAAGGAGGGCGTGATGCCCACCGTAGTTCCCCCTGCCCTGAACTGCTCTGAGGGCCGCTGCTCGTCGGGACGGTGGTCCTGATGTCCCGTACCCGTCTGATCGGCCTACGCCACGCCTACCGCGAAGCAGAAGCGGCGATCCGGTCGGCGCTGCGGCTGCCGCCGGCTTCGGCGCGGGTGTGCGCGATCCGCTGCCCGCGCTGCGAGGAGTGGGTGAAGCCGCGCCGCTTCGACCTGCGCCGCATGTCGTGCCGCTCGTGCATCGCGACCCTGGCGCGTCCTGGCAGGGGTGGGGACCTGTGCCTCTGATCAACATCATCCCCGGGGAGAAGATCCCGGTGGCGCCGATGAACGTGCGCCTTCCTGCGTGGCGGGTTCCGGGTTGGCTGCTGGTGTTCTGGTGGCTGGCCCGGGGCCTGTTCCGCCTCACGGTCCTCGCGATGCGGTACTGGTGGCTGACCGCCCCGACCGTGGCCGTTCTGTGGGTGCGGGCCGAGTATGGCGGCCGGGTTTTGGCCGGCGTCGTCCTGGCGGTCGCCGTTGGGTGTGCGGCCTGGTGGCGGTGGCACCCGTCGTCGTGGCTGCGCTTCGGCTGGTACCCGATCGTCAGCCGCGTCCGCGCCCTGGTGGTCTACCGGCCTCGGTGGGCGTCGGTCATGGCGACGTGTGGGCTGGCGACGGTTTTCGCCGGTGACCGCTACGTGCCGCAGCTTCTCAAGGTGCGCTGCGACCGCTACGGCGACGAGCTGACCGTCCGCATGCTGCCGGGGCAGATCCCGGACGACTGGGGGCAGGCCGCGGAACGCCTCGCCTACGCCTTCCGCCTGCGCACCGGCCAAGCCCGCTCGACGGCCCGCCCGGATCGGGTGGTGATCCGATTTCTGCGCCGTGACCCCTTGGCCGGCACCGTGGCCCCGATGCCGGTGGCTCAGGTGCCGAACCTCGACGGGCTCACGCTCGGGGTGCGCGAGGACGGGCAGCCTTACCGGCTGCGCCTGGCCGGCTCGCATGTGCTCATCGCCGGGGCCACGAACTCCGGCAAGGGGTCGGTGTTGTGGTCGCTGATCCGGTCCTTGGCCGGCGGTGTCAGGTCGGGGTTGGTGGAGCTGTGGGCATTCGACCCGAAGGGCGGCATGGAGTTGGCGGCCGGGGTGCCGCTGTTCGCCCGGTTCTCCTACGACGACCCCGACGGCATGGCCGGCGTCCTGGAAGAGGCCGTCAAGCGGATGCGCCTGCGGGCGGCCCGCCTGCGCGGGGTCGCCCGCCAGCACACGCCGACACCGGATGAGCCGTTGATCGTCCTGGTGGTCGACGAGCTGGCGGCGTTGACGGCGTACATCACCGATCGGAAGGTGCGCGACCGGATCAAGGAAGCCCTCGGCTTGCTGCTGTCCCAGGGACGGGCGGTAGGGGTGCACGTTGTGGCGGCGTTGCAGGATCCGCGCAAGGACGTGCTGCCGTTTCGGGACCTGTTCCCGACCCGCATCGGGTTGCGGCTGACCGAGCCGGAGCAGGTGGACATGGTCCTCGGCGATGGGGCTCGTGACCGGGGCGCGCTGTGTGACCGCATCCCCGAATCGGCCCCCGGTGTGGGGTTCGTCGTCCTCGACGGCGTTCGCGAACCCGTGCGGGTCCGCTTCGCCTACCTCACCGACGACGACATCCGCCAACTCGGCCGCGACTACCGGCGGCTCTGCGACGACACCGACAACGACGAGCAGGAGGTGACCCGGTGAAGGCCAACGCAGATCGGGTGGAGGGCGTGGTCCTGGTGCTCATCGTCCTCACCGTGGGCGGGCTGGCCGGCGCGGCGTCGTTCACCCACGTGCACGACTGGACCATGGCGAACTCTCCGACCGGTACCGGGGACTGGTTCGGCTGGGCCAACGCCGCCATCTCCGAACTACTGCCCCTCGCGGCTTTGCTGACGATCCGGCGGCGACGCCGCACCGGCGGCCCGATCGGGTACCCGATGTTCCTGCTCGTCTGCGCCGTCGCCCTGTCCCTGTCGGCGCAACTCGCCGTGGCCAAGCCGGGCGTGTCCGGGTGGCTGCTGTCGGCCGTGCCGGCGCTGGCGTTCCTCGGCCTGTCCAAGCTCATCTTCTCCACCACCCCCGCCCCGGCGGCGGTCCCCGTCGACAAAGCGGCAGACACCAGCGAGTGGGGCGACGTCCCGCCCGGCTACAACCCGGCCGACGACCGGCCGCCTTTTGACGTCGCCGACGAGGACCAGGCGGTGACCCTCGCCGTCGTCGATGAGGGCCAGGCGGTGAACGTCGCCGTGGAAGCCACCGACGAGCAGCCTCGCCCGGCGGCCCTCCTCCGCCCGGTCCATGCGATGCCGGTGGAGCGGCGGCCGGGACTGGTGCCCGTGCCGGCGGCGGCGTTCGCGCCCCGCAACGGCAGCGTCTTCGGCGGGGAGCGTGACCGGTGAGCCAACTCGAACTCATCCCCACGACTCCCGTCGAGCAGCCCCGGCCGGGGTCGCGGGCGGACCGGATGCGCAAGCCCTTCGCTAAGGACGCGCTCAAGCAACTCGCCGAACAGAACGGCGTGTGCGTCCGCCCTCTCGCCCTGCGGCGTACCGACACCGCCACCGGCCTCACCGAGGTCGTGGAGGTGCCCTGCGGTGCGACCCTGGCGGCCAAATGCAAGCCGTGTGCGGAGCGGGGCCGGCGGCTGCGCATCCAACAGATTCGCGAGGGCTGGCACCTCGCCGACGAACCCGCCGTCCGCCCCGACAAACCCGGGGAAGATGTCCTCGCCCTCGTGCGGGTCCGGGCACACCTGGAGTTCGAACGGGAAGCGCTGCGTTACCAGCCGATGGCCCCCGACGAGCGGGCCGCGCAGATCGCCGACGTGGACGCCGCGATCGTTGAGCTGGATGAAGCGCTCGCCGAAACCAGCCTGCGCGGGCACCTGACCCCGAAAGAGCGCGACGAGCGGCCCCGGCGCAAGCGGTCGACCAGGCGGCGGCAGGACTCCCCAGACCTGCCACGCCTGCCGGTCGCCCCGCGCACGGTCGGCCGCGCCTACTCCGGCAAGGCAGGCAAGACACACCGGCCGTCAATGCTCATCACGCTCACCCTGGGCTCGCACGGGCCGGTGCACTCCCACCTACGGCGCGGCGCCTACGTCGCCCCGTGCGAGTGCGGCCAACGGCACGCACGGCCCGTATGACGACGTGCTCGGCACGCCCGTCGACCCGACCAGCTACGACTACCGGCGGGCCGCGCTCGACTCGGTCCACTTCGCGCGGGTTCTTGACCGGTGGTGGCAGAACGTCCGCCGCGCCGCCGGCTGGAACGTCCAATACGCGGGCGCCGTCGAGCTGCAACGCCGGCTCGCTCCGCACGCGCACTTCGCCATCCGGGGCACCCTGCCCCGCCGGCTGCTCAAGCAGATCGCGGCGGCCACCTACCACCAGGTGTGGTGGCCACCCTTCGACGAGCTGGCCTACCCGGTCGACAAGCCACCGGTCTGGGACGTCGACCGGCAGGCGTACGTCGATCCGAAGACGCGCGAGCCGCTGCCCACCTGGGGTGAGGCCCTCGACGCCCTGGAGGAACCCGACAGCCGCCCCGCCTACGTCGCCCGGCTCGGCCGGATCGACGCACGCGGCATCGAGCAGGGCACCAAGGACGCGGAACGCTCCATCCGGTACGTGACGAAGTACGTCACCAAGGACCTGACCGACCAGGCCAAGCCCCGCACCGACGCGCAGAAGGCACACTTCGACCGCCTGCACGCAGAGCTGTCGGTGCTGCCGTGCTCGCCGACGTGCGCGAACTGGCTGCTATACGGCGTCCAGCCCGACGGGGTCAAGGCCGGCTTGACCCCCGGCCGGTGCACGGGGAAGGTCCACCAGCGCTCCACCCTCGGCTTCACCGGCCGCCGCGTCCTCGTCTCCCGGCAGTGGTCGGGCAAGACCCTCGCCGACCACCGCGCCGACAACCGGGCCTGGGTGAGGGCGATCCTCGCTGGCGGCATGGCCGACATCGAGGAACACGACCAGCCGGCCGACGACGCGGACGGCTCGAAGCGGTACCGGTTCGAACTCGCCCGACCCGAAGACCCAGACGTGCCGCCCCTGGAACACCGCCTCCTGCGATCGATCTCCGCCCGTATCCGCTGGCGCGCAGACCTCGACACCGCCCGGCTCCGAACAGCCGCCGCTGTTTCGGCAACTGATCAACCCGCCGCGCTCGCGGCCTGAACCCTGGGGAGGAAATCTTGTCCATCGTCGTGCCGTTCGCGCCTCGGCAGGCCGGGCCTCGTGCTGGCGACGTCGCCCCCGGCCACTGCCCGCCCCGGCCGGTCCGGGCCGTCTACACGGTCAAGGAAGTGGCCGCGCTGCTGTCCCTGTCGGTCAGCTCGACCTACGCCCTGGTCCGGGCCGGGCAGATCCCCGCCGAGCGGCTGGGGCGGCGCTGGGTGGTGCCGCGTAGCCGTTTCCACGCATGGCTGGACGGTGCCTCTGGCGGCCTTTCGGCAACGGGTACCGACGCGCCGCGCGGGGGTTGGTGACCGTGGGCTTCGTGAGCAAGACGCCGGCCGGGACCTACCGGGCGAACTGGCGGGATTCGGCCAACCGACAGAAGGCCAAGACGTTCCGCACGAAGAAGGAGGCGAACGCGTACCTGGCTGAGGTGGAAGGCGCGATCAACCGGGGCACGTACGTCGACCCGCACGCCGGGCGGATGCGGTTCGGCGAGTTCGTGACACGGTGGCTGGCCGGGCGGTCGGTGGAGGTTCGGACGGCCGAGCGGACGGAATCGATGCTGCGAGCGCATCTGCTGCCGCAGTGGGCGGAATGGCCGCTGGCGCGAATCGACTACCTGGCGGTGCAGGAGTGGGTGACGAACCTGGGCCGGACCTTGGCGCCCTCGACGACGGCCAAACACCTCGGGATGCTGTCGATGATCATGCAGACGGCGATCCGGGCGCGGCTGATCGCGGTGAACCCGTGCGAGGGGGTGCGGATACCGCGAAACCGGGCTGGTGAGGCTCGCGCCGGCACGATCAGCCGGGAGGCGTTCCTCGGCCGGCTGCTGCCCGCCGTGCCGGTCGAACACCGCGGGATCGTCTGCGCCGCCGCCGGGGCGGGACTGCGCTGGGGTGAGTGCGCGGGCCTGCCCTGGGAAGCGGTCGACCTCGACCGAGGGCTCGTGCACGTCGCCCAGGTGGCCGTGGAGACCCACGGCGGGGTCGTGCTGCGGACGTATCCGAAGACTCGGGCCGGCGTGCGCGCGGTGCCGATGCCGCGGTTCCTCGTCGACGAGCTGCGCCGGCGGCGCGGGGCCGGCTCGCCGGACGGCCGGGCGCTGGTCTTCGCCGACCGGGACGGCGGCCCGCAGCGGCGGTCGAACTTCCGGCGCCGGGTGTGGCTGCCGTCGCTGGTGCGGGCCGGCCTGCTCGGTCGCGTGACCGAGGTGGCGCCGGGCCGGTGGCTCGCGGTGTGGCCGGATCGGGACGGGCGGGAGCAGCGGACGGGGTTCGCCACGGAGGCGGCGGCAGTAGCGCATGCGGCGGCCTCGGCGGTCGGCGGGTTGCGGTTCCACGACCTGCGGCACTCGTACATCACGTGGCTCGTCACGGACGGGGTGCCGGTCAACGTGGTGCGGCGGGTGGTGGGCCACGAGAAGGCGTCGACGACGCTGGACCGGTACACGCACACGCCCGACGACTACGCCGATCGGGTCCGGCTGACGTTCGCTGACGATTCGCTGACTTTCCGCCCGGAGCCGCACCCGGCCGATCCGGAGAACCCGCCTCCACCTGCGCCGGAACGGCAAGCCACAAAGGGACGACCCCCGTCGGGGGGAGACGGGGGTCGTCTTGTGGTTCGGCTCCGGGGGGGTCGAGCCGAACCGACCCAGCGGTTACGGGGGGTGCAACCGCCGAGGCCCATCGGCGCCGGGCATGCGAACTCCCGTCGCGAGAACAAGCATGCCGCAGTCGACCCTTATACGTCGAGTGTTGTTCACTCCACGCAAAGCTAATTCATCGATAGCTGCCTGTGACCGCCATCACTCCAGGGGGTGCTCATCGGCTTTCGCTACCCGGGCGGGCGCCCCCACGCCTCCCGTCGGGCTAGACTTTCGCGCCGTGGGCCGCAGCGCCGCTTTCTTCGATCTCGACAAGACCGTCATCGCCAAGTCGAGCGCCCTGGCGTTCGGTCGGCCGTTCTACCGGGACGGGCTGATCACTCGGCGTGACGTGGTCAAGTCGGCGTACGCGCAGCTGATGTTCCGGCTGGGCGGCACCGACGAGCAGACCATGGCCCGCACCCGGGACTATCTGGCCACGCTCTGCAAGGGCTGGCCGGTGGAACAGGTCCGCCAGATCGTCGCGGAGACGCTGCACGAGCTGATCAACCCCTACGTGTACGCCGAGGCGGCCGCTCTCATCGAGGAGCACCAGGCCGCCGGGCGGGACGTCGTGCTGGTCTCCGCGTCCGGCGACGAGATGGTCCGGCCGATCGGTGAGCTGCTCGGGATCACCGACGTGATCGCCACCCGGATGGGTGTGGTGGACGGCCGCTACAGCGGCGAGGTCGAGTTCTACGCGGCCGGTCCGAGCAAGGTCGAGGCGGTCAGCGAACTGGCGCTGGAGCGGGACTACGACCTGGCCGACTCGTACGCGTACTCCGACTCGTACTCCGATCGGCCGCTGCTGGAGTGCGTGGGGCATCCGACGGTGGTCAACCCGGACCGGGCGTTGCGCAAGCTGGCGGTGGAGAACGCGTGGCCGGTGCTGGAGTTCCGGCACCCGATTCCGGTGGGCCGGCGGCTGCGCGAGCGGCCGGCGGTGCCGGTCGCGGCGGCGGCGCTCGGCGTGGGCGTCGGCGTGGCCATCGGCATCGCCTGGTACGGCCGGCACCGCCGTGCCCGCGCTGCCGCGCCCACCGCCTGACACCCCGGCACCCGTCAGGACGCGGCGAGGATCTCGTCGCCGATAAGCGTGATCTGGTCCGCGCCGACCTCCACCGCGCTCATGTAGTGCCGCAGCCAGGAGCGCAGGCCGTCGGGCGTGCCGGTGGCGAAGGCGCCGGCCGCGCCCACGTACTCCGGTTCGCGCTCGCGGTGCCCGACGTCCACCGCGACCAGCCCGCGGGGGTCGAACCCGGTGGAGATCAGCACCAGCCGGGCGGCCGCGCGGGCCACGACCCCGGACGGGCCTGGGAACGGGCGCAGGTTCAGCAGCTCGCCGTGTACGACGGCGGCCAGCACCAGCGGTGGCACCTTGGTGCCGCCGGCGACCAGGGCGGCCAGGCTGTCGAGGCGGGCCGCGACCACCGGGTCGGCGACCGGCCGGCCCAGTTCCTCCTCGGTCACCACGTCGCGGGCGGCGAGTACGTGCAGCCGGGCCAGCACCTGCCGGGGCGCCTTGGACCAGAGGTCGCTCAGCCCTGGCAGCGCCCCGGCGACCCGCAGCGCGCCCTGGAGCACCGGGTCGGTGACGGTGCCGGCGCGTACCTCCTCGCGGTCGTGGACGCGGCCCTCCAGCGCGGCGCTGGCCACTGCCGAGCGGAGGCTGACCTCGGCGGCGACCTGGCCGCCCTGGCGGCGCAGCGCGCGGTGCCGGTGGGCCTGGTCGACCCGGTCGCGGGCCTGCTCGACGGCGGGGGCGACGTCGGCGAGCGCGAGCAGCGGGGCGAGCGGATCGGTGGTCACCCCGTCACGCTAGCGACCGCCGGGCCCGTCGTACGGCCGGGGTTGTTAAGAAGGGGCCCTTCCTCTACCGGAGGCGTTAACAGGGGGCCCTTCCTTACACCTCGGCGCGGGGACCGGGCCGCTCGGCGCGCGGGGAGGGGCCGGACGGTCGCGGCCGGGGTACGGCGGGACTAACCTTCCCCGCATCA
This sequence comes from Micromonospora marina, assembly GCF_900091565.1. Lineage (GTDB taxonomy): Bacteria > Actinomycetota > Actinomycetes > Mycobacteriales > Micromonosporaceae > Micromonospora > Micromonospora marina. Next base: position 125,831 of record NZ_FMCV01000011.1, on the reverse strand, counting down.
GGAGACGCAGGTCACGCGACGAAGGAGTCACCGCATGAGCGAGGCATTGGCCAACTTGCTGAACGAGACGCGCCAGTTCCCGCCGCCTGCCGAACTCGCCGCGAACGCCAACGTGACCGCTGTGGCGTACGAGGAGGCGGCCGGCGACCGGCTGGCCTTCTGGGAGCGCCAGGCCGGCCGGCTGGCCTGGGCCCAGCCGTGGGAGCAGGTGCTCGACTGGTCGAACGCCCCGTTCGCGAAGTGGTTCACCGGGGGCCGGCTCAACGTGGCGTACAACTGCCTGGACCGGCACGTCGAGGCGGGCCTCGGCGACAAGGTGGCGATCCACTGGGAGGGCGAGCCGGGCGACACCCGTACCGTCACCTACGCCGACCTGCACCGGCTCACCTGCCAGGCGGCGAACGCGCTGACCGAGCTGGGCGTGACCGCCGGTGACCGGGTGGCGATCTACCTGCCGATGATCCCGGAGGCGGCGGTGGCGATGCTCGCCTGCGCCCGGATCGGTGCCACGCACAGCGTGGTGTTCGGCGGCTTCTCCGCCGACGCGCTCACCAACCGGATCCAGGACGCCAGCGCCAAGGTGGTGATCACCGCGGACGGCGGCTTCCGGCGGGGCAAGCCGTCGGCGCTCAAGCCGACCGTGGACGAGGCGGTGGCGAACTGCCCGTCGGTGGAGCACGTGCTGGTGGTGCGGCGTACCGGTGAGGAGGTCGCCTGGTCGGCGAAGGACCACTGGTGGCACGAGACGGTGGAGACGGCGTCGCCGGAGCACGAGGCGCAGGCGTTCGACGCCGAGCACCCGCTGTTCATCCTCTACACCAGCGGCACGACCGCCCGCCCGAAGGGCATCCTGCACACCACCGGCGGCTACCTGACCCAGGCGTCGTACACCACGCACGCGGTGTTCGACCTGAAGCCGGAGACGGACGTCTACTGGTGCACCGCGGACATCGGCTGGGTGACCGGGCACTCCTACATCGTGTACGGCCCGCTCTCCAACGGCGCCACCCAGGTCATGTACGAGGGCACCCCGGACACCCCGCACAAGGGCCGGTTCTGGGAGGTCGTCGATAAGTACAAGGTGACCATCCTGTACACCGCGCCGACGCTGATCCGCACCATGATGAAGTGGGGCGAGGACATCCCGGCCGGGTACGACCTGTCGTCGCTGCGCCTGCTCGGCAGCGTCGGCGAGCCGATCAACCCGGAGGCGTGGATCTGGTACCGGCAGCACGTCGGCCGTGGTGAGCTGCCGGTGGTGGACACCTGGTGGCAGACCGAGACCGGCGCCATCATGATCTCCCCACTGCCGGGCGTGACCGAGGCGAAGCCCGGCTCGGCGATGGGCCCGCTGCCCGGCATCGTCGCCGACGTGGTCGACGACCAGGGCCAGTCGGTGCCCAACGGTGGCGGCGGATACCTGGTGCTGACGGAGCCGTGGCCGTCGATGCTGCGGACGATCTGGGGCGACGACGACCGGTTCCTGGAGACGTACTGGTCCCGGTTCGGCGCGGGCGCCAACCTCGGTGACGAGTGGGTCTACTTCGCGGGCGACGGCGCCAAGAAGGACGACGACGGGCACATCTGGCTGCTCGGCCGGGTGGACGACGTGATGCTGGTGTCCGGCCACAACATCTCCACCACGGAGGTGGAGTCGGCGCTGGTCAGTCACCCGTCGGTGGCGGAGGCGGCGGTGGTCGGCGCGACCGACCCGACCACCGGCCAGGCGATCGTCGCGTTCGCCATCCCGCGGGGCAGCGCGGAGACCTCGGGCGAGCAGGGCGAGCAGCTCATCGCCGAGCTGCGTAACCACGTGGCGAAGGCGCTCGGCCCGATCGCCAAGCCGCGGCAGATCATGCTGGTGCCGGAGTTGCCGAAGACCCGCTCCGGGAAGATCATGCGCCGTCTGCTGCGGGACGTGGCGGAGAACCGGTCGCTGGGCGACGTGACCACGCTCCAGGACTCCTCGGTGATGGACCTGATCTCGTCGGGGATGAGCGGCGGGAAGTCCGACGAGGACTGACGACGACGTACGACGAAGGGGCGGGTCGCCGGGCGGTCCGCCCCTTCGTCGTATCCGGGGGATCCGGGCCGGTCGATCGGTTGGCCCGTGCCTGAACTGATCGGCCGGAGGGCCTGCTCAAGGCTTCCGCGCAGGTTTTTAATCCATAACTGTCACTGCATTTCAAGATCCGGCCATCGTCACTGGTCAACAACTCGGTGACGGACTGGCTTGTGACGGTGAAAAGCATTCCCAACAAAAAGTTGCTACAAATCGACGCACACGTCTTCCCACCAGTCGCAGCAGTGTCTATGTTCACCCTTGTCCCACTAGTGGGACGTTCCACCGGCCCGTACCCCCAGTTGGGCCGGTTCCCTCACACCGGAGGTACCACGTGCGCAAAGTCGCAGTGGGTCTGCTCGGGCTTTCGCTGACCGCGACGGGACTGGTGGCAGGCACGTCCGCCAGCGCCGCGCCGACGCCGAAGCTGCCGGCCGCCGCCCCGTCGGTGGCCGAGCCTGCGCAGGCTGAGCACGACCTGCCCAACCCGCTCGAGGAGAAGCGGCGCGCGCTGCGCCAGGAGGGCCTCAGCGAGGTCCTGTCCGGCAGGGCGAAGGCCCAGAAGATCAACGGCAGCACAGTCGTCAAGGTCGGCGAGCGGGCTGCCGAAGGTGCCGCGGCGGGCAGGTCCGCCAAGAGCACCAAGGCAGGCAAGGGTCCGACCAAGGACCAGTACGTCGAACTCTCCCGCGAGCGGACCGACAAGATCTTCGTCATCCTCGCGGAGTTCGGCGACGAGCGGCACCCGGACTACCCGGACCAGGACACCGACCCGGGCACCCCGGGCCCGACCCGGTTCGACGGTCCGCGCGTCAACCAGATCCCGGAGCCCAACCGGGCGGTGGACAACTCCACCGTGTGGCAGGCCGACTACAGCGCCGACCACTTCCGGAAGCTCTACTTCGGCACCGCCCCGGGTGACGAGTCGCTGAAGCAGTACTACGAGGCCCAGTCCTCGGGTCGGTACAGTGTCGACGGCGAGGTCACCAACTGGGTCAAGGTGCGCTACAACGAGGCCCGCTACGGCCGTTCCGACGGCTACCCGTGCGCGTCGAGCGTCTGCACCAACACCTGGGCCCTGGTCCGCGACGCCGCCAACCAGTGGGTCGCCGACCAGAAGGCGCAGGGCCGCTCCGACGCGGAGATCGCCGCGGACGTCAAGGCGATGGACGAGTGGGACCGGTACGACTTCGACGCCGACGGCAACTTCAACGAGCCGGACGGCTACATCGACCACTTCCAGATCGTCCACGCCGGCGGCGACCAGGCCGACGGTGACCCGTACCAGGGTGAGGACGCCATCTGGAGCCACCGGTGGTACGCCTTCGCCAGCGACCAGGGCAACACCGGCCCGGCGAACTTCCCGGCCGGCGGTACCCAGATCGGCAACACCGGCGTCTGGATCGGTGACTACACGATCCAGCCGGAGAACGGTGGCCGGAGCGTCTTCTACCACGAGTACGGCCACGACCTCGGTCTGCCGGACGACTACAACGTGGTCAGTGGTGGGGACAACAACAACGAGCACTGGACCCTGATGGCCCAGAGCCGGCTCGGCGCCAAGAACGACGGCGGCATCGGCGAGCGCGGTGGCGACCTCGGCGCCTGGAACAAGCTCCAGCTCGGCTGGCTCGACTACGAGGTGATCGTGGCCGGCCAGAAGCGCACCCTGGAGTTGGGCCCGCAGGAGTACAACTCCAACAAGGCCCAGGCCGCCGTGGTGGTACTGCCGCAGCGGGAGTACACGTTCCAGAACGGCAAGCCGTTCGAGGGTACGAAGCAGTTCTTCTCGGGCAACGAGGACGACCTGAACACCACGATGACGCGCACTCTCGACCTCACCGGGAAGACCAGTGCCGCGCTGTCGATGAAGGGTCGCTACAGCATCGAGGCGGACTACGACTACCTGTTCTTCGAGGCGTCCACCGACGGTGGCCAGACCTGGACCTCGCTGCCCGGTACGGTAAACGGCGACCCGCTGAAGGAGATCTCCCCCGGGCGCTACGCCCTGGACGGCTCCAGCAACGACCAGTGGGTCGACATCAACATCCCGATGGACGCGGCCGCCGGCAGCGTCGTGCAGTTCCGGCTCCGCTACCAGACGGACGGCGGTGTCTCCGAGGGCGGCTTCTACGGTGACGCGATCACCGTGACCGCCGACGGCCAGACGGTTCTCTCCGACGGCGCCGAGGCTGGTGCGGACGGCTGGACCCTCAGCGGCTTCAGCGTCGTCGAGGAGACCTACACCCGTAAGTTCGACAACTACTACATCGCCGGCAACCGGTCGTACGTCTCGTACGACAAGTACCTCAAGACCGGCCCGTACTACTTCGGCTACGCGAACACCCGCCCGGACTACGTGGACCACTACGCGTACCAGGAGGGTCTGCTGATCTCCTACTGGAACCTCCGGTTCGCGGACAACGACACGTTCGCGCACCCGGGTGAGGGTCGGAACATGATCATCGACGCGCACCCGCGGCCCATCTACAACCTGACCGGCAACCCCTGGAGGGCCCGCGTCCAGGTCTACGACGCGCCGTTCAGCCTGAAGAAGGCCGACTCGTTCACGCTGCACATCAACAGCCAGCCGCAGTACATCCGCGGCCAGGCGGCGCAGCCGCTGTTCGACGACACCAAGAAGTACTGGTACCCGGAGCTGCCGAACCACGGCGTCAAGCTCCCGGCCACCGGCACCAAGATCAAGGTTCTGGAGCAGAACGGCACCTCGATGAAGGTCCGCTTCTCCTGATCCACTGATCGACGCACCACGCGATGCCCGGGCGGTGAACCGCCCGGGCATCGCCCCTTCCGGGAACGCGGCACGCCCCATCCGCGTCCCATCCCGGGGGACGCCCCGCACCACGCCGCCGACCGCCTTCGCGACGGCGCTGCCCGCAGGTGCGCTCACGGCCGAGACGGAGGATCAGTGCCCGACGACCAGCAGCCGGCCGCGAGCGGCGCGACCTCGCCCGCCGACCGCCCCACGCCGCGGTCCGCCACCGACCTGCCGACGCTGCGCCGGCCCGCCGGCCCGCCGAGGAAACCGACCGACAACCGGCCCACAGGCGTCGTCGCCGGCTGGATCACCAGGGGCGGGTCCGGACCGTGCTACGGGCTGATGGACGAGAACGGCACCGAGTACGCGGTGTACGGCCCGAACGCCGGCGAGCTGCGCAAGGGCGAACTGGTCACACTCCGGCTGACCGCCCGGGACCGCTCCGTCGACTGCGGACCCGGCATCCCGATGCGGATCATCGAGGAGTGACGAACGGCAGCGGCACCCGCACGCGTCCGGGCGTCCGGGCCGGGTGACCGCCCGGAGAAATCCCTGATCCTCGTCACCTGCGGGTCCGGTGGGTGACCGGCGGTCCTAGGCTGTGCCCCATGACCGACCAGCGCGGCGGACCCGTCGACGAGTCCTGCGTCCTGCCCGAAGGGCCGTGGACGCACCGGTTCGTCGGCGCCAACGGCAGCCGGTTCCACGTCGTCGAGGCGGGCACCGGCCCGATGGTGCTCTTCCTGCACGGCTTCCCCGAATACTGGTACGCCTGGCACGAGATGCTGCCGGCGGTCGCCGACGCGGGCTTCCGCGCGGTCGCTGTCGACCTGCGCGGTTACGGCGCGAGCGACAAACCACCCCGGGGGTACGACGGCTACACGCTCGCCGCTGACGTCGCCGGCCTGATCCGGGCGCTCGGTGAGCGGTCCGCCACAGTGGTCGGCACCGGCGCGGGCGGGCTCATCGGCTGGACCGCCGCCTCCTTCCACCCGACCCTGGTCCGGCGGCTCGTGGTGCTCGGCGCGCCGCACCCGCTGCGGCTGCGCGCGGCCATCTTCGCCGACCCGCGCGGGCAGTTCACCTCGGCCACCGCGACGCTGAAGTTCCAGCTCCCCCGCTACGAGCACGTCCTGGCGCGGGACGGCGCCGCCGAGGTGGAGGAGATCCTGCGCCGGTGGGGCGGCCCCCGCTGGGTGTCCGGGCCCGACTTCGCCGACTACGCCCACTGCTGCCGGGTGGCGATGCAGATCCCGCAGGCCGCGTTCTGCGCGATGGAGGGCTACCGGTGGGCGTTCCGCTCGGTGCTGCGGCTGCACGGCTACCGCTTCGTGAAGCTGATGCAGAAGCCGCTGGTCACGCCGACCCTGCAACTGCACGGCGCGCTCGACCAGGCCTCGCTCCCCCGCACCGCCCAGGGCTCCGGCCGCTACGTCACCGCCCCGTACGAGTGGCGGCTGCTCGACGACGTGGGCCACTTCCCGCACGTGGAGGCCCGGGACGTGGTGCTCGGCGAGATCCTGCGCTGGGCGAAGTCCTGACTCAGACCCGCTGCTCGCCCAGGTCGGCCACCTGGGTCGCGGGCGCCCAGCCCTGGTAGACGCCGAAGTCGAACGCCTCCAGCCCCATCGCCTCCGCCACCGGCCAGCGCCCGCCGGTGTACTCCAGCCGCAGCCAGCCGTCGTGCTCGGCGAGCACGATGAACGGCTGTCCCTGCCAGGTGCAGGTGGTCCGTACGTACGCCAGATCCTCCACCTCGGCGGCCGGCACCACCCGGACGTACCGGCCGGGGCGTACCTCGGTGAAGCCTTCGCCGGGTCCGGGCTGGTAGAGGCGGATGTCGTCGCCGTCGGGGCTGGCCTGGTACTCCCGCCCGCGCCAGCGGGCCACGTAGCCGTCGCGGGTCACGCCTCGCCCGCCTTCCGCCACAGCAGTTCGTCGGTGTCCAGGACCGCTACCAGCTTGCTGTCACCGTCCGCGCCGACCCGCCACAGCTCGGCGCCGTGCGGGAGCCGGGCGCTGTCCACCTTGAACTCGGCGATCACGTCGCTGCTCTCCCCTGGCGCGAAGCCGTTGCCGCGGAACGGGGGCCGCTCGATCACCCAGCCCTCCATCGCCCGCATCGCCGCCTCGTTCGGGCCGCCGTAGGGGATCCGGTAGAGGCTCGGCCGGTGGGCGGGCCAGCGCAGCAGGTAGATCTCCTCGTCGTCCGGCGAGAACGGCGAGCCGGGGTGGCCGAGGCCGAGCGCCTGGTACAGCTCCGCCGGGGTACGCAGGTGCGCCAGTTCCCCGGCGCGGTGCACGAATCCGGAGACCCGGTCGTAGCCACGCTCCAGGTAGTACGCGAGCTGGCTGGCCGCGATCACCTTCTGCATGGTGACCGGCCGGTTCGCGGCGATCGTGGGCACCTCCGGGCGCTGCCGCTCCGCCGGCTGCGGCGCGGAGGCCGGCTCCGGGTCGTCGCCGAGACCCACTTCGGCCGCCCAGTTGGCGAGCGCGAGGACCTGCTCTCCTGGATACGTCGCGCCGACCGGGCTGCCCGGGTTGACCCGGAACGACCAGGCCACGTCCGGCCACCGGCGGATGAGCTGGACGAACTTGACCCGTACCGTCTCGATCCGGCCCTCGGTGTGTTCGGCCAGGCGTTCCGGTGAGGTGTAGACCGAGACGCACATCCCGCCCTCGACCTGATCCGCGTGCCAGACGAAGCCGCTGTCACCCGGGCGGCTGTCGGCCGCCGAGTCGGGCGCGACCGGCAGCAGCACCCGGGCCAGCAGCAGGGTGGTGAGGAAGCCGTCGGTGCTGCCGCTGCCCGCGGCGGCCAGCAGGTCCTCCTCGACGTCGTTCGCCGGCACGAATTCGGCGGCCGTCCCGTCGCCCGACGGCGGATCGTCAGTCGTTTCGAGGGCCGCGGGCTCCGCCGTGTCCGGCGCCTGCGTGGACAGCGCCACGGTCGGCTCACCGGTCGCGAACAACGAGGTGGTGACCGGCTCGTCGCCGGTCGCGGGCTCGAAGAGGGACACGGTCGGCTGTTCCGCCGGCACAGGGTCGGACAGGGACACGGTCGGCTGTTCCGCCGGCACGGGGCCGGACAGCGGCGCGGTCGGCTCCGCCGTCGCCGGTTCGAACAGCGAGACCGTGGGCTCGGCGTCGGTGAGGCCGGGAATCGGCGCGGTCGGCTCGGCTGACGACGCGGGTGCGAAAAGCGACACCGTCGGTTCGGCCTCGGCCGACGGGGACGACGCGAACAGCGGCGCGGTGGCGTCCGCTGCGGGAGCCGGCGGCTCGAACAGGGACGTCGTGGACTCGGACTCCGACGCGAGCGACACAGTCGGCTCGTCGGCCGGCGCACCCCGGTCGGTCACACCGGTGGCCCCGGTTCGGCTCGGCGTCGGCTCGGTGACGTCCACCGTGTCGTCGGCGACCGGCGGGTCCACGGAGAGCGACATGGTCGGGTCGGCGCCGGCCCACGGCGTGGCCGCGTCTTCGGCCGGTTCCGCGCGCACCGGACCGGCCGGCTGCGGGGACCAGAGCGGCGCGGGCTCGGTCAGGTCACGGGCCTCGACGACGGTGCCCTCGATGACGATGGGTGTGAAGTCGCGGCGTGAGACGGGCGGCGCGGAGACCGGTTCGGCGATCGACGGAGGCAACTCCTCCACCGGCTCGTCGAGCTTCTCCCACCGGGTCGTCCCGCCCTCGGTACCGTCCGGCGCGGCCCCCCACCCGTCAGCGGTGGCGGGGCCGGCGTTCGTCGCCGCGCCCGGCGCTGCGTCGGCCGGTCCGGCGTGGCGGCGGGGCAGCGCCTCGGTGGCGTCCTCGGGCGGGCGGGCCGGGCGGAACGCCTGAGTCGCCTCCTCCGGCCGGGGCACGGCCGACGACTCGTCGCTCCGGGCCGGGAAGGCGTGGGTCGGGCCCTCGCGTACCGGCTCGTTCAGCGGCCGTCTGCGCGGAAACGGCTGCCCGCCGGCGAACCGGGTCGGCGGGGCGGCTCGGTCGCCGGCCCGGCGCGACGGGTCCAGCGACGACGGGCGCCGGGCCGAGCGGCCACCGGACGAGGGCTCGAAGAACGAGCGGGAGGGCGGCGGTGCGGCGGCCACCGGTGACTCGTCTTCGGGTGCGGCCGGGTCGGCGGCGAAGGGGTCCGGCTCGTCCGGGCGACGACGCAGATCGGTGAGCCAGCCGTCGAGGGCGTCCGTGCCCGATTCGGCGCCGGGGGCGGCCCGGCTCGGGACGTCGCTGTCCGGCGCGCGGCGGCGGGGCGCCACGCTGGGCAGCCGCCGTCCCAGGACCGAGGCGGCCCGCATCGGCACCGTGGCCGGCTCGTCGGTCTCCATCAGCCGCTCGTCGTCCCGGCCGGGCGCACCGGCAACCGGCGGCACGACCGGAGGCGGAACAGCGGCCGGCGGCACGGGAGCAGGGGGCACGACGGCAGGGGGTACGGGAGCAGGCGTGACGGCGGTCGGTGGGACGGGCACGGCGGGCGGGCGGGGTGCGGCTTCGGGCACCGTGTTCCGGGCTCTCCGGGTCGCGTTCTCCACCCGTTCCAGCCGGGCGCGGGCACCCATCGTCCGGCCGGGCAGCCGGACGTCGCCCCGGGAGAGCTGCGCCACGTACCAGGCGGGCAGGTAACCCTCGATCGGCAGGCCGGGGTTTACCGCGAGCCACCACTCGGGGTTGGGCCAGCCGGCCGCCAGATCCGGGTAGGCGACGCGACGGGTCGGCCCCGCGTTCTCCCCCAGGCTCGTGCGCATCGCGACGACGGAGGTGAAGGCCAGCACGTGGGTGCGGCCTCCGGAGGTCCAGGTGCCCCACCCGGCGGTCGGCCCGCTCGCGACCGGAAGCAGGAGATCGACACGGGTCAGCGCCCGGAAGTACTGCTGCTGGTCCTGCGCTCGCAGCGCGTCCCGCATCGCCACCTCGGCCTCGGTGGCCGGCTCCCATCCGGTCACGGCCACCTCTCCTTCCGCGAACAGGCCACAGGCATCGCCTACAACCTACAAGGTGACAGCAAGATCAGGACTCCTGGCCATCGACGGCCGGCCCCGACGTGGACGAGCCGCTAACATCCCGTTCCGGAGCCGACACGATACGGAGGTCGTCGATGTCCCGGCCAGTCGCGTACCCCGCCGTGGCCGTCCTGGCGACGCTCCTCGTCACGGCGGTTCCGGCCGCACCGGCGGCGGCTCGCGCGCCGGCCGGTTGCGCCTCGCCGCCCGCGCCGGCCCGGCCGGTCGCGGGCGAGCCGTGGCCACAGCAGCGGTACGCTCCGGACCGGCTCACCCCGCTCGCGACAGGTGCCGGGATCCTGGTCGCGGTCGTCGACTCGGGGGTGGACCGGTCCCACCCGCAGCTGACCGGCCGCGTTGTCGACGGCGCCGACTTCCTCGACCGGGGCGGGGACGGCACCCGGGACTGCGCCGGCCACGGCACCGGGGTGGCGAGCATCATCGCCGCCGCGCCGCAGCCCGGTGTCGCGTTCCGCGGTCTCGCGCCGGACGCGCGCATCCTGCCGGTACGGGTCAGCGAGCAGCAGGTCGTCGAGGGGCGGGAGTCGGGGCGTACGGTCGACGCGGCCGGGTTCGCCCGGGCCATCCGCTGGGCCGTGGACCACGACGCCGACGTGCTCAACCTCTCGGTCGTGCTGTACGCGGACGACCCGGCCGTACGCGCCGCCGTCGCCTACGCCGTGCGGCGGGACGTGGTAGTGGTGGCCGCCGCCGGAAACCTGCACGACAACGGGGATCCCCGACCCTATCCGGCGGCGTACGAGGGGGTGCTCGGCGTCGGCGCGATCGGGCGGGACGGGACACGCTCCGCGTTCTCCCAGACCGGCCCGTACGTGGACGTGGTCGCACCGGGCAGCGAGGTGCTGATGGCGGCGCCCCGGGCGGGACACCAGCGGGCGGAGGGAACCAGCTACGCCACTCCGTTCGTGGCCGGCACTGCCGCGTTGCTGCGCCAGTACCGGCCCCGGCTGAGCGCGGACGAGGTGGCCGGCCGGATCGTGGCCGCCGCCGACCCGGCGCCGGGGCGGGACGCGGGCTACGGCGCCGGCGTGCTCAACCCGTACCGGGCGGTGACCGAGTCGGCCGGCGCGCCGGATTCCCGCCCCCAGCCGGGCGCCGCGCTTCCCGCCGACCGGCCGGATCCGGCAGCGCTGGCCCGCGGCTCCCGCCGGGACGCGGCCCGGGACCGGGCGGTGCTGGCCGCCGCCGTCGCGGGCGGAGCGGTGGTGCTCGTGGCGGCGTTGGCCCTGGTGCTGCCGCGCGGCGCACGCAGGCGGTGGCGGGCGGCGGACCCGGCCGCTCCGAGGTGATCACCGGCCAGGTGCGGCGCCGCGCGGCCCGGGTCACCCGACCGGGCCGCGCGGTGCCGGTTCACTGGAACAGGTTGGCGTTGCGCTTCTCGGTGTCGAGGTAGTCGGTCGCGGAGTCCTCGACGGCGAGCTTGATGTCACGCAGCATCGCCTGGAGGTCCTGCGAGGCGGCCCGCCAGCGGGACTGCCGCACCTCGTACGCCTCGCGGGCCTCGCCGTTCCAGCTCGCCACCAGCGGGGCGGCGTCGCGTTCGAGCTGACCGAGCTGGCTCTCCAGCGTGGACAGCGCCCGTTGGATGTCGGCACCCGCCTGTTGCAGGGCGGCGAAGTTGACGACCAGCACACCGTGCTCCATGGATTCGTTCCTTCCGGTTGTCAGAGCGGCAGCTGGATGCCGCGGTTGGTGCCCGCCACCCGGCCGGCGGCCTCGGTGTCGGAGACGTCGTAGTGGTGGCCGGCGCTGCGGATCGCGGTGGCGGTCTCGCGCAGGGCGCGCTGGAGGGCTGCCTGGTCCTGCGCCCACTGCTGCTTGACCTGGGCGAAGGAACGCCCACCGGCGCCCCGCCAGGCCTGTTGCAACACCTCCAGCTCGGCCATCAGGCCGCTGAGCATGGTCTGGAGCGACTGGTCGACCTGCTCGAACTTCGCGGCGGTCTGCTGCATCACCGCGGCTTCTGCCTGGGTCTGGGACATCCCGGACGTCACCTCGTCTCCTCGGTCGTGGCTGGCCACCGTGTGACCACCGTGGACTCGTCGGCGGGAGTCCGGGGCCGGTGGAGGGGAAGCCCGGCGGCGGCGGACACGCAACTCGACGATTTCGTCGCTGACGGTAGCCGTCCGACTTCGGTTCTGCCACCCCTTCGGGCTCCCCTGTGGACAACTCGGCGACTACGATGAGCCACGGCAGCGTCACGCGGAGGCCCGGCGAGGAGGTGCGGTGACCGCGAGCACGTCCGAGCGGCCTGCGTCGGCCCCGGTCCGCTCACCACAGTGGACGAGCCGCCCGGCCGCCCGGCTGCGCTCCGGCCAGGTCGTGGCGACCCAGGTCGCCGCGGCATTGCTGATCGCGGCCGCCGGGCGGGGTGTGGTGCCGACGGCCGTCGCGTTGCTGTCGGCGACACTGCTGCTGCCGGCCGCGTGGGTACGGTTACGCGGGCGCTGGCTGCACGAGTGGCTCGTCACCGCCGCCGCGTACCTGACCCGGCGGCGCGCCCTGGCACCGGTGGCCGATCCGGCGGCGCTGCTGGAGTTGCTCCGGCCGGGCTCGGTGATCGGCGTGACGGAGGCGTCCGGCGGCGCGGCAGTGCTGCACGACGCCGCCGGACTGACCGCGCTGCTGGAGCTGGGCGACCCGGACGACCTGCTCGGCGACCACGCCCACGAGCTACCCACGCCGTTCGACCTGCTTCCCCCGACCGGCCCGGACGCCCCCGCGGTCCGGCTGCAACTGGTGTTCTCGTCGTCGCCCGCACCGGCGCCCGCTGTCGCCGCCGGTCCGGCCGGGACGTCGTACCGCCGGCTCACCGACGGGCGGGTGGCCGGGCGGGCGCGCGTGGTGCTGGCCGTCCGGGTGCTGCGCGCCGAAGGCTGGCCGGACGAGGACCTCTCGCGGGCCCTGTCCGGCACCCTGCGGCGACTCGTCCGCCGGCTCGGCCCGCTCACCGCCCGGCCGCTGGGCGGCGACGCGGCGCTGCGGGTGATCACCGAACTGGCCCACCACGAGCCCGGCGTCCCGGTACGGGAGACCTGGCCCCAGCTCTCGGTGGGTGGTCTGACGCAGGCCACCTGGCGACTGCGCCGGTGGCCGGATCCGCGTGGCGAGGCGACCCGAGGGCTGATCGGACGGCTGCTCGCGCTGCCGGCCACCGCCACCACGGTCGCGCTCACCGCCGGACCGCGCACCGGCACCGCACCGGTCCCGGCCGAGCTGGCGGTACGGGTGGCGGCCGGGAGCGCGGCCGAACTGTCGACGGCGGAGCGCACGCTGCGCCGGATCGTGGGTGACGTCGGCGGCGCGTGGCGCCGCCTCGACGGTGAGCACCTGGCCGGGCTGGCCGCCACGCTGCCGTTGGCGGTGTCCGGTGGGGCCGCGTCCCCGGCCGGGTCGCCGCCACCCGCACTCGACCTGCCCCCGACCACCGCCGGGCTGATGGTGGGCGCGAACCGGCACGGCGCCGCGCTCACCGTCCGCCTGTTCCGCCCGGCCACGACCCGGGTGCTGCTGGTCGGCGGTGTGCCCGCGGCGCAACTGCTCGCGCTGCGGGCGCTGGCGCTCGGCGCGCGCGTGGTGGTGCAGACCGGCCGTCCCCGGTTCTGGGAACCGTTCGTGCGGGGTGTCGGGACGGTCGGCGGTGGCGTACCGCTGCTCCCGCCGGGCCGCCCGGTCGGTGGCGCGCCCGGCTCGCCGCTGCACCCGCTGTTGGTGGTGGTGGACGCCGGGCCGGTGCCGCCGGAGGCCGGACCGGCAGCCGCCTGGCAGTCGGTGCTGGTGGTCCGCGACGAGCTGACCCCGGCCGACACGCCCGCGCTGGCCCGCGCCGACCTGGCGGTCCTTCAGCCGCTCGACCCGGACGAAGCCGCCCTGGCGGGCGCGGCGCTGGGTCTGGGCGGCTCCGCGGAGTGGCTGACCCGGATCCGCGACGACATGGTGGCGGTGGTCAACCGGCGGGCCCTGCGCTGGGCGCTGCTCTCGCCCACGCCGGTCGAGTCGCAACTGGTCGGTCGGCCCGCCCGGCACTGACTGGCCGCACGACTTCCCCTGGTGGTACGGCCGTGGCACGATCCCGGCCATGGGTTTCCTGAAGAGTCTACTGATTCGCGTGGGTTCGACGGCGGTGGCGTTCTGGCTCGCCACGCTACTCATCCCGGGCATCTCGCTCGACTCCGGCTCGGCCACCGAGACGGTGATCACGCTGGTGCTCGTCGCGGTCATCTTCGGCGTGGTGAACGCGGTGCTCCAGCCGATCATCAAGACCGTGGGGTGCGGCTTCTACCTGCTGACCCTCGGCCTGATCGCGCTGGTCGTGAACGGCCTGCTCTTCCTGCTCACCAGTTGGATCGCCGGTGAGGCCGGACTGCCCTTCCACGTGGACGGGTTCTGGCCGGAGGCGGTGCTGGGCGCGCTCTTCGTCGGCATCGTCACCTGGATCCTCGGCGCCGTCCTCGACCGCGACTGACCCCGGGGCCCCGGCCGGTCGCCGTGGTGACCGGCCGGGGCCACCAGGCCAGCAGCAGGGAATTGGCTGGCGAGAGGGCCGGGCGGGGGTACTAGCCTCGGCCGCGTGTTCACAGTAACCCGCGCGGACGGCTACGAGATCAGTACCGACCCGGACCGGATCGACCTGGACCGGGTGCACGTCTGGCTCGCCACCGACGCGTACTGGGCGCTGGGGCGGGACCGGGAGACGGTGGTGCGCGCCTTCGCCGGCTCGACCGGCTTCGGCGTCTACCGGCCCGGCGACGGACGGCAGGTGGCGGTCGCCCGGGTGGTCACCGACGGCGCCACGTTCGCCTGGCTCTGCGACGTGTACGTGGACCCGGCCGAGCGGGGCCGCGGGCTCGGCACCTGGCTGGCCGGCGCGGTCCGCGACCACCTGGGCGAGCTGGGCGTACGCCGGATCCTGCTGGCCACGCTCGACGCGCACGAGGTCTACGCGAAGATCGGCTTCCGGCCGGTCGCGGCGGATCTGTGGATGGAGCTGGATCAGCGGGTGACGCCGGTCACCGATAAGGACCAGGAAAACGGTTCACCACTTACAGTGAAGCGGTGAACCCGCTCCGGCTCGGCTACCTGTACGGCGTCGGCGCGTACCTGATCTGGGGTTTCTTCCCGATCTACCTGAAGCTGCTGCGCCCGGCCGGGCCGGTGGAGATCCTCGCGCACCGGATCCTGTGGTCGGTGGCGTTCGTGGCGTTGCTGCTGGCCGCCACCCGGCACGGCGGCTTCCTGCGCAAGCTGGCCCGGCGGCCCCGGGCGCTCGCCGGCATCGGGCTCGCCGCCGCGCTGATCGCCGTCAACTGGGGTACGTACATCTACGGTGTCAACTCCGACCGGGTGGTGGAGACGGCGCTCGGCTACTTCATCAACCCGCTGGTGTCGGTGCTTTTCGGCGTGCTCGTGCTGCGGGAACGGCTGCGTCGGGCCCAGTGGGCGGCACTCGGCGTCGGCGCACTCGCGGTGGCGGTGCTCACCGTCGACTATGGCCGCCTGCCCTGGCTGGCGCTCACCCTGGCGTTCAGCTTCGCCAGTTACGGCCTGGTCAAGAAGCGGCTCGCGTTGCCCGCCACGGAGGGGCTGTTCGTCGAGTCGGCGGTGCTGGCGCTGCCCGCCATGGCGTACCTGGGGTGGCTGTCGGCGCGCGGCGACTCGACGTTCGGGCACGTCTCGGCCGGGCACACCGCGCTGCTCGTGCTCGCCGGTGCCGCCACCGCGACCCCGCTGCTGCTGTTCGCCGGGGCGGCGAACCGGCTGCCCCTGTCCACTGTCGGCATGCTGCAGTACCTCGCCCCGATCCTCCAGCTCGGCTGCGGCGTGCTGATCTTCCACGAGCCGATGCCGCCGGCCCGGCTGGCCGGGTTCGCGCTGGTCTGGCTCGCCCTGGTGGTCTTCACCGCCGACGCGCTGCGCCACTCCCACCGCACCCGCGTGACCGCCCGCACCGCCGCCGTCCCGGCCCCCACCCCCACCCCGTCCCGCTGATCTTGCACTTGCTGCCCAGGCAAAGGGGCGAGAACGCCCGCACCGAGGGCCAGAAGTGCAAGACGACGGGAGGGGAGGCGGGTCAGCGAAGGTCGTAGGCCAGGACTGGGGAATTCGCGCCCCGGAGCAGCTCCAGGCGGACCAGCTCACCCTTGGTGAAGCGGGTGACGCCGGAGAAGCGCAGGTCGTCACCGGGGGCGGCCAGCCAGGAGCCGATCTGCTCCGTCGCGCCGTCCGGGCCGTGCGCCACCAGCCGGAACGTGTACGCCTCCCGGTGCCCGGCCCGCCTGTCGTACCCGCAGTGCATGGTGACCTCGGTGCCCCACGGCGTCTCGGTCAGCCCCACCTCGGCGTGCACCGGCACCGTCCCGGCCACCGGCCGCATGGAGGCCAGCGCCACCGGCGGCTTCGACGGCTCGGCCGGCGACTGCACCAGCCCCACCCCGACGCCCGCCAGCACGGCGAGCGCGGCGGCGGCGAGCGCCGTCAACGCGTACCGCCGGCGGGAGCGGGACCGGTCGCGGCGCTTGCGCTCGCGCGCGGCGTCGAGCAGCGCGGGCACCCGCGACGTCTCCGGCCCGACCTCCAGGAACTGCTCCAGCCCGGCCGGGTCGAGCCGCCCCAGCAGCCCGGGCAGCACGGCGATCTCGGCCACCGCCTCCCGGCACTGCGCGCAGCCGGCCAGGTGCCGCTCGTAGGCGACGCGGTCCGCCGGGGTGAGGGCGCCGAGCACGTACGCCCCGTCGTCGTGCGCGAACTCGCAGCGTGTCATCCGGTCACCCCCATCTCGGCCAGCGCCAACCGTAGTGAGCGCAGCGCGTAGTGGGTACGCGACTTCACCGTGCCCGGTGGTACGCCCAGCCGCGCCGCCGCCTCCGCCACCGAACGCCCCTGGTAGAAGCACTCGACCAGCACCTCCCGGTGGGTCGGGCTGAGCCGGTTGAGCGCCTCGGCGACGGTCCACGCCTCCACCGCGCGCTCGGTCTCGTCGACCGTCTCGGCGGTCTCCGGCAGCTCGTCCGTGTACACCTCACCCACCCGGGCCGAGCGCCGCCGCCACGCGTCGATCGCGAGGTTCCGCGCAGTGGTGAACAGCCAGGCGCGTACCGAGCCGCGCCGCGGATCCAGCGACTCGGGATGCCGCCAGGCACGCAGCAGCGTCTCCTGCACCAGGTCCTCGGCGCGCGTCCGATCGCCGTTCACCAGCCGCAGGGCGTGCGCGTACAGCGCGTCGGCATGTTCGTCGTGCAGGGCGCGCAGCAGCTGGGCGTCGTGGTCGCTGATGGCGGTACCTCGCTTCCGGCGGCGGGGAAACCGGCGATGCGTTCGCCCTTCCATACGTGCCGTGACGCCGAACGGTTCATCCGCAGGTCAGCGCGGAGCTGTTCACGTCCGGTTCAGGTCCGGGCCGATCGCCGCTCACCGTGCCCTGGCAGCGTCCGGCGGGTGGGCGCGCGGGCCGATCAGCCGTGCGCCTTCCGACATTGAGATCAGGAGGCACCACCTCATGAGCGACCGGCCTCGCCTGCTTCCGCTGCTGGGTGGCACCCGCCACGGCAGCCGCGACGCGATGACCTGTCTGTACCGGTGCGGCAACGCGTGTGACCACCCGGTGCCCAACCCGACCGACAACCCGTACTTCGGCGACGTGGTCGACACCGAGATCTCCCGGCGCGGCGTGGTCCGGGCCGGCGCGGTCGGCGCGCTGGTGCTCGGCTTCGGCGGTGCCGCCGCGGGCGCGCTCGCCGGCGCCGCACCGGCCGCCGCCGCCCCCGCCGCCCCGCCCGCACCCGGCGGCGGCGAGGTGGCCGCCACCGGCGCGGGCCGCCCGGGTAGCGGCGCACTGACGTTCAAGCCGATCCCGCCGAACAAGCTCGACACCCTCGTGGTCCCGAACGGGTACGACCACTCCGTCGTGATCCGCTGGGGTGACGAGGTGGTGCCCGGCGCGCCCGCGTTCAGCCTCGGCCGGCAGACCGCCGCCGCCCAGTCCAAGCAGTTCGGCTACAACAACGACTTCGTCGGCGTGCTCCCGATCGACCGCCGCCGCGCGCTGCTCGTGGTGAACCACGAGTACACGAACGAAGACCTGATGTTCCCCGGCTTCACCAGCCAGGACGCGCTCACGGTGGAGCAGGTGCGGATCGCGATGGCCGCGCACGGCATGTCCGTGGTGGAACTGGAGCGGGTGGAGAACACCGGGCAGTGGCGGCCGGTACGGCGCGGCCGGCGCGAGTACAACCGGCGGGTCACCGCACTGGCCACGAAGTTCGAGCTGACCGGCCCGGCCGCCGGCTCGCCGTGGCTGCGTACCGCCGCCGACCCGAAGGGCCGGACGGTGATCGGCACGCTCAACAACTGCGCCGGTGGCGTCACCCCGTGGGGCACCGTCCTCTCCGGCGAGGAGAACTTCAACCAGTACTTCGTCGGCGGCGACGGGGTGCCGGAGGAGCAGAAGCCGAAGCTGGCCCGCTACGGCATCCCGACCGACGTGCGCCACCCGAGCGGCAGCCGCAAGTGGGAGCGGGCGGACGAGCGGTTCGACCTGGCCAAGCACCCCAACGAGGCGAACCGGTTCGGCTGGATCGTCGAGATCGACCCGTTCGACCCGCAGGCCAAGCCGCGCAAGCACACCGCGCTGGGCCGGTTCAAGCACGAGGGCGCGAACGTCATCGTGGCACGCAACGGCCGGGTGGTCGCGTACATGGGTGACGACGAGCGCTTCGACTACCTTTACAAGTTCGTCTCGGACAAGAAGTTCATGCCGGGCAGGTCCGCGGTGGCGCGGCGGCACAACCTGACGCTGCTGGAGTCCGGCACGCTCTACGTCGCGAAGATCGAGGGCGACAGCCCCGCCGCCGAGATCGACGGTTCCGGCACGCTTCCGGCCGACGGCGGGTTCGGCGGCCGAGGCCGCTGGATCAAGCTGGTCAGCGGCAACCGCTCGTACGTCGACGGCATGACCGCCGCAGACGTGCTCACCTTCACCCGGCTGGCCGGGGACAAGGTCGGCGCCACCAAGATGGACCGGCCCGAGGACGTCGAGCCGAGCCTGCTCACCGGCAAGGTCTACGTGGCGCTGACGAACAACAGCGACCGCGGCAAGGCCGGCAAGGCGCCCGCCGACGAGGCGAACCCGCGCAACAGCAACCGGCACGGGCAGATCCTGGAGCTGGTCGAGGACCGCGGCGACAACACCGCCGAGACCTTCGCCTGGTCGCTGCCGATCGTCTGCGGCGATCCGGCCGACGCCTCGACCTACTTCGCCGGGTACGACAAGACGAAGGTCTCGCCGATCTCCTGCCCGGACAACGTCGCCTTCGACGCCACCGGCAACCTGTGGATCTCGACCGACGGCAACGCACTGGGCAGCAACGACGGCCTGTTCGCCACGGCCGTCGAAGGTCCGGAGCGGGGTCACCTGAAGCAGTTCCTCACCGTACCGCTGGGCGCGGAGGCCTGCGGCCCGTTCATCACCGACGACAACCGTTCGGTCTTCGTGGCGGTGCAGCACCCGGGCGAGGTCACCGGTGCGTCGGTGGAGAACCCCGCCTCCACCTGGCCGGACGGTGCCTTCGCCAAGCCCGGCGTGGTGGTCACCTGGCGCCTCGACGGCGGCCCGGTCGGTAGCTGACCCATCCCGGGAGCGGTCCGGCGCTGGACCGCTCCGCGCGGGGCCGTCGACCCACCAGGTCGGCGGCCCTGCGTCAGTTCTGGGAGGCGATCCCGTCGGCGACGGCGCTCGTCAGTTCTCCGAGGCGATCCCGTCGGCGATGGCGCGGGCGGCGGTGAGCAGCTTGGCGCGGACCACCCGGGCGGAGGTCATCATCTCGCCGGCCGGAAGCGCGCAGGCCAGCACCACCCGGCGCTCGATGTCCTTGTCCGGGGCCACGAGCACCGCGGCGCACGCCACGCCCTGCCGGAACTGCCCCAGCTCCAGCTGCATGCCACGCCGGTCCCCGGCGGCCAGGTCGGCCTCGAACGCCTCGACCGTGGTGAGGGTGGCGGTGGTGAACGGGCGCATGCCGTACTCGCGCAGGTAGCGGAAGCGCTGTTCGGTGGTGAGCGTGGCGAGCAGGCTCTTGCCGAGCGCGGTGGCGTGCGCGCCCTCGTCGAAGCCGGGCACGAGGTCTTCCATGTAGGGCGAGCGCGGCCCCTCGGCGGACGCGGTCACCGCCACCTGCCCGCCGACGAAACGGCCGAGGTAGTGGCTCCAGCCGGTGTCCGACGCCGCGCGACGCAGCGCCTCGCCCACCGCAGGCGGCCCGCGGAACGCGGTGACCAGCTCGCGGTAGCGGTCGGCCACCTCCAACCCCACGATGTACGTCCCGTCTTCGCGCCGGATCACGTAGCCCTCGTACGCGAGCGTGCGCACCAGGTGGTAGGTGGTGGCGACGGTCAGCTCGCAGCGCCGGGCGATCTGCTTCACGGTGAGCCCTCTCGGCGCACGGCCGACCGACTCAAGGACTCGAAGCGCGCGTGACACGCTGCGGATCAGGTCCGAAGGTTCCGCCAAGGGGTCGCGCACAACCACCTCCGCCGCCGGGGACTTACACCATATGAAAAACCGGCCGAGTGCGAAATGCCTGTTCGGATGGAGAATGCCAGAAGACCGGACACGGAACGTGTGTCGACGGACACGATGAGCAGCCAGAACGTCCGGCGTAAGGTGTGCTCGCGATGACCGAAACAGTTTCGCGAGCCGCTCCTCCGGCGTCCCGTCACGCCGTCACGGTCGGCGCCGGCGCCACGCTCACCACGATCGCGTGCGTCCTGCCCGTCTTCCTGGTCGGTGGGCTCGCCGTCCAGCTCGCTGACGAACTCCGCTTCAGCCCGGCCGGGCTGGGCCTGGCCGTCTCGATCTACTTCGGGGTGAGTGCACTCACCTCGGTGCCCTCCGGCGCGCTGGTCGAACGCTTCGGCCCGGCACCGGTCGCACGGGCCGCCGTCCTGCTCTCCGCCGCCTCGCAGCTCGCCGTGGCCGGGCTCGCCCGGTCATATCCGGTCCTGGTGGTGCTGCTGGCCCTCAGCGCCGCCGCCAACGCCCTCGGGCAGCTCGCCAGCAACGCCGCCCTGGCCGAGCACGTACCGACCCACCGGCAGGGCCTCTCGTTCGGTGTGAAGCAGGCCGCCGTACCGGCAGCCACGCTGCTGGCCGGTCTGGCGGTCCCCACCGTCGCGCTCACCGCCGGCTGGCGCTGGGCGTTCGTGGCAGCCGCCGTGGCCGCGCTCGCGGCGCTACCGGCCGTGCCCCGGTCCGGGCGGGACCAGCGCACCCGGACCGCCTCCGGCCGCCGTCCCGGCGGCACCGGCCCGCTCATGGTGATCGGGCTGGCCGCGACGCTCGCCGCCGCCGCGGCGAACGCCCTCGGCACGTTCCTCGTCGACTCGGCGGCGGCGCGGGGCCTCTCCCCCGGCCTGGCCGGGCTGACGCTGACCCTGGGCAGCGTGGTGTGCGTGCTCGCCCGCGTCGCCGTCGGCTGGCTGGCCGACCGGCGCACCGGCGGGCACGTGGGGCTGATCGCCGGGATGCTGCTGACCGGCTCGATCGGCCTGATCCTGCTCGCGGTGGCCGGTTCGGCACCGCTGGTCGCGGGCGTGGTGTTCGGCTTCGGTCTCGGCTGGGCCTGGCCGGGGCTGATGAACTTCGCCGTGGTCCGGCTCCACCCGCAGGCGCCGGCCGCCGCCACCTCGATCACCCAGACCGGCGTGTACGCGGGCGGCTGTCTGGGCCCGCTCGGCCTGGGCGCGCTGGCCGGCGCGGCGGGCTACCCGGCGATGTGGCTCACGGCCGCCGCGGCGATGTTCCTGGCCGCCCTCCTGATGCTGCTGGGTGCCCGTCTCCTGCGCCCCCGCCCCACCCCCACCCTCCCCTGACCCCCGCGCGGCGACGAGAGCCCGGACGGGCGGCGACAGAGCGAGGGGGTGAGGGCAGCGCGAGGGGGCGAGGGGGTCAGCTGGTGCGGTCGGCGATGTAGTCGCAGAGCGACTCCAGCGCGCGACGCGCCGGGCCCTCCGGAAGCGGAGCCAGCCGGGCCCGTGCGTCCTCGGCGTAGCTGCGCACCGTCTCCCGGGCGCGCTTGAGCGCCGGGGACTCCCGCAGCAGGCCGAGCGCCTCGGCGTGCAGCGCGTCGTCCACCAGCGGGCCGCTGGCCAGGATCTCGCGCAGCCGTACGCTCGCCGCGTCCGCGTCGTCGGAGGCCATCGCGTAGAGCACCGGCAGGGTGGGCACGCCCTCGCGCAGGTCGGTGCCGGGCGTCTTGCCGGACTGCACCGACTCGCTGGCGATGTCCAGCAGGTCGTCGGAGAGCTGGAACGCGACGCCGATGATCTCGCCGTACTCGGCCAGGGCCTCGACGTGCGCGGGCGCGGCGCCGCCGAACATGCCACCGAAGCGGGCCGAGGTGGCGATGAGCGAGCCGGTCTTCTCGGCGATCACGTGCAGGTAGTGCGCGACCGGGTCGGTGCCGCGCGGGCCGACCGTCTCGGCGATCTGGCCGTGCACCAGCCGGGCGAACGTGCGCGCCTGAAGGCGTACCGCCTCGGGGCCCAGGTCGGCGGCGATGTCCGCGGCCCGGGCGAAGAGGTAGTCGCCGACCAGGATGGCCACCGAGTTGGTCCAGCGGGAGTTGGCGCTCGGGGCGCCACGCCGCACCGCGGCCTCGTCCATCACGTCGTCGTGGTAGAGGGTCGCCAGGTGGGTGAGCTCCATCACCACGGCGGCGGGGACGACCTGGGCGGCGTCCGGGTCACCGAACTGCGCGCCGAGCGCCACCAGCAGAGGGCGGAACCGCTTGCCGCCGGCCTCGACCAGATGCCGGGACGCCTCGGTCACCAGCGGATCGGCGCTCGCCACGCTCGCCCGCAGGCTCGCCTCGACCCGGTCGAGCACGCCCAGCACCGAGGCTTCGACGCGCGGGTCGGCGAGGTGCAGGCCGAGCGCGCCGAACTGACCTGAACGCTCGCCAGCCGGGTTCGCCACGTCCTCAACCATGCCACACCCGTTCGACCTGCTCGTCGACGGGGATACGCCGGGGGCCGGCACGCCACGGCGTACCGGCCCCCGGTGGGATCACCGTTGTCATCTGACGAATTCGGCGGCACCGGTGGTCAGGTCGAGCAGCGGTCCGGGCACCACGCCGAGGACCAGCGTGGCGAGCACGCCGATGACGAGCGCGGCCGACGTGAGCGCGCCCGGCACGGTCACCGTCGGGGTGGACTCGCCCGGCTCGGACAGCCACATCATCACCACGACCCGCAAATACGGGAAGGCCAGCACCATGCTGGTCAGCACGCCGGCGATCACCAGCCACGCCTGGTTCGCCTCCAGGGCCGGGCCGAAGACCGCGAACTTGCTGGTGAAGCCGCTGGTCAGCGGGATACCGGCGAAGGCCAGCAGGATGAACGTGAAGATCGCCGCGAAGAACGGCGAGCGGCGGCCCAGCCCGGCCCAGCGGGACAGGTGGGTGGCCTCCCCGTCGGCGTCGCGGACCAGCGTCACCACGGCGAACGCGGCGAGCACCGAGAAGCCGTACGCGGCCAGGTAGAACATGGTGCCGGAGAGCCCCTCACGGCTCGGCGCCAGCACACCGACGAGCAGGTAGCCGGCGTTCGCGATCGACGAGTACGCCAGCAGGCGCTTGATGTCGGTCTGGGTGACCGCCAGCACCGCGCCGACCAGCATGGTCAGCACCGCGATCGCCCCGAGCACCGGGGTGAAGTCCCAGGAGGCCCCGGCGAACGCGACGTGGAAGACGCGCAGCAGCGCGCCGAACGCCGCGACCTTGGTGCAGGCCGCCATGAAGCCGGTGATCGGGGTCGGCGCACCCTGGTAGACGTCCGGCGTCCAGACGTGGAACGGCGCGGCGGCGGCCTTGAACAGCAGGCCGATGGCGAGCAGCGCCATGCCGGCGAACAGCAGCACCGGGCTGGACGGGGACTCGGTGACCGCGGCGTGCACGGTGGCGAAGTCGACGCCCGCCCCGCGCCCCGGGATCCCGGAGGTGAAGCCGTAGATCAGGGCGACACCGAACAGGAAGAACGCCGAGGCGTACGCGCCGAGCATGAAGTACTTCAGCGCCGCTTCCTGGCTCAGCAGACGCCGGCGGCGGGCCAGCGCGCAGAGCAGGTAGAGCGGCAGCGAGAAGACCTCGAGCGCGATGAACATGGTCAGCAGGTCGTTGGCCGCCACGAAGATCAGCATCCCGCCGATCGCGAACGACATCAGCGGGTAGACCTCGGTGGCGCCACCGACGCCCTCGGCCTGCCGCCGGTCCTCCGCCGACTCGGCGGTGACGGCGGCGTGCGCCACGAAGGCGCCGCCACGCTCCACCGTGCGCTCGCCGACCAGCAGCAACGCCATCACTGCGAGCACCAGGATGGCGCCCTGCAGGAAGAGCGTCGGCCCGTCGATCGCGATGGCACCGCCGACGGTGATCAGCCGGTCGTCGGCGTTCAGGATCACCATGACGATCGCGGCGAGCATCGCCACCAGGGCGAGCCCGAGTTGCACCACGTTGCGCAGGCGACGCGGCACGAACGCCTCGACCAGGACCCCGAGCAGCGCCGCGCCCAGCATGATCAGGATGGGAGCGAGCGCCGCGTAGTCGATCGACGGCAGCTTGAGCTCGGTCATTTTGCGGCCTCCTGGACGCTGCCGACCTCAGGGGCGGGATCGGACTTGCCGACGTCCTGCATGGTCGCCTGGACGGCGGGGTTGATGACATCGGTGACCGGCTTCGGATAGAAGCCGAGCAGCACGATCAGCGCGATCAGCGGCGCGACGACCACCTTCTCGCGCAGGGTGAGGTCGCGGCGCATGCCCTCGACCTCGGTCAGCGCCGGGTTCAGGGTGCCCTGCGTGGTGCGCTGCACCATCCACAGCACGTACGCCGCCGCCAGGATGATGCCGAGCGTGGCGATCACCGCGACCGGCTTGTTGACGGTGAACGTGCCGATCAGCACCAGGAACTCGGAGACGAACGGCGCGGTGCCCGGCAGCGCCAGCGAGGCCAGACCGGCGAAGAAGAGCACACCGGCGAGCACCGGCACCAGCTTCCCCGCACCGCCGAAGTCGCTGATCAGCGCCGAGCCGCGCCGGGCGATCAGCATGCCGACCACGAGGAACAGCAGGCCGGTGGCCAGGCCGTGGTTGAGCATGTAGAGCACCGCGCCGGTGCCGGCCTGAGTGGTGAACGCGAAGATGCCGACGCCGATGAACCCGAAGTGCGCGATCGAGGTGTACGACACCAGGCGCTTCAGGTCGTTCTGGCCGACCGCCAGCAGCGCGGCGTAGATGATGCCGATGACGCCCAGCGCCAGCGCCCACGGTGCGAACCACCGCGACGCCTCCGGGAACAGCGGGAGGCAGTAACGCAGGATGCCGAACGTGCCGACCTTGTCCAGCACGCCGACGAGCAGCGCGGCGGCACCGGCCGGGGCTGCGCCACCGGCGTCCGGCAGCCAGGTGTGGAACGGGAAGAACGGCGCCTTGATGGCGAAGGCGACGAAGAAGCCGAGGAACAGCCAGCGGGCCGTGTCGGTGGCGAACTCCGCCTGGCTCAGCGTCTGCCAGTCGAAGGTCTTCCCGCCGACCACCCAGAGGCCGATCACCGCGGCCAGCATGAACAGACCGCCGACCAGCGAGTAGAGGAAGAACTTCACCGCCGCGTACTGCCGCTGGTGGCCGCCGTAGCTGCCGATCAGAAAGTACATCGGCACCAGCATGACCTCGAAGAACACGTAGAACAGGAAGACGTCGGCGGCGGCGAAGACGCCGATCATCGTGCATTCGAGGACGAGCAGCAGCGCGAAGTACGCGGGCACCGAGCGCTTGGACGCCTCGGCGTCGTGCCAGGACGCCAGGATCACCAGCGGCACCAGGATCGCGATCAGCATCAGCATGACCAGCGCGATGCCGTCCACCTCGAAGGTGAAGTTCACGCCCCAGTTCGGGATCCACGGGTACGACTCGCGGAACTGGAACCGGTCACCACCGGTGGAGAAGGCGAACCACATCACCACCGAGAGCACCAGGACCAGCAGCGACCAGCCGAACGCCACCAGCTTGGCCAGGTCCGGGCGGCTGCGGGGCAGCAGTGCCACCACCAGGGCGCCGACCAGCGGCGCCACGGTCAGCACCGAGAGGAACGGGAAGTTGGACATTATTCGGCCTTACCTCCGTCGTGACTGCGTGGCCCGCCGGCGGGGGCGGCCGCGTTGCTGTCGATCACGCCAGCCACCCCGCCTGCACCGCCAGGAACGCCGCCACCACGAGCAGCGCGCCGGTCAGGATCGAGGTCGCGTACGACCGCACGAAGCCGGTCTGGAGCCGCCGGAGCCGGCCCGAGCCCCCGCCCACGGCGGCGGCCAGGCCGTTGACCAGCCCGTCGACGCCCCGGTTGTCGAGGAACACCAGCGCCCGGGTGAGGAAGATGCCCGGCTTCTCGAAGACCGCCTCGTTGAAGGCGTCCGTGTAGAGGTTCCGGCGAGCGGCGGTGACCACCACGCCGGCCGGCTGCGGCTCGGTGGCCGTACCGGCGCGGAACAGGAACCAGGCCAGCCCGGCGCCCAGCACGGTGACCAGCAGCGACAGCGCGGTGAGCAGCCAGTGCGCCAGCACCGGCGCGTGCTCCCCGCTCTCCGCGGCGAGCCCGTTGGTGGCGCTGAGCCAGTCCGGTACGGAGGTGGCGAGCAGGAAGCCCGCTCCGACCGAGCCGACCGCCAGCAGGATCAGCGGGACGGTCATCAGCTTCGGCGACTCGTGCGGGTGCTCGATGTCCTCGGTCCAGCGCTTCGGGCCGTGGAACGTGAGCACGAACAGCCGCGTCATGTAGAACGCGGTGAGCCCGGCGCCGAGCAGCGCGGCCATGCCGAACAGCCAGGCCGTCCAGCCCTCCCGCTCGAACGCGGCCACGATGATCGGCTCCTTGGAGAAGTAGCCGGAGAACGGGAACATGCCGATGATGGCGAGCCAGCCCATCATGAACGTCAGCCAGGTGACCTTCATGTACTTGGACAGCCCGCCGAAACGGCGGATGTCCACCTGGTCGTTCATGCCGTGCATGACCGAGCCGGCGCCGAGGAACATGTTGGCCTTGAAGAAGCCGTGCGCCAGCAGGTGCACGATGGCCAGCGCGTACGCGCCGCCGCCGAGACCGACGCCGAGGAACATGTAGCCGATCTGGCTCACCGTCGACCAGGCCAGCACGCGCTTGATGTCGTCCTTGGCCGCGCCGATGATGCAGCCCATCAGCAGCGTGAGCGCGCCGACGCTGACCACCACGAGCTGGAGCGTCTCGTTGGCCGAGAAGATCGCGTTGGAGCGGGCGATCAGGTAGACGCCCGCGGTGACCATGGTGGCCGCGTGGATGAGCGCGGACACCGGGGTCGGGCCCTCCATCGCGTCCGGCAACCACGCCTGGAGCGGGAACTGACCGGACTTGCCGGCGGCGCCGAGCAGGAGCAGCAGGCCGAGCACCAGCACGGTGGTCGAGGTCAGCGAACCGACCCCGTTGAACACCTCGTCGTACTGGGTGGTGCCGAGCATCGCGAACATGATGAAGATGCCGATGGCCAGGCCGGCGTCGCCGACCCGGTTCATCAGGAACGCCTTCTTGCCGGCGGTGGCCGCGCTGGGCCGCCCGTACCAGAAGGAGATCAGCAGGTACGACGCCAGGCCGACGCCCTCCCAGCCGAAGTAGAGCATCACGTAGTTGTTGCCGAGCACCAGCAGCAGCATGGCGGCGACGAACAGGTTGAAGTACGCGAAGAACAGTCGCCGGCCCGCGTCGTGCGCCATGTACTCCACGGCGTAGAGGTGGATCAGGAAGCCCACCCCGGTGATCAGCAGGACGAAGACCGCAGCCAGCGGGTCGAAGAGCAGACCGAAGTCCACCCGCAGGTCGCCGACCGCCATGAAGTCCCAGAGGCTCAGCTCGACCTGCTTGTTCTCCAGGCCGCGGAGCTGGAGGAAGTAGGTGAGCCCGAGCACGAAGGCGGCACCGATGGCGCCCACGCCCAGCCAGTGGCCCCAGCGGTCGGCCCGCTTGCCGAGCAGCAGCAGGATCGCCGCGCTGACCAGCGGGATCGCCACCAGCAGCCAGACCGTGCCCAGCATCCCGTCCGCCGTGGCGAAGGTGACGGCTTCGGCTGGCTCAGACTGGGCGATCGTCAGAATCTGTTCCACCACGAGCCCCTCAGTACTTCAGCAGGTTGGCGTCGTCGACGCTGGCCGAGCGCCGGGTCCGGAAGATCGCCATGATGATCGCGAGCCCGACCACGACCTCGGCCGCCGCCACCACCATCACGAAGAACGCCATGATCTGGCCGTTCAGGTCACCGTTGATCCGGCTGAACGTGACCAGGGTCAGGTTGGCCGCGTTGAGCATCAGCTCGATGCACATGAACAGCACGATCGCGTTGCGCCGGACGAGCACGCCCACGGCGCCGATGGTGAACAGCACCGCCGCGAGGATGAGGTAGTAGTCCGGGGTCACGGTGCCAGCCTTTCGTTCGCGACTGCGGGGCTCCGCTTCGCTGCACTCCTCGCGCTCACCGATCAGTCCCCTTCGGTGCGGTCTCCTCGGCCGTCAGCTCACGCACCGGCATGATCTCCGGGATGCTGCGGTCGGTCAGCCGGCCGTCGGGCAGACGGGCCGGGGTGGCCACCGAGGAGGACGTGGCGTAGACACCCGGGCCGGGCTTCGGTCCGGGGTAGTTGCCGGGGCGGAACCGCGCCTTCATGGTGGCGATCTGGTCCATCCGGTCCGCCTTGCGCCGCTCCACGTGCGCCAGCACCATCGCGCCGATGGCGGCGGTGATCAGCAGCGCCGAGGTCAGCTCGAAGGCGAAGACGTACTTGGTGAACAGCAGCCGGGCGATGCCCTGCACGTTGCCCTCGCCGTTGGCCTGGTCGAGCCCGACCGCCTGGACGCCGTCGAGGGCGCGGTAGAGGCCGGTGCCGACCAGGCCGGCGAAGCCGAGCCCGAGGACCACGGCCGCGACCCGCTGGCCGCGCAGCGTCTCGATGAGCGAGTCGGACGCGTCCCGGCCGACGAGCATCAGCACGAACAGGAACAGCATCATGATCGCGCCGGTGTAGACGATGATCTGCACCATGCCGATGAACGGCCCGGCCTGGAGCACGTAGAACACGCCCAGGCAGAGCATGGTCAGCACCAGCCAGAGTGCGGAGTGGACCGCGTTGCGGGCCCACACCATGCCGACCGCCCCGAGCAGGGCCAGCGGCGCGAGGATCCAGAAGGTGACCTCCTCACCCCCGGACACCTGGCCGGCGGCGGCGAGCACCGTTGCCGAGGTCATGCCTTGCCCTCCTTGCCCGCCGCGGCGGCGGAGCGCTGCTCGGCCTGCTCGGCGCCGGGGAAGGTCACACCGGGGTGCTCCTCCACCCGGTACCGGCCGGGGCCCATCGGCGAGCGCTCGGCGCCGGCCGAGGTGCCCGGGTTGGTGAGCGCGCCGACGTAGTAGTCCTTCTCGCTGTCGCCCAGCCGCATCGGGTGCGGCGGCTGCTCCATGCCTTCGAGCAGCGGCGCGAGCAGCTGTTCCTTGGTGAAGATCAGGTCCTGCCGGTTGTCCCGGGCCAGCTCGTACTCGTTGCTCATGGTGAGCGAACGGGTCGGGCAGGCCTCGATGCAGAGCCCGCAGAAGATGCACCGGGCGTAGTTGATCTGGTAGGTGCTGGCGTACCGCTCACCCGGGGAGAAGCGCTGCTCCTCGGTGTTGTCGCCACCCTCCACGTAGATCGCGTCGGCCGGGCAGGCCCAGGCGCACAGCTCGCAGCCGATGCACTTCTCCAGCCCGTCCGGGTGCCGGTTGAGGATGTGCCGCCCGTGGTAGCGCGGCGCCGAGACCGGCGGCTTGAACGGGTAGTCGGTGGTGACGACCTTCTTGAACATGTGCGAGAAGGTGACACCGAAGCCCTTGAACGTTCCGGTGATCGCGCCCACGTCACACCTCCCTGGAGTCCGGGCCGGCGACGACGTTGGCCGGCTCCCGCTCGGCGAGCACGCGCTTCGTACGCGGGCTCGGCGGAACCTGAAGATCCATCGGCGGCAGCGGGAAGCTGCCGTACGGCCGGGTGTCCGCCTGCTCCTGCAGCGACGGCTTCGGCTCCTTCTTCCGCGCCGGCCAGAACAGCGTGGCCAGCAGCAGCACGCCCGCGCCGACGGCGGTGACGAGCAATCGGTCCCGGGCCTGCCAGTCCTCGATCGAGCGCAGCCCGGCGAGCACCATGATCCAGACCAGGTTCAGCGGCAGCAGCACCTTCCAGCCGAACCGCATGAACTGGTCGTACCGGAGCCGGGGCAGCGTGCCGCGCAGCCAGACGAAGACGAACACGAGCATGATGACCTTGCCGAAGAACCACAGCATCGGCCACCAGCCCTCGTTGGCGCCCGACCAGATCGTGATCGGCCACGGGGCGTGCCAGCCGCCAAGGAACAGCGTCACGGTGAACGCCGACATGGTCACCATCGCGACGTACTCGCTGAGCATGAACAGCGCGAACTTCAGCGAGCTGTACTCGGTCTGGAAGCCGGCCACCAGCTCCGACTCCGCCTCGGGCAGGTCGAACGGCGCCCGGTTCGTCTCACCGACGATGGCGATGAAGAACATGATGAAGCTGGGCAGCAGCAGGATCGCGTACCAGCCGGGCGCGGCGAGGTCGAAGCCGCCGATGCTCAGCCGCGTGCCGTCGCCCTGCTGGGCGACGATCCCACTCGTCGACATGGTGCCCGCGGTCATGAAGACAGCGACCACGCTCAGGCCCATGGTGACCTCGTACGAGACCAGCTGGGCCGCCGAGCGCAGACCGCCGAGCAGCGGGTAGGTGGAGCCGCTGGCCCAGCCGCCGAGCACGATGCCGTACACGGCGAGCGAGGAGAAGGCCAACACCACCAGCACCGCCACCGACACGTCGGTGACCTGGAGCGGCGTGCGGTGCCCGAAGATGCTCACCATCGGCCCGAACGGGATCACCGACAGCGCGGTGACCGCGCAGACCACGGAGATCACCGGAGCGAAGAAGTAGACGACCTTGTCGGCCTTGCGCGGGAGGATGTCCTCCTTGAAGGCCAGCTTCACGCCGTCGGCGAGCGTCTGGAGCAGACCGAACGGGCCGGCCTGGTTGGGGCCGGGCCGCACCGCCATGCGGCCCACGACCCGGCGTTCGAACCAGACGCCGAGCAGCGTGGCCGCCACGGCGACGACGAACGCGAACAGGATCTTGCCGAGGACCAGCCACCACGGGTCCTTGCCGAAGTCGGCAAGCGTCGGGTCCTGCGCCGCGAGGATGACGGGATTCACTGCACCCACCTTTCGTTCCCGACTGCGGAGACGCTCACCACGTCGCCGGACGTCGCGCCGAGGCCGCGCCGCACGGTGGAGCCGGGTGAGTTGGTCGGCAGCCAGACGACGCCGTCGGGCATCTCGGTGATCGCCGCCGGCAGCGTGATCGCGCCGCGGTCGGTGCCCACCGTGACCGGGTCACCGTCGGCGACGCCCACCGCTTCGGCGGTGCCCTTGCCGAGCCGGACCACCGGCGGGCGGGCGGTGCCGGCGAGGTGCTCGTCGCCGTCGGTGAGGCTGCCCAGGTCGATCAGCTGGTGCCAGGTGGCGAGCACTGCCTCGCCCGGTCCGGGCTGCCGCACGGCGGCCGGCTCGACCGAGGGGGCCGACGGGCGCTCGACCCGGGTACGCGGCAGCGCGCCCAGCTCGCGGCGGACGGCCGGCACGTCGCCGGTGCCGAGCCGCACGTCGAGCTGCGCGGCGATCGCGTCGAGGATCCGGGCGTCGGTCATCGCGCCGGTGTCCAGCACCTTCTCGAACGTGCGCAGCCGGCCCTCCCAGTCCAGGAAGCTGCCGGACTTCTCGACCACCGGCGCGACCGGCAGGACCACGTCGGCGCGGCGGGACACCGCGCTCATCCGCAGTTCCAGGCTGACCAGGAACGGCACCGCGTCGAGGGCCGCCTCGGCCAGGCGCGGGTCGGCCAGGTCGGCCGGGTCGACGCCGGCCACCACCAGGGCGCCGAGCCGGCCGTTCGCGGCGGCGGTGAGGATTCCGTCGGTGTCGCGGCCGGCCTGGCTCGGGATCACCCCGGCCGGGATGTCCCACGCCTCGCCCAGCTCCGCGCGCGCGGCCGGCTCGGTGACGACCCGGCCGCCGGGGAGCAGGTTCGGCAGGCAGCCCGCGTCGACAGCGCCACGGTCACCCGCGCGCCGCGGCACCCAGACCAGCCGGGCACCGGTACGCCGGGCGACGTCCGCCGCCGCCGACAGCCCGCCCGGCACCTCGGCCAGGCGCTCGCCGACGATCAGGATCGCGCCGGGCCGGCCCAGCGCCTCGGCCACCGTGGCGTGCTCGGCCAGCACGCCGGCCTCCTCGCCGGGCACCACCCGGGCCAGCTTCGCCCCGAGCTTCTCCAGGCCGCGGGTGGCGAACGGCGCGAGCGCGTACACGGTGAGCTTCTTCTTCAGGTACGCCTTGCGCAGCCGCAGGAAGAGGATCGGGCACTCCTCCTCCGGCTCCAGGCCGACCAGCACCACGGCGGGCGCGTTCTCCACGTCCGTGTAGGTCACGTCGGTGACCCCGGCGACGCTGCTGGCCAGGAAGTCGGCCTCCTCGCGGGAGACCGGGCGGGCCCGGAAGTCGATGTCGTTGGTGTGCAGCGCGACCCGGGCGAACTTCGCGTACGCGTAGGCGTCCTCGACGGTGAGCCGGCCGCCGGTCAGCACCGCCGTGCCGGTCGCGCCGTCGCGGGCCGCGCGCAGCCCCTCGGCGGCCCGGGTCAGCGCCTCGCTCCAGGACGCCTCGCGCAGGTCACCGGTCTTCTCGTCGCGCACCATCGGGGTGCTGATCCGGTCGAACGCGCGGGTGTACTGGAAGCCCCAGCGGCCCTTGTCGCAGTTCCACTCCTCGTTCACCGCCGGGTCGTCGCCGGCCAGCCGGCGCAGCACCTTGCCGCGCCGCCAGTCGGTGCGCTGCGCGCAGCCGGCGGAGCAGTGCTCGCAGACGCTGGGCGTGGAGACCAGGTCGAACGGGCGGGCCCGGAACCGGTACTGCGCGCCGGTGAGCGCGCCCACCGGGCAGATCTGCACGGTGTTGCCGGAGAAGTACGAGTTGAACGGGACGTCCCCCTCGTCGCCCTCCTCGCCGTACGCGTCGTCCCGGTAGATGTTGATCTCCTCGTGCGAGGAGCGTCCCATCAGGTCGATGAACTTGTCCCCGGCGATCTCCTCGGAGAACCGGGTGCACCGCTGGCAGAGCACGCAACGCTCGCGGTCGAGCAGCACCTGGGTGCTGATCGGCAGCGGCTTCGGGTACTCCCGCTTGTGCTCGTGGAACCGCGAGTCCGTCCGGCCGGTGGACATCGCCTGGTTCTGCAGCGGGCACTCGCCGCCCTTGTCACACATCGGGCAGTCCAGGGGGTGGTTGAGGAGCAGCAGCTCCATCACCCCCTCCTGGGCCTTCTTGGCGACCGGGGAGGTGAGCTGCGTGCGCACCACCATGCCGTCGGCGACGGTCTGGGTGCAGGAGGCGACCGGCTTGCGCTGGCCCTCCACCTCCACCAGGCACTGCCGGCAGGCGCCGGCCGGGGCCAGCAGCGGGTGGTCGCAGAAGCGCGGGATCTCGGTGCCGAGCTGCTCGGCGACGCGGATCAGCAGCGCGCCCTTGGGCGCGGTGACCTCGACGCCGTCGATGGTCAGCGTGACGGTCTCGGTCTGCTTGGCTACGTCGGTCATTAGTGGGCTCCCACCAGCTGCTTGTCCGACAGCTTCGGCGCGGTACGTCCCTCGATGTAGTCGAGGTAGTCCTGCTTGAAGTACTTCAGCGACGAGGTCACCGAGCTGGTCGCGCCGTCACCCAGACCGCAGAACGAGCGGCCGAGGATGTTGTCGCAGGTGTCGAGCAGGGTGTCCAGGTCCTCGTGGGTGCCCTGGCCGGACAGGATGCGCCGGTAGACCCGGACCATCCAGTAGTTGCCCTCCCGGCACGGGGTGCACTTGCCGCACGACTCGTGGTGGTAGAACTCCAGCCACCGGTAGGTCGCGTACACCGGGCAGTCCTGGTCGGAGAAGATCTGCGTGGCGGTGGTGCCCAGGATCGAGCCGGCCCCCGCCACCCCCTCGAAGTCCAGCGGCACGTCCAGGTGCTCGGCGGTCAGCAGCGGCGTCGACGAGCCACCCGGGGTCCAGAACTTCAGGTTGTGCCCGGGCTTCATGCCGCCGGCCAGCTCGATCAGCTCGCGCAACGTGATGCCCATCGAGCACTCGTACTGGCCGGGGTCGGCGATCCGGCCGGACAGCGAGTAGATCATCGGTCCGGACGACTTCTCCGTGCCCATCGTCTTCCACCAGTCCGCGCCACCGAGCACGATGTACGGCACGCTGGCGATGGTGCCGACGTTGTTGACCACGGTCGGGCTGGCGTACAGGCCGTGGGTCGCCGGGAACGGGGGGCGCAGCCGGGGCTGACCCCGGAAACCCTCCAGCGAGTCCAGCAGCGCGGTCTCCTCACCGCAGATGTACGCCCCGGCGCCTGAGTGCACCACCAGCTCCAGGTCGAATCCCGAGCCGAGGACGTTCCGGCCGAGATAACCCTTGGCGTACGCCTCGGCGACCGCGCTGCGCAGCCGCCGGGCGGCGTGCACCGCCTCGCCGCGGATGTAGATGTACGCCCGGTTGGCCCGGATCGCGTACGAGGCGATGATGACGCCCTCGACCAGCGAGTGCGGGTCGTGGGTCATCAGCGGCAGGTCCTTGCAGGTGCCCGGCTCGCCCTCGTCGGCGTTCACCACGAGATAATGCGGCTTCCCGTCGCCCTGCGGGATGAAGCCCCACTTGAGACCGGTCGGGAAGCCCGCGCCGCCCCGGCCGCGCAGTCCGGAGTCCTTGATCAGCTGGATCAGGTCGTCCGGGTGCGCCTTGAGCGCCTTACGCAGGGCGGCGTAGCCGTCCAGCTTCTCGTAGGTGCCGAGCCGCCACGCGTCCGGCGACAGCCAGCGCTTGGTCAGCACCGGCGTGAGCTTGGCCAGCGTCTCCGGCCGAGGAGTGGTCACTTCCGGACCCCCGATCCGTTCGCGTCCGCCGGGTCGGCGCCGTCCGCGCCCGTACCGGACTCCGCTTCCTTGAGGTTGCGCTCCTGCGCGCCGGCCGCGTCGCCGGCGGGCTTGCCGTCGCCGGCCGGCGGGTTCGCCGCCACGCCGGCCGCCTCCGCCGCCCGCGCGTCGCGGGACGCCGGGGCCGGGCCGTCCACCGGGACCTTGGTGCCGGGCGCGTCCGGCACCGGGGTGCTCGCGTCCGGCTGCCGGGTCTCCGCGGTACGCACCTGCGGCGACTTGTCGTCCGGTGCCTTCACGTCCGGCGCGGTGCTGCCCGTGGCCGCCTCCGGCTTGGCCTGCTCGGCGGTCTTGGCCGGCTCGGCGGTCTTGGCCGGCTCGGCGGTCTTGGCCGGCTCGGCGGTCTTGGCCGGCTCGGGCGCGGGGGCCGGCTTCGTGGCCTCGGCCTTCGCCTTCGCCTCGGCGGCGTCCCGGTCGGCCTCGGCCTTGCTGCGGATCGGGGTCTTCGGGTCGAAGCCCGGCACCGAGACGCCGTGCTGCTCGGCCAGGCGCAGGCCGCGCAGGCTCGGCTCGCCCGGCCCGCCGTCGGCCACCGCGCCGTCGCGCTCGTCGGCGAAACCGGCGAGCTGGACCGCCATCTCCTTGAGCGTGCACAGCCGCGCCCCGCGGGTCGGCATCGGCCGGCCGCCGGCGCGCAGCTCCTCGACCACGTCGAGCGCGGCCTGCGGCTCCACGTTGTCGAAGAAGTCGTAGTTGACTGTCATCACCGGGCCGTAGTCGCACGCCGCCAGGCACTCGGCGTGCTCCAGGGTGATCCTCCCGTCGGCGGTGGTCTCCTCGTGCCCCACGCCGAGGTGCTCGGCGAGGGTGTCGTAGACCTTCTGCCCGCCGAGCACGTCGCACATGGTGTTTGTGCAGACGCTCACCAGGTAGTCACCGGTGGGCTTGCGCTTGTACATGGTGTAGAAGGTGGCGACGGCGCCGACCTGGGCCTTGTTGAGCCCGAGCACCTCGGCGCAGAACTCGACGCCGGCCGGGGACACGTAGCCCTCCTCGGACTGGACCAGGTGCAGCAGCGGCAGCAGCGCCGAGCGGGACCGGTCCGCCGGGTACCGGGCGATGATCTCCCGGGCCCGGGCGCGAGTCGTTTCGGAAAAGCTCATCGGTCACAACCACCCATCACGGGGTCCAGCGAGGCGCCGCCGGCGATCACGTCGGCGATCAGGCCGCCCTCGGCCATCGCCGGGAGGGCCTGGAGGTTGACGAAGCTCGGCTCCCGGTAGTGCACCCGGTAGGGCCGGGTGCCGCCGTCGGACACCGCGTGCACGCCCAGCTCGCCACGGGGCGACTCGATGCCGACGTACACCTGGCCCGGCGGAACCCGGAAACCCTCGGTGACGAGCTTGAAGTGGTGGATCAGCGACTCCATCGACTGACCCATGATCTTCGCGACGTGCTCCAGCGAGTTGCCCATGCCGTCCACGCCGATGGCCAGCTGCGCCGGCCAGGCGATCTTCTTGTCGGACACCATCACCGGGCCGGGCTTCAGGCGGTCCAGCGCCTGCTCGATCAGCTTCAGCGACTCGCGGATCTCCGCCACCCGGACCAGGTAGCGGCCCCACACGTCACCGTCGGTGTGGGTCGGCACGTCGAACTCGTACGTCTCGTACCCGCAGTACGGCATGGTCTTGCGCAGGTCCCAGGCGAGGCCCGCGGACCGCAGCACCGGGCCGGTGACGCCGAGCGCCATGCAGGCGGTCACGTCGAGCACCGCCACGTGCTGCGTACGCTCCAGCCAGATCGGCTGGCCGGACAGCAGGTTCTCGTACTCCTTGAGCCGCTTCGGCATCAGCGTGAGGAAGTCACGGATCTTGCGGATCGCGTCGTCCGGCACGTCCTGCGCCACGCCGCCCGGCCGCACGTACGCGTGGTTCATCCGCAGGCCGGTGATGGTCTCGAAGATGTCGAGGACGTACTCCCGCTCGCGGAAGCCGTACAACATCATGTTGATCGCGCCCAGCTCCATGGCGGTGGTCGCCAGCCAGACCAGGTGCGACGAGACGCGGTTGAGCTCCATCATCAGCACACGGATGGTGGTGGCCCGCTCGGTGATGTCGTCGGTGATCCCGAGCAGCTTCTCCACCGCGAGCGCGTACGCCGTCTCGTTGAACAGCGGCGAGAGGTAGTCCATCCGGGTCACGAACGTCGAGCCCTGGACCCAGTTGCGGTACTCCAGGTTCTTCTCGATGCCGGTGTGCAGGTAGCCGACGACCGAGCGGGCCTCGCGGACCGTCTCGCCCTCCAGCTCCAGGACCAGCCGCAGCACGCCGTGGGTGGACGGGTGCTGCGGACCCATGTTGACGACGATCCGCTCGTCGTTGATCGGGTCCGTGCCGGAGACGACCTCGTCCCAGTCCCCACCGGTGACGGTGAAGACCTTGCCCTCGGTCGTCTCGCGCTCGGTCGCGTAGTTCGACGTGGTCATTGGTAGGACCTCCTACGGTCCGGCGGGGGGATCTCCGCACCCTTGTACTCGACGGGGACGCCGCCCAGCGGGTAGTCCTTGCGCTGCGGGTACCCCTCCCAGTCGTCCGGCATGAGGATCCGGGTCAGGGCGGGGTGGCCGTCGAAGACGACGCCGAACATGTCGTACGCCTCCCGCTCCTGCCAGTCGGCGGTCGGGTAGACGGCGGTGACGCTCGGGACGTGCGGCTGTTCGGCGGAGACCGCCACCTCCAGCCGGACCATGCGCCGGTAGGTCATCGAGGTGAGCTGGTAGACCACGTGCAGGCGGCGCTCCGCACCCAGGTAGTCCACGCCGGACAGCGAGGAGAGCAGCTCGAAGCGCAGCGCGAGGTCGTCGCGCATCACCTGGCAGACCTCGGCGATCCGCTCCGGGCGGACGTGCAGGGTCAGCTCGCCCCGGTCGACCACGACCTTCTCGATCGCGTCGCCGAAGTCCGGGTACGCCTCCTCCAGCGCGTCCCGCACCTCGTCGAAGTAGCTCCCGTACGGCCGGGCCGCCTCCTCGATCGGCTTTCGCGGGCGGACCAGGCCGCCGTAGCCGGAGACGTCACCGGTGCCCTGGTTGCCGAACATGCCCCGGCCGGCCGGGCTGGCCGGCGGGTACTCCGCCGGGGCGGTCGAGCTGGCGCCGGCCGGGGTGGTGGGTACCGGCACCCCGCCGTCGTTGGTCTTGTCGTTCGGAGTGGTCATTTCGGGCCCCTATGCGACGCCTGGAGGTGGTTCTGCGCCTTCATCCAGTTCTCGATCCGCAGCTGCTCCTCGCGCCCCTCGCGGACCGCCTTCGTCCACTCGGCACGCCGGGCCTTGTCGCTGCGGTACGACGACGGCATCGAGCCGTACGGCACCACCGGCACGTCACCGCGCGCCTGGCGGGCCTCCAGCATCTTGCGGCCGTTCGGGCCCAGCGGCTCGTGCATGATCTTCTCGCGCAGCTTGAGCACCGCGTCGATGAGCATCTCCGGCCGGGGCGGGCAGCCGGGGAGGTACATGTCGACCGGGACCACGTGGTCGACGCCCTGCACGATGGCGTAGTTGTTGAACATGCCGCCGCTGCTGGCGCAGACGCCCATCGAGATGACCCAGCGGGGCTCGGCCATCTGGTCGTAGATCTGGCGCAGGACCGGGGCCATCTTCTGGCTCACCCGGCCGGCCACGATCATCAGGTCCGCCTGGCGGGGCGAGGCGCGGAAGACCTCCATGCCCCAGCGGCCCATGTCGTAGTGCGGGCCACCCGCCGCCATCATCTCGATGGCGCAGCAGGCCAGACCGAACGTGGCGCCCCAGACCGAGGTCTTCCGGGTCCAGTTGACCAGCTTCTCGACGCTGGTGAGCAGGACGCCGGAGGGGAGTTTCTCCTCGATGCCCATCTGCTACCTCCTCAGTCCCAGTCCAGGCCGCCGCGCCGCCAGACGTAGGCGTATGCGACGAAGACCGCGACGATGAACAGGACCATCTCCACGAAGCCGAAGATCGGCAGAGCGTCGAAGGAGACCGCCCAGGGGTAGAGGAAGATGATCTCGATGTCGAAGACGATGAAGAGCATCGCCGTCAGGTAGAACTTGATCGGGAACCGGCCGCCGCCGACCGGCTGCGGGCTCGGCTCGATGCCACACTCGTACGCCTCGAGCTTGGCCTTGTTCAGACGCCGCGGACCGGCGAGTCGGGCAGCGGCCACGGAGAACAGCGCGAACGCCGCAGCGAGGGCGAACAGCCCGATGATGGGTGCGTAAGGAGAGAGCGTCATCGTTGTCCCCTGCTCGTCCTTCCCTGACCTCGGTGGTTGGCCAAAATCACACTATTCACGTCCCTCACGACCTCGGTCGGCGGGGTCGATCTCTGTCCGGCCCGTGGGCGTCCGGCCTCGGGCCGTCGTCTCCTACACGGCCGGGGCCACCTTCGTCATCGCGTTGATGACCCGGTCCATCGCGTCCCCGCCGCGCGGGTCGGTCAGGTTGGCCAGCAGCTTGAGCACGAACCGCATGAGCATCGGGTGCGGCATGCCGTGCTTGGTCGCCATCCGCATGATCTCGGGGCGGCCGATGAGCTTCACGAAGACGCCGCCGAGCCGGTAGTAGCCGCCGAAGCGGGCCTTCAGCTCCTGCGGGTACGCCATCAGCGCCCGCT
Organism: Micromonospora marina; assembly: GCF_900091565.1. GTDB lineage: Bacteria > Actinomycetota > Actinomycetes > Mycobacteriales > Micromonosporaceae > Micromonospora > Micromonospora marina. Next base: position 86,247 of record NZ_FMCV01000011.1, on the reverse strand, counting down.
CCCGCTCCGCGCCGGCCGGGCGGGCGAGTGCCTGCACCACGACCTCCGCGGCCATCTCGCCCGACTCCATCGCGTACGCGATGCCCTCGCCGTTGAACGGGTTGACCATGCCGCCGGAGTCGCCGACGAGCAGCACGCCGCGGGTGTAGTGCGGTACCCGGTTGAAGCCCATCGGCAGCGCGGCGCCGAGGATCGGACCCTCCGCGTTGGACTCGTCGGTCATCCCCCAGTCCTCGGGGGTGTTCGCGAGCCAGTCGGTGAGCAGCTTGCGGTAGTTCGTCTTGCCGAACGCCGAGGAGGAGTTCAGCACGCCCAGCCCGACGTTCACCCGGCCGTCGCCGAGGCCGAAGATCCAGCCGTACCCGGGCAGCAGCGCGTCGCTGCCCTTGGCCCGCAGCTCCAGCCAGGACTCCAGGTAGTCGTCGTCGTGCTTGGCGGGCGAGCGGTAGTAGCGGCGGACGGCCACGCCGATCGGGCGGTCCTCCCGCTTGGCCAGCCCGAGGGCGAGCGGGAAGCGGCCGGAGACACCGTCGGCGGCGACCACGAGCGGCGCGTGGAACGTGGCGGGTTCCCTGTCCGGGCCGACCTCGGCCTGCACGCCGACGACCCGGTCGTCGACGCCGAGCACCGGCCCGAGGACGTTGACGCTGGTGCGCAACTTCGCCCCGGCGGCGACCGCCCGCTGGACGAGCAGGTCGTCGAAGTCGAGCCGGGTCCGCACCAGGCCGTAGTTGGGGAAGCTGGCCAGGTCGGGCCAGTCCAGTTCCAGGCGTACTCCGCCGCCGATCACCCGCAGGCCCCGATTGACCTGCCAGCCGTCCTCGGCGGCGGCAGCGCCGGCACTGTCGCCGGTCGCTGCGCTCCCGCCGACGACGCCCATCCGGATCAGCTGCCGCACGGCCCGGGGCGTGAGCCCGTCACCGCAGACCTTCTCCCGGGGAAATTCAGTCTTCTCCAGCAGCAGCACGCGTACGCCGTGCCGCGCCAGGTGGTACGCCGTGGCCGATCCTCCGGGACCGGCGCCCACGACGATGACGTCGGCGTCGTTCTCCACCGCGGTCATCCGCGCCTCCTCCCGCATGCTCGTGAAATGCTTCACAAGCCGATCCGGTTGGAGTCTATGACCGGCGTTACACCAGTACGCGCTGAGGGGGGCCTAACTTCGCGGAAACGCGCCGGTAGGGGCGTCGAGACCGGTCAGGGGCGCGCCTGCGCGGCCGGTCCGAGTCCGGCGTCGAGCCGGATGGTTTCGGGCAGATGGTCGCGCAACGCCCCACCCGCGGCCCGGTCCAGCGCGGCGAGCACCTCGGCGACGACCTGCCGGACGTCGGCGGGATCCGCGCCGGCCAGCTCGCGGAGCTGCGCGATCAGCTCGGCGGCGTCGTCGTCGGTGGCGGCCTGGTCTGGTCCGGTCATGGAGGCGAGCCTACGGGGCAAAGTAGACCGAAACCGGATATTCACGAAATGACCAGATACCGCTGACCGGACGGTCAGTTTCGGACGGCCCGGTGCAGCGCCACGACGCCGCCGGTCAGGTTGCGCCAGGCCACCCGGCCCCAGCCGGCCGCGCCGATCCGCGCGGCCAGCGCCGCCTGGTCCGGCCAGGCCCGGATCGACTCCGCCAGATAGACGTAGGCGTCCGGGTTGCTCGACACCGCGCGCGCCACCGCCGGCAACGACCGCATCAGGTACGACAGGTAGACGGTACGGAACGCCGGATTGACCGGCGTGCTGAACTCGCAGACCACCAGCCGCCCGCCCGGCCGGGTCACCCGCGCCAGCTCGGCCAGCGCCGCGTCGGTGTCGTTGACGTTGCGCAGCGCGAAGGAGATGGTCACCGCGTCGAAACTGGCGTCGGCGAACGGCAGCCGCAGCGCGTCCCCGGCCAGCAACGGCACCGACGGCCGGGTGCGCTTGCCGGCTTGCAGCATGCCCAGCGACAGGTCCGCGCCCACCGCGTACGCCCCGGAGTGGGCCAGTTCCTCGGTCGACACACCAGTGCCGGCGCCCACGTCGAGCACCCGCTCGCCCGGCCGCAGCCCGAGCGCCGCCCGGGTGGCCCGCCGCCAGGACCGGTCCTGCCCGAACGAGAGCACGGTGTTCGTCAGGTCGTAGCGGGCGGCGACGCCGTCGAACATCGCGGCGACTTCGTGCGGCTGCTTGTCCAGGCTGGCGCGCTGGCCCTGCGGGGTACGGCTCACCCCTCCACTCTGCCAGCCACGCCGCCCCCGCCTGCCCCCGGGTACGCGACCGGGCGAGGTGGTCACCCACCCCGCCCTGGTCGCGTACCCGGTCCCGGTCAGTCGCCGGTGCGCTCCGCACCCGGGGCCACCAGGACCACCTTGCGGCGGCGGGAGAGCATCATCAGCGCCGCGCCGGCCGCGAGCACCGCCGCGCCGATGCCGCCGATCAGGCCGACCTGCGTACCGGTCACCGGCAGGCCGCCGTCGCCGGTGCCGCCACCCGCGCCACCACCGGCGGTCGGGGTCGGCACCGCCGTCGCGTCACCGGTCGGGGTCGGCTGGGCGGTCGGAGTCGAGGTCGGTCCGGCGGTCGGCGTCGGGCTCGGCGTCGACTGCGGGCTCTGGTCGACGAAGACGTCGAACTGGGCGGTGTTGTCACTGTCGTCGGCCTCGGCGAACGCGCGCCGCTGCGCCGAGCTGGCGGCCCGCGGCTCCTCCTCCGGCGTGCCGGTGGCGCCGTCCAGGCCGGCGGCCCAGACGAAGCCCGGCCGGAGCAGCTTCTCGGTCACGTCCGCGCCGACAGTCACCCGGACGTCGGCGGTGTAGTACTGACCGGGCTTGAGCACCGCGCCCAGGTCCTCGCAGTACGCGTTGGCGAAGCCGCCCAGGTCCTGCGCGACGCAGCCGTCGGGCAGCTTGGCGAAGGTGACGCCGGCCGGCAGCGTGATCCCGTAGCCGATGCCGGTGGCGCGCTTGCTGCCGTCGTTGAACACGACCCAGTCCAGCGGCGCGGTCTCGCCCGGCCGGACCGGGCGCAGGCCCGCCTCGTCGGCGTCGTCGCCGTCCACGGTCACGCCGGCGTACACGTCCTGGACCCACGTGGTGAGGTCGTAGCCGCGCTCGGTGACGGTGATGTCGTGGTCGACCGTGTCCAGCACGCCGGTGCCGTTCGCCGCGCTGATCGAGACCGTGAGCGTGCCCGCCGCGCCCTTGCCGCCGGTGGAGAACAGCGGGATGCCGAAGTCCTCAGTGGTGCCGGCGGGCAGGTCGCCCAACAGGCAGGAGAAGGCGGTGCCGCTGATGTCGCAGCCCTTCGGGACCAGCACGCCGACCTTGGCGGTCTTGAGGCCCTTCGTCTCGACGGTGACCCGGACGTCCTTCGCGTCGACGGTCCCGACGGTGTTGTTCACCTGGAACTTGAACGGCTTGGCCTTGGCCTCGCTGACGCCCTTGGCGAGCTGGTAGCTGAGCGGGATGAGCTGGACGTCGGCCTTCTCGGCCGCCTGCGCCGGGCCGGCGAGCGCGCCGAGACCGGCGGTGGAGAGCAGGGCCGCCACGCCGGCGCTGGCCAGCGTGGACCGGTAGCGGAAGGTCATTGTTCCCCCGGGGGTAGGGACGCGTGATCAGGTACCGAACGAACGGACGGTACCGGAGCGACGCGTCGCCACGCCACCGCCCGGCGGCGGGAATTCCGATCGACCCCGGCAGACGGCAGGGGCGGGATGGTCACCCATCCCGCCCCTGCCGCGGTGCGTTATGTGGACGGCCCTCATGGGCCGATGGAGGACGACGGTCCGACGAACGCCGCAAGCGTAATGGCGTCGCCAGCTCATTGGGCGGTGCTCAACCAGGTCGCCGCCGACCTGTTACCTGCCTGCTCGGGGCCCGGATCGGTGGTGTCGCGCGGGCAGGCTAGCCGCCGGTGATCACGCGGGTGAAGAGCCCCGGCCGAAGCTCCACCGGAAACGGGCGGAGCTCCGGCCGCACGACGGTCCCCGACCGGCCGAACGGCCGAACCCGGTCAGTTGACCTCGACCAGCGGCAGCGACTTCCCGGCACCGCCGCCGGGCAGGGCGATCGACGAGAAGTGCGAGACCACCCGCTCGTCGCTCGGGTCGTCGGCGGGCGTGTGGTGCACCGCGAGCCGGTTGTAGAGCGTGTCCCGCTGGGCCGGGATCCGGTCGGCGGACCGGATCATGCCGATCAGCTCGTGCAGGTTGGACCGGTGCCGGGCGCCGGCCGAGGAGATGACGTTCTCCTCCAGCATGATCGAGCCGAGGTCGTCCACGCCCATGTGCAACGCGAGCTGCCCGACGTCCTTGCCGGTCGTCAGCCAGGACGCCTGAAGGTGCGGCACCGTCTCGAAGAACAGCCGGGCCACCGCGACCAGGCGGAGGTATTCCAGCGTGGTCGCCTGGGTGCGGCCCTTGAGGTGGTTGTTCTCCGGCTGGTACGTCCACGGGATGAAGGCCCGGAAGCCGCCGGTACGGTCCTGCACGTCGCGGATCATCCGCAGGTGCTCGATGCGCTCGGCGTTCGTCTCGCCGGTGCCCATCATCATGGTGGCCGTCGACTCCAGGCCCTGCCGGTGCGCCAGCTCCATGACCTCCAGCCAGCGGGCGCCGGACTCCTTCAGCGGCGCGATCGCCCTACGCGGCCGGTCCGGCAGCATCTCGGCACCGGCACCGGCGATCGAGTCCAGGCCGGCGGCCTTGATCCGGGCGATGGCCTCGTCCAGGCTCACGCCGGAGACCTTCGCCATGTGCAGGATCTCGCTCGGGCCGATCGAGTGGATGGCGAGCTGCGGGTACGCCTTCTTGACCGAGGAGAACAGCTCCTCGTAGTACTCGACGCCGTAGTCCGGGTGGTGCCCGCCCTGGAGCATGACCTGGGTGGCGCCCAGCTCGACCGCCTCGCCGCAGCGGCGCAGGATCTCCTCGGTCGGGTGGGTCCAGCCCTCCTTGTGCCTGGGGGCCCGGTAGAACGCGCAGAACTTGCACGCCGTCACGCAGACGTTCGTGTAGTTGATGTTGCGATCGATCAGGTACGTGACGATGTTGTCCGGGTAGCGGCGCCGCCGAACCGCGTCGGCCGCCTCGCCAAGCGCGTGGAAGGGCGCGTCGGTGTAGAGCAGCAGCGCCTCCTCGGGCGTGATCCGCCCGCCGTCCGCGCCGCGTTGCAGGATGTCGTCGATCTCCCGGTTCGCCGTCACATCCCCGAGCGTACGTCGCGGGCCCGACGGCGGGAAACGCCACTCCTCACCCGGTGACGAGAGACCCACCCGGTCAGGGCATGCCGGGACTGGCCACCGGCAGCCCGATCGCCTTGGCCGCCTCCAGCAGCCGCTTGTCGTACGTGACGAACGCGACGAACTCCGCCGCCGCCTGCCGGGCCAGGATCTCGGCGGTGGCGAGGTGGACCGCGTCCAGGCTGCGCAGCATCGGCTCCGGATACGCGCCCGCTGTCGCCCGGACCGTGGCGTCGATCTCGACCCGGTAGAGACGCCCCAGCACCGAGGGGACACCCACCAGCGCCTGTGGAGCGGCACGGCGCAACGCCCGTGGCACCTCCACCTCGACGAGAGCCGACGACACCAGAGCGGTGCCGGCGCGCTCGTTCAGCCAGCCGAGCAGATCCGGCGTCTCCGCCTCCCGCCGCAGCATCTTGATGACCGCTGCCGAGTCGAGATAGATCACCAGCGCTCCTCGTCGCGCGCCTCGACCAGCGCGGCCGCCGCGTCCACCGTGGGATCCCCGAGCACCGGCGGCATCGGGACCGGACCGGTCGTGGTCGGGGCCGTGGCCCGGCCCTCGGCCACCAACCGGCCGAGGAGCGCGTCGCCGGCCAGCACCGGGACCAGGCGGGCGATCGGCTCACCCCGATCGGTCACCTCGACCGTCTCACCGGCGCGCACCCGCGCCAGCACCCGGCTGGTGTGCTGGTTCAGCTCCCGGACGGCGATCTGCTCCATGAGCCAAGTGTAGGACGCAACGTTCTACGCGTCACGGATGGTGGTCGACCCGCCGCCGGTGATCTCACCGGTGGCGCCCTACGCGTCGTAGTCGACAGTCAGTTCGTCGGTGACCGGGCTGGACTGGCAGGTCAGCACGTAACCGGCGGCCACCTCGTCGGGCTCCAGCGCGTAGTTGCGCGCCATCGTCACCTCACCGGCCGTCACCTTGGCCCGGCAGGTCGAACACACCCCGCCCTTGCAGGCGTACGGCAACTCACCGCGCACCCGCAGGGCCGCATCGAGCACCCGCTCGTCCCGGCCCATCGTGAAACTGGACGAACGCCCGTCCAGCAGGATCGTCACCTCGGTGCCCGCCCCGGGCCGGTCGGCCTCGCGCCGGACCGGCTCCGGCGGGGCGTCGACGTGGAACAGCTCGGTGTGCACCGCCGCGTCCGGCACACCGCGACCCGCGAGCACCGCCTTGGCGTCCACCACCATGCCGTACGGGCCGCAGAGGAACCACTCCTCGATCTCGGCGCCGGGTACGACGGTGTCGAGCAACCGGGTCAGCCGGTCGGCGTCGATCCGCCCGGACAGCAGCGCCGACTCGCCCATCTCCCGGGACAACACGTGCACCAGGTGCAGCCGGGCCGGATAGCGGTCCTTCAGGTCGGCCAGCTCCTCGGCGAACATCACCGTGTTCGCCGTGCGGTTGCCGTACACCAGCGTGAACGTGCTGCGCGGCTCGGTGGCCAGCGCGGTCGCGGCCAGCCCGAGGACCGGGGTGATGCCGGAACCGGCGACCACCGCGCCGTACCGGCGGACCCGGTCCGGGGTGAACGCGGAGGTGAAGTGGCCCAGCGGCGGCAGCACCTCGACGGTGTCGCCGTCGCGCAGCGCGCCGCAGGCGTACGCGGAGAACGCCCCACCCGGGACCTCACGCACCCCGATCCGCAACCGGCCGTGCCGGGCCAGCTCGTCCGGGGTGGAGCAGATCGAGTACGACCGGCGCACCTCCTCGCCGTCGGCGTCGGCCGGGCGGCGGACGGTGAGGTGCTGCCCGGCGGAGAACGCGAACGTCTCGCGCAGCGCCTCCGGTACCGCGAACGTGATCGACACCGAGTCGTCGGTGAGCCGGTCCACGGCGGTGACGGGCAGCGGGTGGAAGACCGGCCGGCGGCGCACCGGCCGGGTGATGGTGACAGTCACAGCGCCTTCAGGTGGTCGAAGGGTTCGGAACAGGATCCGCAGCGCCACAGCGCCTTGCACGCGGTGGAGCCGAAACGGCTGATCTGCGTGGTCTCCGGCGAGCCGCAGCGCGGGCAGCGCACGGCCAGGGTCAACGGCACCACCGTGCCGTCGCCGCGCGGCGCGGGCGGGGCGATGCCGGCGGCGGCGAGCTTCGCCCGACCGGTGTCGGAGATCCAGTCGGTGCTCCACGCCGGATGGTAGACGGTGCGGACCTCGGCGTCCGGATGCCCGGCGGCGGCGAGCGCCCGGCGGATGTCCGCCCGGATCACGTCCATCGCCGGGCAACCGGTGTAGGTGGGGGTGATGGTGACGACGACCCGGCCGGTGCCCGGTTCCTCGTCGACCGCGCGCAGGATGCCCAGCTCGTCGATGGTGACGACCCGGATCTCCGGGTCCACCACCACCGCCACGGCCTCCCTCGCGCCTGTCACCAGCGCCACCCTCCGTTCGCGACTGCGGGGCTCCGCTCCGCTGCACTCCTCGCGCTCACCAGCTCGCTCCGGGGTGGGCGCGGTGCAGCACCTGCATCTCGGCGAGGAGGTACGAGAGGTGCTCGGTGTGCAGGCCGTCCCGGCCGCCACCCGGTGCCCAGCCGGTCTCCGGCCGGGTCAGCGTGGCCTCGTCCAGCACGGCGGAGACGGTGGCGTCGAAGTCGGCCCGAAGGGTGGACGGGTCGACCGGCGCCGCCGGGTCCGGGGCGAACAGCTCGTGGACGTACGGCCACACCTCGTCGACCGCGTCCTGCATGCGCCGGTGCGACTCCTCGGTGCCGTCGCCGAGCCGCTTCACCCACAGCGCGGCGTGGTCCAGGTGGTACGCCGACTCCTTGCGCGCCTTCGCCCCGACCGCCGCCAGCCGTTCGTCCGCGCAGCCGGCCAGCGCCGTGTAGAGCGGCGACTGGTACGCGGCCAGGAAGAACAGCTTCGCCATGGTCACGCCGAAATCGCCGTTGGGCAGCTCGACCAGCAGGCAGTTGCGGAACTCGCGGTCGCCGCGCAGATAGGCCAGGTCGTCCTCGTCGCGGCCCGCGCCCTCCAGCTCGCCCGCGTACGTGAGCAGCAGCCGTGCCGCGCCGAGCTGGTCGAGGGCGATGTTCGCGAGCGCGATGTCCTCCTCCATCTCCGGCGCGCGGGAGGTCCACTCACCGAGGCGCTGCGCCGCGACGAGCGCGTCGTCGCCGATGGCGAGCGTGAAGTCGAGACTCATAGGTGGGCCGCCCCTTCGGGGACCTCGTAGAACGTCGGGTGGCGGTAGACCTTGTCGGCGGCCGGGTCGAAGAACGCGTCCTTCTCGTCCGGGCTGGACGCGGTGATCGCGCCCGCCGGCACCACCCAGATGGAGACGCCCTCCTGGCGGCGGGTGTAGAGGTCCCGGGCGTTGCGCAGGGCCAGCTCGGCGTCGGGGGCGTGCAGGCTGCCGACGTGGGTGTGCGACAGGCCACGGCGGGCCCGCACGAAGACCTCCCACAGGGGAGAGGACGCACCGCTCATGCCGTACTGGCTGGGCATGCCCTCACGGCCCTCGCTTCGCTCGGTGCGTTCGCTCATGCCGCTACCGGTTCCTTTCGCTCCGCCCGCTTCGCGGCGTACGCCGCGGCGGCCTCCCGTACCCACGCGCCGTCGGCGTGCGCCTTGCGCCGGTGCGCCATGCGCTCCCGGTTGCACGGCCCGTCGCCCTTGATCACCCGCATCAGCTCGGCGTAGTCGGGCTGGGTGTAGTCGTACGCCTGCCGCTCGTCGTTCCAGCGCAGGTCCGGGTCGGGGAGGGTGAGGCCGAGCACCTCCGCCTGACCGACGCACATGTCGACGAACCGCTGGCGCAGCTCGTCGTTGGAGAAGCGCTTGATCTTCCAGGCCATGGACTGGGCGCTGTGCGTCGAGTCGCCGTCCGGCGGGCCGAACATGGCCAGTGAGGGGTACCACCAGCGGTCCACCGCGTCCTGGGCCATCGCCTTCTGCGCCGGGGTGCCGTGCGCCAGCGTGTGCAGGATCTCGTAGCCCTGCCGCTGGTGGAACGACTCCTCCTTGCAGACCCGGATCATCGCCCGGGCGTACGGCCCGTAGGAGCAGCGGCACAGCGGCACCTGGTTGACGATCGCCGCGCCGTCCACGAGCCAGCCGATCGCGCCCACGTCGGCCCAGGTCAGAGTCGGGTAGTTGAAGATCGAGCTGTACTTCTGCCGCCCGTCGAGCAGCAGGTCCACCAGCTCGTCGCGGCTGATGCCGAGCGTCTCGGCGGCCGCGTAGAGGTAGAGGCCGTGCCCGGCCTCGTCCTGCACCTTGGCGAGCAGGATCGCCTTGCGCTTGAGCGACGGCGCCCGGCTGATCCAGTTGCCCTCGGGCTGCATGCCGATGATCTCGGAGTGGGCGTGCTGGGCGATCTGCCGGATCAGCGTCCTGCGGTACGCCTCGGGCATCCAGTCGCGGGGTTCGATCTTCTGGTCCGCGTTGATGACGTCGGTGAAGTACGCCTCGACGTCCTCGTCCGGTGCCGGACCGCCGCGCCGGGCCCGAGCCGCCGCCTCGCGCAGCGCCGCCTCCGCCGCCTCCACCTCGCCGAGCAGGCCGCCGCCCGGAGCGTCCTCCGGCGGGGCGAAGTCATTGCCATACATGCAGCCAGTGTTACAGCTCGCCACGGATGACACCAGAGGGTGTAACAGGTTTCGGGGAGCTACTGGCGTCACCGGGCGTGCACGCGCCGCCATCGGCCCTGGTAGCTGTGATGTCGATTACCTCAAGGTGAGGAAACCGCCCAAGAATGACAAAGGCGTTCAATATCTCACCCACCCGGCAAAGTCACGGGTGTCGAGACCTGGCATCAGGGCTGTCCGGAAGTAGACTTCCCCCCGGCAAACCGTTCGTCTTCATGATCGTCACCGTTCAGGCCACCATCCCCCGGCCTGTTGACGACCGGCGGCGAACTCATGCACAAGCGCCGGTCCCCCCGGCCAGACATCTGGAGCTCACCACTCATGCGACCTCGCGTGACCTTGGTGCTCGCCATCGTGGCGGTCCTCGTCGGCGGCGTCATGCTGGTGCCGGCCGCGTACGCGAAGCTCGCCGGCGGCAACGGCACGGGCGGCGTCGGCGGCGGCGAGCAGGTCCCGGCGCCGGCCCCGACCGCGCCGGCGACCCCGACGCTCGCCGACGCCCCGGTGTCGGTGAACTTCGAAGGCGAGTTCTTCTCCTGGGCTCTGATGGACCGGGAAACCGGCACCGTCACCGGCGCGGAGAACATGACCCAGACCAGCTCCACCGAGTCGATGCTCAAGGCCTGGATCGTCGCGGACTACCTGCGCCAGCTCGGCGACGAGCAGCCGACCGCCGAGCTCAAGAAGGCGGCGGCCCTGGCGATCCGGAACAGCGACGACGACGGCGCCAACCAGGTCTACCTGGCGGCCGGCGGCTCCTACGTGCCACAGCCGGGCGGCCGGCCCGACCCGGTCATCGCACGGGCGATCCAGATCTGCGGCCTGACCGACACCAGGCCCGGCAGCGTGCCCCAATACAAGGGCTGGTGGAGCTTCACCGAGATGTCCCCCCGGGACGCGGCCCGCCTCGGCGACTGCATCGCCGACGGCCGGGCCGCCGGTCCCACGTGGACCAAGTGGCTGCTCAGCGAGATGACCAAGGTGGCCGGCAGCGTCAGCAAGCAGAGCGCGCGGTCCGGCGGCGGCCGCTGGGGCATCATCGACGGCCTGCCCGCGACGATCAAGTCGCAGGGCCCGGTGCACATGAAGAACGGCTGGACCCAGCTCGCCTACGACGGCAACTGGCACATCAGCTGCCTGGCGTTCACCGACAAGTGGAGCCTCTCCGTGATGATGCGGTACCCGGGCGGCTCCGGCCTGTCGTACGGCGCGAAGCTGTGCGCCGCCGTCGCCACCCAGCTCGTGGCACCGCAGCCCGGCGCCGCGCTCAAGGTGCCGCAACAGCCGGTCGGAAAGCTCTGATGGCCGGCGCCCGGCGTCGGCCCGGCAGCTATCGGCGTCCGCTCGCGTTCAGCGCCCTGGCTGCGGTCCTCGTCGGCCTGCTCGGCCTCTCCCTGCGTGTGATCCCCGGCTCCCCGCTGGAGGCCACCGCGAACTCACGTCCCGCACCGACGAGTGAACGGTCCGAGCAGCAGCCGGTCGATCGCGGCGCGAAACCGCGGGTCGCTCCCTCGCCGTCGCTCGAACCGCTGCCGTTCGAGGCGAAGAACCTGGACAGCCTCAAGATCAAGGGCTGGTACGGCTGGTCCGTGCTGGACAAGCGGACCGGGAAGATCATCGGTTCGGCGAACATGGGTCAGACGAGCACTACCGCGTCGCTGATCAAAGCCTGGGTGGTGGCCGACTACCTGCGCCTGCGCGCCGAGGGCGGCAAGACTCCGAGCGAGGCGAAGCTGGCCGACGCCACGAGGATCATCCGGGACAGCGACAACACCCGGGCGCAGGAGTTCTACGAGAGCGTCGGCGGCTCGGACTCGATCGAGCGGATGATCTCGATCTGCAAGCTGACCGACAGCGAGGTCGCCTCCGACGGCGGGTGGAGCCGTACCGAGCTGTCCCCCCGGGACGCCGCCCGGCTCGGGCTCTGCATCGACGACGGCCGCGCGGCCGGGCCGAAATGGACCGAGTGGCTGCTCGACGAGATGCGCCTGGTACGCGGTTCCGGCGACTTCGGCATCCGCAAGGCGTTCCCGGCGGCCCAGCAGAAGGAGATCGCCATCAAGAACGGCTGGATCGACCGGGACAAGGAAGAGGAGTACCACGTCAACTGCCTGGCCATCGGCGACACCTGGACGATGGGCGTGATGCTGCGCACCCCGTTCGGCGTCGAGGGCGGCTGGGAGTACGGCATGGACGCCTGCGAACGGATCACCAAGGCGCTGCTGCGGCCCTCGACCTGAGTCACGCGGCCGGCAACCCGAGCCCCGCCCGGCGCGCTCAGCCCTGGAAGAACTCCGGGCCGCCGGCCGGCAGCGCCGGCACCTCCCCGTACGCCGCCGCCCGGCGGGCGAACTCGCGCAGCCCGGCCACCTGCCGCTCACCGAGCGAGAAGTCGAGCGCCCGGAAGTACGTGGCGAGCGTGGCCGCGTCGAACGTCTCCCAGCGGGCCGCCGCCTCCGCCACCTGGTCCAGCTCGGCCAGGCACAGGTCGCGCGAGCGCAGGAACGCCTCGTGCACCTCCTTGACCAGGCCCGGGTGGGCGGCGGCGAACTCGCGGCGGACCGCCCAGACGGCGAACACCATGGGCAGGCCGGTCCAGTCGTGCCACGCCTGGCCCAGGTCGGTCACCTCGAGGCCCTTGGCCGGGGCCTCGTAGAGCGCGCGCAGCGCCACGTCGCCGATGAGCACCCCGGCGTCGGCCTCCAGCAGCATCTGGGTCAGGTCCGGCGGGCAGCGGAAGTACTCCGGTCGCACCCCGTGCCGCTCGGCGAGCAGCAGCTGGGCCAGCAGCACCCCGGTTCGCGACGTGGAGCCGAGTGCCACCCGGGCGCCGTCCAGCTCGCCCAGCGGGCGGGTCGACACCATGTTCACCGAGAGCACCGGCCCGTCGCTGCCGACCGCCAGGTCGGGCAGGAGCAGCAGGTCGTCGGCATGCTTGAGGAACTCCACCAGCGTGATCGGGCCGATGTCCAGGTCACCGGCGACCAGGTCGGCGCTCAGCCGGTCCGGCGAGTCCTTGTGCAGGTCGACGTCGATCAGCGCGCCGGACCGCATCAGCCCCCAGTAGATGGGCAGGCAGTTGAGGAACTGGATGTGCCCCACCCGGGGGCGGGCGATGCGGTCGGCCATGATCCGACCGTATCGCCGTGGCCACCACCTTGCCGCCGGGGGATCCGATCGAGTGGTGAACCCCGCACCCGACGGAAAGGAAGGGCCCCCTGTTAACGCCTCCGGTAGAGGAAGGGGCCCTTCTTAACACCAGCGGTCATGCGGCCCCCGCCGTCACGGCTGCGGCGGCAGGCGAGGCCATGGCGGCGGCGGCCCGCTCGGCGCGTACCGCCCGGCGCACCGGCCAGGCCAGCGCCGCCACCACGAGCAGTCCGGCCACGCCGCAACCGGCGACGAGCATGCGCGGGCCGGCCACCTCCAGGAGCAGGCCCCCGACCAGGTAGCCGCCCATCGCGGCGCCCTGCGCGGCCGCGCCGAAGACGGCGAACGCCCGGCCCCGTGCGGCCTCCGGCACCCGTCGCGCCAGCAGCAGGTTGTTGAAGACGTTGTCGCCGCCGTTGCCCACGCCGCCCAGCAGCCAGATGGGCACGAGCAGCCAGGCCGAGGGGACCGCCGCCGAGACCAGCACCGCCAGGCCGCAGCCGCCGAGCAGCACCAGCCCGGCGCCCAGCAGCGCGCCGTCGTCGGCGAGCCGCCGGGCGACGCGGGCGAACAGCCACGCGCCGAGCACGATGCCGAGCGTCCAGGAGCCGGTGACCAGCCCGTACACGGTGGCGCTGCTGCCGAGCGTCTCGCGGATGAAGAAGACCTCGATGACGTTCACCGCGCCGACCGCGCCGATCACCGCGGCCACGCTGCCGACCATCACCGTCAGCAGCGGGTCGCGCCGGAACCGCCACGGGGGCGCCACCGCGGTGGCGGTTGCGGCCGTCGCCCGGCGGCCACCTCTGCGGGTACGCACGAGCAGCCCGGCAACCACCAGCGAGAGATAGCTGAGCGCGCCGAGGAGCAGCGGCACCCGGGTGCCGAACTGGCCGACCAGGAGCCCGGCCAGTGCCGGTCCGGCGAGTGCGCCGAGCGTGCCGGCGGTCTGGTTGAGCGCGCCGGCCCGGGGCAGGTCCTCCGTCCGCACCATGACCGGCACCAGCGCGGAGATCACCGGTTGGGAGACCGCGAGGCCGGTGGCGAGCAGTGCCACCAGAGCGATCACCAGCGCCGGGGCCTGGGCGTACGCGAGCGCCAGACAGGTCGCTCCCTGGCCGGCCCCGGTGGCGATCAGCAGCACCCGGCTGTCCACCCGGTCGGCGAGCCGGCCGGTCAGGGGCGCGAGCACCACGAGCGGCAGCGTCGCGGCCAGCAGCAGCCCGGAGACGGCGAGGCCGCCGGCCCCGGCGGACTGGAGCGCGAGCGTGAGGGCGCTGGTGACGAGGAAGTTCCCGCAACTGGAGATGCCGCGGGCGGTGGCCGCGAGCCAGACGTCCGACCAGCGCGACGGGACAGCTGCGAAGGACATACTTCGAAAATATTCCTTCACAACTGCCGGGCGCAACCCCTCAGTCGAGGGGCATCGCCCGGTACTGCGTCGCCACCGGCCGGGCCCCGGCCGGTGGATCGGTCCGGGTCCGTCGCCGGTACGGCTCCATCAGCGCCTGGATCGCCTGATTCAGCTCGGTCAACTCCCCGGCGGTCATGAGCAGCACGCTGTCGCTGAACCAGGTCGCCGCGTACCACTCCGGCGACTCGTCCGGCGCACGGCGCAACCACTCTCGGACCCGCTGGGCGTCGCGGACCAGGTGCGCCTCGACCAGGGCCGCCTCGGCGGCACGCGCCTCCGGATCGGCGTCCGGCCCCGCTTCGACGTGGTACGACGGATTCACCGCCTGCCACACCCGCTCCCGGGCGTCACCCCGGCCGGGCGCCTGCCGGACCAGCCCGAACTTCGCCAGCTCCCGCAGGTGGTAGCTGGTCGCGCTCGGCGACAGCCCGGCGATCTCGGCGCACTCGGTGGCCGTCGTACCGCCCTCCAGCGTGCCGAGATGTTCCATGATCGCCATGCGGGCCGGATGAGCGAGCGCCCGCATCACATGCGGATCACTGATCGTCACCCGGCTGCCGCCGGGAAGCGCCTCGGTCATACCGCAATGATCCCGCGTCCGAGGACGCCGGGATCCAGCGGTGCAACCCATCGGATCAGGCGACCTTGAGCTGCTCGTCACCGAAGTCGGCGATCAGCTCGAGGGTGCCACCGAGCGCGCCGATGTAGCGCGCGAGCACCTCCTGGTCGCGACGTTGCTCGCAGAGTGGAGATGGATCGAGCGGATCGCCTGCCACCACGAAATTCGTTGGCGCGACCTGCCGGTGCTCCCGTAGCGTGGAGGGCCGCCCGACGGCCGCGGTGAGCATGCACCGCAGCGGACGTCCCCGCGCCGGGAGCAGGCCAACCGCCCCGGACACGCGAGCGAGCCTCAGTTGAGCCATCGGAGTTCATCGTGCCCGCAACCGACCTTGACGCCACACCCGCCCTCGACGCCGAACTCGCAGCCGAACGTGTCCACCTCGACGCCTCCCGCGCCGCGCTGACCCGGATGCGGGAACGCGCCCAGGCGCTCTTCGCCACCGGCGACAAGGTGGCCGGTGACTCGTACACCGCCGAACAGCTCGGCCGGCACATGGCCCGGCGGGTCAAGGAGCTGGCCGACGACCCGACCACCCCGCTGTTCTTCGGCCGCCTGGACTTCGGCGGCGACGACCCGGACCACGCCGGGCGGGAGTACCACGTCGGGCGGCGGCACGTCACCGACGAGCTGGGCGAACCGCTGGTGCTGGACTGGCGGGCGCCGGTCTCCCGGTCGTTCTACCGGGCCAGCGCGCGTGACCCGCAGGGTGTCGCCGTACGCCGCCGGTTCGGGTTCAGCGCCGGGACGCTGACCAGCTTCGAGGACGAGCACCTGGACCGGGGCGAGGAACTCGGCACGGCCAGCCGCATCCTCACCGCCGAGATCGAGCGTCCCCGCGTCGGCCCGATGCGCGACATCGTCGCCACCATCCAGCCGGAGCAGGACGAGCTGGTCCGGGCCGACCTGGCCGACTCGATCTGCGTACAGGGCGCGCCCGGCACCGGGAAGACGGCGGTCGGGCTGCACCGCGCCGCGTACCTGCTCTATCTGCACCGCGAACGGCTGCGCCGCTCGGGCGTGCTGATCGTCGGGCCGAACCGGGCGTTCCTGTCGTACATCGCGGCGGTGCTGCCCACCCTCGGTGAGGTCGAGGTCGAGCAGGCCACCGTGGAGGACCTGGTCGCGCGGGTTCCGGTCCGCGCGGTCGACGACCCGGCCGCCGCCGCGCTCAAGCACGACGTCCGGATGGCCGAGGTGCTGCGCCGGGCCGTCGACGCCCACATCGGTACGCCCACCGAGCCGATCGTGGTGTCGGACGGCTCGTACCGGTGGCGGATCGGACTCGACCCGTTGCACCGGCTGGTCACCGAGACCCGGGCGGAGGCTCTGCCCTACGCGACCGGCCGGGACCGGGTGCGGGCGCGGGTGGTGGGGCTGCTGCAACGCCAGGCCGAGGCGCGCCGGGCGGAGTCACCGAGCGACGCCTGGCTGCGCCGGATGAGCCGGATCAAGCCGGTCACCGACCTGCTCGACGCGGTCTGGCCCGCGCTCACCCCGGAGGGGCTGCTGCACCGGCTGCGTACCGACGCCGACGCGCTGGCCGCCGCCGCGGACGACCTGCTCACGCCCGAGGAGCAGGAGCTGTTCCGCGCCGGCAGGACCGGGCGCACCGCGAAGGCGACCCGGTGGACCGCCGCCGACGCGGTGCTCATCGACGAGGTGGCCGGGCTGCTGGAACGGCCCGCCGGCTTCGGGCACGTGGTGGTCGACGAGGCGCAGGACCTCTCCCCGATGCAGTGCCGCGCCATCGCCCGGCGCAGCGAGCACGGCTCGATCACGCTGCTCGGCGATCTGGCCCAGGGCACCGCGCCCTGGGCCGCGACCGACTGGCGGGAGTCGCTGGCCCACCTGGGCAAGCCGGACGCGGCTGTGGTGCCGCTGAGCGTGGGCTTCCGGGTGCCGGCCGCGGTGGTGGCGTTCGCGAACCGGCTGCTGCCGGCGCTCGCTGTCGACGTACCCCCGGCCCGGTCGCTGCGCAACGACGGCGCGCTGGATGTGCGTACCACCGAGGACCTAACGGCCGCGACGGTGGCCGAGGTGCGGGCGGCGCTCGCGCACGACGGCTCGGTCGGTGTGATCGCCGCCGACGGCGCGGTGGACCGGCTCCGCGCGGCGCTCGCCGACGCGGGCGTCGAGACCGCTACCGCCGACGACGTCGAGGCCGCGGCGCGTGTCACTGTGGTCCCGGCGACGCTGGTGAAGGGCCTGGAGTACGACCACGTGGTGGTCGTCGAGCCGGCCGCGATCGTGGCCGCCGAGCCGCGCGGACTGCACCGCCTGTACGTGGTGCTGACCCGGGCGGTCTCCCGCCTGGCCGTGCTGCACCGCGAGCCGCTGCCCGCGCCGCTGACCGCCTGACGTGGGCCTCGGCTGCGCTGCCGTGGCCGCCCGGCCACGGTTCTGGGCGGCCCGGCCGCGGTCCGGGCGGCCGGACCGGTCAGGCGGACAGTGCGGCGGCGACCGCACGCAGGGGGCGGCCGGACTCGGCGATCGGCACGGTGAACGACAGCCAGGAACCGTCGGTGAAGTCGATCCGCAGCCGCTTCGGGTTCAGCCGGTGCCAGCCCACCCGTGCGGAGGCGATCTCTGCGCGCGCGGTCGACCAGGCCACTGCGGTCTCGGCCAGCGCGCGTTCCTCGGCCTCGCGCCCGGCCAGCAACTCGACCCCGCCGGTGCGGCAGACCAGCAGCCGCCGGTCGGTGACCGCGAGCAGCGTCTCCCGGACCTGGAGGTCGGGCCGGGGCGGGCGGAGCGCGCGGTGCAGGCGCGAGGCGGCCGAGCCGGGGGCGCCGCGCCCGGCGATCCCCCAGCCGATCGCGTCGACCAGGCGGTCGCCACGGTCCCAGGTGGCCAGTGGCAGCAGCACGTTGAGCAGCACCGAGCCGATCGTCCGCCGGCTCGGCTCGGCGTCCGGCTCCGGCTCGGGCGGCGGTGCCGGAGCGAGCCCCTGGCCGACGTCGGCCTTGGCGTGCGCCAGGACACGCTCGCCCGGCTCGACGAGCAGGCCGATCCGGTCGCGGAATCTGGTCTCGTCCATCGGCTCAGTATCGGTCGTGGCCGTAGCCGTCGTCGGCGGGGCGCTCCGCGCCCGGCGCGTTGCCCATCACCTCGCCGACGATCTCGCGTACGCGGGCGGCGGCGGCCTCCTGCGCCCGGTTCGCCGCCGAGGTGATCTCCTCGGCGAGCGTGTACGAGTCGAAGCGCATGGCCCGCGCGTTGATGTCGGTGGAGAGGATCCCGCCGTCGGCGGCGGCCACGACGGTGACCAGGCCGGAGTCGCTCACCCCCTCGGCGCTGCTCTGTTCCAGCTCGGCCATCCGCGCGCCGAGTTCGCGCTGCCAACCGTCCAGGTTGCGGGCCAGCGCCTCGATCCGGTCCAGGGCCGGGAACGTCATTGCTGCCTCTCAGTTCACGATCGAGTCGAACACGTTCTGCACGCCCGTGGTGTACGGGCCGAGATCCTCGCGGTAGGTGCCGTCCACCAGGTAGTTGCGGTCCTTGCGCCCGTCGGAGACGTCGTGCAGGCCCATCCCGGTGTCGAGCAGGGCGCCGCCCATGCCGGGGACGTTCACCGGGGACACCTGGTTGATGACGAACTTGCCCGGGAAGAGGACGGCGGCGCGTTCCACCTTGAAGGCGAGCGCCGCCTTCGTGTAGCCGGACTTGTTGAACGCGCTGTACGCCTTCTTGGCCCGGCGCAGCTCCATCACGACCTTGGCGTAGCGGTCGAGCAGGTTGGCGACCTTCTGGAGCCTGGTCGCGAGCTTCGTGAGGATCTCCGCGAACCGGGCCACGATCTTGACCATGCGGCCGACGGTGGTGGCCAGCCGGGCCAGCACCCGCACCACTGTGGCGGCCAGGCTCACCCCGGCGCTCAGCGCCGCCGCCACCGCGGCGATGATGATCTCGGTCAGGAACCAGAGCAGGAACTCCAGGATCAACTCGACCAGCAGGTTGAACGCGTCCACCGCCGCGTTCGCGGCGTCGACCAGCACCTCCTTGGTGCCGTCCAGCCCGTTGGCGAGATCGTCCATCGCGTCCTCGATGGACTGCATCGAGGCGTGGAACTTGTCCGCCGCGTCGCCGTCCCACGCGCCGCGCAGCCGGGCCCGATCGGCGACCTGGTCACCGGCGATCCGCCGGACCGCCTCCCCGGTCGTCATCGCGAGCTGGCCGGCCCGCATCAGGTCGTCCGGCTCACCGGCGACCAGTTCCAGGAGCTGCTCGAACGGCCACAGCACCGCGTTCGACAGCGGCTTGAACGGGTCCGGGGTGCCCGACACGATCTGCTCGAAGTAGGTCTTGTTGCGCTGGAGCGCCTCGGTGCTCATCCCCGCCCCCCTCAGCCGCCCGCGGTGAACATGGTGTCGTTCGCCGCGTCCGTGTCGTCGTAGGCGGCGGCTGTCTCGGTGAGCCCGGTGGCGATGGTCAGCATGGTCTCGGCGCCGTCCGCCAGCCCCTGCAGGCACGCCTCGAACTGCTGCTCGTACGCGGCGGCGAGGCTGAACGACGCGGGCATCACGCCGAAGGAGTGCCGGGCCACGTGGCCGTCGCGGAACGCCCGCTCCAGCTCGCGGAACCGCGACGACCGGTCCCGGGAGGCGGCGGCGAACGCCCGCAACGCCTCCGGCTGGGCGTCGAGATTCCTGCTCGGACTGGTCACGGACCCTCCCCGGTGTCCGGTCGGAACTTCCACCGTCGTCGACGGCGCCACCAGACTAGGGGATGTGGGCACCCGGCCAGGGGTCACCGCCGCTGGCACACGCACGGTAGACAGGGAGGCACAGTCCTTCCGCTCCGAGGAGACCGCCGATGATCCTGGCCCGCGCCGAACAGGTCAGCCGTCGCTACGGCGAGGTGCTGGCACTGGACCGGGTCGACCTGACCGTCCGGGCCGGGGAACTGGTCGGCCTGCTCGGCCCGAACGGCGCCGGCAAGAGCACCCTGATCAACCTGCTGGTCGGGCTGCGCCGCCCCACAGCCGGCCGGGTCGAGCTGTGCGGCGGCGACCCGCGCGACCCGGCGAGCCGGCGGCAGCTCGGGGTCACCCCGCAGGAGACCGGCCTGCCCGGCACGCTGCGGGTCGGCGAGGTGGTCGACTTCGTCTCCGCGCACTTCCCCGACCCGGTGCCGCGCGGCGAGCTGCTCGACCGGTTCGGCCTCGCCGACCAGGTGCGCCGGCAGACCGGCGGCCTCTCCGGCGGGCAGCGTCGCCGGCTGGCAGTGGCGCTGGCGTTCGTCGGCCGTCCCCGGCTGGTGGTGCTCGACGAGCCGACTACCGGCCTCGACGTGGAGGCGCGGCACGCGCTCTGGGACGCGATCCGTGGCTTCCACGCCGACGGCGGCACCGTGCTGCTGAGCAGCCACTATCTGGAGGAGGTGGAGGCGCTCGCGCAGCGGGTGGTGGTGATCGGCCACGGGCGGGTGCTGGCCGACGACTCGGTGGCGGCGATCCGCGGGATCGTCGGCGTACGCCGGGTCAGCCTGGTCGCCCACGACCTGCCGGCGCTGCCGGGAGTGGTCGCCACCGAACGCGCCGACGGGCGGCTGCACCTGCTCACCAGCGACGCCGACCAGCTCGTGCGTGACCTGGTCACCGCCGGGGTGGCGTTCCACGACCTGGAGGTCCGCCCCACCTCGCTGGAGGAGGCGTTCCTCGCCATCACGGCCGACGACCGGCCCGCGCCCGCAGCCGCCTAGGAGACCGCCGTGCCGCTCGCCCTGGTCCACGCCCGCTACCAGCTCCTGGAGATCATCCGGATCCCGGTGGCGGTGGTGGGCAGCGCCTTCTTCCCCGCCGCCGCGATGCTCTTCTTCGTGGTGCCGTTCGCCGGCGACGACCCGGTCGGCGCCACCTACGCGACCGCCGCCATGGTGACGTTCGCGGTGATGAGCGCCAACATCTTCCAGTACGGCGTGGGCGTCGCCGAGGACCGCGACCAGCCCTGGAACCCGTACACCCGGACCCTGCCGGCCGGACCGGCACCGCGGCTGGCCGGGCGGATCCTGGCCGGGCTGGTGCTGACCTACGTGTCGATGATCCCGGTGGTGCTGATCGCGGCGGTCGCCACCGAGGCCCGGGTCAGCGCGGTGCAGTTCCTGCTCGGGCTCGGCGCGGTCGCCGTGGTCTCGGTGCCGTTCACGCTGCTCGGCCTGGCGATCGGCTACTCGCTGCCGAGCAAGGCGGCGATCGTGGTGGCCCAGGTGATCTTCTTCCCGCTGGCGTTCGGCGGTGGCCTGCTCTCCGGGCCGGACGACGCGCCCGGCTTCATCAAGGCGATCGCCCCCTACTTGCCGACCCGGGGCGCCGTGGAACTGATCTGGACGGCGGTCACCGACTTCCGGCCGGACATCCGGGCGCTGGTGATGCTGGTGGTCTGGGTGCTGGTGCTCGCCGCGCTCGCCGGCTGGGCGTACCGGCGGGACGAGGGACGCCGCTTCAGCTGACAGTTTGTCCGGTTCCGGCCCGGCGACCGTACGGGCGGTGCCACGATGCCGACAGGGCGGGCGAGCGGAGCCCGTCCCGGCGAGAGGGGTCACCGTGAACGGCGTCGAGCCCGGCACGCCCTGCTGGACCGACCTGGCCACGCCCGGGCTGGACGACGCACGACGGTTCTACCCGGAGCTGTTCGGCTGGACCGGGCAGATCTCCCCCGAGCCGGACGCCGGCGGCTACACGGTCTTCCGCAAGGACGGCAAGGCGGTCGCCGGGGCCGGGCCACCCGGTACGCCGGACCAGGTGCCGGTCTGGTCCACGTACGTGGCGACCGACGACGCGGACCTGGTCGCCACCCGGGTGGAGGCGGCCGGCGGGCAGGTTGTCGTGTCCCCGTTCGACGTCGCCCAGCAGGGCCGGATGGCGGTGCTCGCCGACCCGGCCGGCGCGGTGTTCAGCGTGTGGCAGCCGATGGCGATGCGCGGGGCGGAGTTGTACAACGCGCCGGGTGCGATGTGCTGGAACGAGTTGGTCACGCCGGACCCGGAGGGCGCGAAGGAGTTCTACGCGCTGGTGTTCGGCTGGCATCCGGAGGAGCGCCCGGTCGGGCCGGTCGCGTACACCGGTTGGCGCTGCGGGGCCCGGATCGTCGCCGGGATGCTGCCCCGGGCCGAGCCGCTTCCGGAGGACCTGCCCGCGTACTGGGCGGTCTACTTCGCGGTGGAGGACGCCGACGCGACCGCCGCCCGGGCCACCGAGCTGGGCGGCACCATCCTCGTCCCGCCGCGCGACAACCCGGCCGGACGCAGCGCCGCCCTGCGCGACTTGTCCGGCGCCCTCTTCTCCGTCTCGACGCTGCGCTGACGGCCCACCCCAGCCCTACCTCGCCGATCTTGCAGTTGCGGCCCGCCCAACGAGGCATACACACCTGCTGTCGGGGCGAAAAGTGCAAGATCGACGGGGCGGGCGAGGCGGGACGGGGCGCGAGGGAGGGTGGGGTGGGTGGGGTGGGGGTCAGGTGGGGCGGACGGGGACCACCAGGGGGCCGTGGTCGCCGGGGATGACGCGGATGTGGGCGCGGTAGTGGCGGGCCAGCAGCTCCTCGGTGAGCACCTCCTCCGGCGGCCCGGCGGCTGCCACCCGGCCGTCGGCGAGCAGGACCAGGCGATCGGCGTACTCGCCGGCGATGGAGAGGTCGTGCATTGTGGCGAGCACGGTGAGGCCGTGCTCGCGGCGGAGCTGGTCGACCAGTTCCAGCACCTCCTGCTGGTGCCCGATGTCCAGCGCGCTCGTCGGCTCGTCGAGCAGCAGCAGGGTGGCGCCCTGGGCCAGCGCCCGGGCCAGGAAGACGCGCTGCCGCTCGCCGCCGGAGAGCGTGGCCAGCTCGCGGTGCGCGAAGGGGCCCAGGTCGAGCCGGTCCAGCACCTCGTGCGCGGCGGCCAGGTCGGCCGCCGACTCGCGGCCCAGCGGCGGGATGTACGGGGTACGCCCGAGCAGCGCGTAGTCGAACACCGACATCCCGATCGGTACGACCGGGGACTGCGCCACGGTGGCCACCACACGGGCGCGGTCGCGGCGGCGCAGCGAGCCGATCGGCGTACCGAAGAGGGTCACCTCGCCCGGGCCGGTGAGCAGGCCGCCGACGGCGCGCAACAGGGTGGACTTGCCGGCGCCGTTGGGTCCGATCACGGTGACCCACTCGCCTGCCGCGACGGTGAGGTCGACGCCGGCCAGGACCGGTGTGCCGCCGAGGGTGACGCGCAGATCGTGGACGCGCACCGCGGGGGCGTTCACATCGCCACCCGGCGGGCGGTACGCAGGACCAGCACGAAGAACGGTCCGCCGAGCAGCGCGGTGACCACGCCGATGGGGATCTCGGCGGGGGCGGCTGCGGTCCGGGCGACCACGTCGGTCAGGGCCAGGAACGCGCCGCCGAACAGCATCGACAGCGGCAGGATCACCCGGTGGCTGGAACCGGCGAGCAGCCGCATGGTGTGCGGCACGATGATGCCGACGAAGCCGATCAGCCCGGACGCGGAGACGGCGGCGGCGGTGCCCAGCGACGCGGCGGCGATCAGCAGGTAGCGGGAGCGCTGCGGGTGCAGGCCGAGACCGGCGGCCTCGTCGTCGCCGACGGAGAGCACGTCCAGCTCGCGCCGGTGCAGCAGCACCACCACGGAGGTGAGCACGAAGTACGGCAGGACCAGCCACACGTCGTGCCAGCCGGCGGTGGCCAGCCTCCCGAGCAGCCAGGAGTAGACCTGCTGGATGTTGTCGGAGTGCTGTTGCAGCAGGTACGTCTGCCCGGCGGCGAAGAACGCGGAGACCGCCACCCCGGCCAGGATCAGCGTGGCCGGGGACCGGTCCCGCCCGCCGGCGGCGCCGAGGAGGTACGTCAGCACGACCGCGCCGAGCGACCCGACGAACGCGGCGAGCGGAATGGTGATCGGCAGCCCGGTCAGCGCCCCGCCCGCTCCGGCGCCGAGGACGATCGCCGCGGTGACCGCGAACCCGGCTCCGGCCGCCACGCCGAGCAGGTATGGATCGGCCAGCGGGTTGCGGAAGACGCCCTGGTAGCAGCCGCCGGCCAGGGCGAGGAGCGCGCCGACGAGCAGCCCGAGCACGACCCGGGGCAGCCGCAGCTCGGTGATGATCGCGACTTCCCGCTCGGTGAGCCCGCTGTCCAGATGCACGCCGGGCAGCAGGTTGAGCAGTTCGGCCGCGACGCTGCCGGGCGGCAGGCTGACCGGGCCGAGGGAGACGCCCGCCACGAGCGCGACGAGCACCGCGACGACACCGGCGAGCAGCCAGCGCTTGCGGAGCCCGGCGGGCCGGATCGGGCCGCCGGGCGCACCGCGTGCGGTACGCCGCCGGGGGCGGAACAACTGCCGGTCGCCCGGCCGGGACGCGTCGGGCGTCCCGGCCGGGCTCGTCGGGGCGGGGTCGGCCTGCCGGAGGGCCACGGTCAGGCCGGGACCTTGGCGGTGGCGTCGACGATCACCTTGAGCAGTTCGACCACACGCGGGCCCCAGCGCGAGGCGATGTCGTCGTCCAGCTCCACGATCTGGTTGTTCTTCACCGCGGTGATGCCGGACCACCCGCTGCGCGCCTTCACCGTGTCGGCGCTCTGCTTGCAGCACTTGGTGTCGGACAGGAAGATGAAGTCGGGGTTCGCCTTGACGATGACCTCCTGGGAGAGCTGCGGATAGCCGCCGTTCTTCCCGTCGGCGTCGGACGCGTCGGCGATGTTCTCCAGGCCGGCGAGCGCGTAGATGGTGCCGATGAACGTCTTGCTGGTCGCCGTGTACAGCTCCGGGCCCAGCTCGTGGAAGTAGGTCGGCTTCTCCGTACGCTTCGGCAGGTCCTTGGTCAGCGCGGTGATCTCGTCCTTCATCTTCTGCACCACGGCGTCCGCCTCGGACCGGTGGCCGGTGAGCGTGCCCAGGTCGGTGAGCTGCCGGTACGAGTCGTCGAGCGTGGTCGCGGCCGGCGTCTGCAGGACCGGGATCTTCAGCGCGACGAGCTGGTCGACGATCTTGTTGAGGTTGTTGGAGAGCACCACCAGGTCGGGGCTCTTGGCCGCGATCGCCTCGGCGTTCGGCTGGTAGCCGGACAGGTCGGTGCGGGGCGCCTCGGCCGGGTAGTTCGACTGGTCGTCGACGGCGGTGACCTGCTTGCCGGCGCCGATGGCGAAGAGCATCTCGGTGGCGGTCGGCGAGAGCGAGACGATCTTCTCCGGCCGCTTCTCCAGCGTGAGATTGCCGACGGTGACCGGGAACGCACCCCCGGAGCCGCCGGAGGCGGGGGTGTCGGTCGAGGTCTTCTCGGCGCAGCCGCCGAGAAGCAGCACGCCGGCCGCGAGCGCGGTGGCGAAGAGCCGGGGGGTACGTCGGGACATGGAGCCTCCTGTCGGTCGAGGAGTGATGCTTCGCCGACAGGTGGAAGGCCCGTCCGCGAGGCGCCCTTCCTCGAGAGCGCGTGTCGCGACCGGGCCGCAGGCGACCTGGCTCGTCCCACGTCCGTCGGCGCCGGTGGAGGCCGGCGCCGCGCGTACGGGGCATCACAGTTGCGGGACAGCGCCGGTTTCGCACCGGCTTCGCTGTGGCACGGTCGGTGCCACGGTAGCGCACGACCAGCGGAGATCGTCCGGACGGGAGGGGTGGGCGGGAACCCCGGTGGGGGTGGAACCGGGGTTCCCGCCCGGTGGGGGGTCAGCAGTACTGGCTCTGCTTGCCGATCGCCCGGTACGGGCAGTCGGCGTACTCGGACAGGATCAGCACGGCCTCCCGGTTGCGTGAGGTCTGCGCCGGGATCACCTCGTCCGGCGGGTAGAAGCCGCCGCCGGAGGCCGAGCCGGGGTACAGCTCGAAGGTGTACGCCCAGATCTTGTGGGCGCCCCACATCCAGTCGATGCTGGTGCCGTCGGCGATGTAGAGGTCGCTCGACTGCTCCGGGGTGTAGCCGTTCGTCGCCGCCATCTGCTGACCGATGGTGGCGAAGGTGTTGTACTGGTCGGCGTTCATCCCGGTGGCGGTGTTGCTGTACGTGTAGCCGTACGGCCAGAGCACCAGCTCCGAGTAGGTGTGGAAGTCGATGTTGGCCTTGATCTGCTGCACCCCGCCGACGACCCGGCCGTTGACGAAGTCGCGCAGCGCCGCGGCCTCCGGGGCGGAGAAGGCGGACGGGCCCCGGTAGGTGCTCGACGACTTGGAGCCGGACGAGCCGCCGCAGCAGCCCCACTGGTAGCCCCAGTTGCGGTTCAGGTCGGTGCCGACGTACGAGGAGCCGCTGTTCGGCTGCCGGTTCTTGCGCCAGGAGCGGTACGACCCGGAGGCGATGTCGTACTCGCTGCCGTCCGGGTTGACGGTGGGGACGATCCAGATCTCCCGGGAGTTGACGATGCTGGTGATCCGGGAGTCGCTGCCGTAGTTGTCGGTGAAGAGGTTGAGCAGGTAGATCGCCATCTCCACGGTCAGGTGCTCACGGGCGTGCTGCTGGGCGTTGAACAGGATCTCCGGCTCGGCCTCGTCGGTGGCGACGTTGTCGGAGATCTTCACCGCCATCAGGTCCCGGCCCTGGTACGACGTGCCGATGCTCAGTTTGCGGGCGATCGTCGGGTGGTCGGCGACCACCTTGTTGACCACGGCGGTCAGCTCGGCGTAGTCGTGGTAGTTCGAGTCGGCGGGCGGGAAGGCGCTGGCGGTCATGCCCCCGTCGGCGTGGTCGTGTTCCGGCACGGCGTCCTTCTCGAGCCGGAACCCGAGGCGGGTGATCGCGTTGGCCTCGGCCTTGGTCGCCGTGATGTGCAGCACGCCGTGCTCGGCGTAGTCGATCGCGGCCCCGGTGGAGGCGACCGCGGTACGGTCGGCCGCCGTACGCGGTCCGAGCACCCGGTAGGCGACGGTGGAGGGTTCGCCGGAGCCTTCCGGCGCGGGCCGGGCGACGGCGGGAGCGGCGGCCGCGGTGAGGACGATGGTCAGGCCGACGGCGGCGGCGAGCGCCAGCCGGCGGCGGAGCGGAGAGGTGCGGAAGGCCATGGACAACCTCCTGGGGGTACGGGAGAACTCCCGTTGTCCACACACTCCACCAGGAGACACATGGTCATATCAATATCCGTCTTTCTCTTTGACCATCCCGTCCTGATCCTCATTTCGGCAATGATTTTCCTGGCTCCAACATCTGGTGGAACTTCCCGCCAAGCGCGACAGTGAACGGCAACGCCGCACGCTCCACAATGGACGGTCAGGGCGACCCGTGGTCGAGCATCTGGACCGACACCGTCTCCGTCGACGACGCCGGGGTGCTGCTGCGCTCGTACCAGTTGCGGCTGACGCTCTACCGCGCGCCCGGCCCGGTCCGCTCAGCTTTCGCGGCGCTCGCCGTCCGGCTCGGCCTGGTCGTCACCGGCCAGCGCGGACCGCAGCCGCTCCTTCTCCGTGCGCCGCCGCTCCGCGGCCTCCGCCATCTCCTCGGCCATATCGTCCCGCAGACCCTTGAGCAGGAAGAACGACAGTGTGGCGGAGAAGATCAGCGCCAGCATCAGCCGCAGGAACATGTTCATGTCGACGAACCAGAGGGCCGCCAGCACGACGACGAACAGCCCGATCCGGCCCAGCGTGTACTTGAGCGCCGCGCTCATTCCCGCATTCCCACTCTCTTCGTGCCTCAGCCCGTACGCCGGGCCAGCCAGTGCACGCCATGAAACCAGACGACCGCGTAGACCACTGTGAACACCGCCGCGGCCAACGCTCCGGTGAACAACGCGGGCAGCCCCGAGGCCAGCCCGGCGGCGAGCAGACCGGCGAGGACACCGAGCGCGATGCCGGCGAGCGCGGCCACCACCCGGGCGGCACCGAACTCCCAGGCCCGGAACTCGTCCCAGAACAGCCAGAGCGGCAGGATCACCGCCAGCCAGCCGTTCGTGCCCCCGAAGCCGCTGTCGCCCACGGTGGCGAACGCCCACTCGAAGACCAGCAGCGCCAGCACCCCGATGACCAGGCCGGCCAGGCTCACGCCGAGCAGGTCACCCAGGGTGAGGATGCGCCCCTCGGCGTCCCGCCGTGGGAAGGTGCGCTGCTGTTCCTCGCCGCTCATCGCCAGGTCAGGCCCAGACCTGCTGCGGCTCGGACCGGCGTTCCGCCAGCGACGGCGGCCCGTCGTACTCGCGGACGATCTCGTAGCGGGTGTTCCGCTCGACCGGACGGAAGCCCGCGTCCCAGATCATGTGGAGCAGGTCGTCGCGGTGCATGGTGTTCGGCGTGCCGTACGAGTCGGCGTCATGGGTGATCTTGTATTCGACGACCGAGCCGTCCAGGTCGTCGACGCCGAAGTTCAGCGAGAGCTGCGCGACGGACAGCCCGTGCATGACCCAGAAACACTTGACGTGCGGCACGTTGTCGAACAGCAGCCGGGAGACCGCAAACGTCTTGAGTGACTCGGCCGGCGAGGCCATCGTGGTCCGGGCCTGGATCCGGTTACGGATCTTGCCGTCCGCCGAGTCGACGAAGTCGTGCTGGTAGCGCAGCGGGATGAAGACCTGGAAACCGCCGGTCTCGTCCTGGAGCTCCCGCAGCCGCAGCACGTGGTCGACCCGGTGCCGGGGCTCCTCGATGTGGCCGTAGAGCATGGTCGACGGCGTCTTCATGCCCTTCGAGTGGGCCAGCCGGTGGATGCGCGACCAGTCCTCCCAGTGGCAGTTGTGGTCGACGATGTGCTGCCGGACCTCCCAGTCGAAGATCTCCGCGCCGCCGCCGGTGAGCGACTCCAGGCCGGCGTCCATCAGCTCGTCGAGGATCGCGTCGGCGGTGAGCCCGCTGATCTTCTCGAACCACTGCACCTCGGTCGCGGTGAACGCCTTGAGGTTGACGTTCGGCAGCGCGGCCTTCAGCTCACGCAGCACCTTCGGGTAGTAACGCCAGGGCAGCGTCGGGTGCAGGCCGTTGACGATGTGCAGCTCGGTGAGCTGCTCGTCCTCCATCTCCTTGGCCTTGCGGACCGCCTCGTCGATGCGCATCGTGTAGGCGTCCTTCTCGCCCGGCTTACGCTGGAACGAGCAGTACGCGCACGATGCCGAGCAGACGTTCGTCAGGTTCAGGTGCCGGTTGACGTTGAACATGACCCGGTCGCCGTTGAGCTCCGTACGCCTGTGGTGGGCCAGCCGGCCCAGCCAGGTCAGGTCGTCGCTGGCGTAGAGGGCGATGCCGTCCTCGCGGGTCAGCCGCTCCCCCGCGTACACCTTCGCCTCGAGTTCGCGCTTGAGTCCGGCGTCCATCCGAAAGCCACGTCCTTCCACCTGGGTTCCGATCGAGCGTACGTCGCGGGTCCGACCGGGCGCCGGCGTGGTCGCGCCGGTTCGCCGGCGGTCACGCTCCGCACATCGACATCGTCGCACCCGTGAGGTAAGACAGGGTGGGGCGGAACACACACCAGGGCCGTCCTGTCCCGACACGCCCCAAGCACGCGTGACCGGACCCCAAACCGGACGGGGAGCGGCATGGCTCACAGCACCAAGGCCCGGCGGCGACGAGGACGGCAGCCGGTGATCTCACCGGTCCTGCGCCCGGCGCTCTGGTCCGCCCTCCTGGGGGCGGTCGCGGCCGCGGCGCTCGCCACACCCGCCTGGGCCGACCCGCTACCCGATGTCGTGCCCGACACCGGCTCCCGGCCCCAGGCCACCGGCCCCCTGCAACTGCCCGGCTCGTCCGGCACCGTTCCCGGCGTGCCGGGCACCGTCCCGGGCACCGTCCCGGTTCTGCCCGGCGTCGCCGTCCCGGGTGGCACGGCGGGCCTGCCGGGCACCACCGGCGTCACCGACCCGGCCGACGGCCCGCTGATCGCGCAGATCAACCAGCTCGACGCCCGGGTCACCCAGCTCGGCGAGGAACTGCTCCGGATCAAGACCGAGCGGGACGCCGTACAGACCGAGCTGGCCCAGTCCGCCGCCCGCCTCAAGGAGGCCCAGGACGCGCTCGCCCGCGCCCGGGACAACGCCAAGAGCGCCGCCGCCGACGCGGTCAAGGCCGACGCGGCGCTGCCGCCCGGCGAGTTCGGCGCCAGCCTGCGCGACTTCGCCAACCTCCAGCGGATCACCCGGGGCGACCGGGCGGAGGGCGCCACCACGTCGGTGACCGGCGAACTCCTCCGCGCCACCGGTGCCGAGGAGGCCGCCCGGAAGGCACACGAGTCGGTTCAGCGCCGGGCCACCGAGAAGGCCGGGGAGTACACCCGTGCCGAAGGCGACCTCCGCAAGCAGGAGACCACCCTCGTCGCGCTGCGCAAGGAGAACACGGCCAAGCTCCTGGAGATCGAGCGCCTGGCGGAGGCCGCCGAGCAGAAGCTCGGCACCTCGTACGTGGTCGACCAGAGCATCGACGGCCTGGTGGCGGAACCGCGGGCGCTCGCCGCCGTGCGCTACGCCCTCGCCCAGCTCGGCGACCCCTACCGGTGGGCCGCGGAGGGCCCGGACCGGTTCGACTGCTCCGGCCTGGTGCTCGCCTCCTACCAGGCGGCCGGTTACCGGGGTCTGCCCCGCGTCGCCAAGGACCAGTACTTCGCCACCCGTTCCCGCACCGTCTCGCCGAACGCCCTGCTCCCCGGTGACCTGCTGTTCTTCGCCTCGGGCAGCAGCTGGACCAGCGTCCACCACGTCGCCATGTACATCGGCAACGGCAAGATGGTGGAGGCGCCGCGGACCGGCGACGTCGTCAAGATCTCGGTGGTCCGCTGGTCCCGGCTCTACGCCGCGACCCGGGTGATCGGAGCCGTACCCGCCCCGGCCACCCCCGCCCCGCCGCCGACCGTGCCGGCCACGCCGAAGCCGTCGACGACCCCCAAGCCCACGCCGACGACGCCGAAGCCGTCGGCCACGCCCAAGCCCACGCCGACCACGCCGACGCCCACCACGCCGACGCCCACCACGCCGACGCCGAAGCCGACGCCGACGACGTCCAGCCCGGCGCACAGCACGCCGCCGCCGAGCCCGACCGACTCGCCGGACCCGACGCCGAGCCAGAGCGTGAGCGCCGAGCCGGACACCAGCAGCGCCGCGCCGAGCAGCAGCAGTGCCGCCCCGTCGAGAAGCAGTGTCGCCCCGTCGAGCAGCACGTCCGGCAGCGGCTCGGCCAGCCCGACCAGCAGCGCCGACTGACCCAACCGCCACTCCGGCTGTGCTCCCGGGCCGGAATATGGCACGGTGAGATCCAGGCACTTCCGGTCGGCGCCACGGCCGGAGGCGAGCGTGGGTGCGGAGGGGCGAGATGGGCGAGCAGGACGTTCCGGCGGAGAGGGTCCACCCCGGACCGACGCCCGGCCCCGCCGAACCGGCCGGCGACGACGACCACGGCTCGGCCACACCCGGGCCGGTAGCCGTCGCGCGGGCGCGGGTGTCGGTCGCCGGCTCGGCCGTGCCGCCGCCCGCCGGTGACGAACTGCCGATTCCGCCGGCCGGTCCCACGACGTACCGGGCGGGCACCCCGGCGGATACCCCACCGCCGCTGGACCGGCGCCTTCCCGGCGCCACCGTGCCGCCGTCGAGCTGGTCCGCCTTCGAGGTGGCAGAACGCCAGTCGACGCCCCCGCCCGCCGTCCCGCCGTCCGGCACGGCATCCGAGCCCGCCGCCGCATCGGCGGGGGACGGCGACGCCTCTCCGGGTACGCCCGCCGGCGCTCCCGCGGCCATCCCGGCGCCCCGCGTCTCCGGTTCCGCGCGCGTGCCCGCGCCCGCTCCGCCCGTCGCCGATTCGGCGGCTGTGGGCGCCGCAGAGCCGGCCGGCGCCGGGAGCCGGCCGGACGACCGGCCGGACCACGACACCGCACCGGACCGGGCCGACGGGACCGCCTCCGAACCACGCAGCGACTCGGCAACCTCCCCCGCCGGAACCACCGGGGGCCCGGCGGCCGGGCCCGTCGAGTCCTCGCCGGCCACGCCGGTCACCGCGCCGTCGACCGGGCCCGCTGGCTCCCCGCCGGTCACGTCCGGCTCCCTGCCGCATGAGTCCACCGATTCTCCGCCGTCCTCCGCGGCCGACCGCCCGGCTTCACCCACCGGCGCTGAGCCAGCCGCACCTGCGCCCGCGCGGGCCAGCGCGTCGGTGCCCGGCCTGAGCCGCGTCTCCGCCGAGGAGGTCGCCGCCTCCGTGGTGGCCGCGCCGCCCGCCGCCGCCACCGTCTACCGGGCCGGACCGGTGAACCCGGAAC
Organism: Micromonospora marina; assembly: GCF_900091565.1. Classification (GTDB taxonomy): domain Bacteria; phylum Actinomycetota; class Actinomycetes; order Mycobacteriales; family Micromonosporaceae; genus Micromonospora; species Micromonospora marina. Next base: position 54,113 of record NZ_FMCV01000011.1, on the reverse strand, counting down.
CGCCGGAGCCGGTCCAGCCGCCGGAGCCCGCGCAGCCTCCGGCCCCGAACGGCCCGGAGCCCGAGCCGGCACCGACCCCGGTGCCCGGCCCGACGCCGCCCTCGCCCGAGCCGCCGTCGCCCGAGCCGGAGCCCCCGCTCCGGCCCACGCCGCCCCTGCCCACGCCGCCCGCGCCCACCCCGCCGAAGCCCACGCCCGGGCCGGTGCCACCGGTCCCCGGGCCGCCGGTGCCGCCGCCGGGTCCGCCCGTACCTCCGCCACCGCCCCCGCCGGGTCCGATGCCCGCGCCGCCGTTCCCGCCGCCACCGGCGATGACCGGCGGGCCGGGCCCGCTGCCCGCGCCGCTGTTCCCCGCCCCGGCGGCCGGGCCGTCGTTCCCGCCCGCGCGGGCCGCCACGCCCGGCACGCCGGACGGCGCGCTGCCGTCGTGGGCCGCCGCGCCCGTGTCGGCACCGCCGCCGCCCGTGGTGCCGGCCCCGGCGCTGCCGACCTGGCCGCCGCCGGCCACGCCCGCCCGCGACGCCGACACGACCCGTCCGGTACGCCCGCAGCCCGCCGGCTCCGATCTCGGCACCACCGCGTACGGCGGGACCGACGGGCCCGGTTTCGCCACCGTGTCGTTCCCGCAGGGCAACCCGCTGGAGAACTCGGGATCGCTGACCGGGCACATCCTGGCCCAGGGCTGGTCCGAGGAGAGCCCGGCGGCCCGGGCCGGCAACACCAAGGTGATCATCGTGCTGGCCGTCGCGATGACCATGCTCATCGCGATCAGCCTGCTCGTGGTCTTCCTGGCCAACGACGCGCTGAGCGGGCTGACCGGGACCGCGCTCATCGAGTGACAGGGGTGAGCCCGCCCACTACCTCCTCGCGTTGCCGTGGCGGAGCCGGCGGTGCGCCGTACACTTGTCTGCGATCACTGACCCGGCGCGCGCCCCGACTGCGCGCCCATGGGCGATCTTGCGGGCGATTCGGCGGCGTGACAGGCCGCGGCGGGCCATCGCGAAGATGCGCCCCGCTCGAGAGGTATTTCTTGACCACGTTCGCTGAATCCAGCACGTCCCCGTCCGTCGACCCGACGCCCGACACCGTCGACTTCGCCTCGCTCGGCCTGCCCCGGCAGGTCGTCGAGGCGCTCGCCCGGCAGGGCATCACCACCCCGTTCGAGATCCAGCGGGCCACGCTGCCCGACTCGCTCTCGGGCCGCGACGTCCTCGGCCGCGGCCAGACCGGCTCGGGCAAGACGCTCGCCTTCGGCCTGCCGGTGATCGCCCGGCTCGCCGACCGCAACCGGGCCCGGCCGCTGTACCCGCGCGCCCTGGTCCTGGTCCCCACCCGCGAGTTGGCCATGCAGGTCAACGACGCGCTCGTGCCGCTCGGCAAGGCGGTCGGCGTGTTCCTGAAGACCGCCGTCGGCGGTGTGCCGTACGACCGGCAGATCGACGCGCTGCGCCGCGGCGTGGAGATCATCGTGGCCACCCCGGGACGGCTCGGCGACCTGATCGAGCGCGGCGTGTGCCGCCTCGACGACGTCGAGATCACCGTGCTGGACGAGGCCGACCAGATGGCCGACATGGGCTTCCTGCCCGAGGTCACCCAGCTGCTGGCGAAGACCCCGGCGGACGCGCAGCGGCTGCTGTTCTCGGCCACTCTGGACAACGACGTCGACGCGCTCGTCAAGCGGTTCATGACCGACCCGGTCACCCACTCGACCGCTCCGGCCACCGCCGCCGTGTCCACCATGGATCACCATTTGCTGCTGATCCCGCCGCACGACAAGTTCGCGGTCGCCGCGTCCATCGCCGCCCGCGAGGGCCGCACCATGCTGTTCGCCCGTACGCAGCTCGGCGTGGACCGGCTCGTCGAGCAGCTCGCGGCCGTCGGCGTACGGGCCGGCGGGCTGCACGGTGGCAAGACCCAGCGCATGCGTACCCGGACGCTCGCCGAGTTCCGCGAGGGCCGGACGCCCGTGCTGGTCGCCACCGACGTGGCGGCCCGGGGCATCCACGTCGACGGCGTCTCGCTGGTGCTGCACGTGGACCCGCCGAAGGACCCCAAGGACTACCTGCACCGGGCCGGCCGTACGGCCCGCGCCGGTGAGTCGGGCGCGGTGGCGACGCTGGTGCTGCCGAAGCAGCGCCGCACCACTCTGGCCATGATGGAGAAGGCGGGCGTCGAGCCGGCCGAGACCCGGGTCCGGGCGGGCGACGAGGCGCTGGCCGAGCTGACCGGCGCGCGCGAGCCCAGCGGCGTACCGGTGCGGGACGAGCCGGAGCCGCGACGCGGCGGCGGCTCGCGCCGCTTCGGCGACCGCGACGGCCGCGGCTTCGACCGGGGCGGACGCGGTTTCGGCGGCGGACGCGACTTCTCCGACCGGGGCGAGCGCCGGTTCGGCGACCGTGACGGCCAGGGCGAGCGCCGGTTCGGCGACCGGCCCGCGGGTGACCGGTCCGGTGACCGGTTCGCGGACCGCGGCGGTGACCGCCGGTTCGGCGACCGGCCGGCCGGCGAGCGCTACTCGGGCGAGCGGTCCGGCGGCGAGCGCCGCTTCGGGCGGCCGGAGCGCCGCGACGACCGCAGCTTCGGCGACCGGGGCGAGCGCTTCGGTGACCGGCGGTCCGAGGGCCGGAGCTTCGGCGAGCAGCGGTCCGACGACCGCGGCCAGCGCTTCGGCGGCCAGCGCGGCGACGACCGGCGATTCGGCGAGCGGTCCGACCGGCCGTACGGCGACCGGCAGCGCCCGGCGACCGGACGCGGCGGGTACGACCGCGACGAGCGGCGGTACGACGACCGGTCGAGTGGCTCGCGCGGCTTCGGTGACCGGCGCCAGGACGACCGCCCGCACGCCGAGCGACGTTTCGGTGACCGGGGCGACGCGCGGCCGGCCGAGCGCCGGGGCGGTTTCCGGGCCGAGGGTCGGGGCCGGGACGACAGGCGCGGCTTCGGCGGGCGCCCGCCGGCACGTACCCACTGATCTGAGCGCACCCACCGCCGCCGCCGAGCATCCGCTCGGCGGCGGCGGTGCGTCCGGGGTGATCTCGGCTCCCGTTCTAGCTGCGCGGGGTGAGGACGGGATACCGCCGGGTCGGCTCATTCCACAGTGACAGGCGATGACGAGGCCGCCAGTCGGGCGGTGGCGTCGGGATGGTCTTTTCGATGGTCTGCCGGAGGCTGCGCCGGGCGGACCGGCCCCACGACCAGGCGACCCAGCAGCCGAACGCCTGGGCGATGACGGCGGCCAGCAGCAGCCCGGTGCCGATCGGGTCAGACATTGCGCACCGACCGCAGCCAGCCCAGGAACCGGATGTGCATCTCGGCGGGGTCCGGCGGCTCGGAGTAGAGCCTGGTCAGGTCGTCGGTTGCCTGCCGCATCAGAGCAGTCAGATCGACGGCGAGGTGGCGTCGGTCGTGCTCGTAGTCAGCGACCAACTCGAGCTTGGCGTTCTCGCACGGCCAGTTGAGCAGGTCTGCCGTACAGACCCAAAGGGGTTTCAGCGGAGCGTGGCGCTGGGTCACTCGGGGCCCTCCTGCGTGGTCGGCGTCCAGGTGGCACCCCCGTCCGCCGCGAACTCGCCACCGGACGGAGGGCCTGATCCATCAGATCGCTCACTTGCCCCCTGTCAACGTTGACGGGCCCACCTAGGTGGGATCATTTGTCCGCGTCACCATAGTCGGGCCGGTCCGCTCCTACCTTCGAGGTCGTGACCAAGGAGACGGGACCGGGCGAACTTGTCGCGGCCGGTGAGATCTTGAAGATGCTCGGCGTGGGCAGGTCGAGGTTCCGCGAGATCCGGCGGCATCCCGCATTCCCCGCGCCGTATCAAGAGCTGTCGGTCGGCGCGGTCTGGTTGAAGCGGGACGTCGAGCGGTACGTCCGGGAGCACCGGCCGCCCCGGCCGGCGGACGACGACGAGTAGCCCGACGAGGTATGACCCGTACGTCTCCTGACTCCCGGCGGCGGCGTTCGCGCATCCGCTGCCGCTGACCGCCGGGTCGCGTAACGTCCGGTCCATGCCGAAGTCGCTCTTCTGGTCCCGGACCGACACCGCCGGCTCAGAGCACGTCGTGCTCGACGGCCCCGGCCTCACCGCGCAGGGTGTGGCGCTCGCCGTCGATCCGATCCCGTACACGTGCCGGTACCGCCTGAGCGTCGGGCCGGACTGGTCGACGAACCGGCTGGAGGTCGAGTCCGAGGGCGCGGGCTGGTCGCGGAGCGTACGCCTGGAGCGGGGCCGGGACGGGTGGCGCGTGCGTACCGGCGAGGAGGGTGACCTGGACGCGGCGCTGAGCGCGGCGGGCCACCCACCGGCGGGCCTGCCGGGCACCGACGACCCGGGGCGGCTGGCCGAGGCGCTCGACGTCGACCTGGGCGGTTCCCTGTTGACGAACACGCTGCCGATCCGGCGGATCGGGCTGGGGCGGCTACCCGCCGACCTGGCGACCGCCGTGACTGTGGCCTGGGTGCTGCTGCCCGGCTTGGCCGTGGTGCCCGCCGAGCAGGTCTACACCTCGCTGGGTCCGGGCCGGGTCCGGTTCGCGAGCGGCACGTTCACCGCCGACCTGGAGGTCGACCCGGACGGTTTCGTGGTGCGCTACCCGGGGCTGGCCGAGCGGGCCGACCCGCTCTGACCACCCGGCTCACGCCGCCGGCCAGGCGCCGTCGGTCAGGAACCGGTCGATGGTGGCGAGGTGCGGGGCGAGGTCGAGGCCCTGCGTGGCCACCCACTCATCGGAGTAGTAGGTGTCGCCGTACCGGTCGCCCGGGTCGCAAATCAGCGTGACCACCGAACCGGTACGCCCGGCCGCGCGCATCTGCGCGATCAGCCCGAACGCGCCCCACAGGTTGGTGCCGGTGGAGCCGCCCACCCGGCGGCCGAGCACCGCCGAGCCGGCCCGCATCGCGGCGAGCGACGCGGCGTCCGGCACCTGCACCATCCGGTCCACCACGCTGGGCAGGAAGGACGCCTCGACGGTGGGCCGCCCGATGCCCTCGATCCGGGAGCCGCGGCCGGTGCGCACCGACCAGTCACCGGCCTGCCAGGCGGGGTAGAACGCGGAGTTCTCCGGGTCCACCACGCAGAGCTTGGTGGGCAGCCGCCGGTAGCGGGCGTACCGGCCGATGGTGGCGCTGGTGCCGCCGGTGCCGGCGCCGACCACGATCCAGGCGGGCACCGGGTGCCGTTCCAGCGCGAGCTGGGCGTAGATCGACTCGGCGATGTTGTTGTTGCCCCGCCAGTCGGTGGCCCGCTCGGCGTAGGTGAACTGGTCCATGAACCGGCCGCCGCTGTCCTCGGCGAGCCAGCGCGCCTCCACCACGACCTTCGACGGGTCGTCCACCAGGTGGCAGCGCCCGCCCTGGAACTCGATCTGGGCGATCTTCTCCGGCGACGTGGAGGCGGGCATGACCGCGATGAACGGCAGGCCGAGCATCCGGGCGAAGTACGCCTCGGAGACCGCCGTCGAGCCGGACGACGCCTCGACGATCGTGGTGTCCGGGCCGATCCAGCCGTTGCAGAGGCCGTAGAGGAACAGCGAGCGGGCCAGCCGGTGCTTCAGCGAGCCGGTGGGGTGCACCGACTCGTCCTTGAGGTAGAGGTCGATCCCCCACTCGCGGGGCAGCGGGAAGGGCAACAGGTGGGTGTCGGCGGAACGGTTGGCGTCCGCCTCGACGGTGGCGATCGCCTCGGTCACCCAGCGCCGGCTGGCCTCGTCGCACCGGTCGAGATGAGTCACGTCGGCAACGTTACAAGCGAGGTGGGCTCGGGTTCTCCCGGACCCGGCGGGCCTGCCGCCGCTGACCGGCCCGCCCGGCGGCCCGGATCACCGGCGTGAGCAGCGAGCCGGTGAACGACGCCAGCGCTCCCGGGTCGTCCAGCTTGTCGTGCAGCATCGGCGTCCAGATCCCGTCCGGGCACAGACACGACACGTGTACGCCCCGGACGCCGGCCATCCGCAGGTCACTCAGGATGCCGAGGCTGAACGCGAGCAGGGCGTGCTTGCTGGCCGCGTACACCGTCTCGCCCGGTGCGGCGATCAGCCCGGCCAGGGAGACGACGTTGAGTACGTGGCCGCGGCCCTGCTCCCGCATCACCGCGACGGCGGCGAGCGTGCCGTTCATCGCGCCGAGCGCGTTCACCTCGACCAGCGCGCGGCGGGTCCGGGCGTCGTGCGCCCAGGACGGGCCGGTGACCAGGATGCCCGCGTTGTTCACCCAGAGCCCGAGGCCGCCGCCTCGGCGGCGACCTCCGCGCATGCGGATTCGTCGCGTACGTCGAGCGGGCGGGACCAGCCACCCAGCGGCGCGGCGGCAGCCGCCACGGCCCCGGCGTCGGTGTCGGTGAGCAGCACGTTCCAGCCGTCGGTGTGCAGCGCGGCGGCGATCGCCCGTCCCAGCCCGCCGGCCGCTCCGGTCGCCACTGCGGCACCGCGTCCCGCGCTCGTCATCGGCGCACGGTAACCGCAACCCCCGGCCCTGGGCCAGAGGCGTCAGGCGGTGGGTGGTTCCAGCGGCTGCGGACGGTTCTCCCACTTGGTCGACAGGGCGATGCTGGTGCGGGTGGACGCCACACCGGCCGTCCGGTTCAGCCGGACGATCAACTGCTCCAGCTCGGCGATCGTGCCGACCCGCGCCTTGAGCAGGAAGGACTCGACACCGGCCATGAAGTAGCAGGACTCGATCTCGGGGATGCGGCGGAACGACTCCAGCACGTCGTCGGTGTCCGCGTCGGAGTCCTCGATGATCCCGATGAGCGCCGTCACGCCGAGCCCGATCGACTCCGGCTCGACCTCGGCCCGGTACGCCCGGATCACGCCGCTGGACTCCAGCTTGCCGACCCGCTCGTGCACGGCCGGGGCGGAGAGGCCGACCTGACGGGCCAGCTCGGCGTACGACAGACGGGCGTTGCCCCGCAACAGCTCCACGAGGCTCAGGTCGATCGTGTCCACGGAGAGTGACCCTATCCGTTTGTCGGGCACGGAACACTGTCGGTACCCGTGGATCAACCCTTCACAAACGTACGATCACGGGGGTTCTCCGCCGGTACCATTTCCTAACCTTCCCAGTGTGTGCGTTTTTCGCGTTTGGCGGACACGTCCGGTAGCCGGTGCTGTAATTGCCATACGTCCCTCATGACGGCTCTGGGCTCGCACCGGCCGGGGGCAGTGTGTTCAGCCGGGGGCTTCGTCGACGCGAGGAGGGGGCTGTGGACACTGGAGATCGCCTGCTGACACCGGGTGAGGTCGCTGCGCTTTTTCGGGTGGACCCGAAGACCGTGACCAGATGGGCAGCGGCCGGCCGGATCGGCAGTATCCGGACTCCAGGAGGGCACCGCCGGTTTCGGGAATCCGAGGTGCGGGCCCTGCTCGAGGGGGAGGGCATGCTGGACGAGGCGGAGGACATGGGCAAGGCCCGCAACATGGGCCCGACCGCTTCCACCGGCCCCGGACCGGCCAACGCCGGCATGTACTGAACGTACGGGGCGCGGTCCGGCCGAGGGCCGCGCCCCGTACGCCGGCAACCGGGTCCGTCAGTCCGGATCCGTCTCCCGGCGACCGGCGGCCAGTTCGCCGGACCACCGCCGGAACAGCGTGTGCTCGACGCCGAGCGCGTCGAGCACCTTCCCGGCCACGAAGTCCACGAGCTGCCCGGCGGACGCCGCCGCACCGGCGCCGTAGAAGCCGGGACTGGCCGGCAGCACCACCGCGCCCGCGTCGTGCAGCGCGATGAGGTGTTCCAGGTGACTGCGGGTGACCGGCGTCTCCCGGGGCACCACGACGACGGGGCGGCGCTCCTTGAGGTTCACCTCGGCGGCGCGCTGGAGCAGATCCTTCGACAGCCCGATGGCGATGCCGGCGCACGCGGCGGTGCTGGCGGGCACCACCGCCATGCCGCGTACCGGGTAGGAGCCGCTGCTGGGGCCCGCGGCCAGGTCACCGGCGGGCCAGTGCCGCAGGTCCGCGCCGGTGAGGTCGCGGTCGAGCCAGGCAGCCAGGTCCTCGGTCCAGTGTGCGTCCCGGAAGGGCCGGCCGGTCTCGTCCAGCACTGTCAGCCGGGCCGCCCGGGAGACGACCAGGTCCACCGCCTGGCCTGCGTCGAGCAGGCCCCGGACGACAGCCGCCGCGTACGGCGTCCCGGACGCGCCGGAGACCCCCACCACCCATGGTTCACGCATGCCTCAAGCGTGCCTGGTCGTCGCGGGTGGCGGACGACGACCCCCGTTCGGGCGGCACGCCCGGGATGTCCGGCGGGTTCACGGAACTTCCCGCGACGTGAAATTCTTCGCTCGGCGATAAATGTCCACGGAAGGGCCGGTGATGACGGCGGCGGTGCTGCGGAGCCTCCGCTCCGGCTGCCCCATCCCGCCCCGCCTCTCCCCGTACGCGGACGACGTGCAGGGCTGGCTGGTGGAGCAGGTCGACCGGCTCGGCCTGCCGGCTGACCCGGCGAAGCGGCGTCGGCTGGCCCGGGCCGGTTTCGCCCGGTACGCCGGCCGCCTCTACCCGGACGCCACCGAGGCGGACCTGCGCGTGCTGACCGCGTTGTTCACCTGGTTCTTCCTCGTCGACGACGCCTGCGACGGGCGGGACGGGCTGACCCCGCCGCAGATCCGCACGCTGCGCGACGGCGCGCTCGCATTGCTGCGCGAGGGTCCGCGCGCCCGCCATCCGGGCTTCTCCGGCCCGCTGCGCCGGCTGCTGGTGCAGGCGTGGCGCGAGCCGCGCCGCCGGATGCCGGCCCGCTGGCGGCTGCGGTTCGCCGACGCGGTCGCCGACCACCTCGACGGGGTGTACCGGGAGGCCACCGCCACCACGTCCGGCCGTCCACCGGGCGTCGCCGAGTACGTGCGGCTGCGCCGGGCCACGTCGGCGGCATACGTGTCGTACCCGCTGATCGAGTTCGCGTCCGGGCGTGCGCTGCCCGACGCGGTCTACCACCATCCGGCGCTGCGGCGGCTCGCCGCCCTCGCCAACGACCTGCTGTCCTGGTTCAACGACATCGCCTCGCTGGAGCGCGACCGGGCCACCGGCGGCGGGCACAATCTGGTGCTCGCGACGGCCGCCGAACGAGGTGTGCCACTGCCGGCGGCGGTCGACCTGGTGGCCGGGCACTGGCGTGCCGAGATGGACCGGTTCGTGGTGCTCCGGGCGGCGGCGCCGTCGTTCGGCCCGACGCTCGACGACGCCGTCGCCTCCCATCTCGACGGGCTGGCCGCCGCCGTGCGAGGCACCGTCGACTGGACGCTGGAGAGCGCCCGCTACCCGGTCGCCGCGGCGACCTGATCCGGCGCCCGGCGTTCCGGTGTTCCGGTGTTCCGGCTCAGGGCCGCAGGCCGAGCCGGATCACCAGGTCGAGCAGCGCGAGGACGAACAGCGCGATGCCGACGAAGCCGTTGGCGGTGAAGAACGCCCGGTTGACCTTGCTCAGGTCGGTGGGGCTGACCACCATGTGCTGGTAGGCGAAGGCGACAGCGGTGAGCGCCAGCCCGATCCACCACAGCCAGCCGAAGCCGACCCACGCGCCGAACCAGATGAACAACGCGAACGTCACCACGTGGGCGACCGTGGAGGCGTGCAGCGCGAAGCGGCGGCCGTACCGGGCGGGGACGCTGTGCACCCCGATCTCCCGGTCGATCTCCGAGTCCTGGCAGGCGTAGATCAGGTCGAAGCCGCCGATCCAGAGGCCGACCGCGACACCGAGCAGCCAGGCCGGGCCGGACCCCTCGAACGTGCCGGTGACCGCCAGCCAGGCGCCGACCGGGCCGACCGCCTGGGCCACCCCGAGGATGGCGTGCGGCCAGTTGGTGAACCGCTTGCCGTACGGGTAGACCACGAGCGGCACCACGGCGAGCGGCGCGAGCACCAGGCAGAGCGGGTTGAGCAGGGCGGCGGCGGCCAGGAACACCACGAGCGCGACGGCCGCGCCGGTCCAGGCCGTCCGCACGCTCACCGCGCCGGTGACCAGTTCCCGGTTCGCGGTACGCGGGTTCCGCGCGTCGATCCGCCGGTCGAGGATCCGGTTCGCGGCCATGGCGAACGTCCGCGCGCCGACCATCGCCACGGTGATCAGCAGCAGGTCTCCCCAGTGCACCCGGCCACCGTCGAGCTGCATGGCGGTCAGCGCCGACAGGTACGCGAACGGCAGCGCGAAGACCGAGTGCTCGATGGCGACGAGCTTGAGGAAGGACGCGACCCGGCCGGGTCGTTCCTGTACTGCCGCCGTCATCAGATCCCGTATTCCTTCCAGCGCTTGTCGACCAGCGAGACCACCTCGGGCGACATGCGCATCTCCTCCGGCCAGCCCCGGGTGTAGCCCTCCTCGGGCAGCTTGCGGGTCGCGTCGATGCCCGCCTTGCCACCCCAGAACTGCTGGTACGAGGCGTGGTCGAGGTGGTCCACCGGCCCTTCGGTGACCATCAGGTCACGGGCGTAGTCGACGTTGCCGAAGGCGCGGAACGCGACCTCGTTGTAGTCGTGCACGTCGCAGTCCTCGTCGACGATCACGATCAGTTTGGTCAGCGACATCATGTGCGCGCCCCAGATCGCGTTCATGACCTTCTGCGCGTGCTTCGGGTACCGCTTGCGGATCGACACGATCGCGCAGTTGTGGAAGACCCCGGCGGCGGGCAGGTCGTAGTCGACGATGTCCGGGATCAGGAAGCGCAGCAGCGGCGCGAAGATCCGCTCGGTGGCCTTGCCGAGGCCGTGGTCCTCCTGCGGCGGCTGGGACGTGACGATCGAGTGGTAGACCGGGTCACGCTGCATGGTCATGCACTCGACGTGCATCACCGGGAACGGCTCGACGGGCGTGTAGAAGCCGGTGTGGTCGCCGAACGGGCCCTCGGGCAGGCGCTCGCCCGGCTCGATGTAGCCCTCCAGCACGATCTGCGCGTGCGCCGGCACCTGCAACGGGACGGTCAGGCAGTCCACCATCTCGACCCGCTCACCGGCGAGGAACCCGGCGAACAGGTACTCGTCGATGTCGGCGGGAAGCGGCGCGCTGGCCGAGTACGCCACCACCGGGTCGGCACCGATCGCGATCGCCACCGGCAGCCGCTGGCCGAGCCGCTCGGCGACCGCGTGGTGCGCGGTGGAGTTCTTGTGGATCTGCCAGTGCATGCCGATGGTGTTGTGCGAGTGCTGCTGGAGCCGGTAGAGCCCGAGGTTGCGCTTGCCGGTCTCCGGGTGCTTGGTGTGGGTCAGCCCGAAGTTGTGGAAGATCCCCCCGTCACCGGGCCACACCTGCAACCCGGGCAGCCGGTTCAGGTCGACGTCGTCGCCCCGGTAGACCACCTGCTGGCAGGGGGCGGTCTTGACCTTCTTCGGCGGCATCGACTTGAGCTGCATGACCTTGCCCAGGCCGCCCATCATCCCGGAGAAGCCCTGCGGAAGCTCCGGCTTGAGCATGTCGCCGATCCGCTCGCCGATCTCGTCGAGGTGCTCCACCCCGAGCGCCATCGCCATCCGCTTCTCGGTGCCGAACAGGTTGATCGCCACCGGCATCTCGCCCCGGGTGGGGCGTTCGAACAGCAGTGCCGGCCCACCGGCCCGGACGGTGCGGGTGACGACCTCGCTGATCTCCAGCGTGGGGTCGACCGGCGCGCTCACCCGCCGCAGCTCGCCCGCACGCTCCAGCGCCGTGAGGAAGTCCTTCAGATCGGTGTACGGAAAGCGAGCCGCCATACCACCATCCTCCCGTACCCTCCTGCGGAGGTAAGGACGGGCCCCCTTTTAACGCCTCCGGTAGAGGAAGGGCCCCTTCTTAACATCCGCAGCTCAGGCCGCGGGCGTCCAGGCGTACGCCATCAGCGGCTCGTCGAGCGGGGCCCCGGTGAGCCGGTTCGCGAACGTGGAGATCGTGTACGTGCCGACGCCGAGCACCACGTCCAGCGCGTGCCGGGGCTGCCATCCGGCGGCGAGCAGCGCGTCCAGGTCGGCGTCGGGGACCGCGCCCCGGTGGTCGAGGACGGCGACGGTGAACCGGCGCAGCGCCTCCAGCCGGGGGTCGGGCAGCGTCGCGCCGGTCCGCAGCGCCTCGATCAGCTCGGGCGCGGCGGCGTCCCGGACGAGCGTCGCGGTGTGCATGGCGACGCAGAGGTGGCAGCCGTTGCGGGTGGCGACCGTCAGCACGACCACCTCCCGGGCGACCGGGTCCAGGTCGGTGGCCTCGAACGCGGCGTTGGCGGCGAGGAAACCCTTGAGCAGTTCGGGCGAGCCGGCCATCAGGCGCACGGCGGCGGGCAGGTGGCCCAGCATGCGGCGTACGCCGGCCATGACCGGGCGGGCGGCGGCGGGTGCGGTGTCCGGCTCGTACGCGGTGAAGCGGGACATGACGGGGTTCCTCTCCTAAGATGGTCAACGTGGTTGACGAAATAGTAAACGTAGTTGTCGAACATGACAACGCCTGACCGCCCCGGCTTCGCGCTGCCGCTGCTCCTGCTCGCCGGTTTTCGGACGCTCGTCGACGACCTGCACGCCGAGCTGGCCCGGCAGGGGCACCCCGAACTGCGCCCGGCCCACGGCTTCGTCCTCCAGTCCGTCGGCCCGGCCGGCACCACCGCCTCCGAACTCGGGCAACGCCTCGGCGTCTCCAAGCAGGCCGCGGGCAAGACGGTGGACCGGCTGGTCGCGCTCGGCTACCTGGAACGCGTGGACGACCCCGCCGACGCCCGCCGCAAGCTCGTACGGATGACCGCGAAGGGCCGCGACGGGCTGCACCGCTCGGCAGCCGTCTTCGACGAGTTGCGCGATCAATGGGCGGCCACGCTCGGCGCGGACCGGCTCGCCGCCATCGAGGACGACCTGCAACGGATGGTCCCCGCCGACGTGTTCCGCCTCGACGTCCCCGGCTGGTTCGGCGGATGACTTCGTCACTGACAGCCTCACCCGGCGCGGGTCATCATCGACTGATGGACGACGCGTACGTGGTGGGTGACCCGGACGGCCTGAGCCAGCTCCAGGCCGAGATCCGCGACGCGGTGGCCCGCGAGCTGCACGCCCAGTTCGCGCTGCGGGCGGACCGCCTCGAACTGGCCGACCTGCCGGAGGTGGCCTACCAGGTCACGCGCCGGGTGGACGAGGTGCTCAGCGCTCGCCCGGTCACTCCACCCCGGCGTACGAGTGCAGACCGGTGAAGAAGAAGTTCACCCCGAACAGGTTCATCATCACGGTCAGGAAGCCCACGATGGCGATCCAGGTGGCCACGTTGCGCTTCACGCTCGGCGTGGCCCGGGCGTGCAGGTAGCCCGCGTACACCACCCAGGAGATGAACGCCCAGGTCTCCTTCGGGTCCCAGCCCCAGGCGCGGCCCCAGGCCGCCTCGGCCCAGATCGCGCCCGCGATCACCGCGAACGTGAAGACCGGGAACGAGAAGGCGTGCAGCGTGAAGGTCAGCCGCTCCAGCCCGGCCGCCGCCGGGAGGCGGCGGGCCAGGGTGTACGGGAAGCTGCGCCGGCCCTGCTCCCAGCCGTTCCGCATCAGGTACGCGGCGGCGGGCACCACGCCCAGCAGGAAGATGCCCGAGGCGAAGATGATCGTCGAGACGTGGATGATGAACCACCACGACTGCAGCGCCGGCATCAGCGGCTCGACCTGCACGTAGAGCTTCAGCTCGGCGAACGCCAGCAGCAGCACCATGACCAGCGTCAGGAACAGCCCGAGCCGGCGCAGCCCCGGCTGCTTCCAGAGCACCACGAGCCAGGCCGCCACCCCGATCCAGGTGCCGGTCAGCACGAACTCGTACATGTTGCCCCAGGGCATCCGGTCGGCGGCCAGGCCCCGGGTGACCACGGCGCCCAGGTGCAGCGCGGCGCCCAGCACGATGAGCCAGGCGGCGATCCGGCCGGCCAGCACGGCCCGCGCGGCGGAGCGGTCCGGACGCTGCGGCGCGGCCGGGACGACCGGCTCGTCGATCACGCCGCCGACGCCGCCGACACCCGCGCCGACCAGCTCCCGCGCCGGTGCGGCCGCCGGCACCTTCCGCGCGTTGCCCAGCGCGAACTCCACGGCGTGGCTGATCATCGCGATCAGGTACGCCAGGATCGCGAACGTGACCAACTGGTCGGAGAGTGCGACCATCACTCGTCTCCTTCTCGCGCCCGCCGCGCGTCCGGCGCGTCGCCGCTCACCGCGGCGACGAGCTGCGCGAACTCGTCGGCGAACCCTGGGTGCTCGGTGCGCGGCAGCCCACCGGCCTCCACCAAACTACTACCGCCCGTCGGAGATCCACCCTCGGGGGGCGGAACCCGGAACCAGACCCGGCGCCGCCGGGCGAACAGCGAGCCCATCAGGCCCAGCAGCAGCGTCCCACTGGCCACCAGCAGCAGCGTCTGCCCGGGTGCGTGCCGCACCGAGATCGTGATGTACGGCTCGGTGCCGACGAACTCCAGCGTGCTGCCGTCGTCCAGGGTCCACTTCTCCCCCGGCCGCAGCAGCTTGGTGCCGATCTCCTTGAGCTTGCCGTCGTCGAGCTGCCGCTTGTCCAGCTCGTAAACCGAGCCGGGGATGCCCGCGTCCAGCCCGAGGTTGCCCCGGTACGCGAGCAGGTTCACCGCCGGATCTCGTTCCTCGGGCCAGGCGGAGCGGACGGGAGGGCCCTCGGCCGGCACGGTGGGCAGGTAAAACCCGTCGAAGGCGATCTGCTGGTCGGCGGCGCGGACGCCGGTCGCCGGGTCGACGTTGGCGTCCGGGAAGATCGCCACGCCCTCCTCGGTCGCGTTCGAGTCGCCGGTACGCAGGAACGGGGTCCGGCTGGTCTGACTCCGGCCGTACTTGTCGGTGTACCTCAGCACCGGCGCGTAGCCGTTGCTGAGCAGGTAGACGTTCGCCGAGCCGAGCCGAAGCGGCGAGTTGACCGAGAACCCGGCGGTCCGTTCCGCGCCGCCGGGCTCGTCCACGGTCACCGTGGCCCAGTAGCGGGACGCCAGCCCGGACGGCAGGTAGTCGGCCTCGAACTTCTCCAGCGTCAGGCAGAACGGCGGCAGGTCGGAGCTGTCCACGCGCGGGCCGAGCGACGCCTCGGCGTACTGCTGGCGGGTGTTGCAGAACGCGTTGTCCGCGCCGGCGACCAGGATGCGGTTGCCGTGCCAGCCGTACCAGGAACCGAGCGCCACCCCGAGCAGGACGGCGACCAGCGACACGTGGAACAGCAGGTTGCCGGTTTCCTTGAGGTAACCCTTCTCGGCGGAGACCTCGTTGCCGCGCACGACGACCCGCCAGCGGCGGCGGCGCAGCACCGCCGCGATCGCCTCCGGATCGGCGGCGGCCGGAGCCTCCAGCACGGCGTGCTGGGGCAGCCGGGCGAACCGCTTCGGCGCGGCCGGCGGCTTCATCCGCAGCGCGCGGACGTGGTCCCGGGCCCGGGGCAGGATGCAGCCGATCAGCGAGGTGAACAGCAGCAGGTAGATCGCGGAGAACCAGACCGACCCGAAGACCTCGAACGCGCCGATCCGGTCGAGCCGGGGTGCCAGATCGGGGTGGTCGACGAACCACTGGTCGACCCGTTCCGGGTTGACGCCGCGCTGCGGCAGCACCGAGCCGGGGATGGCCGCGACGGCGAGCAGGAACAGCAGGATCAGCGCCGTACGCATGCTGGTGAGTTGCCGCCACGAGTTGCGCAGCAGGGCCAGCACCGGGTTGACCCGCCGGGGCGCCTGTGCGGGTGGGGTCGACGGCCGATCGTCCACGGTCGTCATCAGATGCTCACCTCGCCCACGCCCACGTTCGTCTGCAGCCAGATCACCACGTTCACCCAGCCGCCGGTGATCAGCGCCAGGCCGATCGCGATCAGCAGCGCGCCGCCGATCCGGGTGACCCAGCGGCTGTTGCGCCGGACGGCGCGGAACACCCCGAGCAGGCGCTGGAAGCCCAGCCCGAAGACGACGAACGGTATCCCCAACCCGAGGCAGTACGCCACGGCGAGCAGCACGGCCCGGTCGGTCCCGCCCTCGGTGGCCGCCATGCCGAGCACCGCGCCGAGCGTCGGGCCGGTGCAGGGCAGCCAACTGAGCGCGAATACCGCGCCGAGCACCGGCGCGCCGAGCAGCCCGGCGGCGGGCAGCCAGCGGATACGGAACTCGCGCTGCATCCCGGGGATCACACCCGAATAGCCGAGGCCGAGCACCACCACGAGCACACCGATGACGATCTCCAGCGTGCGCTCGTACCGGAAGAAGAGCTTGCCGACGCCGGAGAAGAGGATCGCGGTGGCGACGAACACGACTGTGAAGCCGGCGATGAACAGCAGCGTGCCGGCGAGCACCCGGCCCTTGACGGCGGCGGTGGTCCGCTGCGGCGCCGCCCGCTCGGCGACGCTCACGCCGCCGCCTGCGCCGCCCGTGCCGCCCGCGCCGCCCGCGCCGCCCGCGCTGGCGGCGGTGTTAATAGGGGGCCCTTCCTCTACCGGAGGCGTTAACAGGGGGCCCTTCCTTGCGCCCTCCAGGTCGGAGCCGGCCAAACCCGTCACGTACGACAGGTAGCCGGGCATCAGCGGGAGCACGCACGGGGACAGGAAGCTGACCAGTCCGGCCAGCGCCGCCGCACCGACCGCGAGCAGCAGCGGGCCGGACTCGGCGAGCTGGCGGAACGTCTCGCCCATCAGCGGGCGCCGTTCGGCGGCGGCGCCTCGGCAGCGATCTCCTCGACGATCGGCCGCAGTTCGTCGCGGGTGACGGCCCTGCGGATCACGACGGCGATCCGGCCCTCGCGGTCGAGCACGACGGTGGCCGGGGTGGTGTTCGGCGGGATGTCGAAGTTCAGCGCCTGCCGGCTGGCCGGGTCGAAGATGCTCGGGTACGTGACCCGGCCCTCCTCGAAGGCGATCGCCTTGTCCTTGCTGTCCTGCACGTTGATGCCGAGGAACGTCACGCCGGAGCCCTTGGTGGCCTGGTAGGTGGCCTCCAGGTCGTCCGCCTCGGCGCGGCAGGGCGCGCACCAGGAGCCCCAGAAGTTGACCACGACGACCTGCCCGCGGTCGCGGGAGATGTCGTAGCTGCCGCCGGTGAGCAGTTCACCGCTCACCTTCGGCGTCTTGGAGCGCTGGTCGGGAGCGCAGTTGACGGTCGAGCCGTCGGCCGCACACCGGCTCTCCTGGGTGCCGGAGGAGCAGCCGACCAGCGCCGTACCGGCGGTCACGGCGGCGAGCAGGGCGGCAGCGAGCCTCCGGGTGAGCATCAGGCCCCCTTGGCCGTCCGGGCGGTCGGCGAGATCGACACGAGGTGGGCCGCCGGCTCGGAGTACCCGATTCCGACGATCTTGGCGCCGTCGAAGTGGAACGAGGTGAGGCTGGCCAGACCGCACTGGCGGCGGCGCGGGTCGTGCCAGAGTCGCTTGCGTTCGACGTGCCGGCGCAGCGTCCAGATCGGGAGCTGGTGCGACACGAGCACCGCCTCCCGCCCCTCGGCGGCGACCCGGGCGGCGTGCAGGGCGGCGAACATGCGCTCGGCGATGGCCCGGTACGCCTCCCCCCAGGACGGGGTCATCGGGTCGCGCAGCACCCACCAGTTGCGCGGGTCGCGGAACGAGCCGTCACCGGGCGAGACCTTCTTGCCCTCGAACCAGTTCGCGCTCTCGATCAGCCGCTCGTCGACGCCGACGGAGAGGCCGAACTGCGCCGCGATCGGCTCGGCGGTCTGCTGGGCGCGCTCCAGCGGGCTGGCCACGACGTGCACCACGGTCCGGTCGGCGAGCGCCTGCGCCGCCGCCTTGGCCATCTGCACGCCCAGCTCGGAGAGGCGGAACCCGGGCATCCGGCCGTAGAGGACGCCGTCCGGGTTGTGCACCTCGCCGTGCCGCAGCACGTGTACCACGGTCTCCGCCATCAGTTACCCCCCGCTTCCTGCCGCTGCCGCCGCCCGCGCCGCCACCGGCAGGGCGGCGGCGATCTGCTCCCACGCCGCGTCGTCGATCGCGGCCGAGACGAACCACGATTCGAACGCGCTCGGCGGCAGGTAGACGCCGCCGGCGAGCATCGCGTGGAAGAACGCCTTGAACGCCGGCACCACCTGGGTGCGGGCGCTGTCGTAGTCGTGCACGTCCGCGTCGGTGAAGAAGACCGAGAACATGTTGCCCGCGGTGGAGAGCCGGTGCGGCACACCCGCCTCGGACAGTGCCTCGGTGGTCAGCTTGCCCAGCGTGGCGGCGGTCTCGTCGAGCCGCCGGTAGAGCGCGTCGTCGGCCAGCCGCAGCGTGGCCAGCCCGGCCGCGCAGGCCAGCGGGTTACCGGACAGCGTGCCCGCCTGGTAGACCGGGCCGGCCGGGGCGAGCTTCGCCATGATCTCCGCGCGCCCGCCGAACGCCGCGGCGGGCAGGCCGCCACCCATGACCTTCCCGTACGTCCACAGGTCCGCGTCCGACGGGTCGAGGCCGTGCCACCCGGCGCGGGAGACCCGGAACCCGGTCATCACCTCGTCGACGATGAGCAGTGCGCCGTTGGCGTGTGCGATCCGGGCCAGCTCGGCGTTGAAACCGTCGCGGGGCGCGATGACGCCCATGTTGCCGGCGGCGGCCTCGGTGATGATCGCGGCGATGTGCTGCCCCTCGGCGGCGAACGCCTCCTCGACCGCGTGCAGGTCGTTGTACGGCAGCACGATGGTGTCGCCGGCCGCCGCGCCGGTCACGCCGGGCGAGTCGGGCAGGCCGAACGTGGCCACGCCGGAGCCGGCCGCGGCGAGCAGCGCGTCGGAGTGGCCGTGGTAGCAGCCGGAGAACTTGATGATCTTGGAACGGCCGGTGAAGCCGCGGGCCAGCCGGATCGCCGACATGGTCGCCTCGGTGCCGGAGTTGACCAGGCGGACCTGCTCCACGGGCGTCCGCGCGATGATCTCCTCGGCCAGGTCGACCTCGCCCGGCGTCGGGGTGCCGAAGCTGGTGCCGAGCCCTGCCGCCGCACGCAGCGCCTCCACCACGGCCGGGTGCGCGTGGCCGAGGATCAGCGGGCCCCAGGAGCAGACCAGGTCGACGTAGCGACGACCGTCGGCGTCGAAGAGCCACGGACCCTCCCCCCGCACCATGAAGCGCGGGGTGCCGCCGACGGCACGGAACGCGCGCACGGGAGAGTTGACCCCACCGGGCACGACGGCCTTGGCGCGGTCGAACAGGGCCTCGGAGGCCGGGGCGTCGGCCGGGTAGCGGCCGGATCCGGCGGAATGCGTCTCGGTCACGATGAGGCCATTGTGTCAGCGCCGGAGTGCTGCCCGGCAGCCACCCCGCGACGGGGGTTACCAGGCTCACCCGCCTGAGCGGCGCGACGGGCCGACGGCGATCCGCTCGACAGGCCCGCCGGTCGAGATCGCGATAGGCTGACCGGGTGGATCGTGCCGAGCTGTCCATCACCGTACACCGGACGGGTGACGAAGCAGTGCTTCGCCTGGCCGGTGAGATCGACATGCTCACGGCCGCCCAGCTCTCGACGGTGGTCAACGAGGTGCTGACGGATCCGCCCCCGCGCATCGTGCTCGACCTGGGCGGAGTCACGTTCTGCGACTCGCAGGGTCTCGGCACGCTCGTGGTGCTCAGCCGCAAGGCCAGTCACACCCAGTGCCTGCTGATCCTCACCAACGTCGGCGACTTCCTGATCCGCGTCCTGGACATCACCGGCCTCCGCAGCGCCCTGATGATCCGCAACGAAGCCACCCCGTAGCCCCGCCGCTTCCTCCCCGCGATCCTGCACGTGCGGCCCCGCGTCGGGTGATTCACCCTTTCGCCGGGCCGCACGTGCAAGATCAACGGGGGGTCAGAGGACGGGGAGGTCGCGGCGGCGGAAGGTGAGCAGGCCGGCTGTGGCCAGGGTCACCGCCAGCGCCGTCAGCACGTAGAGCGGGGTGGGGTTCCAGGCGTCGAGCAGCCCGCAGACCGCCAGCACCACCCAGGCGGCCGACGCGCGACCGGGCACGGCGGCCCGGCCGGCGGCTGAACCGTCAGCGGGTGTTGCCCCAGCGCGCCTGCTCCAGCAGCTGAACCGCGCGTTCCCGGGTCGACGGGTCGTCGTCGGCGCGCAGCAGCGCCGTGGCCTCGTCCACCGCGTCGGTCAGGTGCCGCCACTGGAGGTCGCGCTCCCGCACCAGGTCCGACTGGGCGGCGAGCTGCCGCGTCTTCACCCACAGGTCGACGAAGACCGTCACCTTGGCCCGCAGCACCCACGGGTCGAACGGCTTGGTCAGGTAGTCGACCGCACCGGCCGCGTAACCGCGCAGCGCGAGCTGGGCGTCCTTGTCCGCGGCGGTCAGGAAGATGATCGGTACGTGCCGGGTACGCTCACGCCGCTTGATGTGGGTGGCGGTCTCGAACCCGTCCATGTCCGGCATCTGGGCGTCCAACAGGATCACCGCGAAGTCGTCCACCAGGAGCTGCTTGAGCGCCGCCTCGCCGCTCTCCACCGCGACCGACTGCACCGGGAGACCCTGGAGGATCGCCTCCAGTGCCATCAGGTTCTCCCGCCGGTCGTCCACCAGCAGGGCCTTGGCCGTCTGCGTCACGCGTTCTCCTCGCCTCGGCTCCGGCCGATCCAGGACGCCATCAGTTCGATCAGCTCGTCCAGGTCCACCGGCTTGGTGATGTAGTCGCTGCCGCCGGCGCTGAGCGCCGACTCCCGGTCACCGGGCATCGCCTTCGCGGTCAGGAACACGATCGGCAGGTCCGCGAACCGGTGGTTGCGGCGGATCTGCGCGGTCGTCTCGTACCCGTCCTGGTCCGGCATCATGGCGTCCATCAGGACGATGTCCACCTCCGGGTGCTCGGCGAGCTGGCGGACGCCGTCCGCCCCGTTGTCCGAGTACAACACGGTCATCCCGTGCAGTTCCAACGCGGACGTCAGCGCGAACACGTTCCGCACGTCGTCGTCGATGATCAGCACGGTCACGCCGTCCAGGCGGCGGGTGGCGGGCGTCTCCTGCGGCTGCGGCAGCTCCATGGGCATGAGCAGCGACGACGGCAGGCCCGCGCGGCTCGGCGACGGCGGCGCCGGCGCCACCACCGCGTCCGGTGCCAGCACATCGGGTACGAAGAGCGTGAACGTCGAACCCTGACCGGGCGCGGACGAGACGGTGATCGTGCCGCCGAGCAGGCGGGCCAGGTCTCGGCTGATGGACAGCCCGAGGCCGGTGCCGCCGTAACGCCGGCTGGTGGTGCCGTCCGCCTGCTGGAACGCCTCGAAGATCAGCGACAGCTTGTCGTCGGAGATTCCGATGCCGGTGTCGATCACGGTGAACGCGATCACCCGCTGCGCGTTCGTCAGCGCGGGCACGTCGAACACGGCGTTGTCGGCCGCCGGGCCGATCCGCAGCGTCACCGCGCCGTTGTCGGTGAACTTCACCGCGTTCGACAGCAGGTTGCGCAGGATCTGCTGCAACCGCTGGGCGTCGGTGACCAGCGCGGGCGGCAGGTCGCGGCTGACCCGCACCTGGAAGTCCAGTCCCTTCTCCTCGGCCTGCGGCGCGAACGCCTGCTCGACGTAGCCGCGGATCTCGGCGAACTGGATCTCGGTGGGCTCCACGTCCATCCGGCCCGCCTCGATCTTGGACAGGTCGAGGATGTCGTCGATCAGCGACAGCAGGTCGGACCCGGCGCCGTGGATGGTCCGGGCGAACTCGATCTGCTTCGCGCTGAGGTTGCGCTCCGGGTTCTCGGCCAGCAGCCGGGCCAGCAGGAGCAGCGAGTTCAGCGGCGTACGCAGCTCGTGGCTCATGTTCGCCAGGAACTCCGACTTGTACGCCGACGCGCGGGTGAGCTGCTGCGCCTTCTCCTCCAGGCCGAGGCGGGCCAGCTCGATCTCCCGGTTCTGCATCTCGATGTTGGCCTTCTGCTCGGACAGCAGCTTCGCCTTGTCCTCCAGCTCGGCGTTCGTGCGCTGCAACTCGGCCGACTGGTCCTGCATCTCGTGCGCCAGCCGCTGCGACTGCGCCAGCAGCTCCTCCGTACGCCGGTTGGCCTGGATGGTGTTGACCGCGACGCCGATGGTGAGCACCAGCCGCTCCAGGAACGCCAGGTGCAGCTCGGAGAACGTGGCGACGCCGGCGAACTCGATCACGCCGAGCAGCTCGCCCTCGAACTGGACGGGCAGGACCACCAGGTCGGCCGGAGGCGTGTCGGCCAACCCGGACCGTACGACGAGGCGGCCGTCCGGCTGCGCCTTGACCCGGATCGTCCGGCGCGACAGGGCGGCCTGCCCGACCAGCCCCTCACCCGGGCCGAACGTGACGTCGTGGCCGCGTGCCACGTACCCGTAGGAGGCGGTGAGCCGCAGCCGCATGCTGCCCTCGGAGCTGTCCGCCAGGAAGAACGCGCCGAGTTGCGCGTCCACCAGCGGGGTCACCTCCTGCATGATCATCCGGCAGACCTCGCCCAGGTCGCGCTGCCCCTGGAGCAGACCACCGATCCGGGCCAGGTTCGAGTCGAGCCAGCCCTGCTCGGCGTTCTTCTTGGTCGTCTCCCGGAGGGTGACGATCATCTGGTTGATGTTGTCCTTCAGCTCGGCGACCTCGCCCTGCGCCTTCACGTTGATCCGCTGGGTCAGGTCGCCACGGGTCACCGACGTGGAGACCTGCGCGATCGCGCGCAACTGCGTGGTCAGGGTCGAGGCGAGCTGGTTGACGTTCTCGGTCAGGTCACGCCACGTACCGGACACGCCCTTGACCTGGGCCTGACCACCCAGCTTGCCCTCGGTGCCCACCTCGCGGGCCACCCGGGTCACCTCGTCGGCGAACGACGACAGCTGATCCACCATCGTGTTGACGGTGTTCTTCAACTCCAGGATCTCGCCCTGCGCGTCCACGGTGATCTTCTGACCCAGGTCGCCGTTCGCCACGGCCGTGGTGACCGAGGCGATGTTCCGCACCTGGCTGGTCAGGTTCGACGCCATCGAGTTCACGTTGTCGGTCAG
>NZ_FMCV01000011.1:0-30866 GCF_900091565.1 Micromonospora marina | reverse complement strand
GCCTGACCACCCAGCTTGCCCTCGGTACCCACCTCGCGGGCCACCCGGGTCACCTCGTCGGCGAACGACGACAGCTGGTCCACCATCGTGTTGACGGTGTTCTTCAACTCCAGGATCTCGCCCTGCGCGTCCACGGTGATCTTCTGACCCAGGTCACCCTTGGCGACCGCCGTGGAGACCTGGGAGATGTTGCGGACCTGGCTGGTCAGGTTGCCGGCGAGCTGGTTGACGTTCTCGGTGAGGTCGCGCCAGGTGCCGGAGACGCCACGCACCTGCGCCTGGCCGCCCAGCTTGCCCTCGATGCCCACCTCGCGGGCCACCCGGGTCACCTCGTCGGCGAACGACGAGAGCTGGTCCACCATCGTGTTCACGGTGTCCTTCAGCTCCAGGATCTCGCCCTGCGCGGCCACCGTGATCTTCTGCGACAGGTCACCCTTGGCGACAGCGGTCGACACCTGCGCGATGTTGCGCACCTGCGCGGTCAGGTTCGACGCCATCGAGTTGACGTTGTCGGTCAGGTCCTTCCAGGTTCCCGCCACACCCGGCACCTCGGCCTGGCCGCCGAGCTTGCCCTCGGTGCCCACCTCGCGGGCCACCCGGGTCACCTGCTCGGCGAACAGCCGCAGCGTGTCGGTGAGCGAGTTCATCGTGTCGGCCAGCTCGGCCACCTCGCCGCGCGCCCCGACCGTGATCTTCTGCGACAGGTCACCCTTCGCGACGGCTGTGGCCACCTGGGAGATCGACCGCACCTGCCCGGTGAGGTTCGACGCCATGGTGTTCACCGAGTCGGTGAGGTCCTTCCAGGTGCCGGCCACCCCACGAACGTCGGCCTGGCCACCCAGTTTTCCCTCGGTGCCCACCTCACGCGCCACCCGGGTCACCTCGTCGGCGAACGACGAGAGCTGGTCCACCATCGTGTTCACGGTCCGGCCGATGCGCAGGTACTCACCGCGAAGCGGGCGACCGTCTATCTCCAGCGCCATGTGCTGGGAGAGATCGCCGTCGGCCACCGCCACGATGACCCGGGCGATCTCCGTGGTCGGCCGGCCCAGGTCGTCGATGAGCGAGTTGACCGCCCGCTGCCCCTCCGCCCAGGAGCCGTCCAGGCCCTCGTCGTCCAGACGCTCGGTGAGCCGGCCGTCGCGGCCGACGATCCGGCTGATCCGCCGCAGGTCCAGGTGCTGCCGTTCCTGCAACGACACCACGTCGTTGAAGGCGTCGGCGACCTCACCGGGCAGTCCCGCCCGCCGGGCCAGGCGCACCCGCAGATCGCCGCGTCCCACCCGGCGCAGCGCCTCGACCAGTTCGCCGAGGATCACCTCGTGGTCGGACGCGGACGGGTCCGCGGTCACCGACTGATTCACCGTGGCCATCGTTCCTCGCTCCGCTCGGGCTCGTGCGGTCACACGGGCCATCCCATCATTGTGCCGCGCGATCCGTCGAGGTCACCGCGTGTGATCGCGCGTCACGCGCGGTATCGACCCGGGTGGCGGGTTCGGCCTGATGCTTGGCACCCGGGGTGGGCGCGGTGGAGGATACGAAGGTGTCAGCGGAGGCAGGGCCGATCAGCGGCGGCGCGGACGAGCGCGTCCGCCGGGTCCGTCTCCCCGCCGACCGCCGCACCCCGGCGGCGGCCCGCGCGCTGGTCCGCACCATGCTGCTCGAAGCCCGGCTCCCCGAGCTGCTGAACGAGGCGCTGCTGCTCACCACCGAGCTGACCACCAACGCCGTCGAACACGCGCGCACCGAACTGGACATCGAGGTCGACACCGATCGCAACGGCCTCACCGTGACCGTCACCGACTTCGCCTCCGGCCCGGTCGACGAGCTGATCGTGGGTGTGCGCAACACCACCTCCGACATCACCGAGGTCGCCGCCCGCGGGCGCGGCCTGCTGCTCGTCGACCACTTCTCCAGCCGGTGGGGCACCACCTACCTGCCCACCGGCAAGGGCGTCTGGTTCCGCCTGGACCGGCCCGGCCCCGGCGGAACCGCCCGGCCGTCGGCCGGCCCGCTGCGCGTCGCCGCAGCGGAGGGAACCGGCGACGGTACGCCGAGCGCCGCGGCGATGAGCGACCTGATGCAGCTCACCCCCGACGCGTACGCCGACGACCCGCTGCCCGAGTTCGCGACCGGACTGCTGACCCGGGTCGCCGAGATGGTCGGCGCCGCCGGTGGCACGATCCGGCTGGACCGGGGCGACGGAACAGGCACCCGAGTCTTCGCCCGGTACGGCCGGCCGCCGCGCGAGGGCAACGAACTGCTGCGCGTACCGCTCGCGGTGCACCGCCCGTACGCCGGCGAACTGGAACTGGACGCGGCGCCCTCGGCGTACGCCCGGCCGCTGGCCGTGCTGACCGCCGAGCGGCTGTCGCTGCACCTGGAGAACGACCGGCTGCGCCGCGCCGACGTACGCCGCTCCACCTGGCTGACGTTCCTGGCCGAGGCGAGCGAACTGCTCGCCCAGTCGCTCGACGTCGAGCTGACCATGGCGCTCATCCCGCAGCTCGTGGTGCCCCGGCTCGGCCAGTGGTGCGCCGTGCACACCACCGACGAGTGGGGACGGCTGCGCCTGGCCGCATCCAGCCACGCGGACGAGGCGATGCTGCCGCAGCTGCACCGGATCCTCCAGGAGACCGGCCCCGACTCGATCCAGTCCCGGCTGCGCGAGGCGTCCCGCAACGCCGCGCAGGTGCCGCTCGGCGGGCCGATGGAGGGCTTCGCCGTGCCGCTGATCGCCCGCGGCCAGCGGCTCGGCACCCTCGCCGTGGGCCGGCACCAGCGGCACCGGCACGACCCCGACGAGGTCTCGGTGCTGGAGGACGTCGCCCGCCGCGCCGCCCTCGCCAT
The DNA here is from genome assembly GCF_900091565.1 of Micromonospora marina. Classification (GTDB taxonomy): domain Bacteria; phylum Actinomycetota; class Actinomycetes; order Mycobacteriales; family Micromonosporaceae; genus Micromonospora; species Micromonospora marina. The sequence goes on along the minus strand of NZ_FMCV01000011.1, from coordinate 28,016 downwards.
CGAGAACGCCCGCATCCACGCCGAGCGCCGCCGGGTCGCCCAGACGCTCCAGCAGTCGCTGCTGCCGCCGGTGCTCCCGGTGGTCGAGGGCATCGGCTTCGCCGCCGAGTACGTCCCGACCGGCGACGACGCGGAGGTCGGCGGCGACTTCTACGACGTGCTCCCGCTGCCGGACGGCCGCTGGCTCGTGGTGGTCGGCGACGTGTCCGGCAAGGGCGTGCAGGCCGCCGCCGTGACCGGCCTGGTCCGGGACGTGATCCGGGTGCTCGTCGGCGACGGCAAACCGCTGCCCGAGGTGCTCGGCCGGCTCAACGAGACGCTCGTGGAGCGCGGCGGCGGACGCTACTGCACGCTGGCGCTGGCGGCTGTCGCACCCGGCGACGGCGACCACCTGGACGTCTCCCTGCACCTGGCCGGCCACGACCGCCCGGTGCTGCTGCACGGCGGTGGTGGTGCGACGTTCGTCGGCGCGGGCGGTACGGCGCTGGGCCTGCTCGACACGATCACCACGCCGACCGCCGAGCTGACGCTCAAGCCCGGTGACGCGCTGATCTTCTACACCGACGGGGTCACCGAGCGGCGGCGCGGACGGGAGCTGTTCGGCACCGACCGCTTGCGCGAGTCGGCGGCGCCGCTGGCCGGATACTCGGCCGACGTGGTGGCCGCCCGGCTGCGCGCCGCCACCATCGCCTTCTCGGTGGAGCCCCCACGCGACGACATAGCCGTCCTGGTCCTGAGAAATGACACCCCCTAGCCCTCCCACCCGCCGCCCCGCCCTGCCCCGCGCCGTCGATGCCCCGCCCCGTCGATGCCCCGCGCCGTCGATGCCCCGCCCCGTCGATCATGAAGTTGGCTGCTCAATTAGCCCGATTCCTCCCCGCCAACTTCATGATCAGCTCACCTTGGCGCGCCACCGGACGCCCCAAGGCCGCCCGTCGGCGCGCTTCAGCCCGCCCATCGGCGATGATCAAGGAGTTTGTGTCCCTGCGGGGCGCGAAATCCGACGCAAAGCCCTTGATCACCGGGGTGAGGTAGGGCGCGCGGGGACGCGGGTGGTGCCGAGGCTGTGTGCAGGATCGGGGCGCCCGGACGGGCGGGAGTACCCGGCGGGCACCGTCGAGCCGGCGCCGGCACGGGTGTGCCCGGACGCCGTCAGGCTGGCGCCCGGGGACAGGCTGGCGCCCGGGAGGGCACGGGTTGGTCAGAGGCCGCCGGGGAGGCGGCCGGGGGCCAGGCGGTGGTGCGGGTCCAGGTGCGCCTTGGCGCTGCGCAGGCGCGGCAACGCGGGCAGCTCGCCCCACAGGTCCACGGCACGGCGCACCGCCGCGGGCGCGGACACCACGACACACCGGCCCCGCCGGGCGATCAGCACACTGCGGACCGCGGTGAGGATGGAGGCGACCCGCTCGGGCGGCAACGCGCCGGACAGGGCGGCGTGGACGGTGCCCGAGCCGGCCGAGCCGCGTACCGGCACCGGGGCGCCGGCGGCGTCACGCAGCGCGTAGACGGCGGCGTGCAGGTCGCCTATCGGCACCTCGATGCGCAGCGCGGTGTCTCCCGGCGCAAACGGGTAGCGCCCCCACCACTCCGGCGCGTGGTGGCTGACCATCGCCTCGGCGCCGAGGACGGCGGTGAGCCGTTCGGCCCGCTCGATCACGTCGGCCGGGCCGCCCTCCAGCAACATCACCAGGCCGCCCGCAGCGGGTCGCCCGGTCACGGCCGGATGGTCGGGGCGGTTGACCACCGACGGGTGCGTCGGCGGAATGCGGCGCCGGGGCAGCGGCACCGGCACCGGCAGGTCCAGTTCGACGGCGGCCGGATCGACGCCCGCAGCCAGGACGACCCGGACCAGGTCGTGCACCTCCAGCGGCGTCCAGACCGGGCGGGACACCCAGAGCCGCCCGGCCGGGAGGGCGTGCACCCGCATGGTGGCCGAGACCAGCACGCCGAGCCCGCCCTGCGAGCCGCAGAGCAGCCGGGCCACGTCGAGCCCGGGCACGTCGCCCCGCCCGAGGATCGCGTCCCCGCCACCCGGCTCGTCGCCGAACACACCACCGGCGCCCCAGCCCACGCCACCCGCCGGACCGCTGGCCCGCCGCCCGGATCCACCCGCGCCACCATCGGCACCACCACCGTCGCCCGCCGGACCGCACCCGCCGGACCGGCCACCGCCCACCGGGGCGGCCCGGCCCAGCGCCTGCGTGCCGGACTCGCCGACGCTCACCAACTCACCGTCGGCGTCGAGGTAGCGCACCCCGACGAGTTGGGCGCACGGGCTGCCGTGCCGGTGCCGCAGCGGACCGGACTCGTCGGCGGCGAGCACCCCGCCGAGCGTCGCGCCCGGCGAGGGCGCGTCGACCGGCAGCCGCCGGTTGGTGCGGGCCAGCGTGGCCTGGACGGCGCGCAGCGGCGTACCGGCGCCGATCTCGGCCACCGCCGCGTCGCGCGGCTCGTGCCAGACCCCGGCGAGCCGGCCGGTGTCGAGCATGATGTCCACCTGCTCCGGTGCGGCACCCCAGTCGATCTTCGTGCCGGCGCCGCGGGGCACCACTGTCAGGTCGTGCGCCGCGGCCAGCCGCAACACCTCCGCGGCGGCGTGCGGGCCGCCCGGCACCGCCACCCAACGAGCGGTACGGCCGGCCACCTCGTCGGCCGGGCCGGCGAAGCGGGCGAACGGGTCACCGCAGATCGCGGCCAGCTTCCGGGTGATGTCGAGGGCTTCCAGTCGATCGGTGGAACGTGCCGCATCCGCCATGGCGGTTATCGTACACATGTTCGAAAGACCTGGCGGTGAGTCGCGGGATTCGGCCGGCGGCGAGCCCGGCGGCGGCCCGCCGACCGGTAACGTGGCGCCGTGACCGAAACCCCACCGCCCGTCGCCAAGCGCGTCCCGACCGAGCGCGTCCATCACGGTGACACAGTCCTCGACGAGTACGCCTGGCTCGCCACCAAGGACGACCCGGACACGATCGCGTACCTGAACGCCGAGAACGCGTACACCGAGGCGCGCACCGCCCACCTGGCCGGGCTGCGCGCGGAGCTGTTCGAGGAGACGCGCCGGCGCACCCAGGAGACCGACCTGTCGGTGCCGACCCGCAAGGACGGCTACTGGTACTACACCCGCACGGTCGAGGGCCAGCAGTACGGCGTGCACTGCCGGCGCGCGGTCCGGCCGGGCGAGACGGCGCCCCCGGTCAGCGCGGACGGCGCCCCGCTCGACGGCGAGGAGGTGCTGCTCGACGGCAACCAGCTCGCCGCGGGGCATGACTTCTTCTCCCTCGGCGCGTTCGACGTCAGCCCGGACGGGCGCTGGCTGGCCTACTCCACCGACTTCTCCGGCGACGAGCGCTTCACGCTGCGGATCAAGGATCTGACCACCGGTGAGTCGTTGCCGGACGAGGTGCCGGACACGTTCTACGGCACCGCGTGGTCCAGCGACGCGTCCACGCTGTTCTACGTCACGGTAGACGAGACGTGGCGGCCGAACCGGGTCTGGCGGCACACCGTCGGCACCGCGTCCACCGAGGACGTGGTGGTACACCAGGAGGACGACGAGCGGTTCTGGGTCGGGGTCGAGCTGACCCGCTCGGAGCGCTTCGTGGTCATCGACATCCACAGCAAGATCACCAGCGAGGTGTGGGTGATCCCGGCGTCCAACCCGACCGGCGAGCCCGCCGTCGTGGCCCCGCGGCGTCAGGGCATCGAGTACGCGGTGGAGCACCACGGCCACCGTTTCCTGATCCTGCACAACGACGGCGCGGAGGACTTCGCGCTGGCGTACACCTCGGCGGACGCGCCGGGCGAGTGGGAGCCGTTGATCCCGCACACACCGGGCACCCGGCTGGAGGCGGTCGACGCGTTCGAGCACCACCTCGTGGTGTCACTGCGCGCCAACGGACTGACCGGCCTGCGGGTGTTGCCGGTGGGCAGCGACGACAGCTGGGACATCGACTTCCCCGAACCGATCTACAGCGTGGGGCTGGACGCGAACCCGGAGTACCGCACGAAGGAGGTACGGCTGCGCTACACCTCGCTCGTCACCCCCGACTCGGTCTACGACTACGACCTCCTCACCCGGGAGCTGACGTTGCGCCGGCAGAAGCCGGTCCGCCCCGGGCCGGACGGACGCGCGTACGACCCGGCCGACTACGAGCAGCACCGGGACTGGGCGCTCGCCGACGACGGCACGCGCGTACCGATCTCGCTCGTCTGCCGCCGTGACCTGCCCCGCGACGGCTCGGCGCCCGCCGTCATCTACGGCTACGGCTCGTACGAGGCGAGCATGGACCCGTGGTTCTCGATCGCCCGGCTGAGCCTGCTCGACCGCGGCGTGATCTTCGCGGTGGCGCACATCCGGGGCGGCGGCGAGTTGGGCCGGCGCTGGTACGACGAGGGCAAGCTGCTGGCCAAGAAGAACACGTTCACCGACTTCGTGGCCTGCGCCCGACACCTGGTCAAGGCGGGCTGGACGGCGAGCGACCGGCTCGTCGCCCGGGGCGCCTCGGCCGGCGGCCTGCTGATGGGCGCGGTGGCGAACCTCGCCCCGGACGCGTTCACCGGCATCGTCGCGCAGGTGCCGTTCGTGGACGCGCTCACCTCGATCCTCGACCCGTCGCTGCCGTTGACGGTCACCGAGTGGGAGGAGTGGGGCAACCCGCTCGACGACCCCGAGGTCTACGCGTACATGAAGTCGTACACGCCGTACGAGAACGTGACCACCGCCGAGTACCCGGCCATCCTGGCGGTCACCAGCCTCAACGACACCCGCGTGCTCTACCACGAGCCGGCCAAGTGGATCGCCCGGCTGCGGTCGCTCGCGCCGGCCGGTGACTACCTGCTCAAGACCGAGATGGGCGCGGGCCACGGCGGCCCCAGCGGCCGGTACGACTCCTGGCGCGAGGAGGCGTTCGTCAACGCCTGGATCCTCGACCGCGTCGGCCGCGCCTGAGGTGTAAGGAAGGGCCCCTTATTAACAGACGTCTGTTAATAAGGGGCCCCTCCTCTACCGGAGACGTTAAAAGGGGGCCCTTCCTTACACCTGGGCGAGCGCGGCGGACAGCACGTGCGGGTCGGCGTTGCCGCCGGTCACGACCGCTACGGTGCGGCCGGCCGGAAGTTCGTCGCGGTGGAACAGCCGGGCGGCCAGGGCGACCGCGCCGCTCGGCTCGGCCACCAGCCGGGCGTCCCGGAGCAGCCGGCCGGTGGCCGCCATGATCTCGTCCTCGGTCACCGTGACGATGCCGTCGAGCCGGTCGCGCAGGTGGGCCAGAGTCAACGCGGACAGGCTGGTCCGCAGACCGTCGGCACAGGTCCGGTAGGTGCGTTCGACGTCCCAGACCACCACCTCGCCGGCGGCGAGCGACTCCCGGGCGTCGGCGGCAAGCGCCGGCTCCACTCCGATCACGGCGGCGGACGGGCGCAGCGACTTGACCGCGGTGGCCACGCCGGAGCCGAGCCCGCCGCCGCCGACCGGAACCAGCACCACGTCCACGTCCGGCAGGTCGCTGACGATCTCCAGCCCGACCGTGCCCTGGCCGGCGATGACCGCCGGGTGGTCGAACGGCGGTACGAGCGTCGCGCCGGTCCCGGCCGCGATCCGCTCGGCCTCGGCGAGCCGCCCAGCGGGCGGCACCAGCCGCACGTCCGCGCCCAGCGCCCGCATCCGGGCCACCTTGATCTCGGGCGCACCCTCGGGGACCACCACAGTGCAGGGCGCGCCGAGGGCGCGGGCCGCGTACGCCAGGGCCTGCCCGTGGTTCCCCGACGAGTGGGTGACCACCCCTCGGCCCCGGGTGGCCGGGTCGAGCCGGGCCACCGCGTGGGTGGCCCCGCGCAGCTTGAACGACCCGACCGGTTGCAGGTTCTCCGGCTTGAGCCACAGCCCGTCGTCCCAGGGCGCCGGCATCAGCGGAGTCCGCAGCACGGTGCCGGCGACGTCCTCTGCGGCGGCGCGAACATCGGCGATCGAGATCAGCTCCATCGCACCAACCTAGACTGCCGGAATGAGCGAGGAGGAGTCCTCGGTGGGGCGGCGGGGACCGGCGTGGCTGGTCCTCGTGGTGGTCGCCGCCGCGCTTGTCGTCTGCTGCTGCTCGACGGTGATCGGCCTGGCCGTCGCCGGCTCCGCCGGGCTGCTCGGCCGCTGATCGTCAGGTGCTGCGCAGTTCCTCCACCGACGTCGCGGCGCGCAGGAACAGCAGTCCGGCCACGACCGTGCCCAGCACCGCCGCCAGCCCGCCCGCCGCGAGCCAGGCCAGCTGATCCCACGGTACGTCCGGCGGGATGGTGGTCTCCGGCACCCATTCGGTACGGGTGTACCGCGCCGCCGTGGCCGGATCGCCGCACAGTTCCGTACCGGCGTCGCAGATCGTCTGCGCGAAGCCGCCGGTGCTCGGTGCCGGCATGACGCCTCGGACCAGCAGGTAGCCGACCGTCAACGCGAGCCCGATCGCGGGTACGGCGGGGGCGAGCGCGGCCCAGAGCAGTGACCGGGCGATGGTGGCGCGTGGCACGCCGGTCGCCACCTGCGCCGCGTACGCCCGTCGCCGGCTGGTGATCCCCTCGACCACCGCCACGAGAAGCCCGCCGCCGGCGATCGCCATCGCCACCACGACCGCGAGGTCGACGAGATCCATCGCGCCGAGGAAGAAGTCCGGGTCGGCCAGTCCGGAACCGGTGCGGCGGGTCAGCTCGGCCTGGGCCTGGAAGTCGGCTCGCATCCCCGCGGCACCGGCGCCGAAGATCAGCGCGGCCAGCAACGCGGCGAAGGTGCGGCTGCCGGCCCACGGGTCGGCGGCCAGCCGGCGGGCGGCGAGCAGGGCGGCCGGGCCGCGTCCGTGCCGGTGCAGCAGCCGCCCGGTGTGGTACGAGATCCAGCCGGTCCCGGACACGACGCCGATCATGGCGGTCAGCCCGCCGAGGACGAGCAACGTCGGCACCAGCCAGTCGGGGTCCACGGCGCCACGCCGTTCGTACCAGAGCAGCAGCGGGCGGATCGCGGCGAACATCGCCAGCGCGGCGAGGATGAGCGCGCCCGGCCACGGCCAGGGCGCCTGGGTGCGGACCTTACGTACGACGCCGAACGGGGTGGTGGCGACCGGCCGCAGCAGCAACGCGCTGATCAGTGCGGCGGCTAGCGGCAGGCCGAGCACGACGGCGGCCACCGCCACCGGCGCCGGGTGCACGTCGGTGGGTAGTGGCAGCCGCCCGGCCGCGTCGGGCCGGTGCAGCAGCCGGCGCCCGGCCAGGAAGACGGCCAGGCCGGCGAGGGTGCCGAGCAGGCTAGCCACGCCGGTCTCGGCGACCGCGACCCGGGTGACCTGCCCGGGGGTGGCACCGGCCAGCCGGAGCGCGGCGAGCCGCCGGTCCCGGCCCGGCGCGCCGAGTCGGGCGCACTGCCCGGCCAGCCCCAGGACCGGTACGCAGAGCAGCAGCAACGCGAACGCCACACCGGGACGCAGGCCGGGTTCCCGGAGCAAGGCGTTCGTGTACTGCTCGGACTGCGTCCAGGCATCGCCGGGCGGCTTCACCACCGACAGCACTGTGAGCGCGGCCAGGCCGGCCAGCGTTGCCAGCGCAGCGCTCAGCGCCGTGAGCAGCACCCGCGCGACGTCGGTGCGGGTGCCGGCCACCGCGAGTCGCAGCAGCGTCGCCGGCCTCACCGTGACCCGCCCGGCAACGCCGGGTCGAGCCCGAGCCCGGTGTGGTCGATCATGCCGTCGCGCAGGCTGACCTCCCGGTCCGCGTACGCGGCGATGCGCGGCTCGTGCGTCACCAGCACGACTGTGGTGTTCTGCTCGCGGGCCAGCCGGACCAGTTGGGTGAGCACCTGCTCGCCGGCCAGCGTGTCGAGCGCCCCGGTCGGCTCGTCGGCGAAGATCACCCGTGGTTCGGTGACGAGCGCCCGGGACAGCGCGCAGCGTTGCTGCTGCCCGCCGGACATCTCACCGGGCCGGGCGTCGGCGACGTCGGCCACGCCGAGCCGGTCGAGCCAGGCCAGCGCCGCGGTCCGCGCCGCTCGCCGCCCCGTGCCGGCGAGCAACAGCGGAAGCGCGACGTTCTCCGCGGCGGTCAGCTCGGCGACGAGCTGACCGAACTGGAGCAGCACCCCGAATTCGGTACGGCGAAGCCGGGAGCGGGCCGCCTCCGACCACGTGTCGATCCGTTCTCCGCGCCAGGTGACCTGACCGGCGTCGGGGCGCAGGATGCCGGCGAGGCAGTGCAGCAGCGTGGACTTGCCGCAGCCGCTCGGGCCGGTGACCGCGACGATCTCGCCTTCGGACACGTCGAGCGTCACACCGCGCAGTGCGGGGGTGTGACCGTAGGCGCGGACCACTCCGCGCGCTTGCAGGAACGTCACGAGCGCACCTCCCGGTGCCAGTCGGTGACCCGGTCCAGGGTGGTGTGCAGCCACCGGAGATCGGCGTCGAGGTGGGCGATGGCGAAGTCGGCGGCGACCACCTCGTCGATGCGGGCGGCGGGGGCGGTCTTCAGCGCGGTCAGTTCACGCAGGCGTTGCGTGTGCGCCCGCCGTTGCGCGATCAGGTAGGCGCGGGCCTGATTGACGTCGGCCACCAGGAGCGCGACCGCCACCTTGGCGAAGAGCGTGCTGGCCACGTACGGCATCGGCGGTTCGACGGTGCCGAGCCAGTGGTCCAGCGTCGCCCGTCCGTCGTCGGTGAGCGCGTACGAGGTGCGGTCCGGGCCGCCCTCGCGGGTCTGCCCGGCCGTGGCCACGAGGCCATCGCGGCACAGGCGGGCCAGTGTCGCATAGACCTGCCCGAAGGCGAGCGGACGCGCGCAGGGCAGCCGCTCGTCGTGCGCGCGCTTCAGCTCGTAGCCGTGGCGCGGGCCGGCGGCGAGAAGACCGAGCAGGACGTGCGACGTGGACACGGCCCCACTATTCGCTGAGCGAATAGCGGTGTCAAGAGCGGCCCGCGCGGCGCACCACGCGGGCCGTCGGAGTTCAGCGGGTCCAGGCCGGGTCGCGCCCGGCCCGGCCGAGCAGGGCGTCCATGCTGTCCGGTGCCGCGTCGGTGGGCACCGGCGGGCCGAACGCGCCCATTTTCTGTCCCGTGTCGCCCATCCGGTCCATGAACTCGTGCCCCGCGGCCACCACCGCCGGGTCCACGGTCAGCTCCTGGCCGGTGGCCCGCGCCAGATCCCAGCCGTGGACGGTGAGGTCGATCAGGGCCATCATGCCGACCGTCTCCTGCGGCAGTCCCATGCCCGGGGAGACGCCCTCCTGGGTGGACGGGTCCGACCACGCCTCGGTCAGCCGGGCCGCCTCGGTCGCGAACCGGTCCCGCCAGCCGTCGGTCAGGTGGTCGGTCTTGCCGGACCAGTCGACCTCCTCCCGGCGGGCCAGCGCCTGGAAGTTGACCACCACGTCGAACACGTGGCCGAGCAGGTCGCGCACTGTGTAGTCCGGGCAGGGGGTGGGCAGGACGAGTTGGTCGTCGGAGATGCCGCGCACCACCACGGCCGTACGCGGTGCCGCGACGGCGAGCAGTTCACTGGTCCTCGTAGTCATGGGGGCCAGCGTATGAGGCGACCGCAGTGGTCGACGAGACGAAGCGCCGACCGGAACAGGTGCGGGAGAGCGCCGCCGTGGAGGCCATCCGGTGCCGAGGATCTCGTGGCCGCCGCCCGACGGCGGGAGGCATCCGGACCGCACACCGAAAGTGACGACTGCGGCGCGTCAGCCTGCCGATGCGCCGACGGCTGCAGAGCAGAGGGGACAGCGGTCCCTTCATCGGCAGACCGTGGAAACAACTCGACGTGACGGGGCACCGCGGTGCGACTCAACGACGGCGGACCGCCACCACCGCCACGTCGTCGTGGATCTCCGGCGGTGCCAGCTCGACGAGCAGCCGCCGGCAGAACCCGTCCAGGTCGTCGTCCACCCGGGTGGCCACCACGCCGAGCGCCGCCATGCCGTCGTCGATCGTGGCGTCCCGCCGCTCGATCAGCCCGTCGGTGTAGAGCACGAGCGTGGACCCGGCCGGCAGCACGAACTCCAGGTCCGGCGGGCGCGGCGCGCGTACGCCGAGCAGCGGCGCGGACTGCGTCACGAACTCGACCCGCCCGTCCCGGCTCAGCAGCGCCGGCAGGTGCCCGGCGCTGGCCATCCGGACCAGCCCGGTCGGCGGGTGCAGCAGCATGACGCAGATGGTGGCCAGCTCGGCCGGCAGCAGGTTGAGCATCAGCTCGTTGACCCGGTCCAGGATCACGCCCGGCTGGTGCCCCTCGACCGCGTACGCCCGCACCGCGTGCCGCAGCTCGGCCATCACCGTGGCGGCGTGCAGCGAGTGCCCGGCCACGTCACCGATCGCCACCAGCAGATGCCCGTCGAGCATCACCAGTTCGTAGAAGTCGCCGCCCACCTCGGTCTGCGCGCTCGCCGGCTCGTACCGGACGGCCAGGTCCAGGCCGACGACGTCGGGCAGCCGCTGCGGAAGCAGGCTGCGCTGCAACGTCACCGCGATCCGGTGCTCCTCGTCGAAGGACCGCTGCGCCTCCACGGCCGAGGCGACCGCCTGGGCGAGCTGCACCAGCACCGGCGTGCGTACGGTCTGGGTGGCGGTCGGCACCACCACGTAGAGCGGGGCCCGGTCCTCGCGCAGCCGGGACGCGGCCACCGTCACGGTGTCGCCCTCCGGCCAGCCGGTCAGCGCCCAGTTGGCCGGCTCGTCGACGCGCACCCGGGTGCCGATCGGCACACCGGTGTCGTCCACCACCCACGGCACGATGGTGGCCGGCGTGTACGGGTCGGACGCCACCCCGGCCAGGCAGTCCCCGTCGAACGTCTCCGCGACCACCGCCGCCGGAGCCTTGAAGATCCGTGCCGCGCCGCTCGCGGCGGCCTCCAGCAGCCGGACGAAGTTCGGCGACGCGTGCATCTCCACAGTGGCGTCGGCGAGCGCGGCGAGCCGTTCGGCAAGCTGCTCGGCCCGCCGCCGGGCCTGGTAGTACCGCAGCACCGCGTGGGCGGTGGCGACCAGTTCCTCCGGCTCGATCGGCTCGGCCAGGTAGGCGTCCGCGCCCCGGGTGAGGCCCTGCGCCCGGTCGACCACGTCGACCGCGTGCGCGGAGACGTGGACGACCGGGATCGACGGGTACGCCTCCTTGATCCGCTCGCACACCTCGAAGCCGCTCATGTCGGGCAGCCGCACGTCGAGCACCACGAGGTCGATGTGTTCCCGGGCCACCCGCTCCAGCGCCGCCGTGCCGTTGTCGGCCTCGACGGTGACGAAACCGGCCCGGGTCAGCCAGTTGACCAGCAGGTATCGCTTGGGGCCGCTGTCGTCGACCACGAGCACGGTCACCGGCCCGCTGTCCACCGTCACGCTCCGCCCGCGGGGAGGACCACTGTGAACCTGCTGCCCCGGCCGGATTCACTGGTCAGCTCCAGCGTCCCGCCGAGCAGCGTGATCAGCCGGCGCGCGTACGGCAGGCCGAGCCCGGTGCCACCGACCCGGGTCGTGCCGGGCACCTGGTAGAACTCCTCGAAGACCCGTTCGTGCAGCTCCGGCGGGATGCCCACGCCGGTGTCGGTGACCGACAGCGTCCACTGGTCGCCGCGGCGCTCGGCGCGCAGGCGCACCTCGCCGCGCTCGGTGAACTTCAGTCCGTTGTGCAGCAGGTTGCGCAGCACCTGGGCGAGCAGCACCTCGTCGGAGCGCACAGTGGCCGGTGCCGGCGGTTCCTCGACCACCAGCTCCACCGCGGGGCGCGAGGCGAGCGCCCGCAGCGTGCCGCGCAGCTGCCCGAACACCGCACGCAGGTCGACGTCGGACCAGTCCGGCTCGATCCGGCCCGACTCCGCCTTGGCCAGGTCGAGCAGCTCGTTGACCAGCCCCAGCAGGTCGCCCGCTGAGGACCGGATCAGCCCGACCTGGCGGGCCTGTTCGCCGGTGAGCGGGTCGGAGGCGGAGTCGGCGAGCAGCCGGGCCAGGCCGATGATCGCGGTGACCGGGGCACGCAGCTCGTGGCTGACGTTCGCCAGGAACCGGCTCTTGGACTCGCTCGCGGCCCGCAGCTGGGCGGACTTCTCGTCCAGCTCGGCGTAGAGCGCCACCACGCCGCGGTTGGTCTCCTCCAGCTCCTCGGTGAGCTGGTTGTAGAGCGCCATCACGCCCTGGTTGGTCTCCTGGAGTTCGGAGTTGAGCACCGCCAGCTCGTCGCGCTGGCTACGCACCTCGTCGAGGGCGGCGATGAGCTGCGCGTTCTGGGCGGCCAACTCGTCCAGCGCGGACCCCGGCGCGCGCTCGGCCAGCTCGACGCGGAGCTCGGCGGCGCGCACGGCCGTCAGCTCCTCGGCGTGGTCGGGCACTCGTCGGGACATCCTCACGACGGTATCGCCCTCGACGGCCAACACCCGCAACGTGTCCACCAGACGCGCGACGGCACCGGACTGCGGCTCGTACCGTCCACCGGGGAGCGGACGCAGCGGCGACAGGTCCACCTGGAGGACCCGGCGGCCGGTGGCGTCCCGGTCCAGGGCGAACGTCACGTCCGCGCCGTCGACCCCGTGCAACAGCTCGCGGGCCACCTCGCTGAGCGCGGTGGCGATCCGTACCTGGTCCTGGTGTTCCAGCCCGACCGCCGCGGCCACCTCCCGGCCACGCTGCCGGACCAGGAAGATGTCCTGCTCCACCCGGAGCGCGAGGTGCAGGAGGGGTTCGATCATGCCGCCCCCTGGGCGACCAGGACGCAGGCGTCGTCGCGGCGGACACCGGCGTCGCGCAGCAAGGTCGCGGCGGCCAGCAGCGGGTTGCGGCCGGCGAGCCCCGGATAGTCGTCCAGATCCCAGCGATCCACCACCCCGTCACTGTGCATGACCAGGGTGGCGTGGCGCGAGAAGGGGTAGTCGTATCCGCGGATCACCGGACGCTGGTGCCCGGCGATGCCCGGCAGCGAGACCAGTCCGCGCCGTCGCTCGCCGGACGCGACGATCATCGCGGCGATGTTGCCCAGCCCGGCGTAGCGGAGCACTCCGGCGGCCGGGTCCGGTTCGGCCACCGCGAGGGCGGCGCCCCGGGTGTGCGAGATGGCGGCGTGCAGGTGCCGCACCACGACGTCCGGCGGCCCGGCCGGCGCCGAGCGGAACGCGGACACGGCGGCACCTGTGGCGGCGGCGGCGAGCGGACCGTGGCCCAGCCCGTCGGAGACCAGCACCTGCCGCCGGCCGTCGACCTGCCGGACCGCGTACCCGTCGCCGCTGGTCTGCTCGCCGGTGATCGGCCGGGCCAGCCCGGCCGCCCAGTCCGGCTCCGGCGGTACGGCGTCCCAGACCTGGACGACCAGGACCGTGCCCTTCCCCGGTGACGAGTAGCCGTCGAAGCGGCTCGACTGCCTGACGATCGCGCCGAGCCCGATACCGAGCGTGCCGGCGGTGGAGTGGCCGTCGACGGAGGAGAGCGTGAGGTCGGCCATGCCGGGGCCGGAGTCGATCGCCACCAGCTCCACCCCGGCATGCCCGCCCCGGCGCGCCGGGCGCATCAGGAGCGTGCCCTCGCGGGCGTGCTTGACCAGGTTGCTGGTGATCTCGGCGGTGACGATGGCCAGGTCCGCGACGCGCGGCGCGCTCAGTTCGAGCTGCCGGCCGAGACGCTCGGCGGCCCGGCGCACGCTGCCGGCGGTCGCGCCGGTGTCGACCCGGAACCAGATGCCGTGGTCGGGCACCACGTCGGCGATCATCGTGACCACTTGGTGACGGTGATCCGCGTCCCCTCGCCGACAACGGTCCGGATGTCGAAGTCGTCGACGAGCCGGCGGGCGCCGCTGAGCCCCAGGCCCAGCCCGCCGCCGGTGGTGTAGCCGTCGGTGAGCGCCAGGTCGAGGTCCGGGATGCCCGGTCCCTCGTCGGCGAAGACGATCCGCACGCCGCGGCGGCGGCCGTCGGAGACCGTGCTCACCTCGGCGCTGCCCCCGCCGCCGTAGATCAGCGTGTTGCGGGCCAGCTCGCTGGCGGCGGTGACGAGCTTCGTCTGGTCGACCAGGGAGAGGCGGACGGAAACGGCTGTGGCACGCACCAACTGCCGGACCCGCACCACGTCCTCGTCGCTGCGGATCGCCTGGGTCGCCGGCACACCCAGGTCGACGCCCGTGGTCATGCCGTCGCCGTCGTCTCGGTGCCCTCGTCGTCGGCCGCCTCGTCCCAATCGTCGGCGCGGCTGGCCGCGACCAGCTCCATGCCGCGCTCGACGTTCAGCGCGGTACGGATGCCGTTGAGCGACAGCCCCAGCTCGACGAGCGTGATGGCGACGGCCGGGCGCATGCCGACCACCACCGTCTCGGCGTCCAGCACCTTCGAGATGGACGCGATGGTGGACAGCATCCGGCCGACGAACGAGTCGACGATGTCCAGCGCCGTGATGTCGATGATCACGCCGTGGCAGCCGGTGGCGACGATCCGTTCGGCCAGGTCCTCCTGCAACTGGATCGCCGTCTGGTCGGACATGTCGACCTGGATGGAGACCAGCAGGATGTCGCCGATCTTGAGGATCGGGACGCGTTCCATCAGGACTCCCGGCGCGGGCGGCGGGCGGTGGTCTCGACCCCGGTCAGGCGCAGCACGTGGCGCAGCGCGTCGGCGAGGCTCGCCTTGGTCGCGATGTCGCCGAACTCGATGCCGAGGGCCACGATCGTCTGCGCGATCTGCGGGCGGATGCCGGAGATGATGCAGTCGGCGCCCATCAGCCGGGCGGCCACCACGGTCTTGAGGATGTGCTGGGCGACCTGCGTGTCCACCGCCGGCACGCCGGTGATGTCGATGATCGCGTACGGCGAGCCGGTGTCGACCAGGGTCTGGAGCAGCCGCTCCATCACCACCTGGGCGCGGGCCGAGTCCAGCGTCCCGACCAGCGGGACGGCGACCACGCCCTCCCAGAGCTTCACCACCGGCGTGGACAGCTCCAGCAGCTGCTCCGCCTGGTCGGCGATCAGGCTCTCCCGGGCGCGGACGAACGTCTCGAAGGTGAACAGGCCCATCTGGTCGACGAGCGCGGAGAAGGAGACGAAGTCGCGCAGGGTCTCGTCGCCCTTCTCCTCCTCCATCAGCTCCAGCAGGGCGTCCTTGAGCGCGAACACGCTGATCGCGGTCTCGGTGGCGGAGAACCCCTGCCGGGCCCGGTTGGTGGACAGCTCGGACAGCACCGCCCGCAGCTCACCGCCGTGCTCGTCGGCCAGGTCTGCGACGCCCTGGCGGCCGGCGTCGACCAGCGCGCGGTGCAGCTCCTGGACCTGGCGGGCCAGCTCGGCGCGGCTCAGGCGACCGCGCAGCGAACTGGCGACGATCTCCGTCCAGCGGTTGGTCAACCGATCCGCGTGCTGACTGAGCAGGTGGGCGAGCCGACCACCCTGTTCGGCGCTCAATGCCATGCTGACCTCCCTGATTTGGACGGGCGGACTCTATCACCGGAGGCTGCGGCGCTACTTGTCGCGGAGCAAAGAATGATCGAGCGCACCCCGTTACCGCTCCCGTTCTGCGCGGCGCGCCCGTCGTGGGATACCGTTTCTCCCGAACACAGGAGGTCGACGTATGTCCTTGACGGTGCACACGGAACAGCGCGGCGACGTGGTCGTCGTGTCGGTCGCGGGCGAGCTGGACATGGCCACGGCACCGCAGCTACAGGACCAGATCACGGATCTGCTGGACAAGGGGCGCAGCCGCCTCGTCTTCGACCTGGCCGAGGTGTCGTTCTGCGACTCCACCGGGCTGTCGGTCTTCGTCCGGGCGAAGAACAACTGCGACGAGGCGGGCGGCGTGGTCCGGCTGGCCGCCCCGCAGCGCGGCGTGCTGCGCATCCTTGAGGTCAGCGGCCTGGTCGAGGTGCTGCACACGTACCCGACGGTGGAGCAGGCCGTCGCGGGCGATCCCACCCCGGCCTCCTCCTGACCGAAATCTTTCAGCGCTCGTCCTCGATGTAGCGGGGACGAGCGATCACCATGCCCGCGGACGTCTGCACGGCCAGCGCCACCAGCAGGAAGCCGATCGGGGCGGTCCAGCCGCCGGTCGCCTCGTAGAGGATGCCCACCAGCAGCGGTCCGAGCGCCGCGATCACGTACCCGGTGCTCTGCGCGAACGCGGACAGCGCCACTGTTCCCTCGGCGGTCCGGGCGCGCAGCCCGATCGTGGTCAGGATGAGCGGGAACGCGCCCTGACCGAGCGCCAGCAGCAGCACCCACAGCGGTGCCAGGCCACGCGGGGCCAGCGCCAGACCGGCGTACGCGACGGCGGAGAACACGGTCAGCGACAGCACCAGTGGCCGGAGCGTGGCCAGCCGGCCGGCGAGCGCCGGCATCGTCAGTGCCACCGGCACGCCCAGCGCGGTGACGCCGGCGAGCAGCAGCCCGGCCGCCTCCGGCCGGTACCCGGCGTCCCGGAAGAGCTGGGCCAGCCAGCCCATGATCGCGTACCCGCTGAGCGACTGCGCCCCGAAGTAGACCGCCATGGCCCAGCCGAGCCGGGTCCGCCCGGGTTGCACCCGGGCCGGGGCGGCGACCGCCACCGCCGGGGGCGCGGCCCGCCGCGCGGCGCGGGCCCGCAGCGCCAGCGGCACCCACGGGAGTACGGCCAGCGCGGCCAGCCCGGCCCAGATGCCGAGTCCGGCCCGCCAGGAGCCGAACGCGTGGGCCACCGGCACCGCGGAGGCGGCGGCCACCGTCGTGCCCACCGTCAGGGCCATCGTGTACGCCCCGGTGACCAGTCCGGTTCGGTGCGGGAAGTGCTGCTTGACGAGCATCGGCAGCAGGATGTTCGCCACCGCGATGCCGGCCAGCGCGAGCGCGCTGGTGAGCACGAAGACGGCCGCCGAGCCGGTGACCGCGCGCAGCACCTGCCCGGCGGTGAGCGCCAGCATGGCCAGCACCAGCACCCGGGGCGCGGCCCAGCGGCGCACCAGCCACGGGGTGAGCGCGCCCAGCCCGGCGAACGCGATGGTGGGCAGCGTGGTGACCAGGCCGGCCATCGCGCCGGAGAGGCCCAGGCCGACCCGGATCTCGTCGAGCAGGGCGCCGAGGCTGGTCACCGCGGCCCGCAGGTTCAACGCGACGAGCAGCATCCCGGCCAGGACGAGCAGACCGCCCCGGACCGGGCCGGCCGCCGGGGCGGGGCCCGCCGCGGGCGTGACGGCCGGGGCGGGCACTGTCGCGGCGGGCGCAGGTGGCGGAGTCATGACCTCGAACCTACAATCATGGGATGAATTTCGGCACGAGGTGTAACCGGTGACACCCGCCGTGGATTCCGTCGCCGTGCCTCCGCGCGGTCACCGGGTCCGCCAGACGATCGAGCAGCTCCGGGAGCGGATCCTCGGCGGCGAGTGGCCGGTGGGCGGGCGCATCCCCACCGAGCCGCAACTGGTCGCCGCGCTCGGTGTCGGGCGGAACACGGTCCGCGAGGCGGTCCGCGCGCTCGTGCACGCCGGGGTGCTGGAGTGCCGGCAGGGCTCCGGCACCTACGTGGTGTCGACAGACGAGCTGGCGCCGGTGGTGGCCCGCCGGCTCACTGACGACCGGATGACCGAGGTGGTCGAGGTCCGGCGCGCGTTCGAGGTGGAGGCCGCCCGGCTCGCCGCGTTGAGGCGTACCCCCGAGGACCTGGCGGCGCTGGACGGCGCGCTCGCGGCCCGCGAGGCGGCGTGGCACGGCGGCCGGGTGGACCAGTTCGTCGAGGCGGACGCCGCGCTGCACACGGCAGTGGTGGCGGCCGCGCACAACGCCATGCTCGCCGAGCTGTACGCCTCGGTCGGCGCCGCGCTGCGCAGCACCGTGGCCCAGGCGATGGGCGGGGCGCTGACCCCCGAGCGGTACGTGGATCACGGCCGGCTGGTCGAGGCGATCCGGGCCGGCGACCCGCAGCGGGCGGCGAGCGAAGCAGGTGCTTTTCTCGAAGGGCCCGCCGGGGAATAGGTTGTCCCGGACGCAGACTCATCAGGGCACGGGAGTACGGATGCTCAAGGGCTTCAAAGACTTCATCATGCGCGGCAACGTCGTCGACCTGGCGGTCGGTGTCGTCATCGGCGCCGCGTTCACCGGCGTGGTCACCCAGCTCACCAAGTCGTTCCTGGAACCGCTGGTGCGGGTGTTCATCGTGTTGATCACCGGCAACGAGGACGGGATCGGCGGCTCGACGCCGTCCTTCCGCGGTGTCGACTTCGACTGGGTGGCGTTCGTCAACGCGCTGATCACGTTCGTGCTCACCGCGGCGGCGCTCTACTTCCTCGTCGTCTACCCGATGAACAAGCTCGCCGAGCGGCGCAAGCGCGGCGAGGAGCCGCCGCCCTCGGCACCGAGCGAGGAGGTCAAGCTGCTCACCGAGATCCGGGACGCGCTGCTCGCCGGCAACCACGGCACGCCCGGCCAGCGCAGCGCCCTGGACGACGTGCTCGGCCGCCGGCAGGAGCCGCCCGCGCCGCGCTGAACGCCATAGCCGATCGGCCCCCGCGACGATCTCGCGGGGGCCGACGTGTATCGAACACATGTTCGATAGAGTCCCGGGCATGGAGCAGCGTAGGCACTGGTGGAACGGGAAATGGGGACGCCTCGCCCGGCGTGACGTCTTCCTCCGGGTGGACGGCGACCGCTGGCACGTGGAGCAGCGGGCCGGCGGCGCCGAGGGGGTCTCCCGGTTCTACGAGCACGCCAGCGTGGAGGAGGCCGAGGAGACGGTCCGGGCGCTGCTGGACGGCACCGACACCTGGCGCGAGCTGTCCCCCCGCCCGCCGGGCGGCTGGGCTCCCTCCGTTTAGCGCCCGCGCGCCCCGGGAACCGCTTCTGCATGAGCCAGCAGCAGGACACCGTCTCCCGGGTCACCACCGGCATGCGGGTGGTCGACTCCGCAGGCGTCGAGGTGGGCACAGTCGATCTTGTGCAGCGCGGCGACCCGGCCGCGGTGACGGTGCAGGCGCCCGCCCCGGTCGACCCGGGCAGCAGCCTGGACGAGCTGATCGAGTCCGCGGCGGCCGAGGAGCCGGACGTACCGGCCGACCTGGCCGCCCGGCTGCTGCGCGACGGCTACCTCAAGGTCTCCACCGAGCTGGTCCGCACCGGCGCGGTCTACGTGCTGGCCGATCGGATCGCCGCGGTAGGCGACGGCGCGGTACGCCTCACCGTCCCGGTCACGGAGCTACCCGCCGAGGAGTGACGGGTCACCCGGTCCGGCTGGGAAGCGGCGCGGCGGCCTCCTCCGCGGCTTCCTCCTCCGGCGGTTCGGCCACCGGACGGGTTGCCGTCCGGCGGCGGAACAGCAGCAGCATCAGCCAGCCCGCGACCAGTCCCCAGAACGCGCCACCCACCCCGAGCAGGCTCACCCCGGAGGCGGTGACCACGAACGTGACCACCGCCGCCTCCCGCGCGTCCGGCTGGGCGACCGCCGCCGTGACGGCTCCGGCGAGCGCACCGAGCAGGGCGAGCCCGGCGACGGCCTCGACGAGCACCGGTGGGGAGAGCAGCACCAGGGCGGTCGCCACGCCGGCGCCCAGGCCGAGCAGGGCCAGGCCGATCCCGGCGGTGACGGAGGCGATCCAGCGCCGCTCCGGGTCCGGGTGGGCGTCCGGGCCGGCGGCCAGCGCGGCGGTGATCGCGGCCAGGTTCACCGCGTGCCCGCCCGCCGGGGCGCCGAGGGCGGTGGCGAGCCCGGTCACCCGTAGCGCCGAGCCCAGCGGGGCCCGGTAGCCGTACCCGGCGAGCACCGCGGTGCCGGGTACGTTCTGCGCGGCCATGGTGACCAGGAACAGCGGCAGCGCGAGCCCGACGACGGCGGGCAGCGTCCAGGCCGGCGCGGTGAGCGCGACGACCGGTGCGGCGTCCAGCCGGGCCGGCCCGGAGGTGGTCAGCGCGATCGCGACCACCGCCACGGCGAGCGCTCCCGGTACCGCCCAGCGGCGGGCGAACCGGTGCAGCAGCAGCCACACCAGCACCACCGGCGCGGCCAGCCGGGGCACCTCGACCAGGGCGCGTACCGGTGCCGTACACAGCGGCAGCAGCACTCCGGCGAGCATGGCGGAGGCGATCGGCGCGGGGATCGCGGCGACCGCGCGGCCGAGCGCGGGGATCAGCCCGGCCGCGATGATCAGCAGCCCGGCGAGCAGGAAGGCGCCGACCGCCGCGGGCCAGCCGCCGGCGACGGGTCCGGTGGCCACGAGCAGCGCCGCGCCCGGCGTGGACCAGGCGATCGACAGCGGCAGCCGGTGCCGCAGGCCGAGC
Organism: Micromonospora marina; assembly: GCF_900091565.1. Classification (GTDB taxonomy): domain Bacteria; phylum Actinomycetota; class Actinomycetes; order Mycobacteriales; family Micromonosporaceae; genus Micromonospora; species Micromonospora marina. The sequence goes on along the minus strand of NZ_FMCV01000011.1, from coordinate 7,808 downwards.
CAGAGCGCGCAGGCACCGCTGGCGACGCAGAGCGCGAGCAGACCCGAGGCGGCCTGGTCCGGGTCGGCGCCGACCGCGCGCAGCCCGGCGAGGACGACCGTGAACGAGCTGGCGAAGCCGACCAGGGCGGTCACCACGCCGGCCAGGACGGGTTGGAGCCGACCGCCCATGCTCTCCTCCTCCGACCGTTCCGTTTACGGAACGGCACGGTGTAGCACGATAGCCCCATGACAGCCGCCGCACCAGCCGACGACCGGGGCGCCCGGGAGGTCGGCCGGCGCATCCGCTCGCTCCGCACCGAACGGGGCATCTCCCTGTCCGAACTGGCCCGCCTCGCGGGCGTCGGCAAGGCCACGCTCTCCGGCCTGGAGAACGGCGTGCGCAATCCCCGGCTGGAGACCCTGTACGCGATCACCGCGCAGCTCGGCGTACCGCTGACCGCCGTGCTCTCCGCGCCCGGCGAGGCGCCGACCGTACGCGGGACGGCGGTCGGAGCCACGCTGCTGGAGGTGTTCGACGACCGGGAGGCGACCTACGAGCTGTACCGGATGCGGGTCGACCCGGGCCCGGCGCAGCTCTCCCCCGCCCACTCCAGCGGCGTGACCGAACACGTGACGGTCTTCTCCGGCGTGCTGCGCGCCGGGCCGGTCGACGCCCCGCTGACCGCCGGTCCCGGTGGCTACCTGCGGTGGACCTCCGACGTGCCGCACACGTACGCGGCGGTGGGCGAGGAGGAGGTCCACGCGAGCCTCCTGCTGCGCTATCCTCGTCCGTCCACACCGGACACCTGACGCATACCCAGGATGCAAGCAGATGACATTTCTTTCAGCAGACCCGCCACCGCGTAGAGACGCGGAGCCGTTCTTCTTGGCAAGCTTGTCCTCATGACGCTCATCCTCCGCTCGGCCATCCTCAACGACGTCGGCCTCGTCCGGACCAACAACGAGGACTCCGCCCTCGCCGGTGACCGCCTCGTGGCGGTGGCCGACGGCATGGGCGGCCTCCCCGCCGGCGAGGTGGCCAGCGAGATCGTCATCCGGATCCTGGACGAGCTGACGCCGCCCACCGGCGCCGACGAGGCGGCCGACGCGCTGCGCGCCGTCGTGAGCACCGCGAACCAGCGCATCCGCGCGGCCATCACGGTGGACCCGGCCCGCGACGGCATGGGTACGACCCTCACCGCCGCCCTGCTCGCCGGGGACACCCTGGTGCTGGCCCAGGTCGGCGACTCCCGCTGCTATCTGCTGCGCGACCACGAGCTGACCCAGCTCACCCGCGACGACACGTTCGTGCAGGCGCTCGTCGACCAGGGCGCGCTCTCCCGCGACCAGGCCCGGCACCACCCGCAGCGCTCGCTCGTCACCCGCGCGGTGCAGGGCTCCGACGCGCCGCCCGCCGTCGGCGCACTCACCGTCTTCCCCGGCGACCGGCTGCTGCTGTGCAGCGACGGCCTCTCCGACTACGTGGAGGACGCCGCCATCGCGGCGGCGCTCGCCACCTACGGGGACCGCCAGCAGTGCGGCGAACAACTTGTGAAACTGGCCCACCAGGCCGGCGCGCCGGACAACGTGACAGTGGTCATCTCGGACATCACCGAGGCGTGAGCGGGTGCCCGTTCCGGTTGCGGACCGCGCCCGGTGCGGTTGGGATGAACGGATGCGCATCCGCCGGCTGGCCGCCGATGAACGACTGAACACCAGCTTCCCGCTCCAGGCGTACGCGTTCGAGGCCTCGCCGATGGACGCCTCCCGGACCGACCAGTTCCGCGCATACCTGCCGTACAACGCCGGGAACACGACGCTCGTGGCCGAGGAGAACGGGGTCACCGCGGCGGCCGCGTCGGCGATCCCGATGCGGCAGAACCTGCGCGGCGCGGTGCTGCCGATGGCCGGTGTCGCGGGCGTGGCCACCCATCCGCTGGCCCGCCGTCGCGGCCACGTCCGCACGCTGATGCAGCAGCTCCTCGACGGCATGCGCGACGAGGGCCACCAGCTCACCGCGCTGCACCCGTTCCGCGCCTCGTTCTACGAGCGCTTCGGCTACATCGGGCTGCCCCGGCGGCGTACCGCGATCTTCAGCCCGGCGGACCTGGCGCCGCTGCTGCGGGCCGACCTGCCCGACGAGCTGGTCTGGGAGCGGATCGGTGCGGGCTACCCGAGGTGGCGCGCGTACACGGAGCGGTGCCTGCGCGAGCGGCACGGCTTCGCGGTCTTCCCGGACTTCCGGGCGGTCGGCCTGCGCGACCGGGACGACCGCTGGCTGCTCAGCGTGGTACGCGGCGGCGAGACCGTCGGCGCGGTGACCTACCGCATCGACGACCATGCCGGCACGCTGTTCGCCGACGATCTGCTGGCCGACGACGCGTACGCCCGCGCGTCGGTGCTCCAGTTCTTCGCCCGGCACGTCGACCAGGTGGCCCGGATCAGCGTCCAGGTGACCCCCGACGAGCTGCCCGAGCTGTGGCTCACCGACCTCGACGTGCAGGTCGAGGCGCGGGTGTCCCGTCCCGACCCGACCGCGCCGATGGCCCGGCTGCTCAGCCTGGACGCGCTCGCCGACCAGCCGGTCGGGGTCGGCCGGGTGCTGGTCGAGATGGTCGGTGACCGGTGGCTCGCGGGCCGCCACCTGCTCGACGGCACCACCGGCAAGCTGGCGGTGCTGCCCGCGCAGACCGCCGCCGAGGGCAGCGTGCCGGCCGCGCGGCTCACGGCCGCCGGGCTGTCCGCCCTGGCGTACGGGGTGCTCGACCCGGCCGAGGTGGTCGTCCGCGGGTTGGGTGAGGTGCCGGTGGACGCGGCGGTCGAGCTGCGCCGCCTCTTCCCCCGTGAGCTGCCACACCTGTTCGCCGACTTCTGACCCGGTTGGCGGGGCACGTCCGGGGGGAGGGTCCAGCGCGTGCCGGAGTGGCTGCAGGCGGGATTCTGGGGCCTGCTCGCCGGACCGGCCCTGCTGATCGGGGCGGCCGTCGGGTTCTTCGTGCGCGTACCGCGCCGGGTGACCGCCTCGGTGATGGCGTTCGGGGCGGGCGTGCTGCTGTCCGCCGTCTCGTTCGAGCTGGTCGACGAGGCGCACGAGCAGGGCGATCACCGCGCTCGCCGCGGGGCGCGATCCTCGCGATGATCACGGACACCATGGTCCCGGAGGCGTTCACCGACGCGTATCTGCTGGTCGGGCTGATCACCGTGCTCGGTTTCCTGGTCGCGTTCGCGCTCTCGCACGCCTGACCGTCGGCTCGGCACCGCAGCGCCACCTGCCGCCGCCCGGCCGCGGGCACCGGCTTAGCGGCGGGTTAAGGATCGCCTGCGGAGTCGTGCCGGGGCGGCCGGTCCTCCTAGCATCGGGCGGTGCGCGTGAAGTCGGCTGTCAATCTCCTCGTCCTCGCCCTGGCGACTGCGACGCTCCCCGCCTGCGGCGGCGATGATCCGGCCCCGGCCCCCGCCCCGGCCACCGCGACACCGTCTGCGCCGGTCGCCGCCCCGTCGGCCGCCCCGAGCGGGCGGGCCGGTCTCGGCAGCGCCCGGCCGAGCCCCAGCGCGGCCACCGTCGCGTTCCGCGCCGGTAACCCGGACGGCCGGGCCGCCGTGCCGGTCGAGGCGCGGGCCGTGGACACTTCGCGCCCGACCCGTACCGTCGGCAGCGGCACCCCGGCGAGCTGCACCTCGGAGGCGGTGGTGAAGGCCGTCGCGGCCGGCGGCGTCATCACGTTCGACTGCGGGCCCGCGCCGGTGACCATCACCATGAAGGCCACCGCCAAGGTGGTGAACTCACACGGCCCGCGCGTCGTGCTGGACGGCGGCGGCACTGTCACGCTGAGCGGCGGCGGCAAGCGCCGCGTCCTCTACATGAACACCTGCGACCAGGCGCAGGGCTGGACCACCTCGCACTGCCAGAACCAGGACCACCCACGCCTCACCGTGCAGAACCTGACGTTCACCGACGGGGACGCCACTGGTGATCGCGCCGAGGGCGGCGGAGGCGGCGGAGGCGGCGCGATCTTCGTACGCGGCGGACGGTTCGCCGTAATCAACTCACGGTTCGTCGACAACCGCTGCGACCGTACCGGGCCGGACCTCGGGGGCGCCGCGCTGCGCGTGCTCAGCCAGTTCGAGAACAAACCCGTGTACGTCGTGAGCAGCACCTTCACCGGCGGGGTGTGCGCCAACGGCGGGGCACTGAGCAGCATCGGCGTCTCCTGGACGGTGCTGAACAGCGTCTTCCGGGACAACCACGCGGTCGGCACCGGCGCGAACCCGGCCCGGGGCGGCACGCCCGGTGGCGGCAGCGGCGGCGCGATCTACTGCGACGGCAACGAGTTCGCGGTACGCATCGCCGGCACGGTGATCGAGGACAACAGCGCGAACGAGGGCGGCGGTGCGATCTTCTTCGTGAGCAACAACCGCACCGGCACCCTGAAGATCGACAGCAGCACGCTGCGGCGCAACCCCAGCCGAGGCTTCGAGACGAAGGGCCACCCCGGCATCTTCTTCCTGGGCGCCCAGATCTCCTGATCCGTCCCGTCCCCGCACCCTCGCGCCCCACCGCTCGGCTCGACGATCAAGGGGTTCGTGTCCTAGTTGATCTCTGCGCGCGACACAAACTCCTTGATCAACGGGGCGAGGTAGGGGAGGGCGGGGTGGGTGGCGGGCGGGCGAAGGGCGCGGGTCAGTAGGGGTTGGGGAGGCCGGGGAGGTGGCCTCTGGCCAGGGCCGCGGGGCGGCCGGGCAGCGCCGGGTCCGGGGACAGCGGCGGGGCGTCGGTGCCGGCCCGGGTGGCCATGCCGGCGAACAGCTCCTTCAGTGCGGTCACCGTGTCGATGCTCGGACTCCAGCCGAGTTCGGTCTCGGCACGATGGCTGGACATCAACGGCACGTTAAGCGCCAGGTCGACCCAGCCGGTGTCGACCGGTTGCAGCCGCGCCCGCCAGGTCAGCGCCGCCGCGGCGCGCAGCACCGGCGTCGCCACCGGCACCGTCCAGCCGTGGAAGTGCCGGGCCACCAGCTCCGGCGTCAGCACCGGGTCGGCCGCCACGTTGAAGGCGCCGCTCGCCTCCCCGACGACCGCCCGGGCGTACGCGTCCGCGACGTCGTCGGCGTGCACCGCCTGCATCCGGAGCCGCTTGTTCGACGGCACCAGCGGAATCCGGCCGTACCGCAGCAGGCGCACCGGCACCAGCGGGCCGAGGAAGTAGCGGCTGATCTCCGTACCGGCCTCCCGCTGGAAGATCAGTCCCGGCCGCAGCCGTACCACTCGCAGGTTCGGGTGCTCCCGCTGCACGCCGTCGAGCAGCGCCTCCACCTCCGCCTTGTCCCGGCTGTACGACGACGTCTCCACACCGGTCGCCGGCCAGTTCTCGCTGACCGGGTGGTTCTTCGGGCCGGGCGCGTAGGTGCCGACCGACGAGGCGTACACCAGGGCCGGGACGCCGACCCGGACGGCGGCCTCGATCACGGCGCGGCTGCCGCCGACGTTGGTCCGGTAGAGCGTGCGGCGGTCGTGGCTGGGCTGGATCTGCCAGGCCAGGTGCACCACCGCCCGCGCCCCGGCGAAGATCCGCACGAGCTGGTCGGCGGCCGCCGGCGCGCCGATGTCGCAGGAATGCCACTCCACGTCGTCGTACGGTTCACCGGCGTCCGGTCCGGGCAGCCGGCGGGCCACGCCGACCAGTTCCGTGCCCGCCTCCCGCCGCAGCCGCCGCAGCACTGCCGTCCCCACGTTGCCGGTCGCCCCCACGATCACGATGCGCATGACAGGTGCGGTACCCGCTGAACCGGGCAGCAACCGCTCACGGACGGGGGTTCGTCCGCACCACCCCTTCTCCCGGTCACGGCGACCGGCAGTGGCGACAACCCCCGGGGTACGCGGACGCAGCGCGTACTCCCGTGGTGGTAGCCCGGTCGACGGCTCCGGGGCGACGCAGTGGACCGGAGGTACCACCATGCGAACCACACCGCCACCATCCCTGGTGATCCACTAACCCTGACTTCTCCCAGGGCGCAGACTCGGACGGCGTCTGGCGACCCCGGCCCCGACCAACCAAGGCCGCTGACGCACGCGGCCAAGCAGGCTAAACTAATCGCTTAGCTAAGCGAGGAGGTTGCCCCATGCCGGCTGAGGCCGTGCACTACAACATGCATGATGCCAAGACCCACCTGTCGCGCATCATCGAACGGGTGGAACACGGCGAGGAGATCATCATCGACCGGGCGGGCACCCCCGTAGCAAAGGTCGTACCGCTGGTCCGACGGGCCAACCGCACCGCCGTCGGTTCCCTCGCCGGCCAACTGGACCTCTCCGGCGACTGGGACTCGACACAGACCAACGCCGAGATCGCCGACGACTTCGGCATCGGCGCATGAACCTGCTGCTGGACACCCACGTCGCGCTCTGGGCCATCACCGGCGACCCAACCCTCGGCACCGAGTTGCTCGACCGACTACGCCACGACCCGGACATCTTCCTCTCCCCGGTCACCCTGTGGGAGATCACCATCAAACAGAGCACCGGGAAACTCGCCGGCCCCCCTGACCTTGCAGAGCGGGTAAGAGACATGGGCTTCCAGGAACTCCCGGTGACCCACGCCCACGCCATCACCGCCGGCCGCCTACCATCACATCACCGCGACCCCTTCGACCGCATGCTGGTGGCACAGGCAATCACCGAAGGGCTGACCCTCGCCTCCCGCGACGCGTCGATAGCACTGTATGACGTGGACGTCCTCAAGGTGTGATCGGGCAGCTCGGTCCACGCCCGATACCCGCGAGAGGTCCAGGCCCCACTCGCCACAGGCCGCCCACCCATTCCGAGCGACGCCGGCTACCAACCCCGGCGCAAGCCCCTGGGCGGGCCGGTAACTTCGCGGGTCTTCGCCCCCTCCGTCTGGGTATGCGGTTCGGTGGGCCGGAGGTACCACCATGCGAACCACCTCGCCACGATCACCGGTGATCCGCTGCCGCTACGCCCGCGCCGCTCCTGAGCCTGATCGACAGTTCAGGGCCAGACGTCGGACCATGTGACGAGGAGCCTCGGCAGACTTGTACAATTTGTTGTACGTAACGTTTGGAGGCGGCAGCATGCGCACCGTTCCCTACTCAGAGGTCCGGCAGAACCTGGCCAAGATGCTCGACCATGTCGTGGACGACGCCGAGGAAGTGGTGGTCACCCGTTCCGGCCGGGAGGCCGCGGTCATCATCTCGCTGCGCGAGTACGAGTCGTTGAAGGAGACGGCCTACCTGATGGCCAGCCCCGCCAACGCCCGCCGTCTGAATGAAGCCGTCGAAGAGCTGCGTAACGGGGGTGGGGAGATGCACGACCTGATCGACCCCGACGCCAGTTCAGGCGAGGCATCGGCAGCGTGAAGGTCCAGTTCGCCGGCCGAGGCTGGGAAGACTATCTGACCTGGCAACGAGATCGCCAGATGCTCAAACGAGTGAACGCCTTGATCGAGGACATCCGACGCAACGGCCACCAGGGCATCGGCAAACCGGAGCAGCTCCGCGGAAACTGGGCGGGATTCTGGTCGAGACGCATCGACCAGGAACACCGCCTCGTATACCGGATCATGGACGACACAGTGCAGGTCGCCCAGTGCCGCTACCACTACGAATGAGGTAGAGGACCACGCCCTCCGCCGAGGGACACGGCCCTGCGGCGGCTGCGTGCCGTCGTCATGCGACTTGCCGTACGACAACATCCCGGCCCGTCCAGCACCGCGCCACCGTGGTCAGCCACAGTCCGCGTCGAGAAGCCGAGCCGAGCGTCACCACGCGGCGCGGGCACCGGTTCCCATGAAAGATCAACAAGGTGGGCCG
>NZ_FMCV01000016.1 GCF_900091565.1 Micromonospora marina | reverse complement strand
CGGCACATCCGGCACCGCCGGCACATCCGGCGCACCAGGAACCTCCGGCACCACCGGCGCACCCGGAACAGCCGGCGCACCCGGAACAGCCGGCGCACCCGGCGCAGCCGGCACATCCGGACCCAGACCAGCACCACCAGAACCCACACCCGACGGCGCATCCGGCACCGGAGCCCCCGGAACCACCGGCTGCCAATCCCCCGGATCCCCCTCCACCAGACCACCCGAATCCGGCACCTCAGGCAACTGCCCACCAACACCCGGACCACCAGCACCCGGCGGCATCATCGGCGGAACCATCGGCGGAACACCCGGCACCACCGGCACATCCGGCACACCAGGAACCTCCGGCACGTCTGGCACACCAGGGACCTCCGGCACCACCGGCAGCTCCGGAACAGCCGGCGCGTCCGGCGCACCCGGTCCCGACGAACCCGGAGCTTCGGGAACCGCCGGCACTTCCGGTGCCAGCGGCGGCGCAGGGACGTCCGGCAGGTCCGGCGAGGCCGGCGCATCAGGAATCACCGGGGGCTGGACAGCACCGCCGGAATCCGGTGAATCCGTTTCCGGCGGCTGGCTGGTCCCGCCGTTCGCAGGAGGCGGGGCAACGACCGGGGGAACGACGGGTGGCGCTGCGACCGGCGGCGGAACGACCGGTGGGGGTGTGACCGGTGGCGGAACGACACCACCGGAGGGCTGGTCGACGCCGGACCCGTCGGTGGGTGGACTGTCGAAGCCCGGCAGGCCGCCGACCGGGGCGGGAGTGACGATGGGCGGCGCGGGAGCGAGGTCTGGTGGTACCGGCACCGTGGAGTTGTGGGAGTTCGGCGGTGGCACCACCTGCGGGGGCGGGAGCCCCCCGTCCGGGTCGGGCGGACCCTGCGCAGGCGGCGGAGTGCCCGGGGGCGCCACCGCCGGGGGCGGCACCACACCCGGCGGCGCCACCTGGGGAGGCGGCGTGACATCCGGCGGCGGAATCGTCGGGGGAGGCGTCACCTCGGGAGGCCCGCCTGCCGATGGCGGCGTGACATCCGGCGGCGGAATCGTCGGCGGAGGCGTCACCTCCGGAGGCCCGTTCGTTGGTGGCGGCGTGACATCCGGCGGCGGAATCGTCGGCGGAGGCGTCACCTCCGGAGGCCCGTTCGTTGGTGGCGGCGTCACATCCGGCGGCGGGATCGTCGGGGGCGGCGGCGTCGTCAGGGGCGGCGGCGTGGTCAGGGGAGGCGGCGTCGTCAACTGCGGTGTGGTCGGCATCGTCGGCTCCGGGATGTCCGGCTCGCCGGTCCCGCCCGGTGGAGCCACCGCGTCGTACGTGAAGTTGTACTGGTCGGCCAGGGTGCCGACGACCTGCGCCATCTGCCGGGCCATCGGCTTCTCGAACGCGGTACCGCTGATCGGCACCAGCTTTCCGCTGGTGCCGACCCCGCTCTCCCTCGCGATGGTCGCCCAGTCGTAGTCGAGCTTCTTGATCGCGTACTGGGCCCAGGCCAGGTAGTTGGCGCTGTTGAGCAGTTGGTGAGGCACCGAGTTGATGTGGTTGGTGCCGGCCACACCGGCGATGCGCTCCGCCTGGCTGCCCAGCCAGTCAGCGAAGTACTGCATCTTGGCCAGGAACGCGTCGGCGGCGGCCCCCTGCCAGGCGCGCTCCGGGCCGGCGATGGCCTCGGCCTGGCGGCGGATGAAGTCCTCCAGCCAGATCAACGTCTCCTGGGCGTTGTAGAACGCCGTCGAGGCGTCCATCACCGACTGCGCGCTGACCAGCCTCGCGGCTTCGGCCCGGCCCTCCTCGGTCTCCAGGGCCGCACCACCGTCCACCGATGCGAGCAGCTTGCGCCAGCCGCGCTCCTCCTCAGCCCACTGCTGGTAGTCGAGGAGGTTCGAGGTGTCGATGACCGCGGGCCGGAAGGTCGCCTCCTCCTCCACCCCCCTCCTCCAGGGGTCGTTCTCTTCTTTCTCGTTGTCCCCCACGCCCGCCTCTATTCCGTCCTACTCACGATCAACCAACAATCGGGCAGCTCGCGGGTACTACTGGTCTCCGCCGGTATTGGTGCTGCTACTGGCCCCGTACTCGGAAAGACCTTCGATCTTGCCCCACGCGGACCCCATCTGCTCCCGCAGGGAACTGGCGGTCATGTCGTTGAATTCCTCGGCGTTGTCGTAACCGTCCGCGATCTGGAGAAGGCCCTCCTTGACCGCGACCAGCGCCCCATGGGTGGCCAGCAGCACCCCCATGACGTCACCACGCAGACCCGCGTCGTCCGCGCTGACACCCTCGATCCGTTGGCGCAGCACCTCCGCCTTGGCGAAGCCACCGGGCAGCATGTTCAGCTCGGCCAACTGGTTCCGCACCGTCAGGAGGATGTTCGTACCGTCCGTGAGCCCGACGACCCGGTCGACCTGGTTGGCCATGTGACGCAGGGCCTCGGTGCTGACCGACAGTTCGTGGTTGGGATTGTCCCCACCCGAGTATTCGCTGTCCTCAGGGTGGTCGACGGTCGTTTCGAGTTCGTATTTCGGGTCGTCCTCGTTGTAACCGTCGACACCGACCTGATCGTCCAGAGTGTTCGGGACGATGGTGTCCCACTGGTCGACGACCTCGGCCTCGAACCAGTCGATGAGCGCCCGCTCCTCCTCGTCCCACATGGGGACCGTGACCGGAAGCTGTCCGCCGGTCCCCGAGACCGGCGTGAAGTCGACCCACCAGTACTGCTGGATGACCGACCGCGCCCAGCCGACCTCTTGTCCGTGTTCCTGGTCGTACTCCGACAGGATCCCGAGCGCATCCAGCGCTTCGATGTTCGGGTGGCTGTAGTCGATGCCCATCAGATCGTCTCCGTTGTCGGGGCCCCGCACTCAAGGAAGGAAAGCGGCTGCCGCGCCGACACGCGACACGGCAGCCGAGGTACGCCGACTCATCCGCCGCGGACGTCGTTCCAGATCATCGCGTGGCGATGTTCGGTCGTTCCGTAGTTGTCGGAGATCTGGTACAGCGTGGCCCGTGCGCGGTCCAGATGCACCGTCATCTGATCCGCCGACTGGTTCCATACCGCCTTTGACGCGTAGTACTGCTGCTGCGCGGCACCGGTCCATTCGGCGAGGCTCGCCTCGACCGTCTGCTCCATCTGCGCGAGAGCGGACTTGATGCGCACATTGATCTGGTTCATGTCGTGGAGGACGGCGTCAGCCTGCTGGAAGTTGAACGAGTAGTTCGACATGTCGGTCCTTTCTCAGGGCGCTGGTCGCCGCTCAGACGCCGGGCAGTGCGGAGCCGAAGGACGAGGCGGTGCTGGCCGCCGTGTCCTCGGCGTCCCGGTAGCCCGTCGTGGTGACACCCATGACGTCGAGCATCGCGATCAATTCGTTGATCACCTTGCCGAAGGCGGCCTCCCAGCTGTCCATCGCCTGGTTGAAGTTCGCCGAGGCCTGGCCGGTCCAGGAGGCCTGCAGGACCCCCATCTGGCCGTTCACCGCCTGCAGCGAACCGGTGAACTCGGTCGCCTTGTCCGAGAACTCCTGGGCAGCACGCCGCATGCCCTCCTCGGTCGTCTGCACCTGGGGCATCGTCATGGTGGAACTCCTCACGTCCGGTACCGCCGGTCACGTCGCCTCGCGGGCGGCTGGCCCATCCCGGGCCGACAGGAGTCTTTCCCGACCGGGAGCGCCGGCGACAGCGACGAACCGTGGTGATGCACGAAAGTCGGACAGGACTGCACTCACTCGCTCTCCCGCAACGGTCGCCGCGCAGATACCCGGGAAGACCTGCTGCCCGTTCCTGCCCCATCAGCGGGGTCGGACTTCCGCCGGCCCGGCATCGGCCCCTTCACTGGGAGGCCGATACGGAGGGAGGCAGACAGTGGACGCCAATGCGCGTATCGAGAGCCTGTTCGAGGAGTACCAGCGGCAGCGCAACAGCCTGACCGAGATGCAGCAGCGGATGCGGGCGCTCTCGGGTACCGCCACGTCACCCCGGCGCGAGGTGACGGTCAGCGTCGGGCAGAGCGGGGTACTGACCGACATCCGGTTCCCGACCTCGGCGTACAAGCGGATGACCCCCTCGGACCTGAGCGAGGTCATCCTGGCCACCTACACCGACGCGAAGGAATCCGTGCTGGCGCAGGCCGCCGAGGTGCTCGCCCCGATGCTTCCGGCCGGAATGGACGCTCGCGCACTGGTCGACGGGACCGCCGGCACCGACGCCTACCTGCCGGCCGAGCCGCGCATCGCCACCAGCGTCCGCGAGATCCTGGGTATGCGCCAGGCCCCGCGATGACCCACCGCGGCCGGCTCTACGTCGACCCCGAGGGCGTCGTCTCGACCGGCAGGAACTACGGCGAGCACGTCCACATCTACGACGGTCACCTGACCGAGACGGAGGACCTGCGCCTTCGGTACGCCGACGCCTGGGGCGACGACGAGATGGGCTCGGCCTTCTCGACCAGGTTCCTGGCGGGCATGGATCATCTGGACGGGCTGGTCGGCGGGGTGCGGGGTCGGCTGGCGTACACCTCGGAAGGGCTCGTCCAGTTCGGTCACGCCTACCAGGTGGCAGACGAAGACGCCGCTGACGTGAGCCACCGGATGCTCGCCGACTTCGGCGCGCCGGCCGAGCCTCCCCTGGATCAGGCCAGGACCCCGCTACAGCCGACACGGGCCCTGGCGGTGCACGCCGAGCCGGACGACGGCACCGGGCCGCCGCCGTCGGACACCCTCCGCAGGCTGGAGCCGACCCGCAGCAGCATCCTCCTGGAGGCCGCGCCGGTCGGCGTACCCGCAGAGGCCGCGCCGGCCGGCGTACCCGCGGAGGCCACGCCGGCCGGCGTACCCGCGGAGGCCGCGCCGTCCGAGGCCGTGTCGTCCGAGCTCACGACGTTCCAGCGCAGCGAGAGAGCGTTGCCGTCGGAGCCGGCTATCCCGGCCACGTCCACGTCGCTCAGTTTCCCGGCCGCCCACGTGAACGGCGGGCCGGTACCTTCCGGGCAGCACCTGGTGGCGTTCAACCCGACCGCGGACGGGATGGTCCGGATCGACGGCAACCTGTACGACGCCGTGGTGCCCGTCGCCGGCACGTCGGTCACCCAGCCCGACGGCCAGCCGGTCGACCCGACGGGACGGCTGTTCTTCCTTGTCAGGGACGCTCCCCCCGTCGACCCGGCAGCGCCCGGATACCGGCCGCTCGTGCTGACCTACGGGCCGGACGGTGGCCTGCTCCCACCGAGTGCCGCCAGCTGACCGGTACCCGGCATGCCCGACTTCCACATCCCCAACGACCCCGAATGGCAGTGGGCCTACGACCTCATCCTCTTCGGCGTCGGTGAGGAGTTCCCCAAGGCCGACCCGACCGCGCTGCGGGCGATGGGCGAGGATCTGTACAAATTCTCCAGCCACCTGTTGAACGGCTTGGGAGGGACCGCCAACCTGGGCAACTCGTTGGGCAGCCACCTGAACGGACCGGCCGCCGACGCGTTCTCCGGGTTCCAGGGAGACATCACCAGGAGTGTCCCGGACGGCGCACAGGTGGCCCTCCAACTGGGCCACGCCGCATACCAGTTCGCCCTCGACTCGGAGAACACCCAGTACAACATCGTCATCGCGGCCTTCACCCAGGTCGTCGAGATCGCCATCGCTCTGGCCAGCGGATTCGGCGCCGCCGCCGTACCCGCCCTGGTCAAGATCGGCCAGGAGATCGTACGCACACTGATCAATTTCCTGCGCCTCCGGCTCCAGAACCAGTTGCTGCACCTCGTCTGGGAGGGCGTCCAGGAGGGCCTTGAGGAGGTGTGGCAGTCCGCGGCCGCGGACCTCATGCAGATCGCCGAGGGCAACCGGAAGGAGATCAACTACCAGAACCTGCTGATGGCCTTCGCCGGAGGCTTCTTCATCGGTCTCGGCGTGAGTGGCACGCACTGGATCGCGGGCAAGGCGTACCCGAAAATCAACAAGGACGTGTACAGCCGGGAGACGCTCTCCGCGTTCTCCGAGACCCTCTTCGAGGGACTCTTCACCATGATGGTGGGCGGTGGAGGCTTCAACCCCTTCGCCACGTTCACCTCGTCGATCATCGGCGGCATGGCGCACCACTACGCGGAGGTGTTCGGTAAACAGTTCGGTCCGAAAGTCGGTCCGAACGACCTCCGCCCACCTCCGACGCTAGACTCCCACGACCGCGACCCGAACGCCTCCCCGCAGCCGCCGGCCCAGGGCCCTCCGGTACCCGTGGACGAGAAAGGCCCGAACCCGCAGAACTCCGACACCCCCTCCCCCACACCGATCGCCCCACCGCCGGTCGCCCCCACACCACCACCCGCCCCACCACCCGTCGCGCCGGTTCCCACCGCACCGGATCCCGGCGGACCAGCGTCCACCGAGGCTCCCGCCGGGGCCGACGGCCCCGCGCCGGCCCCGGGCGTCGTGGCGGGCAACCCGATGCCGGCCACCACCGGGCCGGTCCCAGCCGACGCGACAGCACCCCGGCCCGCGGCATCGGACCCGCCGGCGACCGACGCCGTAGCCACGCCGAGCGACGCACCGCCATCACCAGTCCCCGTCGCCGGCACCCCGCCCGGAACACCGATCACCCCTGCCGGATCCCCACCGGCCGACACCGCCACGCCCACCCCCGGCACCGCCACCCCCGGCACCGCCACGCCCACCCCCGGCACCGCCGGGCTACCCGGCGCCACGCCGCAGGCACCCCCGGCCGCCAGCGGCGTCGACGCGACGGCCGACCCCGGTCAGACCGGTTCTGGTACGCCCGCACTCCCCGGGACGTCCACCCCGCCGACGGCACCGGCCGGCCCCGCTGAGACAGGAGTCCCGGACGCCCCTGGCGGTGTCCCGGTCGGTGCCGGTTCACCCGCTCCAACCGGCGGTGTGGTCACCCCGCCGGCCGCGACCGGTGCCAGCGCATCGGGCGGCGACGCAGCCCAGACGGCTTCTCCCGGTGCACCAGCCCCGACGAACCCGGTGGATACGCCGGCCGGCGTACCGGCGGCTCCACCTCCAATGTCCGGTACGGCTCCGAACTCCCCTCCGACGGCCGCACCGCCGGACACCACCGCAGGGCCTCCCGCCGACGGCACGACCCGACCGGCTGAGGGGACGACGGCCACGCCTTCCTCATCTGGTACGCCTCCGATCACACCGCCCGTGGCCGCGGGGACGCCCGATTCGACTGACGGACCGGACAACACGGGTGTGTCCCCCGTCCGGCCGGCCCCGGGGACAGGAACGGCTCCGGCCGTCCTCCACCCACCGGCGGCCGGTGGCCTGCCCGGCCTGGCCCCTCCCTCCCCCGCCGCGAACGCCCAGGTGCCCGCCCCGGTGCCACCCGCATCCGCAACACCCGCAACCGGCATCAACGGCAACACGCCAACCAACAACACCGCCAGCCCAACCACCCCGCCAACCAACAACACCGCCAGCCCAACCACCCCGCCAACCAACAACACCGCCAGCCCAACCACCCCTCCAACCAACAACACCGCCAGCCCAACCACCCCGCCAACCAACAACACCGCCAGCCCAACCACCCCTACGCAGTCCGGTGATCCCGCGCGTCCGGCGGAAGCCCCGCGACCGGCGCCACCGACGGCGGTCTCCGTCGACGGCTTGTCACCTATCGAGGGCCCGACCGCACCCGCCGCCGTCCCGAGCCAACCCCGGGCCGACCAATCCGTCACCGCCCCTGCCGAGCCGCCGGGCTGGACGGGCGGCCCGACCTCGACCTCGGATCCCGGGGCCGGGGTTGACGCAGAAGACACGTGGACCCGTGACCCGATCTGGGACAGTGACGCGGATGCAGATTCCGAGACCGGCTCGATCTGGGACGACGATCCGGGCAGGGAGACCGACGCCACCTGGGACGACGATTCCGACGGAGTCGCTCCGGCGGACCGCCCGGCCGCCGGTCCAACACCGGCGCAGAGCGCCCCGGAACCGGCCAGAGCGCCGGTTGGCGCGGCTCCGATCGGACCCCGCGAGCCCGCCACCCACGGTGAGGACCGGCTCCGGCACGAGCCCGGTTCCCCTGTGGGCTCCTCCCCGACGACCGTGGCGGCCCCCACCGCAGCCGTCGTTTCCGCCGCCGAGCTGAGCACCGATGCGGTGAACGTCGAGGCAGAGACGCGGGTCACAGCCGAACTCGACCAGCCGGGACATCGGCCTCCATCCGCGCCGTCCGGCGCGGCGGCCACGACTGTCGCGGACACCGGGGTCGCCGGCGCCGGGACCCGTGGGCCGGCCGACCCGGTCCGCGGCACCCACATCGCACCCCCCGCGGGTACCCGGGTGCCAGCCGGACTCGTGCTCCTCGACCCCGATCAGACCGACAACTGGACCGCCGCGCACGACCACCCCACACGCGCGGACCACTACGTGGTCTTCGCCCACGGCACGCCCGACGGTGTCGTGGTCGACGGCAAGCTCGTCACCCCCGAGCAGCTCGCCGCCCTCATCACCGGCGACCCACGCTCCCACGGCAAGCACATCGTCCTCGCCGTCTGCGACATCGCGACCGGCGACTACGACCTCCGACTGAGCGATCAGCCCGGGATCACCGCGGTCAGCGCCCCCGAACTCACTGCCTGGACCACCCCGGACGGCCGCATCCTGTCCGCTGCGATCTCGCACACCCCGGCCGGGCACCCCCGCCCGGACCTGACCCGGCCCGGCACCTGGCGACACTCCGGGAAGCACCCACCCGCCAGCCGCATCACCCGCAACCCTGTCCTGCCGACGCCGGACCCGCTGACCGGCAGCGCCACCAGCAGCCCACCCGCGCCACGCCAGCACCAGACCGTCGGGGAGGTGCCGGGACACAGCAGCCCGGGCGGGTACGTCGCGTGGACCCTGCGTCGGGAGCCGGCCCTGCCGACCATCCCCGAGGTGGAAGAGATCGAACTCGACGAGCTACCGCCGGCCGCAGACCCTGTCGCGACCGCTCCGGCGTCCGCCGCCGACACCGCCACAGTCGTCAACGTCGAGGAGAACGACCACAACCCACCAGCCGGCACCACCACAGAACCCCACCCCGACGACAACCACCAGAACCCACCAGCCGACACCGATCAGATCGACAGCACCTCCGCCGTCGTCGTCGCCACGGTGCCGCCCACGGCGCGCACCGGGGACAACCCGCTGCGCGGTCTCTACCGGGACCGGCCGGACCTGCTCAACGAACCCGACTCAGTCGACGACCTGGACAGCCTGGTCAGCGGCCTCGACCAGAGCATCCACCACGCGGTGAGGCGGCGCGCGGCCGAGAGTTCGTGGATCGCGGCGATGCTGTCGCACCTTTCGGTCGACACCAAGCCCGTCCAGCGGGCGCTGCGCGACGAGCTCCGGTCGTTCTTCACCACCGGTGGCCGGAGCTTCTTCCTCCGCGACGGCCTGCACCGCTGGCACCGGGTTACCGTCCGGCCACGCTGGAACCCGGCGGACGCGCAGGTGATCGACCAGTCCGAGGACAAGGCCAAGTTCGACACCCGCAGCGACTGGTCCGACGGTTCGAAGCAGGCGTCCTCCGTCGGCAGCTCCGGGGCGATCAGCGCCGGCACCATGATCCCGCAGCGGGTCGGACTCGGGGGCGGTTTCTCGGTCGACGTCTCCCTGTCGCGCCCGAGCGAGACCTTCCAGGACAGCGTCAAGCTCACCGACTCGCACAACGTACGGAGCGGCTCCGGCTCTCACCTGGTGTCGGTGCCTGCTGACTTCGAGGTGGTCGTCACCGACCCCTACGAGTCGCTCACCGGTCCGCGTCCGGCCACCCGCACCATGGGTGATCCGGTGCGGGTGGGTCTGACCCTGCGCGGCGTCGACGACATCGCGAACGCACAACCCCGGCAGGTCACCGTCCCCGTCGACCCGGCCCGGCACACGTCGGTGCTGGTCGAGAACTTCACGCCGGCACGTATCCTGAGCGCCGGGATCGACCTGCCGTCGGGGGTGCCACCCACCGACTCCTGGAACGACGTCGCCGAGGACGCCCTGGTCCGGCTACAGCCCACCAAGACCGTGCCGCCGGGCAGCGTCGGCGCGGATCAGGGCCGCCGCATGCTCGAGGAGACCTCGATGGTGGGCAACCTGATCCCGGCGCTTGAGTCCGCCGGGCACCCGTCGACGATCACCAGCCAGCACGGCAACCACGCGCTGTCGGTCAAGATCACAGCGGCGGTGACGGAACTGTCGGTGACCGCGGACATCGCCAAGTCCTCGTTCCGCTGGCAACCGGGAGAGGTCGGGTCGACGAAGCTGGCCCAGATGAGCCGGGTCGGTCTCGGAGTGTCGGCCATTCCCGCCCGCTGGAGTTTCGGCCCGGCGTACGTCCAGGGGCGCCTGTTCGGTGGCTTCCTACGGTCGATGATCACCTCCGTCTCCCGTGGCGGTGCGTCCCGGATCGGGACCGAGTTCAAGGACATCCCCAACGTCCTGGTGGAGGCCCGGGTCCGGGTCACCATCGACGCCGGGGTACGCGAGGTGCCACTGCAGCGGCTGCCGTTCGGGGAGCGCGGAACAGTCGAACCGATAAGGCTGGACATGGTGGTTCTCGGCCGGCTGCCCGCCAGCCGGCTGGCCCAGCTGCTGCATGACGCGAGTCCTTTCGCCCCGTCGCCGACCCAGTGGCACGCGCCGCCGTACGCGCTGACCGATGCGCGTGCCGTCACCTACGGTCTCAGCGCCTTCAACCAGCTCTACCTGGACGTGACCGGCCTGGTCCGCCGCTTCCCGGGCGGGTTCCTCCCCCGTTACGGCGAGACCGACAAGGTCTCCTGGATGGGATCCAGCCGGGCCGCTACCGAGCGGCAGACCAACCAGAACGAGTTGGACCGCGTGCTGACGGTGCCCGGCCTCCGCCAGGGCAGGAAGAGTCTGCTGGGCGGCGGGCTGGTGGCCCAACTGAGCCGGACCAAGCCGTTCGGCACCCCCCGTCTCGTGGTGCACGTCACCGGCCGCTACACCAGCCCCCTCGACCACAAGGGCACCAGCAGGAACGACGCGGTACGAACGACAGACATCGACAGTTCCGAACAGAAGCTCTCCGCCGACGGCCAGTGGCGTACCGCTGTGGCCGTGGAGGGTGGCGGCATCTTCCGGCTGGTCGGCAGCGTGGGAGGCACCGCGCTCGTCCCCGCCGGCGCGTTCGAGTATCGGCACCGGGTGGGCAGGCAGAGCAGCACCCAGCTCGCCGGGAACGAGAGCCGACTGATCGGCGGTACTCCTGACTCCGAGGCGTTCGGCACCGACCTGGAGATCACCGCGACGGTCTACGCCTACGCACACCGTCCCGGCTTCGACTCCCGGTCCCGGATCGGGTTCGCCCGCGTCCTGCGACCGCGGCTGCCCCGCCCGGTGGCCGGGGAGACCGACGCGACCAGCGTGGTCCGGACGACCCGGGAGCAGGTGACCGCCGCCGGCGGCAGACAGTTCACCCGGTTCCGCCTGACGCAGGCCCGGCCGGTGACCGTGCAGCTCGACGCGGCCTCGGTCGTCGCCACGCCACTCTCCCTGCCGGTGACGCTCACCCCGGCCCCGGACCCGCTCGGCGTCGCCCGACGGACCCGGTTGGAACAGTCCGCACTACGGGAGTGGGTCGACGCCGAGCCGACGGTGGACGTCGACGACTGGTTGGCCATCGAAGGGCTGCCCGGCAGTACCTTCGTCGCCAAGCTGGCCGCCCACGCACTCGGCGCGGCACAGCAGTACGGCAGTGCCCCGTCCCGGACCCACCTACGGGGGGTACGCGGCATCGACGGCCTGATCGAGGGCATGCCGGTATGGGCGACACTGCTCGACCGGATCGGCCAGTTCCGGCAGGGCCACGGTCTGTCGTCGATGTTGAACGGCGTGTGGCTGGTCGACCGGCTCACCAACGCCGACGACGGTGCGGCGACCGACATCGCCATCGCCGCGGCCCTGACCAAAGCCCGACTGGTGCCGACGGCACACGTTCCCGTCTTCAGCGAGACCGCCTCGACAGGGTCGGCCGAGGTGGGGGCGTCCAGCCGGGTGGAGGACCAGTTCGCGTTCCGGAGCCTCTTCTCGGCCACTCTCCGCCGGCTCGGCGCCGACACCGGCGGCACCAGCAGCGGCGGCGT
This sequence comes from Micromonospora marina, assembly GCF_900091565.1. Classification (GTDB taxonomy): domain Bacteria; phylum Actinomycetota; class Actinomycetes; order Mycobacteriales; family Micromonosporaceae; genus Micromonospora; species Micromonospora marina. Next base: position 131,687 of record NZ_FMCV01000016.1, on the reverse strand, counting down.
GCTCGGCACCGCCGGCCACGAGAAACTGCTGTACGCCGGGGGTAAGCAGAACAGCGAAAGCGTCAGCGGGGCGATCGAACGCAACGTCAACAACCGCGCCGGCAGGAACCGGACCTTCGTCGTCTCCTTCGACCTGCGGGCATCGGCCTCCGTGGAGGTCACGACCGACCCGGCGCGCTACCGGATCGTTCCGCGAGCGCTGCGCAGCGGCGGTTGGCTGCACCATCACAAGTCGGTCCAGCGACACGGCACCATCACCAACGCGGTTGCCCTGCGCCTCTCCGCCCCGGCGGTGGTCGGCCTGGGTCTGTTGCGACCACTCGCCGGGGACGTCGGCACCATGGGCGCACCGTGGATGCCGCAGTCGCCGCCGGAGCTGCGCCTACTTCCCGGCCATGGTCCCGGCCTCGGTCTGTACACCATCCACCAGGCCCCGAACCTGACCGGACGGCTGACCGCCGCGCTGGAGGCCGAGGCGGCGAGGACCGACGACGGCCGGAGCACCGCCCGGAAGATACTCGACGCGATCCGCAGCAGGGGCAGCGACTCCGCCGCCGCCAAGATCTCCGCTTCGATCTCGGATCCCGGCATCGACGACACCATGTTGAACCGTCGCCGCCTGGTCGACCTGTTCAGCCGCGACGGCGTACGGCAGCACTGGCCGGCGCTCGTGGATGGCGGCCTGTCCGTCATGCACGTCAAGGCGGCGCGGACGAGCCAGCACCCGCGCGAGGTCCGCCTGGTCGCCGAGACCACCGGCACCCCCGTGTTCATGGGGTTCGTCGCGGACCACAACGACCTGGACATCAAGACCACGTACGCCCACGGGTCCGCGGAGACACGCCACCGACGGCACGGGCATCTCTTCACCGCCGGGGTGGCCGGTACCGGAGTCTCGAACCACCACGGAGAGAACATCGCGACGGGAGCCGGTGACACCGTCGGACGGGCCATCCAGGAGCAGAACGCCCGGAGCATCAGCACCAGCACGGTCCAGTCCGACCTGAGTTCGGCTCGCGGGGTCAAGGTACGGATGGCACTGCCGGTCAGGTTCTCCCTGGTGGTCTTCGACCGGGGCAGTCAGGTGGCGAGCGACCTGCTGACCGTCGAGGACCGGATCGTCCAGGACCGGTGGGCCGACGATGTCCGCCTGCCACGGACCGCACCCGCGGCGCGACCGACCACCTACCGGATCCACGCCCCCGGCACGCCGGCGCCCGGCTGGCGGACGTTGAACGGGCTACCGCTGCCGCCCCGGTTCAGCGCCGAGGACCTCGGTCGGGTCGCCCAGTTGCAGGACACCGTCGAGCGACTGCTGTCCGGCACGGCCAGGCGACTGAGGCTGCCGGGCTATGCCGGCGCCCACCAGGTACACCAGAGCCTCACCCCGGAGATCCTGCTGCCTGCCGTGTCGGCGATGCTGACCCCGGACGGCTTCGAGCTACCTCCGGTGACCAGCGCCCAGATCTTCGGCCAGCGGGCCCAGATCGTCGTCAGGCTGGTGCCCGAGGCGGCGTCCCTGCGGGGGGTCAGCTCCAAGGTCTACCGCGAGCACGCGGTACAGGACGCCGGCGAGTACAGCAGCGGCACGAGTGCGCTGGTCCAGGACCTCCGGGGGCCTCGGGTGCCGCTGCTGGGGCGCGGCAACGTCGACGACCCGTACCAGCCGTTGGAGAGCGGCGGTACGGGTGCCGTCGCGGGCGACTCGCAGGCCGCCACCGAGAGCGGCAGCAGCACCACGGGCGGGTTCGGCAACGTCAAACCGGAGAGCCGGTCGGCCCTGGTCGACTACCTGAGCCGGGTCGAGGTCGACGTGGCCCTGTCGTACTCGGCCTTTCCGTCGAGCACGGTGACCAGCGTTGGGCAGCCGACCGAGCTGCTCACCGTGTCGTTGCGGATGGGGCTGCACGACGCCCGTACCGCACTCGACATCCCGGCGGACGGCACGCCCCGGCCGGAGGCCGCCGAGCGGGTGGCCGCCTTCGCGGAGCTCGCGGCGCGGGAGGCGGAGCTGGCCAAAGCGGCGGATGCCTTCGTGTCGGCCGCGGATCGGCTCGACCAGGCCCGCTTCGATGCCTATGCGGCGCCGGAGGGCAGCACCGCACGGGCCACCTACGAGGCGGTGCTGCCCGGACTCGGCGACGCCTGGGACCAGGCGGGGCAGGACTGGTGGCATCTGGCCCAGCGGCACTACCAGCTGGTGGACGACTTCAGCAGCCGGTTTCTCGGGGTGGCACCGGCCGTCGACACCGAAGGAGCGCAGCGGCTCGCCGACCACGTCCACCACCTCGACGACAGCCGGATCGAAGACGTGCCGGACAGCGCGGACGATCCCGCCGACGACACCCCACCCACCGCACCCACCGACACCCCACCCACCACATCGGCCGAGCCGACCGAACCCGTCACCGAACAGCAGCCGGCACCGCAGCCACCCACACCACCGCAGCCACCCGAGGCGGAACCGTCCCACCACACCGACAACACCGCAGCCAGCACCACGAAGGACGCCACCGCACCGACCCCACCGGCCGGATCCCCCGAGGTGGACCCGCCGTCCCGGGACGTGCTCCGCACACCGGCCGGTCCGAGGCCGGGCCTCCAGACCGTCTCGACGCCGGGGGACGGACGCTGCCAGCTCTACTCGATCGTCGGAAGCGCTCCACAGCTGGTCGGCTCCCGGCTCGTCGCCGCCGGACTCGACACACCGGTGCTGCGGTCCTGGCTGGCGAACCCGGATGCCGTCCGCGCCCAGCTCGATGGCCTGACCGGTCCGGACGCGCCCCGCGACCCCGACGGCCTGGTGCCGCAGAGCGCCGAGTTGGGGCAGGCCGCGGAACGACTGCGGCAACTGGTCGAGCGGTACGTGCAGTCGGTCGGCCGGGACGGCATCCCGGGGACGGCCATCCAGGCGTACCGGTTCAACCGGAACCTGCGGGTCCGCGCCGAGGTGGACACGTTGAACCGGAAGGCGTTGCTCGACCGGCTCAGGTCGGCCGGTGTCACCTCGCTCCGCAATCCCGACCTCGTCCCGGCCACGACCCTTCGTGACCGGTACGTCGAGCAGCGCACCGCCGATCTGGTCGCGTCGGGGCAGGACGCCGACTCCGCCCGCACGCACGCGGAGCAGGAGGTGCCGCTCAAGCCGTCGGCGGACGGTCCACCGCGCGACCTGCACGACGACTCGCTGTCGATGCGCGCGATGTTCGACTACCTGACCGCCCACGGGGTCACCATCCCGGTGGAGTCCCTGCAAGACGCGGTCCTGCGCGACCAACTCGCGGACCATCTGATCGACCCGGCCCGGCCGGTCACCGTCGTGGAGTTCGCCGCGCTCACCGATGCGGTACGCAACTGGGAGAAGCGCTGGCGCAACGACATCGGCGAATCATTCGTCGGGCTGCTGGCCGCCGCTCTCGATGCCCGGATCCGGATTCACGCGCCCGGTCATGTCCACACGCTCGGCCGCGACGACGCTCCCCTGATCGATGTCCAGCGGCAGGGCGACCACTACCAGGCGGTCACCGTCCAGGACGTCGGAGGGGAGGTCGACACCAGTCGTCCGGCACCGGTCGACGTCCGGCCGACCGACGTCGACGCCACGACGACAGCCCCGGCGGACCTGGACCACGACTACGGTCCCGCCGTCCTACCGAAGAAAGTCAAACCGTTCGAACTCGACCCACCACGCGACCGTGACCAGAAGGGCGTCAAGGGCGACGACCTCCGCACCCAACAGGTCCGACTCAACCCGGCCCTCATGCCGCTGGCCGACTTCACCGAGTTCATCTGGGCCGGCCGGCCGGACGCGCACTGGCACTACGTCGTCGCCGAGGACGGCCAGATATGGATCGGCAGCGAAGAACTCCTCACCGCCGTCTCCGACCGGCAACTCGACGACCTGCACCGAGCGATGCGGGAGAAGGACCCCGAACTCACCCTCCGACAACTACGCGACCTCATCAACGAGCAGGGCCACCCCACGATCGGCGCGCGGTTCACCACCGACGGAAGAACACTCGCCGGCCCGGCCCGGATCAGCGGGGAACTCCACCGGGACCCGACGACCGGAGCCTGGACGGTCAACGACAAGTCGGGCCGCTACATGTCCGGCAAGGTACGCAAGGACATCAACCCCACCGACGTCCAACGCTGGCTGGAGAACGTCGCCGGACGGATCTCCGCCCAGACGGACGAACCCGTGACACCCACCCCCTACAAGCACGCCGAACCACCACCCCCGCAGGCGCAGACCGAACCCGCGCGTACCGATCCGGCTCCGGCACCTCCACCACCGACGGCCGGGCCGGTCCCCGCCGGTCTGACCCTGCTCGACGAGACGGAGACGCACCACCGGGAAGCGGCGGCGAGGGTGCCGGCCCGGCCCGGGCAGTTCCTGGTCTTCGCCCACGGGGGCCGGGACGGCCTCCGGGTCCGCGGCGAGCCGATCACCGCGTCCCAGCTCGCCGCCGTCATCGCCGCCGATCCACGGGCCCAGGGCAAGGAGATCGTCCTGATCTCGTGCGACACCGGCGGCGACATCACCGGCCCCGCCGCGGAACTCGCCGCCCAGGACGGCGTCGCCTCGGTCCTCGCACCGGCCGCGACCGCGTTCGTCACACCGACCGGCCGGATCTTCACGGCGTCGCCCACGCACAGCCCGGACGGACATCCCCGCCCCGACCTCACGCGACCCGGCACCTGGCACCGGCACACCGATCACCCACCCGCCAGCGAGCCCGTCCATCACCACGAGCTTCCGTCCCCTGACACCACCGACCAGCCCCTGGTGCCCGAGGGCACCGTCGCCTTCCCCGCCCCGTTCGCCCCCACCGCCCCGTCGACCGGGACGGGCCCCCGGACGAGCGGCCCGCCACCGCAGGATCCCGCCCACGTCCCCGAGCCGGACTACCAGCTCCTGCGGTCCGCCGATCCGGACCACCTTGCCGCCCTGCACGCCCGGGTACGCCGGCTGGTCGCCGCGCGCGTCGACGATCGGAGTCGGCTACCGCTCGAGGCGTACCGGGAGATCGCCGATGCCATGACCACGGCGATCGGCGCCCCGCCCGTCCGCCGGATGAACAACGACCCACAACGCCGGGGCGCCTTCGACCGGCAGTCGTGGGAGGTGTTCCTCCGGGCCGACCTTCCGGTGGACCAGGTCATGACCTCGCTCGTGCATGAACTGACCCACCTCGAACAGATGACGGTGATCGCTCAACTGCTCGCCACCACGGCCGGTGACGCCGCGGCGGCGGGCCAGGTCACCCCCCGTCCCGAGGTTCAGACCGAACTGTGGGAATCGCGGTCGCCAGACGACCCACGGTATCCCGCTATGCGGCGGATATGGAACAGCGTCGCGGCGAACGACATGCAGGTGAGCGAGGACCAGAGTCTCCGCGTTCTGCGCAACAGCGCCGACGCCCGGGTCTCGGCCGCCCGAGGGATGTACCAGTTCTCCGCCCGGGTCATGCAGCGACTGTCCCGCAGCAACCAGGCGCTGCTGGATGCGCGCTTCGAGATGACCCACCCGAAGTACACCGCGCTGCCGATGGAGATGCAGGCGTACCTGACCCAGCTGCGGTACGAGTCGCTGGGCTCCGTGATGGACTGGAGCGGTACACCGGTCACCCGGCTGGTGCCTCCGCCCGGCTACCAGCTCGACGGTCTCGGCCCGGCCGGCATCCACCTGCGGCCGGCCGGCGCGCCCGGCACCCGCCCCGACCGGCTGCCGCACCCGGACCGACCGATGCTCGTGATCTCGATCGCCGACCGATCCGAAGCCCAGCGCATCCTCCAGCACCTCAGGGCCGAGCTTCCACCGCGGGTTCTGGTGGAGCTGGTGCTCGCCTCACCGATCACCGCAGGACAGGGGGTGCACCTGGCCGGGCTGCTCGGACCGGACCAGGTACTCGCCGCCGCACCCGCGCTGGTGACCGACACCGAGGGCGGCCACGTCGACCATCTCGTACCGCACAGCCGGCTGCACACCGCCACTGCGCCGGCCTTCGCCCACTACCTCACGATCCACCCGACGCCGCAGGCTCCGACCCTGCTGACCCCCGTGCACGACATGCCGTACCTGGGCAACGGACGGTGGGACGTGTACCAGGGTTGGGAACTCGTCTCGATCGGCCACCGGGTATGGATCGGGCCGCCGGGCGCAACCCCGGTCATCGCCGACGACGACCCCCGGGTGGTCATCGGTGTCCCCACCCAGGACACTCCCTGGTCCGCCTGGCAGTTCGGGATGTGGGTCTCCCGGACCCTCGCCACACAGGAGGGCGCTGTCGACACCGGCATCACCCGGGTCCATCGTCCCGAGTTGCAGCCGCCCCAACTGCAGCTCACCGGGGACCTGGTACACGCCGTGTCCCCGCAGGACGTCCAGCTCGCCCGTACCGTCACCGGCCTGCCCGACCCGATGGCCGCCTACGGGTACTCCCACCCCCACCCCTTCCCGCCGCTGGACGTCGTACCCGGTCACGATCTCACCTTCACCCCCTACCACCTCATCGACGCCCTGCTCGACGTCGCCGCGCCCCCGGTGACCGAGCGCGACCCCGCCAGCGCCACGGCCGCGCTGACCGAGCTGGCCGGGCAACTGGGCCACACCGGCCCGACCGCCCTGCGCAACCTGCTCGCCGCCGGCTTCCTCGCCGCCCGCGCCTACGGCATCGGCACCTTCGGCCCGAGCCGGCTCGCCGCCGCACACCGGGCCCTGCGGCTGCTCGAACCCACAGGCGACCTCACCGCCGGTCCCGGCGCCGCCGCCGACCTCGTCGCCTGGGTGGCCGGAATGAACATCGACCAGAACGCCCCCGACCTTCCCGTCCGGCTCATGCGGATCCTCGACCGCACCCGCACCCCAGGTGTCGGACTCGGGGACCTCAACATCGCTGAGCAACGAGACGACGAGCGCATCCGGCTCGCCCTCGACGCGCTCCGGCATCGCGACGCCGGTGTCTGGGTGACCTCCGGGGTCGACCCGCAGATTCCCCTCGCCCCCGTCGACGGCGCGATCGTGCTCGCCTACCTCGCCGGCCCCGCCCTCGAACCCTCGCCCCCCGGCCACCCACCGACCACCGACACCGACCCCATGGCGGTACCGCTGGCGCTCCTCGCCGACCAGGCCCGCCACCGGATCAGTCCACCCCCCGGTCCGACGATCGACGTCCACCTCACGCCGGTCACCGACCATCCGATCACCGCCGCCGACTTCTACTGGATCAGCGGCGACCTGGGCGATCTCGACGACCGTCTGGGATGGAACGTCATCCTCCGGAAACCGGTACGACCCGACGGTACCGAGGCGCAACTGGTCGACGTCGACGAGAACGCCGGGCCACCGGAGGTCCACGAGGCGGCGACCGCGTCCGCGGGCGACGTGACGGGAACGTAAGGGCAGACCCACCGCGCCACCCTCGATCGGTCGCCGCCGGTCGTGGTCGGATGGCACCATGCCTGAGTTCCGCCGGACCGAGCACGCGCCGCAGTTCCACCGCCTGCTGCTACGGGTGGCCGGTCACGCGCCGGACGACGTCCTCGCCGACGCGCGGTATGCGCTGGCGCAGGGCCGCATCGCCGATGTCGCCGCCGCGGTGGCCTCGATCACCGTGAACGCCGGGCTCGCCCTGACCGACGAGGAGTTCGCACTGGTCGCCGCCGTCGATCCGGACGCCGTCGCGGCACTGTCCGACACCCGGCCCGACCAGTGGCCGCTTCCCCCGGTGGAGTTCCAGCCCGCGTTGGCGGACCCGGCGGTGTTCGCCCCCGAAGCCCCACCACCGATGCTGGACCTGACCGACGCACCGGCTGCGTTCGTCGGCACGGTCACCGACGACGTCGACCGGGCCGCGGTCGCCGCGGTGGAACGGGTACCCGGCGCGACGGCACTGTGGCGGTCCTGGCGGTTCACGGTCCCCGCCGGCCCGGACGCACCGGCGACGCGGGTCTTCGTCCTGTCCACGGCGGTCGCGACGGCTGACCTGCCGGTGGTCACCGCGCGGTTGCAGACGCAGCTCGGTACCACGGGGACGACCATCGAGGTGTACGTCCAGGGTGAGGCTCTACCGGCATACCAGATGCAGGCCCGGGGCGCCGCCGCGCTGCTGTGGACCGCCACCGAGCCTCGGCCGATCACCGTGGCCCGGGTCTTCGACGGGGTGGACGCCGTCACCGGACCCTGGTTCGACGACGACCATCCGCGCCTGGGCGGCCCCGACCGGGACCACGTGTTGGCGTTCCTGGACGCCGGCCGGCCGGTGCTGACGACCACTCAGCGGATGGCGGACCTGGTGGATCCGGGTCGAGGGGCGGTGGTGCCGATGTCCTACCGTACCGACGGCAGTTGGGTGTGGACCGACACCGTCTCCTACTACCTGCGTGAGCACGGCCTCGCGCCGGACCCGGGACTGCTGTACCGGGCTCGCAGCACCGGAGCGCTGCCGGCCGACACCGACGAGATCGCCGAACACCGGGTGCTGGCGGCGCTGTTCCGGCCGGCCGCGGCGAGCCCGGCCGCGTTGGGCTGACCCGGATCAGATGATGAGCATCTTCGTTTCCGTGGCTTCCTACCGGGACGCCGAGCTGGTCCCGACGGTACGGGACTGTCTGGCCAAGGCCGCCCGCCCCGACCGGGTACGGATCGTGGTGTGCTGGCAGCACCGGGGGGACGAGGACGTCTCCGCGATCGCCGCCGACCCCCGGGTGGAACTGCTCGACGTCGACGCTCGCGCCAGCCGGGGCGCATGCTGGGCTCGGGCGCAGGTGATGGGCCACTACGCCGGCGAGGACTGGTTCCTCCAGGTGGACAGCCACACCCGGTTCGCACCGGACTGGGACGCCCGGCTGCTGACGCTCGCGGCCGGCACCGGTGCCGGGAAGCCGGTCATCACCGGCTATCCGCCCCGGTACGAGCCGGCGGACGACCTGCCCGGCGACGGCCTTCCGGCCGAGACGATCGTCCGGGGCTGGACCGGCGACGGCTTGCCGGTCCTGGGCCAGCGCCCGATGACGGACCGGTCCCGGCCGACGGTACCCGCCCGGTTCGTGGCGGGTGGTTTCCTCTTCGCCCCGGGCAGCCTCGTCCGCGAGGTGCCGTACGACCCGCGCATCTACTTCCTCGGCGAGGAACTGACCATGTCGGTGCGCGCCTTCACCTGGGGCTACGACCTGTTCCACCCGACCGAGGCGCTGGCCTGGCACCACTATCTGCGGGAGGGCAGCCCCCGGCACTGGACGGACCACACTAGCACCGCGGGAACGCCGGGTTGGTGGACCCTCGACCGGGCGAGCCGCCGCCGGGTGGGTGTCCTGCTACGGCGTCCGAACTTCGGCCGGTACGGCCTCGGGCGGGTACGCCCGCTCGCCGAGTACCTGGCCCACGCCGGCTGCGATCTCACGCGGCGCACCTGGTCGGACTGGCGGCAGCCGGCGGCGGTCGGCGCCTGAGGCGGTCAGCGCACCTCGATCTCGTACAGCGAGTAGCCGTAGTCGCCGGAGCGTCGGGTGCCGTACATGCGGACGTACCTGCCGGGCAGTTCGGCGACGGGTATCCGTACCACACCGCCGGTTCCCGTCGCGGTCGAGTAGACCGGCGTCCACGCGGCGCCGTCCGCCGAGATCTCCACCCGGTACGCGACCGCGTACGCCCTTTCCCAGTGCAGCACCACCTCGCTGATCCGCCACCGCTTGCCAAGGTCCACGGCCAGCCACTGCGGGTCGGTGAATGCGCTGCTCCACCGGCTCGCCGGATCACCGTCGACAGCCTTGCCGGCGCTCCAGTTCGGCCCTTCCGCCGCGGCGGCGGTGGCGGTTCCGGTCAGGGCGAGGTTGCGGCCGGTCGGGTTGTCCGAGGCCGGGAGCTCCGCCGACGAGGGGCCGGTGGCGGGCGGGGCGGGCGGGGCGGACGGGGCGGGCGAGGTGACCGTCCGATCCGGTGTGGTGGACGGGGTCGCCGGAGGACTCGATCGCTCTGGCGACGGTGGCGACGACGGGACGGCGGCCGACGGGGTGCCGGCGGCTGCCGGCGCGGACGCGGCGCCCGGGCTGGACGGCGTCGGGGAACCCGACGGCGGGCCGGTTCCGACCGACAGGACGCCGGCGGTCGCCCCGACCAGGAGAAGCACCACGGTGACCACGACCGGCAACCGCCACCGGGGCCACCGGGGGTGCCGCCGCGTGGGCACCGGCGCCGCGTCGCGCTTCTCGCCGAGCAGCATGGCGAGCAGGTCCGGGGCGCTCGGCCGGTCCGCCGGGTCTTTCGCCAGGGCGAGGCGCACGGGCTCACGCAACGGCTCGGGCAGCCCGTCGAGATGCGGCGGTTGGGTGAGGATGCGTCCTGCGGTCGCCGAGGGTGAGTCACCGCCGAACGGCGTCCGCCCGGTTCCGGCGTAGGTGATGACGCAGCCCCAGGCGAAGACGTCGGCAGCCGCGCTGACCGGATCGCCCCGGTTGTCGGCGAACCGTTCCGGCGCCATGTAGGCGATCGTGCCCACCATGTCATCGGTGCGGGTGTGTCTGCTTGTGACGCCGAACGACCTGGCGATCCCGAAGTCGATCACCTTGGGACTGCCGGGCGGGAGCAGCACATTCTCCGGCTTCAGGTCCCGGTGGATGATGCCCGCCCGGTGGATGCCGGTGAGTGCGGTGGCGACCCCGACCGCGAGTGAGTGCAGCGTGCCGCCGCGCAGCGGGCCGCGCTCGGTGACGACCTCCTCCAGGCTCGGCCCGTCGACGTACTCCACTACCAGATAGGGCGGGTCGTGGTCGATGTCGGCGGCGATGAACTCCGCCGTGCAGAACGATGGAACCTGCCGGGACCGCTCCACTTCGTCCCGGAACCGGGCGCGGAACTCGGGATCGGCGATGAGGTCGGCGTGGATCAGCTTGACCGCCACATAGCTGCCGTCCGCGTCCTCGGCAAGATAGACCATCCCCATGCCGCCGGCACCGATCCGGCCGACCATCTGGTACTCCCCGAGGAAGGCGGGGTCGGCGGCCCGAAGCGGGCTCACCCGGTAGGCGGTGTCCACTGTGGTGCGTTCTCCCCTCGCTGCGGATCCGCACCTATATACCAGGCCCAGACGACAGCAAGGTGAAGGGAGACGCACTGTCACACGCCGCTCACGTCAGCGACCGCCACGCTCAGGGCTCGCCGGGCACGGGCGGACGAGCCGAGGGCTCACGCCGGTCCGGCGGCGTGCGCCAGGGCGGAGGGGGTCAGCCGGCCGACGATGGCCGGGGCCTCATGGACGAGAGCGTCGTTCTCCACCGCCTCGACCATGAAACGGGCGTAGTCAACGCGGCGGGTGAGGTTGCTGGCCAGGATCGGGTCGCCCACGTGTCGGCTCCACACCGGCAGACCCTGGCTGCCCCCCTCTTCCAGGTCGCTGCCCCGCACCACCGTCCAACTGGTGTCACTGGCGAAGATCCTCCGGCAGGCCTCCACCTGGTCGTCCACGTCCACCACGCGGGCGAGCTTCGCCAGCCGGCCGAACACGGCCGCGTACACCTTGAACCTCCGGGTGTAGACGTCCTTCCCGTCGCGGGTGATGTGCCATCCGCAGGAGAACACCAGGCGGGCACCCGGACGCGCGTGGTCGAGCACCGCCTGGGCGGTGCCGGAGGCATAGTGCTCAACCCCCCAGGGCACCAGCACCGTGAGCACCGCGTCGCAGCCGTTCACCGCCCGCGCGACGACGGCACGATCGTCGGTCGCGCCGGGGACCACCGTGATCTCTCCCGCGAGGTCGGCGAGTTTGTGGACACTCTGCTCTCTACAGACGCCCACCACCTCGTAGCCCCGGTCCAACGCATGCTGCACCAGGTAGCGCCCGAGCTTCCCGGACGCGCCGATGACGCACACCTTCTTTCCCGCGCCCGGCTTCCTGGTTCCGTCCATCGCGACAGGCTCCATGACCCCTCCCCGACACGCCATCCAAAGACTTACGACGTAAGGTACAGCCTTACTGTGTAAGTTTGTCAAGACGTGTACGGCGTCCCCGCCCCCGGGCACCGCCTCGCCGGGCAGTCCACGCCGTCGATCCCGGAGCAGGGTGACGTCGAGGCGCGACACGCTACTGAGCGGCGGTCTCGGCCCGGTGGCCGTCCGGTCTGGCCCGGTACCGACTACCCGGCCGCGACTCGCATCCCCGTCAGACCCGCACCAGCCTCGATGCGGACGCCCGGTAGAGAATCAGCAGCGTGATCAGCCCGAACACCGACTCCGGCGACATGCCGAGCTGGTTGTTGGCCGGAAGGTAGAGGATGAGGATCCAGAGCTGCGCGAAGATCAGCAGGGGCAGGATCCGGCGAGTCCTGGTCACGTCCAGCCAGACCCGGGCGAAGAACCAGCCCACCACCGCCATGAACAGTGCCGCCCCGGGGAACGTCAGATCGGAGGCCAACCACGGATAGATGGTTGACCAGTACTGGTCCGACGGCCATCCGGTGGCGTACTCCGTCCGCTCGGGGTAGCTGGGGTGAGCCGAGGTGTCGACCCCGAACGTCTCCTGGAGGAAGAGCCTTATCGCGGGGGCACCGCCCAGTCCCTGCGACCAGACGAACGGCTCCTGCAGGTTGTAGGCGAGGCCGAGGTAGCCGTGCGTGGGATAGAAGGCGGTGGCGGTCAGGCCGTCGGCGGCCCGTGGACCGACCAGGTCTACCAGCGCCGGACTCGGCCGGGTGAGGTCGCTGGTGCCGAACGACTCGGCGCGCGCGGCCTGGTTGAAAGCGAGGTATCCCACGAAGACCGCAGCGATGACACCCCCGATGACGACTGCCGCGCGGCGGCGCGTCAGCGAGTGCCGAGGCGCGGTGATGACAACGAGCAGACCTGCGGCGCTCAGGATCGCGGTGTCGCCGAGGCCCTTCAATGTGCCGGTGTAGAGGTAGTAGGCCGCGTCGAAGGAGAGTCCGACGATTCCCGCGACCCGTGCCGCGGCAGACAACTGGCGCCAGTACACGACCAGGAGGGGGGCCAGTACCGTGCCGAGGACGCCCAGGAACGTCAGTAGCGACACCAGAGCATCGCCTTGGCCGATCCCCTGCTCGTACGCGTCGAGCTTGTGCAGGTAGCCCGCCGCGGGATCGCGCAGGCCGTTGAGGATGTCCTGCGGTCCGGTGGCTCCGAGCGCGGACAGTCGTAGCAGACTCAGCGCCACGGTGTATCCCGCGCCCAGGAACACCAGTCGACGTACCCAGGTCGTCTGCGCTGGTGGCGTCGTCGTGGTACGGCCGGGGCGATTGAGGAGTATCTGGGCGGAGTAGCCGAGGGCGAACAGGCCCACGGCGCCGAGCACGAAGGCGCACAACATTTCCGGGTTCGGCACCCGGTCGCTGAGATCGCTCAGCCAGAAGGCGCCGAACGTGGCCAGCATCCAGAACAGCGCGACGGCCAGCGGCGCCCACTCGCCGGCCCGCCTTCGCCCGCGGCTCTCTCGGCCGGTCGGCCAATCTCGCCGTTCGGCGCCGTCGTCCCACGACAGGCCCTGCAGCGGCGCCGTCGCGTGCCGCGCCTGAACGGGAGCCACCTGAACACCTCCGAGTTGACCGGGTCCATCCCGACGATCGCCGGCACCATCCGAACGTCGCGACGAGATCAGGGTAGTCCCATTTCCGCCTTTGTGTGCCTTGTGGGGGTTTTATCTAGTAGACCTACCTAGGCAGGGCCAACCCCGTCGAGAAGGGTCGGCTGTGATCTACCGGAAGGAAATCGATGACCCTCCTGGATCCCGAGGCCAAGGTGCTCGTCACCGGCGGCACCGGCTCGTTCGGCCGTGCCATGGTTCGCCGACTCCTCACCGGGGTCGTTTCGGAAATTCGCGTGTTCAGCCGCGACGAGGCCAAGCAGGACGCCATGCGCCACGCGATCGACGACGATCGGGTGCGGTACCACCTCGGCGATGTGCGTGACCTCGATTCGCTGGTCAAGGCCATGTGGGACGTGGACTACGTCTTCCACGCCGCCGCACTGAAGCAGGTTCCGGTCTGCGAGTTCTTCCCCACCGAGGCGATCCGCACGAACGTGCTCGGCAGCGCCAACGTCATCGAGGCGGCCGAACGGGCCGGGGTCCACTCGGTCGTCATGCTCAGCACGGACAAGGCCGTGCAACCGGTGAACGCGATGGGGATGACCAAGGCGTTGATGGAGAAGCTGACCCAGGCCCACGCCCGCAACCGTCCCGACAGCGCGACCACCGTGTCCTGTGTGCGGTACGGCAACGTCATGTACTCACGAGGATCGGTCATTCCGCTGTTCGTCAGCCAGATCAAGGCCGGCCGCACGCCGACGGTGACGGACCCCGACATGACCCGTTTCCTGATGTCGCTCGACGACTCGGTGCGGTTGGTGGAACACGCCTTCCGGCACGCCCGCTCCGGCGACGTCTTCATCCACAGGGCGCAGGCATGCACCGTGGCTGATCTCGCCACCGCCCTGTGCCACCTCTTCGACGTGCCGGACAAGATCGACATCATTGGCAGCCGCCACGCGGAGAAGCAGCACGAGTGCCTCGCCAACGCGGACGAGGTCGCCCGCGCCGACGACTTCGGCGACTTCATCCGCGTGCCGCTGGACGCCCGGGGCCTGCACTACGCGCTTCAGCGCCCCGTGGAGGCGCAGGATCCGTCCGGTGTCACGGATCTCACCTCGGCTAACGCACCGCGACTCGATGTCCCGGCCGTCCGGGAGCTGCTGCTCGGGCTCCCCGAGATCCGGGCCGAACTGTCCCTGCGTGAACCGGTACTGGTCCCGTGAGGGTCGTTCTCACCGGGGCCGGTGGATTCCTCGGATGGCACACCCGAGTGCTGCTCCAGGCGATCGGGTGGCCGCAGGCGGTGACCCTGCCGAGCATCGAACTGAACGACCCGGCCCGGGTGGCGAGCCGGGCCAACGGGGCGGACCTGCTGGTGCACCTCGGTGGCGTCAACCGTGGCGCCGAGTCCGACCTGGTCCAGGGCAACGCCGGTGCCGCGAGCGCGCTCGTCCGCGGCCTGCGGCAGTGCCCGGTGCCACCGAAGCGGGTCGTGTATGCGAACTCGACGCAGGCCGGCAACGGCACCCCCTACGGAGACGCCAAGGCCGAGGCGGCAGAGACATTGGCTGCCGCCGCTCACCTGGGTTATGAGTTCGACGATGTCAGGTTGCCGAACCTGTACGGAGAACACGGCCGCCCGTTCTACAACTCGGTCGTGGCCACGTTCTGCCGGCAACTCGCCGACGGCGGCGCTCCGGAGGTGACCGGAGATCGGGAGCTCGATCTGGTCCACGCGCAGGACGCCGCAGCTCGCCTGATCGGTGCCCCTCCCGGCCACGCCTGGGACGCCGCCATGCCGGCACTCCGGATCAGCGTGTCGCGACTCGCCGAGCGCCTGTCCTACTTCGCGGCCACCTACCGCTCCGGAGAGATCCCGGCGCTGGACGAGCGACATGCGGTGCGGCTGTTCAACACGTATCGATCACACTGTTTCCCGCAGCTCTTCCCGATACCGCTGACGTGCCGCAGCGACGCCCGCGGGAATCTGTTCGAGGCGGTGCGGGTGCACGGTGGAGGGGGACAGACGTTCGCCTCCACCACCCGTCCGGGGATCAGTCGAGGCGACCACTTCCATCTAGCCAAGATCGAGAGGTTCGTCGTCCTCCGGGGCAGCGCTGAGATCGCCCTCCGCCGGATCGGACACCAGGAGGTCGTGACCTTTCCGGTCGGCGGGGACACCCCGGTGGTGGTGGACATGCCGACGATGTGGGCGCACAAGATCACGAACACCGGCTCGGCGGAGTTGCTGACCCTCTTCTGGGCGAACGAGATCTTCGATCCGACCAGTCCGGACACCTACGCCGAGCCGGTGTTCCCGACCGCGACGGCACCGGCATGAAGATCGGCGTGGTGAGTCAGTGGTACCCACCGGAGCCGGTCTTCGTCCCCGGCAGTCTCGCGGACGAACTCGTCGCGCGGGGGCACGAGGTACGCGTGTTGACCAGTTTCCCGAGTTACCCCGGGGGCCACATCTATCCCGGCTGGCGACAACGCTGGCAGGACACGACGACGACCGGAGCGCTCACCGTGCGCCGGGTGCCGCAACGAGCGAGTCACGGCCGCTCGGCCGCCGGCAGGATGGTCAGCTATCTGTCGTTCGCCGCGACGAGCACCCTGGCCGCTCTCCGCTACCTCGCACATGTCGACGCGCTCTACGTCTACCATCCGCCGGCCACCACATTCGCCGCGGCGGCAGCGCTACGCCGTCTTCGCCGGACCCCCACGCTGCTGCACGTCCAGGACGTGTGGCCGGAAGCGGTGACCGCCTCCGGGCTGGCCCCGGCAGGTGTGACGGGGAGATTCCTCGCCGCCGGACTGACCTCGGTCATGCGGCGGCTCTACCAGGGCGCCTCGGCGATCGCGGTCACCGCTCCCTCGATGCAGCAGCTCGTCGTGGAGCGGGGCGCGGCGCCGGAACGCGTGCGGACGGTGCTCAACTGGACCGACGAGTCGATCTTCCGGCCGGTGCCCGTGACGGCACAGGCCCGCGCAGCGATCGGGCACCGAGGCCGCTGCACCGTCATGTTCGCGGGCAACATGGGTCGGTTCCAGCACCTGGAAACGGCAGTACGTGCCGCCGCCGCCGTGCGCGACCACATGGACCTGGTCCTGGTGGGGTCCGGCGTCGATCAGGAGCAGGTCATCCGCCTCGCCGGCACTCTCGGTGCCTCCAACGTACGGTTTCTGGCGCGACGCCCGCCCGAGCAGATGGCCGAACTCTACGCCGCCGCCGACTACCAGTTGGTCTGTCTGCGCGACCTGCCCGCGCTGCGGGCGACCATACCGTCCAAGCTGCAGGCGGCGCTCTGCTGTGGTTCGCCCGTTGTCGCCGCCGTGGCCGGTGACGCCGCCCGTCTCGTGGAGACGGCGGGCGTCGGGCTCACCTGCCCGCCCGAGGACTGGCAGGCACTGGCCGATCGGTTCTCGCAGGTCGCGGGCTGGTCCCGTGAGCAGCGGGCCGACCTCAGCGCCCGCGCACTGCGGCTGTACCGGGAGCGGATGGCGCTTCAGGTCGGAGTCGATCAGATCGAGGACATGTTGATGAAGATGACACACGAGGGAGCACGCCGATGACCCGGGTCATGACAGTGGTCGGCACCCGGCCGGAGATCATCCGCCTCTCGCGGGTGATGAGCAGACTGGATCGAACGGTCGATCACGTACTCGTCCACACCGGCCAGAACTGGGACCACTCGCTGTCCGAGGTGTTCTTCACCGATCTCCGGATCCGGCGGCCCGACCGCTTCCTCCGGGTCGACACCGGCTCACTGGCCCGGGTGTTCGCCGGGGTGCTGACCGGCGTCGAGCAGGCGATCACGGAACTGCACCCCGATGCCCTGCTCGTCCTCGGTGACACGAACAGCTGCATCGCCGCTCTGATGGCCAGGCGGATGAGGGTGCCGGTCTACCACATGGAGGCGGGCAACCGCTGTTTCGACCTCAACGTCCCCGAGGAGACCAATCGGAGGCTGGTGGACCACGTCGCCGACTTCAACCTCGTCTACACCGAACACGCCCGGCGCAACCTGCTCGCCGAGGGACTGCACCCGCGGCGGATCCTGCACACCGGCTCACCGATGCGGGAGGTGCTCGACCACTACCACGAGGACATCCGCCAGTCGCCGATCCTCGACCAGCTCGGGCTGACCCCGAACGGCTACTTCGTCGTCAGCGCCCACCGCGAGGAGAACGTCGACCGACCGGCCCGCCTCGAACGGCTGCTCGACTGCCTCCGTGCGGTCCGCGACGAATGGCGGCTGCCGGTGCTGGTGTCGACCCACCCCCGTACCCGCAAACGGCTGGAGGCTCTCGCGGTCGACGGGACCACGCTGGAGGGAATCACCTTCCACGATCCCTTCGGCTTCTTCGAGTACGTCCAGTTGCAGAGACACGCCCGCTGCACGCTGTCGGACAGCGGCACGATCAGCGAGGAGTGCGCCATCCTCAACTTCCCAGCCGTCACTCTCCGGGAGTCGATCGAGCGTCCGGAGGCACTGGACGCCGGCGGCATCATCATGACCGGGCTCGACCCGGCAGGCGTGCTGGAGGCGGTTCGGGTGGCGGTGGATCAGTGTGCCGAAGGCGGCGTGCCGTGTCCGGCCGACTACGCCGTGCCGGACACGTCCCGCCGTGTCGTCGACTACCTGCTCTCCACGGTCCGCCGCCACCACGACTGGGCCGGCATCCGATGCTGACCCACCGCGTCGGCGAAGGGAGGATCCGGTGAGACTTTTCGGGCCCGGTGCCCGCAGACTGCGGATGATGCCGCTCGGTCGCCGTTGGGCCCGGGCCGTGGCGCTGGTCGCCGCCCTTTCGACACTGCTGAGCCTGCTCGGCGGCGCCGGCTGGCTCTACCTGCGGCATTTCGAAACCACAATCACCAGGGTGGACGCGTTCAGCCCGATTCCGGCCGAGGAGCGACCCGCCAAGGCCACCGGCAAGGCCCTCCACATCCTGGTCGCGGGCACGGATCAGGCGGGGCCGTCCGGTGGGTCGCAGCGGACCGACACCATCATCCTGGTCCGAGTCTCGGCCGACGGAGACCGGGTGCACATGGTGTCCATCCCCCGCGACACGTGGACCGCGGTCCCGACCAGGGTGGACAGCGACGACACCAGGCTTGCGAAGATCAACGCGGCGTACGCCTGGGGCGGCACACCGCTGCTGGTGCGGACGGTCGAGGGGTTCACCGGAGTCCGGATCGACCACGCCGCCGTCGTGGACTTCGCCGGCTTCGGCCGCGTCATCGACAGCCTCGGCGGCGTGGACGTCGAGGTCGACAAACCCTACCTGTCGTACGCCGCCGGCGGGATCACGGTCCCGCCGGGCACACGCCGGATGAACAGCGCCATGGCACTCGAGTACGCGCGTGAGCGTCACCAGTTCGCCGCCGGTGACTTCACCCGCATCCAGCACCAGCAGGCGATCATCATGGCGATCCTGCAGGCGGCCACCCGCAAGGGGCTGCTGGCTGATCCGGCCCGGCTCGACGGCTTCCTCGACGCCGTCAGCGGGGCCGTGCGGGTCGACGCGGGACTCCGGGTCACCGACCTCGTCTGGCGGCTGCGCGGCGTCACCGCCGACCGGATCGTCATGCTCACCAGCCCCTCCGCGGGCGTCGACATGATCGGGGACCAGAGCGTCGTCCTGCCCGACCGGCCCAGGGCCGCGAGTCTCTACCGGGCGCTCCGCGAGGGTGCCGTGGAACAGTGGCTGGCAGAGAACCCGCACTGAGCTACGCGGGAGTTCAGCGACGTACCGCGTCGAAGAAGGCGTCGAGGCTGTCGGCGTACATGCGGTAGTCGAACGACTTCAGCGCCTGCTCGCGGGCTGCCAACCGCATCATGGTCAAATCCCGGTCGGTCAGCCGGGCCGCCCGCTGGACCGTGCGCATCAGCCCCGTCACCGAGTAGTCGGGGCAGACCAGCCCTTCCACCCCGTCACGGAGGTAGCTGCCCATGTCGCTGGTCAGGTTGGCGAGCACGGGCACCCCGTTGGCGAGGCTCTCGCAGAACTTCGTCGAGAAACCCGCGTCGGAGGCGCGTTCGGGGCGACGCAGCAACACGGTGAAGTCGGCCTCGCGCAGCGCCGCCGGTACCTGCCGCTGCGCCATCCGGCCCATGACCCGCACGCCTTCCGGCACCGGCCCGCCCGCCATCGACCGCACCTCGTCCGCCGAGGGGCCGATGATCCGCAGTTCGACGCGCACGTCCGCGCTGTTCGCCTTGCCGACGGCGGTCATCACGGTCGCCAGCAGGTCCTTGTTGTTGCGGCCGGGGCTGCCGGCGTAGACGAGCGTCAGCGCGGGCCCCCGGCAGGTGCGCGGCGGGCCCACCGGCGTGTGCTGAACGTCGGTGGTCGGCGGGATGCGAATCACGGCGCCCACCCGGGAGAGGTAGTGCCGTTCCAGCAGGCTGCTGATCGCGATGACGGCGTCACAGCGCGGATAGTGGTGCCGCAGGGCCGTCTGCATGCTGATGTTCAACGGCCCCAGCACGCCGCCCCGGACGTATCGTCCGTTGTACCAGTCGACCACATCCGCGACCAGCGGCACCCCGTTGCGGTGACACCAGCGCAACAGTCGATGGGCGTACTGGGCCTGTCCTCCGTGGAGGAGCACGTGGGACGGTTTCGTCGGCTGCTCGTCGAGCCAGCGAACGGTGCGTCGTCCCCAGGTGAGGAACATCCGGGCGGAGGCGCGCAGCGGACCGGCCCCGGACGGCGGGGCCTCGCCCAGGCCGACGTGGCACACCGAACCGGCGCCGTCGACATGCAGGGGCACCGGTAGCCGCGGGCCGGGGTCACCGCTGGCGACCACGACGTTCCGGCCGGCGGCTGCCAGGGAGGCGACGAGCCCGAAGACACGCCGTGATCCCGGTTCCCCCCACGGGAACGCGATCGGGCCGACGCACGCCACCCAGTCATCGCGGCGGCTCACGATCGCCCCTGCTGCCGTCCGGCCCGCGCGGCGGCGCCGAGCGCCTCGGCGAACCGCGCCGCCACCCGTTCCCGGCGGTGGTGGCGCTCGGCGTGCGCTCGTCCGTTCGCCCCGTACTGGTGCCACGACGAGGTGTCGAGGCAGAGCTTCCACAACTGTTCGGTCAGCACGTCCGGATCCTGCTGGCCTACGACGACTCCGGCGCCCGCCGCACGGATGTACGCCATCGAGGCGAGTTCGGCCGGCCCGTGGCCGAGGATCGGGCGCCCGGCGGCCAGATACTGCGGGATCTTCGTCGAGACCGAGTATCGCGTGTACCGCCGGGTGTCCTCGGCGAAGCTCTCGACGTGCACCAGGATGTCCGCCCCCGCGAGCACACCCGGCACCTCGTGACTGTCCAGTGACCGCCCGAAGTGCACGGCGGGGTGGGCCACGAAGGCGGACCGGTAGCGCTCGACATCGGCAGCCGGGCAGTGCAGGGTGAGTCGCACCGGCGAGGCAGACGCGCTGATCGCCTGGACGCTGTCCGCAAGGTTCCGCAGTGAGCGCCAGCGGCCCAGGTGCAGGGCACCCACGTAGACGAGGTTGGTCGCCGACTGGCCCGAGTCGGCGGGTCGTGGCGACATCGGCGCGGCGAAGAACTCCGGATCCACCGAGTTCGTGAAGACGTCGAAGGGGATGCCGTACCGACGCTGGTACTCGTCGGCCATCGAGTCGCTGATGGTCATGCCGGCCGGAGCGCGTCCGATCACCTGCCGGACCGCCGAACGCACCGCACGGTCGGCGATGCCGCCCAGTTCGCCGTGGGGGTACAGGGTCGCGGGCCAGTCGTCGGTGAAGTGGGGCACGACGGGCACCGCGCACGCTCGGGCCGCCCGGACCGTGAGCCGGGCCAGCCGAACGCTGCCGAGCATGGAGTAGACCACGTCGGGCCGGAACTCCTGCATCCAGCGCACCACCTTCGGCGGCAGGTGCAACGGGCTGAGGTCGGCCAGCGCGACCAGGTGGGCGTACGCGGTGGCGACGAGTGGGCGCCGGTCGGCGGCGTTGCGTACCGCCGTGACCGCCCGGATGCCCTGTAGCGGGCTGCTGCCGTTCCATCCCAGCATGCGCAGCGTGTAGTACTGCGGCGGGAGGTAGTGCTCCCGGGGCGGAAAGTGCAGGTAGCGATCGCACACCTCGTCCGACGGTTCGGCCGAGGCCGTGTAGACCTGCGCCAGGCGGTCCTTCGGCCAGCCGTGGAACAGGTTGGACAGCGTGATCGTCGTACCGGTGGTCCGGTCGAAGGGCATGTGGCCCACCACCAGGACTCGTGGCACGGCATCAGGACGGGACGCCAACTCGTCTCACCTCTCGTGTCTCTCCGGCGCGAGCCGCTCGGGCCAGCGTCCGTCGGTAACCGTGGATCGCCGCGGGAGCGGCTGTCAGCAGGAAACAGATGGTGGCGACGTACGGCACCGCGGCGATGCCGAGCCACCGGGCGGCGCACCACTTGCCGATCACCGACAGCACGAGGTACGCGACGTAACCGACCAACTGCGGGCCGATCACTCCGGCCGCGTTCTGCACCATGAACACGGGCGACACGGCCGCCATCGTCAACCACCACGCCGCCAGGCCCAGCAGCAGCCAGCGGTCGCCGTACGGCGCGGACAGCCAGGCGACGAAGAGCCGCTCCCCGCACGCGACCAGTGCCGTGGCCGGTATCAGGACCACCGCGACGGAGATCAGGGTCATGCGGCGTGCCGTCCGGCGGACCCAGGTGACCCGCCCCAGTGCCAGGGCCGTGCCGTGCGCCGGCCAGAACGGCTGATTGATCAACACGACGATCATCCCGAGTTGGGTGAAGAGCTTGGCCGGCACGGCGTAGGCAGTCACGTCGGCCAGGCCGCGCGTGTGCGCGATGATCAGGTTGTCGGCGTTGTCCGCGAGGGTCATCAGGATCGTGACGACGCCGAAGAGGCCCCCGATGCGCAGCAGTTCCCGTACGGCATCGGGGTCGAGAGCGGTCAGGCCGGGGCGAAGGGGTCGCAGCTCCCGGGCGAAGGCCCAGCAGGTGTTGACGACGTTGCCCAGTACCGGGCCGGACACCGCGGCCGCGACGACCCACGGGGCGCTGAGACCGGCCTGCACCGCCCCGATCGTCAGCGGCAGCGACACGGCCGACCCGACGGCCTGCCAGATGTTGCTCCGCACCCCCATCTGCCAGGCGTACTGCACCCGGCCGATCAGGGAGAGCGGCACGTTCAGCAGGAACGCCGTCAGACCGACCAGGCTGATGGCCCGCACGTCGTCGAGCGGGGCCGACTGCGAGACGTTGAACAGCGCCCGCCAGGGCACGGCGTCCGAGACGAGCCAGAGCAGGGCGCACCCGGTCAGCGCGATCGCCGACACCATCGCGTACGCACTGGACACGTACCGCCGGGCCTGAGTCGTGTCACCGCTGGCGTAGCAGGGCGCCAGCCGGGTGAGGAGACCGTTGCCGAGCCCGAGATCGGCGAAGGCCGCCATGCCGGTGACGGCCACCACCGCCATCCACAGCCCGTAGAGATCGACTCCGATGTTCGAGAGGACGACGGGCACGAGCAGTAGCGGCACCAGCGCACTGACCACTCGTCCGACGAGGGCCGAGGCGATCCATGAGGTGAGTCGACTCGGGCGGGTCGCCGTCCCCGCTCCGGGCCCGCCCTCCGCGGAGGATGTGCTCCCGTCGTCCGTGAGGGACACGCTCTTCACCGAAGCTCTCCTCGCATGCCGCCCATCCTTTGCCTCACCTCCCTTCACGGTCACCACCACCAACGCGTCCCACCGATCTCTGGTTACGCCCGCAGATCCACCAGAGGAGCCACCGCCCACCACGGCGCCGCGGCGAGTACGCAGTCCCGCCACCACCGCTTCGCGGGATCACGCGCCCACCGGCCCGCCTTTTCTCCGTGGGGCGTGAATTTCTTGCGTGTTAACGCGGATTGAAATCGACATGAACGAATAGCAACCATCGCAGGCAGATGAACGAGTGTTTCATCGAGGAGAGGTCCCTGCCATGACACGAAATCGGGCCCGGATCGGGCCCTTCCGAGCGCTGTGCGTGCTCGCGCTCGGTGCGGGTATAGCCGGCGTCTCCGGCATCGCCCCGGCCATCGCCCAACCGCAGGGCGTCCGCGCCTACCTGGTGCTCACGACACCCGCTTCCACCAGCACCGTCGCGCAGGCGGTGGTCGCCCAGGGCGGCACGGTCCAGAACAGGCACGCCGAGATCGGCGTCATCGTGGCGCACTCCACAGCCACGGACTTCGCTACCCGGATGCGCGCGGTGAGCGGGGTGCAGAAGGTGGGGCAGTCACGGGACACCGACGTCCCCGCCCAGGGTTCGACCGCTCGGCGGTACCTGGAACCGCAGATGGGATCGTCCATCGCGGCGCCCCTGGAACCGGTCGACTGGAACATGTCGATGATGGGCGCCGACCGGGCCTGGGACATCAACCCGGGCAGCCGGTCCGTCACCGTCGGTGTACTGGACACCGGTGTGCAGGGGACGCACGACGACCTGCGCGCCAACTTCGACGCCGCCAATTCGGTGTCCTGCCTGTACGGAAAGACGAACACCACACCGGGCGCCTGGGAGCCGGACGCGTACGCGCCCGCCGCCGGACACGGGACGTCGGTCGCCGGCATCATCGCGGCGGCCCGGAACGGGCGCGGCGTCGTCGGTGTCGCGCCGAACGTGCGGATCGCCGCCGTCAAGGTGATGGAGCCGACCGGCTACATGTACCCGGAGAACGTCATCTGCGGGCTGATGTGGTCCGCGGCGCGTGGCTTCACGGTGACGAACAACAGCTACTACGTCGACCCCTACACGTTCAACCACCCGACGAACCTCGACCAGGACGCGGTGATCGAGGCGGTACGGCGCGCGGTCGACTACGCCCACGGCCGCGGTACGGTCACCGTCGCCGCGGCCGGCAACTTCTCGACCAACCTCGACACCGAGCAGGGGCTGTTCCTGCCCGGCGACCTGCCGAACGCGATCTCGGTGACGGCGACGACCACCCGCAAGGAGTTGGCCTACTACTCGAACTACGGGCTCAACACCGTCGAACTGACGGCGCCGGGTGGCGACGGGAACGGGATGATCAACACCACCGACCTGAACAACGGGTACACGACGTTCAGCGGTACGTCCGCCTCGTCGCCGCACGCGGCGGGCGTGGTGGCGCTGCTGGCCTCGGCGAACCCGAGTGCCAGCCCCGACCAACTGCGCTCGATGCTGCTCTCCCAGGCCATCGACACGCCCTGCCCGTCCGGGGACAGTCGCTGCACCGGAACGCTCACGCGGAACTCGCACTTCGGTGAGGGGATCGCCAACGCCCTGCGTGCGGTCTCCGGCAGCGACCCCGGCCCCGGTCCCGGCACCACCGTCTACGCCACCGATTTCGAGAGCGGGACCTGGACGCTGAACCCCGCCGGGACCGACACCGCCACGAGCGGTCGATTCGAGGTGGGCGACCCGGGCGCCACCTCCTGGAACGGCTACACGTTGCAGCCGGGAAACACGGTGAGCGGGATACGTGCCCTGGTCAGCGGCGCCGCGCCGGGAGCCTCGGCGGGTGACGGCGACATCGACGGCGGGATCACGTCGGCGAGTTCGCCGCCCATCCAGATCCCGGCCGGAGGCACCGCGAAACTGACACTGTCCTGGTATCTCGGGTGGCTGTACAACTCGGCCGGCGCGGACTTCCTGCGGGTCCGGGTGGTCTCCGGGACCGGCTCGACGACGGTGTTCGAGAAGAAGACCAGTTCGTCGAACACCTCCGCGGTCTGGACGGCTGCCACGGTCGACCTCACCCCGTGGACGGGGAACTCGGTACGGATCCTCGTCGAGGCCGGGGATGTCTCCGGTGGCAGCCTCGTCGAAGCGGGCGTGGACGATGTCCGCGTCACCCACCAGGCGGCGACCCGATGAGGCGCCGAAGCGTACCGGTGATCGCGGTTCTCGCCCTGGGCATCGCCGGCCTGAGCGCTCCCGCGGCCGCCGCGGCCGACGACGACCTGATCGCCTCGATCAGCCGCGACCTGAAGATGTCCCGTGCCGAGGCCCGGACCGCGCTGGCCAAGCAGGATGCCGCCCAGCGGACCGTCGAGCGGTTGCCCGAGCGGGGCGCGGGAGTCTGGCTGGACGCGAAGAGCGGTGCCGTGGTCGTAGCGGTCACCGACCCGGCTGCGGCCACCCGGATCCGCGCTGCCGGCGCCGAACCGCGGATGGTAAGCCGGAGCCGGGCGGACCTCGACCGGCTCGTCGGCAAGATCGGTGACCTCGCCGACAACGTCCCCGGCGTCATCGGCTGGGGTGTCGACCCCGAGGGCAACGACGTGCTCGTGCGCGTCGACACCACCAGGACCACCGCCGCCACCCACGCGTTCCTGGTCCGCGCCAAGGCCCTGGGCGTCCGGGTACGTGAGTCGGCCGGTTCGCCGAGCCCGCAAGGGGGCGAGATCCGGCCGGGCAACCCGTGGTTCCCCGGAACCCTGGGCAACTGCTCGGTCGGCTTCCCCGCGGTCGACGGCTCCGGCGGCAAGCACTTCCTCACCGCCGGGCACTGCACCACTCAGCCGAACCAGCCCGCGTACGGCGCCGCCGGCCAGCAGAACCGGATCGGGACGTCGAACACCGGCGGCACCCGGAGCGTGTTCTCCCGCGAGGGGGACATGGGTGTCGTCGCGGTGACCGAGCCGGCTTGGGCGTTGTCCGCGTCCGTCAACACCTACGGCAGCGCCCCGGTCACGGTGACCGGCAGCACCGAGCCACTGGTGAACCAGATCGTGTGCCACTCGGGTGTGACGACGGGCTGGCAGTGCGGCCGGGTCACCTCCGTGAACCAGACGATCAACTACGCCAGCGGGCCGATCGACGGGGTGTCGTTCACCACCGCCTGCTCGCTGCCGGGTGACTCCGGTGGCGCGTGGCTGGCCGGGACCAGGGCGGTCGGACTGCACTCCGGTGGCTACTCCAGCTGCTCGCCGGGCAACCTGCCGGACCAGTCGCTGTTCCAGCCGGTCAACGAGGCGCTGCGCAAGTGGAACCTCACCCTGTACACCGGTGGCGGTGGCGGTGGCGGTGACACCCAGGCGCCCAGCGTGCCAGGAAACCTGCGGACCACCGGCGTCACCTCGACGAGCGTGTCGCTGGCCTGGAACGCGTCGACCGACAATGTCGGGGTCACCGGGTACGACGTGTACCGCGGCGCCACCCTCGCCACGAGCACCGCCGGCACCACCGCGACGCTCACCGGCCTGACCCCGGCGACCAGCTACCAGATCACCGTCCGGGCCCGCGATGCCGCCGGGAACGTGTCGGCGGCGAGCGGATCGCTCACCGTCCGCACCGCGGACGGCACCGGTGGCGCGCGGACCTTCGCCAACGACACCAACTTCCCGATCCAGGACTACCAGTCCCTGTACAGCCCGGTCAGCTCCACCGCGACCGGTGCCACCACCAGTTCGGTACGGGTCGAGGTCACGGCACAACACACCTGTGTCGAGGACCTCGACATCTATCTGCTCTCGCCGTCGGGCCGGTGGTACGCCCTGCACCAGTACGGCGGTTACGTCTGCCACCCGTTCCCCGGCACGGCGACCTACACCGTGCCGGTCTCCGGTGAGCAGGCCGGGGGCACCTGGAACCTCTGGATCCGCGACAGCGGGTACGGCGACACCGGGTACCTCGACCGCTGGTCCATCACCTTGTAGCGGCTCAGGGCGCGGCGGTGCTCGGTCCATCCACCTCGGACGGCCCGAGCACCGCCGCCAGTTCCGTCCGCGACCCCACTCGAAGCTTGTGCAGGGCACGAGCGACGTGCTGCTCCACCGTGCGTACCGACACCCCGAGACTGGACGCGATCTGCCGGTTGGTCCGCCCCTGGGCCGCCAGCCGCGCGGCCTCCCGCTCACGCGGAGACAACTTCTCCCCGTACCCCGGCCTCCCCCGCCTCGGCGCCGGTAGCGCGTGGCGCTCGCGCAGCGCGTCTCGGCACCGTTGAGCACGAACCGTCGCGCCCATCCCGGTGAACAACCGCTCCGCGTCGCGCAACGGCTCGACACCGTCGTGCCCGACGGCGAACATGGCCTCCGCCCTCCGTTGGAGGGTCCGCGCCAGCCACTGCGGCCGGTCCCCGACGAGCAGGGCGGCCTCCCGGTAGCCCACCTCGGCGGCGTCCCACTCGCCGCGCTCGTGCGCCAGCATCGCCTCGGACAACGCCAGCGCGCCGGCTGCGGCCGGGCAGTCCAGTCCGCGCACCCCGGCCCGATGCTCCTCGATCGCCTCGCGTGCGGCGGCGTACCGGTCCACCGCGCACAACAACTCGACCGCGACCGGCGTCACCTCGGCCGCCCACACCCACATGCCGGTCGACCGGACGACCCGTAACGCGCTTTCGATGCCGCTCACCACTCCGGACCGGACCTGCCTGCGGTGTCGCAGTTCGGCGATCAGCGCGTACGCGGTCGCCACCACCGGTGGCGGCCCGTCCGCCACCGCCATCCGCAGCAGGGGGAACGCGTCGGCGACGTCGCCCTGCTCGGCGGCCAACGCCCCCGCGATCAGACGACACTCCGCGGCGATACGCGGTAGCGAGGCGTAGCGGACGGCCATCTCCCCCGCGCGCGGTCGTAACCCCGTCCACCGCCCCCCGAGCCAGTCCAGCAGCACCGACGCGACCTGGAGCAACTCCACCACGTAGCTGGAGGTCGAGTCCAGTCCGCGCCCGTGCTCCAGCAAGCGGGCGGCCCGGTCGTAGTGACCGAGCCATCCGGCGGCGTCGGCCAGGTTGAGACATCCACGGGTGCAGTGTCTGCCGATCTCCGCGTCGGCGGGCTCGTCGAAGATCCACGCGGCCTGCTGCCAGGCGTCCGGTTCGCCGCGGGTCATCAGGGTGGTCACCCGGTTGACCTGGAAGGCCACCCGCGCCCGTTCGTCGGTGATCGCGCCGGACAGCCCCTCCGCCTCGGCCAACCATCGCAGGTGGACGTCGATGTGCTGTTGCCCGGCGTGCACGTTGGCCAGTGACGACATCACCCGCGCGGCCAGGTCGGGCCGCGGTCCGCGCAGCTCCGCCGCGGCCCGCGCGAGCTCGAGGTAACCCTCGGTCGGACTGCCCGTCTGGTTGAGCAGGAGCAGACCCAGCTCCGACCGCAGTTCACCGCGGATCGACTGGGGCAGATCGGCGATGGTGAGCAGGTCACGCAGCAGGGCCACGGTCGCGGTCACGTCCACGCCGTCGAGCGCGACCCGGCCCAGCTTCACCGCGAGGCGGTGCCGTTCCCGCGGGTCGTCGGCGGCGGCGAGAAGATCGCTCAGCAGGTCGACCGCGCCGCCCGTGTCACCGACCTCGACGGCCCGGTCCGCCGCCAGTTCCGCGTACTTCCGCCAGCCCGTCGTGTCGCCGGCCGCGCGCAGATGGTCGGCCACCCGGCGGTGCGGCGGCGTGGCCGCTGTGAGCAGTACCTCCGCCGCGCGCCGGTGCAGCCGCTGAGCCCGGGCCGGGCCCATCGCCCGCAGCACCGCCCGCTCTGCCAGTTCGTGGCGGCAGTGGTACCTCCCACCGCTCTCGCGCAGCAGCTCCGCAGCGATCAACCTGTCCAACGCGCCCTCACCGTCGGTGAGCGGCACTCCGGCGACGGTGAGCAGGTCGACCCCGCCTACCGGGGCACCCAGCACACAGGCGGCGAACATGACCTGCCGGGAGACCTCGTCGAGGCGCTCCAACCGCCGGGCGATCGCCTCGGCGTACCCGTCCGGCACCAGTCCGCCGTCGAGCCCTTCCCACAACGCGCCGTGCTCCACCGCCGCCCGGACGACCTCCTCGATCGCGAACGGCACTCCCCCGGTGCGGCGCAGCAGCGTCGCCGCGGCGCGTGCGGGCGGCCGGTCACGGACCATCGCGCGGACCATCTCGACCGTCTCGTCGAGATCCAGCGGCTCGAGCCGGAGCCGGCCCCCCGGCAGATCGGCCGCCGCCGGCCGGCGGGCGAGCACCACCGACAGCCCGGCGGGCAGATGCCCGGCGAGGAAGCGCAGAAAGTCGGCGGTCACGTCGTCCACCCAGTGCAGGTCGTCCAGCACCAGCACGACGGAACCCGCGGCGGCCAACGCATGGCGCAACGCCCGGTACACCCGGTGGCGTTCAGCCCGCAGGTCACCGAGTGGCGGCAGCGCGGGCGGCAACCGCGCCCCCAGTTCGGGCAGCATCGGGACCAGCGCCCCGAGCACCGGATCGGTGCTCCACGGCGCACCGTCGCCGGACAGGACGGCATCGATCACCGGTGCCAGCGGAAGCGGCTCCCGCAGCGGCTGCCCGGACCCGGTGAGCCAGGTGCGACCGTGCAAGCCCGGCTGCGTACGCAGTTCCTGCAACAGCCGCGTCTTCCCCACCCCGGCTTCTCCCTCGACGCGCACCACCGCCGGAGCCGCCCGCACGAGGTCGAGCAGTTTCCGCAGTTCCGACCGGCGGCCCACCAGAGGCGTCTGCCCTGCCATCCGCACACAGTACGACGCCAGACGGTCCTCGGCGTCCCGACCACGAGATCATGAACACCGTCCGGGTCTATCATGGTGCCGTGACGCTCGCCCTTCGCCCGCTCACGCTCGACGACACCGCCGCCGTGCACCGCTGGGCGTGTCTGCCGGAGGCGTGCCGCTACCAGGTGTGGGGTCCCAACACGTACGAGCAGACGCAGGCATACGTGCGGGAAGCGGTGGCGGCGCGGCCCGAGCGGCTGGTCTTCGGGGTGCTCGTCGACGGTGAACTGGTGGGCAGCGCCGAACTCAGGCTGCGCGGCCGCAGCACCGGTGAGATCGCGTACGTGGTGCATCCACGACGGTGGGGGCAGGGAATAGCTACCGCCGCGGCGCGGGAGCTGGTGCGGATGGGCTTCGAGGACCACGGGCGCCACCGCGTCTTCGCCACCTGCGATCCACGCAACGTGGCCTCGGCCGCCGTGCTCCTCAAGATCGGCATGCGCTACGAGGGACGGATGCGCGGCACCGCGTTCGTTCGCGACGGTTGGCGTGACTCGGACCTGTACGCGATCCTCGCCTCAGACTGATCGACAGGCCGGGGCGGCGGGGCACCGCCCGCGGCCCGAACCCGACGAGCAGACTGTCACCCGCGTTGGTCTGAAGCCGCCTCAGCGGTGCGTCCGACCGGCGACGCGGCTGCCTCGACGGGTTCGGGCGCGCGCAGCACGAGCAGGTACACGCCTGCGGTTGCCAGGCCCCACGCGGCGAAGACAGTCCACGGCACCCACTGCGCGAGACCGCCGCCGAGGTCGAGCAGCCACCCGCCGCCGAGGTTGCCGACCAGCCCACCGAGCGACAGCACCAGACCGTTGGCACCGAAGTACGACGCCACCGCACCCGCCGGGGCAAGTCGCGAGACGGTGCCGTTCAGGGTGGGCAGTAGCAGGACCTGTCCCAGGGTGAACACGACGACACCGGTGACCACCCCGGCCGGCCCCGGCAGCACGCCCAGCAGCCACAGGCCGACGGCGAGCGCGCCCGTGCCCGCGGCGAGCGTCTGACCGGTACGGAGATACCGTTCGGCGAGCCGGGTCAGCGGAACGGTCGCCACGACCATGACGATCGCCGCGACGCTGTAGACGAGTCCCAGTGACGTCGTTCCCGGTAGGACCTGCCCCACGCGGACCGGCACCGCCAGGTAGAGCTGGCTGAACAGCGCCCACGCGGCGGCGCTGACCAGGACGAACCGGCGGAACTGGCGGTCCCGGGCGACCGTACGCAGCCGGTGCAGGGACGACATCCGGTCCGAGGTGCCGGCGTTGGCGCGGTCCGGGCGCAGCCCCAGCCAGGTGATCGCCCCGGCGAGCACGAACAGGCCGGCCGCGACGAAGCACAGGGCGGGAAAGTTTGTGGCGGCCAGGACGCCGCCGAGGGCCGGTCCGAGAACGAAGGCGGCGTTGCTGGCCATCTCCCGCACGGCGTAGGCGCGGGTGCGGTGTGGCGCGGGTGTCAGTTCGGCGTACAGGGCGTAGCTGGCCGGGTGGAACAGTGAGCCGCCGAGGCCGGCCAGGACCGAGGCCACCACGAGCCCGGGCACGGCGTCGACGACGCCGAACGCGGCGAACCCGGCGGCGCGCAGAAGCACGCCCAGGCAGATCGCGCGCCGGTGACCGAACCGGTCGGCGAGCATGCCGGACCAGAGCATCATGCCCTGCTGGCTGGCCGACCGTACGCCGGCGAGCAGCCCGGTGAGTGCGATGCTGAGGCCGAGGTCGTGCAGGAGGTGGTATGCCAGCAGCGGCACCAGGGCGTAGAAGCCGAGGCCCATGAGGAAGGTGTCGGCCACCATGATCCGCAGACCGGGTGACCACCACGTACGCCGGCCATCCCCCGGCGCGGGAGTCGGCTCCGCACGCCGGGGGTCGGTGCCGGTGCGGCGGGTCACGCTCAGCGGCGTACCCGGGCGCCGGAGCCGGCCGCCAGTGCTTCGACCTCCGGCAGACTGGCCATCGACGTGTCCCCCGGTGTGGTCATCGCCAGCGCGCCGTGTGCGGCACCGAACTCGACGCCCACCCGCAGGTCACCGCGTGCCATGAGCCCGTAGATGAGGCCGGAGGCGAAGCTGTCGCCGCCGCCGACCCGGTCGAGGATCTCCAGACCCGGCCGGTGCCGGGCGGTCACGAAGCCGGTGTCGGCGGACCAGCCGATGGCTCCCCAGTCGTTGACCGTGGCGGTCCGCACGGTGCGCAGCGTGGTCGCCACCACCGCGAAGTTGGGGTACGCCCGGGTGACCTGGTCGATCATCTTTTGGAAGTTGTCCACCTCCAGGTGGGACAGGTCCGCGTCGGTGTCCGGCACCTCGAAGCCGAGGGCGGCGGTGAAGTCCTCCTCATTGCCGATCATGACGTCGACCATCCGGGCCAGCCGCTGGTTGACGTGTCGTGCGCGCTCCTGCCCACCGACATCACGCCACAGGCTCGGCCGGTAGTTGAGGTCGTACGAGATCACCGTTCCGTGCCGGCGGGCGGCGGCCATCGCCACCGCGGCGGTCTCCGCGGCCACCTCGGACAGGCCGGCGTAGATGCCGCCGGTGTGCAGCCAACGCACGCCGAGGGTGCCGAACAGGTGCTCCCAGTCGACAGCGTCCGGGCTGAGCTGGCTGGCGGCGGTGTGCCCCCGGTCGGACGTGCCGACCGCCCCGCGTACCCCGTGGCCGCGTTCGGTGAAGTTGAGCCCGTTTCGGGTGGTGCGACCGATCCCGTCGTAGGGCGTCCACCGCACCAGGGACGTGTCCACTCCGCCCTGGAGCATCAGGTCCTCGACGAGCCGGCCGACCTCGTTGTCGGCCAGGGCGGTGACGACAGCGGTGCGCAGGCCGAAGCAGCGGCGCAACCCGCGCGCGACGTTGTACTCGCCGCCGCCCTCCCAGACCCGGAAGGTACGGGCGGTGCGTACCCGGCCCTCCCCGGGGTCGAGGCGCAGCATCACCTCACCGAGGGACACCAGGTCGTAGCGGCACTCTGCGGCGGGGCGGACGTTCAGCTTCATCGGTCACCTTCTCGGGCGGCGGCCAGGGCCGCGGCGGTCAGCGTCGTCACGTCGTCCCACCGGCCGGCGGCGAGCAGCCCGGCGGCGACCATCCAGGTGCCCCCGACAGCGAGCACCGAGGGATGGTCGAGGTAGCCGCGGAGGTTGGCGGTGGTGATTCCGCCGGTGGGGACGAAACGCAGGCCGGGGTACGGTGCGGCCAGCGCCTTGAGCATCGGAAGGCCGCCGAGTTGCTCGGCGGGGAAGAACTTTAGCACCGAGAGTCCGGCGTCGAGGGCCGTCTGGATCTCGGTGGGGGTGGCGACGCCGGGAATGACCGGCACGCCGTGTTCCTGACATCGCCGCACCACGGCTGCGGAGAAGCCGGGGCAGACGACGAACCGGGCGCCGGCGTCGATCACCTGCTCGACCTGGTCGACGGTGGTGACCGTACCCGCGCCGACCACCAGGTCGGTGTGGTCGGCCAGCGCTCGGATCGCGGCGACGGCCGTCCGGGTGCGCAGGGTCACCTCGACCGTGCGGAGGCCGCCCGCCTTCAGGGCCGCGCCGAGCGGCGGTGCGGCCTCGACGTCGTCGAGCACGACCACCGGCAGGAGACGGTCTCCGGCGACGACGTCCAGGACGGTGGTGCCCGCCGCCGCGGTCACGGGCCCCGCCATCACCTGCTCCCGCACGAAGCGGCCGGCGCGAGGGCGGTGCTGGTAGGTGGTGTCGTCATGGCTTCCTCTTCCGGTCGGGCGGGGTGCAGGGGTGTGGACGGTCGGCGAGCCACAGGCCGACCAGCAGTGGGAGGGTGCCGCCGAGGAGCAGCGGGCCGACCGCCAGCGGGGCGGTCAGCACCGGCGCTGCGATCGCCACGGCGAGCAGCGCCAGGCCCCGGCGGGGCGCGGCGAAGGCGAACAGCAGAGCGCCCCGGCACCAGCGCCGCACGTCGCCGCCCGGGTCGCGGGCGGCGGTCACCGCCAGCGCCAGGTGGTACGGCACCGACGCCAGCACGAGCCCGATCTGGAGGGCCAGCAGGGCGAGGGCGGCGACGCCGGGGCGGGTGGTGAGGAAGACGACGTTGGCCACCAGCACAAGTCCGGCGACGGTCGACAGCAGCGCGTGTCGCCACAGCCGCCGCCAGTAGCGTCCGAAGGCTTCCAGCGTGTCGAGGAAGGGCCGGGGCCGCCCGTCGTCGCGCCACTGTCGCAGGGCGTACGCGGCGGCGGCCAGCGCCGGCAGCCAGGTCACCACGCCCAGGCAGAGCAGGAGAAGGGCGCAGCCGGCCAGCGCCGGGTACGCGACGAACTCCAGCATCCGCAGGGCGGCGCCCTCCCAGCCGGTCTGCCGTTCTCCGACCGGATGACGCCGGTCCGGGGCGGACCGGCTGATGCGCGTTCCGGCGGTCAGGCTGGCCACGGCAGCACCCGGGTCACCGGCTCCGCGCCGTCCAGCAGGACCCGGCCGGCCAGTTCGACGTGGGTGGCACCGACCACGCCCACCCGCGCGGGGTGATCGTCGGTCGCCGGCACCAGGATCACGGCAGCGGCGTCGGCCCGTACGCCCTCGCCCTCGATCCGTCGTGTCGTCGGGGCGAGCAGGACCGTCTCACCGCCACCGAACCGGATCCCGGTCCCCGCGGCGCAGTCGGCGGTCTCGGCGGTGGCCGGTGTCGGGGCCAGCGCGGAGGTCGGCTCGATGGTGGTCAGGATCTGGCTGCGCGGCGTGGGTGCGACCCGGACGCGGACGGTGTGCAGCGTACGGACGATCCGCAGGCTCGGGGTGCTGGCGGTGGGGTTGGCCTCGATCTCGGTCGTGCCCTGGCTGACCGTGGCGTCGTCCGGGGCGAACCGGCGCACCTGGGCCTGCGCCGGGCCGGAGCGCAACACGACGTCGCCGTCGACGAACTCGGCCGGCCAGTCCGAGTGCAGCAGGAACGTCCACTCCCGCGGCTGCTCGGCGGCGAGGTCGTCGAGGATCACCAGCCGGCCGGACGGGGTGAAGACCAGTGTCCGGTCGACGCGCCGGACGCCGAGGGCCGGATCGAACATCGCGCCCGACTCGGCTGTCGCGTGCACCAGGCCACCGTCGGCGAGCACGTCGCGCAGCCGGGCCTGCCGCTCGTACGGCAGGTCCTTGTAGACGTGGTAGCGGTCCTCGCCGGCCCAGCCCTGCCCGTCGACGAGGACGAGGTTGTGGTGGGCGGCCCGCTTACGGTTGCAGTAGCCGTCGTCCACGGCGAGGAACGCGCCGTGGACACCGAACACGAACGATCCGGCGTCGGGGTGGTGGTGCCCGGCGTTGAGGGTTTCCCAGCCCTTGTCGCGGCGGAACCGGTCGGCGGTCTCCCATGCGGTGTGCCCGCCGCCGGGTGCCGACTTGAAGCTGACGAAGGCCGCGCCGTCGTGCCAACCGGTACGGGCGGTCACCTGGCCTAGGTCGGGGAAGTGTGCGGTGGTCGGCACCGTGTCCGCCGGGTCGACGACGGGTACCTGCGGGTCGTACCAGAGCAGTTCGTAGCCGGCCTCGGGCATCACCCCCGGCCGCACTCCGGAGGCGTATGCCTCCCGCCAGTAGTGCCGTTCGGCGACGTGGTCGGCGAGCCAGCGGGCCCGGCCGTCCCGGTAGGCGGCGGCGAGCTTGTGGTAGAGCGCCACGCTGTGCCCGGATCGGCGGTCGTGGCAGTCACCGTGGTCGACGTTCTCCTCGAACCCGGGAGCGCACTGGTGCAGCCGCCATTCGAAGGTGTGGCGCAGGAAGCCGCCACGCTCCCACCAGTCGATGCCCTCGGCGTGCTGGAGCAGGTCGAGGTGGATGGCCAGCCACGGCACACCGTACCGCCAGTAGACGACGCCCTCGGAGTCCGACCCGTCCGCGGGCATCAGGTCCAGCACGGTGCCGAGGTTGTCGCGGGCCCGGTCACTCCACTGCGGCTGGTCGAGGACGTAGCCGGCGGCGGCCAGCCCCGTGTAGCAGATCCAGTTGTGGTTCTGCCAGTAGCTCGACGACCACCAGGTTCCCTCGGTCTGCACCGCGAAGTCGTACATCCGCTCGCCCTGGAGCAGCAGCTTGGCGCGCAGCGCGTCGGCCTCGTCGCCGGGCAGGTCGTCGCGGAGCCAGGAGTACGCCAGGGACAGCCCGTGCAGCAGCCAGCCGGCGTCGAGGTCGTGGTCGGGCAGCTTCGCCTTGCCCCAGTGCGGGAAGGACACGGCGATGCTGATCCACCGTCGGGCCTCGGCCAGGTAGCCGGGCTGCCCGGTGAGGCGGTAGGCCAGGGCGAGGTTCATCGCGGCCGGACCGAAGTAGGTGATGCTGGCGGTCGGGTGCTCGGTGGGCGGGCTCTGCCCGCGGTACCACTCGCACTGCTCGTACAGTCGCCGCCACTGGGCGGTGTGGGTGGTGGTGAGCGCGGCCCGCAGCTCGTCGAGCCGATCACCGATCAGCAGGGGTTGCATCAGGTTCCCATCCGGTAGACGGAGCGGAAGGTCACAGCGGTGGCGTCCGGCACGGTCCAGTCGACCCAGGTCCGGACGCGCTGCGGGTCGTCGGCGGGGCCGGGACCCGGCCGGCAGAGCACGTCGGCCGGTACGGATGCGGTGTGCGACCCGCGCAGCTTCTGCCGGCCGGCCCAGGCCGTCTCCAGCGCGCCACCGGCGCCGGGCCAGACGGTGAGGTCGACGTCCGGACGCAGGTGGGCGACGACCAGGCGGGGCCGGTCCGTCTCGACGGTCAGTTCATCGACGAGCGCGCCGTCCCGAAGGGCCAGCTCCCGGCGGGCCGTCACCCCCGGGTAGGCCGTGTCGCAGCCAACAGCGACCGACCGGTTGTCGTGCCCGATCAGGTATCCGGCGCACTCGGCCTGGTCCGACCCGTCGACGCTGAACGTCGGGTGCGCGGCGGTCGAGGCGTAGTGGCGACGCCATCCCCGGTGCGCGTACGGTACCTGGCCGGGGTCCGGCTGCCAGGGGGTGTCCGCGCCGTAGAGATAGAGGGCCAGCTTGTCCAGGTGTCCGTGCGAGCCGCCGTGCGGGCCGAAGTCCACCACGGCGTGCAGCCCCGCTCCGCGCAGCACCGCGTAGCCGGCGCTCGAATGCAGCGTGACCGGCTCCGTCGGGGTCGGCGGCACACCGAGCAGTGGTAGCAGTTCCCTCAGCTCGGCCAGCTCGTACGCCGCCGGCGGACGGTCGTACGGGCCGTCGTGCAGGGCGGGCAGCAGACCGCCGGAGGTGGTGAGGGATTCCAGCACCCCGACCATCGCGGTGAGTCGGTCCCGCACCTCGCCGGGCACGTCGACGTGGGGCATCGCGTGCAGCGCCAGCAGGTACGCGCGCAGCACGAAGCCGTGGTAGTAGGTCGACCCCTCCCACTCCCATCCGTCCGGCCGAACCGCTGCCGGGACGTGGGCGCACAGGCCGTGCGGTCCGGTCAGCCACTCCGGCCGGCCGGAGCAGACCGCCCCGGCGGCGATGAGCCAGGCGGTGTAGTTCGAGTCGAACCGGCCGGCACCGATCAGTGCGTCGCGTGCCTGCCCGGCCGCCGTGGCGAGCGCACGCAGCAACTCCGTCACCTCGGCGGGCAGTGGGTGGCCGGCCTCGCGCAGCGCACGAGCGGCCTGCCCGACGGTCACCGCCCAGATGGCCTCGGTGAGCGCCTGGTGGAACAGTCGGCCACGCAGCATCCAGTCGGCGGCTCCCTCGTGCGGGGCCGCGCCGAGCGCCGCGTACTGCCGGGCGTACCCGGTCAGCAGGTCGACGGCGGTGTAGCGGTCGGCGGCGTGCGGGGACCGGGCGAGCGCCCGGATCTGCCGGGCGCACGCCTGGTGGGCCAGCACGGTCCAGGCCCCCCGTACCGCGGGTTCGTCGACCCGGCAGCCGTGCCGGCAGCGGGCACCGCCGTCGGGGAAGGCGCCGGAGAGCAGCCCCTCGTGTTCGAGTTCCACCCCGTGCGCCGGGCAGACGTAGGCGTGCCACCAGCCGCCCCGCGCCGCTGGCGGCGCGGGGCGGCTGGTGGACGGTGCAACGGTGGTGTCGGTCACCGGAACCACGCGCCACCGTCGATGTCGATGGTGGCACCGGTGACGTAGGAGGCGGCGTCGGAGGCGAGCCAGACGATCGCGCCGGCCACGTCGTCCGGGGTGCCGCCCCGCCCGAGCGGCACCCCGCTGATGATCGCCTCCTGAGTGGCCGGGGCGGTGAAGGTGTCGTGGAAGTTGGTGCCACCGATGAAGCCCGGGGCAACCGCGTTGACGGTCGCTCCGCTGGTGGCCAGCTCCTTGGCCAGGCCCTTGGTCAGTCCCCGCACTCCCGCCTTCGCCGCCGCGTAGACGGCCGAGCCGGCGCCCCCACCGTTTTGCGCCGCCAGCGAGGACATGGTGATCACCCGTCCCCGGGCGCCGGCCGACCGCAGGTGCGGGATCGCCGCCCGGACGGTGCGGAACGTGCTGCCCAGGTTGAGGTCGACGACCTCGGCGTAGTGTTCGTCGGTCATCTCCGCCACCGGGCTGCGGCCGACCATGCCACCGGCGTTGCAGACCAGGATCTCCAGGCCGCCGAGGAAGCTGGTGACCTCGTCGACGAGGTCACCGACCTCGCCGGTTCTGGTGAGGTCGGCCTGCCGGACGACGGTCTTGCGGCCCAGGGACTCGATGGCGGACGCCACCTCACCGGCCGGGCCGGCCGAGTGCCCGTGGTGTACGGCGACGTCCGCCCCGGCCTTGGCCAGCCCCACGGCGATGGCCGCGCCGATCCCGTGGCCGGCGCCGGTGACGAGAGCCCGGCGTCCGGTCAGGTCGAAAGTCATCAAGGTGCTCCTTCTTACTTGATTCCGGCAGTGGCGAAGCCCTGCACGAAGTAACGCTGGGCGAACAGGAACAGCACGATCATCGGCACGGTGGCCAGCGTCGAGCCGGCCATCAGGTAGGACCACTCGGTCCGCTCGGCCAACTGGAAGGCGGCCAGGCCAACCTGGATCACCCGAAGATCGTCGCGGGTGGTGACCAGCAGCGGCCAGAGGAAGTTGTTCCAGCTGCCCTCGAAGGTGACCAGGGCGACGGTGGCGATCGCGGGTTTCACCAGCGGAGTCATCACCCGGGCGAAGATCCCGAACTCGCCCATCCCGTCGATGCGTGCCGCCTCCTCCAGCTCTCGCGGCAGCGAGAGGTAGAACTGCCGGAACAGGAAGATCGCGAACGGGGTCAGCGCCCCCGGAACGATCAGGACCCACCACGAGTCGAGCCAGCCGTAGCCGCCCCGCCCGAGGTAGTCGTTACCGCCGAAGAACGGCATGCCCTTGGCGATCAGATACTGCGGGACGATC
This sequence comes from Micromonospora marina, assembly GCF_900091565.1. Lineage (GTDB taxonomy): Bacteria > Actinomycetota > Actinomycetes > Mycobacteriales > Micromonosporaceae > Micromonospora > Micromonospora marina. The sequence continues at coordinate 92,353 of NZ_FMCV01000016.1, read as the reverse complement.
TTCGTGTAGGTCGGGATCATCATCATCGCCAGTACGGCCATGAAGACGACGGTCCGGCCCCGGAACGGCACCCGGGCGAGGGCGTACCCGGCCATCGTCGCCAGCATCAGGTTGATCACCGTGTGCCCGATGGCGATGAACAGGCTGTTGCGGAAGTACGTCCCGAACGGTGCGTAGTCCAGCGCGGCCTGGTAGTTGCTCCACACCCACTCGTCGGGCAGCAGGTTGGGCGGGTAGGCGGCGATGTCGGCACGGCTCTTGAGCGACGTCAGGATCATCCAGAAGAATGGCACGACCATGACCAGGGCACCCCCGCCGAGCATGAGGTGCAGTGCCAGGCGGGGAGCGAGTCTAGGCTTCATCGGCGTCCTTCCCGGTCAGCCGGCGGCCGATCACCGTCAGGACGAGCAGGAAGGCGAAGAGCACCAGGCTCTGCGCACAGGCGACCGAGATGTTGAACTCGCTGAATGCGGTCCGGTAGATCTCGTACGTCATCACGGTTGTCGAGTTCGCCGGACCGCCGTCGGGGGTCAGCACGTACACCTGGTCGAAGACCTGGAACGCGTCGATCATCGAGACGATGAAGACGAAGAACGTTGCGGGCTTCAGCAGGGGCAGGGTGATCGCGAAGAACCGGCGGAGGCCCGAGGCACCGTCGAGGTCCGCCGCCTCGTAGAGGTCGTGCGGGATGTTCTGCAGGGCCGCCAGGTAGATCAGCATCTTGAGGCCGATGCCCTTCCAGATGCTGACCAGGATCACGGCCGGCATCGCCCAGTCGGGGTCGGACAACCAGGCCGGCCCGTTCACCCCGACGCGGTCCAACAGCAGGTTGAACAACCCGAGGGTGGGCTCGAACATCCACATCCAGACCAGCGCGATCGCGACGGTGGCGGTGATGTGCGGCATGAAGAACGCCGCGCGGTACCAGGCCCGCGCCCGGATCTGTTGGTTCAGCAGCACCGCGATGAACACCGCGATCGCCATCGCCACCGGCACCGTGAAGAAGGTGAAGATGATCGTGTGCCAGATCGACCGGTTCCAGATGTCGTCGGCGAAGATCTCCCGGAAGTTGTCCAGGCCGGCCCACTGGATGGTGCCGGCGATCACGTCGTAGTGGGTGAATGCCAGGCCAAAGGTAGCCACCACGGGCAGGCCGATCCACCAGACCAGGTGGATCACCGATGGGGCCAGCATCAGATAGGCCGCGCGGCGGCGGTCGGCGCCCAGCCGTCGACGGCGGGGCGGGCGTGGCGCCCGGTTCGCGGACGCCACGCTCACGGATTCAAGGGTGGTGGTCATGTCAGCCCTTGGCGATCGCTGCCTGCGCCTTGGCCGCCAGCTCGTCGAGCGCCTGCTGCGGGGTCTTCTGGCCCAGCAGCGCGGCCTCGATGGCCGCCTTGAAGTCACCCCGGATCTCCAGCCAGGCCGGTACGCCGCCCTCGGAGAACGCGGCGTCGAGGTTCTCCATCGCGAACTGCGCGGCCTTGTTGCTCTTCACGTAGTCGGAGTCGGCGAGGCCGTTTAGCGCCGGGACGTTGCCCCGCTGCTCGTTGGCGGCGAGCGAGGCCTGCTCGTCGGTGAGGAAGCGGACCAGCGCCTTGGCCGCGGCCGGATGCTGGGACTTGGCGGAGACGGTGGCGAGGGTGCCACCCTGGAACATCGCCGGCCGCTCGTTATTGATCATGAAGAAGCCGATCTTGTCTTCCTTGACCAGCTCCGGCGCCTGCTCCTCGATCGCCAGCAGGTGGTTGTTGTGCCCCACCATCATCGCCGCCCGGCCCTGGGCCAGCGGGAGACTGGTGGCACCGGGCTGGGTGAAGCCGAAGTCCTCGGACTTGTCGGTACGGATGATGTCGGTCATCAACTGCAACGCGCCCACCGCCTGCGGGCTGTTGAAGGCCGGCTTCCCGTCGGGGGTGAACAGCTCACCACCGTTGGCCCACATCAGCGGGAGGAACGTCTGCCGCAGGTCGTTGGAGAGGATGTCCACTCCGGCACGGGTGAGCTTGCCGCTACCGTCACGTACGGTCAGCTTGCGGGCCATCTCCCGCAACTCGGTGAAGTTGCTCGGCGGCGCGGTGATGCCCGCCTGGGCGAAGATGTCCTTGCGATATATCCCGAAGCGGGTGTCCAACATGATCGGCAGGCCGTAGACCTTGTCCTGGTAGATACCCGGCTGGACCACCCGCTCGTTGTACCGCTTGGTCAGGTCCTGCTTGTTCTCGTCCAGCTCGGCCAGGGCGCCCTTGGCCGCGAACGGCGGGATCCACCCGACTCCCATCAGCATCACGTCGTACGGCCGGCCGCCGGCGATGGAGGTGGTGAGCTTCTCGTTGAGCTTGGCGTACGTGGTGTAGTCGACCTCGACCGCGACGTCGGGGTGCTTGCTCTTGAAGTCGGCGAGCTGCTTCTCCAGCACGGTCTTTCCGTCGGCGCCCTCGAAGATCGGCGTCAGCAGGCGAACGGTGCCGCTGACCTTGCCGTCGTCGCCGTCCCCGCTGGGGGCCGGTCCGCCGCATCCGGTGGTGAGCAGTGCCGCCGTCAGCACCGCCGCCAGCGGGCGCAGTCGGCTCCGCCTCGTCTCTGTCATCATCTCGTCCCTTCCGCGGCGGAAGCGCCGCCGCCCTGGGTCACCGCTACGTCACGAACTTGGCTACCGCTCAATGCATCGATTTACTGGTGGAACGATGCAGCAAGGCTAGGAGCGAGGCGCAGGTATGTCAATGGCTGGACACAGGCCAGCAACACGGGGTTAACTGAGCGGGTCAATATCCGCCATGAGACGGTAAACCCATACACTCCTTGCGTTCCGTTTCCCCCGCGTAGCACAGGAGAGCCCCGGTATGGCTGGTGTGACGATCTACCAGGTCGCAAGGGAGGCTGGGGTGTCCCCCAGCACCGTGTCGAACTTCCTCAACGGACGCCCCGGACGCATGCTCCCACAAACCCGCGCACGGGTGGAGGCGGCCATCGACCAGTTGGGATACCGGCCGAACCGGGCCGCCCGCCAGCTCCGTACCGGCCGGATCCAGGTGATCGGTCTGGTGGTCCCGTCGGTGGCCAACCCCTTCTGGGGCAACTTCGCCCGCTACCTGGAGCGGGCAGCCCTGGCCGACGGCTACCACGTCCTGCTCTGCAACAGCGAGCGGGAGCCCGACCGGGAGCTGCGTTACCTCGAAGAACTGTGGGGCGACGGCATCCGCGGAGTCGTGCTCTGCTCCTCGCTGCCCTCGCTGGAGCATGTCCTGCCCCTGGTCGAGCGCGGCCTCGGCCTGGTCGCGTTCGACCGCACCGCCCAGGCCGGCGATCCCCCGGCGCTGGTGAACATCAGCGTCGACAACGTGGTCGGCGCCCACCTCGCCACGGCCCACCTACTACAACTCGGGCACCGACGGATCGCCTTCGTGTCCGGCTCGCTGCGCAGCATCAACCGTCGGGAACGCTTCCGCGGGTTCACGAACGCCTTCGAGCAGGCCGGCCTCGATCCGGCTGAGGCGATCATCTGGTCGGGCAACGCCGAAGACGAGCCGTACGGCGACCTCGACGCCGCCGGCCTCGGCCGGTCCGCGGCCCGCGACCTGCTGCACGGACCGGACCGGCCGACCGCCATCGTGGCGATAAACGACATGTGCGCGCTCGGGGTCAGCGCCGGGGTCCGCGACGCCGGCCTGCGGGTCGGTCGGGACGTCTCGGTCGTCGGCTTCGACGACATCGTGCTCGCCGACCTCGCCGCGCCGCCGCTGACAACCGTCCGTCAGCCCATCGCGGACATGGCGACGGCGGCGTTCCGGCACCTCCTCGCGCGCATCGAGGACCCGGACGGCGGACCGAGCCAGTCCCTGCTGCTGCGCCCGGAACTGGTCGTCCGCGCTTCCACCGGGCCCGCGCCCGACCCCCTGGAGTGAGGAACGACCATGACGACAGGCGGCGGCGTCGCGCGGGTCAAGTCGGCGGACCGGACAGTGGAACTGCTGGAACTGCTTGCCGCATCGCCCGATCGACGCACGCTCGTGGACCTGGCCCGGGATCTCGGCATCCCGAAGAGCAGCATGCACGGGCTGCTTCGCACCCTCGTGCAGCGCGGCTGGGTGGAGACCGACTCCGCCGGCCTGCGATACGGCCTCGGCGTGCAGGCTCTTCGGACCGGATCCGCCTACCTGCGCACCGACCGGTCGATCCGACGCCTGACCCCGGTGGTGGACCGGCTGCATCGCGAGCTCGACGCCACCGTGCAGCTCGGCCGGGTCACCGGAGGTCAAGTGGTCTGCCTGGTCAGCAGGGAGAGGCCCGGCGCACCACCGGCGATCGCGGCGGGCCGGCACGCACCGGCCCACACCACCGCGCTGGGCCGCGCGGTGCTGGCCCGACTCACCGTCCCCACCCCCTCCCGTCCCACGAACGCCCCGGGGAACAGCCACCACCTCGACGACCTCGTCCGTACCGCGAAGCGCGGTTACGCCGTCGACTGGCACCCGGACGGAGCGCCGGCCTGCTCCTGCGTCGCGGTGGCGGCCCCACCGAAACTCGGCCCGTACGACGCCATCGGCGTGTGCGTGGCGGGTAGCCGGCTGACCGAGGGACAGGCGAACCGGATCGCGGTAGCCATCAACTCGGCGATCACCGCAGCACTGACCGGCAGAGCGCCGACCGGTAACCGATTCGAAATCTCCCGTTGACGTTCCAGTCACAACCTTCTATGGTCACGCGGCACTAGTGCCGCATAGTTCACATATGCGAACTACCACCAGAAGGATCAAGTAATGCGACGAATCGGAATCCTCGCCCTACCCGTCCTACTCGCCGGTGTCAGCGCCGGCCTGCTCGCCACCCCGGCCCAAGCCGCCACGGCACTGCCGGTCACGGCGGTGACCGCCAGCTCGAACGACGGAAACGTGCCGGCGAACACCATCGACAACAACCTCGGCACCCGGTGGTCCGCCCAGGGTGACGGGTCCTGGATCCGTTTCGACCTCGGGTCGAGCGTCCAGGTGGGTTCGGTGGCGATCGCCTGGTACCAGGGCAACCAGCGCGCGAGTAGCTTCGCCGTGCAGACGTCGACCAACGCCAGCACGTGGACCACTGCCGTCAGCCAGCGCCAGAGCAGCGGCAGCACCCTTCAGCTCGAGACGTACGACTTCACCGACCGATCCGCGCGCTACGTACGGGTGCTCGGCTACGGCAACACCGTCAACACGTGGAACAGCATCACCGAAGTCAAGGTCTACGGAGCCGACGGCGGTAGCAGCCCGACCTGCGCCGTGCCGGCCGACGTGCTCAACCTGACCAACTGGAAGGTCACGCTGCCGACCGGCTCGTCCGGCAGCCCGACCGAGATCAAGCAGCCGGCCCTGGACAGCTACCAGGTGTCCCCCTACTTCGTGACCACGGACTCGTGCAAGGCGGTCCAGTTCCGCGCCCCGGTCAACGGCGTCACCACCAGCGGGTCGAGCTACCCCCGTTCCGAGCTGCGGGAGATGGCCAACAACGGCACGAGCAACGCGAGCTGGTCGTCGACCTCCGGCACCCACACGCTGATCGTGGACGAGATGTTCACCGCGCTGCCCTCCACCAAGCCGCACGTGGTCGGGGCCCAGATCCACGACGCCGACGATGACGTCACCGTGTTCCGGCTCGAGGGCACCAGCCTCTACATCACCAACGACAACGACACGCACTACAAGCTGGTGACCAGCAACTACCAGCTCGGCACCCGCTTCGAGGCCAAGTTCGTGGTCAGTGGCGGCCAGATCAAGGCGTACTACAACGGCGTCCTGCAGACCACCATCACGAAGAGCTTCTCCGGCGGCTACTTCAAGGCCGGCGGCTACACCCAGGCCAACTGCTCGAACTCGTCGCCCTGCTCCAGCTCCAACTACGGCGAGGTCAAGATCTACGGCCTCACCGTCACCCACTCCTGAGGCATTCTCCGCCCGGGGGTCCGACCCCCGGGCGGAGTCTCCGCTTCCCCCGCTTGGAGAGCCACATGAGCAGTACAAGAGTCAGCATGCGCGGCACCGTCCTGATCGCGACGCTCACCGGTAGCGCCCTCGTGGCGCTGCCCGCTCTCGCCGCCACCAGCCACCGTGTTTCATCGGCCGACATCCCCCGGTCCGGCCTGCAGGCGGCGGTTGCCGGTCCGTTGCCCATCTGCGCAGCCAGCGCCAGCAGCCACGACGGTAACGTGCCGGCGAACACCATCGACGGCGACCTCGGCACCCGGTGGTCCGCCGAGGGCACCGCCTCCTGGATCCGCTACGACCTGTGCTCGACAGTCACCGTCGGCGCCGTGAACATCGCCTGGTACCGGGGCGACCAGCGCCAGACGACTTTCTCGGTCCAGACCTCGACCAACGGCTCGACCTGGACGACAGTGGTGCCCACCCGGAAGAGCTCGGGATCGACGCTGCAACCGGAGACCTACGACACCACAGCCGTCGCCGCCCGGTACCTGAGAATTCTGGGGTACGGCAACAGCGCCAACGGTTGGACCTCGATCACGGAGACCGCCGTTCGCGCAGCGGGCGCCAGCCCCACCACGAGCCCGACGACGACCCCCACCACGTCCCCGGCCCCGAGCCCCACCACGTCTCCGGCCCCGAGCCCCACCACGCCGCCTCCCGGCGGCACCGTCGTGAACGTCTCCTCGACCGCGCAGCTCACCACCGCGATGGCGAACGCCGCCGCAGGACACACGATCGTGCTCGCCGACGGCAACTACTCGATCGGCAAACTCAACGCGAGGAACGGCACCGCTGCCGCACCCATCACGATCACGGCAGCCAATCAGGGCCGGGCCGTCATCACGGGCGGCCAGCTCGAGGTGCTCAACTCGTCGTACGTGACGTTCTCCGGGCTGAAGTGGACGAACGCCAACACGCTCAAGGTCACCAGCTCACACCACATCCGGCTGACCCGCAGCCACTTCCGACTGACCGAGTCGAGTTCGCTGAAGTGGATCATCATCCAGGGGGCCGGCAGCCATCACAACCGGATCGACCACAACCTGTTCGAGGAGAAGCACCAGCTCGGCAACTTCATCACCATCGACGGATCGTCCAGCCAGCAGTCCCAGTACGACCTCATCGACCACAACCACTTCCGCAACATCGGGCCGCGGGCCACGAACGAGATGGAGGCGATCCGGGTCGGCTGGAGCGCGATCTCCCAGTCGAACGGGTTCACCACCATCGAGCACAACCTGTTCGAGAACTGCGACGGCGACCCGGAGATCGTCTCCGTGAAGAGCAACGACAACACGGTGCGGTACAACACCTTCCGTACGTCGCAGGGGACGCTGTCGCTGCGCCACGGCAACCGCAGCCAGGTGTACGGGAACTTCTTCCTGGGCGGCGGCAAGGCCGGCACCGGCGGGGTCCGGGTCTACGGACAGGACCACAAGATCTACAACAACTACTTCGAGGGCCTGACCGGGACCGGGTACGACGCGGCGCTCCAGCTCGACGGCGGTGACGTGGACACGTCCGGTGCGCTCTCCTCGCACTGGCGGGTGTACCGGGCGATGGCTGTCAACAACACCTTCGTCAACAACGTCTCGAACATCGAGATCGGGGCGAACTACAGTCTCGCCCCGGTGGACAGCGTGGTGGCCGACAACATCGTGGTCGGCTCCACGGGCAAGCTCATCAACGAACTCAAGACACCGAACAACATGACCTACACCGGCAACATCGCGTGGCCGACGGGTGCTGCCGTCGTCGGCGTGCCCGGCAGCGCCACCATCGCCAACCCGCTGCTGGTGGCGCAGGGCGAGGTGACCCGGATCGGCGCGGGAAGCCCGGCTGTCGACGCGGCCGTCGGCGGCTACGCCTTCGTCACCGAGGACATGGACCGGCAGCCCCGAAGCGGCAGCGCCGACGTCGGTGCCGACGAGCGGTCGACCGCTCCGGTGACGAACAAGCCGTTGCTGCCGGCCGACGTCGGCGTCGGCGCCCCCTGACCGACCTGCGGAAGACCGGCCGCCACACCCGCGGGTGTGGCGGCCGGTCACCGTCGTGGTCCGGTCAGGGCCGCGCGGCGCGGCAGGTCTGCCGCTGCTCGCCCAGCCCTTCGATCCGCGCACTCATCACGTCCCCCTCGGTCAGGTAGGGGAATCTGCCGGACATCGCAACGCCCTCGGGTGTACCGGTGTTCACCACGTCGCCCGGCTCCAGCGCCAGGTACTGACTCAGGTACCAGACCAGGTAATACACGTCGAAAACCATGTCCGAGGTGCTGGACGCCTGCCGTTGCTCGCCGTTGACCCGGCTGCTCAGCGCGAGGTTCTGCGGGTCGTCCACCTCGTCCGCGGTAACCAGCCACGGCCCCAACGGGTTGAACGACTCACAGCTCTTGCCCTTGGCCCACTGCCCGCCGCTGTCACTCATCTGGAACTCCCGCTCCGACAGGTCGTTGGAGACGGTGTACCCGGCGATGACGTCAGCGGCGTCGGCGGGTGAATCGAGGTAGTGGGCGCTGCGACCGATGACGACCGCGAGTTCGACCTCCCAGTCCGTCCTCGTCGCCCTCCTCGGAAGCACGATGTCGTCGTACGGGCCGACCACGGTATTTGTCGCCTTGAGGAAGACGACCGGCTCGGCGGGTGGCTCCACACCGGACTCGGCGGCGTGCCGGGCGTAGTTCAGCCCGATGCACGCCACCGTGCCCGGCCGGGCGATCGGCGCACCGACCCGCATGCCGGAGACGTCGATCTCCGGTAGCCCGCCGGCGTCCAGCGCGGCCCGTGCCCGCTGGATGCCGTCACCGGCCAGGAACGCGCCATCGATGTCCCCGGTCAGCCCGGCCAGATCAAGGTGACGGCCGTCCTCGGCGAGCAGGACCGGCCGTTCACCACCTCTCGGACCGACACGCATCAGCCTCATGCGTGAAGCCCCAGCGCCTGCGCTACGCCACCTGCGGCGCCGGCGACAACCTGCTCGCTGAGCCGGGGGCCTCTCAGACTGGTACTTCGTGGGTTCATGGCAGCTCCTGAACTTGAGGGGTGCGTGTGGTACATCGATACACTAACGGAAGCGCGGAGGTTTATGTTTCATCATCAGGCGTGTGGTACTCGAGCGGCTCAACCTCGGCGACCACAGAAGGCGTCACGGTGATTCGATACACTGCGGTCCTGTCCCCCACGCACCGATGCCGCGGCCACCGCGCGGGCCGTCGGCATCGTTCGGCTGACCGCCCTTCTCGACCTCGGCGCGGCTCGGGTGCCGCTCCCGGGGTTCGGGCGGGGCCGGGCAACGGCCTGGGCCACCGGCGACGGCACCTCGGCAATCGCAACCGGCAGTTCCTGGTGATCGCGCTCAGGGACGTCGTGCACGCCAGCCTGGTGCACGCCTACCTGGTGCCGGCCGCCGGTTGGGTTCCGGATGCCGGACGGCTCCGTACGCTGGTGGCGGAGGCGCTGGGGAAACGCCGGACGGGCGGGAACCCGCACCGTACGCGCGGGCGCCCGCGAGCTGTCCCGGGTCCGCCGGGACTCGCCCTACCCCGTCCGCTGCGGGCCGACGACGCTCCAGCAGAGGCCGGCCGGGTCGCGCAACGTGACCTGGTGCGACGGGCCGGCCGGCGGCTCGACGTGGGCGCCCGCGGCCACCGCCCGCCGCAGCACCGACTCGGGGTCCGTCCGCTCGATGGTCAGCACCTCGTCACGGTTCGCGGCCACCGACAGGTCGCCCGCCTCCCACCACTCGCTCACGATCAGGCGATGACCGCCGACGGCCAGTTCGGCGTGCACGACATGCCCGTCGAGCAGGCACTCCCGTTGGATGGCCACGGCGTCGAAGACGTCCGTGTAGAAGGCGATCGCCTCGCTCGTGTCGCTGACCGTCAGGTGCGGTGCCGTCCGCTGGTCGTGTGCCCGCATGAGACTGCTGCGTCCCTTCGCTACTCGGCGATCCGGGTCCGGCCGGTCCAGCGGAAGACCACCGGCTCGACCGTCGTGACGGCGGCGCCCCGCTCGAAGTGCTCGTACCCGCCGTAGTACAGAATCTTGATCTTCTTCTCTGCCCTGGGCACCCGACGGCTGCGCAGATCGGCCGGCAGACCGACCGGGCCACCCTCCAGGACGACATCGATGACGCCAGCGGCGTCCCGGGCGACCGGATCAGCTTGCGAAACGTCCTTCATGGCACGACCTCCGTCGCATTCCGCACACGTCACGAGCCGCCGCAGGGGCGACGGCGGCTGTGTCCACACAGGCCCAACGACACCCGTTGCCGGGTGGACGGACGCTCCGCGGTCGAACGTCCTTGTCCGGTGAGCGGCCACCCGTTCAGCGCCGAAAGTAGTGCAGATCACATTTCGTGAGCACCCTTAGCGCACCCCTAGAATCGGTCCTGGGCAGCGACGATGCCCGGACCACCCGGTCGGGAGGCGGGCTTACTCCCAGCGGAAGAACCGCGTCGCCCCCAGGGCGGCGACGGCGGCCGTGACGGCCAGGGCGATCAGCTGCGGCAGCTCGGGGTCGGCCCCCGCCCACGCCGCGCCGATGGTGTCGACAGTCGCGCCGAGCGGCGAGTAGTCGGCCACGGCCGCCAGGGCACTCGGCATCCGGTCGCGGGGCAGCCAGGCGCCGGCCAGGAAGAGCAGCGGAAAGAACAGCGCGGGGCCGATCGACTGAGCCGCCCTGGCCGACGGCGCCAGCGCCGCGATCAGCAGGCCGACGGCGAACAGGCACGCGACCCCGAGGAGGAAGGCCAGCACGAACCCGGGCAGGTTGGCCGGTGCCGGCTGGTCCAGCAGGAACCGCACGGCGATCGAGGTGACCACCGCGCCGAGCACGCCCATCACGAGGTTGACCACGACCTGGGCGACCAGCAGCAGCGCGGGCCGCACCGGGGTGGTCGCCAGACGACGCAGGATCCGGCGCTCCCGGTAGATGCCCAGTGCCATCGGCAGGGTGAAGAGCGCGAGCATGCCGATGGTGAGAGCCAGCGCGAGCGACGGCAGGAACGTCTGCTCGGCGTGCTGGCCGGTGTCGGCGGCGGTACCGGCACGCTGCGGCAGGCCGAAGACGAGCATCAGGCCGATCGGCAGGGCGAAGACGAAGAACAACGACACGGGTTCCCGGAGGAACAGCTTCGTCTCGACGGCGATCAGCTTGGACAGGGCGCTCACGACGACCTCCCGTCGGTCGGGGACTGCGCGGCGGCCCGGCCGCCGCGGCCGGTCAGGGCGACGAAGGCGTCGTCGAGGGTGGGCTGCTCGACCCGCAGGTCCGTGTAGGTCGTCCCGCGCCCGTTGAGCACTGCCAGGACCGACTGGAGCACGTCCTTCGTGCCGGTCACCGTCACCTCCGCCCCGTAGCGGCTGACCCCGGTCACGTCGGGCGCGGCGAGCAGGAGGGCGTCCTCGACCGGCTCTGCCGGGCGGAAGTGCACCCGGTGCTCGCTGCCGACCCGGGCGAGCAGGCCAGCGGGGCTGTCGATGGCCACCATCCGCCCCTGGTCGATGATCGCGATCCGGTCACAGAGTCGTTGCGCCTCTTCCATGAAGTGGGTGACCAGCACGACGGTGACGCCGCGGTCGCGAATCCGCTCGACGAGATCCCAGGTGTCCCGGCGGCCCTGCGGGTCGAGGCCCGTGGTCAGCTCGTCGAGGATCGCGACCTCCGGCCTGCCCACCAGTGCCAGGGCCACCGACAGTCGCTGCTTCTGCCCGCCGGAGAGCTTCTGGAAGTACGTGTTGCGCTGCTCGGCCAGGCCGAGGTCGGTCAGCAGCTCGTCGATGTCGGCCCGGTTGCGGTAGAAGGACCGGTACAGGTCCAGCGCCTCCCGCACCCGCACCTTGTCCGGCAACTGGCTCTCCTGGAGCTGGGCGCCGACGCGCTGGCGCACCTCGGTGCGGTCGCGCACCGGGTCCAGCCCGAACACCCGGACGCTGCCGCCGTCGGGGCGGCGCAACCCCTGCACGCACTCGACAGTGGTCGTCTTGCCGGCTCCGTTCGGGCCGAGGACGCCGAAGACCTCGCCCTGCTCGACAGTGAAGGAGACGTCGTCGACCGCGACCTTCTCGCCGTACCGCTTCTGCAGATGATCGACCTCGATGACCGGCATCCGGGATGGTCCTCCTTCACGTGCGGTTTGCCGCCGGGAAGGGCGGACCCCTCGGCTGATCGCGGCGTCGGTCCGCGGGAACGGGCCGGACCCGGGCCGACCGACGCCCGACATCATCCGCGCAACCGATGCGCGGATCAACTGATCAGGTGATGAATCGGGGGTGTCGATGCGGGGAACGGCCCTCCACAGGGGTGCCGCCCCGCGACAGGGGTGTCGCCCGGTCACGCTGAGTGTCCGGGCGTCCGTCCGGCCGGGCGGCGGCTCCGGGCGGCTTCCCGCCCACGGATCCGGTGTGGCTCGTCACCGCCGGGCCGGGCACAGCGGCAGCAACTCGTCGAGCCGGGTCAGGACGACGTCCGGCCCGGCCGTGCGCAGCGTCTCTTCCTCGGACTCGCCCCACAGCGCGGCCACCGCCGTCACCCCGGCCGCCCGCGCACTGGCCAGGTCACTGGGCGCGTCGCCGACCATCAACGCCTCCGCCGGGTGGGCCCCGAGCAGGTGCAGTGCCCGCCGCACGATGTCGGGCGCGGGCTTCGGACGGGGCACCTCGTCCGAGCCCACCACGTGGTCGACGAGCGGCAACAGGTCGAGCCGGCCGAGCAGTTCCCGGGCGCGTACGCCGCTGCGGCCGGTGGCCACGGCGAGCCCGATCCCCCGCCGACGCAGGGTGCGCAGCAGTTCCGCCGCGCCGTCGACCGGGCTGACCCGGTGTGCGAGGCGGTTGCTCTGCCGCACGAACGGCTCGGCGAGCGCCGCCGGCAGGCCCATCAGCTCCAGCACCTCCGGCAGGTACCGGCCCGGGTGACGGCAGTACTCCTCGACCGGGGCCATGCCGTCGCCGACCACCTCGGCGTAGGCGAGGGCGAACGCCTCTCTGGCCACGGCGAGACTGTCGACCAGCACCCCGTCGAGGTCGAACACCACCGCGCGGACACCGTCGGGTGCCGCCGCCCTCGCGACCACCGATGTCACCTCCCGTCCGCACGACCCGCCCCGGCCGGTAGGGGTGGCCGGTTGCGGAAACCCCCGACTACGGTCAGGACCGTTCTCCCGGCCCACCGGCGCGACGCACTCGCCCACCCGGATCCGGCGGCATCCCGCCACCCTACCGGCGTCGCGGCCCCCGGCAGGGCTCGGACCGGGCCGCTGAGAGGATCGCACCATGCCGCTGCTGGGCTGGCTGACGAAGAGCACCGACGAGCACCCGGACGCGATCCGGGTCGACGGCCGGGCGGCGTCCTGGGTGGAGCTTCGCCGCCTGGCCACGGCGCTGGCCGACGAGCTGCGCGGCGTCGACCGGGTGGCGATCGAGGCCACCGCCACCCTGGAGACGGTGGTCGGCGTGGTGGGCGCGCTGACGGCCGGGACGGCGGTCGTGCCGATCCCGCCGGACGCCGGGCCGATGGAGCGCGAGCACATCCTGCGCGACTCGGGCGCGACGGCGCTGCTGGCCCCGGCCGGCGCGGAACCCACCGTCGGTGACGACCGCCGGCCCGTCGTGCCCGTCGACCTGACCCGGCGGTCGGACACCGTCCACCCCGAGCCGGATCCGGCCCGCACCGCGTTGATCCTCTACACCAGCGGCACCACCGGCGCCCCGAAGGGCGCCGTGATCTCCCGCCGCGCGATCGCCGCCTGCCTCGACGGGCTGGCCGACGCCTGGGCATGGACACCGGACGACCTGCTGGTGCACGGCCTGCCGCTGTTCCACGTGCACGGGCTGGTGCTCGGCGTGCTCGGACCACTGCGGCTGGGCAGCCGGCTGCACCACGTGGGCCGTCCCCGCCCCGACCGGTACGCCGCCGCGAACGGCACGATGTACTTCGGGGTGCCGACCGTGTGGTCCAGAATCGCCGCCGACCCGGACGCGGCCCGGGCGCTGCGTCCGGCGCGGCTGCTGGTCTCGGGCAGCGCGGCGCTGCCGGCAGCGGTCTTCGCCGACCTCGCCACCCTCACCGGTCACCGGATCGTCGAGCGGTACGGGATGACCGAGACCCTGATCACCGTGAGCGCCCGGACGGACCGCCCACGCCGGCCCGGCACCGTCGGGCTGGCGCTGCCCGAGGTCCGGACGCGGCTGGTCGACGACGACGGCGCCCCGCTCCCGGCCGACGGGGCGACGATGGGCGAGCTTCAGGTCACCGGCCCCACGCTGTTCGACGGCTACCTCAACCACCCGGACGCCGACGCGGCGAGCCGCACCCCGGACGGTTGGTTCCGCACCGGGGACGTCGCCACCGTCGACCCGGACGGCTGGCACCGGATCGTCGGCCGGGCGTCAACCGACCTGATCAAGAGCGGTGGCTACCGGATCGGCGCCGGGGAGGTGGAGGACGCCCTGCTGACGCACCCGGGGGTCCGTGAGGCGGCCGTGGTGGGAACCCCGCACCCCGACCTCGGCCAGCAGGTCACCGCGTACGTGGTGGGCGACGGGGTGGACGGGGCCGAACTCATCGACTTCGTGGCCCGGCACCTCTCGGCGCACAAGCGACCCCGCGAGGTGCGCCTGGTCGACGCCCTGCCCCGCAACGCCCTGGGCAAGGTGCAGAAGACGCGGCTGAGCGCGGCCGGTTAGGACGCCACTGCCGGGATGCTGATCGCGGTGACCACCAGCCCCCGCTCGACCAGGAACCTGCCCGCGAACGCCCGCACCTCGGCCCCGCCGAGCACCGGACCGGGCACCAGCAGCCGGGCCTCGAACGTGCCGGCCGGGTCGAACACGATGTCCGCCTCGGAGAAGTCCAGCCACCGGCCGGTGAGCGGGAACCACGCCTTGTACACCGCCTCCTTGGCGCTGAACAGCAGTCGGTCCCAGCAGACGGCGGGGCGGACCGCGCCAAGCGTGGCGGTGCGCGACCGTTCGGCCGACAGGGCGATGGCGCCCAGCACCCCGTCGGGCAGCGGGGCGTGCGGCTCGGCGTCCACCCCGAGGCTGGCGAACCCTGTCGTGCGGCCGACCACCGCCGCCCGGTAGCCATCGCAGTGCGTCATGCTGCCGACCACGCCGGCCGGCCAGAGCGGGGCACCGCGCGCGCCGGAGACGATCGGCGCCGGGGCGAGGCCCAATTCGCCGAGGGCCAGCCGGGCGCAGTGCCGCACGGTGGCGAACTCCTGGCGGCGTTTCTCCACCGACCGTGCCACCAGCGCCTCTTCCTCGGGGAACAGGGTTACGCCGGCGGGATCGGTGAAGGACTCGGCCACCGCCACGGTGGAGGGCAGGATCTGCTCGATCACGTTGGCCGATGGTAGGCGCTGCGGCACCCGGTGCCGCAGCGGCCTCGGCGATAGGTGCACCATAGGGGTCGGGTACGGGTGCCGGCCCGCCCGGGACAGGTGCCACTCTGGGCGCCGGCCCGGTCCTGCGGGCGGGCACACCTGGTCTTGGGCGGATGGACGCGGGAGCGGATGGACGCGGGAATGGCGATGCTTACTGGCAAAGTGGTGCGGTTCGACGAGGTGCGGGGCTACGGGTTCATCGCCCCGGACGACGGCAGCGACGACGTGTTCGTGCACGCGAACATGCTCGACGGCGACAAGTGGGCACTGACGCCCGGCGTCCCGGTCGAGTACGACGCGGTGGAGACCGAGCGCGGGCCCAAGGCCGTGCTGGTGCGGGTGGTCGGTGTCGCCCCCGGTGCGGATCGCGCCCCGACGGCCGGTGCCGGGCTGTCCGCCCGGGCCGGCGTCACGGTCGGCGGCGGGCGCAGCAGGGACAGCGGGCAGGTCACGGGCAGCGCGGAGGACGACGAGGGCCTGTGCGACGTCCTCTCCGAGCGGGCCTTCTCTGTGGAGGCGACCGAGGCGCTCTTGACCTCCGTGCCGGACCTGACCGGAGCGCAGGTCGTGGCGGTACGTACGAGGATGCTGGAGCTGGCCCGGCGGCACGGCTGGGTGGAGGGCTGACCGTGGTGGTGGCGGGTCACCGCCGCCCGCCGCCCGGTCGGCTCAGCCGCCGGCGATCAGCAGGGACTTCCTGATCCGTCCGAGGGCGCTGCGCGGCAGCTCGTCGACGAAGTGCACCCGCCGGGGGCGCTGGCCCGCCGAGAGGTACCGGCCGACGTGGTCGATGAGCACCTGCGCGGTCACCCCCTCGGCGACGACGTAGGCGGTGACCTGCTCGCCGAGCGCGTGGTGTGGTGTGCCGACGACGGAGGCGTCGCGAACGCCGGGGTGGCTCAGCAACACCTCCTCGATCTGCCTGGCGGGCATCCGCCGGCCCCGGCTGTGCACCACGTCGAACCCGCACCGCCCGATGATCCGGTACGTGCCGTCGGGGGTCACGCTGACCAGGTCCCCGGTGGCGTGCCAGCGACCGGCGGCGAGGCTCCGCCCGCCGACGTACCCGCTGAACAGCGTCGGCCCGCAGACGCTCAGCTCCCCCACCGACTCGCCGTCGGCCGGCACCGGCCGGTCCTCGCGGTCCAGCACGCGCGTCTCGACGCCGGGCAGAGGGGTGCCGACAGCGCCCGGAACCGTAGGGTCGCCGCCCAGCCCGGTCAGCGCGACGAGCGTCTCGGTGGTGCCGTAGGCCTGCACCGGCCGGTGCGAGGTGAGCAGCCGGAGCCGCTCGGCCACGGCGCGGGCCAGCGGGCCGTCCGCGGAGACGAGCATCCGCGCCGCGGACAGCGGCCGGGCCCGATGGCCGTCCAGCGCCATCCTCGCCCACTGGTCGGGCGAGGCCAGGTGCATGGAGCCGACCGGCCCGGTGCCGGTGTGGTCGAGGTGGACGAAACGGCTACCGGCCCGCAGTGCGCCGAGCAGGCCGACGACCAGACCGTACGCCCGGAACAGCGGGGTGCCCTGGACGACCACGTCCTCCTCGCTCCAGTGCCACGCACGGGCCAGTAGGTCGAGGTCGGCGGCGATGGCGCGGCGCGAGATGCGTACCCCTCGCGGCGGCCCTGATACGCCACCGGTGTAGAGGATGACGGCGTCGCTGCCCGGGGCGGGCTCGGGATGCCGCGTCGAGGCGTGTTCTCGCAGGTCGACCGGGATCGTGGGCAGACCGTCGGCCCCGGACAGGGCACGGCCGAGGATCACCGTCGCCCCGGACTGCCGCAGGATGCGGCTGCGTTCGCGTTCGTCGGCGCCGGGAGGCAGCGGTACGAGCGGCGCCCCCGCGAGGACGGCGCCGAGCATTCCGACCACCGCTTCCAGCGTCGGTGTGCCGTCGACCGCGACCGCCGTCGCGCCCCTGATCCGATCGGCGACCGCGGTGACGCAGCCCAGCAGGGCCTCGCTGGAGAGGGCTTCTCCGGCCACCGTGACCGCGTCGGCCCGATCCGCACCGGATCCCCGCAGCACCGGCAGCAGTGTCATCTCCGCTATCCCCTGCGCGGGGCCGCAACGAGTCGCGGCGGCAGCTGGGACATCACGACGACCACAGAACCTTCCAGGTCTCGGGCCTGTACGGCCCTATGTCCGGCTGTCCCGACGGTAAAGACCGGGTGCCCCGAAATTAGGGCCGGGCTATCGTCGGGCACAACCCCTAGCCACCGAGTCCGGATCCCCTGCCGGAGCCTACTGGCCAGCTAGGACCGGATCCCGTCCGTCCTGATCCAGCGGTCGGCCCGAGCGCTCACGCCGGCTCGGCGAACAATGCGGCAACCGCATTCGTCCTCGGCGATCGAACATCGACCGGAAGTGTCTCTATTGATGCGCGGCAGCTCGCATTGAGAATTTATCGCCTTGACGTGTTCCGCATTAGATCAGCCGCCGGGCCGAATGAAATTCGGCGACCTCCGTGACCAACAGGCACTCGGATGCATAATTCTGTCTTTAACAACATAATCGCAGAATCTCCCAAACGTCCGAATCGTGGCTCGACGACGCACATCAAGCAACGACCGCCAGCAGTATCGGACAGACATCGGTCGCAGTTCCGGCATCGACGCCTCACCCCGCAACAACCGAGCGCCTCCGGCAATTGCCGAGACAGCCGTCCAGACCCCACGGCCCCACGCCGGAGGCCGGGACGACACGTCCACGCCAGCTTCGGGCACCACTCCGCCCGCGCCGGATCGGCCCGGGCGGAGTCACGAATGCCGAGTTCAACCACGATGACACTCAGTTCGGCGTCTCCGCACGACGCAACCGCGGGCGGCGTCGACCCTCGGCAAGAGCGACCGGCGACACCCGGACACCCGGTTAGCACGAAAAAGCCCACACGCCAATCAGCAGGCGGGCCGGATAAGCGGAACCATCGGCCCATGGAAGCACTCTGTCACGGTACGGGGCCAGCCGGCGACTTTCCGTCGCCACCCCCGGCCGGGCCACCGAGGCGAGAAACCCATGTTTGCTCATCCTTTACACAGCTCGGCTTGCCGCCCATTTGCCCAACTGCCATACTCCCACCACCACAGAGGTCGATAGGAAGTGTCGACCCGAAGGAGCTGGGGAATTATCGCCGACACATACGGGAACACGGCTCGCAGCGGCCAACCGGTCACGTCGGTCGATGGCTCACTGACGAAGCTCGACGCCCGTCGATACTTGCCGATAGTGGAGTGGGTCAAGAATTGCCGGTCTCCAGATTGGTCGAGCTGTCGGGCCGCACAGGGCAAGCGGCCCTCCCCCGGAGGGGGTGGTGATGGAGCTGACCGAGCGTTCAAGCCAGCTCGCCCTGCTGGAGCGCCGACTCGCAGACCTGCTCCGCGGCGGCGCCGCGCCGACCGACCGGCCGGTGACCGTGCTGACCGGCCCGGTCGGTTCCGGCAAGACCGCGCTCGCACAGACCTTCGCCCGGCGCGCCTGCGACGCCGGAGCACGGGTCGTCGGCGCGAGCGCCTCCCGCGCGGAGCGCAGCGTACCGCTGGAGGTCGTCCGGCAGCTCGTCCGCGCGGTGCCGTTGTGTGCCGCGGACGCCCCCGACATCCGAACCCGCCTCGCCAGTCTGCTGGACGCGGGCGCCCTCGCATGGAACGACGCCGATCCGGCGGACGCGGAGAACGCGCGGCTCACCGCCGCCATCGGGCGCGCCCTGCTCGAACTGGCCTCCCGGGGGCCGCTGGTCATCGTGGTGGACGACATCCATCACGCGGACGCGCCGTCGCTGCGCTGCCTCGATTACGTGGCCCGGCGGCTCACCGGCCTACCCGTACTGATCGTCCTGACGGAGGCGCCACGCACCCGGCCGTGGCGGGCGGACGTGCGCGCCGAGATGCTGCAACCCGCGAGGCTGCACCGCATCCGCCTGCCGCTGCTCACCGCCGAGGGGACGTTCCAGCTCCTCGCCCAACGGCTCGACATCCCGCTCGCCCGCAGCATCGCCGAGGCGAGCCACCGGATCAGCGGCGGGAATCCGCTCCTGGTGCACGCGCTCGCCGACGACCAGGCGGCCGCGCCACGGTCCGCCGACGCCCCGGCGGTCGGCGAGTCGTTCCGGGAGGCCGTGCTGAGCTGCCTCTACCGCTGCGACCACCTGGTGCTCAACGCCGCCCGGGTGCTCGCCGTCACCGGCGAGCCGCTGCACGGCAGCCTGCTGCCGCACCTCCTCGACGCCCGGTCACACCCCGCGCTGGGCGCTGTCGACAAGTCGACCAGCGCGGGGCTGATCGACGAACAGGGGTTGCGCCATCCGGCGGTGACCCAGGCCGTGATCGACGGGATGACCGCCGAGGAACGCGTACGGCTGCATCTGGGAGCGGCCCGCCTGCTGCACGACGACGGCGCACCCCCGGCGCGGATCGCGCCGCACCTGGTGGGCATCGGCGAGCTGGCCGAGCCCTGGATGGCGCCGACCCTGCTGGACGCCGGCGAGCAGGCGCTTCTCGACGGCGAGGTGGAGACCGCCCTGCGGTACCTGCGCCGGGCGCACCGCAGTGGTGTCGGTGAGTGCCTGCGGGCGCGGATCCGCTCCGCGCTGGCGCGCGCCGAGTGGCGGCTCGACCCGCAGGCCACGATCCCGCACCTGGTCAGCGTCGCCACCGCCATCCGGGCCGGGCACCTCGGCAGCCAACAGGCCGCCGGTCCCATCCAGTACCTCCTCTGGCACGGTGAGATCGACAAGGCTGTCGACCTGGTCAGGCACCTGAGCGAGCGGGCGGATGCCGCCGATCCGCAGTCCATGGCCGAGCTGCTCATCATCACCGGCTGGATCTCGACGCTCTATCCCGGGGTCGTGGTCAACCGGCCCGCCCCCGCCGTGGCCGCGCGGGATCCGCTCACGCTGGCCCGGGTCAAGCACGGGCTCAACGGGGCCCTCCTGCTGTCCGGCGTACTGGCCCGGGGTGATGCCGGCGTGGTCGAGGAGGCCGAGCGGACGCTGTCGACCACCGGGCCGGATGACGAACCGCACATGTTCAGGGTCATCTGCGCCCTCATCGCCATGATCTACGCCGATCAGCTCGACCTGGCCGACGACTGGTGCGACCGGCTGGGCCGCCACCTCGCCACCCCGCACCACCCCACCCCCTCGGCCACGCTCACCGCCCTGCGGGCCGCCGTCGCCGGCCGGCTCGGCGACCTTCCCCGCGCCGGCAAGCTGGCCGACGAGGCACTGGGGCAGCTCTCGCCGAAGGGCTGGGGGGTGGTGATCGGGATACCTCTCGCCGTCCGGATACGGGCCTTGACCCTTATGGACCAGCTCGACACGGCGGCCGCCTGCCTCCAGGTGCCGGTGCCGCCGGCGACCTTCGAGACCCCGCTCGGGCTGCACTATCTGCACGCCCGCGGGACGCACGCCCTCGCCGCGGGAAGCCCCGAGGCCGCGCTGGCCGACTTCCAGCTCTGCGGGCAACTCATGCAACGGTGGCAGTTGGACTTCTCGGGTCTCGTGCCGTGGCGCACCGAATCGGCTCGGGCACTGCTCCGGATGGGCCGCCGCCAGCAGGCGCGCAAGCTGGTGCGCGACGAGTTGACCCGGCTGCGGCCCCTCCACGTCCGGTACCGGGCCGCGGCCCTGCGGGTTCTGGCCGCGACCGAGGAGGGACCGGAACGGATCCCGCACCTGCGCAGCGCCGTACGGCTGCTGCGGCAGTGCGGCGACCGGATGGAGCTGGCGCACAACCTCGCCGACCTCGGTCACGCCTACGAGCAGGCCGGCGACCGGCGGCAGGCGCGCGCCGCGATCCGGTCGGCCCGGTCGCTCGCGGAGGAGTGCGGCATCCCGACATTGTGGCCCAGCGCCCTGTCCGCCAGGGGCGGTGCCACCGGCAGCCGGGCGGCGGGTGCGGCGGTCGTGGTCCAGGGCCTGACGGACACCGAATCCAGGATGGCCATCCTGGCCGCCCAGGGTCACACCAATCGTGAGATCGCCGAGAAGCTCTTCCTGACGGTCAGCGCGATCGAGCAGCGGATGACGCGCATCTACCGCAAGCTGGACGTCAACTCGCGCAGCGAACTCGCCGGACGGCTGCGGTTCGACCGCCCCGGTACGACGGTGCTGGATCCGCTGACGCGGGGCACCGACCCGCCGGGCGGCCGTCCGTCCGCCCGGCGGCCACGCTGATCCCGGTCGGGGTTCCGCACGGAAGAGCCGTCGGGCGTCACGCGACCGCCTCCGTCACCCAGAGTCCGCCACCCATCACCGTGGGCACCGCCGGGAGTCGCGGTGTGACACCATCAAGCTGTACGCCCGCCACCGGCCGTTCACTGACGTGTGGCCTCCCCCCTGACCGGTGGGCTCCGACACCCCCACCCCGGATCGCGCAACCCCTAAACGCCTTTCGGGGCCGCAGGTTTGTGTGCGAAACGGTGGGGTCTCACGCCCATTGTCGCACCATCATGCCGGTGCCAGACTCGCCTCATCACGCGGACCGTACGGCTAGAAGACCGGTCCGACGAAGGAGTTCAGGTCCACCCGGCGTGGCCGCCCGGCGCGCTCCACCCCTACCCGGCGAGACGCGGGCGAAAGGGGCGGCTGTCTCCGGCAGGGGTGGCGGTGTCGGGCCGTACCGGCGTTACCAGGCCCGCGCCGCGTACAAGGAGGGCTGACGCGCAGGTGCTGGTTCAGCAAGAGGAACAGATCACCCGTCTGCGGCGCGTGTTCCACGCCTGTGAGGAACAGCAGCGCGGACACGTCGCGCTGGTCACCGGTGCCGTGGGCAGCGGCAAGACCAGCCTGCTGGAGTCGTTCGGCGAGTGGACGGCCGGCTCCCGCGGGCAGGTGATGAGCGCGACCGGCTCACGAGCGGAGCGCGGTCTCCACCTGGGAGTGGTCGGGCAGCTCTTCCACAGTGCACGGCTCGCCCCGGAGACCGCCGCCCACGTCGAGAAGCTGCTGCGCGACGCCACCTCCACGGTGCCGCTGCCCGAAGTCGGCGGCGAGGCGTCCGCCGGAGACCGGGCCTGGGCACCCCTGCTGCACGGCCTCTTCACCACCCTGGTCGACCTGACGGCCAAGGGTCCCCTGATCCTCCTCGTCGACGACGTGCACCACGCGGACCCGGCCTCGCTGCACTGCCTGCTCTACGTGACCCGGCGGCTGCGCCACGCCCGGATCATGGTCGTGCTCGCGGAGGCGTCGACGCTGCGCCCGCCGCACCCGCTGTTCCGTGCCGAGCTGCTCAGCCAGCCGCACTTCTCCCGGATCGGCCTGCCACCACTGACCGTCGACGCTGTCGCCCGGCTGATCGAGGACGCCGTCGAGGACGCCGACGCCCGCAGGACGGCGGAACACTACGTACGGATGACCGGGGGCAATCCCCTGCTCACCCGGGCGCTGCTCGACGAACGGGCCGGCGGCGAGGGCAGCGACCACGACGTTCCGTCCGTCGGTGACGCGTTCGACCAGGCCGTGCTCGGGTGCCTCTACCGCCACGAGCCCGGGGTGCGCCGGGTGGCCCAGGCGCTCGCCGTGCTCGACCGGCCCGCGTCGACCGAACTGCTCGGCCACCTCCTCGACGTGATGCCCGCGACCACGGTCCCGGCGGTGCGGGTGTTGCGTACCTCGGGTCTGATGGAGTGCGACCAGCTACGCCACTCGCGCATCCTGCACCCGATCCTCGCTGACATGTCGGCCGACGAGCGGCGCGGCCTGCACCAGCGGGCCGCCGAGGTGTTGCACGACCGCGGCGCCGAGGCGAGCGTGGTCGCCGAGCACCTCGTGGCCGCCGGTGCGACGGTGGCCGGCTGGCGGGTGCCGGTGCTCCAGGACGCCGCCGGCGACGCGCTCTCGTCCGGCCGGCCCGACGTGGCGGCTGCCTGCCTGCGGCTGCTCGCCGGCGCGCCGGTGGACGAGCGGCAACGCACCGCCACCACCGAGATGCTGGTGAATGCCCGCTGGCAGCTCAACCCGTTGACGGTGAACGGGCAGCTGACGGAGCTGGTGCAGACGGCGCGGGCCGCCGGCTGGTCCACCGATGCGAGCCTCTCCGCCGTGCCGTACCTGCTCTGGCAGGGCCGTGCCGACGAGGCTGCCGAGGCCGTCAGCGGCTTCTCGGCGGACGAGGAGCAGGCTCCGGACGCCCCGCCCGGCCGCCTGCGGATCATGCAGCTTCTGGTCTCCCTCTCCCACCCGGACCACCTGGCGAGCGTACGGCAGAACCCGGCCGCCTGGAGCCGCGCGGCCAGCGCCCCGACCACCGTCAGCCCGCTCCTGCAGGCGGTCACGGTGCTCGGCACCGCGCTGACGCCGACCGCCGACAACGACACGGTGCCGACCGCCGAGCAGATCCTGCAGCGCCACCACACGGACGACGGCGCCCTCGGCCTGCTGACCGCGCCCCTGCTGGCGCTGCTCTGGGCCGGCCGGTCGGACCGGGCCGCGGTCTGGGGCGACATGCTGCTCGACCGGCCGGTGGTTCAGCACGCGCCGGGCTGGCGTGCGGTGATCCGGGCGATCCGGGCGGAGGCGGCCCTGCGCGTCGGCGATCTGCCCGGTGCCGAGCACCACGCCCGCGCGGCCCTTGCGGACATGCCCGCCCCCGCCTGGGGAGTGGCGATCGCCGGACCGCTGTCCACCCTGATCGCATCCGCGACGGAGTCGGGCCGGTTCGCCGAGGCCGACCGGTGGCTGGCCCACCCGACCCCGCCCGGCATGCTCCGCACCCCGTTGGGCGTGCACTACCTGGCCGCACGCGGCCGGCACCACCTGGCCGTACGCCGGCCGCACGCCGCCACCACCGACCTGCGGCGCTGCGGCGAGCTGATGCGCACGTGGGGGATAGACGCGGCCGGACTGGTGCCGTGGCGGCTGGAGCTGGCCCGGGTGCAGCTCAGCGTCGGCAACAAGACGCAGGCCATGCAGCTCCTGCAGGAGCAACTGCGGGTGCCGCACGGGGTCGACGACCGGACCCGGGGCCGTACGCTGCGCCTGCTCGCCACCACCGCCGCCCAGGACCACCGGCGCAAGCTGCTCTGCGAGGCGGTCAACCTGCTCCAGTCCAGCGGCGACCGGTTGGAGCTCGTCCGCGCCCTCGGCGACACCGGTCAGACGCTCCAGCGCGCCGGAGACTCCGCCCGCGCCCGGCTGCTCGTCCGCCGCGCCTACCAGCTCGCGCAGGACTGCGGGGCGTCGGTGCTGGCTCAGCGGCTGATCCGCCGGGAGCCGGGCAGTGGGCTGCCGGCGTACCCGGCCGCCGCCGAACTCCAGGAACCGGACGACGGGCTGAGCGACGCCGAGCGGCGTGTTGCCGCGCTGGCCGCACAGGGCCACACCAACCGCCAGATCTCCAGCAAGCTCTTCATCACGGTGAGCACTGTCGAGCAGCACCTGACCCGGGTCTACCGCAAGCTCGACGTGAAGCGCCGGACCGACCTGCCGTCCCGGCTCGCCGTGTACGCCGAGACGGTGGCCGACGAGACACAGAGCGCCACGTCCTGACGGCCGTCCCCAGGGGCCGGCCCCTTGCGACACACGAGGGCCCGAACCGCAGGAGCGATTCGGGCCCTCGGCGGACCGTATCCCGGGCGGTCAGTGGTCAGTCCATGGCGCGACGCATGAAGCCACGCATGCCGATCGCCGAGAACACCACGAAGACCCCGGTGAGGACGCACATGCACAGCCAGAGCGGCAGCGACTCGACCCCCGGCGGGCCGACGAGCGACCGGGTCGCCTCGCTGATGTAGGTCAGCGGGTTCAGCGAACAGATCACCTGATACCAGCGCAGCGAGTCCAGGCCGAGCAGCGGGAACTGGGTGGCACCGGTGAACATGATCGGCGTCATCACCACGGTGAACATGATCTGGATGTGCTGCGTGGGCACCAGGGTGCCGAAGGCGAGACCGACCGCCGCACCGACCAGCGCGCCGATCGCCAACACCCCGACCACCTTGAGCACCACCGCCCAGGGCCAGGTGACGCCGAGCATGAGCATGCCGACCGGGATCAGCACCACACCGGCGATCAGGCCACGGATACCCCCGAAGATGATCTTCTCCAGCGCCACCAGCGGGGTCGCCATGGGCGCCAGGAGGCGGTCCTCGATCTCCCGGGTGAAGGAGAAGTCCATCATCATCGGCAGCGCGGTGTTCTCCAGGCCGATCAGGAAGGCGTTCAGCGCGATGACGCCGGGCAGCAGCACGTTGGAGAAGTCGTCGCTGGCGTAGCCCAGGTCGCTGAGCACCTTGCCGAAGATCAGCAGCATGAACAGCGGCTGGATGAAGACCTGGAGCAGGAAGCCGACCAGCTCCCGGCCGGTGACGAACAGGTCCCGCGAGAGCACCGCGCGGAAGGTGGCAAGCTGGTCCAGCGCGCGCACCGGCGGCGGCGCCGCAGCCGGTGACGGCGCGGACGGGGGGGCGGGGGCGGTGACACTCACCGAAGTTCCCTTCCGGTCAGGTGGATGAAGACATCTTCCAGGCTGGGCTGGCCGATGTTGAGGTCACGAACCTCGCAACCCAGGTCGGCGAGGATCTTCATCGCCATCGGGATGGCATTGGCCGGCTGACCGCTGGTGTAGACCCGGAAGGACAGGGGGGCGTCCGAGTCGGCGGGGGCATCCGGGACCGGAGCGGGCATCGGCATCGGCGGCATGCCGGGAAACGCCGGCGCGGCGACGGGCACCTTGGCGGTCATCTTGAAGTGTTCCACCTGCTCCACGTCGGGGATCGCATCGAGCGCGGCCCGCACCTCCTCGGCGGAGGCGCCGGGGGTCACCACGAGGGTCAGGGTGCTGCTGCCCGGCAGCGTACGGGTCAGCGCGGACGGCGTGTCCATGGTGAGCAGCTTGCCGTGGTCGACGATGCCGACCCGGTCGCAGAGCTTCTCCGCCTCGTCCATGTCGTGTGTGGTGACCACCACTGTCACGCCGTCCTGTTTCAGCTCGGCGATCCGGTCGTGCACGAAGAGCCGGGACTGCGGGTCGAGGCCCGCAGACGGCTCGTCGAGGAAGAGCACCCGGGGCGAGTGCATCAGCGCGCGGGCGATCATCGTCCGCTGGGCGAGGCCGCCCGACAGGAAGTCCGTGCGGTGGTTCGCGAAGTCCTTGAGCCCCATCTGGTCCAGCAACTCGTCCGCCCGCCGGATGCGCTGCGCCCGGGGCACCCGGTGGTAGGCCGCGTGGAACAGCAGGTTCTGCCGGACGGTCAGCGCCCGGTCCAGGTTCACCCGCTGCGGTACGACCGCCAGCAACTGCCGGGCGGCGGCGGGCGAGCCGATCACGTCTGCCCCGCACACGCGGGCCCGGCCCGAGGTGGCCCGCACCCGCGTGGTCAGCACCCCGATCGTCGTCGTCTTGCCCGCACCGTTCGGCCCGAGCAGGCCGAAGACCTCACCGGCGGCGACGGAGAAACTCAGCCCGTCCACCGCCGGTGGCATGTTGGGCTGGTACCGCTTGACCAGCTCCGTGACCACCACTGCCTCGTCCACGTCGTCATGCTCCGTCCTGGAACGTCGGTCCGATAGATGTATGTGCGCTGATAGGGGGCGCTAGGGGCATGCCAGGGGCGGAACCGGTCACAGGCCCCGCGCAGCCAGCCAACGCTGGACCGTGCCGGCGAGCTCCGGCCCCCGGTCGGCGACCATGCTGAAGTGGTCGCCAGCCGCGTCGACAGCCTCGTGCGGGTAGGGCCAGCGCGACCGCCAGCCGTCCGGTTCGCCGTCCCACTCCCCCAGCGGCTCGGTGGCCCGCACCAGCAGGGTCGCCGCCGCCATCTCGGTCGGCTGCCAGTCCAGGAACAGCGGCAGGTAGCCCGCCCACGCCGTCGTCCGCCAGTCGTCCATCGGCGTGTACGCGGTGTCCCGGTCGATCATCCCGTCGAGAAGCTGCGGCACCCACCCGCCGAGCACCTCGCTGTCGGCCGGGTAGGTGTCCATGAGCACCACCGCGTCCGGCGGGCGGCCCTGGCGTTCCAGCTCCCCGGCGAGCAGGTTGGCCACCATCGCACCACCGGAGTGACCGGCCAGCACGAACGGGCCGGCGCCGACGGTGCGCAGCACCGTGTCGGCGTGCACCCGCAGCAGCGCGTCGAGGTCGGCGGGAAGCTCCTCGCCCACGCCGAACCCGGGGTTGGGCAGGGCCCACACGTCACGTACGCCCCGGAAGCCGGCGGCCAGCCGGGCGTACTCGTGCGCGCCGGAGAGCAGCGACATCGTGCAGCAGCACACCAACTGCGCCCGGGCCCCGCCCTCGGCGAGCCGGAGGATACCGGCCGGGCGGGTGAGCTGCGCCGGCTCGCGGAAGCTGGGGCGGAACTGGGCGAGCTTGACCAGCAGTTCGGCATACCCGGCCGGGTCCTCGCGCGCCTTCGGCTGGTTGAACAACCCGCCGAGCAGTCCGCCGCCGGCACTCTCCCCGGCAGGTCCGCCGGCGTCGTCCGCGCCGTCCCCGGCCGCCACCGCGCCGAGGAGCCGGCCGAGCAGGTGAACGGCCAGCGCCGTAGGGGTGGGGTGGTCGAAGAGCAGGGTCGCCGACAGCTCCGCCCCGGTCTCCTGGCGCAGCGCGTCGCGTAGTTCCAGTGCGGTCAGCGAGTCGAAGCCGAGTTCCAGGAAGTCCCGGTCGGCCTCGACCGCGTTGGGCGAGGCGTGCCCGAGGACGGTGGCCACCCGTGCCCGGACCAGGTCCAGCAGGATCCGGTGCCGGTCGCCGGCCGAAACGCCGGCCAGCCGCTCGCGCAGCGCGCGGGCGGGATCGGTCGCGGCATCGCCGGCCTCCGGCTCCGCGCCGGCCGTCGCCTCGGGCACGCCGCGCAGCAGCGCGCTGGGCCGTACGACGGTGAAGGCCGGCACGAACGCGGGCCAGTCGAGGTCGGCCACGGCCAGGTGGTCGTCACCGCGGACCAGAGCCTGCCCCAGCGCGGACAGGGCCATGTCGGCGGGCAGCGGCCGGACCCCCCGGCGGCGCAACTGCGCCGCATCGGTGATCTCGTCCGCCCAGGGCACCCACGCGACGACGGTGGCCGGGCGGCCGGCGGCACGCCAGCCGGCGGCCAGCGCCGCCAGCCCGGCGCCCACGGCGGCGGCGACCGCCGCTCCCCCGCTGCCCCAGACGGCGGCCGTCGAGGTGAAGACGACGAACTCGTCGACCGGTAGGCCGGCGCAGGCCCGCCCGAGCAGTTCCACGGCGGCGGTACGGGCGGCCACGGCGTCGACCAGACCGTGCGGATCCAGCACCGCCACCGGGTCGCCGGCCCCGTCGGAGTCGGCGACGTGCAGGACGGTGCGGATCTCGCTGCCGGTGGCGGCCAGCCGGTCCAGCACCTCGGGCAGCCCGTCCAGGTCGTCGACGGCGGTGACTGTGACGTCCGGGCCGGGCGGGGCGGCATCCGCCACCGGCCCCACGAGGACGAGGTGCGACGCGCCGCGCTCGGCGAGCCAGCGCAGCAGGTGCGGGGTACGCACCGGCGCGGACCCGTGCACCAGGACCGCGCCGCGGGGCCGCCAGTCCGTATCGGCTCCGCCGGCCGGGGCCCGGCGGAGCCGCCGGGCATACACCCCGCCGGTGCGTACCGCCACCTGGTCCTCGTCGCCGCCGGACGCGACGACCTGGGCGAGCGCGGCGAGCGCGACGTCGTCCGGCTCCGCCGGCAGGTCGACCAGCCCGCCCCACAGGCGCGGCTGCTCCAGCGCCAGCACCCGGCCCAGGCCCCAGAGGTACGCCCCGGCCACGCCGGGAGCGGCGTCGTGCGCGTCGACGGCGACCGCACCCCGGGTCACGGTCCACAGCGGCGTGCCGTTCCCCGCAGCGGCGAGGGCCCGCACCAGCGCGGCTGTCCCGGCGAGCGCGCCGGTTCCCGCGCCGGCCGCCGGTTCCTCCGCCGCCAGCAGCGAGACCACGACCGACCAGGTGCCGTCGGCGAGCGCGGCCCGGGCGACAGCGTCCAGGTCGTCTCCCACCGTGACCAGCGTCGGGTCCAGGCCCTCGGCGCGCAGCACGGTGAGCACCGCGGTGGCGTCGGTGCCGGCCCCGGCCACCAGCAGGCATCGGCCGGCCGGCGTGGCACGGGCGGAGGACAGGTCGACGCGTTCCCAGTCGGCGCGGTAGCGCAGCCCGTCCAGCTCCGATCCGCGACGCCGCCGGTCCCGGTAGGAGGCGAGGGCGGGCAGCACGTCGGCGAGCGCGTCCTGCCGGTCGGCGGGCAGGTCGAGCGCGGCGGCCAGCTCGGCCGGTCGTCCCTGCGCCACGGCCGCCCAGAACTCCTCGTCCGCTCCGGTCGCGGCGGGCGGAACGAGATCCACTGTCGGCTGGTCCGGCCAGAAACGCTCGCGGTGGAAGGCGTAGGTGGGCAGTTCGACGCGCGCGGCGTCGCTGCCGCCGAAGGGAGCCGCCCAGTCGACCCCGGCACCGCGCAGGTCGACCGCGGCCAGCGCGGCGAGCAGCGTGGTCGCCTCCGGCTGGTCCCGGCGGGCGAGCGGCACGAAGGCCGCCGGTTCCATGTCGGGCAGGCACTCCCGGGCCAGCACGGTCAGGGCGCTGTCGGGGCCGAGTTCCACGAAGGTTCCGACGCCGCCGGCGGCGAGGGTGGCGACGCCCGCGTGGAAACGGACGGTGTCCCGGACGTGGTCGACCCAGTAGCCCGGGTCCGTGGCCTGGGCGGCGGTGAGCGGCTCGCCGGTGCGGTCGGAGACGATCGGAAGGCTCGGCGGGTGCCACGCGGCCTTCTCCGCGACGATCCGGAAGTCGGCCAGCATGGCGTCCATCCGGGCGGAGTGGAAGGCGTGGCTGACCCGCAGCCGACGGGACCGCCGGTCCTCGGCGGACAGCCGCCGCCCCACCGCGAGCACGGCCTCCTCGTCGCCGGAGAGCACCACCGACCGGGGGCCGTTCACGGCGGCCAGGGACACCCGCTCGTCGAGTAGCGGGACCACCTCCGCCTCGGACGCCTGCACCGCCAGCATCGCCCCGCCGGGCGGCAACTGTTGCATGAGCCGGGCCCGGGCGGCCACCAGGGTCGCCGCGTCGGCCAGCGACAACACTCCGGCGACGTGTGCCGCGGCCAGCTCGCCGACCGAGTGGCCGAGCAGGAACTGCGGGCGTAGCCCCCAGGCGGTGACCAGCCGGTATGCGGCGACCTCGTAGGCGAACAGCGCCGGCTGGGTGAACTCGGTACGGTCCAGCAGATCCGCGCCGGGCGAGCCGGCCGCGGCGAAGACCACCTCCCGCAGCGGCCGGCTCAGGTGCCGGTTCAGCTCCCCGGCCACCTCGTCGAAGGCGGCGGCGAAGACCGGGAACCGGCGGCACAGCTCGGCGCCCATGCCGAGGCGCTGGGCGCCCTGCCCGGTGAAGAGGAACGCGACCTTGCCGGCCGGGCGGGCCACGCCTCGCACCACGCCGGGGGTGTCGCGCTCCTCGGCGACCGCGTGCAGGCCGGCCCGCAGCGCGTCGCGGTCACCGCCGATCACCGCTGCCCGGTACGGCAGGGCCGCCCGGGTGGTGACCAGCGAGTACGCCACGTCGGCGGGGGTCAGGTCGGGGTGATCGGCCAGATGCGCCAGCAGCCGCCGCGCCTGCCCGGCCAGGGCCGGTGCGGAGCGGGCCGAGACGATCCACGGTACCGGCGGGGCGGGCGTGCCGGCCGGCCGCACGTCGCCGGTGTCCGTCGCGGCGGCCTGCTCGATGACGACGTGTGCGTTGGTGCCGCTGATGCCGAACGCGGAGACCCCCGCCCGGCGTGGCTGCCCGGTCTCCGGCCATGGCTGCGCGCCGGTCAGCAGGGACACCGCCCCGGCCGACCAGTCGACGTGCGGGGTGGGCTCGTCCACGTGCAGCGTGGGCGGCAGCACCCCGTGCCGCATCGCCAGCACCATCTTCATCACCCCGGCCACACCCGCCGCCGCCTGCGTGTGCCCGATGTTCGACTTCACCGAGCCGAGCCACAACGGCCGGTCGGCGGACCGGCCCTGCCCATACGTCGCAATCAGCGCCTGCGCCTCGATCGGATCACCCAACGTGGTGCCCGTACCGTGCGCCTCGACGGCATCCACCTGGTCGGCACCCAGCCCCGCGTTCGCCAGAGCCTGCCGGATCACCCGGCGCTGCGACGGGCCGTTCGGAGCGGTCAGCCCGCTGCTCGCGCCGTCCTGGTTGACGGCGCTGCCGCGCAGCACGGCGAGGACCGGGTGGCCGTTGCGGCGGGCGTCGGAGAGCCGCTCGACGAGCAGCATGCCGGCCCCCTCGGACCAGCCGGTGCCGTCGGCGGCGGCGGCGAACGACTTGCACCGGCCGTCGGTGGACAGGCCCCGCTGCCGGGAGAACTCCACGAATACGGTCGGGGTGGCCATCACCGACACCCCGCCGACCAGCGCCATCGTGCACTCGCCCAGCCGCAGCGCCTGGCAGGCGAGGTGCAGCGCGACCAGCGACGAGCTGCACGCGGTGTCCACGGTGACCGCCGGGCCCTCCAGCCCGAGAGCGTACGAGATCCGGCCGCTCGCCACGGCTGCGGCGCTGCCGGTGCCGAGGTAGCCCTCGACGCCGCCGGTGACCCCGGTGAGCAGGGCCGCGTAGTCACCCTGGCTGCTGGTGGCCGCGTAGACGCCGGTGGGCGTGCCGCGCAGCCGGGTGGCGTCGATGCCGGCCCGCTCGAACGCCTCCCAGGCGGTCTCCAGCAGCAGCCGCTGCTGCGGGTCCATGGCGAGGGCCTCGCGGGGGCTGATGCCGAAGAACGCCGGGTCGAAGTCCCCGGCGGAGTAGAGGAACCCACCCTCGCGCACGTACGACGTGCCCCGGCTGCCGGGGTCGGGGTCCGGATCGTAGAGCGCGCCCAGGTTCCAGCCCCGGTCGTCCGGGAACGCCGACATCGCGTCGCCGCCGGCGGCCACCAGGTCCCACAGTTGCTCGGGTGACCCGACACCGCCGGGGAACCGGCAGCTCATGCCGATGATCGCTACCGGTTCACCGAGCGCGGCGGTGAGCTGCTGGTTCTGCTGCTTGAGCTTCTGGTTGTCGAGCAGGGACGCACGCAGCGCGCCGACGACCTCGTCCAGGGAAACATTCATCGGGCGCTCCTCAGGGCCGGCCGGGTCACGAGTCGGAGCCTTCCAGGGCCATCCGGACCAGGCCGGCGACGTCGAGTTCGCGGATCTGGTTCTCGGATGCGGGCGACGTGACCGGGACGGCGGACGCCACGGCCGGCGCGCCGGCACTCGTGCGGGCCAGCTCGAGCAGCGGGTCGAGCAGGCCCGCCTGCCGCAGCTCGTCGAGCGGGATCGCGGCGAGGGCCCGGCGCACGGACTCCTCGTCGCCGTCGCCGTCCCCCGCACCGTCCGCGAAGAGCTGCTCGTACAGGTGGCCGGCCAGGCCGTCCGGGGTCGGGTAGTCGAAGACGACTGTGGTGGGCAGGTCGTGCCCGGTCGCCGCGGCGAGCAGGTTGCGCAGCTCCACGGCAGTGAGCGAGTCGAAGCCGAGGTCCAGGAAACCCCGGTCGGTCTCGATCGCGTCAGCGGAGGTGTGGCCGAGCACCTTCGCCGCGTCGACCCGCACCATCTCCAGCAGTGCGGCCCGCCGCTCGTCGTCCGGCAGCGCCCGCAGCCCGGCGAGCAGGTCCCGGGCACCGGGCGCGACCGCCTCCGGCGCCTCGGCGGGGGCGGCGGCCAGCCCGCGTACGGCCGGCAGGTCGGCCAGCAGCGGACTGGGCCGCAGCGAGGTGAACAGCGGCTGGAAGGTGGCCCAGTCGACGTCGGCGACGGTGACACAGCTGTCGCCGACCGCCAGGGCGTGCCGCAGCCCGGCCATCGCCACGCCGGGCGGCATCACCCGGAGGCCGCGGCGACGCAGTTGCTCCGCCGCACCCTCGGTGTACATGCCCGATTCGGTCCACGGTCCCCAGGCGATGGAGGTGGCCGCCCGGCCCCGGCCGCGTCGCCGCTCGGCGAGCGCGTCCAGGTAGGCGTTACCGGCCGCGTACGCGCCCTGTCCGCCGCTGCCCCACACCGCCGAGATGGACGAGAAGAGCACGAACGCGTCCAGTTCGGCGTCGCCGAGCAGCTCGTCGAGGTGTTCGGCGCCGCAGACCTTCGGGGCGATGACGTACGCCAGGTCCTCCAGGGTGGTGTCGGCCAGCGGCACCACCTCGCTGACCCCCGCGGCGTGCACCACCGCGCGCAGCGGCGGCCCCTCCCGCCGGAGATCGGCCAGGAGGTCGGTCACGGCGGCGCGGTCGGCGGCGTCACAGCGGACCACCCGGCAGTCCACGCCGAGCCCGGCCAGCTCGGAGATCAGCTCGGCGGCGCCCGGGGTGCCGGTCCCCCGCCGGCTGGTCAGCACCACCCGTTGCGCGCCCTCGGCGGCCACCCAGCGGGCCACGTGCCCACCGAGCGCACCGGCGCCTCCGGTGATCAGCACCGTGTCCCGGGGCTGCCACGGCGTGGGCTCCCAGTCGGTGGTGGTGGCCGGTACGAGCCGCCGCACCAGCACCCCGGACTCGCGGACGGCGATCTGGTCCTCCACGCCGCCGCCGGTGAGGATGCCGCCGAGACGCATCGCCGTCCACGGCTCCAGGTCAGTGGGCAGGTCGACCAGCCCGGCCCAGCGGGCGGGCTGCTCCAGCGCGGCCACCCGGCCCAGGCCCCACAGCATCGCCTGCCGCGGGTTGGCCGGGGCGTCGCCGTCGCCGAGGCCGACCGCGCCCTGGGTGACGCACCAGAGCCGGACCGAGGTGTCGAGGTCGACGAGCTGCTGGATCAGGTGCACGGTCGCGGCGAGGCCGCGCGGCAGCGCCGGGTGCTCGGCGTGCGGGGCGTCGTCCAGGCCGAGGAAGGACAGGATCGACAGCGGCCCGTCGCCCGCGCCGAACGCCTCGGTGAGCACGTCGGCGAACCCGCCGCACAGCTCCTCGGAGTCGGCGGCGGTGTCCACGGGCACGATGCTCACCTCGGCACCCAGGGCCCAGGTGCAGGATTGCAGGTCGGGGTCGTCCGCCCGGTCGGCGGGTAGCAGCACCAGCCACCGGCCGGGGTCCTGCTCCTGCGAGGTCTCCGCGACGGGCTCCCAGACCGCCCGATATCGGGTGCCATCGACCAGGGCCTGCTCCCGGCCGCGCCGGCGCCACGCCGACAGGGCGGGCAGCACGGTGCCGAACGGCTGGTCGCGGTGCACGTCGAGGTCGCGGGCCAGCGACTCCAGGTCCTCGGCCTCGACCGCGGCCCAGAAGCGGCGCTCGACCTCGGTGGCCTCGTCGGCGGCCACGAGGGCGGCCCAGGGCGGCGGCTCCGGCCAGTAGCGCTGCCGGTCGAACGCGTAGGTGGGCAGCTCGACCCGCTGGGCGCCGGTACCGGCGTAGAGGGCGGACCAGTCCGGGGAGACGCCGTGGGTGTGCAGCGCGGCGAGCGCGCGCAGCAGGGTGGTCGGCTCGGCGCGGTCCCGGCGCAGGGCGGGCACCACCAGTGGGGCCCGACCGCCGGCCGGGGCCTCGGCCAGGACGGCCTGGGCGAGCGCGGTGAGCACCCCGTCCGGGCCGATCTCGACGTAGCCGGTGACGTTGCGCTCGCGCAGTGCCACGACGGCGTCGGCGAAGCGGACCGCCTCGCGGGCGTGGCGCACCCAGTAGCCGGGCGCGCCGATCTCCGCCGCGTCGACCGGCGCGCCGGTGACGGTGGAGACCATCGGGATGCTCGGAGCCGCGTACCGCAGCCGTCCGGCGACGGCGGCGAGGTCGTCGAGCACCGGATCCATCAGCGGACTGTGGAACGCGTGGCTGACCGCCAGGCGCCGGACCCGGACACCCCGGGCGGCCCACTCGGCGGCCAGTTCCTCGACGGCGTCGCCGGCCCCGGACACCACGACCGCGGCGGGGCCGTTGACGGCCGCGACGGAGACCCGGTCGGCCCGCTCGCCGAGCGTGGCGGTCACCTCGGCCTCGGTGGCGGCGACGGCGAGCATCGCCCCCCCGGCCGGCAGCGCCTGCATCAGCCGGCCCCGGGCGGCGACCAGCTCGGCGGCGTCGGCCAGGGAGAGCACGTCGGCGGCGTGGGCGGCGGCGATCTCGCCGATCGAGTGCCCGGCGACGGCGTCGGGGCGGACCCCCCACGCCTCGAACAGCCGGAACAGCGCCACCTCCACGGCGAACAGCGCCGGCTGGGTGAACTCGGTGCGGTCCAGCGCCTCGGCCCCGGGCGTGCCGGGCTCGGCGAAGAGCAGTGGCTTGAGCGGGCGGGGCAGGTGCGCGTCGAGGGCGGCGCAGGCCTCGTCCAGGGCGGCGGCGAAGACGGGGAACGCCTCGGCCAGCTCGCGACCCATCCCGGCCCGCTGGGCGCCCTGCCCCGAGAACAGGTACGCCACCTTCGGCCGGGGCACCGCCACGCCGGTGACCACCAGCGGCGCGTCCTCGCCGGCACCGAGGGCGCGCAGCCCGGCGCCCAGCGCGATCCGGTCGGTGGCCAGCACGACGGCCCGGTGTTCCAGGGCGGCCCGGGCGACGGCCGACGACCAGCCGACGTCGACCGTACGTGGCTCCTCCAGCCCGGTGAGCTGCTCGGACCAGCGCTGCGCCTGGGCGGCCAGCGCGAACCCCGAACGGCCGGACAGCAGCACCGGCACCACCGGCAGCCGCTCCGGGTCACCCGCCGGCTGCTCGGCTTCGACCGGCTCCGGGGCCTGCTCCAGGATGGTGTGCGCGTTGGTGCCGCTGATACCGAACGAGGAGACGGCGGCACGGCGCGGGTGGTCGGTGACCGGCCACGGGCGGCCCTCGCCGAGCAGTTCGACCGCGCCGACGCTCCAGTCCACCTGGTCGGTCGGCTCGTCGACGTGCAGGGTCTGCGGCAGGTAGCCGTGCCGCAGCGCCAGCACCATCTTGATGATCCCGGCGACACCGGCGGCGGCCTGGGTGTGACCGATGTTCGACTTGATCGAGCCGAGCCAGAGCGGCTGCTCGGCGGGCCGCTCCCGGCCGTACGTGGCGAGCAGGGCCTGCGCCTCGATCGGGTCGCCGAGCTTCGTGCCGGTGCCGTGCGCCTCGACGGCGTCCACATCGGCCGGGGCGAGGCCGGCGTTGGCGAGCGCCTGCCTAATCACCCGCTGCTGCGACGGCCCGTTCGGGGCGGTGAGGCCGTTGGAAGCGCCGTCCTGGTTGACGGCGCTGCCCCGGATGACCGCGAGCACTGGGTGACCGTTGCGGCGGGCGTCGGAGAGCCGCTCGACGAGCAGCAGACCGAGGCCCTCGCCCCAGCCGGTGCCGTCGGCGGCGGAGGCGAACGCCTTGACCCGGCTGTCCGGGGCGAGGCCCCGCTGCCGGCTGAAGCCGACGAACACCCCGGGGGTGGACATGACGGTGACGCCGCCGACCAGGGCGAGGGAGCACTCCGAGCGGCGCAGCGCCTGGCAGGCCCAGTGCAGCGCGACCAGCGACGACGAGCAGGCGGTGTCGACCGAGACGGCGGGCCCCTCCAGCCCGAGGGTGTACGACACCCGGCCCGACAGGACGCTGCCGGCGTTGCCGGTCATCAGATGCCCCTCGGCGCCCTCGGCGCTGAACATCAGGTTGCGGTAGTCCTGGTAGTTGGTGCCGACGAATACGCCGGTGGCGCTGCCGCGCAGCGTGTGCGGGTCGATCCCGGCCCGCTCGACCGCCTCCCAGGACGCCTCCAGCAACAGCCGCTGCTGCGGGTCCATGGCGAGGGCCTCGCGGGGGCTGATGCCGAAGAAGCCGGCGTCGAAGTCGGTGGCGCCGGTGACGAAGCCGCCCTCGCGGGCGTAGCTGGTGCCCTCCTTTTCCGGGTCGGAGTCGAAGAGCCGGTCCAGGTCCCAGCCCCGGTCGGTGGGGAACTCCCCGATGGCGTCGCCGCCGGCGGCCAGGAGCTGCCACAGTTGCTCCGGGGTGTCCGCCCCGCCGGGCAGGCGGCAGCTCATCGCCACGATGGCGATCGGGTCGTCGTCCTCGGCCGCGGCGGCCGGGGCGGAGGTGGTCGCGTCGGGGACGATCCCGGTGAGCAGTTCGCCGAGGTGCGCGGCGAGCACCGTCGGGTTCGGATAGTCGAAGGCGAGCGTGGCGGGCAGCCGCAGGTCGGTGGCGGCGGCCAGGAAGTTGCGCATGTCGACTGCCGTCAGCGAATCCAGGCCGAGGTCGCGGAAGGGCTGGGTGGCCGGGATGTCGTCGGCGGCGCCGTAGCCGAGGGCCGTCGCCGCGCACTGCCGCACCAGCTCCAGCAGTGTCGCCGTGCGCTCCCCCGGCGCGAGCGCGGCGAGCCGCCGGGCGAGGGCCGATGGTAGGCCCGTCCCCTCCTCGGCGGCCTCCTGCCCGGCCGGCTGCGTCGCCTCCTGGGCCTCGGCGAGGTCGCCGATCAGCGGGCTGGGCCGCACCAGGGTGAACGCGGGGGCGAAACGGGACCAGTCGATGTCGGCGACGACCGTGGTGGGCTCGTCGCGGCGCAGTGCCCGGGCGAGGGCCTCGACGGCCAGTTCCGGGTCCATGCCGATCATGCCGCCCCGACGCAGCCGTTCCTGGGCGCGTTCGTTCTCGGCGGGTAGGCCGGCCCCGCGCCAGGCGCCCCAGGCCACCGAGAGGGCTGGCAGTCCCTCGGCCCGGCGCCGCTCGGCGAGGGCGTCGAGGAAGGCGTTGGCCGCCCCGTACGCGCCCTGCCCGGCGTTGCCGGTGGTTCCGGCCACCGAGGAGAAGAGCACGAAGGCGTCCAGGTCGAGGTCGCGGGTCAGCTCGTCCAGGTGCAGCGCGGCGACGCACTTCGGCGCGGCGACGGTGTGCAGGCGCTGCGCGGTGACGGTGTCGACGATACCGTCGTCGAGGACGGCGGCGGTGTGCAGCACGGCGCTCAGCGGGGCGTCGGCGGGAACGGCGGCGAGCAGGTCGGCCACCTGTGCCCGGTCGGCGACGTCGCAGCGGGCCACTGTGACCCGTACGCCGAGGCCGGTCAGCTCCGCCTCCAGCTCGGCGGCGCCCGGGGCGTCCGGGCCGCGCCGGCTGGCCAGCAGGACGTGTGCGGCGCCGCAGTGGCCCGCCCACCGGGCCAGATGCCCGCCCAGTCCGCCGGTGCCACCGGTGATCAGCACGGTGCCGTGCATCCGCCGGGTGTCGTCCGCGTCGCCGGAGTCGGCCGGCTCGGGTTCGGTGATCCGGGTGAGGCGGCGGACGAAGACGCCGGAGGCGCGGACGGCGAGCTGGTCCTCGCCCCGGCCGGACCGCTCCGCGCCGTCGTCGCCGAAGGCGTCCTCGCCACCGCTGGCGCCGAGCGCCGCGCAGAGCAGCGCGCCGGCCTGCGCGTCGAGCACGTCGGGCAGGTCGAGCAGGCCGCCCCAGCGGGCGGGGTGTTCCAGCGCGACGGCGCGGCCGAGCCCCCAGACGGAGGCGGCGGCGGGGCGCGGCGCCGGGTCGTCGGCGCAGGCCACGACGGCTCCCCGGGTGGCGCACCACAGTGGCGCCTCGACGCCGAGCAGCGCGAGCGCCTGCACCAGCAGGGCGGTGCCCGAGACGGCCAGCGAGGTGGCCGGGTGCTCCGGGTGCGCCCGCTCGTCCAGGCCCAGCAGCGAGAGCACGGCGACGGGTCCGTCCGGGCCGGTGAGCGCGGCGCTCAGCCGCTCGGCGAGCGCCGCCGGGTCGTGGGTGACGTCCAGCTCCACCGGGACGACGTCCGCGCCGAAGTTGCGGAGGGCCGACAGCACGTCGGTGACCAGCGGGTCGTCGCCCAGCGCCGCGGGCACCGGCACGAGCCAGGTGCCGGCGAGCCAGGTCAGCGGCAGGTCGGGCAGGGCCTGCCAGGTGACCCGGTAGCGCCAGCGGTCGATGTCCGGGGCGGCGTCGGCCGCGGTGCGGAAGAGCGGCGGCGCGGGCCAGTACCGGTGGTGGTCGAAGGCGTACGTGGGCAGGTCGACGGTGGCCGTGGCGGGCAGCACCCTCGTCAGGTCGACGGGCAGGCCGACGGCGTACGCGGTGGCGAGGTTGGTCAGCAGCCGGGTCGCGTCGTCGTCACCACGACGCAGACTGCCGATGGTGTGCCCGCGCACACCGGCGTCGTCGAGGATCGCGGTGACCGGCATCGCCAGCACCGGATGCGGGCTGATCTCGACGAGCGTGGTGTGCCCGGCGGCCACAGCCGTCCGCACGGCCGCGTCGAAGAGCACGGTCCGCCGCAGGTTGTCATACCAGTAGTCAGCGGTCAT
Organism: Micromonospora marina; assembly: GCF_900091565.1. GTDB lineage: Bacteria > Actinomycetota > Actinomycetes > Mycobacteriales > Micromonosporaceae > Micromonospora > Micromonospora marina. The sequence goes on along the minus strand of NZ_FMCV01000016.1, from coordinate 52,857 downwards.
CACCGCCGGATCCACCCAGTCCCCGGTGAGAGTGGACACGAGCCGGGTATGACCGGCCTGCGGACTGACACCGGCCAGGTCCGCCCGAAGCTGCTCGGCGACCTCCTGCACCGCGGGCGAGTGCGACGCGTAGTCCACGGGGATCAGCCGGGCACGAACACCCTCGGCCCCGCACGCCCGCACGAGGTCGGCGACGTGCTCCGGCGGACCCGACACCACGACGGTGGACGGGCCGTTGACCGCCGCGATCCCGACACCTGGAAACGCGGGCAGCCGCTCGGTCACCGCCTCGGCCGACAGGTCCACCGACGCCATCGTCCCGGTACCCCGCAGCACCGCCAGCGCACGCGACCGCAACGCCACCGTCTTCGCCGCGTCCTCCAGGCTCAGAATGCCCGCCACACACGCCGCACCGATCTCACCCTGCGAGTGACCGATCACCGCGTCCGGAACCACACCCGCCGCACGCCACACCGCCGCCAGAGCGACACCGACGGCCCACAGCACCGGCTGCACCACCTCGACCCGGTCCAGCCACGACTCGTCCTCGCCCGTGAGCACCGACACGAGATCCACATCGAGATGCGGCGCCAACGCCCGCCGGCACTCCGCCAGGCACTCGTCGAACACCGGCGTACGACCGACCAGCCCCGCCGCCATCCGCGCCGACTGCGCACCCTGACCCGGAAACACGAAGACCGGGCCCGCACCCGGACTCGACGCCACTCCCGTGACCACGTTCCCCGCCGGCTGACCAGCAGCGAAGGCATCCAGCCCGGCAAGCAACCCCTCGACGGACGACCCGACGACAACGACGCGATGATCGAAGGTCGACCGGGTAGCCGCCAACGACCAACCCACCTCCACCGGATCGAGCCCGCCCCGCTCACGCACGTGCCGCGCAAGCCGGCCAACCTGACCGGCCAACGCCGTCCCCGACCGCGCCGACACCGGCCAGACCACCACATCCGAAGCGACCAAGCCCGCCCCACGCCCACACGCACCCGACTCGACCAGCTCGGCCGACTGCTCGATGATCACGTGAGCGTTGGTGCCGGAGATGCCGAACGAGGAGACGGCGCCCCGGCGTACCCGGCCCGTCTCGGGCCACGGGCGTGCCTCCGTCACCAGTTCCACCGCGCCGGCCGTCCAGTCGACGTGCGGGGAGGGCGCGTCGACGTGCAGCGTCGCCGGCACGAGGCCGTGCCGGATGGCGAGCACCAGCTTGATCACGCCGGCCACGCCCGCTGCGGCCTGGGCATGGCCGATGTTCGACTTCACCGAGCCGAGCAGCAGTGGCGGGGCCTCGCCACGGTCCTGCCCGTACGTGGCGATCAGCGCCTGTGCCTCGATCGGGTCGCCCAGCCTGGTGCCGGTGCCGTGCGCCTCCACCACGTCGACGTCGGCGGTGGAGAGCCGGGCGGAGGTGAGGGCCTGGCTGATGACCCGCTGCTGGGCCGGCCCGTTGGGCGCGGTCAGCCCGTTCGACGCGCCGTCCTGGTTGACGGCGGTGCCGCGGACCACGCCCAGGACGCGGTGGCCGTTGCGGCGGGCGTCCGACAGCCGCTCGACCAGCAGCCAGCCGACCCCCTCGGAGAAACCGGCGCCGTCGGCGGCGGCGGCGAACGACCGGCAGCGCCCGTCGGTGGAGAGTGCGCGCTGCCGGCTCGATCCGATGTAGAGCCCCGGGGTGGCCATCACGGTCACCCCGCCGGCCAGCGCCAGGTCGCACTCCCCCGCCCGCAGCGCCTGCACGGCGAGGTGCAGCGCCACCAGCGACGACGAGCAGGCCGTGTCGATGGAGACGGCCGGTCCTTCGAGCCCGAGGGCGTACGACACCCGGCCCGACGCGACGGCCGCCGCGCCCCCGGTCATCGAGTGCCCCTCGTCGCCGTCGGGCGACATCATCAGCAGGGTGCCGTAGTCCTGCCCGTTGGTGCCGACGAACACCCCGGTCCGGCTGCCCCGCAGCGAGGCGGGATCGATGCCGGCGGCCTCTACCGCCTCCCAGGAGGTCTCCAGCAGCAGCCGCTGCTGGGGGTCCATGGTCAGCGCCTCGCGCGGCGAGATGCCGAAGAAGGCGGAGTCGAAGTCGCCGGCCCCGTCGACGAACCCGCCCTCCCGGGCGTACGAGGTGCCCGGGTGGTCGGGGTCGGGGTGGTAGAGACGCTCCAGATCCCAGCCCCGGTCGTCGGGGAAGGGCGCGACGGCGTCCCGGCCGTCCCGCAACAGCTCCCACAGGTCGTCGGGATTGCGCACCCCGCCCGGCAACCGGCAGCTCATCGCCACGATAGCCACCGGCTCCAGTTCCTGGGACTGGGCCTCGCTGAGTCGGCGGCGGGTGTCGTGGAGATCAGCCATGACCCGCTTGAGGTAGTCGCGGAGCTTGTCTTCGTTGGCCATCGGAGTGCCGCTTCCTCGAAAGAGACGGGAGAGAGCTGGAGCTGGGTCAGGAGATGCCGAGGTCCTTGTCCACCATCGCGAACAGTTCGTCGTCGGTGGCGTCGTCGAGGTGCCGGCCGACGTCGGCGCCACCGCTGTCCTGGCCGAGCCGGGAGAGCATTGCCTGCAGGCGTACGGTGGCCCGCACCCGGGCCGCCTCGTCCCGGGCGACCACGTCGAGGCCCTCGGCGATCCGGTCCAGATCGTGGAGGAGCGCGTTCGGGGTGACCACGTCCTCGTGGGCGACCTCGGCGTAGAGGTACTCCGCCAGCGTCGTCGGGGTCGGGTAGTCGAAGACCAGGGTGACCGGGAGGGCCACGGCGGTGGCCGCGCCGAGCCGGTTACGCAGCTCGACGGCGGTGACGGAGTCGAAGCCCAGCTCCCGGAACGCCCGATGCTCGTCCACGGAGTCGGCGGACGGGTAGTTGAGCACGGCGGCGACCTGGCCACGGACCAGGCCGAGCAGCACGGCGAACCGCTCGGCGGCGGGCAGCCCGGCGAGCCGCTCCTGCAACGACTCCGGGCCGTCGCCGGCCTGCACGCTGCCCATCTCCTCGGCGGCGGCGAGCCGCCGGACGTCCGGCAGGTCACTGATCAGCGGACCGGGCCGGGTGGCGGTGAACGCGACGGAGAACCGTTCCCAGGCGATGTCGGCGATGGTGAGGAACGCCTCGCCATGGTCCACGGCCTGGTGCAGCGCGGTGATCGCCGCCTCCGGGGTCATCTCGGGTACGCCGTGGCGGTGCAGCAGCTCGCCGAGCGGCCCGGCGGCCATACCGCCGCCGGCCCACGCCCCCCAGGCGACGGAGGTGGCGGTGAGGCCGAGGCCGCGACGGTGCTGCGCGAGCGCGTCGAGGAAGGCGTTGCTCGGGGCGTAGTTGCCGACGCCGGAGCTGGCCACGCTGCCGGCGAAGGACGAGAACATGACGAATGCGGACAGCTCGTGGTCGAGGGTCAGCTCGTGCAGGTTGTACGCGACGTCGACCTTGGCCTGCAGCACCCGCTCGATCTGCTCGGGCCGGATGTCGTTGATCATGGCGTCGTCGAGGACGGCGGAGGCGTGCACGACCGCGGTGAGCGGGTACTCGGCGGGGATCGCGTCGATCAGCTCGGCCAGGGCGTCGCGGTCGGAGGCGTCGCACTCGACCACTGTGGCCTGGGCGCCCAGCGCGGTGAGCTCGTCGACGAGCTGCTGCGCGCCGGGCGCGGCCATGCCCCGCCGGCTGACGACGACGATGTTCTCCACACCACTGCGGGCCAGCCAGCGGGCGGCGTGCCCACCGAGCGCGCCGGTGCCGCCGGTGACGAGCGCCGTGCCGTACGGCTGCCACGGGTTGGCGGGCTGACTGTCGCCGAGCGGGACGCGGGTGAGCCGGCGGGCGAGCAGGCCACTCGGGCGTACCGCGATCTGGTCCTCGTCCCCGGCGGTGGTGAGGGCCGCCACCAGCAGGTCGGCACAGCGGTCCTCCACGGCCTCGGGCAGGTCCACGAGGCCGCCCCAGCGCTGCGGGTGCTCCAGCGCGGCGACCCGGCCGAAGCCCCAGACCAGCGACTGCGCCGGGGAGCGCAACAGGTCGGCCATGCCTACCGACGCGGCGCCGGAGGTGACGCTCCACATCGGCGCGCTCAGGCCGATGTCGCCGAGGGCCTGGAAGAGCGCGACGGTGGCGGCGAAGCCGCCGGGCACGGACGGGTACAGCGGGTGGGCCAGCTCGTCGAAGGCGAGCAGCGAGACCACGCCGGCGACGTCGGCGGTGGCGTCGCCGCCCGGTGCGCCGGCGAGCGCCTCCTGCAGCAACTTGCCGAACTGGTCGCGGTCGACGTCGGGCGTGGAGACGGCCACCGGCACCAGCGTCGCGCCGGCCGTCGCGATCGCCTCGACGCAGGCGTCCTGCCAGGGCTCGATGATGTCGCCGGTCGGCATGACCACGACCCAGGTGCCGTCCATGCCCCGGTTGGCGACGCCGGTCAGGGGCTTCCAGGTGTCCTGGTAGCGCCAACTGTCGATGTCGGCCTGCCGGCGCCGCTGCCGGCGCCAGGAGGTGAGCATCGGCAGGGCCGGCAGCAGCGCGTCGAGAACCTCGTGTGCCGGGGTCTCCTCGGTGGCGATGGTCTCGGCGAGGGCCGTGACGTCCCCGCTCTCGACGGCGGCCCAGAAGCCCGCGTCGCCCGGGTCGCCGCTCATGCCCGACAGCAGGCTCTCCAGGCCGGGCCCGCCGCTGCCGTCGAGCCAGAACCGCTGGTGGTCGAAGGCGTACGTGGGCAGCGGCGTGACCTCGGTCTCGGCGAGGACTTCCGCCAGGTCGACGGGCAGGCCGACGGCGTACGCGGTGGCGAGGTTGGTCAGCAGCCGGGTCGCGTCGTCGTCGCCCCGGCGCAGGCTGCCCAGGGTGTGCCCGCTCGCACCGGTGTCGTCGAGGATCGCGGTGACCGGCATCGCCAGCACCGGATGCGGGCTGACCTCGACGAACGTGGTGTGCCCGGCGGCGACCGCCGTCCGGACGGCGGCGTCGAACTGCACGGTCTGCCGCAGGTTGTCGTACCAGTGCTCCGCGCCCATGGTGAGCGGGTCCGCCCACTCGCCCGTGAGGGTGGAGACCAGCCGGGTGTGGCCGGTCTGCGGGGTGACGCCGGCCAGGTCCGCGCGGAGCTGCTCGGCCACCTGCTGCACGGCCTCGGAGTGCGACGCGTAGTCCACGGGGATCAGCCGGGCGCGGACGCCCTGCGCCTGGCACGCCTGCACGAGGTCGGCCACGGGCTGCGGCGGGCCGGACACCACGACGGTGGACGGCCCGTTGACGGCCGCGACACCGACACCCGGGAAGGCGGGCAGGCGCTCGGTGACCGCGTCGGCCGACAGGTCGATCGACGCCATCGTCCCGGTCCCCCGCAGCACCGTCAGCGCCCGCGACCGCAACGCCACTGCCTTCGCAGCGTCCTCCAGGCTCAGGATCCCGGCGACACAGGCCGCGCCGATCTCGCCCTGCGAGTGACCGATCACCGCGTCCGGGACGACGCCCGCCGCGCGCCACACGGCCGCCAGGGCGATGCCGACGGCCCACAGCACGGGCTGCACGACCTCGACCCGCTCCAGCCACGACTCGTCGTCACCGGTCAACACCGCGACGAGGTCCACGTCGAGATACGGCGCCAGGGCCCGCTGGCACTCGGCCAGCTTCGCGTCGAACACCGGCGTACGACCGACGAGCCCGGCCGCCATCCGCGCCGACTGCGCCCCCTGACCCGGGAACACGAAGACGGGACCTGCGCCGGGGCTGGTGACCGTACCGGTGACGAGGTTCCCGGCCGGCTGGCCGGCGGCGAGGGCGTCCAGCCCGGCCAGCAGCTCGTCGGCGGTCGACCCGACGACGGCGGCACGGTGGTCGAACGTCGAGCGGGTGGTGGCCAGTGACCAGCCGACCGCCGCCGGATCGATCTCGCCGCGCCTGCGCAGGAAGTCCGCGAGCCGGGCCGCCTGCCCGCCCAGGGCGGTCCTCGACCGGGCCGACACCGGCCAGAGGGTCACGTCCGAGGCGACCAGGCCCGGCCGGCGCGCGGGCTCGACCGCGCCGGTGCCGTCCGCCTGCCCGCCGTCGACGGTCGCCGCCTCGGCGACGCGCGGGCGGTACTCCTCCAGGATGACGTGGGCGTTGGTGCCGCTGACCCCGAAGGAGGAGACGCCGCCGCGGCGCGGCCGGTCCAGTTCCGGCCACGGCTTGGACTCGGTGAGCAGGGAGACCGCCCCGGCCGTCCAGTCCACGTGCGGGGACGGCTCGTCGATGTGCAGGGTCTCCGGCATCACCCCGCTACGCAGCGCCATCACCATCTTGACCAGCCCGGCGACGCCGGCGGCGCTCTGGGTGTGGCCGATGTTCGACTTCACCGAGCCGAGCCACAGCGGACGGTCGGCCGGGCGGTCCTGCCCGTACGTGGCGATGAGCGCCTGCGCCTCGATCGGGTCGCCGAGGGTGGTGCCGGTGCCGTGCGCCTCGACCATGTCGACGTCGGCGGAGCCGAGCCGGGCGTTGGCGAGGGCCTGGCGGATGACCCGCTGCTGAGAGGGGCCGTTGGGGGCGGTGAGCCCGTTGGAGGCGCCGTCCTGGTTGAGGGCGCTGCCCCGGATCACGGCGAGGACCGGGTGACCGTTGCGTTCGGCGTCGGCCAGCCGCTCCACGACGAGCACGCCGCCGCCCTCGCCCCAGCCGGTGCCGTCCGCGCCGGCCGCGAAGGCCCGGCACCGGCCGTCGACGGACATGCCGCGCTGCCGGGAGAAGACGACGAACACGCCGGGAGTGACCATGACGGTGACGCCACCGGCGATGGCCAGGTCGCACTCGCCGCGGCGCAGGGCGTTCACGGCGAGGTGCAGGGCCACCAGCGAGGAGGAGCAGGCGGTGTCCACGGTGACGGCCGGGCCGTTGAGGCCGAGGGTGAACGAGATCCGGCCGGACGCCACGCTCGTGGTGTTGCCGGTGCCGATGTACATGTCGACGCCCTCGGGCACGTTCGGCAGACCCATGCCGTAGTTCGAGGTGCTCAGCCCGACGAAGACACCGGTGGAGCTGCCGCGCAGCGACAGCGGGTCGATGCCGGCCCGCTCGACGGCCTCCCAGGACGTCTCCAGCAGCAACCGCTGCTGCGGGTCCATGGCGAGGGCCTCACGCGGCGAGATCCCGAACAGGGACGGGTCGAAGTCACCGGCGCCGTCGAGGAACCCGCCGATGCGGGTGTAGCTCTTACCCGGCTTGTTCGGGTCGGGGTCGTAGAGCGCCTCCAGGTCCCAGCCCCGGTCGTCCGGGAACTCGGTGAGCGCGTCCCGGCCGTCGGCGACAAGCTCCCACAGGTCCTCCGGCGACCGCACCCCACCCGGGAAGCGGCAGCTCATCGAGACGATGGCCAGGGGTTCCTGGTCGCGGGCCTCGACGGTCTGCAGCTTGCGCCTGGTGTCGTGCAGGTCGGCTGTCACCCGCTTCAGGAAGTACCGCAGCTTGTCGTCACTCATCGGTTGGCCCCTGCCTCGATCCGAAGGTTGGTCATCTCAGGAGATTCCAAACTCTTTGCTGATGAAGTCGAAGATCTCGTCGTCGCTGGCCGAGTCGAGGTCTGGCCGGTCCGGTTCGACGGCGGGCCCGGCCGCCAGGTCGGACGCCTTGGCGAGCAGGTCCTGCATCCGGGCGGTGAACCGGGCGCGGGCCGCCGGGTCGAGCGGGATGGCGGTGAGCAGGCTCTCCACCGTGTCGATGCCCTGGAAGAGCGGCTGGGTGGAGGGCGCCGCGTCGGCCGCGATCTCGCTTGTCAGCTTCTCGGCGAGCGCCGTCGGCGTCGGGTAGTCGAAGACGAGCGTCGCCGGCAGCCGCAGGCCGGACAGGCTGTTGAGCCGGTTGCGCAGGTCGACGGCGGTGAGCGAGTCGAAGCCCAGGTCGGTGAAGAGCCGGCTCGGGTCGACCGCGTCGGCACCGGCGTGGCCGAGGACGGCGGCGATGTTCGCGCGTACCACGTCGAGCACCACCTTGAGCCGTTCCGGGGCGGCCAGTCCGGCGAGCCGCCGGCCGAGTTGCACCCCGCCGGAGCGGGCGCCGGTGGCGTCCATGGAGCGTCGCAGCGGCACCCGGACCAGGGCCCGCAGCATGGGGGCGAGGGTGCCGGTCTCCGCCTGCCCGCGCAGCGTCCCGACGTCCAGGCGCATCGGCAGGACGGCTGTCGCGTCGAGCCGCCACGCGGCGTCGAAGAGATTCAGCGCCTGCTCGGTGGACAGGCCGGTGGCGCCCTGCTCGGCCATCCGCCGCACGTCGTCGTCGCCGAGGTGGCCCGTCATGCCACTGGCCTGCGCCCACAGGCCCCAGGCGAGCGAGATGCCGGCGAGCCCGCGCGCCCGGCGGTGCGCTGCGAGAGCGTCGAGGAAGGCGTTCGACGCCGCGTAGTTCGACTGGCCGGCGCTGCCGAGCGTGGCCGCCGCCGACGAGAACAGGACGAAGGCCGCGAGGTTCGCGTCGGCCGTGAGGCGGTGCAGGTGCCAGGCGGCGTCGATCTTCGGCACGGCGACCGCGTCCACCCGTTCGGGGGTCATCGACTCCAGCACGCCGTCGTCGAGGACGCCGGCGGCGTGCACCACGGCGGTGAGCGGGTGCGCCGCCGGCACCCCGGCCAGCAGCGCCGACAGGGCCTCGGGGTCGGCGGCGTCGCAGGCCGCGACGGTCACCTCCGTACCGGTGCCGGCGAGTTCGCTGACCAGGTCGCCGATCCCCTCGGCCGCCGCGCCGCGCCGCCCGGCCAGCAGCAGGTGCCGTACGCCGTGGCTGGTGGCGAGGTGGCGGGCCAGGATGCGGCCCAGCACGCCCGTGCCGCCGGTGATCAGCACGGTGCCGGCCGGGTCGATCCCACCGGGCAGCGGCTCCACACCGGCCGGAACCCGGCCGAGCCGTGGTGTGCGGACCTGCCCGTCGCGCACGGCGAGCTGCGGCTCGCCGGAGGCGATGGCGGCGGCCAGCGCGGCGGCGCTGTCCGGGGCGTCGTCGAGGTCGACGAGCTGGCACCGGCCCGGGTGCTCGAGCTGGGCGGCACGCAGCAGGCCCCAGACCGGGGCCTGGCGCAGGTTCACCGGCTCCTGCTCCCCCGCCGCGACCGCGTCCCGGGTGACGAGCACCAGCCGCGAGTCGGCGAACCGGTCGTCGGCGAGCCAGGTCCGCAACGCGGCGAGCGTACGGTGCGTGGTGGCGCGCGCCTGCGCGGCGACCTCCGGGTCCGACGGGTTCCCGGCGTCGCCGACCGGGACGATCACCAGCTCGGGCGTCGGCTCACCCCCGGCGAGCAGGTCGCCGAGGGTGTCGAGCCCGACGTCGGTACGCACCCGGGCGCCGGCCGCCTCGCAGGCCGCACTGAGCACCAGGTCGTCGCCGAGCGCCACCCAGCGGATGGCCGCCGGCACGGGGCCGGTGGGCACCGGGAGCACAGGCCAGTCCACCTGGAACAGCGACTCGTGCCGGCCGGAGCGGGCCGCGCCGAGGGAGTCCCCGGAGACACGGCGCATGATCAGCGAGTCGACGTGCAGCACCGGGGCGCCGGTGGCGTCGGCCACCTGGAAGGAGACGCCGACCTCGCCGGCCGCGGCGACGCGCACGCGCAGGGCGGTGGCCCCGGCGGCGAGCAGGGAGACCCCGGTCCAGGCGAACGGCAGACGGGGCGCGCCGGCGTCGGCGCCGTCGCCCATCCGGCCGAGGAAGCCGCCGATCGACATGGCCTGCAGCGCGCCGTCCAGCAGCGCCGGGTGCACGCCGAAGCGGCCGGCCTCGGCGTGGTGGCCGGCGGGCAGCTCGACCTCGGCGAAGACCTCGTCGTCGCGGGTCCACGCGGCGCGCAGGCCCCGGAACGCCGGCCCGTACCCGAAGACGGTCGCCTCGATGCCGGAGTAGAAGTCGTCGGACTCCACGCGCGTCGCGCCGGGCGGCGGCCACACCCCCAGGTCGAAGGCGGGCGCGGCGTCGGCGGGCTGCGGGCCGAGCAGGCCGGTGGCGTGGCAGGTCCAGGCGACGTCGGCGAGGATCTCGTCGGAGCCGTCCCGGTAGGGCCGGGAGTAGAGCTGGACGGTGCGCCGCCCGTCGTCGTCGCGGTCGCCGACCGTCAGCTGCACCTGGAGCGCGCCGAGTTCGGGCAGGACGAGCGGGGCGAGCAGCGTCAGCTCCTCCACCGTCGGGCAGCCGGCCTGCGCACCGGCGTACGTGGCGAGCTCCACGAAGGCGGTGCCGGGCAGCAGGATGTTGTCCATCACCCGGTGCTCGCCGAGCCACGGGTGGGTACGCACCGACAGCCGCCCGGTGAAGACCATCCGTTCGCTGTCGGGGAACGTCAGCGTGGCGCTGAGCAGCGGATGCCCGGCGTCCTGGAGACCGGCGGAGCTGACGTCCTGGGCCCGGTGCGCCGGCGGCTCGACCCAGTACCGCTGGTGGTCGAAGGCGTACGTGGGCAGGGCAACAGGGTCGGTCTCGGCGAGGACGGCCGTCAGGTCGACGGGCAGGCCGATCGTGTGGGCGGTGGCGAGGTTCGTCAGCAGCCGCGTCGGATCGTCGTCACCGCGGCGCAGGCTGCCCAGCGTGTGCCCGGTGACGCCGGCGTCGTCCAGGATCGCCGTGACCGGCATCGTCAGCACCGGATGGGGGCTGATCTCCACGAACGTCGTGTGCCCCGCCTCGACCGCCACCCGCACGGCGGCGTCGAACTGCACGGTCTGCCGCAGGTTGTCGTACCAGTAGCCGGCGTCCATCGAGGACGGTTCGACCCAGTCCCCCGTCAACGTCGAGACGAGCCGAGTGTGCCCCGGCTGCGGGCTCACGTCGGCCAGATCGGCGCGCAACCGCTCGGCCACCTCCTGCACCGCCGCCGAATGCGACGCGTAGTCCACCGGGATCAACCGCGCCCGCACCCCGTCGGCCTGGCAGGCCGCCACCAGGTCGGCGACCGGCTGCGGCGGACCCGACACCACCACGGTCGACGGACCGTTCACCGCCGCGACGCCCACCCCGGGGAAGCCCGGCAGCCGCTCCGTCACCGCGTCCGCGCGGAGGTCGACCGACGCCATCGTCCCGGTGCCCCGCAGCGCGGTCAGGGCCCGCGACCGCAACGCCACCGCTTTCGCCGCGTCCTCCAGGCTGAGGATCCCCGCCACACACGCCGCGCCGATCTCACCCTGCGAGTGACCGACCACCGCAGCCGGAACCACACCCGCGTGCTGCCACACGGCGGCGAGGGCGACGCCGACGGCCCACAGCACCGGCTGCACGACCTCCACCCGCGCCAACCACGACTCGTCGTCACCGGTCAACACCGCAACAAGGTCCACATCCAGATACGGCGCCAACGCCCGCTGACACTCCGCCAACCGCGCGTCGAAGACCGGCGTACGACCCACCAGACCCGCAGCCATCCGCGCCGACTGCGCACCCTGACCCGGGAACACGAACACCGGGCCCGCACCGTGCGACGACGACGTCGCCGCGACCACATTGCCGGCCGGCGACCCCGACGCCAGAGCGTCCAGCCCCGCCAGCAACTCCTCCATACCCGACCCGACCACAGCCGCCCGCTGGTCGAACACCGACCGGGTCGTCGTCAGGGACCAGCCCACCGCCGCCGCATCGACCTCGCCGTGCTCGCGTACGTGCCGGGCCAGCCGGGCCGCCTGGCCGGTCAGGGCTTCCCTCGACCGCCCCGACAGCGGCCATGCCACGACGCCGGAATCCACGAGGCCGGGCCGAGTGTCCACGCGTGCGGCGTCGACCGGCTCGTCACCCTGCTCGATGATCACGTGGGCGTTCGTGCCGGAGATGCCGAACGACGACACCGCCGCGCGGCGCGGCCGGTCCACCGCCGGCCACGGCCGCGACTCCGTGGCCAGCTCGACGGCGCCGGAGGTCCAGTCGATGTGCGGGGACGGCTCGTCCACGTGCAGCGTCGCCGGGACGAGGCCGTGTCGGATGGCCTGCACCATCTTGATCACACCGGCCACCCCGGCGGCGGCCTGGGCGTGACCGATGTTCGACTTGATCGAGCCGAGCAGCAGCGGCCGGTCGGCGGGCCGCTCCCGCCCGTACGTGGCCAGCAGGGCCTGCGCCTCGATCGGGTCACCGAGCGTGGTGCCGGTGCCGTGCGCCTCGACCACGTCCACGTCGGCGGTGGAGAGCCGCGCCGACGCCAGCGCCTGCCGGATCACCCGCTGCTGTGCGGGGCCGTTCGGGGCGGTCAGCCCGTTCGAGGCGCCGTCCTGGTTGATCGCCGAGCCGCGCACCACCGCGTACACGGTGCGGCCCTGTCGGCGCGCGTCGGAGAGCCGCTGCACGAGCAGCATGCCTACGCCCTCCGACCAGCCGGTGCCGTCGGCCGACGCGGCGAACGACTTGCACCGGCCGTCGGCGGCCAGGCCGCGCTGCCGGGAGAACTCGACGAAGGCGGTCGGGGTGGCCATCACCATCACGCCACCGGCGAGGGCCATGTCGCACTCGCCCCGACGCAGCGCCTGGCCGGCCCAGTGCAGGGCCACCAGCGACGAGGAGCAGGCCGTGTCCAGCGACACCGCCGGCCCTTCCAGCCCGAACGTGTACGCCACCCGGCCGGAGATGACGCTGCTGGTCATCCCGGTCAGCATGTAGCCCTCGGCGGCCTCCGGCGAGTACGCGAGCAGCGAGCCGTAGTCCTGGCCGCTGGTGCCGACGAAGACGCCGGTGCTGCTGCCCCGTACGTCGGCCGGGTCGATGCCGGCGGACTCGAAGGACTCCCAGGTGGTCTCCAGCAGCAGCCGCTGCTGCGGGTCCATGGCCAGGGCCTCGCGGGGCGAGATGCCGAAGAAGCCGGGGTCGAACCGGTCGACGCCGCTGAGGAAGCCGCCGCCGCGGGCATAGAAGGTACCGGGGGCGTCCGGGTCGGGGCTGTAGAGGCTGTCGAGGTCCCAGCCACGGTCGGTCGGCAGGTCGCTGATCGCGTCGACGCCGTCGACCACCAGCCGCCACAGGTCGTCGGGCGACCACACGCCGCCGGGCAGCCGGCAGGCCATGCCGATGATCGCGAGGGGCTCGTCGTCGCCGACCGGCACGGTGGTCGTCGCGGGGCGCACGGTGACCGGGGTGCCGGCGATCTCCGTACCCAGGAAGCCCGCCAGGTCGTGCGGGGTCGGGTAGTCGAAGACGAGGGTGGCCGGCAGCCGCATCCCGAAGGCGTTGTTGAGCCGGTTGCGCATCTCGACGGCGGTCAGCGAGTCGAAGCCGAACTCGCTGAACGCCCGCCGCGGCTCGATGGCCGCCGGGTCGGGGTAACCGAGCACGGCGGCGGCCTGCCCACGGACGATCTCGACCAGCGCGGCGGCCCGCTCGGCGTCGCCGAGCCCGGCGAGCTGCTGCACCAGCGACGCGCCGGTGGTGGCCGCGGTGGCGCGCGCGGGCGTGCGGATCAGCGCCCGGTACAGCGGCGGGATGCTCCCGCCGGCGAACTGCACCTTCATCGCGGCGAGGTCCAGCCGGGCCGGGACGAGCGCGGCGTCGGTGGTGCGGCAGGCCGCGTCGAAGAGCGCAAGCCCTTCCTCGGCCTCCATGGCGGCGACGCCGGAGCGGGAGATCCGGTTGAGGTGGACGTCGTCCAGCTCGGTGGTCATGCCGCTGCGGTCGGCCCAGAGGCCCCAGGCGAGGGTGAGCGCGGCGAGGCCGCGCGCCTTGCGGTGGTGGGCCAGCCCGTCGAGGAACGCGTTGGCGGCGGCGTAGTTGCCCTGGCCGGGGCCGCCTGCGGTGGCGGCCAGCGAGGAGTACGAGACGAACGCCTTCAGGCCGAGGCCGGCGGTCAGCTCGTGCAGGTGCCACGCGGCGTCGACCTTGGGCCGCAGCACGCCGTCCATCCGCTCGGGGGTGAGCGAGGAGATGACGCCGTCGTCGCGGACGCCGGCGGCGTGGACGACGGCGGTGAGGGGGTGCTCCGCCGGGATGCCGGCCAGCAACTCGGCCACTGCGGCGCGGTCGGCGACGTCGCAGGCGGCGACGGTGATGCCCACGCCGAGCGCCTCAAACTCGGCGCAGAGTTCCGCGACGCCCCCGGCAGCGCGGCCGCGCCGGCTGGTGAGGATGAGGTGCCGGACGCCGTACGTGCCGACCAGGTGCCGGCTCATCAGCTGGCCGAGGGTGCCGGTGGCGCCGGTGATCAGGACGGTGCCGTCGGAGTCGAACGGGGCGGCCGGCGGCTCGGCCGGGGCGGGAACCCGGGTGAGCCGGGCACCGGCGGCGACGCCCGCGCGGATCACGACCTGCGGTTCGTCGGTCGCGACGGCCGGGACGAGCGCGGCGGCGCAGCCGGCCACGTCGTCGACGTCGACAAGTACGAACCGGTCGGGGTTCTCCGACTGGGCGGAGCGGAGCAGACCGATCACGGCGGCACCGGCCAGGTCGGTCAGGTCGGTGTCCCGGTCGGTGGCGACCGCGCCCGAGGTCAGCACCACCAGTCGGGACACCGCGTAGCGCTCCTCGGCGAGGAACTGCTGGAGCACGGCAAGCACCCGGTGGGTCGCCTCGGCGACAGCGCGCGGCACGTCCGCCGACGCGGGCGGGTCGAGCAACGGAAGGACCAGCACGCGGGGCGCGTCCGTACCGTCGTCCATCGCCGTGGCCAGGGCCGTCAGGTCGGGGTACGCCGCCACGGCCGTGCCGGTGGCCGCGACCGCGTCGGTGAGCGCCGCGGCGTCGCCGATGACCGCCCAGTCGACTGTGGACGGCCCGGCCGGCAGCGCGAGCGGCGCCCACTCGACCCGGAAGAGCGACTCAGTGCCGCCGCCGGAGGCGGTGCGGAGCTGGTCGGCGGAGACCGGCCGCAGGACCAGGGAGCCGACGGAGATGACGGGCGCGCCGGTGACGTCGGTGAGCAGCAGCGAGATGCTGTCGGGGCCGGTGTGCGAGACCCGGACGCGGGCCGCCGCGGCCCCGGCGCCGTGCAGGGCGACGTCGTTCCAGGAGAACGGCAGCCGGCCGTACCCCGGGGGCATGCCCGCCCCTGAAGGCTCTCCGGCCGGCGTGGTCAGGCCGAGGGTGTGCAGCGCCGCGTCGAGCAGGGCCGGGTGCAGGCCGTACCCGCCGGCCTCGGCGGCGGGAGCCTCGGGGAGCACCAACTCGGCGAAGAGGTCGTCGCCGCGCCGCCACGCGGAGCGCAGGGCGATGAAGGACGGGCCGTAGTCGTAGCCCTGGGCGGCGAGGTTCAGGTAGAGGTCGTCGGTGCCGACCTCGGTGGCGCCCGGCGGCGGCCAGGTGGTCAGGTCGGACCAGCCGGCGGGGCCGCTCGGCGTGGCGGGGCCGCTGGCCAGCACGCCGCTGGCGTTGCGGGTCCAGGTCCGCTCGCCCGTGCCCTCGGCCGGCTCGCCGTCCTGGACGGAGTGCAGCGACACGGACCGGCAGCCGGTCTCGTCGGCCGGGCCGATCCAGAGCTGGATGTCGACGCCCCCGGTTTCCGGCAGGATCAGCGGCGACTCCAGGGTGAGTTCGCGGACGTGGTCCGCGCCGACGTGCGCGCCGGCCTGGAGGGCGAGTTCGACGAAGCCAGTGCCGGGCAGCAGCACGGTGTCGAAGACGACGTGGTCACAGATCCACGGGTGGGTACGCCGGGCCAGCCGGCCGGTGAACAGGAATCCCTCGGCGTGCGCGACGCCGACGGCGGCCCCGAGCAGGGGGTGTTGGGCGGGGCGCAGGCCGACGGCGGTGACGTCGCCGGTCCACCCGGCACCGGCCTCGGGCCAGTAGCGCTGGTGCTGGAACGCGTACGTGGGCAGGTCCACCCGCCGCGCGCCGGTGTCGACGAACCACTGCCGCCAGTCGACGGCCGCCCCGTGCACATGCAACTCGGCCAGCCCGGCCAGCAGCCCGTGCACGGCGGGCCGGTCCGCGCGCTGCGCGGCGACGGCCAGCACGGCGTCGTCGGCGGGCAGGATGTCGCCGACCATCGCGGTCAGCACGCTACACGGGCCGACCTCCAGGAACGTGTCCGCCCCGGCGGCGCGCAGCGCGGCGACCCCGTCAGCGAACCGCACCGCCTCGCGCACGTGCCGCACCCAGTACTCCGGCGTGCGGATCTCATCGCCGGCCAGGGCACCGGTCACGTTCGACACGACCGGCAGCACCGGCGCGGCGAACTCCAACCCGTCGAGAACGGCCCGGAAATCAGCGAGCATCGGCTCCATCAACGGACTGTGGAACGCGTGGCTGACCGCGAGCCGACGCGTACGCACACCCCGGTCCTTCCAGACCCGCTCCACCTCGTCGAGGGCCTCAACGGCACCGGAGACCACAACAGCCTGCGGACCATTGACCGCCGCGATCCCCACACCGGCCAACCCGTCCAGCGCCGCCGCCACATCGGCCTCGGCCGCCGCGACCGCCAGCATCCCGCCACCGGTCGGCAACACCTGCATCAACCGGCCCCGCGCCGCCACCAACGCACAGGCATGCTCCAGCGACAACACCCCGGCCACGTGCGCGGCCGTCACCTCACCGACCGAGTGCCCGCCCACGAAATCCGGCACCACACCGAACGACTCGACAAGCCGGAACAGCGCCACCTCGACCGCGAACAACCCCGCCTGGGTGAACACCGTCCGGTCCAGCAGCTCGGCGTCAGCCGAACCCCCGGCGGCGAAGAGCACCTCACGCAAAGGACGCGGCAAAGCCCCGTCCAGGTGCCCGCACGCCTCGTCGAGGGCGGCGGCGAAGACAGGGAACTCGGCATACAACTCCCGACCCATGCCGGCACGCTGCGCACCCTGACCCGAGAACAGCACCGCCAGCGAGCCCCGCCCAGCCGCCTGCCCGACGAGCAACGCGCCCGACGGCCGCCCGGCAGCCAGGGCACGCAACCCGGCCAGCAACTCCTCACGGCCGGTCGCGGAAACCACGGCCCGATGCTCCAGCGCGGAGCGGGAGGTCACCGACGAGAAGGCCACGTCCAGGGGCCGCAGGGTCTCGTCGGCGGCGATCCAGGCCGCCCAGCGGCCCGCCTGCGCGGCGAGGCCGGCCGCGTCCCGGGCCGACACCGGCACCGGCACGACCGGCCGCTCGACCAGCAACGCGGCGGCGGCCGACGGGGACTGCTGGGGCGCCGGAGCCTGCTCCAGGATGGTGTGGGCGTTCGTGCCGGACACCCCGAACGAGGAGACGGCCGAGCGGCGCGGCCGGCTCACCGCCGGCCACGGCGTCGCCTCGGTCACCAGCGACACCTCGCCGGCCGACCAGTCGACCTCGGGCGTCGGCTCGTCCACGTGCAGGGTGGGCGGGACGACGCCGTGCCGCATCGCCATCACCATCTTGATCACACCGGCGACACCGGCGGCGGCCTGGGCGTGACCGATGTTCGACTTGACCGACCCGAGCAGCAGCGGCGCCGAGTCCCCCCGGTCCTGCCCGTACGTGGCAAGCAGCGCCTGCGCCTCGATCGGATCGCCGAGCCGGGTGCCGGTGCCGTGCGCCTCCACCACGTCCACGCCGCCGGTGGCGAGGCCGGCGTTGGCCAGCGCCTGCTGGATCACCCGCTGCTGTGACGGCCCGTTCGGGGCGCTCAGGCCGTTGGAGGCGCCGTCGGAGTTGACGGCGCTGCCTCGCACCACGGCGAGGATGGGGTGGCCGTTGCGCTGCGCGTCCGACAGCCGCTCCAGCACCAGGACGCCGACGCCCTCGGACCAGCCGGTCCCGTCGGCGGCGGCGGCGAACGCCTTGCAGCGGCCGTCGGCGGCGAGGCCACGCTGCCGGGAGAACTCGACGAAGGCGGCCGGGGTGCACATGGCGGTGACCCCGGCGACGATCGCCAGGGTGCACTCCCGCTGCCGCAGCGCCTGCCCCGCCAGGTGCAGGGCGACCAGCGAGGACGAGCAAGCGGTGTCGATGGTGACCGCCGGGCCCTCCAGCCCGAAGGTGTAGGCGATCCGGCCGGAGACCACGCTGCCGGCGTTGCCGGTCATCAGGTGCCCTTCCAGGCCCTGCGCGGCACCCATCAGCACGGTGCCGTAGTCCTGGCCGGTGCTGCCGGCGAAGACGCCGGTGCGGCTGCCGCGCAGCGAGTGCGGGTCGATGCCGGCCCGCTCCAGAGCCTCCCACGATGTCTCCAGCAGCCAGCGTTGCTGCGGATCCATCGCCAGCGCCTCGCGGGGGGAGATCGCGAAGAAGCCCGGGTCGAAGTCGGCCAGGTCGTGGACGAAGCCGCCCTGCCTCGTGTACGACGTGCCGCTCTGTTCGGGGTCGCTGTCGTAGAGCGACCCGAGGTCCCAGCCGCGGTCCTCGGGGAAGTCGGTGACCACGTCCCGGCCGGAAGCGACCACCTCCCACAGGTCCTCGGGAGAGCGCACCCCGCCGGGGAATCGGCAGCTCATGGAGACGATGGCGACCGGTTCCTGTTCACCGGCCTCCACCTCGCGCAGGCGCTGGCGCACCTGGTGCAGGTCAGCGGTGACCCGCTTGAGGTAGTCGAGAAGCTTCGCCTCGTCAGCCATGGACCGCGCACTCCTTGTGTTGACCCGTCGTCGCAGCAGCGATCACGTCAGGACATCCCCAGCTCGCGGTCGATGAAGTCGAAGACCTCGTCCGGCGTCGCGTCCTGGAGCTTCTCGGCGACGGCTTCGCCGTCCGCCGGGGCGTCGGCCTCGTTGAGGGAGGCCAGCAGCGCCCGCAGCCGTTCGGTGATCCGAACTCGGGCGCTGCGGTCCGGTGCCGAGCCGGAGAGTGCCGCTTCCAACCTGTCCAGCTCGCCGAAGACCGGTGCGACCCCGGCCACGCCGCCGTCGACGATCGCGGCCCGCACGTATTCGGCCAGCCCGGCGGCGGTCGGGTAGTCGAAGACCACGGTGGCGGGCAGCCGCACGCCGGTCGCCGCGGTGAGCCGGTTACGCAGCTCCACGGCGGTCAGCGAGTCGAAGCCGAGTTCGCGGAACGCCCGGTCCGGCTCGACGGCGTCCATCGACGCGTGCCCGAGCACCGCGGCGGCCTGCCCGCGTACCAGCTCCAGCAGGGTCTTGCGTCGTTCGGCGTCGGTCTGCCCGGCGAGCAGTGCGGTCAGGGACTCCGCGGAGACGCCGGTGTCCTGTGCCCGCTCGGCGACGGCCCGCCGTGCCTCGGCCACGCCCGCGATGAGAGGGCTGGGCCGCACGGCCACGAAGCCGGGCACGTAGCGGGCCCAGTCGATGTCGGTCACCATCGTCGCCGGCTCGCCCCGCGCGACGCATTGGGCGAGCGCCGTGAGCGCGGGCCCGGTGTCGAGGCGGGCCACGCCGGTACGCCGGCGGCGCTCCTCGACGGCCTGGTCGGTGGCGGCCATCCCGCCGGCCGTCCAGGGGCCCCAGGCGACCGAGGTGGCCGGCAGGCCCTGACGGTGCCGCTGCTCGGCGAGCGCGTCGAGGTAGGCGTTGGCGGCGGCGTAGCTGCCCTGACCGGCGGCGCCGAGCTGGCCGGCCATCGCGGAGAACAGCACGAACGCGCGCAGTTCCCGCCCGAGGGTGAGCTCGTGCAGGTGCAGGGCGCCGAGCACCTTGGGTCGCAGGACGGTGGCGAGCCGGTCGGCGGTGAGCCCGTCGAGCACCCCGTCCTCCAGCACGCCGGCGGCGTGCACGACGCTGGTCAGCGGCGCGTCGGCGGGCACCTCGTCGAGCAGCTTGGCCAGCGCGGCCCGGTCGGCCACGTCGCAGGCCGCGACGGTCACCCGGGTGCCCGCCCCGGTCAGCTCACGGACGAGTGCCGTGGCGCCGGGGGCGTCCGCGCCGCGGCGGCTGACGAGCATCAGGTGTTCGGCTCCCCGGGCGGCCAGCCAGCGGGCCACCTCCGCGCCGAGCGCGCCGGTGCCGCCGGTGACCAGCGTCGTGCCCGGGTAGCCGGCCTCGTCGGTGGGTGCCTCCCCGCCGGGCGAGCGCACCAGCCGGCGGACGAGGACGGTGGCGCCGTCAACGGCGAGCTGGTCCTCGCCGTCGAGACCGGCGAGGGCGGCGCAGAGCAGGTCCCAGCCGTGGTCGTCCAGGGTGGCCGGGACGTCGACCAGGCCGCCCCACCGCTCGGGGTGTTCGAGGGCCACCACCCGGCCGAGGCCCCAGAGCAGCGACTGCTCCGGGCGGCCGGCGGTGCCGCCCCGGGTGGTGCCGGCGGCGCCCCGGGTGACGCACCACAACGGTGCGGCGACGTCGAGGTCGCCGAGCGCCTGGATCAGCGCGAGCGACCGGGCGAGGAACGGCGGCACCGGCTGGGTGTCGTCGACCGGGCCGTCCGCGAGGGCGAGCAGGGACAGCACCCCGTCGACCGGGGCGGGCCCCCCGTCGGCGGTTCGGGTGACACCGCCCAGGTGCGCGGTGAGGGCGGCCCGGTCGGTCAGGTTCTCCGGCAGCGACACCAGCCGGACATCGGCGCCCCGGCGCGACAGCTCGGCGACGGCGGCCTCGCCCTCCTCCGGGTGCCGCGCGTCGGCGATCACCCACCAGGCGCCAGGGAGGAAGCTGACGGGCGTCCCGGTGTACGGCTGCCAGACGCTGCGGTAGCGCAGGTCGTCCAGGCTGGACCGGTTGCGCTGCCGGCGTCGCCAGAAGGCGAGCACGGGCAGGGCCCCGCCCAGCCGTTCCACGGATTCCGTCGCGTCCTGCTCGGTGAGTTCCGCGAGCGCGGTCAGGTCCTCGCGCTCGACGGCCGCCCAGAACGCGGAGTCGACGCCGTCCGGGGTCTCCTCGGCGCCGTCCTGCCCGGTCACGGCGGTGGGCCAGTAGCGGCTGCGTTCGAAGGCGTAGGTGGGCAGTGCCACCACGCCGGTCTCGGCCAGGACGGCCGTCAGGTCGACAGGCAGACCGATCGTGTGGGCGGTGGCGAGGTTCGTCAGCAACCGCGTCGGATCGTCGTCACCACGACGCAGGCTGCCCAGGATGTGCCCGGTGACACCGACGTCATCCAGGATCGCCGTCACCGGCATCGTCAACACCGGATGCGGAGAGATCTCCACGAACGTCGTGTGACCCGCCTCGACCGCCACCCGCACAGCCGCGTCGAACCGCACCGTCCGCCGCAGGTTGTCGTACCAGTAGTCCGCCGTCATCGAGAACGGGTCCACCCAGTCACCGGTCACCGTCGACACCATCCGGACATGGCCGGGCCGCGGCGTCACGTCGGCCAGATCGGCGCGCAACCGCTCCGCCACCTCCTGCACCGCCGCCGAATGCGACGCATAGTCCACCGGAATCAACCGCGCCCGCACCCCGTCGGCCTGACACGCCGCCACCAGATCGGCAACCGGCTGCGGCGGACCCGACACCACCACGGTCGACGGACCGTTCACCGCCGCCACCCCGACCCCCGGGAACGCCGGCAGCCGCCCGGCCACCGCATCCGCCGACAGGTCGACCGACGCCATCGTCCCGGTGCCCCGCAGCACCGTCAACGCCCGCGACCGCAACGCCACCGCCCTCGCCGCGTCCTCCAACGACAGAATCCCCGCCACACACGCCGCACCGATCTCACCCTGCGAATGACCAACCACCGCCACCGGAACCACACCCGCGTGCTGCCACACGGCGGCGAGGGCGACGCCGACGGCCCACAGCACCGGCTGCACGACCTCCACCCGCGCCAGCCACGACTCGTCGTCACCGGTGAGCACCGACACGAGGTCCACGTCCAGATACGGCGCCAACGCCCGCTGGCACTCCGCCAACCGCGCGTCGAAGACCGGCGTACGACCCACCAGGCCCGCCGCCATCCGCGCCGACTGCGCACCCTGACCCGGGAACACGAACACCGGGCCCGCACCGTGCGACGACGACGTCGCCGCGACCACATTGCCGGCCGGCGACCCCGACGCCAGAGCGTCCAGCCCCGCCAGCAACTCCTCCATACCCGACCCGACCACAGCCGCCCGCTGATCGAACACCGACCGGGTCACGGCCAAAGACCAGCCCACCGCCGCCGCATCGACCTCGCCGTGCTCGCGCACGTGCCGGGCCAGCCGGGCCGCCTGACCGGCCAGGGCGCGCTTCGACCGCCCCGACACCGCCCAGACGACGACGTCGGAGGCCACGAGCCCCGCGCTCCGGCCGGCGGCGGTCTCGGGTGCCGCGGTCTCGGTGGGCAGGTCCTCGGGCAGTTCGATGATCACGTGGGCGTTCGTGCCGGAGATGCCGAACGACGACACCGCCGCCCGGCGCGCCCGGTCCACGGCCGGCCACGGACGCGACTCGATCGCCAGCTCGACGGCCCCGGAGGTCCAGTCGATGTGCGGGGACGGCTCGTCCACGTACAGCGTCGCCGGTACCACGCCCTCCCGCATCGCCAGCACCATCTTGATCACACCGGCCACCCCGGCGGCGGCCTGCGTGTGACCGATGTTCGACTTGACCGAACCGAGCAGCAGCGGCTCCTCACGCTCCTGCCCGTACGTCGCCAGCAGGGCCTGCGCCTCGATCGGGTCACCGAGCGTCGTGCCCGTGCCGTGCGCCTCGACCACGTCGACATCCGCGCTGCCCAACCGGGCGTCCGCGAGGGCCTGCCGGATCACCCGCTGCTGCGACGGACCGTTCGGGGCGGTCAACCCGTTCGACGCACCATCCTGGTTGACGGCGCTGCCCCGCACGATCGCCAACACCTCATGACCATTGCGCCGCGCGTCCGACAACCGCTCCACCAGCAGCACACCCACACCCTCACCCCAGCCCGTGCCATCCGCGCCCGCCGCGAACGCCTTGCACCGACCGTCGGCCGCGAGACCCCGCTGCCGGGAGAACTCCACGAACAGCCCGGGCGTCGCCATCACGGTCACGCCGCCGGCGAGAGCCAGGTCGCACTCGCCACGCCGCAGCGACTGCACCGCCAGGTGCAACGCCACAAGCGACGACGAACACGCCGTGTCCACCGACACCGCCGGCCCCTCCAACCCCAACGCGTACGCCACCCGGCCCGACACCACACTCGCGGCGTTGCCCGTGGCCGCGAAGCCTTCGGCCTGGTCCCCCGCCGCCATCAGCAGGGCCCCATAGTCCTGACCATTCGTGCCCACGAACACCCCTGTTCGCGAACCCCGCAGAACCCCAGGCTCAACCCCTGCCCGCTCGACCACCTCCCACGAAACCTCCAGCAACAACCGCTGCTGCGGATCCATCGCCAACGCCTCGCGGGGGGAAATCCCGAAGAAACCGGCATCAAACTCCGCCGCTTCGTAGAGGAAGGCGCCGCTGCGGACGTAGGAGGTGCCGGTGGAATAGGGGTCGGGGTCGTAGAGGCGCTCGACGTCCCAACCCCGATCGCCGGGGAGGTCCGACACGGCGTCGCGGCCGGCGTGCAGCATCTGCCAGAACCGTTCGGGATCGTTGGCTCCGCCGGGGAAGCGGCAGGACATGGCCACGATGGCCACCGGCTCGTCTTCGCCGAGCGCCACCGGGGCCGCCGCGACGGCCACGGCGGCCTCCCCGCCCAGTTCCTCGTGCAGGTGCCGGGCGAGCGCGGTCGGCGACGGGTAGTCGAAGACCAGGGTCACCG
Source organism: Micromonospora marina (assembly GCF_900091565.1). Taxonomy (GTDB): domain Bacteria; phylum Actinomycetota; class Actinomycetes; order Mycobacteriales; family Micromonosporaceae; genus Micromonospora; species Micromonospora marina. The sequence goes on along the minus strand of NZ_FMCV01000016.1, from coordinate 29,425 downwards.
GCAGCCGCAGCGAGGTGGCGGTGGCGAGCCGGTTACGCAGCTCCACCGCGGTCACCGAGTCGAAGCCGAGGTCGCGGAACGCGTGGTGCGGGTCGACGGCCTGGCCGTCGGCGTACCTGAGGACCATGGCCGCCTGATCGCGGACCAGGTCGAGCAGCGCCTGCTGGCGCTCGGCGGCGCTCATCCGGATGAACGCGCCGGCCGGGCCGGCCTCGTCGGTCTCCTTCGTCTCGGCGAGTCCCTTGGTGGCCTGCAACCGCTGCGCCTCGGGGATCTCCGAGATCAGCGGGCCGGGTCGGGTCGCGGTGAACGCGACAAAGAACCGGTCCCAGGCGATGTTCGAGATGGTCAGGAACGTCTCGTCGTGCTCGACGGCCTGGTGCAGGGCCGCGACGGCGAGCCGCGGCGGCATCTCGGGTGCGCCGTGGCGGTGCAGCATCCGGCCGAACTCGCCGTCGGCCATGCCGCCGCCGCCCCAGGCGCCCCAACCGATGGAGGTGGCGGGCAGGCCGAGGGCGCGGCGGTGCTCGGCGAGGGCGTTGAGAAACGCGTTGCCGGGGGCGTAGTTGCCCACACCGGAGCTGCCGACGGTGCCGGCCATCGACGAGAACAGGATGAACGCGTCGAGGTCCAGCTCGCGGGTCAGCTCGTGCAGGTTCAGCGCGGCGGTGACCTTCGCGCTGAGCGCGTAGTCGACCTGGTCCAGCGTCAGCGAGTTGATCACCGAGTCGTCGAGCACGGCTGCGGTGTGCACGACGGTGGTCAGCGGGTGCTCGGACGGCAGGTCGGTGAGGACGGCGGCGAGCGCCGAACGGTCGGCGGCGTCGCAGGCGGCGACGGTCACCCGGGCGCCCAGCGCGACCAACTCGGCCTCGAGGTCGGCGATGCCTTCGGCCTGCCGGCCGCGCCGGCTCACCAGCACCAGGTGGGCGGCGCCGTTGGCGGCGAGCCAGCGGGCCATGTGCCCGCCGAGCGCGCCGGTGCCGCCGGTGACCAGGGCGGTGCCGGAGGGCCGCCAGGTGCGCGGGGCGGGCGTGTCGCCGAGCGGGGCGTGCAGCAGTCGCCGGCCGAACGCGCCGGCCCACCGCAGCGCGACCTGGTCCTCCCCGTCGGCACCGGCGAGGACGCGCACGAGGCGGCGGCCGGCCGCGTCGCCGAGCTCGTCGGGCAGGTCCACGAGGCCGCCCCAGCGGTCCGGGTGCTCCAGCGCGGCGACCCGACCGAAGCCCCAGGTGAGCTGCTGGAGCGGGTGCGGCAGCGGGTCGGCCGGGCCGGTCGAGACGGCGCCCCGGGTGAGGCACCACAGGGGCGCGCGGACGCCGGCGTCGCCGAGCGCCTGCACGAGGGTGACGGTGCCGGCGAAGCCGACCGGCACGGACGGGTGCGCCGGGGCGGGCGTCTCGTCGAGCGGCAGCAGCGACACGATCCCGGCGGGGCGGGGGCCGCCGTCGGCGAGGTCGCGCAGCCGGGCGGCGAGCGCCCCGCGGTCCGTGCGGTCGGCGTCCAGCGCCAGCGGTACGACGGTGCCGCCGTGGCGCCGCAACGCCTCGGCGCAGAAGTCGGCCTCGGCCGCGCCGGTGTCGTCGGGGCCGGTGAGCAGCCACCAGGTGCCGGTGACGGCCGGCTCGCCGGAGGAGTCGGGGGCGACGGGCGTCCAACTGTCCCGGTACCGCCACGAGTCCACGGTGGTCTGGTCGCGGTGCCGGCGACGCCAGGCGGCGAGCACCGGCAGCACGTCGGCGAACGCCGTCTCCGGGACGGGCCGCGACTCGGTCGTGGTGGAGAGTTCGGCCGTGAGCGCGGTCAGGTCCTCCGCCTCGACGGCCGCCCAGAACCGGGCGTCGACCTCGTCGTCGGCCACGGCACCGGCGGTCCCGACCGCGGGGGCGGGTGCGGTCGACGGTTGCGGCCAGTAGAGCTGCCGCTGGAACGGGTACGTGGGCAGGTCGAGGCGACGCCCGGCGAGGCCGGCGAAGGCGGGCCGCCAGTCCACGGCCGTACCTCCGGCCCAGACCTCGGCCAGGGCGCGCAGGAAGCGGCCGAGGCCGCCCTCGCCGCGGCGCAGGCTGCCGGTGACGGTGACCGCGCCCGGGTCGGCGGCGGCCAGCTCGACGCTCTCCTGCACGGCCATCGTCAGCACCGGGTGGGCGCTGACCTCGACGAAGGTCTGGTAGCCGGCGGCGACGAGGCTGCGTACCGCCTCGTCGAAGCGGACGGTCTGCCGCAGGTTGCGGTACCAGTAGTCGGCGTCGAGGGCGGCGGTGTCGAGCCAGTCCCCCTCGACGGTGGAGCGGAACCGGACCTCGCCGGTGCGGGGCCGCAGCCCGGCGAGCAGTTCCAGGAGCTGCTCGCGCAGTTGCTCGACGTGGGCGGAGTGGGAGGCGTAGTCCACGGGGACGCGGCGCACCCGCACCTCGCGGGACTCGTAGTGGGCGACGAGCTCGTCGAGGGCGGCGCCGTCGCCGGAGACCACGACGGAGGTGGGTCCGTTGACGGCGGCCAGGGCGATGCGGCCGGCCCAGCGGGCGATCGTCGCGGTGGCCTCGTCGGCCGTGGTGGCGACCGAGACCATGCCACCGTCCCCGGCGATGCCGGCGATGATCCGGCTGCGCAGCGCGACCACTGCCGCCGCGTCGTCGAGGGTGAGGCCACCGGCGACGTACGCGGCGGCGATCTCGCCCTGGGAGTGGCCGACGACCGCTCCGGGGCGCACCCCGTACGACTCCCAGAGCGCGGCGAGCGAGACGCTGACCGCGAACAGGGTGGGCTGCACGACGTCGACGCGCTCCAGCGACGGTGCGCCGGGCGCGCCGCGCACCACGTCGGTCGGTGACCAGTCGACGTACGGGCGCAGCGCCTCGGCGCAGGCGGCGAACGTCTCCGCGAAGACGGGGGCGGTGTCGAGCAGCTCGGCGGCCATCCCGGCCCACTGCGATCCCTGGCCCGGGAAGACGAACGCGACCTCGCCCGGCGTGCCGGGGACGCGGGTGACGGTCTGCGGGCCGGGCCGGCCGGCGGCGAGCGCGTCGAGGGACGCGGCCAGCTCGTCGCGGCCGGCGGCGAAGACGACGGCCCGGTGGTCGTGGGCGGCGCGGGTGGCGGCCAGCGACCAGCCGACGTCGGCGAGCGCGTCGTCGTCGACGGTGCCGAGGTGCTCGCGCAGGTCCCGGGTGCGGGCGGTGAGGGTGTCGACGGTGCGCCCGGAGAGCACCCAGGGCAGTTCCCCGGTCGGCACGTCGGCCGCCGGTCCGGGCTCCGGCTCGTCGGCGGGGGCCTGTTCGAGGATGGTGTGCACGTTGGTGCCGCTGATCCCGAACGAGGAGACGGCGGCGCGGCGTACGCCGTCGGCGGGCTCCCACGGACGGGCGGAGGTGAGCAGTTCGACGCTGCCGGCGCTCCAGTCGACGTGCGGGGTGGGCTCGTCCACGTGCAGCGTGGGCGGCAGCACCCCGTGCCGCATCGCCAGCACCATCTTCATCACCCCGGCCACACCCGCCGCCGCCTGCGTGTGCCCGATGTTCGACTTGATCGAGCCGAGCCAGAGCGGCCGGTCGGCGGGCCGGTCCTGGCCGTACGTGGCGATGAGGGCCTGCGCCTCGATCGGGTCGCCGAGGGTGGTGCCGGTGCCGTGCGCCTCGACGGCGTCCACCTGCTCGGCGGTGAGTCCGGCGTTCGCGAGGGCCTGCCGGATCACCCGCTGCTGGGCGGGGCCGTTGGGGGCGGTGAGGCCGTTTGACGCGCCGTCGGAGTTGACGGCGCTGCCGCGCAGCACGGCGAGGACCGGGTTGCCGTCGCGGCGGGCGTCGGAGAGCCGCTGGAGCACCAGCAGGCCGACGCCCTCGCCCCAGCCGGTGCCGTCCGCGGCCCCGGCGAACGGCTTGCACCGGCCGTCAGCGGCGAGACCGCGCTGGCGAGAGAAGCCGACGAAGATGCCGGGGGTGGCCATCACGGTGGCGCCGCCGGCCAGGGCGAGGTCACACTCCCCCGTTTGCAGGGCCTGCGCGGCCAGGTGCATCGCGACCAGCGACGACGAGCAGGCCGTGTCGACGGTGACGGCCGGGCCGTGCAGTCCGAAGGTGTACGCCAGCCGGCCGGAGATGACGCTGGCGGAGGTGCCGGTGGCGAGGTAGTTCTCGTCGACGTCCCCGGTGGCCATCAGCAGCGAGCCGTAGTCCTGGCCGTTGGTGCCGACGTACACGCCGGTGCGGCTGCCGCGCAGGGCGGTCGGGTCGATCCGGGCCCGCTCGAACGCCTCCCAGGTGGCCTCCAGCAGCAGCCGCTGCTGCGGGTCCATGGCGAGGGCCTCGCGAGGGCTGATGCCGAAGAACGCCGGGTCGAACTCGCCGGCGCCGGCGACGAAGCCGCCCTCCCGGACGTAGCTGGTACCGAGATGCTCGGGGTCGGGGTGGTACAGCTCGGCGAGGTTCCAGCCGCGCTCGCCGGGCATCAGGCTCAGCGCGTCGGTGCCGGTGGCCAGCAGGTCCCAGAGCTGCTCGGGCGAGGTGACCCCGCCGGGGAAGCGGCAGCTCATCGCGACGATGGCGATCGGTTCGCGGTCGCGGCCGGTGCCGTCGGCGACCACCTCACCGGTGGTGTGCCCGGCGGTGAGGCCGTACAGGTGGGCGGCGAGTTCGGCGACTGTGGGGTGATCGAAGACCAGCGTGGCGGGCAGGGTCATGCCGGTCTCGGCGGTCAGCCGGTTGCGCAGCTCGACGGCGGTGAGCGAGTCGAAGCCGAGGTCACGGAAGGTGCGCTCGGGCAGCGGCTGGCCGGCCGGGTAGCCGAGCACGACGGCGGCCTGGGTGCGTACGAGGTCGGCGAGCTGCGGCAGGGACCGGCCGACCACCACGGCGCGGGCGGGGCCGGTGGGCACGGCGGGCACCCCGGGCAGCGCGGCGATCAGTGGCGTGGGCCGGCCCCAGGAGGCGGCGAGGCGTCCCCAGTCGACGGCGGCGACGGTGACCGCCGGTTCGGCGGTGTTGACCAGCCGGCCGAGGGCGGTGACGGCCTCGGCGGCGGGGAGCGCGTCGACGCCGCCCCGGGCGAGCCGGGCGGTCAGCGCGGCGGCCATGCCGTCCTCGGCCCAGGCGCCCCAGGCGATGGCGGTGGCGGGCAGGCCCTGGTCGCGTCGCCAGGCCGCGAACGCGTCGAGATAGGCGTTGGCCGCCGCGTAGTTGCCCTGCCCGGCACTGCCGATGACGCCGGCGAGGGAGGAGAAGAACACGAACGCGTCGAGGTCGCGGTGGGCGGTGGCCTCGTGCAGGACCCGGGCGGCGCGGACCTTGCCGTCGAGGACGGCCTGCATCCGGGTCAGGTCGAGCCCGTCGAGGACGCCGTCGTCGATCACGCCGGCGGTGTGCACGACGGCGGTCAGCTCCGGCAGCCCGGAGACCAGAGCCTCGACCGCCACCCGGTCGGTGACGTCACACGCCACCACCCGCACCGCACCCAACTCGGCCACCAACTCCGCCGCACCCGGCGCCCCCGGACCCCGCCGCGAAGCCAGCACCACCTCACCGGCCCCGTTCGCCAGCAACCAGCGCGCCACATGCCGACCCAACGCACCCGTACCACCGGTCACCAGCACCGTCCCGGCAGGCCGCCAACCCGCACCCACGGGCGGCACGGCCGGCACCAGCCGCCGGCCGAGGACGCCCTGGGGGCGGATCGCCACCTGGTCGTGCCCGGCGTCGGCGAGGACGGCGAGCAGCGCGGCGGCCGTGGCGCGGTCGGCGCGGGCGGGCAGGTCGACCAGTCCGCCCCAGCGGTCCGGCTGTTCGAGGGCGACGACCCGCCCGAGGCCCCAGGCCAGGGCGGCCCACGGGTCGGTGAGGGTCTCGCCGGCCCCGGCGCGCACGGCACCCCGGGTGAGGCACCAGAGCCGGCCGGGCAGTCCGGCGTCGGCGAGCGCCTGGGTGAGGGTGAGCAGCAGCGCGGCGCCGACGGAGACGGCCGGGGCGTCCGGCAGCGCCCGGTCGGTCGCGGGCAGCACGCAGAGCACGCCGGTCCAGCCCTGCTCGCCGTGGCCGTGCAGCAGTCCGGTCAGCTCGGCGCGATCGACGCCCGGGGCGACGGTCAGGGTGTCGACGGGCGCGCCGGCACCGGTCAGCGTGCCGGCCGCCCCGGCGTCGTCGTTGTCGGCGGTGACGACGAGCCAGCGGCCGGTCAGCGCCGGCACGGCGGCGGGGCGTACGGGCTCCCACTCGACCCGGTAGGTCCAGCCGTCCACCACGGCGTCGCGTTGCCGGGCCCGCCGCCACGACGACAGCACCGGTACGGCCGGGGCGAGGGCCTCCACTGCCGCGGGATCGTCCTGCACGGCCAGGTGGGCGGCGACCCCGGTCAGGTCGCCACGCTCGACGGCCGCCCAGAAGTCTCCCTCGGCGGCGTCGCCCGGCACGGCGGTCACGGCGCTGCCGCCGGCCTCGGGCCAGTAGCGCTGGTGCTGGAACGCGTACGTGGGCAGGTCCACCCGCCGCGCGCCGGTGTCGACGAACCACTGCCGCCAGTCGACGGCCGCCCCGTGCACATGCAACTCGGCCAGCCCGGCCAGCAGCCCGTGCACGGCGGGCCGGTCCGCGCGCTGCGCGGCGACGGCCAGCACGGCGTCCTCGGCGGGCAGGATGTCGCCGACCATCGCGGTCAGCACGCTACGCGGGCCGACCTCCAGGAACGTGTCCACCCCGGCAGCGCGCAGCGCCGCCACCCCGTCGGCGAAACGTACGGCCTCGCGCACGTGCCGCACCCAGTAGTCGGGCGTGCGGATCTCGTCGGTGTCGGCCGGCGCCCCGGTCACGTTCGACACGACCGGCAGCGACGGCGCGGCGAAGGTGAGCTTGTCGAGCACCGCGCGGAACCGGACGAGCATCGGCTCCATCAACGGACTGTGGAACGCATGACTGACCGCGAGCCGACGTGTGCGGACGCCCCGCTCACGCCAGACCCGCTCCACCTCGTCGAGGGCCTCGACGGCGCCGGAGACCACGACCGACGCGGGCCCGTTCACGGCCGCGATCCCCACACCGGCCAACCCGTCCAGGGTGGCCGCCACCTCGGCCTCAGCCGCCGCGACGGCCAGCATCCCACCACCGGCGGGCAACGCCTGCATCAACCGGCCCCGCGCCGCCACCAACGCGCAGGCGTGCTCCAGCGACAACACCCCGGCCACGTGCGCGGCCGTGACCTCGCCGACCGAGTGGCCGCCGACCAGGTCGGGGGCGACGCCGAAGGACTCGACCAGCCGGAACAACGCCACCTCGACGGCGAACAGCCCGGCCTGCGTGAACACCGTCCGGTCCAACAACTCCGCCTCGACCGAACCCGACTCGGCGAAGAGCACCTCGCGCAGGGGGCGCGGCAGGGCCCTGTCCAGGTGCCCGCACGCCTCGTCGAGGGCGGCGGCGAAGACAGGGAACTCGGCGTACAGTTCGCGGCCCATGCCGGCACGCTGCGCACCCTGACCGGAGAAGAGGACCGCGAGTTGGCCGCGCGGCGCGCCGGCGCCGAGCACGACGGTGCCGGCCGGTTCCCCGGCGGCGAGGGCGCGCAGCCCCGCGAGCAGGTCGTTGCGGCCGGTCGCGGACAGTACGGCGCGGCGGTCCAGGGTGGAGCGGGAGGTCACCGACGAGAAGGCCACGTCGAGCGGGCGCAGGGTGTCGTCGTCGGCGAACCGGGCGGCCCAGCGGCCCGCCTGGGCGGCGAGCGCGGCGTCGGAGCGGGCGGAGAGCAGCACGGGGGCCACCGTGCGGACCGCCGGGCCCCTCGGCTCGGGCTCGGTCTCGGTCTCGGCGGGAGCCGGGGCCTGCTCGATGATGGTGTGCGCGTTGGTGCCGGAGACGCCGAACGACGACACGGCGGCCCGGCGCGGCCGGTCCACGGCCGGCCACGGCGTGGCGGCGGTGGCGATGGTGACGGCCCCGGCGGTCCAGTCGATCTGCGGGGACGGCTCGTCGACGTGCAGGGTGGGCGGCACGACGCCGTGCCGCATCGCCATCACCATCTTGATCACACCGGCCACGCCGGCGGCGGCCTGGGCGTGACCGATGTTCGACTTCACCGACCCGAGTAGCAGCGGCGCGGCCTCGTCGCGGTCCTGCCCGTACGTGGCCAGCAGCGCCTGCGCCTCGATGGGGTCGCCGAGCCGGGTGCCCGTGCCGTGCGCCTCCACCACGTCGACCTGATCGGGCGTGAGCCGGGCGTTGCCGAGGGCCTGGCGGATGACCCGCACCTGGGAGGGGCCGTGCGGGGCGCTGAGCCCGTTGGACGCGCCGTCGGAGTTGACCGCGCTACCGCGTACCACGGCGAGCACCGGGTAGCCGTGCCGCTGCGCGTCGGAGAGCCGGGTGAGCAGCAGCATGCCGACGCCCTCGGACCACGAGGTGCCGTCCGCGGCGGCGGCGAACGCCTTGCACCGCCCGTCGGCGGCGAGACCGCGCTGCCGGCTGAAGCCGACGAAGACCGCCGGGGTGGGCATCACCGTCACGCCGCCCGCCAGGGCCAGCTCGCAGTCGCCGTTGCGCAGGGCCTGCGCGGCCAGGTGGATGGCGACGAGCGAGGACGAGCAGGCGGTGTCGACGGTGACCGCCGGCCCCTCCAGCCCGAGGGTGTACGCGACGCGGCCGGAGATGACACTCGTGGCGTTGCCGGTGAGCAGGTGGCCCTCGCCGTTCTCGGCCTGCGCCATCATGCCGTCGTAGCCGTGCGACGACGCCCCGACGAAGACGCCGGCACGGCTGCCCCGGACGGCCGGCAGCGGCAGCCCGGCCCGCTCGAACGCCTCCCAGGATGCCTCCAGCAGCAGCCGCTGCTGCGGGTCCATGGCGACGGCCTCGCGGGGCGAGATGCCGAACAGGTCGGCGTCGAAGTCGGCGGCGGAGTAGACGAAGCCGCCCTCGCGCACGTAACTGGTGCCCGGGTGGTCGGGATCGGGGTGGAAGAGGTTCTCCAGGTCCCAGCCCCGGTCGGCGGGGAACGGCCCGATCCCGTCGCCGCCGTCGTGCACGAGCTGCCACAGCGCCTCGGGGCTGTCGACGCCACCCGGGTAGCGGCAGCTCATCGCCACGATGGCGATGGGCTCGGAGTCCCGGCTCTCCAGCTCGCGCAGCCGACGCCGGGTACGCCGCAGCTCCGAGGTCGTACGCTTCAGGTACTCGACGTACCTCTCGTCCTCGTTGCTCACCGTGGACCTACCTCACTCGGCATGCCGATGTCGTTGCGGCTGGTGCTCACGACGTCTCCAGCTCGCGGTCGATCAGGTCGAAGATGTTCTCGGCGGTGGCCGACTCCAGGTCGTCGTCGCCGTCCGCGTCCGCCTGCCGCTCGGTCAGCCGGCCCAGCAGGCCGTGCAGCCGGTCGGTGATCCGGCGGAACTCGTCGTCGGCCGGGTCCAGCCCGACGAGCGCCGCCTCCAGCCGGTCGAGTTCCCGGCCCGCCGCCGACGGCTCGCCGGGCGGGCTCACCGGGGCGAACTGCCCGGCCAGGTGGACGGCGAGCGCCTCGGGCGTCGGGTTGTCGAAGACCAGCGTCGCCGGCAGCCGCAGCCCGGTGGCCGCGCCGAGCCGGTTGCGTAGCTCCACGGCGGTCAGCGAGTCGAAGCCGAGCTCCCGGAACGCGCGGGTCGGCTCGATGCCGGCCGGGTCGCCGTGGCCGAGGACGACCGCCACGTGCGCCAGCACCAGGTCGCGCAGGGCGCGTACCCGCTTGTCGTCGGGCAGGGCGCGCAGCGTCTCGGCGTACGCCTGCCCGTCGGCGGCCTCGCCGGCCGCGGCCCGGCGGCCGGCGGCGCGGACCAGGTTGGTCAGCAGCGGGTGTACGGGCGACCCGGGCGCGGCCACGCCGGTGACGATCTTGGCGGGCATGAGTGTCGCCCGCTCCGAGCGCCAGAGAGCATCGAACAGGGCGAGCCCCTCGGCGTCGGAGAGCGCCGCCATGCCGCCCCGGTCGAGGCGGCGGATGTCGGCCGAGTCGAGATGGCCCGTCATGCCGCTGGCCTGTGCCCAGCGGCCCCACGCCAGCGCGACCGCCGGCAGGCCGAGGGCCCGCCGGTGCTCCGCCAGGGCGTCGAGGAACGCGTTGCCGGCGGCGTAGTTGCCCTGGCCCGGACCGCCGAACACGCCCGCGGCGGCGGAGAAGAGCACGAACGCGCTCAGGTCGTGGCCGAGGGTGGCCCGGTGCAGGTTCCACGCCACGTCGACCTTGGGCCGCAGCACCGCGGCGAGGCGGTCGGGGGTGAGCGACTCGACTGTGGCGTCGTCGAGGACGCCGGCGGCGTGCACGACGGCGCGCAGCGGGTGCCGCCGGTCCACCATGGACAGTACGTCCGCCACGGCGTCCGGGTCGGCCAGGTCGGCGGCGACGATCGACACGTCCGCGCCGCGCGCCTTCAGGTCGGCGAGCAGCTCGTCGGCGCCCTCGGCGTCCGGGCCGCGCCGGCTGACCAGCAGCAGCTGCCGGGCGCCGTGCGCGGTGACCAGGTGCCGGCAGAGCAGCGCGCCGAGGGTGCCGGTCGCCCCGGAGACCAGGACCGTGCCGTCGAGCCGGGGCGCCTGCGGAATGCTCAGGGCCAGCTTGCCGACGTGCCGGGCCTGGCTGAGGAAGCGGAACGCCTCGGGGGCGCGCCGCACGTCCCAGGTGCGCCGGGGCAGGGGCCGCAGCGCACCGGCGGCGAAAAGCGCCATCAGCCCGCCCAGCATCGCGCCGATCTTCTCCGGGCCGGCCTCGATGAGATCGAAGACCTGGTAGCTGACGCCCGGGTGGTCGGCGGCGACCCGCCGCGGGTCCCGCTTGTCGGTCTTGCCCATCTCGACGAACCGGCCGCCGTCGGCGAGCAGCCGCAGCGACGCGTCGACGTACTCACCGCGCAGGGCGTTGAGCACCACGTCGACGCCCCGCCCGCCGGTGCGGTGGGCGAACTCGTCGGCGAAGTCGAGGCTGCGGGAGGAGGCGAGGTGCGCGTCGTCGAAGCCGGTGTCGCGCAGCGCCGGCCACTTGCCGGGGCCGGCCGTGCCGTAGACCTCCGCGCCGAGGTGGCGGGCGATCTGCACGGCGGCCATGCCCACGCCGCCGGCCGCCGCGTGCACGAGCACGGACTCGCCCGCGCGCAGCCGGGCCAGCTCCACCAGCCCGTACCAGGCGGTCAGGAAGACCACGGGCACGGCGGCGGCGTCGGTGTAGGACCAGCCGTCGGGGATGCGGGTGACCAGCCGGCGGTCGGTGACCGCCGCCGAGGCGAACGAGCCGGAGAAAATGCCCATCACCCGGTCGCCGGGGGTGAGGTCGGCGACGCCCGGCCCCACGCCGAGCACCACGCCGGCGCCCTCGTTGCCCAGCACCTCCTGGTCGGGGACCATGCCGAGGGCCAGCACCACGTCGCGGAAGTTCAGCCCGGAGGCGCGCATCCCGACCAGGACGTGGCCCGCCGGCAGCTCCCCGCCCGCCTCCGGGCCGGGCAGCAGGGCGAGGTTCTCCAGCGTGCCCTTCTCGGTGACGTCGAGGCGCCACGGCACCTCGTCGGCGGGCAGCGGCAACACACCGGCGTCACAGGCCCGGGCCAGCCGGGGCACGAGCGGCGCGCCGTCACGCAGCGCGAGCTGCGGCTCGCCGGAGGCGACGGCCGCCGGGACGGCCGCCAGGGAGGCGGCGGCGTCGTCGGTGTCGAGCAGCGTGAACCGGCCGGGGTGTTCGGACTGCGCCGAGCGGACCAGCCCCCACAGGCTCGCCTGGGCCAGGTCGCAGGGAGCCTCGCCCGGGGCCGCGCCGACGGCGCCCCGGGTGTGCAGCACCAGCCGGGACCGCTCCAGCCGGGGCTCGCCCAGCCACTGCCGCACCAGCGCGAGGGCGTCGCGGGCCGCGTCGTGCGCGGCCTCAGCGGCCCGCTGCGGGTCCGACTCCGCGCCGGAGCGCAGGTCCAGCACCACATCGGGTACGTCCCCGGACTCCCCGATCTCGGCGACCAGGGCCGCCAGGTCGGCGTGGGACCGCACCGGCTGCCCGGCGGCGGCGAGGGCCCCGGCGAGGCCGAGGGTGTCGTCGCCGAGCAGCGCCCAGCGGGCTTCCCCGGCCGCCGCGCCGGTGTCCGTCAGCGGCGTCCAGTCCAGGTGGAACACCGACGTGCGGCGCAGGGCGGCGGCCTCGTCCGCTCGGCCCGCCGCGACCGGGCGGAACGTCAGCGACTCGACGGTGGCGACCGGCTGGCCGGCGGTGTCGGCGAGCGTGACCGCGACGGTGTCCGGGCCGAGGGGGCGCAGCCGCGCCCGCAGCCGGGTGGCGCCGTGGGCGTGCAGGGCGACCGAACGGAAGGCGAACGGCATCCAGCCCGCCCCGGGAGTGTCCGCCGCGTCGCCGAGCAGGGCGGTGACCCCGCCGGCCTGGAGGGCCGCGTCGAACAGGGCCGGGTGCAGCCCGAAGCGGGACGCGTCGGCGCTCACCTCCTCGGGCAGGGCCACCTCGGCGTAGACCTCGCCGTCACCGCGCCACACCCGGCGCAGCCCCCGGAAGGAGGGGCCGTAGCCGAGGCCACCCTCGGCCGTCTGCACGTACCAGGCGTCCAGGTCGGCGTCGACCTCGACGGCGTCGGCCGGCGGCCACTGCCCCGGTACGGCCGCCGGGGCGGGCAGCTGCGGCAGCAGGAGTCCCTCGGCGTGCCGGGTCCACTCGGCGTCGGCGTCCTCCTCGGGGCGGGAGTGCACGGTGACGCTCCGCTCGCCGCTGTCGGCGGGCGGGCCCACGCGTACCTGCACCTGCACCGCGCCGGTCGCGGGAAGCACCAGCGGGTTGATCAGCGTCAGGTCGCCCACCTGGCCGGCGTCGACCTCGTCGCCGGCCCGGACCACCATGTCGACGACGCCGGTGCCCGGGACGATCACCGCCCCGCCGACGGCGTGGTCGGCCAGCCACGGGTGGGTACGCACCGACAGCCGACCGGTCAGCACCACCGTCCCGTCGTCTGCGACGGGTACGGCCGCGCTGAGCAGCGGGTGCCCGGTGTCCTGGAGACCGGCCGAGCCGACGTCGCGTACGAGGTGCGCGGGAGCGTCCAGCCAGTAGCGTCCCCGTTCGAAGGCGTAGGTGGGCAGTGCCACCACGCCGGTCTCGGCGAGGACGGCCGTCAGGTCGACGGGCAGACCGATCGTATGGGCGGTGGCGAGGTTCGTCAGCAACCGCATCGGATCGTCGTCACCACGACGCAGGCTGCCCAGGATGTGCCCGGTGACACCGGCGTCGTCCAGGATCGCCGTCACCGGCATCGTCAACACCGGATGCGGACTGATCTCCACGAACGTCGTGTGCCCCGCCCCGACCGCCACCCGCACAGCCGCGTCGAACCGCACCGTCTGCCGCAGGTTGTCGTACCAGTAGTCCGCCGTCATCGAGAACGGGTCCACCCAGTCACCGGTCACCGTCGACACCATCCGAACGTTGCCGGGCCGCGGCGTCACACCGGCCAGATCGGCGCGCAACCCCTCCGCCACCTCCCGCACCGCCACCGAATGCGACGCATAGTCCACCGGAATCAACCGCGCCCGCACCCCATCGACCTGACACGCCGCCACCAGATCCGCAACCGGCTGCGGCGGACCCGACACCACCACAGTCGACGGACCGTTCACCGCCGCCACCCCAACACCCGGAAACCCCGACAACCGCTCCGCCACCGCCTCCGCAGAAAGATCAACCGACGCCATCGCCCCAGTACCCCGCAACACCGTCAACGCCCGCGACCGCAACGCCACCGCCCTCGCCGCGTCCTCCAGGCTGAGGATCCCCGCCACACACGCCGCACCGATCTCACCCTGCGAATGACCAACCACCGCCACCGGAACCACACCCACGTGCTGCCACACCGCCGCCAGCGCCATACCGACGGCCCACAACACCGGCTGCACGACCTCCACCCGCGCCAACCACGACTCATCCTCACCGGTCAACACCGCAACAAGGTCCACATCCAGATACGGCGCGAGAGCCCGCTGACACTCCCCCAGACGCGCGTCGAACACCGGCGTCCGACCCACCAGACCCGCCGCCATCCGCACCGACTGCGCACCCTGACCCGGAAACACGAACACCGCACCGGTTCCGGCGGCCATACCCGTCACGACGTTCCCCGCCGGCGACCCCGACGCCAGAGCGTCCAGCCCCGCCAGCAACTCCTCCATACCCGACCCGACCACAGCCGCCCGCTGGTCGAACACCGACCTGGTGACGGCGAGGGACCAACCCACCGCCGCCGCATCCACCACGGCTCCGGCGGTCCGCCGGAGCTGACCGGCGCCGCCGTCGCCGCGCTCGCGCAGGAAGTCCGCGAGCCGGGCCGCCTGCCCCGCGAGCGCACTCTTCGACCGTGCCGACACCGGCCACACCACGACATCCGAGGCAACCAGGCCCGGGCCGTGCTCGACCGGAGCGACGACCTCGGCCATCCCGTCGGCCTGCTCGATGATCACGTGCGCGTTCGTGCCGGACATGCCGAACGACGACACCGCCGCCCGGCGCGCCCGGTCCACCACCGGCCACGGACGCGACTGCGTCACCAGTTCCACCGCGCCGGACGTCCAGTCGATGTGCGGGGACGGCTCGTCCACGTGCAGCGTCGCCGGGACCACGCCCTCCCGCATCGCCAGCACCATCTTGATCACACCAGCGACGCCCGAGGCGGCCTGCGTGTGACCGATGTTCGACTTGACCGAACCGAGCAGCAGCGGCTCGCCGCCCTCGCGGCCCTGGCCGTAGGTCGCCAGCAGGGCCTGCGCCTCGATCGGGTCACCGAGCGTCGTACCCGTGCCGTGCGCCTCGACCACGTCGACATCCGCGCTGCCCAACCGGGCGTCCACGAGGGCCTGCCGGATCACCCGCTGCTGCGACGGACCGTTCGGGGCGGTCAACCCGTTCGACGCACCATCCTGGTTGACGGCGCTGCCCCGCACGATCGCCAACACCTCATGACCATTGCGCCGCGCGTCCGACAACCGCTCCACCAGCAGCACACCCACACCCTCACCCCAGCCCGTGCCATCCGCGCCCGCCGCGAACGCCTTGCACCGGCCGTCAGCCGCGAGACCCCGCTGCCGGGAGAACTCGAAGAAGGTGCCGGGGGTGGCCATGACCGTGACGCCGCCGGCGAGAGCCAGGTCGCACTCGCCACGCCGCAGCGACTGCACCGCCAGGTGCAACGCCACAAGCGACGACGAACACGCCGTGTCCACCGACACCGCCGGCCCCTCCAACCCCAACGCGTACGCCACCCGGCCCGACACCACACTCGCGGCGTTGCCCGTGGCCCCGAACCCTTCGGCCTGCTCCCCCGCAGCCATCAGCAGGGCCCCATAGTCCTGACCATTCGTGCCCACGAACACCCCTGTTCGCGAACCCCGCAGAACCCCAGGCTCAACCCCTGCCCGCTCGACCACCTCCCACGAAACCTCCAGCAACAACCGCTGCTGCGGATCCATCGCCGCCGCCTCGCGCGGCGAGATCCCGAAGAAACCGGCATCGAACTCGCCCGCCCCGTGCAGGAAGCCGCCCTTGTCGGCGTACGTGGTGCCGGGGTTGGCCGGGTCGGGGTCGTAGAGCCGGTCGAGGTCCCAGCCCCGGTCGGTCGGGAAGTCGCCGATCGCGTCGACGCCGTCGGCGACGAGGCGCCACAGCCGTTCGGGGCCGTCGACGCCACCGGGGTAGCGGCAGGCCGTAGCGACGATGGCCACCGGCTCGTCGTCGCCCACGGCGGCCGGGACGGCTGCGGGAGCAGCCCCGGCGTCGGCGCCGAAGAGGCCGGCGAGCAGGAAGCGGGACAGCACCACCGGGGTGGGGTGGTCGAAGACCAGGGTGGTGGGCAGCGCCTGCCCGGTGGCGGCGACGAGCCGGTTGCGCAGCTCCACGGCGGTCAACGAGTCGAAGCCGAGGTCGCGGAACGCGGTGGTCGCGCCCACGGCGGCAGCCCCGCCGTCGTGGCCGAGCACGTCGGCGGCGAGTTCGCGGACCAGGTCGGCGACGATCTCCTCGCGGCGGGCCGGGGTCAGCGCGGCGAGGCGGCGGCGCAGCGTGGCCGCCGGGCCGTCGTCGCCGTCGTCGGCCGCGGCGCCGCCGTCGAGGGCGGCCCGCGCCTCCGGTACGCCCTCCAGCAGCGGCCGGCGGCGCGCGGAGGCGTACGCGGGGGCGAACCGGGTCCAGTCCACGTCGGCCACCGTCACTGTGACGTCGTCGTGGTCGAGGGCCTGCTGCAACGCGGCCACGGCGACGGCCGGGTCCATGGCGGGCAGGCCCCGGCGGCGCAGGTTGCGCTCGGCGTCCGCCGCGTGCATGCCGCCGTCGGACCAGGGGCCCCAGGCGATGGCGGTGCCGGCCCGGCCGTCGGCGCGCCGCCGCCGCACGAGCGCGTCCAGGTAGGCGTTGCCGGCCGCGTACCCGGCCTGCCCGCCACTGCCCCAGGTGGCGGCGATGGACGAGTAGACGACGAAGGCGTCCAGCTCCCGGTCGGCGAGCAGGCCGGCGAGGTGGGTGGCCCCGGCGGTCTTGCCGACTGTCACCTCGGCCAGCTCGGCGGGGGTGACCTCCGCCAGCGGGGTGGACTGCGCGACGCCGGCGGTGTGCACGACGGTACGCACCGGCGGGCCGTCGGACTCGACCCGGTCGAGCAGGTCGGCGAGGGCGGCCCGGTCGGCGATGTCGCAGGCGGCGACGGTGACCCGGGCCCCGAGGCCGGCCAGCTCGGCCTCCAGCTCGGCGGCGCCGGGGGCGTCGGGTCCGCGCCGGCTGACCAGCACGACGTGCTCGGCTCCGGCGGCGGCGAGCCAGCGGGCGGCGCGCGCGCCGAGCCCGCCGGTGCCACCGGTGATCAGGGCGGTTCCGGTGGGCGTGAACCGGCGCGCCGGCGGACGGTCGCCGAGGGCGGCGCGGACGAGGCGGCGGGCGAAGACGCCGGGGCCGCGTACGGCGAGCTGGTCCTCACCGGTCGAGCCGGTGAGGATCGCGGCGAGCCGGAAGGCGGCCCGGTCGTCGGGGTCGGACGGCAGGTCGACCAGGCCGCCCCAGCGGTGCGGCGCCTCGACGCCGACGACCCGGCCGAGGCCCCAGATCGCGGCCTGCGCCGGGTCGGCGAGCCGGTCGTACGAGGCGGCGGCGACCGCGCCCCGGGTGACCAGCCACAGCGGCGCCGCCACGCCGGCGTCGCCGAGCGCCTGCACGAGGGCGAGGGTGGCGGCCAGGCCGGGCAGGACGGTGCCGTCGGCGGTGCGTGGTTCCCCGGCGAGCAGGGACACGACGCCGGTGGGCTCGGTGCCGGCGAGGGCCGCCGCGAGGCCGGCCCGGTCGGCGTCCGGCTCCACGGTCAGTGGCAGCACGTCGGCGCCGGCGCCGGTCAGCGCGGCCCGGACGGCCCGTGCCGCCGGGTCGTCGGCGTCGTCGGCGGGCAGCGCCAGCAGCCAGGTGCCGGCCAGCCGGGCGGAGGCGGGCTCGGGGGCCACCTGCCATTCCTCCCGGTACCGCCAGCCGTCGAGGACCGAGTGTTCCTGCCGCTGCCGCCGCCAGTCGGCGAGGACGGGCAGCAGGGTACGCAGCGACTCGGCGGCGGCGGTGTCGGTGACGGCGAGGGTGTCGCGCAGCGCGTCGAGGTCGGCGCGTTCGACGGCCGCCCAGAACCGGCGGTCGAGCGCGCCGGCCCCGCCCGTCGTGGTGTCGTCGGCGGGCGCCTCGGCCGGCACCCAGTAGTGCTGCCCCTCGAACGGGTAGGTGGGCAGGTCGACGAGCCGGCCGGCGAGGACGTCCGCCCAGTGCGGCGGGGTGCCGGCGACGTGCAACCGGGCGAGGGCGGCGAGCAGGGCACGGCGGTCCGGGCGGTCCCGGCGCAGCACCGGCACCACCACGGCGGAGGCGGCGTCGACGGCGTCGGTCTCGATCCCGGCGAGGGTCTCCTGGACGCTGGCGGTGAGCACGGCGTCCGGCCCGACCTCCACGAAGGTGCCGACGCCGTGGGCCCGCAGGGCGCGTACGCCGTCGGCGAAGCGGACCGCCTCCCGGACGTGGCGCACCCAGTAGCCGGGGTCGGTGAGCTGTGCCGGGTCGGCCAGCTCGCCGGTCACGTTGGACACCACCGGCAGGGTGGGGGCACGCAGGTCGAGGCGGGCGGCGACGGCGGCGAACTCGGCGAGCATCGGCTCCATCAGCGGGCTGTGGAAGGCGTGGCTGACCCGCAGCCGCCGCACCTTCACCCCCCGGCCGGTCCAGAGTTCCGCCAGCTCGTCGATGGCCGCCGCGTCGCCGGAGACGACGACGGCGTCGGGGCCGTTGACGGCGGCGACGGCGACCCGGCCGGTCAGCGCGGCGATCGACTCGGCGACCCGGGCCTCGTCGGCGGCCACGGCGAGCATCGCGCCGCCGGTGGGCAGGTCCTGCATGAGCCGCCCCCGGGCGGCGACGAGGGCGCACGCGTCGTCGAGGCTGAGCACGCCGGCCACGTGGGCGGCGGTCAGCTCACCGACGGAGTGCCCGGCGACCACGTCGGGGGCCAGCCCCCAGGAGCCGAGCAGCCGGTGCAGCGCCACCTCGACGGCGAACAGCGCGGCCTGGGTGAAGACGGTCTGGTCGAGCAGGTCGGCCTCGGCGGTGCCGGGCTCGGCGAACAGCAGCGGCTTCAGCGGCCGGGGCAGCCGGTGGTCGAGGTGGCCGCAGACCTCGTCGAGCGCCTCCGCGAAGACCGGGTACGCCTCGTACAGCTCCCGGCCCGCGCCGGCGCGCTGGGCGCCCTGGCCGGAGAAGAGGAACGCGACCCCGCCGCGGTCGGCGGCGGCGCCGGTGACCAGCCCGGGGGCGGGCCGGTCGTCGGCGAGGGCGTGCAGCGCGGCGAGCAGGCCGTCGCGGTCGTCGGCGAGCACGACCGCCCGGTGCTCCAGGGGCGAGCGGGAGACCGCCGAGGTCCAGGCGACGTCGGCCGGGCGCAGGTGCGCGTCGTCGGCGACGTAGGCCGACCAGCGCTCGGCCTGGCGGCGCAGCGCGGTGCGGGTGCGGCCGGTGAGTAGCACCGGCGCGGGCGCCACCGGGTGGTCCGCCTCGACGCCGGCCGGTTCGGGCTGTTCGAGGATGAGGTGGGTGTTGGTGCCGCTCATCCCGAACGACGAGACGGCGGCCCGTCGCGGCCGGTCCACGGCCGGCCACGGCGTGGCCTCGGTGACGAGGGTGACCGCGCCGGCGGCCCAGTCCACGTGCGGGGTGGGCTCGTCGACGTGCAGGGTGGCCGGCACGACGCCGTGCCGCATCGCCAGCACCATCTTGATCACACCGGCGATGCCGGCGGCGGCCTGCGTGTGCCCGATGTTGGACTTGATCGAGCCGAGCAGCAGCGGCGCGGCGTCGCCCCGCTCCCGGCCGTACGTGGCGAGCAGGGCCTGGGCCTCGATCGGATCGCCGAGGGTGGTGCCCGTGCCGTGCGCCTCCACGACGTCGACCAGGTCGGGGGTGAGCTTCGCGCCGGCCAGGGCCTGCCGGATGACCCGCTGCTGGGACGGGCCGTTGGGGGCGGTGAGGCCGTTCGACGCGCCGTCGGAGTTGACCGCCGAGCTGCGGATGACGCCGAGCACGGGGTGGCCGTTGCGGCGGGCGTCGCTGAGCCGTTCCAGCAGCAGCATGCCGACGCCCTCGGACCAGCCGGTGCCGTCGGCGGAGGCGGCGAACGACTTGCACCGGCCGTCGGCGGCGAGGCCGCGCTGCCGGGAGAACTCGACGAACGGGCCGGGGGTGGCCAGCACGGTCGCGCCGCCGGCCAGGGCGAGACCACACTCGCGCTGGCGCAGCGCCTGGCAGGCGAGATGGATGGCGACCGACGCCGACGAGCAGGCGGTGTCCACGGTGACCGACGGGCCTTCGAGGCCGAACGTGTACGCCAGCCGACCGGACACGACACTGGCGGCGGTGCCGGTCAGCACGTACCCCTCGACGCCGGGCGCCCGGTGGAGCACGGCGGCGTAGTCCTGCCCGGACGTGCCCACGAAGACGCCGGAGCGGCTGCCACGCAGCGACAGCGGGGCGATTCCGGCGCGTTCGAACAGCTCCCAGGTGACCTCCAGCAGCAGCCGCTGCTGCGGGTCCATGGCGACCGCCTCACGCGGCGAGATGCCGAAGAGCGCGGCGTCGAACTGCCCCGCGTCGCGCAGGAAGCCGCCGGCGGTGGTGTACGAGGTGCCGGCGTTGTCCGGGTCGGCGTGGTAGAGCCGGTCCAGGTCCCAGCCGCGGTCGGTGGGAAAGTCGCCGATGGCGTCCCCGCCGGACGAGACGAACTCCCAGAGCTCCTCGGGCGAGCTGATGCCGCCCGGGTAGCGGCAGCTCATCGCCACGATCGCCACCGGCTCGGACTCCTCGGCGGTGACCTCGCG
Organism: Micromonospora marina; assembly: GCF_900091565.1. Classification (GTDB taxonomy): domain Bacteria; phylum Actinomycetota; class Actinomycetes; order Mycobacteriales; family Micromonosporaceae; genus Micromonospora; species Micromonospora marina. Next base: position 9,065 of record NZ_FMCV01000016.1, on the reverse strand, counting down.
CAGCCGTTGGCGGGTCTGCTGCAGCTCGGCGACGACCCGCGTCAGGTATTCACGCAGCCGATCTTCGTCCGCCATGACATCTCGCTTTCTCGTGACACCACAGATCCCCGGGCGGCTCAGGAGAGCCCGAGGTCCTGGTCGATGAGGTCGAACAGCTCCTGGTTGCTGGCCGCCCGCAGCCGGCCGGCCACCTCGGCGGCGTCCTCCCGACGTTCCTCGGCGGCGCCGAGCCGTTCGAGCAGGCTGTGCAGGCGCATCGTGATCCGCACCCGGCCGATGTCGTCCGGGTCGCGCAGCGCGAGGGCGCTCTCCAACTGGTCCAGCTCCGTGAGGGTGGGCAGCGCCTCCACCGACACTTCGTCGAGCAGTTCGGCCCGCAGGTGCTCGGCCAGCGCCTGCGGGGTCGGGTGGTCGAACACCACCGAGCTGGGCAGGCTGAGCCCGGTCGAGCGGGCCAGCCGGCCCCGCAGCTCCACGGCGGTGAGCGAGTCGAAGCCGAGGTCCCGGAAGGGCCGCCCGGCCTCCACTGCGTACGGGCTGTCGTGGCCGATGACCTCGCCCGCGGCGGTGCGGATGAGATCGACCAGCAGCCGTGCCTGTTCGGCCTGCGACAGCTCGCCGAGCCGCTTGCGCAGTTCGCCGGCGACGTGGTCGCCGCCCTCGGCGTCGGCGCGCGCCGCCGCGGCCTGGGCGGCCACCTCGGCGATCTCGCTGATCAGCGGCCGGGGCCGGGCGGAGGCGAACACCGGCGCGAAGCGTTCCCAGTCGATGTCGGCGACGGTGAGGGCGGTGTCGTCGCCGTCGAGGCCGGCGCGCAGGGCGGCCATCGCCGGTTCCCGGTCGAGCAGGGACACCCCGCGCCGGCTCATGGCCGCCGCGTGCGCGTCGGTCACCATGCCGCCGCCGGCCCACGGTCCCCAGTTCACCGAGAGGTGCCGGGCCCGCCCGGCCGGCCGGGACTGCGCCCAGGCGTCCAGGAAGGCGTTGCCGGCGGCGTACGCCCCGTGGTCGCCGACGCCCCAGACGGCCGCGATGGAGGAGAAGTGCACGACCAGGTCGAGCGGCTCCGGGTCGAGGAACTCGTCGAGGTGCCGTGCGCCGGCGATCTTTCCGGAGACGACGTCGGCGAGTTCCGCCTCGGTCACGGCGGTGACCGGGGCGAGCCGGCCCACCCCGGCGGCGTGCACCACGGCGTGCACGGTCTCACCGTCGGCGCGCAGCCCACGGATCAGGTCGGCGACCGCGTCCCGGTCGGCCAGGTCGCAGGCCAGCACCCGCGCCTCGGCACCGAGGGCGGCCAGTTCCGCCACCGCCTCGTCCGCGCCGGGGGCCGTCGCGCCGCGCCGGCTGACCAGCAGCAGTCGCCGCGCGCCGTGCCGGGCGAACCAGCCGGCGGCGTACCGGCCGACGGCGCCGGTGCCGCCGGTGACCAGGACGGTGCCCGGCGCCTGCCAGCCGGCCGGCGCCTCGGCGCGGGGCGCGCGCTCCAGCCGCCGCAGGTACGTCCCGGAGTCGCGCACCGCGAGCTGGTCCTCGTCGCCGGCGGCGGTGAGGGCCGCCAGGACTCCCTCGGCGGCGGTGTCCAGGGTGGCGGGCAGGTCCAGCAGGCCGCCCCAGTGCCGGGGGTGTTCCAGCGCGGTCACCAGGCCGAGGCCCCATGTGGTGGCCTGGGCGGGGTGGGCGACGGGGTCGTCGGCGCCGGTGGCCACGGCCTGCCGGGTCAGCAGCCACAGCGGCACCGGTGGCAGGGCGTCCGTGACCGCCTGCACCAGGGCCAGGTTCGCGGTCAGGCCCAGCGGCACGGCCGGGCGGTCGGGGTGCGCCCGCTCGTCGAGGGCGAGCAGCGACACGATCCGGGTGGGCGCCGGGGCGGCGAGCTGCCCGGCGAGCGCGCTCCGGTCGGTCGTCGCCGGGTCGACGGCGAGCTGCCGCACGGTGCCGCCCCGCGCGGTGAGCAGTTCGGCGAGCCGGTCGACGACCGGCTGGTCCGTACCGCTGTGCACCAGGGTCCACGTGCCGTCGACGGCACCCGCGACGAGCGCCCGCGGGCGCCAGGTGATCCGGTAGCGCCAGCCGCCGGCGAGGGTGTCCTCCTGCTGCTGGCGCCGCCACCGGTCCAGGTCCGGCAGCAGTTCCCGCAGCGGCCGGTCCGCGTCGAGGCCGAGCCGGCCGGCGAGCGCGTCGCCGTCGCCGGATGCCACGGCCCGCCAGAACGCCGAGTCGACGTCGTCGTGCGCGGCGGCGGGGGTGTGGGTCGCCGCGGCGTCGAGAGTCGGCCAGAACCGCTGGTGGGCGAACGCGTACGTGGGCAGGTCCACCGGGGCGGCGGCGGGCAGCAGTGCCGGGAAACGTACGGGCACGCCGTGGCAGTGCAGCCGGGCCACCGCGCCGAGCAGGGTGGCCACCTCGTCCTGGCCGGGCCGCTGCACGCCGGTCACGACGACCGGCGCGTCCACCGGCAGCGCGTCGGCGGTCAGGGCGGTCAGCACGGTGTCCGGCCCGATCTCCAGGAACCGGGTCACCCCGTGGGAGTACATGTGGGTCACGGTGTCGGCGAAGCGGACCGCCTCGCGGACGTGGCGGACCCAGTAGTCGGGTGTGCAGAGCTGCTCGGGGTCGACGACCGTGCCGGTCAGGTTCGACACCAGCGGCACCGTCGGCGGGGCGTACGACAGGGTCGCCGCGACGGCCGCGAACTCGGCGAGCATCGGCTCCATCAGCGGGCTGTGGAAGGCGTGGCTGACCCGCAGCCGCTTGGTGCGTACGCCGAGGTCGGTGAAGTGGGCGGCCAGTTCGGTCAGCACGTCTTCGGCCCCGGCGACGACGACGGCGGCCGGCCCGTTGACGGCGGCGACGGCGGGCTGTCCCGGCGTGCCGGACAGGGCCCGCAGCACGTCGACCTCGGGCGCGGCGACGGCGAGCATCCCGCCGCCGGGTGGCAGGGCCTGCATCAGGCGCCCCCGGTTGCCGACGAGCGCGCAGGCGTCGGCCAGGTCGAGCACCCCGGCGACGTGGGCCGCGCTGATCTCCCCGACCGAGTGCCCGGCCACGAAGTCGGGCCGGATCCCCCAGTGTTCGAGCAGCCGGAACAGCGCCACCTCGACCGCGAAGAGCCCGGCCTGGGTGAAGACGGTCTGGTCGAGCAGGTCGGCCTCGGCGGTGCCGGGCTCGGCGAACAGCACCGTGCGCAGCGGCCGCGGCAGGTACGCGTCCAGGTGCTGGCACGCCTCGTCGAGGGTCGCCGCGAAGACGGGGAACGTCTCCCACAGGCGTCGGCCCATCCCGGCGTGCTGCGCGCCCTGGCCGGAGAAGAGCGCCGCCAGCGCGCCGCCGGGCTCGGCGGCGCCCCGGGTGAGCCCGGGGTGGTCCTGCCCGGCGGCCAGGGCCCGCAGGCCGGCGAGGGCGGCGTCGGCGTCGGCGGCGAGCAGCACCGCGCGGTGCCGCAGCGGGGACCGTCCGGTGGCCAGTGCCCGGGCCGCGTCGGCGGCGGGCGTCCCGCTGCCCGGCAGCCAGTCGGCCAGCCGGGCCGCCTGTGCCCGCAGGCTGTCGGCGGTGTCTGCCGATACGAGCCACGGCAGCAGCGGCGTCCCCTCGGCGGCGCCGAGCGTGCCGCGGCTGGAGCTGGTGGTGGGCGCGTCGGCGCCGGCCGGACGGGCGGCGCCGGTGTCGGCCGGGGGCGTGGCGGGCGCCTGTTCGAGGATGACGTGCACGTTGGTGCCGCTGACCCCGAACGACGACACGCCGGCGCGGCGCGGCCGGTCCACGTCCGGCCACGGCTGCGCCTCGGTCAGCAGCGCGACGGCGCCGGCCGACCAGTCCACGTGCGGCGACGGCTCGTCCACGTGCAGGGTGGGCGGCAGCAGGTCGTGCTGGAGGGCCAGCACCATCTTGATCACGCCGGAGACGCCGGCGGCTGCCTGGGTGTGGCCGATGTTCGACTTCACCGAGCCGAGCCAGAGCGGCCGGTCGGCGGGGCGCTGCCGCCCGTACGTGGCCAGCAGGGCCTGCGCCTCGATCGGGTCGCCGAGCCGGGTGCCGGTGCCGTGCCCGTCGACGGCGTCCACGTCGACGGCGCTCAACCGCGCGTTGGCCAGCGCCTGGTTGATCACCCGCTCCTGCGCGGGCCCGTTGGGGGCGGTCAGGCCGTTGCTGGCGCCGTCCTGGTTCATCGCCGAGCCGCGCACGACGGCGAGGATCCGCCGGCCGTCGCGTTGGGCGTCGGAGAGCCGCTGCAACATCACCAAGCCGACGCCCTCGCCCCAGCCGGTGCCGTCGGCGGCCCCGGCGAACGACTTGCACCGGCCGTCGAGGGCGAGCCCCCGTTGCCGGGCGAACTCCAGGAACGGGCCGGGGGTGGCCATCACCGTCACGCCGCCGGCGACCGCGACGTCGCACTCGCCCTGCCGCAGGGACTGGCAGGCCAGGTGCAGCGCCACCAGCGACGACGAGCAGGCGGTGTCGACGCTGACGGCGGGGCCCTGCAACCCGAAGTGGTAGGCCAGCCGACCGCTGATGACGGCGGCGACGTTGCCGGTGGCCTGGTAGCCCTCGGTCTCGACCCGGGCGGCCATCAGCAGCGTCGCGTAGTCCTGGCCGTTGGTGCCGACGAAGACGCCGGTGTTTGTCTCCCGCATGTCGGCGGGCGCGGTGCCGGCCCGCTCGAACAGCTCCCAGGCGCTCTCCAGCAGCACCCGTTGCTGCGGGTCCATCACCATCGCCTCGCGCGGGGAGATGCCGAACAGGGCGGCGTCGAAGCCGGCGGCGTCGGTGAGGAAGCCGCCCTCGCGCACGTACGAGGTGCCGGGCCGGTCGGGATCGGGGTCGTAGATGGCTGCCAGGTCCCAGCCCCGGTCGGTCGGGAACTCCGCTATGCCGTCGCGTCCCTCGGCGACGAGTCGCCACAGGTCCTCGGGGCCGGCGACGCCGCCGGGGTAGCGGCAGCTCATCGAGACGACGGCGATCGGCTCGTCCAGCGCGGTGGCGGACCGCACGGGCTCGGCCGCCGGGGTGTCGTCGCCCGCGAGCCTGCCCGCCAGGTGCTCGGCGAGGGCGTCGGGCGTCGGGCGGTCGAACACCAGGGTCGCCGGCAGGTTCAGCCCCACCGCCTCGGCGAGGCGGTTGCGCATCTCGACGGCGCTGAGCGAGTCGAAGCCGATCTCCCGGAACGACCGGTCCGCCGCCAGCGCCTGCGGCGAGGACAGGCGCAGCACCGCCGCCGCGTGGACGCGTACGAGGTCGAGCAGGACCCGGCGGCGTTCCGGGGCGGCGAGGCCGGCCAGCCGGCCGCGGAGCGGGGACGCCGCGTCGGGCGTGCCGCCGTCGCGCTGCCCGGCCGCCAGCAGCCGGGCCGCCTCGGGAATGTCGGCGATCAGCGGCCGGGGGCGGGCCAGCGTGTAGGTCTGCAGGAACCGGTCCCAGGCGATGTCCGCCACGGTGAGCGTGGTGTCGCCGTGGTCGAGCGCCTCGGCCAGGACGGAGACCGCGAGGTCGGGGCGCATGGCCCGGACTCCCGAGCGGAACATCTGGTCGGCGGCGCCCTCGGCGTCGACCATGCCGCCGCCGTCCCAGGCGCCCCAGGCGATGGCGGTGGCGGCCCGTCCGCGCCGTCGCCGGTCCTCGGCGAGCGCGTCGAGGAAGGCGTTGGCGGCGGCGTAGCCGCCCTGGTGCCCGCCGCCCCAGACGCCCGCGCCGGAGGAGAAGAGCACGAACGCCGACAGTTCGTCGCCGTACGCCTCGTCGAGGTTGACCGCGCCCGCCACCTTGGCCCGCAGGGCGTCGGCGAGGTCGGCGACGTCGGTGGCCGCGACGGGCGCGGCGTGGGCGACGCCGGCGATGTGGAACACGGCCCCGACGCGGGTGCCCTGCCCGGCGAGCCGCCCGACGAGGGCCCGTACGGCGGCCGCGTCGGCGACGTCGCAGGCGGCCACGGTGACTGTGGTGCCGGTGGCGCGCAGTTCGTCGGCCAGCTCGTCGGCGCCGGGCGTGGCGGGGCCCTGGCGGCCGGTCAGCACCAGCTCACCCACGCCCTCGCGGGCCAGCCAGCGGGCCACCTGGGCCCCGATGGACCCGAGGCCGCCGGTTACCAGGACGGCGCCGCTGGCGGGACGCCAGTCCTGCGTCGCGGTGCGCTCGGCGCGGGCGCGGACCAGTCGCCGGGCGAACACCCCGGAGGGGCGCAGCGCCAGCTGGTCCTCCGCGTCGACGCCTGCCAGCACCGCCCCGAGCCGGGCCCGGTCCCGGGGGTCCAGCTCGGCGGGCAGGTCCAGCAGTCCGCCCCAGCGGTCCGGGTGTTCCAGGGCGACCACCCGGCCGAGCCCCCAGAGCATCGCCTGGCGGGGGCGGTCGAGCTGGTCGGCGCGGCCGGCCGAGACCGCGCCGGTGGTGGCGCACCACAGCGGGGCGGTGACGCCGGTGTCGCCGAGGGCCTGGACCAGGGCGTACGTGGCGGCCAGACCCGCCGGGACGACCGGGTGGGCCGGGTGCGGCGCGTCGTCCAGGCCGAGCAGGGAGAGCACTCCGGCGACGGGCCCGCCGGTACGCGCCAGCCGCTCGGCCAGCGCCGGCCGGCCCGTCTCCGGCACGTCGATCCGGACGACCTCGGCCCCGCCCTCGCCCAGCGCCCGGGCGACGCCGTCGACCAGGGGGTGCTCGGCTTCGGCGGCCGGCACGACCAGCAGCCACGTGCCGGCGAGGGTGGCCTCCGGCGCGACGGCCAGCGGCTTCCAGGTCACCCGGTAGCGCCACGAGTCCACGGTGGACTCGTCGCGGCGGCGCCGGCGCCAGGAGGACAGCAGCGGCAGCGCGGGGTCGAGGGAGCTGACCGTGGCCTCGTCGATGCGCATGGCGGCGGCCAGGGCAGACGCGTCGGCGCGTTCCACTGCCTCCCAGAAGTGCCGGTCCGCCTCGTCGGTGCCGGCGGGGGCGGGGGCGGTCGCCGCCGTCGGCTGCGGCCAGTAGCGCTGACGCTGGAAGGCGTACGTGGGCAGCGGGAGCGGCGGGCCGGTGGGGGCGCCCAGGATCGCCGTCCAGTCGACGGGCACGCCGTGCACGTGCAGCCCGGCGAGGACCGTCAGCATGCGCTGCCAGCCGCCGGCCACGGTGTCGTCGGCGGCCACCACGACGGCGTCGTCGGCCCGCGCGCTCTCGCGGATGCCGGCTGCCAGCACGGTCGCCGGGGCAGCCTCGAGGAGGACCCGGTGGCCCTCGTCGAGCAGGGCGCGTACGGCCGGTTCCGCGTCGGCGTCGGCGGTCAGGTCCCGGTACCAGCGGGCGGCGTCGAGGCCGTCGGTGTCGACCGGGCCGCCGGTCGTCGCCGGGTACAGCGGCACCTCGGCCGCCCGGAGGGTGATGCCGGCCAGCGCGTCCGCGCCGTCCTCCGCCGGGCTGGCGAGGGCGATCGTCCTCGCCGCGTCCTCCAGCGACAGCGCGCCGGCCACGCAGGCGGCCGCGAGCGCGCCGTGAGCGTGCCCGAGCACGGCGGCGGGTCGTACGCCGAGGGAGCGCCACCAGCGTCCCAGCGAGACGGCCACGGCCCACCGGACGGCCGGCGCCACTTCGGGGTCGGCCGGGGTGGGGGCGCCGTCCGCGCCGCGCAGCACGGCGGCGAGCGACCAGTCCACGTGGGGGGCGAGGGCCGCCTCGCAGGCGACGATCGCGGCGGCGAACTCCGGTGCCCGGTCCAGCAGCTCGACGGTCGCGGCGGGCCACGGGTCGCCGTGGCCGGGGAAGACGAGGACCGGGTCGGCGGCGCGCGCCGCGACGCCGGTGACGGCGGCGGTGGCCTCGCCGAGGTGGAACGACTCCAGGGCCCGCGTCAGGTCGACGGTGTCGCGGCCGAGGACGACGGCGCGGTGGTCGAACGTGGCCCGGGTGGTGACCAGGGCGCGCGCGACGTCGGCCGGCGCCAGCTCCGGGTGCGCCGCGAGGTGCGCGCCCAGCCGGGCCGCCTGGTCGCGCAGCGCCGGGGCGTCCACGGCGGAGAGCACGAGGGGTACGAGGTCGGCGCGCGGCCGGTCGGTGGGCCGCGCGCCGACCGTCTCGGCGGGCGGCTGCTCGATGATCACGTGCGCGTTGGTGCCGGAGATCCCGAACGACGACACCCCTGCCCGACGCGGCCGGCCCATCCGCGGCCACGGCGTCGGCCCGGTAGCGAGGGCGACCGCCCCGGCCGTCCAGTCGACGTGCGGGGATGCCTCGTCCACGTGCAGCGTCGCCGGGACGACGCCGTGGCGCATCGCCAACACCATCTTGATCACACCGGCCACACCGGCTGCCGCCTGCGTGTGCCCGATGTTCGACTTGATCGAGCCCAGCCAGAGCGGCCGGTCGGCGGGCCGGTCCTGCCCGTACGTCGCCAGCAACGCCTGCGCCTCGATCGGGTCACCCAGGGTCGTGCCGGTGCCGTGCGCCTCCACGGCGTCCACGTCGGCGGTGGTGAGCCGCGCGTTCGCGAGGGCCTGCCGGATCACCCGCTGCTGCGACGGGCCGTTGGGGGCCGTCAGCCCGTTCGAGGCACCATCCTGGTTCACCGCCGTGCCCCGCACCACGGCGTGGATCCGCCGGCCCTCCCGCTGCGCGTCGGAGAGTCGCTGCACGAGCAACACGCCCACACCCTCGGACCAACCCGTACCGTCCGCCGACGCCGCGAACGACCGGCAGCGGCCGTCGGCCGACAGGCCACGCTGCCGCGAGAACTCGATGAACGTGCCGGGCGTCGCCATGACGGTCACGCCACCGGCCAACGCCAGATCACACTCGCCACTGCGCAACGCCTGCGCGGCCAGATGCAACGCGACGAGACTGGACGAACAGGCGGTGTCCACCGTGACCGCCGGGCCCTCCAAGCCGAACGTGTACGCCACCCGACCCGACAACACGCTGCCCGACGTACCCGTACCGACGTATCCCTCCACCTCGTCGGCCAACCCCATGAGCTGCGACGCATAGTCGTGATACATCACACCCGCGAACACACCCGTCCGGCTGCCCCGCAACTGCTGCGGGTCCAGCCCGGCGGACTCGAACGACTCCCACGACGCCTCCAGCAGCAACCGCTGCTGCGGATC
>NZ_FMCV01000013.1 GCF_900091565.1 Micromonospora marina | reverse complement strand
GATCCTCTTCAACGAACTGACCCCGGGCCAGATCGTGGTGGTGGACTGCGAGGGCGACCCGGAAAACATCGACAAGTCCAAGCTCGTCTTCCGGGGCGCGGACCGGCCGGACGCCGTGCCGGACGCGGTCCCGGCGGACCTCGGCGGCACCGCCGCCACCGGCGCGGACGACGCCGCATAACCAGAGCATCAAGGGCGACGGCCCCGGCAGGCGAAAGCCACCGGGGCCGTCGCCTTCTTCTGCCCACCGCACCGCCCACCCCGCCCCGCCCGCACGTGTCGATCATGAAGTTGACGGCGACAAATCGGACGGAAGTTGCGGTCAACTTCATGATCAACGGGGCCGGGTCGGGCCGGGCCGGGCCGGGCTGGGCTGGGCCGGGGCGCGGCGGGTGCGGGATTAGGGAAGGGGGACGGCGGGGCCGTCGCCGGCCAGGCGGAATGACTCCTCGCCCACCGGTTCCACCAGGCCGTCCGTGACCAGCCCGGCCAGCGCTCGCGCCCGCTGGACGTCGTCGTGCCACACCTGGTCCAGCCGCTGGTGCGGCACCGGACCGGTGGACTCCCGCAGCACCGCGAGCAGCAGTCCGCGCACCTGCCGGTCGGTGCCGGCGTAGCGCTGCGGCCGGCGGGTCGGACCCGTGGGCGCAGCCTGCCCGGAGGCCCGCCAGGCGCAGCTCGACTCGACCGGGCAGACCGCGCAGCGCGGCGCACGGGCGGTGCAGACGACGGCCCCGAGTTCCATGAACGCGGCACTGGCCAACGCGGCGGCGGCCGGCTCGACCGGCAGCAGTTCCTCGGTGGCGACCAGGTCGGCCGGGCGGGTGGTGGGGCCGGCGTCGGGTTCACCGGCGATCGCCCGGCACACCACGCGCCGGACGTTTGTGTCCACCACCGGGTGTCGCTGCCCGTACGCGAACGCGGCGACCGCGCGGGCCGTGTACGTGCCGACGCCCGGCAGCGCCAGCAACTGGTCGAGCCGGTCGGGCACCACGCCGCCGTGCCGCTCGACGATCGCCACCGCGCACTCGCGCAGGCGTACCGCCCGGCGGGGGTAGCCGAGCCGCCCCCACATCCGGATCGCCTCGGCCGGGGTGTCCTCGGCGAGCGCGCGCGGCTCGGGCCAGCGGGCCAGCCACGCCTGGAAGGCGGGCACCACCCGGACCACAGGGGTCTGCTGGAGCATGACCTCGCTGACCAGGATCGCCCAGGCGCCGATGCCGGGCTTGCGCCACGGCAGGTCGCGGGCGTTGCGCTCGTACCACCGGCTGACCTGGGTGGCGAATGTGGGATCGGACATCGCGCCGTCGATCATGTCACGGCGGTCTTTCCCGCAGGTTGGGCGGGCCGGGTGGCCGGGCGCGATCGATCATGGGCGTCGGGGCAGAATGTCCGAATGAACGAGCTCGCGATCACCGTCATCGGCCGGGACCGGCCGGGCATCGTGGCCGACGTCGCGGAGGTCCTCGCCCGGCTCGGCGCGAACCTCACCGACTCGACGATGACCCGGCTGCGTGGACACTTCGCGATGACGCTGATCTGCGTGGGCCCGGCCGCCGCCGACGTCGAGGCCGCGCTGGCTCCGCTCGCCGCCGACGGGCGCCTGCTGGCGACCGTACGTGCTGTCACGCCCGACGGTGGCAGTGAGCCCACGGGTGAGCCGTACGTGCTGGCGGTGCACGGCGCCGACCGGATGGGCATCGTCGCGGCCATGACCCGGGTGCTTACCGACGCGGGCGGAAACGTGACCGACCTGAGCACCCGGCTGACCGGTTCGCTGTACGTGGTGGTCGCCGAGGTCGACTTGCCGCCCGGTGTGTCCGACGAGGTGGCCGGTCGCCTCACCCGGGTCGCCGCGGAGCTGGGCGTGGGGGTCAGCCTCCGCCCGGCGGACACGGATCTGCTGTGACCGGGCCGGAGTACGCGGGCCTGGGCGGCTGGACACCGGAGAAGCTCGGCGTTCCCGGTGCGGTACGCCCGGTGGTCACCGCGCCGGAGCCGGTGCTGAGCCGGCCCGGGCCGGAGGTCGACCCCACATCCGCCGAGGTGGTGCGCCTCGCCGCGGACCTGGTGGCCACGATGCGCGTCTCGCCCGGTTGTGTGGGACTGGCGGCGCCGCAGGTCGGGGTCAGCGCGCAGGTGTTCGCGGTGGACGTCACGGGGCACCCGAAGGCGGTCACCGTGCACGGCACGTTCGTGCTCTGCAACGCGCGCGTGGTGGAGGCGTCCCGGTGGAAGGCCGGGCGGGAGGGCTGCATGTCGGTGCCGGACCTGACCGGCGACGTGAAGCGGGCCAGCCGTCTGGTGGTCGAGGGCGCGCTTCCCGGCAGCGGCGAGCCGGTCCGGCTGGTGACGGACGGCTTCGAGGCGCGGGCGCTCCAGCACGAGATCGACCACTGCGCCGGGCTGCTCTTCCTCGACCGGGTGGCCGGCGCGCACGCGATCTACCAGCGCAAGGTCTACCTCTGACGGTGGCCGTCGCGATCCAGTGTGGACGAAAGCGGCCGTACGGCGGCGGGTTACCGGCGCGTCGGACCGGCGAGCCGTGCGCCGCGCGGCTACGGTAGGCGCATCATGCGTCTGACGGTCGGCCCCCTGCCCCCTGCTGTGTACTGGCGGCGTCGTGCCGTCGTGCTCGGAGCCGGGCTGCTCTTCCTGATTGTCCTGCTCTATTCCTGCACCGTTTCGGACCGCAACACCGGCGCGCCGGGCACCGACCCGTCCCCGACCGGTTCCGCCGGGCCCGACCCGTCGGACTCGGTGCTGACCCCGCAGTCGGGCAGCCCGTCACCGACACCGGGCGACTCCGGTGACGGTGGGGCGAACACCGGTGGTGGGAACACCGGTGGCGGGAACACCGGTGGTGGGGACGACGGCGGCGGCGCGAACAACGGGGGCGGCACCGGCAACGGTGGCGCTACCGGTCAGCCGGTCTCCGACGACGGCACCTGCACCGACTCCGAGCTGCTGGTGACGCCGGTTGCGGTGCCGCAGACCGCCCAGCGGGGCGCAGTTGTCACGCTGCGCCTCAAGGTCAAGAACGTGTCGACCCGTACGTGCAGCCGAGACGTCGGGGCCGACCTCCAGGAGCTGTACATCAAGGCGGGCGCGGAGAAGATCTGGTCGTCGGACACGTGCGGCACCGGCACGGGCTCGGACCCGCAGTCGTTCACGCCGAACTTCGAGCGCTCCTACGAGCTGGGCTGGAACGGCAAGCGGGACAACAAGTGCGCGAGCGGGCTGGCAAACGGTGAGTTCGCCGCGATCGGCGAGTACCAGGTGTTCGCCCGCGTCGGCACCAAGATCAGCGAGCCGGTGAAGCTGACGATCACCGGCTGAGCGGCCGGTCAGACGTACCGTTCGAGGATGCTGGCCTCGGCGAGCCGGGACAGGCCCTCGCGGACGCCACGGGCGCGGGCGTCGCCCACGCCCTCGACCGCCTGGAGGTCTTCAACGGTCGCGCCGAGCAGCCGCTGGAGGCTGCCGAAGTGCACCACCAGCCGGTCGACCACGGCGACCGGCAGCCGGGGCACCTTCGCCAGCAGGCGGAACCCGCGCGGGCTGACCGCCGCGTCGAGCGCGTCCGAGGCGGACGGATAGCCGATCGCCTTCGCCACCGCCACGAGGTCGATGAGTTCGGTGGCGCTGAGCAGGTCGAGCTCGACGAGCGCCTCGTCGAGCGTGCGCGACTTTCGGCCGGTCGGCAGGTAGTCGCGGATGACCAGGGTGCGGTCGGCGTCCACACCGGCCATCAGCTCGTCGAGCTGGAGCGCCAGCAGGCGGCCGTCGGTGCCCAGTTCCACCACGTAGCCGGCGATCTCGTCGGCGATCCGCCGGACCATCTCCAGCCGCTGCACCACCGCCACCGCGTCGCGGACGGTGACCAGATCCTCGATCTCCAACGCGGAGAGCGTGCCGGAGACCTCGTCCAGCCGGAGCTTGTAGCGCTCCAGCGTGGCGAGTGCCTGGTTGGCGCGGGACAGGATGGCCGCCGAGTCGTCGAGCACGTGCCGCTGGCCGTTTACGTAGAGGCTGATGATCCGCATCGACTGGCTGACCGAGATGACCGGGTAGCCGGTCTGCCGGGCCACCCGCTCGGCGGTCCGGTGCCGGGTGCCGGACTCCTCGGTGGGGATGGACGGGTCGGGCATCAGGTGCGCGCCGGCCTGCACGATCCGGGTGCCGTCGCTGGAGAGCACCACAGCGCCGTCCATCTTGCACAGCTCACGGACCCGGGTGGCGGAGAACTCCACGTCCATCGGGAAGCCGCCGGTGCAGATCTGCTCGACCACCTTGTCGTAGCCGAGGACGATCAGCGCGCCGGTGCGGCCGCGCAGGATCCGCTCCAGGCCGTCCCGCAGGGCGGTGCCGGGAGCCATCAGGGCGAGGTTGGCGCGCAGCGGATCAGCGCCGGCCCCGCCGCCGACGCTTCCGTTGACGCTCACGCTGATGGCACGGGCGGGGTTGCCGCTCACGGCGCTGGTACGGGCGTGCGGCGTCGCCGTAGCGGGCTTGGTGGCATCGCGGTCGATCGGCACGGGCACAGTCTACGGACTGCCATGCGGTGGGTGCTCTCGTGGTTACTGTGATGTGTCACGATGCCCGGGTCGGGCGAATCGGTGCGGCCTGCGTGGCCTGCCCGGAAACGCCCCGTGGATCCCACCCCTGTCACTCCGCCGACGCGCGTGCGGCCGCTTGGAGGGCGGCCCGCACGTCAGTGACCTCGATCACCCGCATGTTCTCCGGCCCGGCGCCGCTGCTCTCTGGCCCGCACCCGGGCGGCACGAGGGCCAGCCGGAAGCCGAGCCGGGCCGCCTCGGCCAGCCGGCGGGGTACCGCGCCGACGCGGCGGACCTCGCCGGTGAGTCCCACCTCGCCGATGGCCACCAGGTGCGGGTTGAGTGCCAGGTTGAGCCCGCCGGAGGCGACCGCGAGCGCCACGGCCAGGTCGGCCGCCGGCTCGACCACCCGGATGCCGCCGACGGTGGCGGCGAAGACCTCCCGGTCGTGCAGCGTCAGCCGTTCGGTGCGGCGCTGGAGCACCGCGAGGACCATGGCGAGCCGGGCGCTGTCGAGGCCGGAAACGGTACGCCGGGGGGAGCCGGCCACCGTGGCCCCGATCAGCGCCTGCACCTCGGTGACCAGTGCCCGGCGCCCCTCCATCGCCACCGTCACGCAGGTGCCCGGCACCGGTTCGGAGTAGCGGGTCAGGAACAGGCCGGACGGGTCGGCCAGGCTGCTGATGCCGCCCTCGTGCATCTCGAAGCAGCCCACCTCGTCGGCCGCGCCGAATCGGTTCTTCACGCCGCGCACCATGCGCAGCGAGGAGTGCTTGTCGCCCTCGAAGTGCAGCACCACGTCGACCAGGTGCTCCAGAACGCGGGGACCGGCCACCTGGCCGTCCTTGGTGACGTGCCCGACGAGCACGGTGGCGACGCCGCGCTCCTTGGCCACCGCGACCAGGGCGGCGGTGACGGCGCGGACCTGGGTGACGCCGCCGGGCACACCCTCGGTGCCGGTGGTGGAGATGGTCTGCACCGAGTCGAGCACCAGGAGCCCCGGCTTCACCGCGTCGAGGTGGCCGAGCACCGCCGACAGGTCGCTCTCGGCGGCCAGGTAGAGCTGATCGTGCAGGGTGCCCATCCGCTCGGCGCGCAGCCGCACCTGGCTGACCGACTCCTCACCGCTGACCACGAGCGACGGGCTGCCGGCTCCGGCCGCCCACTGCTGTGCCACGTCGAGCAGCAGCGTCGACTTGCCCACGCCGGGCTCACCGGCGATCAGCACCACCGCACCGGGGACCAGCCCGCCGCCGAGCACCCGGTCGAGTTCGCTGACGCCGGTGGGACGGGCCCGGGCGGGCGCGGCGCTGATGGTGGCGATCGGCCGGGCCGGCTCGGCCGGCATCCGCGAGCTGACCACCCGGCCGGAGACCGTCGGGCCGGTGACGGTGCACTCGACCACCGAACCCCACTCGCCGCACTCGGGGCACCGGCCCACCCACTTCGGGGGCTGGTGGCCGCAGGCGTCGCACTCGTAGGCCGGGCGGGGTTCACGGGTGGCGGCGCGACCGCGGCCGGCGCCGGCACGGGTCGATCGGGGCGTGGTCACCACCGGACGCTAACCGGCCCGTACGACGAAAGCCCACCCGCAACGGCGACACCGCCGGCGTGGCGTTGGCCACGGCGGCGGTGCCGGCGGAAAGGGTACGGAGGTCAGTGGCCGCCCTCGGCGCCGCCGTCCTCACCGACGTGCTCACGCGGGTTCACGATCTTCGACGGCGTGGCCGCCGGGGTCAGCGGGACGCCGATCGGCGCCGGGGTCGTGATGACCTTGCCGTCACCGAAGTCGAAGGTCAGGTTGACCTGCTGGCCGACGAGCAGCTCCTGGTTGAGGCCGATGAGCTGCAGGAAGCGCGGGTTGCCGGCGTTGAGCTGGGCGTAGCTGAGCGCCGGGATCTCGATCCGGGCCGGCTGACCGGCGGGCGCGGACTCGCTCGGTGACGGGCTGGCCGACGGCGACGCGGGCACCTCCAGCGACTGGCTCGGCGACGCGCTCGGGTCGGTGGCGGTCGGCGAGGCGGTGGCCGGCTCGGTGGGCGACCCGGTCGGGGTGGCCGCGCCGCTCTCGCCCGCGCCGGAACCGGTGAGCACGATGTCGCGCGCGCTGTCGGTGGTGACGGTGACGGTGACCGGCTTCTTGCTGTCGTTGTAGATCACCACGTTGACCGGCGCGTTCGACCCGGCCTCGTAGCCCGTCGGGCCCGGGAACTGCACGTAGAGCCCGCGCACCTTGTAGAGGTCGTCGGAGGTCTGGACGTTGACGCCCTGGACCGACGGGATCTTGTTGGCGGTCTCGGAAATCTGCCCGGCGCCGCACCCGGACAGCAGCAGGCTCGCCGCCGCCGTGCCGGCCAGCAGCAGGGCCGGCCCCCGGGAACCCCTGATCGAGCGCGTCACGTCGGTCCTCCTCGTCACGATCCCCGCCCGGTCGACCGCCGGGCACGGGGTGGCCATACCCGCGCAGACCGCGCTCCAGGGTAGTTGGAGCTGATCGAGGCCCGCACGCGGACCCGGCAATGCCACCTTCGGCGGGGACTCCTCAGACCACCCGGCCGCTCGTCACCAGCAGCACCACATCGATGAGCGCCACCACCAGCACCGCCCGGAAGGCGGTCGCCGAGCGTCCGGCGGTCGCGCGTCCCGCGTACCAGCCGACCGCCGGCACGGCGACGGCGGCCGCGACCGCCGACAGGCCGGTCCACGACGGCGGCCCGGGCGGACCGAGGACCAGCGCGACGGTGGCCGCGAGCAGCAGCCCGGCGGCGGCCAGCCGGCTGCCCACCGGCCCGAGCCGGTGCGGCAGGCCGCGCACCCCGGTCCGGGCGTCGTCGGCCAGGTCGGGCAGCACGTTGGCGAAGTGCGCCCCGGCGCCCAGCAGCGCGGCGGCGGCCACCAGCCAGGCCGGGGGCACCGGCGAGCCGGGCAGCGCGAGCACCACGAACGCGGGCAGCGCGCCGAACGAGACCGCGTAGGGCAGCACCGACACCGGCGTCGACTTCAGCGGCCGGTTGTAGAGCAGCGCGGAGACCAGGCCCAGCGTCGCGCAGGCCGCCGCGGCTGGACCGCCGGCCAGTGCCAGCACGGGCACTGCGACGGCGGCCACCGCGGTGGCCCGGGCCAGCGTCGGCCGGGCGACCTCGCCGGTGGTCACCGGCTTGTCGGTACGCCCCACCGCCGCGTCCCGATCGGCGTCGATGAGGTCGTTGCTCCACCCCACGGCGAGCTGGCTGGCCAGCACCGTCAGCGCCACCGCCGCCACGCCCGCCGCGGAGTGCCCGACGCCGGCGGCGAGCAGCGCGGCGACCACCGTGACCGCCGCAGCGGGCTCCGGATGGCTCGCCCTGACCAGCCCTAACACCCGTGTCGACATAAGAGAAGTCTGGTCGTTACCGGGCAGTCGTGCCACGCTCGACGCATGCCCGACGCGTCGCCGGTGTCCACTCCGTACCGGGTGCTGCCGCCGAACGACCCCCGGCAGTACGACGACCTGGCCGGCGAGTGGTGGCGGCCGGACGGGGCGTTCGCGATGCTGCACTGGCTGGCCCGGGCCCGGGCGGCGCTGGTACCAGCGGCGGCCAAGCCGGACGACCTTCTCGTCGACCTGGGCTGTGGCGCCGGGCTGCTGGCGCCGCACCTGGCCGGCAAGGGCTACCGCCACGTCGGGGTCGACCTGACGCGCTCCGCGCTCGACCAGGCTGCCGCGCACGGCGTGACGGTAATCCAGGCCGACGCGACAGCCGTGCCGCTCGCCGACGGCTGCGCGGCGGTGGTCTCCGCCGGGGAACTGCTGGAGCACGTACCGCTCTGGCGGCGGGCGGTCGCCGAGGCGTGCCGGCTGCTGCGCCCGGGCGGCCTGCTGGTGCTGGACACGCTCAACGACACGCTGCTGGCCCGGCTGGTCGCGGTGGAACTGGGCGAACGGCTGCCCACGGTGCCGCGCGGCATCCACGACCCACGGTTGTTCGTCGACGCCCGCGAGTTGGTCGCCGAGTGCGCCCGGCGCGGCGTGCCACTGGCGGTACGCGGGGTCCGGCCGGAGCTGGGCGGCACGCTGACCTGGCTGCTGCGTCGCATGCGCGGCGGTGCCGACCGTCCGGACCGGACCGAGCCGCGCATCGTGCCGACCCGGTCGACGGCGGTGCTGTACCAGGGCTGGGGGCGCCGGGGCGGGTAGCCGGGGCCGCCCGGGGTAAAGGACGCGAGAAGGGGGCGACATGACTGTGTACGCGCTGGAGGCGGCCCGCCGGTTGGCACCGCGACTGGCCGCCCGCGCGGGCGAGCACGACCGGGACGGTTCGTTCCCCGTGGACGACTTCGCGGACCTGCGGGCGGCCGGGCTGTTCGGCCTGATGGTGCCGCCCGAACTGGGCGGTACGGGCGCGACTTTCGCCGAGTACGCCGCGGTCGCCACCGAACTGGCCCGGGGCAACGGCGCGACCGCGCTGGTGTTCAACATGCACGCCTCGGTCACCGGCGCGCTGGGCGCGGTCACCGAGGAACTGGCCGAGGCGCTCGGCGTACCGGACGAGGCGCTGGCGGCGCGGGACCGGCTGCTGCGCGCGGCGGCCGACGGCGCCTGGTACGCGGTCGCGATGAGCGAACGTGGTGCCGGCGCCCGGCTGTCCCAGCTCAGCACCGTCTACGAGCCGGTCGAGGGCGGCTGGCACATCAAGGGCAGCAAGACGTTCTGCTCCGGCGCCGGCCATCCGGACGGCTACCTGGTCGCCGCCCGCAGCGCCGCCGACCAGTCGGTGGTGTCGCAGTTCCTGGTGCCGGCCGGCGACGGGATCACGGTCGAGCCGACCTGGGACTCGCTCGGCATGCGGGCCACCTCCTCGCACGACGTGCACCTGGACGCGACGGTCCCGGCCGACCGGCTGCTCGGCGGCGTCGAGGGGCTGGCCCTGGTCGTCGCCCAACTCATGCCGCACTGGCTGGTGGCGAGTTACGCGGCGGTCTACGTCGGCGTGGCCCGGGCGGCTGTCGACGCCGCGGCCGAGCACCTCAACGCGCGTAATCTCGCCGGTCTGCCCGCCGTGCGGGCCCGCCTGGGCCGGGCCGACGCGGCCACCGCCGCCGCCGAGCT
Organism: Micromonospora marina; assembly: GCF_900091565.1. Lineage (GTDB taxonomy): Bacteria > Actinomycetota > Actinomycetes > Mycobacteriales > Micromonosporaceae > Micromonospora > Micromonospora marina. The sequence goes on along the minus strand of NZ_FMCV01000013.1, from coordinate 146,956 downwards.
GGTGGTCGCCGAGGCGGCCCGGCGGGTCGACGAGGCACCCGGCGACGCCGAGACGAACCGCTGGGTGTGGCGGGCCAAGCTGCTCGCCGGCACCACCGCCGCCGAGGTGGCGGCCTCCATGCTGGAGGCGGCGGGCACGTCGGCGACCCGGCGCGGGCATCCGCTGGAGCGGCTCTACCGGGACGCCCGCTGCGGCTCGCTGCATCCGGCCACGTCCGACGTGTGCGCCGACTGGCTCGGCATCGCCGCGCTCGGCGGCGACCCGGACCGGGACAGCGCGCTCCCTCGTTGGTGAGCGCGAGGAGTGAGCCGGTGTTGCGAGCCCCGCAGTCGCGAACGAAGAGCGGCACGGTGAGCGCGAGGAGTGAGCCGGTGTTGCGAGCCCCGCAGTCGCGAACGAAGAGCGGCACGGTGAGCAGGAGTCGGTGCGAGAGATGAGGGATGGGTGGGGGACGTGGGCATGCCGGTGATCGCGGGTCTGGGTACGGCACAACCGCCGGCCGCACGGCAGGACGAACTGTGGACGGGCTTCTTCGCGGGGCACTTCCAGGGGAACACCCGGGCGCTGGCCGAGCGGATCTTCGCGAACTCGGGCGTGACCCGGCGGCAGGCGGCGGTGAATCCGCTGCTGGAGGACGTCTCGGAGTGGCCGACCGAGCGCCGGATGCGCCGCTACCAGGTCGAGGCGCTGCCGCTGGGCAAGGAGGCGGTCAGCCGGGCACTCACCGCGGCCGGCCTGGACGCCGCCGACGTCGGCCTGTTCATCGTCTGCTCGTGCACCGGGTACGCCACCCCGGGGCTGGACATCCTGCTCGCCCGCGATCTGGGCATGTCCCCGAGCACCCAGCGCATGTTCGTCGGGCACATGGGTTGCTACGCGGCCCTGCCCGGGCTCGGTGCGGCGAGCGACTTCGTCACCGCCCGCGGGCGGCCCGCGCTGCTGCTCTGCGCGGAGCTGACCAGCCTGCACATCCAGCCACCGGGTGCCCGGGTGGACACCCAGCAGATCGTCTCCCACGCGCTGTTCTCGGACGCCGCGGTCGCCGCCGTGGTCGTCCCCGGCGGCCGGGGTTACGCGCTGCGCGAGGTCACCTCGGTCACCGACACCTCCACGGCCGACCACATGACCTGGGACGTCACCGACACCGGGTTCCGGATGGGGCTGTCGCCGAAGGTGCCGCAGGTGCTCTCCCGGCACGTACGGACGCTGATCGACGACCTGCTGGCGCGGCACGGCTGTGAGCGTTCCGACGTGGACGGCTGGGCGGTGCATCCGGGCGGGCCGCGGATCCTCAACGTGGTGGAGCGCGAGCTGGCCCTGCCACCGGACGGCCTCGCCGCCTCCCGGGGCACGCTCGCCGAGCACGGCAACTGCTCGTCCCCGACGGTGCTGCTGATCCTGGACCGGCTGTGGCGTACGGAGCCGGCGCCGCCGCGCTGGGTGGTGATGGTCGCGTTCGGGCCGGGACTGACGCTCTACGCGGTACTGCTGGAACGGGTGGGCTGACCGCTCGCCCCGATCGGGCCGCGTGGATACGCTGCCGTCATGGCCTCTGACGAGCGGGACGGGCGGGTACCGCTGACCGTCCTGACCGTTCTGGCGCTGGTGGCCGGCGCGGCCTGGTGGCGGGCGGCGGCACCGGAGCCGGGTGCGGCCACGGCAGCTCCCGCGACCGCCGAGCCGATCTCCCGTACCTGGCGGGTCGACCCGTCGACCGGTGACGCCTGGCCCGCACGCCCGGGTGGCGATCCGACGCTCCGGGCGCGCCGTGGGCCGGCCGCCGAGCCGGACCGGTCGGTGGTGGTCCGGGTGGAGGCGAACGGCGCGGCACGCGTGCTGCAGGTGTCGCACGTGGTGTGGCGGGAGACGTCCCGGCTGGTGCCGGGCGGGCCGCCCGTCGTGCGGCAGGTGAGTCCCTCGCAGGGCGACGACTACCGGCTGTCGGTGAGCTGCTCCGGTGACGGGTCGATCGCCGTGTAGCTGTCCGGCGCAGGGATCGGCGACGCACGGCGGGTGCTGCGGTGCGGCGGGCGACTGGACGTCCCCGTGCTGGGCGGAACCGGCGCGCCGGTGCTGGTGCGGTTCAGTGGGGTGAGCGGCCGGGCCGAGCTGAACGCCCGGCTCGAAGCGCTCTACTGACAGCGGTCCCGCACCCGGCGCCTCAGCCGCCCAGCCGGGCCAGGTCGGCGCCGTAGTCCGACAGCGGGCCCAGCTCCGGTACCACCCGGACCAGCGAGCCCTGCCGGTCCACGAGCACTGCGGCGGCGGTGCCCGGGTGGGCGGACAGGTGCAGGTAGGAGCGCAGGCCGCCGGCCGGGTCGCCGAGCGGGCGTACTCCCGGGACGCTCGCGGGCCCGGCGCTGCGGCCCTCGGTCACGGTGACCACGGTGACGCCGGCCGGGGCGGCGCGCGCCGCGGTGCCGACCTGCTCGCCGCAGGCGCAGGCGTCGACCAGGATGATCATGGCGGGCAGCAGGCTGCGCAGCGGCACCGGCGTGTCGTCCGCGCCGACCAGGTCCAGCGCGGGCAGCGGGCCGACCGGTTGCGGCGCGGTGGTGGAGCGGGGGAGCACCGTCGGCGCGCCGGGCCGGGTGGCGGCACGCGGCCAGGTCACGGCGGCCAGCCCGGCGAGCGTGACAAGCACCGACACGAGCAGGATCAGCGTCGGCAGCCCGAGGCGGGCCGGAACGGTACGCCGGCCGGAGCCCTGCCGTGTGCGGCGCAGCTCCCGGCGGACCTGCCGGGCCTCGTCGGCGAGTGCCGAGGCGTCGTCCGGGACGACCACCCGGCCCCACTCCGAAGGCAGGCCGGGCAGACCGTCCGGCGGCCCCTGGCCGTCAGCGTCAGGCACGCCCATCGGACCCCCAGGAACGTCTCGGTGAGCGGACGTCACGTCCCTCACCAGCGTCCCGCACCGGCCGCCGTAACGCCACACCTGGGCGCGGACGGAGTTACGCAGCTACCATGGGAGGAGCGCATAGCCCTAGATCTGACGCTCCCGTGCGCCCTTACCGGGTTGTCACGTGTTCCTCACGGAGCGTGTCTAAACCATCGGTTTGACCGCCTGTCAAGCTGAAGAAATACCTCTCACAGGGCCCCTGAGCTGCGCCAACGGTCAGGACAGCGGTGAGACATCGGTGCCTGAGCGTGTTACCCTAGACACAGCGAAAGGGGTTTCGAACCTATGGTTTTCAGTGTCGGCGAGACCGTTGTTTACCCCCACCACGGGGCCGCACTCATCGAGGCAATCGAGACTCGGGTCATCAAGGGCGAGCCCAAGCAATACCTCGTCCTGAGGGTCGCACAGGGTGACCTGACGGTCCGGGTTCCCGCCGAGAACGCCGAGATCGTGGGTGTGCGCGAAGTGGTTGGCGAAGAGGGCCTGGGCAAGGTCTTCGACGTGCTCCGTGCACCGCACACCGAGGAGCCGACCAACTGGTCGCGGCGTTACAAGGCGAATCTGGAGAAGCTGGCCTCCGGTAACCCGCTGAAGGTGGCCGAGGTCGTCCGCGACCTGTGGCGCCGGGAGCGGGAGCGGGGCCTGTCGGCGGGCGAGAAGCGGATGCTCGCCAAGGCTCGTGACATCCTCGTCGGCGAGGTCGCGCTGGCGGAGAAGAGCACCAAGGACGAGGCCGAGACGCTGCTCGACAAGGTGCTGACCGAGGCCTGATCCACGCGTCTGCCTCTACCCACCCCGCAGCGAACGAATCCGAGGACCGCGACGTGACCGCGCAGCTCGATCCGCGCGGTGACGTCGCGGTCCTCGTTCCTGCGGCCGGTGCCGGGGTACGCCTCGGCCCCGGTGCCCCGAAGGCGCTCCGGTTGCTCGCCGGTGAGCCGCTGCTGGTGCACGCGGTCCGCCGGATCGCCGCCGCGCCGTCGGTGCACACGATCGTGGTGGCCGCGCCGGCGACCGAGGTCGAGGCGGTACGCGCGATGCTCGCCCCCGTGGCCCCGGTGACAGTGGTGCCCGGTGGCGCCGAACGCCAGGCGTCGGTGGCGGCGGCCCTCGCGGCCGTACCCGCCGGTCCGGAGATCGTCCTGGTGCACGACGCGGCCCGCGCGCTCACCCCGCCCCATCTGGTCGAGTCGGTGGCCGCGGCGGTCCGCGACGGGCACGACGCGGTGATCCCGGTGCTGCCGGTGGTCGACACGATCAAGGAGGTCGACGCGACCGAACGGGTGCTCGGCACCGTCGACCGGTCCGCGTTGCGCTCGGTGCAGACACCGCAGGGTTTCCGCCGGTCGGTGCTGGTCGCGGCGCACCGGTCGGCAGGTGACGCGCTGACCGACGACGCGGGCCTGGTCGAGAAGCAGGGGATCGCGGTGACCTGCGTACCCGGCTCCGAGCTGGCCCTGAAGATCACCCGCCCGTTCGACCTGGCCCTCGCCGAACACCTGCTGACCACGGGCGCCTGACGCGCGCCGCCCGCCGCTCGCGGGTGGCGGCTTGTTCCGGATTTTGAACGCGTGCCGGTCAGAGCGACGCTCCACTCGTACAGCCCGGGCCGCCGCCGAGGCGCGACGCGTACCCTCTGGTCATGATCGTTCCTCGGGTGGCTGTCGGCACCGACGTGCACGCGTTCGCGGCCGGGCGGCCCTGCTGGGTCGCGGGCCTGCACTGGCCGGACCAGGACGGCCTGGCCGGTCACTCCGACGCCGACGTGGCGGCGCACGCCGCCTGCAACGCCGTGCTCTCCGCCGCCGGTCTCGGTGACCTGGGCGCGAACTTCGGGGTGGGCCAGCCCGAGTGGGCGGGCGCCTCCGGCGTGGCGCTGCTGACCGAGAGCGCACGCCGGGTACGGGCGGCGGGCTTCCGGATCGGCAACGTGTCGGTGCAGGTCGTCGGCAACCGGCCCAAGATCGGGCCGCGCCGGGAGGAGGCGCAGCGGGTGCTCTCCGAGGCGGTGGGCGCGCCGGTGACCGTCTCCGCCGCCACCACCGACGGCCTCGGCTTCACCGGGCGCGGGGAAGGGCTGGCCGGGATCGCGGTGGCCCTGGTCTACGAGGCCCCGGCCGACTGACGCGGTGGCCGGGAACGGCGGCTGGGGCGGGGCGGATACGCTCGCCGGGATGCCGAGTGACGCCGCTCCCGACCAGTCCGCCGCCGACGGCTACCTGCAACGCGCCCACCTGCTCGCCGAGCTGGGGCGCTACGACGAGGGGATCGGCGAACTCACCGCGCTGCTCGCGGCCGAGCCCGGGCACGTACCCGCGTTGACCATGCTGGCCCGGATGCACCTGGCCGCTGACCGGCCCGCCGAGGCGCTCGCCGCCGCCGACACGGCAGGGATCGTCGTGCCGGCGCTCGTGACGCGCGGGTTCGCGCTGCTCGACCTGGAGCGCTGGAAGGAGGCCGCGGCGACCGCCGACGAGATCCTGACGCGTGCGCCGGGTGACGCGTACGCGCAGCGCAGCGCCGCCGCCATCCTCTCCGCGTCACGCAACGGGCAGGCGGCGCTGGACGCGGCGTGGCGCGCGGTGGAGCTGTCGCCGGACGAGCCGGAGGCGCACCTTGTGCTCGGCCTGGTCGCGGTGCGGCTGCAACTGTTCGACCTGGCCGAGCGGGCCTACCGGGAGGCGCTGCGGCTGGACCCGGAGCTGGGTGAGGCGGGGCAGGACGTGGGCGTGGCCCGGCTGGAACGGCGCCGGTACGCCGAGACGCTGGAACACCTGACCGCGATGGCCGACCTGCCGGTGGCTCGTCCCGACCCGGCGCGGACCGTGGACGCCGGCATCCGGCGTCTCCTGCTGTCGGTGGCCGGGTTGTCCCTGGTCGCGAGCGTGCTGGTCGGCGCCCTGGCCCCGGCCTCGCCGGGCGCGTCCCGGCTGTTCGCGGTGCTGGCGGTGGTCGCGGTGGCGGTGCTGCTGCGACGCCCGGCGACGTGGTGGCCCGGCCTGCGGGAGGCGATGTCGCGCGGCCTGGTCGTGCCGGTCTACGCGGCCGCCGCCGCGGTGGTGCTGCTGCTCGGGTACGCGCTGGTCGGCGGCCCGTGGCCGTTGGTCGGGGCGATCACCGCGTCGGTGGTGGCCGGATTCACCGCGTTCGCTCGCCGGTGAGAGGGACCTGCGCCGGCATCACCACGTACCCGCCGTCAGGACTCGCGCGCCCAGGTCCAGGCGTAGCCGTCGTCCTCGCAGGCGGCGGCCGCGTCGCAGAGGTCGAGCGGGCGGAACGTGTCCACCATGACCGCCAGTTCGTCGAAGAACTCCGCCCCGATCGAGCGTTCGGCGGCGCCCGGCTGCGGGCCGTGGGTGAAGCCGGACGGGTGCAGCGAGATCGAGCCCTGCTCGATGCCGGAGCCACGCCGGGCCTCGTAGTTGCCGCCGGTGTAGAACAGCATCTCGTCGGAGTCGACGTTGTGGTGGTTGTACGGCACCGGGATGGCGGCCGGGTGGTAGTCCACCTTGCGCGGCACGAACGAGCAGATCACGAAGTTCGGGCCCTGGAACGTCTGGTGGACCGGCGGCGGCTGGTGGATCCGCCCGGTGATCGGCTCGAAGTCGTGGATGGAGAACGCCCACGGGTACATGTGCCCGTCCCAGCCGACCACGTCGAACGGGTGGTTCGCATAGACGTGACGCGTCCAGGCTGTGCCGCTGCCACCCGGGCCTGCGGCCCGAGACCTGTGCCTGACGAGCACCTCCACCTCCTCGCCGTCGACCAGCAGCGGGGTGTCCGGTCCGCGGACGTCGCGCTCGCAGTAGGGCGCGTGCTCCAGGAACTGCCCGCGTACGGAGAGGTAGCGCTTGGGCGGCCCGATGTGGCCGGACGCCTCGACGGCGAGCAGCCGGGTCGGCTCGTCGCCGGTGGGTACCAGGCGGTGGATGGTCGAGGTGGGGATGACGACGTAGTCACCCGCGACCGCGTCGAGCACGCCGAACGGCGACTCGACCCGCAGGGTGCCCGACTCCAGGTAGAGGCAGTGGTCGCCGGTGGCGTCGCGGAACAGCGGCGACGGCCGGTCGGCGAGCACGTACGCGATGCGTACGTCGTCGTTGGCGAGCAGGTACTGCCGGCCGAGCACCGGGTCCGCGCCGGTGCCGTCGAGCTTGTGCGTGCGCAGGTGGCGCGGCTTGAGCGGCAGGTTCGGCACGCGGGTGACGGTGGGCGGGGCGTACTCCTGCGCGGCGAGGATCGCGGTCGGCGCGTGCCGGTGGTAGAGCAGCGACGAGTCGGAGGAGAAGCCCTCCTGGCCGACCAGTTCTTCGGCGTACAGCGTGCCGTCGGGCTGGCGGAACTGGGTGTGGCGTTTGCGCGGCACGTCGCCGACGCTGCGGTAGTACGGCATCTCGCCTCCCGATATGTCCCGTTCTCCGGCCGGTGACGTCCGATAATCGGACGCTGTTGTCCGTTCCTCGTAGCGTCCCGTACATTCTTGTCTCGTGTCAACGCAGGTGCCCCGCCTCCTCTCCGGCCTGGTGGACGACGCGGCGGTCTTCCCGCCCGGCAACGCCGCGCTGCCCGACGCGGTGACCGCGCACCGCACCCACCGCGCCGCCTGGTACGCCGGCCTGGTCGGCCCGCTGCTGCTGCCCGCCTCGGAGATCCAGCGCGGGTCGCTCAACGGCCTGGTGGACCCGGCCGAGGGACTGGTGATCGGGTTGATCGGCGACACCGGTCTGGACCAGCTCCCGCAGGCGCTGGACGCGCTCGCGCCCGACGGGGTGACCGCCCGGCAGATCGAGGCGCCGGTGGCCAAGCGCGGCGAGGACCCGCAACCCGGGCTGTCCGAGCTGATGACGCTCGCCGGCCGGCTCGACGGCACCGCCGTGTACGCGGAGATCCCGCTGACCCTCGGGCTGATGGGCGCGCTCGACACGCTCGCCGAGGCGCGCGCCGGCGGGCTGCCGGTGGCCGCCAAGTTCCGTACCGGCGGGCTCGCCGCCGAGCTGTTCCCCACCCCGGTGGAGCTGGCCGCGGTGATCTGCGCCTGCCGGGACCGGAAGCTGCCGTTCAAGCTCACCGCCGGGCTGCACCACGCGATCCGGCACCGCGACCCGGAGACCGGCTTCAACCACCATGGTTTCGTCAACGTCCTGGGTGCCTCGCTCGCCGCCGTCGGGGGCGCCGAGGTGGACGGCGTGGCCGAGCTGCTCGCCGCCACCGACCCGGTACGCGTGGTCGAGCCCGCCCGGGCGCACCGCGACGCCGAGCGCCCGCTGTGGGTCGGGTACGGCTCGTGCAGCGTCTCCGAACCACTTACCGATCTGATCCGGCTGGGGCTGGTGAACGGAGGCTACGAGGCATGAGCGAACGCACCGAGCGGAGCGAGGGCCGTGAGGGCATGCCCGGTCGGATCGGCATGACCTGGGTACCAGGGGCGGCGGGCTCGCCGTACGGGGTGACGAACCTGCCGTACGGGGTGTTCCGGCACGGCGAGGACGAGCCGCGCGTCGGCGTCCGCATCGGTGACTTCGCGCTGGACCTGGCCGGCGCGGAGGCCGCCGGTCTGGTGCTGGCCGGCGGCGCGCTGGGCCAGCCGACACTCAACGCCTTCATGGCGCTCGGCCGCCCGCAGTGGACGGCGGTCCGGCAGCGGGTCGTCGAGCTGCTCACCGAGGCGGAGCACCGGGCGACGGCCGAGCCGCTGCTGGTGCCGCTGCGCGAGGTCGAGATGGCGCTGCCGTTCGAGGTGGCCGACTACGTCGACTTCTACTCCTCCGAGCACCACGCCTCGAACGTCGGGCAGATCTTCCGGCCGGGGCAGCCGCCGCTGCTGCCGAACTGGAAGCACGTGCCGATCGGCTACCACGGCCGGGCCGGCACGGTGGTCGTCTCCGGCACCCCGGTGACCCGCCCGACCGGCCAGCGGGCCAGCGCGCAGGGCCCGACCACCGGCGCCTCGGTCCGGCTGGACATCGAGGCCGAGGTGGGCTTCGTGGTGGGAGTGCCGAGCCGGCTCGGCGAGCGGGTGCCGGTGGCCGACTTCGCCGACCACGTCTTCGGCGTGGTGCTGGTGAACGACTGGTCGGCCCGGGACATCCAGGCGTGGGAGTACCAGCCGCTCGGACCGTTCCTCGGCAAGTCGTTCGCCACCTCCGTCTCGGCGTGGGTGACCCCGCTGGAGGCGCTGGCCGACGCGTTCGTGCCCGCGCCCGACCAGGATCCGCCGGTGCAGGACTACCTGCGCGACACCCCGCGCCTCGGGCTGGACCTGACGCTGTCGGTCGAGTGGAACGGCGAGCGGGTCGCCGAGCCGCCGTTCGCCGGCATGTACTGGACTCCGGCGCAGCAGCTCGCGCACCTCACCGTCAACGGCGCGTCGCTGCGGACCGGCGACCTCTACGCCTCCGGCACCGTCTCCGGTCCCCAGCGCGGTCAGGTCGGGTCGTTCCTGGAGTTGACCTGGGGCGGATCCGAGCCGGTCAAGTTCGCCGACGGCAGCGAGCGGACGTTCCTGGAGGACGGCGACACGGTGACGATCACCGCCACCGCGCCCGGGCCGGACGGCACCTCAGTCGCGCTGGGCGAGGTCACCGGGGCGATCCTGCCGGCCCGCTGACATCCGACCTTCCGAACCGGCCCCGGTCGCACCCGATGTGCGACCGGGGCCGTTTCCTTCGGCGTTGATCGCTCCGGATCACGTACGCCCCGGACGGCGGCTCCCGGTCGAACCGGAGCCGCCGGTGGTGCCGGGTCGGGGGGCGTACCCGCGGAAGCCGGAACAGGAAGGACCGAGCATGACCGAGTTGACCGGTGCCGTCTGGCGCACCAGCAGCCGCTCGAACGACCAGGGCCTCTGCGTCGAGGTGGCGACGAACGTGGTCGCCGCGCACGGCGTGGTGGGCGTACGCGACTCCAAGGACCCGGACGGTCCGGCGCTCGCGGTGAGCCCGCCGGGATGGGCCGCGTTCGTCACCGCGCTGCGGGGCGGCGCGCTCCGCGGCTGACCGTCTGCGCCACACCGGTGCCCCCGCCGGGGCACCGGTGATGGAAATGTCACCGGGAGGCTCCCCGTTTCCCGGTCACGGCCCGTACCGTGTACGACACGGGAGGTGCCATGTCGACGGTGACGGTTTCCGCATCCATCGAAGCGCAGGACGCCGACCTGTGGCGGCTGCTCACCGACCTCCCGGCCCGCGCCGACTGGCTCTCGGCGGTGGACGCGGTCGAGGTTCTCGCCGCCGGTGGGTTCGGGCCGGGCACCGTGTGGCGGGAGACCCGCATCCGGCCGGACGGCGGCACCGAGCCGGAGGAGTTCGAGGTGCTCGAGGCGGTCGCGCCCGGCCGCCTCGTGCTCGGGTCGCGCGGCGCCGGTGCCGACTACCGGATCACCTGGACGCTGCGCACCGTCGAGCGGCGACGGCGTGGCTGCACCGAGGTCACAGTCGAGCAGGAGGCGGTGCCGACCCGGGCGTACGGGCGGGTGCTGGCCCTGATCCTCGGCGGCCTGGCGGCCCGCGCGGTCGAGGGCGCGCTCCGGCGTGACCTGGCCGACCTGGCGCTGGCCGCCGGTCCCGCCCAATCCACCGAGGCCGCCTGAGCCGACCCGGCCGCTCCCCGCACCCGGCCCGCATGCGGCCGGTAGGGTGCCGGGGCGGAGGTGGCGGATGGCGAAGGCCGCGAGGCAGCGGGTCGTGGTGGCGCTGGTGGCGGTGCTCGCCGTCGCGGCGTCGGTCGCCGTGGTCGTCCGGGTGCTGGCGCCCGCCGAGGTCGACACCGCAGCCCGGGAGCCCTACCCGGCGGCGCCCGCGCCGACCGCGGGGGTGCTCGCGCGGCTGCCGGTGGCGCCGCTCGTCGTGGACGGCCGCCTCCGCGTCTACGCGGGCGCCCGTCAGGTGTACGCGGACCAGCCGGTCACCGGCCGGCACCGGGTCACCCCGTTCTGGTCCTTCCGCCGCTGGCCGGCGAAGCTGGTCGGAGTGCTCGCCGAGGGGACCACTGTGGTCAGCCGCTGGTCCGACGGGAAGCTGGTGGCGCTCGACGCGCGTACCGGACGGGTGGCCTGGCGGGCGGACGGCCCGCAGCCGGGGTCCGTGCCGGAGCCACGACGCACTTTCGCCGCCACGGTCTGGGATCCGGCCGGTCTGCACGTGGCACGTACGGCCGACGGGCGGACGGTGCTGCTCGCGACCGGTCCGGGCGGCATGGGCGGGTACGACCTCACCGACGGTCGCCGGCTCTGGCGTGCGGACGTGAGCCGGGATTGCCGGTCCGACGTGGGTACGACCGCCAGCGGACAGCTGGTCGGCGTGGACCGCTGCGAGGGCCCCGCCACGGTCGAACTGCGGGACGCGGCGACCGGTGCCGTACGGACCCGCTGGCGGCCGCCGGACGCGCCGGAGCGGCTCGTCGTCACGCCGGTCGGCTGCCGCGACGGTCACTCCGGTTGTCGCGGACTGCGTACCGCCGGGCCGGACGGCGCGGGCAGTCGGGGCTGGCTGGTGACCGACCCGGGCGAGCCGGCCGCCGCGCCGGGCCTGGACCATCCGGACACGGTGCTCGACGGCGAGCGGGCGGTGGACACGTCGGGCCCGGTGGTGGTCGGGCGGTCGGCGCGTACCGGCGAGGAGCTGTGGCGCCGGCCGGACATCCATCCGGCCCGGGTGCTCGCGACCGAGCCGGGACGGGTGCACCTGCTGACGGACCGGCGGGAACTGGTCACCGTCGACCCGTTAACCGGTACGACCCGGTCGACTTTCGTGCTCGACCTGGGACGGGACGGGATCGGCTGGCGGCCGGGCCGGGCGTACGCGGTGGACGGCTACGTCGCGGTGGAGCGGCTGCGGGAGAGCGCCGCTCCGGAGGACGACGACCAGGGCTACTTCCTGATGGCGGAACCGGTGCTGTTCGCCGTGACCTGATCCGGCGAGTCAACGTCAAAAACGGACAAAAGCATCTATAGTGCTCTTATTGGATCGGTTAGACGAAGACGCCCGGCGCCGGTCCGTAGGGGGTTGACGGACCGGCGCCGGGCGCGCCCGGTCAGGCCAGCGCGGCCTCGGCGGCGGCCAGGAACGCGTCGTTCTCGGCCGGGGTGCCGATGGTGACCCGGACGCCGTCGCCCGGGAACGGGCGGACGATCACGCCGCGCGCCTCGCACGCCCGGCCGAACTCCACCGCCCGCTCGCCCAGCGGCAGCCAGACGAAGTTGGCCTGACTGTCCGGCACGTCCGGGACGAACTTGCGCAGTGCCTCGGTGACCCGGTCCCGCTCGGCTACGACAAGCGCGCAGCGCCGCTCCACCTCGTCGGCCTGCGCCAGCGCGGCCAGCGCGCCCGCCTGGGCGGCCATGCTGGTGGAGAACGGGGTGACCACCTTGCGCACCGCGGCGGCCACCTCCGGCGCCGCTACCAGCCAGCCGATCCGCAGACCGGCCAGGCCCCACGCCTTGGACAGCGTGCGCAGCACCGCCACGTTCGGCCGGTCCAGGTAGGTCAGGCCGTCCGGCACCTCGGGGTCGGTGACGAACTCCCGGTACGCCTCGTCGATCACCACGAGCACGTCGTCCGGCATCGCGTCGAGGAAGCGGTCCAGCTCGGCCCGGCGCACCGCCGTACCGGTGGGGTTGTTCGGGTTGCAGACCAGGACCATCCGGGTCCGGTCGGTCACCGCCGCCGCCATCGCGGAAAGGTCGTGCCCGTGGCCGGCGTCGTTCGGCACCCGTACGCTGGTCGCGCCGCTGGTCGCTGCGATGATCGGGTACGCCTCGAACGAGCGCCACGAGTAGAGCAGCTCGTCACCGGGCAGGCAGGTGGCGCGGACCAGGTGCTCGGCCAGCGCCACCGAGCCGCAGCCGGTGGCGATCCGGTCGGCGTCCACGCCGTACCGCTCGGCGAGCGCCTGGCGCAGCGCCACCACGCCCATGTCCGGGTAGCGGTGCGAACCGGCGACGGCCTCGGCGACCGCCTCCACCACGCCCGGCAGCGGGCCGTACGGCACCTCGTTGCTGGCCAGCTTGATCGCCTCGGCCAGGCCCAGCTCCCGGGCCAGGTCGGCCGGGCTGCGGCCGGGCACGTAGTTGGGCAGCGCGTCCAGGTCGGCGCGGGTCAGCCGCAGCGCGGGCTGGTGGCGTCCGGTCTCGGTCATGGGGTGTCTCCCGGGGTGTCGGCGCTCTCGGGCGGGGCGGTACTGGTGTCACGCTTGCGGGGGAGCTGGACCACCACCGTCTGCGCCCGCTTGTCGTGCAGGGCCTGGCGCAGCGGTTGGTCGAACAGGGGCGAGATCGCGTCGATGAGCTGGAGCAGCAGGCCCAGCCCGCAGCAGTACCAGAGCAGCGTCGGCAGGCCGAGCGTGCTCCAGCGCCGGGTGGCCCGGCCGAAGCCGAGCGGCTGGTCCGCCTCGACCGGCAGCGCGCGGACGCCCATCACCCGCTTGCCGAAGGTCTGCCCGCGCGCCGCCATCGACGGCACCTCGTACGCGTACCAGAGCGCGGTGGCGATCACCAGGATGGCGATCTGGAGGCCGCCGGCCTGGTCGTCGATCTGGGGCAGCCCCTCGGTGGACGTGTCACCGTTGAGCGCCTGGCGCACCGATGCACGCAGGTACGGGGAGATGGCCTCGACGTAGCGCCAGACGAACCAGCCGTTGACCACGGCGTTGAGCAGGAACACGATGCCCAGGTCGATCAGGCGCGCGACCAGCCGGACGCCGTACGACGCCAGCGGCAGTCCGTGCGGACGCGGGATCGGCTGCGCGCCCGGCCAGTGCGGGTACGGCCAGCCCGGAGGCGGTCCCTGCATGCCCGGCCCGGCCTGTCCCGTCTGACCCGGCTGTCCCGCCTGGCCCGGTTGTCCGGGCCACGGGTTCGCCGGGCCCGGCTGGCCCGGCCACGGGCTCGGCGCGCCCGGCGTGCCGGACGCCGGGGTCGCGTCGGGGCGGCCGGGACCGGAGGCCGGCCTGTCGGCGGCGGGCGCCGGGGTGGCCGGCGCGGGCTCCGGTTCGGCGGGCGGCGGACCGTCGGGCGGGGTGACGTCGACCGGGATCGGCGCACCGATCCAGCCCTCGCCGTCCCACCACCTGCGGGTCGCCGTGTCGGCGGGGTCGACGTACCAGCCGGGTTCCAAACTCACGATGCCGTCCTAGCTTGCGACTGCGGGGTTCGCAAAACCGGCTCACTCCTCGCGCTCACGATGCCGTCCTCGTTCGCGACTGCGGGGCTCGCAGGCCCGGCTCACTCCTCGCGCTCACGGGGCAACCTTAACGACGACCGTTCCGGCGAACTTGTCGTGGAGGCACTGCTGCCAGGGCTTGTCCCACAGCTGCCAGAAACCGTCGAGGTAGCTGAGGAACGGCACGAACATCCCGCCGGCGAACTCGACGAGCCAGCGCTTGCCGAGCACGCCCCGGGTCAGCGCGGCGCCCGGCTGCACCGGCACGATCCGCAGCTTCATCACCTTCTTGCCGAACGTCTGCCCGGTCCGGCGGGCGTACTCGACGTGGTGGATCCAGTAGAAGGCGAGCATCAGCAGCAGGACCCCGAACTCGGCGGCGAGCAGCGGCAGGAAGACGTCCGTCCAGAACGTCGCCGGGTCCGGTCCCGCCGGGCCGGCCTGCTCGACCTCGTCGATCATCCGGAAGAAGATCAGGAAGACGACCGGCGCGAACAGCACCAGCGCCACCGCCGTGGCGACGGCGGTGGCGATCAGGTACGCGAGCAGCCGGTCGCCGAAGCTCGCCAGCGGCTGCCCGTTCGGCGCCACCGGGGGCGGGACGGGCGCCGGGGCGTACCCGGGTGGGGCGTACCCGGGCGGCAGGTAGCCGGGCGGGCCGGCGTACCCCGGAGGAACGTGCTGTGCGGGCACCGCCGGTCCGCCGGGCGGCGCGAAGCCGCCGCCCGCGGGTGGAGGACCGGCGGGCGGCGGCGTCGGGTTCGGAGGAGGCTGGGTCACGCGGACAGTGTTACAGGTTCCCGCGCTTCTCCTGCTCGCGCTCGATCGCTTCGAACAGGGCCTTGAAGTTGCCCTTGCCGAAGCCGAGCGAGCCGTGCCGCTCGATCAGCTCGAAGAAGACGGTGGGGCGGTCCTGCACCGGCTTGGTGAAGATCTGGAGCAGGTAGCCGTCCTCGTCCCGGTCGACCAGGATCTTGCGGGACTGAAGCTCCTCGATCGGCACCCGGACCTCGCCGATGCGGGCCCGCAGCTCCGGGTCCTCGTAGTACGAGTCCGGGGTCTCCAGGAAGTCGACACCCGCGGCGCGCATGGCGTCCACGCTGGCCAGGATGTCGTTGGTGGCCACCGCGATGTGCTGGGCGCCGGGGCCCTGGTAGAACTCCAGGTACTCGTCGATCTGCGACTTCTTGCGGGCGACTGCCGGCTCGTTGAGCGGGAACTTCACCTTGCGGGTGCCGTTGGCGACGACCTTGCTCATCAGCGCCGAGTAGTCGGTGGCGATGTCGTCGCCGATGAACTCGGCCATGTTCGAGAAGCCCATGACGCGCTTGTAGAACTCGACCCACTCGTCCATCCGGCCCAGCTCCACGTTGCCGACGACGTGGTCGACCGCCTGGAAGAACCGCTTCGGCTGGATGCCGGCGTCGATCATCGGCTGCCGGTTCACGATCGGGCCGCGGGCCACGAACCCGGGCAGGAACGGCCCGGTGTAGCGGGACCGGTCGATCAGGCTGTGCCGGGTGTCGCCGTACGCGGCGATGGACGCCATCCGCACGGTGCCGTGCTCGTCGCTGACGTCGTGCGGCTCGACCAGGCCGGTCGCGCCCTGAGCCACGGCGTGCGCGTACGCGGCGTCGACGTCCGGCACCTCCAGCGCGATGTCGGAGACGCCGTCGCTGTGCTTCGCCACGTGCTCGGCGCCGTCGGCGTCCGGGCGTACCGCGCCGGTCAGCAGGAAGCGGGCCGAACCGCTGGTCAGCACGTACTGCGCGTGGTCCCGGTAGCCCTGCTCCGGCCCCCGGTACGCCACGCAGGTCATGCCGAACGCGGTGGAGTAGTAGTGCGCGGCCTGCTTGGCGTTGCCCACCAGGAAGTGGACGTGGTCCATGCCCTTGACCGGGAACGGGTCGCGGGTGATGTCGTGGTCGACTGCGCCGACGAGAGCGTCGACGTCGACCTCCTCGGTCGACTGGGGTCGGTCGATCGCCTGGGTCATGGTGGCCTCCCTCGCGTACCGGCCGGCCTCGTGGGCCGCCGTGGATGTGCTCTTCCGGCGAGGATCCACGGACCGCGGCGAGTTGGGCAACAGTCGACGTTATTCCTGGTCAGGTTGTGCATTCGGTACGGTAGGGCACCATGAACACTGGTCAGGATGTACAGCTCGACGAGCTGGACGCCCGCTTGATCGAACTGCTGGCGGAGGAGCCCCGGATCGGTGTGCTGGAGTGCTCCCGCCGCCTCGGTGTGGCCCGGGGAACGGTGCAGGCCCGGCTCGACAAGCTCGTCGGCCGGGGTGTCGTCACCGGGTTCGGGCCGGACATCACCCCCGCCGCGATCGGCTTCGGGGTGACCAGCTTCGTCACGCTGGAGATCAGCCAGCGGCACGGCCACGACCAGGTCACCGCGCACCTGGCGGCGATCCCCGAGGTGCTGGAGGCACACACCATCACCGGCTCCAGCGACCTGCTCTGCCGGATCGTCGCCCGGTCGAACACCGACCTCCAGCGGGTCATCGACCAGATCGTCGCCTCGGAGGGCATCCGCCGGGCGTCCACCATCATCGCGCTGGCCGAGCAGATCCCGTACCGGACGCTGCCGCTCGTCCGCTCCGCCGCCCGCGCGTAAGGAAGGGCCCCCTATTAACGCCTCAGGAGGTGGAAGGGCCCCGTATTAACACCTGCCGGGGCAAGAAGCGCCGCGACACGCCCCGCACGCGGACCGGGGGACCGGTGATCGTCGCTACCGTGTGCGGTGTGAAGGGCCTAGGGATACGCGGCTGGTTGCTGCTCGGGCTCGTCACCGTGGTCGTCCTTGCCGCGACCGGCGTCTGGAACCCGTTTCCGGCGCTGTGGGACTGGGTCGACCGCAGCAAGCCGATCAGCGAGCCGGACGTGGCCTGGCAGCAGCGCGTCGGCGGCACGCCGCGCAGCGTCACCATCGCCGGCGACACCGTGATCGTCGAGCAGCGTACCCGGATCGAGGCGCGCAACCTCGCCGACGGCGGCCAGCTGTGGGAGCGCAAGGCCGACTGGTCGGCGGTCGCGGGCAGCGGCCGCGAGTCGGTCGTCGCCGTGGGCAAGCTGCTCGACAGGGGGTACGAGGTGCTCGACCCGGTGACCGGCGTGACCCGCCGCCGCGACGACCGCGCGATAGCCGTCTGGACCTACCGCAACCTGCTGCTGGACGCGTACTGCGTGCAGGCCACCGACTGCACGCTGCGCGCCTGGGATCCGCGTGGCACCGCTCCGCTGTGGACCGCGTTCCTGCCCGGCGTGCACAGCGGCGTGCTCGCCGACAACCCGGAACTCCTCGGCACCCGGCGTCTCGGCGCCACCCGGATCGACGGCGGGGTGGCCGGGCCGGAGTCCGTCCCGCCGCTGCTCGGCTTCCCGGTCGACGGACGGGTGCACGTGGTGGACACCGCCACCGGCCGGGTGCTCCAGAACGTCCAGCCCGGCCGGGAGGAGCGGCTCGCCGTGGTCGGCGGCCGGCTGCTGCGGATCGCGGCCACCTCCCGCGACGGGAGCTGCTACTACGCGGTGACCGCCGTCGACCCGGCGACCGGTCAGCAGGTGTGGCGGCGTACCGGGATCAACCTGCGCACCGCCGACTACGCCGGCTGCGTGCAGCGGGAGGACCCGCAGGGCGGGCGCAACGTGATCATCGGGGTCGCCCCGGACGGGCGTGAGACGGTGCTCGACGGGTACGACGGCCGGCTGCTCCAGGTCGGCGCGGACGGCGAGAAGCTGCTCGCCGTGGACGACCGGTACGCCGTGGTGCGCAGTGCCGACAAGGGCTCGCTGCTGGGCCGGGAACTGTCGGCCGACCGGACCCGCTGGACCCGGCCGGCGGGCGGCAAGAGTGGTGCGGCGCTCACCCCGTACGCGGCGGTGATCAGCGAGGAGAAGCCGTCCCGGCTGATCGCGGTCGAGCCGCGGGAGGGCCGGGTGCTGGTCGAGCTGCGTACCTCGGCGAACGCGCTGGCGGTCGGCCCGAACGGCATGATCATCGGTGAGGGGCGGGAGATCGGGTACGTCCGCTGGGGTGCCGGCACGGGCGACGTGCCCGGGCCGGGCCAGGACGGCGCGCCGGTGGCGCCGGACCCGGGTGGCAGCTGGCGCCCGCCCGACGACCAGGGCAGTTGCGGGCCGAAACGGGAACTCTGCGCCGACGGCAAGTGACAGTGGGTGAGAGCGTCGTCCCACGACCCACCTGCGGGTGTCACCGATCGACGGCTCTGCCCTAGGCTTTTCGGTCATGAGCAGTGCCGCCGCCTTCTCGTACGCACCCCTGCTGCCGACCGGTCCCGACCTGACCGAATACCGCCTGGTCACCGACGAGGGCGTGGACGTCGTCAACGGCCCGGGAGGCCGCCGGTTCCTCACCGTGGATCCGGGCGCGCTGACCGCGCTGACGGCGGAGGCGATGCACGACATCGCCCATTTCCTGCGCCCGGCCCACCTCGCTCAGCTCCGCTCGATCATCGACGATCCGGCGGCTTCGCCGAACGACCGCTTCGTCGCGCTCGACCTGCTGCGCAACGCGAACATCGCGGCCGGCGGCGTGCTGCCGATGTGCCAGGACACCGGCACCGCGATCGTGATGGGCAAGCGCGGCCGGCACGTGCTCACCGACGGCACCGACGCGGAGGCGATCTCGCGCGGCGTCTACCAGGCGTACACCCGGCTCAACCTGCGCTACTCCCAGCTCGCCCCGCTGACCATGTGGGACGAGCGGAACACCGGCAGCAACCTGCCCGCCCAGGTGGAGCTGTACGCCGAGGACCCGGACGGCCACGCCGACGCGTACAAGTTCCTGTTCATGGCCAAGGGCGGCGGCTCGGCCAACAAGTCCTACCTCTACCAGGAGACCAAGGCGCTGCTCAACCCGACGCGGATGATGCAGTTCCTGGAGGAGAAGCTGCGGCTCATCGGCACCGCGGCCTGCCCGCCGTACCACCTGGCCGTCGTCATCGGCGGCACCTCCGCGGAGTACGCGCTGAAGACCGCGAAGTACGCCTCCGCGAAATACCTGGACGCGCTGCCCACCCAGGGCTCGATGAGCGCGCACGGCTTCCGTGACCTGGAGCTGGAGGCCGAGGTGCTGGAGCTGACCCGCAACTTCGGCATCGGCGCGCAGTTCGGCGGGCGCTACTTCTGCCACGACGTACGGGTGGTCCGGCTGCCCCGGCACGGCGCCTCGTGCCCGGTGGCGATCGCGGTCTCCTGCTCGGCCGACCGGCAGGCGGTGGCGAAGATCACCCCGTCGGGCGTCTGGCTGGAGCGACTCGAAACCGATCCGGCGCGTTACCTGCCCGACGTGACCGACGAGACGCTGGAGACCGAGGAGGTCGTCCGCGTCGACCTGAACCGGCCGATGGGCGAGATCCGGGCCGAGCTGTCGAAGTATCCGGTGAAGACCCGGCTGTCCCTGACCGGTCCGCTGGTCGTCGCGCGGGACATCGCGCACGCGAAGATCGCCGAGCGGCTGGACGCGGGCGAGCCGATGCCGCAGTACCTCCGCGACCACGCGGTCTACTACGCCGGCCCGGCGAAGACCCCCGAGGGCTACGCCTCCGGCTCGTTCGGTCCCACCACGGCCGGCCGGATGGACGCGTACGTGGAGAAGTTCCAGGCGGCCGGCGGCTCGATGGTGATGCTGGCGAAGGGCAACCGGTCCACCCAGGTCACCCGCTCCTGCCAGGCCCACGGCGGCTTCTACCTCGGCTCGATCGGCGGCCCGGCCGCCCGCCTGGCGCAGGACTGCATCAAGCACGTCGAGGTGCTCGAATACGCCGAGCTGGGCATGGAAGCGGTCTGGAAGATCGAGGTGGAGGACTTCCCCGCCTTCATCGTCGTCGACGACAAGGGCAACGACTTCTTCGCCGAGGTCACCAAGCCGGTGCTCACCGTCGGCCGGCGCTGACCGCAGACGTACGCGAGGGGTGCCCGGGAACGTTCCCGGGCAGTGGCGAAGCCACCGTCACCGCGGGCCGGGATCGCACCGTGGTCGCCATGCTGTTGCTGCGTCCCGGCCGGGTGGTACCGGTGGAGAACTGGTCGACGCCGTCAGGGCGGAGCGTCCACCGGCGACCGTACGGACCCAGTTCCAGATCTGCGTGTCGCGGCAGCGGTTCGCGGCGCTCGGGCTGCCGGCCGACACGCCATCCTGGACCAGGGTGACGTCGCCAGCGCGCTGGACCTGCGCCGGCGGGTGCTGACCGACGCCACCCGGCTCGGCGCCCGCCACGAGCAGAGGTCGCTGGCCGGGCTGGGCTGCGGACCGCGCCACTTTCCCTGCACACCGACCGGCGGCGCGGCAGGATGGTACGCGTGACGACTCCAGAGGCGACCGGCTACCGGATCGAACGCGACTCGATGGGCGAGGTGGAGGTGCCCGCCGAGGCGCTGTGGCGGGCGCAGACCCAGCGTGCGGTGCAGAACTTCCCGATCTCGGGGCGCGGCCTGGAACCGGCCCAGATCAAGGCATTGGCCCAGATCAAGGGCGCGGCGGCCCTGGTCAACGGTGAGCTGGGCGTGATCGACACGGACGTGGCGCAGGCGATCGCCACCGCCGCCGCGCACGTGGCCGAGGGCGGCTACGACGACCAGTTCCCGGTGGACGTGTTCCAGACCGGCTCCGGCACCTCGTCCAACATGAACACCAACGAGGTGATCGCCACGCTGGCGAGCCGCGAGCTGGGCCGGGACGTGCACCCGAACGACCACGTCAACGCGTCGCAGTCCAGTAACGACGTGTTCCCCACGTCGATCCACCTGGCCGCCACCCAGTTCGTGGTGGAGGACCTGATCCCGTCGCTGAAGCAGCTCGCGGGCGCGCTGGAGGAGAAGGCGGCCGAGTTCGAGACGGTGGTCAAGGCCGGGCGGACCCACCTGATGGACGCCACTCCGGTCACGCTCGGGCAGGAGTTCGGCGGCTACGCCGCGCAGGTGCGCTACGGCGTCGAGCGGCTGGAGGCGGCGCTGCCCCGCCTGGCCGAGCTGCCGCTGGGCGGCACCGCTGTGGGTACCGGCATCAACACGCCGCTGGGCTTCGCCGACCGGGTGATCGGCAAGCTGCGGGAGTCGACCGGGCTGCCGTTGACCGAGGCGCGGAACCACTTCGAGGCGCAGGGCGCCCGCGACGCGCTGGTGGAGACGTCCGGCCAGCTCCGTACCGTCGCGGTCGGCCTCTACAAGATCGTCAACGACGTGCGGTGGATGGGCTCCGGCCCGCGCGCCGGGCTGCGTGAGCTGCGCATCCCGGACCTCCAGCCGGGGTCGTCGATCATGCCGGGCAAGGTGAACCCGGTGGTGGCCGAGGCGATGCGGCAGGTCTGCGCCCAGGTGATCGGCAACGACGCGGCGGTGGCGTTCGCCGGCTCGCAGGGCGACTTCGAGCTGAACGTGATGCTCCCGGTGATGGGCCGCAACCTGCTGGAGTCGATCAAGCTGATCGCCACGTCGAGCCGCCTGTGCGCCGAGCGCCTGGTGGCCGGCCTGGTCGCCGACGCCGAGGTCTGCCTGGCGTACGCGGAGGGCTCGCCGTCGATCGTCACCCCGCTCAACCGCCACCTGGGGTACGACGAGGCCGCCTCGATCGCCAAGGAGGCGCTGGCCAAGCAGGTGTCCATCCGCGAGGTGGTGATCGCCCGGGGGCACGTCGACTCCGGCAAGCTCACCGAGACCCAGCTGGACGAGGCCCTGGACCTGCTCCGGATGACCCACCCCTGAGCCGGTGCCGGTAATTGCCTCGACCCGTCACGGTGGGCGCGGCATGATCCGACCGTGCGTGACGACGGCGGCGTGTTGCTGGAGACCGCGCGGCTGACGCTGCGCCGGTTCACGATGGACGACGTGGACCGGCTGGTGGCGCTGGACGCCGACCCGGAGGTCATGCGCTTCCTGACCGGCGGTGCGCCGACCTCGGCCCGGACGTTCCGGGACGAGGTCCTGCCCCGGGTGCTCGCGCAGTACGCCCGGCACCCCGGGCTCGGCCGCTGGGCGACGCTCGACCGGTTCACCGGCGAGTTCCTCGGCTGGCACTCGCTCGACCCGTCCGGCGACGGCGCCGAGGCGGAACTGGGCTACCGGCTGCGCCGCGCCACGTGGGGACACGGGCTGGCCACCGAGGGCGCGCGGGCGCTGGTGCGGCACGCGTTCGACACGGTCGGCGTCCGCCGGGTGTGGGCTCAGACGATGGCGGTCAACGACCGCTCCCGCGCGGTCATGGCCCGCGCCGGGTTGCGCTACGTCCGCACCTTCCACCTGACCTTCGACGACCCGATTCCGGGTACGGAGCACGGCGAGGTGGAGTGCGAGCTGCGCCGCGACGCCTGGCCCGCGACCCGTCAGGAGTGGGACGCGGCGGCCCTGCGGGCCCGGTAGGCGCTCACCGCGGCCCGGTTGCCGCAGCCGGCGTCGCAGAACCGGCGGGACCGGTTCCGGGACAGGTCGACGAGCACGTTGTCGCAGTCGGGGTGGTCGCAGTGCCGCAGCCGGCTCAGCTCGCCCATCCGGACCAGGTCGGCCATCGCCATCGCGGCCTCGACCGCCATCCGGGTCGCCAGCGGCGCGTCCCGCGGCACGGCGTGCACGTGGTACGGCTCGTCGTCGTGCCGGACGAGTTGCGGCAGGGCGTGTGACTCGCGCAGCAGGCCGTTGACGATCGCCACCACCTCGTCGGTGTCGGCGTACCAGATGCGGCGCAGCCGGGGCCGCAGCGCGCGGACCTGGCGCAGTTCGACGTCGGTGTGCTCGTGCCGGCCGCTCCACCCGTGGGTGGTGAAGAAGGCGTCCAGTGCGGGAACGTCGGGCAGTCCGTCCCGGCCGCCGGCGGTGTTCACCAGCGCGGCGGCGGCGACCAGCGCGCATTCGGTGTCATGAGCGAAAAGCAACTTGACTCCTGTCGGAGGCGACGCCTAGCGTCATCAGCATAACTTCCCTTGACTCATGACCAGGAGATGCCGGTGCGTGAACGGTCAAGCGTCGGGCTCGGCCTGGCACTGCTTTCCGCGATCACGTTCGCCACCTCGGGCACCTTCGCCCGCCCGCTGATCACCGGCGAGTGGTCAGCGGTCGCGGTGGTGATCGCCCGGGTCGGCATCGCCGCCCTGGTGCTCGCCGTCCCCGCCTTGCTGGCGCTGCGCGGCAGGTGGGCGGTGCTGCGCCGCAACGCGGGAAGCGTGGTGCTGTTCGGGCTGCTCGGCGTGGCCACGGCGCAGGCGTGCTTCTTCAACGCGGTCCGCTACCTCCCGGTCGGCGTGGCGCTCCTGCTGGAATACCTCGGCATCGTGCTCGTGGTCGGATGGATGTGGCTGGTCCACGGGCAGCGCCCCCGACTGCTCACAGTGGCCGGCTCGGTCACCGCCCTGTGCGGGCTCGGGCTCGTCCTCGACCTCACCGGCGCCGGTCGGCTCGACCCGGTGGGCGTGCTCTGGGGCCTCGGCGCGGGCGTCGGACTGGCCGGATACTTCGTCATCGCCGGCCGGATCGACGCGGGCCTGCCCTCGGTGGTGATGGCCAGCGGCGGCATGGCCGTCGGCGCGCTGGCGCTGCTGCTGCTCGGCGGCATCGGAGCGCTGCCGCTCGCCGCCGGCACCGCCGACGTCACCTTCGGCGGGCACCGGGTGAGCTGGCTGGTGCCGATCGCCGGGCTGTCGCTGATCGCCGCCGTGGTCGCGTACCTCGCCGGGGTCGCCGGCACCCGGCTGCTCGGGGCACGGCTGTCCTCCTTCGTAGGGCTCACCGAGGTGATGTTCGCGGTGCTGATCGCCTGGCTGGTGCTCGACGAACTGCCCAGCCTGATCCAGCTGGCCGGTGGCGCGCTCATCCTCGGCGGCGTCGCCCTGGTCCGGGCGGACGAACTGCGGGGCACACCGTCGGCGCCGGCGACTGCCCCGGCCGAGCCGGTGCTGACCGGCGAGCGATGAGCGGGCCACGTGGCGCCGTCGTCTTCGACGCCGACGAGACACTCGTCGACCTGCGCCCGGCGGTCACCGGCGCGCTCGTCGCCGTACTCGAGGAGATGCGGCGGCGGACCCCGGCGGCGGCTGGGGTGGTGCTCGCGGACCTGGAGGAGGACTGGGGTGCGGTCTTCGGCGCGCTCAGCGCCGTCCCGGTGCAGGAGATCCGGCGGATCGCCCTGACCCGTTCGCTGGCCCGGGCCGGGCTGGAGGCGGACCTGGACGAGTTCGCGGCGCTGTTCTTCGCCCGCCGGTACGAGCTGAGCCGCCCCTTCCCGGACGTACTGCCCGCGCTGGCGGCGCTGCGCCCGCACCACCTGCTGGGCTTCGCCACCAACGGCAACAGCCGCGCCGAACGCTGCGGCCTCGCCGGGCAGTTCGCCTTCGAGTTGTACGCGCACGAGGGCGGCCTGCCCAAGAAGCCGGCGCCGGAGTTCTTCGCGGCGGTGGTGGCGGCGACCGGGCTGCCGGCGTCGCGGATCGTCCACGTCGGTGACTCGCCGGAGCACGACGTGGTGGCCGCTCAGCGGGCCGGGCTGCGTGCCGTCTGGCTCAACCGGGCCGGACTGCCCCGCCCTCGCGGCCTCGAACCGGACGCCGAGGTGTCCACGCTGGCCGAACTACCGGCGGCCCTGATCACCGTGACGAACGCGAATGCCTAGTAGCGGCCGATAACGGACTTCGATCTGGCGGAACCCGCTCCCGTGATGTGGGATGGCACCACGTCCCTCAACGAGAGGATCTGATGTGGTGAGCAAGCGCTTCACCGTCGGCGCGGTCGCGGCTGCGGCCTCGCTGGCACTCACGGTGACCGGTCTGAGCGTTCCGGCGAACGCCGCGCTGTCGGAGAACCGGACCTTCACCGTGCTGGCCGAGAGCGGTGTCTCCGGCGACGCCGCGGTCGCCGCGATCACCGCCGCCGGCGGCAAGGTCGTCGCCCGCACCGACGAGGTCGGTCTGTTCCAGGTCACCAGCGACCGCGCGGACTTCGCCAGCCGGGCGACCGCGGCCGCCGCGCTGGTCGGCGCGGCCGAGGAGAAGGCGATCGGCCGCAAGCCGAAGCTGGACCGGGTCGAGCAGGAGCACCTGCTGGCCGCCGCGGCGACCAAGGGCAAGGCCGCCAGGAACAACGGCAAGAAGATGGACCCGCTCGACGACAAGCTCTGGGGTCTGGACATGATCCGGGCCGACAAGGCCCGCAAGGTCGAGCCGGGCGACCGCCGGGTCACCGTCGGTGTCCTGGACACCGGCGTCGACGCCAGCCAGCCCGACCTGGCGCCGAACTTCAACTGGGCGCTGTCGCGCAACTTCGCCCCGGACATCCCCGAGGTCGACGGCCCGTGCGAGGTGGCGAGTTGCCTCGACCCGGTCGGTACCGACGACGGCGGGCACGGCACGCACGTGGCCGGCACCATCGGCGCCGCCGCGAACGGCTTCGGCCTCTCCGGCGTCGCCCCGAACGTCTCCCTGGTCGATCTGAAGGGTGGCCAGGACAGCGGCTACTTCTTCCTCAACCCGGTGGTCAACGCCCTGGTGCACGCTGGTCGCTCCGGGCTGGACGTGGTCAACATGTCCTTCTACGTCGACCCGTGGCTCTACAACTGCACCGCCAACCCGGTCGACTCGCCGGAGGCGCAGGCCGAGCAGCGCACCATCATCGAGGCCATGAAGCGGGCGCTGAACTTCGCCCACCGCAAGGGCGTCACCCTCGTCGGCTCGCTCGGCAACAACCACGAGGACCTGGGCGCGCCGCGCACCGACGTGAGCAGCCCGGACTACGGCGCCGACCCGTACCCGCGCCCGATCGACAACGCGACCTGCTGGGATCTGCCGGTCGAGGGCCCGCACGTGATCGGCGTGTCGGCGGTCGGCCCGTCCGGCAAGAAGTCCGACTACTCGAACTACGGCACCGAGCAGATCTCGGTGGCGGCGCCGGGTGGCTGGTTCCGGGACGGCTTCGGCACCGACACGTACCGCACCGACGCCAACATGATCCTCTCCACGTACCCCAAGAAGGTGCTCCAGGAGGAAGGGGCGGTCGACGAGGACGGCAACATCGTCGCCGGCTTCGAGGACTCGGTGTTCAAGCAGTGCACCGCCAAGGGTGAGTGTGGCTACTACACCTACCTCCAGGGCACCTCGATGGCGTCCCCGCACGTCTCGGGCGTGGCGGCGCTGATCGTCAGCAAGCACGGCAAGAAGGAGGGCCGCAACGGCTACGGCATGGCCCCGGACCTGGTCGAGCAGCACCTCTACCGGACGGCGGCCGAGCACGCCTGCCCGGAGCCGCGGCTGCAGAGCTACACCGACGAGGGCCGGGACGCCGAGTTCGACGCGTACTGCGCGGGCTCGCTGAACTTCAACGGCTTTTACGGCTACGGCATCGTCGACGCCTACGCCGCGGTGAAGACCCCGGTCAAGCCGAACGTCCGACCGTAACGACTCTTTCCCCCGAGGTGGCGGTGTCCGGAGCTCCGGACACCGCCACCTCGGCGTTCCGGGGTCCGCACGGCGGCGGACCGCGTCTCGGCGGTTGGTGGCGCGGCGGGGTGGTGGGGCGGCGGCGGGCGGTGTCACGGGCGCCACCCTCGGGCCACCAGCGCGGCGCGGATCTCCCGCACCAGGGCGGGAAAATCCTTGTGCAGACGGCGGCCGGTCGCATGCAGCACGAGCCAGCCGGCCTCGACGAGCTGGTTGAGCCGCGGCCGGTCGAGGTGCATCCGGTCCGCGTCGGAGTGCCACAGACCGTCGTACTCGACGGCGACCCGGAACTCCGGCCAGGCCAGATCGGGGTGCAGGATCAGGCCGGTCGACACGCGCACCGGATGCTGGGCCACCGGACGCGGCAGGCCGGCGAAGACGAGGCGTACCCGCAGGTGCGACTCGGGCGGGGACTGGGCCAGCCCGTCCGACAGGCCGAAGACCCACGACGCCCGCCGCCCACCGGGACGACAGGCGTTGCGGGCCGCCTCGCTCGCCAGCGCCGACCGGTTCACCGAGCCGGCGCGCAGCAGCCCGTCGATGATGCCGACCGCCTTCACGGGATCGGCCCAGACCGCGGTCTCCCAGGCGCAGGCGGCCGGCTCGGTCCGTGGCGGCGGCCCGGTCATGATCATCGTCGCGCCGAGGGTCGTGGGTGCGAACGGGTTCGATGCCGCGGCTGAGGGTGGGGTGGTTGGACCGGGCGGCCCGGGGCGGTTGCGGGGGTCGGCCGGGTGCGGCGATCTGGTCCGGCCCGGTGGGCGGTCGACCGCCGTCGGTGCTGCGCCGGGTGCGCTCGTGCCCGCGGGTGGGCTCGTTCGCGCGGGTGCGCCGGCGCCGACGGGGACCAGGAGGCCGCTGCGGGTGCTCGACATCGGGGCGTGGTGCACCCGGACACCCGGCTGGGAGTCGGCCCGGACCGTGGCCGGCAGCAGGACGTGCACGTCGTCGTCGAAGCCGGCGGCGTGCTCGACCCCGTGCAGGTAGGCCGCCGAAGGGCCGGCGATCGTCGCGCCGGGTGGCATGCGCAGCAGCGCCGCGCGGCAGGCCAGCGCGTGGTCGCGGGCGAGCCGCGCGTCGGCGTAGACGTCCTGCCGGAGCCGGATCCAGGACGCGCCCCGCAGATGGTGCCGGGACAGCAGCCCGCGCCGGATCGCTTCCGAGCCCCGGAAGACCTGCCAGGCCAACTCCGGTGGGCGATGAGGATGAGGTGGCATGTGACGAGCGTGGCGGCGCGCGGGTCGAGATCGGTACCCCTGTGGACAGCCGTGGCCGTGCCGCCTGCCGCGCCCTGTGGACAACCCCCGACCGGTTCTGTCCGTGTGCTATGGCCCTCGACCTGCACATGATCCACAGACGTACGAAGGTCAGGAGAGAGCGGCGGCCACCGCCCCGGCGGCTGCCGTCACCTGGGCGCCGACCTCGGCCACGTCGAGCGGGGTCAGCGACACCACCCCGACGCTGCCCTCCAGACCGGGCACGCCGAGCACCGGCGCCGCCACCCCGAACGCGCCCGACTGAAGCTCACCGCTGGTGCTCACCGGCCCCGGATCGCCGGCCCGCCCGGCCAGTACCGCCCGACCGGCGGCGCCCCGCTCCAGCGGATGCCGGGTGCCGGTCCGGTACGCCACGTGGAACGACGTCCAGCTCGGTTCGACCACCGCGAGCGCGACCCCCTCGCCGCCCTCGACCACTGTCAGGTGGGCGGTCGCCCCGCTCCCCTCGGCGAGCCGGCGCAGCGCCGGCAGCGCCCCCTCGGCCAGCAGCGGCTGGGCGCGGCGCGCCAGGTGCAGCACGCCCACACCGATGCGCAGGCGGCCCTCGCCGTCGCGCCGGAGCATCCCGTGGCCGGTCAACGCGCCGACCAGCCGGTAGACGGCCGCGCGGCCGATGCCCAGCCGGTGCGCCGCCTCGGTGACGGTGAGCCCGCCCGGCGCGTCCGCGACCAGGTGCAGCAGCCGCAGGCCCCGGTCCAGGGTCTGTGCCGTCTCTCCCGTGCGCGCCGCCGTGTCCACAGCACGCAGCGTACGACCCGGCTCCGGCCAACCCGGAAATGTGCGGACGGCTACCCTTGTGAGGTGACGCTACGCCTGTACGACACCGCCACCCGATCGGTGCGGGACTTCGTCCCGCGGGAAGCCGGCAAGGTGGGGGTCTACCTGTGTGGTCTCACGCTCCAGGCCCCGCCGCACATCGGCCACCTTCGCTCCGGCGTCAACTACGACGTGCTGCGCCGCTGGCTGCTGAGCAAGGGCTTCGAGGTCACGTTCATCCGCAACCTGACCGACATCGACGACAAGGTCCTGGCCAAGGCGATGGAGCACGGCCGGCCGTTCTGGTCGATCGCGTACGCCAACGAGCAGATCCTCACCGCCTCCTACCGGGCGCTCAACGTGCTCCCGCCGACGTACGAGCCGCGGGCCACCGGGCACGTCCCGGAGATGCACGAGCTGATCGCCCGGCTGATCGAGACCGGCCACGCCTACCCGGCGACCGACGGTTCCGGCGACGTCTACTTCGACGTGGCGTCCTGGCCCGCGTACGGCTCGCTGTCCGGCCAGGCCCCGGCGGACATGCAGCCCGCCGGCGACAGCCCCGACCGGGGCAAGCGGGATCCGCGTGACTTCGCGCTCTGGAAGGGTGCCAAGCCGGGCGAACCGGCCGACGCCTACTGGCCGTCGCCGTGGGGTCGCGGGCGACCCGGCTGGCACATCGAGTGCTCGGCCATGTGCTGGCGCTACCTGGGCCCCGAGTTCGACATCCACGGCGGCGGGCTCGACCTGACGTTCCCGCACCACGAGAACGAGATCGCCCAGTCGCAGGCCGCCGACCTGCCGTTCGCCCGCTACTGGGTGCACCACGGCCTGCTCGGCATCGGCGGCACCAAGATGGGCAAGTCGCTCGGCAACACGCTCGACCTCGACTACGTGGCCTCGCTCGGCGTGCGCCCGGTCGAGCTGCGCTACTACTACGTCGCGGCGCACTACCGGTCCCGCATCGACTACTCCGAGGACGCGCTGCGGGAGGCCGCCGTCGCGTACCGGCGGATCGAGGGCTTCGTGCAGCGGGCGGCCGAGCGGGTCGGCCCGGGCCGACCCGGCGACCTGCCGGGCGGTTTCGTGGCCGCGATGGACGACGACCTCAACACGTCGGCGGCGCTGGCGGCGCTGCACGAGGTGGTCCGCGACGGCAACACCGCACTCACCGCCGGTGACGATGTGACCGTCCGCACGACGCTGTCCGCCACCCGGGCGATGCTGGATATCCTCGGCGTCGACCCCCTGGACCCGGCCTGGACCGGCGGCGGCCGCACGGACGACCTGCGCGGCGTGGTGGACTCTCTGATCGCGCTGGCCCTGGAGCAGCGCGCGCAGGCCCGCAGCCGCAAGGACTGGGCTGCCGCCGACGCCGTACGCGACCAGCTCAAGCAGGCAGGCGTGGTCGTCGAGGACACCCCCCAGGGCCCGCGTTGGACTATTGGAGAGCAGGACTGATGGCCGGCAACTCGCAGCGCCGTGGCCGGCGACTGACGCCGAAGGCGGGCGCCCCCAAGGGCACCGGTGGCAAGAACAAGGACTCCTTGGCCGGGCGGGGCCGCACGCTGCCCGCCGACGAGCGGCCCTGGCACAAGGCGTACTCGGGCACCGAGAAGCTGCCCCAGCGCACCGCCTGGAAGCAGGACAAGGAACGCCGCGCGGCCGCCGAGGAGGGCCGCGCGCCGAAGATCGGTCAGCCCGGCACCAAGGACACCACCTGGGGCAAGGGCAGCCGGGCCGGTGTGCCACTCAAGGGCGGCAAGGGCAAGCCCGCCGGCCGGGGCGGTCCCCGGGTCGCGCCGGGCCGCAAGGCCAACCCGGCGAAGGACAGCCCCGAACTGCTGGTCGGGCGCAACCCGGTGCTGGAGTCG
Source organism: Micromonospora marina (assembly GCF_900091565.1). Taxonomy (GTDB): domain Bacteria; phylum Actinomycetota; class Actinomycetes; order Mycobacteriales; family Micromonosporaceae; genus Micromonospora; species Micromonospora marina. The sequence goes on along the minus strand of NZ_FMCV01000013.1, from coordinate 116,548 downwards.
CTGCGCACCCAGGTGCCCGCGACCGCGCTCTACACCGCGCAGGGCATCGACATCGACGACCGGGTCAAGGAGATCGTCCGCACCGCCGCGGACCGCGGCATCGCGATCCTCGAGGTCAGCCGCGCCGAGCTGGACCGGATGACCGGCGGCGTGCTGCACCAGGGCGTCGGCCTCCAGGTGCCGCCGTTCGCCTACGAGCCGTTCGACGATCTGGTCGCCACCGCGCTGGAGCAGGCCGCCCCGCTGCTGGTCGCGCTGGACGGCGTCACCGACCCGCGCAACCTCGGCGCGGTCATCCGCTCCGCCGCCGCGTTCGGCGCGCAGGGTGTGTTCGTACCCGAACGGCGTGCCGCCGGGATCACCGCGACCGCCTGGCGGACCAGCGCGGGCGCGGCCGCGCGCGTGCCGGTCGCGCAGGTGACCAACCTGACCCGGTCGCTCAAGGCGTGCAAGGAGGCCGGCTTCGTCGTGGTCGGCCTGGACGCCGACGGACAGACCGACCTGTACGACCTGGAGGCCGCCGTCGGCCCGCTCGTCGTGGTGGTCGGCTCGGAGGGGCGCGGGCTGTCCCGCCTGGTCGGGGAGACCTGCGACCTCACCGTCAGCATCCCGATGGTCTCCGACGTGGAGTCGCTCAACGCCAGCGTCGCCGCCGCGGTCACGCTCGCCGAGGTCGCCCGTCGCCGGTCCGTCGAGGTCTGACCCGGGAACAACAGAAAGGGGCGGTCCGCCGTGGCGGGCCGCCCCTTTCTCGCGTACGTCAGATCCGCTGGCCGCTGGCAGCGTGGAAGACGTGGCTGCGGCCGGTACGCGGCTTGACGAACACGGTGTCACCCATGTTCGGCATGCTGCGCCGGTCGGTACGGACCACGAACCGCTCGTTGTGGCCCTCGAGCGCGGCGTGGCCGTAGATGTTGGCGTCCGAGCCCAGGTCCTCGACCAGCTCGACCACGACCGGCATGCCACCCTCGGACGGGCTGACCAGGTCGCAGTCCTCCGGACGGAAACCGACTGTGACCTTGCCGTCGCCGCCCTCGGCGCGGGCCGCCTGGACCTGCTCGCGGGTCAGCGGCACGATCATCTCGGCGAAGGCGCCGCCCTGGTCGGTCAGCTTCACCGTCTTGATGTTCATGGCGGGAGAGCCCATGAAGCCGGCGACGAAGACGTTGGCCGGGGTGTCGTAGAGCGCCCGCGGGGTGTCCACCTGCTGGAGCACGCCGTCGAGCATGACCGCCACCCGGTGACCCATGGTCATGGCCTCGACCTGGTCGTGGGTGACGTAGACGGTGGTGACACCCAGCTTCGCCTGGAGCGAGGCGATCTGGGTGCGGGTCTGCACGCGCAGCTTGGCGTCGAGGTTCGACAGCGGCTCGTCCATGAGGAAGACCTGCGGCTCGCGGACGATCGCCCGGCCCATGGCGACACGCTGGCGCTGACCGCCGGAGAGCGCCTTCGGCTTGCGGCTGAGGAACTCCTCCAACTGGAGCAGCCCGGCCGCCTCCTTGACCCGCCGGTCGATCTCCGACTTCGAGGTCTTGCGCAGCTTGAGGGCGAACGCCATGTTCTCGTACACCGTCATGTGCGGGTAGAGAGCGTAGTTCTGGAAGACCATCGCGATGTCGCGGGCCTTCGGCGGGAGGTGGGTGACGTCCCGGTCGTCGATGTAGATCGCGCCGTCGTCGACGTCCTCCAGGCCGGCGAGCATCCGGAGGCTGGTGGACTTACCGCAGCCGGACGGACCGACCAGGACGAGGAACTCCCCGTCACCGATCTGGAGGTCGAGCTGGTTGACGGCGGGGCGCTCGGTGCCCGGATAGATCCGGGACGCCTTCGCGTAGGTGACCGTAGCCATGATGGAGCGCTTCCTTTCACCGGCAGGAACGTGCCGGACGATCCGAGTGAAGGAGCGACCGGCGCCCAAGGCACCGGCCAACGGGGTCGCCGCTCAGGCAGCCGAGGCCGGCCGGAGTGTCGTCCGTGTCACTGCACGATAAACGGCTTTCGCGATCGTGCCAAGGCGTGGCACGTGGGATGGGACGGATCGCATACGCATAACGGTCAGGAAGGCACTGCGAGGCATCAATCTCCCCACCCGTGAGCGCGGCGGGGCGATGTTCCATCGGTCGTGCCGGTCGGGATGCCGACGTTTTCCGTGCTCGGGAGCCCTGCGAGGCGGGATTTCCGGGGCTCAGTCGCTATGCTGAGCGCGACGCACGCGCCCCTGTAGCTCAGCTGGCCAGAGCACTCGCCTTGTAAGCGAGATGTCGCCGGTTCGATCCCGGCCGGGGGCTCCAGTTCCACAAAGGCGTTCCGGGGCCGATGCCGCCGCGGGACGCCCGGCTCCGTCAGCAGCGCCACGACGGCACCCCGCGCGAGGGTCAGGCGGGCCCACGGGCGTCGGCCCCGGCCGGCTCCCAGAGCTGGACCATGTTGCCCTCCGGATCTCTGAGGCTCGCGAACCTGCCGTTCGGGTACTCCTCGGGGTCCACCTCGACGTCGATACCCGCGTCGCGCAGCTGGCCGACCATCGCGTCCAGGTCGTCGACGCGGAAGTTGAGCGACCAGGAATACTCGGGGCCGCCGAAGTGCTCGGAGTTCGCCGGCATGGCTGCCAGGACGGTAGGACCGGGCTTCTGCCACCAGGAGGACACGTCGTAGGACTCCGGTGCCAGTTCGACGCCGAGATGGGTGGCGTACCAGTGGTTGATCCGGTCCGGGTCGTGGGCGCGGAAGAAGACGCCGCCGATGCCTGTCACGCGTTCCACGATGTCTTCTCCCCGCCGGGCGATTTTCCGTGCCCTCTCGGACCTGGCTGAGCCTGCCGGCTTCAGGCTAGACCCGATGCGGGCGGGATTCGACTGCGCTGGGTCGTAACGGTCGCCGGATACCGCGAAGCTGGCGGCGAGGAACCCGGGTGCCAGGAACGGGGTGACCATGCCGGCTTCATGCGCTGGCTCACCGTCGACGTGCCGGGCGACCCGGGCCGGGAGATCCTGCTGGAGAAGCCGGGCCCGCCGGCCCTGGACCCGAAGACCGCCGAGCAGGTCCGGGAGCTGCTGGCCAAGGACGCCGCGGGCGGGTTGCTGTTCTTCACCACCGACGACGCGCACGAGACGTACGCGGACCTGGTCGCGAAGGGCGTCGAGGTGACCGACGAGCCGACCGACCGGCCGTACGGCATCGACTTCGGCATCCGCGACCCGTTCGGCAACCGGATCCGGATCGGCGAGATGCATCAGGGCCGGTGAACGGCGCGGCGGCGGGCTAGTCTCGCGGTCCCCGACCGTGGAGGTGCCGATGCCCAGCCGCCTGCTCTACCTGGTCCGTCACGGCGAGCAGGACCGGCCGGAGGAGGAGGCGGACACCGGACTGTCCGAGCGGGGCCGGCGGCAGGCGACGCTGCTGGGCGAGCGGCTGCTCGGGGCCGGGCTCACCGCCGTACACCATGGGCCGGCCCGCCGGGCCGCGGAGACCGCCGCGCTGGTCGCGGCGTCGCTACCAGGTGTCCCGGTACGCGCGGACGAGCGCGCCGGCGACCACATGCCGCACGACACCGACCCGGCCGGTCTGCCGGAGTCGTACGCGGAGTTCCTGGCCGGCTTCACCGAGCGGGAGCGGCGCGACGGGCCGCGCGTCACCGCGGAGGCGGTGGCCCGGTTCGCCACCGCCCCCACCGAGGGTGACGTACGCGAACTGGTCGTCACCCACAACTTCCTGGTCGCCTGGCTGGTGCTGAACGCGTTGGACGCGCCGGAGCGCCGATGGATCGGGCTCAACCAGCAGAACTGCGGGCTCACCGTGATCCGCTACGGCTCGGGCGGACCGCCGGCGCTCATCGCGTTCAACGACGTCGCCCACCTGCCGCCCGAGCTGCGCGCCACCGGCCTGCCCGACGACCACCGGATCTGAATCAGGCGCGCAGCTTCACCACGGCGTCGGCCACGGCGCGGGCGGACTGCGGGTTCTGGCCGGTCACCAGGCGCCCGTCGACCACCACGTGTTCGGTGAAGTCCGGTGCCGGTACGTGCTGCGCGCCCGCTTCGCCGAGCTTGTCGGCGAGCAGGAACGGCACCTCGTCGGTGAGGCCGACGGCCGCCTCCTCGCTGTTCGTGAACCCAGTCACCCGCTTGCCGGCGACGAGCCGGGAGCCGTCGGAGAGGGTGAGGTTCACCAGCGCCGCCGGGCCGTGGCAGACGGCGGCCACCACGCCGCCGCGCTCGTAGACCGAGCGGGCGATCCGGGCCAGGTCGGGGTCGTCGGGGAAGTCCCACATGGTGCCGTGGCCACCGGCGAAGAGGATCACGTCGTACCGCTCCGGGTCGACGTCGGCGGCCTTCGGGGTGTCGGTGACGCCGGCGGTGGCGAGGAAGTCGTTCTGGGTGCTGTCGTTCTCGTCCCGCCCGTCGACTGGCGGTTCCCCGCCGGCCACCGACGCCAGGTCGACGTCGTACCCGGCGGCCCGGAACACCTCCCACGGCTCGGCGGCCTCGCCGACGTAGTAGCCGGTCGAGCGGCCGGTGCGGCCCAGCTCGGAGTGACTGGTCAGGGCGATGAGTGCGCGAGTCATGCCGTCCATGCTGGCGTGGCCGCCGTCCGCCGGCCATAGGCCGATGTCACAGCGGCAGGGGGTTTGAGAGCCGGATCAGCCGGTGGCGCGGGTGAGCAGTTCGACCACCTCGGCGGTGACGGCCGGCTGCCGGGCGGCGGGCCCGCAGTCCACGTACCCGCTCTCGGCCGGGCCGACGGTGAGCCGGTAGGTGAACCCGTCGGCGCAGTTGTCCGGGTTCTCGGTCGCAGTGGCCTCGGCGGCCAGCCGGGGGTCGGTGGCGAGTCGTTGCAGCCGGGCGAAGTCGGCCACGGCGAGCCGGCCCTCCTGCGAGGCGCCGGTCCGGTCGGTCTTCGTCCAGTGGCCGTCCGACCGCACGGTGACGGTGTCCCTCACCCCGGCGATGCCGCCCGACTTCACGAGCACGACCTCGGCGGCCAGCGGCGAGGGCCCGTCCGTGATGACGGGTGGCGCTTCGGTGCGGGCGCAGCCGGCGAGCGGGGCGAGTAGGGCGGCGACGGCCGCCACGGCGGGGGCAGCTCTCATGCCGGTTCGGACGCGCGACGAGACCACCCGGTTCCGGGTCACCGCTTCTCCTCAGCCGTTCGGTCAGTGTCTTCGGCGGGATCCAGCCAGCCTCTTTTACGTTCTTCGATGTATCGCTATATCTACACCAGTGACTACCCCCGTCACAACTTCGCCTTCGGAGGAGGGCCCGTGAAAAGATCCGTCGCCGCCGTCAGCGCAGCGCTGCTCACCAGCGGCGTGCTGGCCTGCGTCACCACCTCGGCGCAAGCGGCAGCACCAAGCGCCCCCAGCCCCGAGGCCTCGGCCGCAGCCCGAGCCGCGAGCCTGCTGCGGGCCAACCCCGGCGCCGTCCAGGGCGCCAACGGCGAGGCCTACCAGGCCGTCCGCACCAAGGTCGACCCCTCCGGGGCGGCGCACACCCGGTACAGCCGGACCTACCAGGGCCTCCGGGTGTACGGCGGTGACTTCGTCATCCACACCGCCCCGAACGGCACCATGACCGCCGCGTCGGTCAGCCTCCACGCCCCGCTGACCCTGAGCACCACCGCCAAGGTCGGCGCGGACGCGGCCAAGGCCAGCGCCCGCAAGACGTTCTCCGGCTCCCTCACCTCGGTCGGCGCGCCGGAGCTGTTCGTCGACGCCAGCAGCGGCAAGGGCCGGCTCGCCTGGGAGACCGTCGCGACGGGCTGGAAGGCGGACAAGCAGACGCCGTCCAAGCTGCACGTCCTCACCGACGCCACCACCGGCAAGGTGATCGGCTCGTACGACGAGATCGAGACGGTGGCCGGCACCGGCCAGGGCGTCTACACCGGCTCGGTCACCATCGACACGACGCAGTCCGGCAGCTTGTACCAGATGATCGACCCGGTGCGCGGCAACGGCCGTACCTGCGACATGAACAACGGGACCTCCACCTGCACCACGTTCACCGACGCGGACAACACCTGGGGCAACGGCGCGACCTCGAACCGGCAGTCGGCCGCCGTGGACGCCCACTTCGGCGCCGCCAAGACGTTCGACTACTTCAAGAACGTGCACGGCCGCAACGGCATCTTCGGCGACGGCCAGGGCGTGCCGAGCCGGGTGCACTACGGCAACAACTACGTCAACGCCTTCTGGGACGGTTCCCAGATGACCTACGGCGACGGCTCGGGCAACTCCCGCCCGCTGGTCTCGCTGGACGTCGCCGGACACGAGATGAGCCACGGCGTCACCGAGGCGCTGGCCGGGCTGGTCTACTCCGGTGAGTCCGGCGGCCTCAACGAGGCCACCAGCGACATCTTCGGCAACATGGTGGAGTTCTACGCCGCCGCGCCGAGCGACCCAGGCGACTACCAGGTCGGCGAGAAGATCAACATCAACGGCAACGGTACGCCGCTGCGCTACATGTACAACCCGTCGCTGGACGGCTCGTCCGACTCCTGCTGGTCCACCAGCACGAAGAACAAGGACGTGCACTACTCCTCCGGCGTCGGCAACCACTTCTTCTTCAACCTCGCCGAGGGCACCGGCGCCACCGCGTACGGCACCTCGCCGGTCTGCGGCTCGGCCCCGGCGGTGACCGGCATCGGCCGCGTCAAGGCGGAGAAGATCTGGTACCGGGCGCTCGACGTGTACTTCACCTCGAACACCCAGTACGTCAGCACCAGCAACCCGGCCAACACCGCCCGCGCGTACACCCTGCGGGCCGCGACCGACCTGTACGGGAACTGCTCCACCGAGTACAAGAACGTGCAGGCCGCGTGGACCGCGGTGAACGTCGCCGGCAACGACGCGCCGTGCAGCTCGACCGGCAACAACTTCTCCGTCTCGCTCTCCCCGACCGCCGGGTCGGTGACCGCCGGCGGTTCGGTCACCACCACCGTCGCCGCGGCCACCACCAGCGGCACCGCGCAGACCGTGACGTTCTCCGCGTCCGGCCTGCCGACCGGCGCCACCGCGTCGTTCAGCCCCGCCTCGGTGACCTCGGGCGGCTCGTCCACGCTCACCATCTCCACCAGCTCCGGCACGCCGGCCGGCACCTACTCGGTGACCGTCACCGGCAGCGCGGCGTCGGGTACGAAGACCGCCACGTACTCGCTGACGGTGACCGGCACCGGCGGCGGCTGCACCGGCGCGGGCCAGAAGCTGGGCAACCCCGGCTTCGAGTCCGGCAACACCGTCTGGGCCTCCACCTCCGGCGTGATCGGCCAGTACGGCTCGCAGGGCCAGCCGACCCGCACCGGCACGTGGAACGCGTGGCTCAACGGCTACGGCACCACCCGCACCGACACGCTGTCGCAGTCGGTGAGCCTGCCGAGCGGCTGCTCCGCGTACACCTTCTCGTTCTGGCTGCACATCGACTCGGCCGAGACCACCAGCAGCATCCAGTACGACAAGCTGAACGTGCAGGTGCTCAACGCGTCCGGCTCAGTGCTCGCCACGCTGGCGACCTACTCGAACCTGAACAAGGCCAGCGGCTACAGCCAGAAGTCGTTCTCCCTGGCGGCGTACGCCGGGCAGACCGTCACGCTGAAGTTCACCGGCACCGAGGACAGCTCGCTGCAGACCTCGTTCGTGCTCGACGACACCGCTGTCAACGTCTCCTGACCTGACGGCCCGGTCCCGGGGCCCGGCGGCCACCCCACGCGGGTGGTCGCCGGGCCCCGCCCGTTACGGTCGGACCCATGTCCGACGCGGAACTGACCGTCACCCTGGACGGCCCGGTGGCCACTGTCGTCATCCACAACCCGGCCCGGCGCAACGCCATGACCCCGGCCATGTGGCGGCAGCTTCCCGTGCTGCTCGACGGCCTGGAAACCGACCCGGCGGTCCGGGTCCTGGTGCTCACCGGCGCGGGCGGCACGTTCTGCGCGGGCGCCGACCTGGGCGACCTGGACGAGCTGCTGGCCGCCGGTGACGGCAGCATCGCGGTGGCCGCCGAGGAACGGCTCGCCGCGTTCGGCCGCCCCACCGTCGCCGCGATCGAGGGCGCCTGCGTGGGCGGCGGCTGCCAGCTCGCCGTCGCCTGCGACCTGCGCCTGGCCTCGACGGAAGCCCGATTCGGCGTACCCCCGGCCCGGCTCGGCCTGGTCTACCCGGCGCCGACCACGCGGCGGCTGGCCGCGCTGGTCGGGCCGTCCGCGGCCAAGCACCTGCTGTTCACCAGCGAGCTGGTCGACGCCGAGCGGGCGCTGCGGATCGGCCTGGTGGACGAGGTGCTGCCGGACGGGGAACTGGCCGGGCGGGTGGCGGCGCTGACCGCCGCCATCGCCGAGCGGTCCCGGCTCACGGTGACCGCCGCCAAGGAGATCGTTGACGGGCGTGCCGACGCTGACCGGCTCGCCTGGTGGCACGCCCAGGTGCGGGACAGCGGCGAGGCCCGCGAAGGGGTGGCGGCGATCAACGAGCGCCGGCCGCCGCGCTTCGGCTGGACCCCGCCCGCCTAGCGCGGACCGCCGTTTGACCGCCTCCCCCATCGGGTATGTCGATGCCCGCGGAGACGGGGGTCTGGGATGGACGATCAGGAACACATGATCCGGCGAGGGCGTCGCCGGTTTCTGGCGCTGGCTCTCGGGGCGCCGTTGCTGGGCGGGGTGATCGGTGCGTTGATCGTCGGCCAGGTGGCCGACGAGGGCTGGGCGACCCGGTCGGCGGGGCAGTCGCCGGAGTGGGCAAGAATCACCGGGATCGTGCTCATCGTGGTCGGCGTACTGGTCGAGTTGGGCGCCCTCGTGTGGGCCGCCCGGCGAGGGCGGCTCCGGTCCAGTCGACGGTCCCCGCTCTGGGCGATGAGCATGCGGAAGCGGTCCCGGCTGGTGAAGCAGGTGCGGCGCGGCGAGACCGCGCCCGACGCCGACCTGCCGACGCTCACGGTCGTCGCCCGCCAGATGGTGGACGGCGGCTGGTGGGCTGTTCTCGCGGCCGGGCTCGTGGTGTTCAACCTCGGTCAGGTGCTCGCATGGTTCACCTCCGGCGTGGCGCTGGCGATCTTCGGTCTGGCGGCGGCGCTGTTCGCGTTGACGGGCTGGCGGGTCCACCGGGACGCCCGCCGGGCGGAGGCGTTCCTCCGGCACCGCGCGTCCGAGCCGACTGCGGTCTGAGAGAGACCGTCGGGTAACACGGCGCCGTCCGAGATCTTGGAGGACTTCGGCCTGATGAGGGCCGTCCCCTTCCAAGGTCTGGATAGGTGGGGGTGGGACCGGCGGGCGCGGCGCCGGGACGTACTCCCGACACCGCCCCCTGTGCCCGCCGGCCGTCCGTCACCGCGCCAGTGCGGCCCAGCTCGGCGTCACCGGCTCCCGCCGCAGCGGCATGCCCGCCTCGGCCGGGGTCCGGTCGCCCTTGCGCTGGTTGCACGCGTAGCAGGCGGCGGTGGTGTTCCCCCAGGTGTTCCGGCCACCGCGCGAGCGGGGCAGGATGTGGTCGATCGTGCTCGCCGCACCGTCGCAGTAGGTGCACCGCCGCCGGTCCCGCGCCAGCACCCCGGCCCGGGACCAGGCCGGGCCGGCGCTGAACCGCCAGCGGGTCACCACGTACCGGACGAGGCGGACCACCCGCGGCAGCGGGAAGACGCCGATCACCCGGTCGGGCTCGGCCTCGTGGATCTCGGCGACCCGGCGGCAGAGCATCCGGATCGCGTGTTTGACGGTGACCCGGTGCAGCGGGCCGAGGTCGGCGTTGATGACGAGGACGGCGTCCACCGGGCTCTCCCTCCACGATCGGCGGTACGGCGACGAAAAAGCCGCCCGGTCCACGGGACCGGGCGGCGACGACGGGTACGCGCGATGCGCGTCAGTCGTGCCCCCCGGGCCAGGGACCGTGTTCCCGGCAGCCGTCGCCGAGCAGCCACGACGGCATCGTGGTGGCGGATCGCAGCGACATCGACGGCTCCCGGAGCGGTGGTTGACCTTGCGCGCTCACGGTAGATCGATGCGGGAATCGCCTGCAACGTATTTCGATCCGTGGTCGGCGGGCCGCCGTTGCCGTCCGGCGCGGCCGGCCCGCCGCGCGGCGGCGAGCGGCCGGTCGATCCGGGCGGTCATCTGCACCACCAGCTCGCTGTCCAGCAGCGGGCGGTTCACCTCGGCCGCCACCGTCAGCGTGGGCGTGGAGATCGACCGCCAGATCGCGGTGAGCCCGGCGCCGAGGCCGACGAGCGCCACCGCCGCCCGGGTGGTGGGCGAGCCGGCCGCGGCGGCGGCGCTGACCCCGACCACCGCCAGCAGCACCACCAGCAGGGGCGCCAGCACCGGCCAGAAGATGCCCCGGGCCGCCTGTGCCACCAGCTTCCGGTCCCGGATGACGACGTTGCGGGCGATCACCGCCCAGTTCTCCTCGTCCAGCAGGTCGCGCGGGTGCAGGCCGCCGGTCAGCACGTCCTGCCACAGGTCGCCCTGGTTGCGCAGCTCGCGGGCAAGCTCGGCGGGCCCGGCCTCGCCCGGGTCGCCCACCGTGGCGCGACCGACCGCCGCGGCCCAGGCGGCGAGCGAACGGCGCACCACGGCGGCCGAGTACGGCGGCAGCACGCTCGCCAGCTCGTCCAGCCACCTGCTGATCTGGAGGTGCCGGCCGCCGAAGCGCGCGGCGAGCTGGTCGGCGTCGCCGCGTCGCACGGTGTCGGCGAGGGAGCGCCCGAGCCGGTACGCCACCCCCACCCGGTGGTTCGTGGCCATCGTCCAGCGCAGCACGTCGATGTTGAGGTCGTCGAGCGCGCGCAGCAGCGGTTCCCGGCCGGACCCGGTGGCGCCCCGGGCGGCGGCGGTGGACGGCACGGTACGGCCGTCCGTGGTGAGCGGCGCGATCTGGGCCAGCGCGACGTCCACGCCGTCGAGGTACATGCCGAGCCGGTGGCGCCCGGCCAGCTCGGTCAGGTTCGACAGCTTCGGCGGCGCGGGCGACTGCCGGTGCCCGTCCCCGGTCAGGTCGGCGGTCTGCGCGTGGTGGTAGGCGTCCGCCATGGACCAGCCGAGCCGCAGCGCGGTGACCACCGCGGTCCGTTCGTCCCGTGGCGTTCCGTGCTCCTCGTCGCGCCGATCCCGCGTCGCGGTGCTCACCGCCCGACCTCCCGTGTCACCGGATCAGTCGAGCGTAAAGCGGTTTTTGGGCGCCTATGACCTTTTCGCGCCGACAGTGCCCGCCAGTAGGCCGCGCGGCCGGATCGACCGGACCGGCTCGGCCGCCGCACCCTCGGCCCGCAGGATGTGGTTCGCGGCGATGATGCCGGTGGCCGCCGACCGTTCCATCAGGGCGCTCGGGAACTCGGTGCGGATGCCGTCCCCGGCCAGGTAAAGGCCCGGCGCGTCGGTACGTACCCCCGGACGCCAGGCGTGGCTGCCCGGCGTGAACGCCGGGGCCTGCGCCTCGACGCGGGCCCGCAGCTCGCGAACCCGCAGCTCGGCGACCTCCGGCCAGAGCGCGGTCAACTCCCCCAGCATGCGCGCCGCCAGCTCGTCGGCCGGCACGTCCGGCTCGCAGGCGTACGCGTGCAGCTCCATCACCGAGCCGCCGGTCCGCTCGGCCCAGCGGCGGGGTTCGTCCTCCAGCCGGTGGTAAAGCGTCACCGAGTCCAGCGTCGGCTGCCGGGAGACGCCGCTGAACACCGCACGATCCGCCCGGACGTCCCCGTCCATCCAGTAGCGCGCCACCGCGTACGGCGGGCCGGGCGTACCGAACGCGGGCATCCGCGCCGCCAGCTCGGGCACCGCCGCGGCCAGGCCGGGGGAGGCGTCGACGAGCGCGGCGAGCGCCGGCGGGTCCACCGCGAGCACCACGTGCGGCGCCTCCCAGACGTCGCCGTCGGTGCCGGTCACCCGCCACCCCGCCGGGGTACGGTCCATCCGGGCCGCCGCCGCGCCGGTCAGCACCCGGCCGCCGTGCTTCTCCACGTACCCGGTCAGCGGCTCCCAGATCGCCGTGCCGTAGTCCCGGTCCGGGCAGTCGAAGGCCAGCCCTTCCGGGTTGCCGAGCAGATAGAAGTGGAACTGCGCGATCATCTCCGCGGCCGACATCTCCGCCTCGTGGTTGAAGAACGAGTGCGAGAAGACCTCGAACAGCATGGCCCGCGCCCGGTCCGGCAGCCGCAGCGAGGTGAGCAGCTCGTCCGCGGTACGCTCGTCGAACTCCTCGTACGTTCGTACCGGGTCGTAGGTGAGTAGCGGCAGCGCCGCGTCCCGGTCCATCGTGCGCAAATCGGCCAGGCGCAGGCTGGGGCTGCGCAGCAGCAGCGCCAGCAGGTTCGCCGGCGGCGCGGGCGGAAGCTTGCCGAACTCCTCGGTCGGCCACTGCTCGGACAGGATCGGGTAGCCCGGGATCGGCTTGAGGAAGCCCAGCGCCGGGTCGACCCGGCGCAGGATCGACCGCCAGTTCCAGTACTGCCGGAAGAACGCGTGGAAGCCGTGCTCGTTGCGCTGGACGCCGTCGGACAACTCCTCCGGCCAGGCGCCGAGCCGTCCGCCGAGGTGCGGCGCCGCCTCCAGCACCGTCACCGCCACCCCGCGCTCGGCCAGCACCACCGCCGCCGACATGCCCGCAATGCCGCCGCCGACCACGAGCGCCGGGACCGGTCGCGGCACGCGGTCGGTGCCACCGCCGCCCGGGTCCACGACGTGCTCGCGTACGCCGATCAGGCGGCCTACCACTTGCGACAGACTCACGGGGACATCCTCCAGTCGGCGGTCCCCCCAGTCTGCCCGAGGTGCAAGGAAGGGGCCCCTTTTAACGCATACGGATGTGCGGGGCCCCTTCTTAACGCCGGGGCGGCCCGCGCTGCGTGCGCCACGGGGCGCGGGTGGGTCAGGTGTTAACAAGGGGCCCTTCCTCTACCGGAGGCGTTAATAGGGGGCCCTTCCTTCACGGCAGGCAGCGGCGGGGGCGGTCGGACGGGGGCCAGACGTACTCCAGGTCGGGGGAGACGTCGGTGAACAGCCGTGCGTAGTGGACCGGATCCTTGCGCAGCAGCGACGACCGGTGGCTGCGGTGCAGGTCGTCGCGGCCCAGCCAGGGCGGCAGCTCACCGGCGGCGGCCAGCTCCTCCTGGCTGCGGATCACCGAGATGCCGCAGGCGGTGGCGAGGTCGGTGGCGAGCGTGCCGGCGCAGGTGTCGGCCCGGCCCGGCTCGCACCACACCGCGCACATGTCCAGCCCGTACCGGGTCAGCGCCTCCTCGTACCCGGCCCACATCTTCACCGCGGGGTGGTTGCGCCAGCCGTAGCCGGGCCAGGTCAGCCCACGCAGCACCTGGATCGCCTCCACTCGCTGCTTGCCCAGCCGCTTCTGGTCCAGCGTGCGCGCGCTGGCCAGGAAGTCCGGATACGGCAGGAACGTCTGCATACCGGTGCTCTACCCGGACCCGGCCCCACCATGCGTTCATGATCGCCGGGGCTGCGCACGTCGCGAGCGGCTGACTACGATCCGGGCATGGCCGAGCCACTGCGCGACCGCGCGCGCCGCGCGACCGGCTGGCGGCTCCGGATGAACGGTGACGAACGTCCCCACTACGTGGTCTGCGGCTCCGACCCGCTCGCCTACTGGGTGGTCCGGTCGCTGCTCGCCACCGACAGCGCCGACGGCCAGGTGCGGGTCACGCTCGTGGTGCCGGGCCGCCGCCGGTCCGAGGGCCCAGACGGGCGGGACGTGCCCGGGGTACGCGTGGTCACGGCGGAGCGCCTCGACGAGGCCGCGTTCCGCCGGGCCGGGCTGGCCGGCGCGGCCGGGCTGGCCCTGCTGCACCAGGACGACGTGGGCAACATGCACGCCGCGCTCTGCGCCCAGGAGGTCGAGTCGCGGCTGCGCCTGGTGGTGCGGATGTTCAACACCAACCTGGCGGACGGGCTGCGGCAGCTCTTCCCCGACTCGGCGGTGCTCTCCGACGCCTCGATCGCCGCCCCGGCCTTCGTCGCCGCCGCGCTGGGCGAGGTGGCGCCGACCCACTTCCGGCACGGCGGGCGCACGCTGTACGTGGCCCGCCGTGACGACGTGCGCCCGCAGGACGTGGTCTGCGGGCTGGCCGTCACCACCGATCCGGACCTGGTCCGGGTGCTGCCCGCGGACGAGGCGGCGGCCGACGTGGTGCTGGCCGAGGCGACCGGTCGGCCGGCGGGCACCGAGGTCGCCGCGCGGCGGCTGGTACGGGCGCGGCGTCGCCGGCAGCCGGTCGCTGTCCTGCTGCGCGCGGTCCGCCACTTCGCCACCCGGAAGATCGGTATCGCGGTGCTGGTGCTGCTCGGGGTGATTGCGGCGTTGGGCTGGCTCAACGCGCGGGCCGCTGACGTGAGCTGGAGCGAGGCGGTCTACCTGACCCTGGTCACCACGCTCACCGGCCAGGATCCGGACGTCAACAAGCCGGTCGCGGCCCAGGTGATGCAGGTGGTGCTCAACCTGGCCGGGCTGGCGCTGATCCCGCTGATCACGGCCGCGGTGGTCGACGGCGTCGTCAACGCCCGGCTGGCGCTGCACGCGGGCCGGGTCCAGCCGAACCGCTCGGGGCACGTGGTGATGGTCGGGCTGGGCAACATCGGCACCCGGGTGATGGCGCAGTTGCACGACTTCGGCGTCGAGGTGGTGGCGATCGACAGGAACCCGGACGCGCGCGGTGCCGCGCTGGCGCACCGGCTGGGGGTGCCGCTGATCGTGGGGGACGCGGGCCGGGAGGAGACGCTCCGGTACGCCTCGGTGGACACCTGCCAGGCTCTCGTGGTGGTTTCCACCGACGACGGGACGAACCTGCGGGCCGCGCTGATCGCCCGGTCTCTCGACCCGGATCTGCGCGTGGTGCTGCGGCTGTTCGACGGCGACTTCGCCGAGCGGATCCAGCAGGCGTTCGGCATCGGCATCTCGCGCAGCGTGTCCTATCTGGCCGCACCGGCCTTCGCGGCGGCCCTGCTGGATCGCGCGGTGGTCGCCACCATCCCGGTCGACCGGCACGCGCTGCTGGTCACCGAGGTGCCGGTGGTGGCCGGTTCCCCGCTGGACGGGCGTCCGCTCGGTGCGGTGGCGCGGCCCGGCGAGGTACGCCTGCTCGCGCACGCCCGGCCGAACCAGAAGGCGGACTGGTCGGCCGACCCGCGGATGGTGGTCCAGGCCGGTGACCGGCTGACTGTGGTGGCCCGGCGGGCCGGGCTGACCGCCCTGCTCCGGGAGACCACACCCGCGCCGCCGCAGGCTCCTGCGGGCGGCCCGCCCGCCCCGCGCCGCCCGCAGGAGTGACGGGACCGGGGCGACCGGGGGACGCGTGTCGAGCGCGGCCGGGCCGCCTCAGGCCTGGTGACGGCGGCGGACGGCGTACCCGAGCGCGCCGAGGGCGAGCACGCCGAACCCGGCGAGCACGCTCGGCAGCGGCAGGTTGACCGCCAGCACCAGGCAGCCGGCCAGCCCCAGCGCGGCGAGCAGCCGTACCGGGACGCGCCGGTCCGGGTCGGCGCCGAGCGTCAGCGCCGACGCGTTGGTGATCGCGTAGTAGACCAGCACGGTGCAGCTGGAGAAGCCGATCGCGCCCCGGATGTCGCCGACGGCCACCACGACGGCGACCACGGCGGCCACCGCGAGTTCGGCGCGGTGCGGCACCCGGTGGCGCGGATGGACCGCCGCGAGCGCGCCGGGCAGGTCCCGTCGGCGGGCCATCGCCAGCGTGGTCCGGCCGACGCCCGGCAGCAGGGACAGCAGCACCCCGGTCACGGCGACTGTCGCGCCGGCCCGGACCAGCCAGGCCAGCCCCGGGTGTCCGGCGGCGGTCACCACCTCGACCAGCGGAGCGTCGGTGGACGCCAGCCGGTCGGCACCGAGTACGCCGAGTGCGACCACCGCCAGCGTCAGGTAGATCGCCAGCACCGCGCCGAGCGCGACCGGCACCGCCCGGGGGATGGTGCGTTCCGGGTCGCGTACCTCCTCGCCCAGCGTGGCGATCCGTGCGTACCCGGCGAAGGCGAAGAACAGCAGCCCGGCGGCGGTCAGTACGCCACCCGCGCCGATGCCGGCCGGGTCGGTGAGCCGGTCGGCGGTCACCTGCGGCGCGCCGGTCACGGCGACGGCGAGCACCGTCAGCACCACCACGGCGAGCACCCGGGTGGCGGTGGCGGTCTTGCCGATGCCGCGCAGGTTCACCGCTGTCACCGCCGCCACGGCGAGGACCGCGACGAGCCGCGCCTGCCCCGGCCACAGGTACGTCCCGACGGTCAGCGCCATCGCCGCGCAGCTCGCGGTCTTGCCCACCACGAATCCCCAGCCGGCGAGGAAGCCGGCGAACGGGTGCAGCCGTTCCCGGCCGTAGACGTAGGTGCCGCCGGACTCGGGGTAGCGGGCGGCGAGCCGGGCCGAGCTGGTCGCGTTGCAGTAGGCGACGAAGCCGGCGACCGCCAGTGCGACGAGCAGTCCGGTGCCGCCGGCCGCCGCGGCGGCCGGGGCGAAGACGACGAACACGCCCGCGCCGAGCATCGAGCCCAGACCGATGACCACCGCATCGCGTACGCCGAGTCGCCGTGCCAGCCGTTCCACTCCGGCAGCCTAGCCAGGGCGCTCGGGTGAACGGCAGGTGCCGCCGGCGGGATTCCGCCGGCGGCACCGGGAGCGGGTTCAGCAGGGCCCGTTGTCGGTCCACACGCCCTGGCTGTTGGTCCCGGGCACGTCTTGCTGGGTCCACCACCGCGCGGTCCACCGGTGTCCGCCGTGGGACACCACAGCACCTCCGGGGTAGGCGGTTCCCGCGGCCCAGGCCGGCGCGGCACACGAACCACCTGTGGGTGACGGCGAGCCGGTGGGCGTCGGGGAGGTGGTCGGTGCCGGGGAGCCCGTGCAGGCGCCCTGGTCGGCCCAGACCGTGGCGCTGCCCGGCGTCTCGCCCTGGGTCCACCACTTCGCGTTCCAGGTCCGTCCGGCGTGCGAGACGGTTGCCCCGCCGGAGTACGCGGTGGCCGCCGACCAGGCCGGCGCGGTGCAGGTGCTCCCGCCGGGCGGGACGGAACCGCTCGGGCTGGGCGACGGCGTGACCACCTCGCCACCACGTGCCCAGTCCCCGGTCAGCGCGTACGTCTGGCCGCCGAAGGCGAGCGTGAAGTTGGCCGGGCCGGAGATCGGGAGCTGGTAGTTGAGCGTCACCTCGGCGTACGAGCCGGGCGCGATCGCGGCCGGCACGGTGAGGCGTACCCGGTTGTGGTCGCCCTTCAGTCCGCCGACGTTGCTGCCGGTGTGGCCGGTGGTGACGGTGGTGAGCGCCCAGCCGGACTGCTGGCTGAGTGTGGCCGGGGTGGTGGTGGGATAGTCGAACTCGAGCTGCGCGCCGGCCGGGATCGGTGCACCGGTGTTGTTGGTCAGCCGCAGCTCGGGGTTGATCGGGTAGTTGTTGTCGCCGAGCGCGAAGCCGCCCATGCCGACCGCCACGTCGAGCGTCCGGGTGGGCATGGTGATGCCCGCCTTGCGGGCGCCGTACGCCGGTGCGGCCTTCAGCCGGTCGTAGAGCAGCGTGGTCAGCGTGTCGCCCATGCCGTACTGGCCCTTGGCGGAGTCGTAGGCGTAGTCGCCGGCGAGTTCCCAGATCATCACGCCGCCGAGGCCCTTGGCCGTGACGTAGTCGGCCTTGGCGGCGAGTGACTGGTCGTCCTCGGTGGAGAGGAAGACCTTCTTCTCCGCGTTCCACAGCCAGGGCGCGACCAGCGCTGCCGAGTAGTTCCGGGTGTAGCTGCCGCTGATCCGGTCGGCCGGGTCGGTGGCCGGGGTGAGGCCGTATCCGGTCAGGTAGTCGCCGGTGACGCCGGCCTGGAGGTTCTTCGCGTGCCACATCGGGTTGGCACCGCCAGGCACCTCGTTGCCGGCGGTGTCGAGGTCGTGCCAGAGGTTGTCGATGCCGACCGCGCCGTTGCCGCAGGGGGTGGTGGAGCCGATCGAGCTGCCGGTGCCGGCCGGGCACTTGGTCTGGTCGGGCAGCGCCGCCCGCCCCCACAGGCCGTTGGTGCCGCCGGTGACGCCCTGCCAGCCCCGGGTGTAGTAGGGCACGCCGATGTTCACCCGGCCGCTGGGCAGCGCGCCCCGGAAGTAGTGGTACGCCCAGTCGGTGTTCAGGTAGCCGATGCCGGAGTACGCGCCGTACACGCCGCCGGCGGCCAGTTCGGCGTCGTCGCCGTTGTCGTAGAGCGCCGCGTTCGGCCCGACGAAGTGGTTCCACGCGCCGTGCAGGTCGTAGGACATCGCGTTGACGTAGTCGAGGTACTGCAACGCCTGGTAGGACTCCATCCCGCGCAGCAGCCAACCGGACGCGGGCGCGGCCACGGTGAGCAGGTAGTGCTTGCCGTCGGTGGCGGCGGCACGGTCGAGCTTCTCTCGCAACGTGCGCATCAGCACCTGGTACGAGGCGTTGAGACCGGCCCGCTTGGCGTCGGCCTGGGCGAAGTCGAGCGGGTTGCCGGCCTTGTTGTTGGAGGTGGGGTACTCGTAGTCGATGTCGACCCCGTCGAAGCCGTACGTGCGCAGGAACGTCACCACCGAGTCGGCGAACGTGTTGATGCCGGCGGTGTTCACCGTGTTGGTGCCGGTGGTGGTCATCCGGTAGAAGCCGCCGGAGTCGACGCGGTTGCCGCTGTCGTCGATGAAGCCGCCGGTCTCGGCCCAGCCGCCGACGCTGATCAGCGTACGGACGCCGGGGTTCTGCTTCTTGTACTTGTTGAGCAGGTTGAAGTGCCCGGTGTACGGCAGGGCCGGGTCCATCTCGGCACCGGCGACGCCGGGCCAGGTCATGTTCGTCGCCGGGTTGTCCGCGGCGCCGGGGTTGCCCACGGAGATGCGGTTGCCGCCGTCGACGTGGGCGAACGCGTAGTTGATGTGGGTGACCTTCTGCCAGGGGATCTGGTTCACCAGGTAGGCCGGGGCGCCGTTGCGGCCGGTCCGCCAGCTGGTGAAGTAGCCGATGATCCGGCGGGTGTGGTCCGCGCCCATCTTCTCCCGGCCCGCGGTGTCGTAGACGGTGCAGTAGGGCACCGAGACTCCGGGCGTGCGGTAGAGCCCGTCGGGCCGGCACGCCTCGTCGTCGGCGGCGGCCGACCTTGCGTCCGGGGCGGCCACGACCACCGCCATCGTCGCGGTCAGCAGACCGGCGGCGCCGGTCGACAGCCAGTGGCTGATTCGTCTCGTCAGCACGAGCACCTCCTACATTTAACAAACTTAACTGTTAAGATTGCTAAATGTATACCGGCGTCGATACGCCGAGACAAGAGGCGGATTTTCTAGCCGAGCCCCTCCGCCGGGCGGGCCCAGCCGCCCAGCCGCGCCGGCAGCGGCAGACTGTTCCAGGGCACCCGGCGCAACAGGCGGTCCAGCAGCAGGCCGAGCAACAGCCCGGCGACCGAGTCGGTCAGCCAGTGCCAGCCCAGGTAGACGGTGGTGCAGAAGACCACCGCCGGGGGCACCACCCGGACGACTGTGACCAGCCGGGGCGGCACGGTACGGCCGACCGTGCGCACGAGCGGGGCCAGCAGCAGGGCCAGTACGCCGTACCAGACGATCGCGTTGGCGACGTGCCCGGACGGGTACGACTGCGCGAAACGGACCGGCAGGTCGTGCTGGAACAGCGGCAGCGTCTGCTCCGGCGACAGGAACGGCTCCTTGACCGAGGCGCTCGGCGCCGGGCGGGCCGTCCACACCTTCAGCGGGCCGATCGTGAAGAACGTGAGCACGAACCCGGCCACCGGTGGCAGCAGGGGCCGCACCGAGCGCAACCGCAGCGCCAGCAGCACGCCCAGCCCGGCCGCGAGCAGCGTCAACGGGGTGCCCTGGCCGAGCAGGTTCAGCGTCATGGCGACCCAGCGGGCGGCGGTCGGGCGGTTCTCCTCGGACCAGTCGGCGACCGCCCGGTCCAGGCCGAACAGGTGACCCGAGGCGAGCGCGACGGTCAGCGCCACCACCGCTGCGAGCAGCAGCCCGTCGAACCACCACCCGGCCGGCCGGACCGGCCGCAACCGCAGGTCACCGCGTACCCCCGAGGTCTGACGCACGCGACCACGCTACCGGCCGCCGGCGGCGGCCGACCGGCGCGGGCATCGGCCGCTGTGTGCCCAGCCACGAAGGGAGGCGCGGCGCGGGGTCAGCGGTCACACTGGTTGCCGTGCGGATCACCTCGGCTCTCGTCGACCCGTCGCTGCTCGACCTCCCCTGGTCGACCCCGTTGGAGCAGTGGCCTGCCGAACACCTGGTGGCGCTGCCGCAGGGCATCTCCCGGCACGTCGTGCGGTTCGTCCGGCTCGGCGGGTACGTCTACGCGGTGAAGGAGACCGGCGAGCGGGTCGCCGAACGGGAGTACGACCTGCTGCGGGCGCTGGAGCGGATCGACTTCCCGTCGGTCGAGGCCATCGCGATCGTCGCCGACCGGCAGACCGACGACGGCGAGCCCCTGGACCCGGTGCTGATCACCCGGCACCTCCAGTTCTCGCTGCCCTACCGGGCGCTGTTCTCCAACACGCTGCGACCGGAGACGATGAACCGGCTGCTCGACGCGCTGGCCGCGCTCATCGTCCGGATGCACCTGACCGGCTTCTTCTGGGGCGACTGCTCGCTGTCGAACACGCTGTTCCGGCGGGACGCGGGCGCCTTCGCCGCGTACCTGGTCGACGCCGAGACCGGCGCGCTGCACCCGTCGCTGTCGAACGGCCAGCGCGGCGAGGACCTGGAGATCGCCCGGGTCAACATCTTCGGCGAGGCACTCGACCTCCAGGCCGCCGGCCTGCTGCACGAGTCCATCGACCCGGAGGTGGTCTGCGAGGAGGTAGTGCGGCGCTACGAGCGGCTCTGGCACGAGATCACCTACGAGCAGCAGGTCGAGCGTGCCGCCCGGCACGACATCGAACGCCGCATCCGCCGCCTCAACGAGCTGGGCTTCGACGTGGCCGAGGTGGCCATGTCCACAGTCGACGACGGGCGCTACCTGGTCCGGCCGAAGGTGGTCGACGCGGGCTACCACACCCGGCGGCTGCTGCGCCTGACCGGCCTGGACGCCGAGGAGAACCAGGCCCGCAAGCTCCTCAACGACCTGGACGCCTACCGGCTGGAGAGCGACCTGACCGACGAGCAGCAGGCGGCGCACCGCTGGCTGACCGAGGTCTTCGAGCCGGTGGTCCGGGCCGTCCCGGGGCACCTGCGCAACAAGCTGGAGCCGCAGGAACTGTTCGCCCAGATCATCGAGCACAAGTGGCTGCTCTCCGAGCAGGCCGGGCGGGACGTCGGGATGCGCCAGGCGGTGCAGTCGTACCTGGCCGACGTGCTGGTGCACCGCCCGGACGAGCAGGCGGTGCTCGGCGTCGAGATGCCCACCACCTGACGCCTGCGGGTCACTCCACCCAGTCGCCGCCGCGCATCACCCGTACCACGTTGAGGTCCTCGTTCAGCACCACGAGGTCGGCGCGCAGCCCGGTGACCAGCGCGCCCACCCGGTCGCCCAGGCCGATCGCGCGGGCCGGGGTGGTGGCGACCATCCGGCAGGCGTCCGGCAGGGCCACACCCGCGCCGACCGCGTGCCGTAGCGCCGCGTCCATGGTGAGCGTGCTGCCGGCGATCGCGCCGTCGCGGCTCAGCCGGGCCACACCGCCGGACACGGTGACCGCCTGGCCGCCCAGCTCGTACTCGCCGTCGGGCATCCCGGCGGCGGCCATCGCGTCGGTGATCAGCGCGGCCCGCTCCGGGCCGGCCACCGAGGTGGCGAAACCGAGCATGCCGTCGTGCAGGTGCACGCCGTCGGCGACCAGCTCGCACACCACGTTCGGGGCCTCCAGCAGGGCCACCACCGGGCCGGGCTCGCGGTGGTGCACCGGGCGCATCCCGTTGAACAGGTGGGTGCCGACGCTCGCGCCCGCCGCCACCGCCGCCCGCGTCTGCTCCCAGGTGGCGTCGGTGTGCCCGACCGCCGCGACCACACCGTGCGACACCAGCAGCTCGATCGCCTTGGTGGCGCCGTCCCGCTCGGGAGCGATCGTGACCATGCGTACGGCGCCGCCGCCCAGCTCGACCAGCTCGCTCAGCTCGGCGGTGGACGGGTCGCGCAGGAACTCCGGGTTCTGCGCGCCGCAGCGGTCGGCGGACAGGTACGGACCCTCGAAGTGGATGCCGGCGAGCACACCGGACTCGACCAGCGGCCGGTAGGCGGCGGTGGCGTCGCGCATCAGCTCGAAGGGGGAACTGACCAGGCTGGCCAGCAGTGTGGTGGTGCCGTGCCCGCGGTGGAACGCGGCGGCCTGCCGGGCCGACTCCGGGTCGCCGGTGGTGAACGTGTGCCCGCCGCCGCCGTGGGTGTGCATGTCCACGAAGCCCGGCACGATCCAGTGGCCGTCGCGCACCGACGGATACTCGGCGACAGCGGTGATCCGCCCGTCCGCGATCTCCACGCAACCCTGCCGGATGACACCGGTCGGGGTCACCACCTTGCCGGTCACGCGCCGGGTCATCGACTCTCCTTCGCCAGGGTGTCCAGGGCCAGCAGGGCGGCGCCCAGGCAGCCGGCCTCGTCACCGAGGTCGGCCGCGACCAGGCGTGGCTCGCGGTGGAACGTCAGCCGCTCGCGCAACGCCGTCCGCAGCGGGCCGAACAGCCGGGGACCGGCCTGGGCCAGCCCGCCGCCCAGCACCACTGTCGACACATCGTAGAGGGCCTGCCCCGTGGCGAGTCCGTCGGCGAGCGCCTCGACCGCCTCCCGCCACACCTCGACGGCGAGCGGATCACCGGCCGCCGCCCGGTCGGCCACCTCGGCGGCGGTGGTGGGTGCGCCGGACAGCTCGGCGTACCGGCGCCCGATCGCCGAGGCGGACGACACCGCCTCCAGGCAGCCGGTCCGCCCGCATCCGCAGCGCGGGCCGCCGGGGCGTACCAGGATGTGGCCGATCTCCCCGGCGGCGCCGTGCGCGCCGGTGGCGGCCGACCCGCCGACCACGTGGGCGGCGGCGATGCCGGTGCCGATCGCGACGAACAGGACCTGGTCCGCCTCCCGTCCGGCGCCGAGCCGGGCCTCGGCCAGGCCGCCCGCCCGCACGTCGTGGCCGAGCGCCGCGGGCAGTCCCAGCCGCGTGCCCGCCAGCTCCCGCAGCGGTACGTCCCGGAAGCCCACGTTCGCCGACCAGACCGCCACGCCACGCGCCTCGTCGACCACCCCGGGTACGACGATGCCGCAGGCCACCGGCGTACGGCCGTCGGCGCGGGCCTTGCCGGCCAGCCCTTCGGCCACGTCGAGGATCGTGCCGGCCACCGCCTCCGGGCCGCGCTGGGCGCCGGTGGCGTGCCGTTCGGTGTGCACCGTCGAGCCGTCCGGCCGGACCAGGGCGCACTTCATCCCGGTGCCGCCCACGTCCAGCGCGACGACGACCTCGTCGCGTTCGCTCATGCCGTCTGCCAGCCGCGCATGCGCTCACGGCCCTCGCTGCGCTCGGTGCGTTCGCTCATGCCAGGACCACGGACCGGGTCAGATGGCGGGGCGCGTCCGGGTCGAGGTCGCGGCTGGTGGCGAGCGCGACCGCGAAACGCTGGGCCAGGATCAGGTCGGCCATCGGGTCGACCGGGTTACGCCCGGCGGCCCAGCTCGTCAGCACCGTGCGGCAGCCGTGGGTGCGGCTGTGCACGAACGCGGCGCCGGTGGCGGCCACGTCCTCGGGCAGGCCGTCCGGGATCTCGCCGAGCGCCCACACCAGCCGGCCGGGCGCGGCGACCGAGATCGGGCCGTGCCGGTAGTCCATGGCCGGGTACGCCTCGGCCCAGAACGTGGCCGCCTCGCGGCACTTCAGCGCGGCCTCCTGGGCCAGCCCGACGGTCCAGCCGCGCCCGAGGAAGGTGACCTGCCCGATGCCGGCCGGGTCGATCGGCAGCGGGGCGCGCACGGCGACCTCGGCGTCGGCGGCCAGGCGGCCCAGGTCCTCGCCGAGGTGGGCGCGCAGCAGCGCGAGCGCGGTGGTGGCGAAGCGGGTCTGCACCACCGACCGCTCGTCGGCGAAGGGCAGCGCGACACTGGCGTCGGCGAGCGCCACGGCGGCCGAGTCCGGGTCGCCGACCAGGACCGTGGCGGGGATCCGTCCGCGCAGCGCGGAGAGCAGGTCGAGTACCTCGGTGGTGGTGCCGGAGCGGGTGATCGCGATGAGCCGGTCGTAGTGCCGGCCGGCCGGGAACTCGCTGGCCTGGAAGGCGTCGGTCTCGCCCTGGCCGGCGGCTTCACGCAGCCCGGCGTACGCCATGGCCATGAACCACGACGTGCCGCAACCGACCACGGCGACCCGCTCGCCGGGGCGCGGCAGGTGCGCGGCGACGGTCGGGGTGAGTCGCGCCGCCTCCCGCCAGCAGTCGGGCTGGCTCGCGATCTCCGCGTGCACGAACGCCATGACAACTCCTCGCCAGGAGAGACTTTGCGCAATACGGCGCGATACGGCCGCCTTTCGCGCGTCATTCTGCGCGAAGCGGGGTGGTCGTGGCAACCGTCTCTCAGTTCGCGCAGCACAGGGTTTTGCGCGGACCGCGTTTCGCGCACTAGTGTGCACGCAACCGATCACCGTTCACGCACAGTCTGGGGAGGGCCCCGCGGTGGACCGCTACGCGCGCTGGAACGCGCTGCTGGAGATGCTGACCGACAGCGGCCGGGTCAGCGTCGAGGAGGCGGCCGAGCGGCTGGACGTCTCCCAGGCCACCATCCGGCGCGACTTCGACCAGCTCGCCCAGCAGCAGATGATCACCCGTACCCGGGGTGGCGCGGTCGCCAACGGCGTCTCCTACGACCTGCCGCTGCGCTACAAGACCGCCAAGCACTCAGCCGAGAAGCAGCGGATCGGCACCGCCGCCGCGGCGCTCGTGTCGCCGGGCACCGTCGTCGGCCTCAACGGCGGCACCACGAGCACCGAGGTGGCGCGGGCGCTCGCCGTCCGCCCCGATCTCAACACCAGTGCGGAGGGTGCCCAGCTCACCGTGGTGACGAACGCGCTGAACATCGCCAACGAGCTGCTCGTGCGCTCACGGATGAAGGTGGTGGTGGCCGGCGGCGTGGTCCGGCCGAAGTCCTTCGAGCTGGTCGGCCCGCTCGGCGGGGCGCTGCTGCGCGAGGTCACGCTGGATGTCGCGCTGCTCGGGGTGGACGCGATCGACCCGCAGCTCGGCGCCGCCGCGCACCACGAGGGCGAGGCGGCCATGAACAGCCTGATGGTGGCCCGGGCCAAGCGGGTCGTCGTGATAGCGGACTCCTCGAAACTCGGCGGGCACGCGTTCGCCCGGATCTGCCCGGTGGACCGGGTTGAGACGCTGGTGACCGACTCCGGCGCGTCCCCCGACGTGGTGCAGGCGTTCCGCGAGGCGGGCGTGCACGTCGTCTGCGCCTGACCGCACCCGACACGCCGATAATGCATACCGGGTATTGCCTTCGATTGCATACCGCATATGGTGTCCCTGATGCCTACTTATCGGGGGAGGTCAGCTGTGTCGGCTGTCCTGGAGATCGAAGGTCTCCGCAAGACGTACCGGAGCCGGAAACGCGGGGTCCGCCGCGCGCTCGACGGCTTCGACATGCGAGTCGAGGCCGGCCAGGTGCACGGCTTCCTCGGCCCGAACGGCTCGGGCAAGACCACCACACTGCGTACGCTGCTCGGCCTGATCCGGCCCAACAGCGGCCGGATGGCCATCCTCGGCCAGGAGCTGCCGCACGCGCTGCCGGCGGTCGCCGGGCAGGTCGGCGCCATCGTGGAGAGCCCGCAGTTCTTCCCGCACTTCTCCGCCCGCGACACGCTGGGCCTGCTCGCGCAGGCCGGTGAGCTGCCCAAGCAGCGCGTGGACGAGGTGCTGGAGCTGGTCGGGCTGCGCGACCGGGCGGGCGAGCGGGTGAAGACCTACTCGCTCGGCATGAAGCAGCGCCTCGCGGTCGCCTCCGCGCTGCTCAAGAACCCCAAGCTGCTGATCCTCGACGAGCCGGCGAACGGCCTCGACCCGGGCGGCATCCGGGAGATGCGCGGGCTGATGCGGGAGCTGTCCGAGAACGGCATGACAGTGGTGCTCTCCAGCCACATCCTGGGCGAGATCCAGCTCATCTGCGACTCGGTCACGATCATCTCGCTCGGCCGCCGGGTCGCGTTCGGGCCGGTCGAGCAGGTGCTCGCGGCCCACTCCCAGGGCTCCGTGCGGGTACGCCTGGAAGCGGTCGGCGACCTGCCCCAGGCCGCCGACGCGCTCACCCGTGCCGGGGTCCGCGTCACCACCGAGCCCGACCACCTGTTGCTGTCCGGCGTGGACAAGCCGGCCACCGTCAGCCGGCTCCTCGCCGAGCAGGGCCTCTACGTCAGCGAGCTCACCCCGGTCGCGGTCGACCTGGAGAGCGTCTTCCTCGAACTGACCGCCACCGCGCCGGTCCCCGGCCAGCACCGTCAGGTCGATCAGTCCGCCAAGGTCGACCAGGCCGGCACCACAGGAGGTTGGGGCGCATGAGCCTGTTCGTCACCGAGCTGCGCCGGCTCGGCAAACGCCGGGTGACCCGGCTGATGCTCGTGCTGCTGGTCGTCGGCCTGGCCACCGTGGCCACCGCGTTCAGCTTCTCCAGCGAGAAGCTCTCGCCCGCCACTGTGGCCGCGGCCGAGGCCAAGGCGAACAACAACTACCAGAACTCGGTCAAGGAGTGGCAGCGCAGCGTCTCCGAGTGCGAGGCCGCCGCGGCCCGGGGCGATAATACCGAGGAACGGTACGGCCCGAACTGCGGCAAGGACTACCAGCCGCAGCCAGACATGTTCGAGGCGAACTGGTACCTGCCGTACCAGTTCGACTTCCGGGCCGAGTTCCCGATGTTCATCGCCGTGTTCGCCGCTTCCGTGGCGCTGTTCGGCTTCATCGTCGGCGCCTCCTTCGTGGGCGCCGAGTGGAACACCGGCGGGATGATGAACCTGCTGCTCTGGCGGCCGAAGCGGCTCACCGTGCTGGGCACGAAACTGGCCGCCCTGCTCACCACCGTGCTCGGCCTGACCGTGGTGCTCGGCGCCCTCTGGACGGCGGCGTTCTGGCTGATCGCCAGTCAGCGCGGCAGCACCGCGAAGATGACCGCCGGAGTGTGGCGGTCGATCGGACTGGACGGCCTGCGCGCGCTGGCCATGACGCTCCTCGTGGCGGCGAT
The DNA here is from genome assembly GCF_900091565.1 of Micromonospora marina. Lineage (GTDB taxonomy): Bacteria > Actinomycetota > Actinomycetes > Mycobacteriales > Micromonosporaceae > Micromonospora > Micromonospora marina. Next base: position 89,411 of record NZ_FMCV01000013.1, on the reverse strand, counting down.
CGGGTTCGCGCTGGCCTCGCTCGGCCGGCACACGGCGATGGCCCTGGGCGCGGCGGTGGGGATCTTCGCGGTGAGTGAGATCGGCATCCGGATCGCGGTCGCCGTGCTCGGCGTCCAGTTCGGGGACCGGTACGTGCTGTCCACGTACGCCCAGTCGTGGTTCCTGAAGCAGGCGGAGCTGTTCGACTACCACACCTGCCAGTTCTCCCAGGGCGCCTGCGAACCGGCCACGTACATGGTCACCTGGCAGCAGTCGGCAGTCGTGTTCGGCGTGGCCCTGGTGGGCGCGGTCGCGGCCGCGTTCTGGACGATGCGGCGGCGGGACATCTCCTGACCTCGTCCGCGCCGCCGGCTCCTCCGGCGGCGCGGACCCCGCGTCCGATGCGGCCGGGGGCGGCCCTGGTTACGCTGGGCTCCCTGGGCCGGCGCGTTCCGCGCGCCGGTCACCCGCCGTCGGAGAGGAGCGCCATGTCCGCCGACGCCTCGCAGCGGGCCGCCGTCGACCGGCCCGACCCGTCGGGGCCGACAGCGGGTACGCGCCACGCGGGTGCTGTTCCGCCGCCTCGCACCGCGCCCCCGGTCGAGTCCACCCCGCCGGACCGGTCCGCGCCCGCCGACGGGGGCGACGGCCTCACCGAGCGGGAGCGGCGGATCCTCGCGTTCGAGGCGCAGTGGTGGAAGCACGCCGGTGCCAAGGAGCAGGCCATCAGGGACACGTTCGGGCTCTCCGCGACCCGCTACTACCAGCTGCTCAACGCACTGCTCGACCAGCCGGCCGCGCTCGCCGCCGAGCCGGTGCTGATCGGCCGGCTGCGCCGGCTGCGCTCGTCGCGGGCCCGTAACCGGCGCCGCTGACGAACGTCATTTCTCGTACGTGCGCAGCCCGTTGCCGATGGCGAAGAACGTGGGCGCCCACTCGCCGATGAAGATGCCCCAGCGGTCCGCCCGCGCCACCCCGGCGCGCTCCATGTGCTTGGAGAGGAACCAACTGGTCATCGAGAGGCCGATGCTGACGAATCCGGCGAGGTAGGCGTGCTCCGCCCGGAAGCCGCTCTCGTGCAACCGCTCCAACATCTCGAAACCCCCTGACGCCGGGACCGACCCGGTCACGGCCGACGCTACCTAAAGTACGGTGAAGATGACGCAGGGTTGCCGCGATCGGGTCGGGCGGCGGATGACCGGGCGCGGTCCGGGTAGGCGGCCGGCGACGACGAACGGAGGCCGACGATGGGGGCACCAGACCGCCGGTACGCGATCGGCAGCAGGCCGGTCCGCCCGACCGCTGAGGCGCCGGTGATGCGGGTGCGTTCCGCCTCCGACCCGGCACCCGGCCGGCCGGAGAACGAGGACGTGGTCTTCCGGTTCGGCCCGCTCGTCGGCGTCCTCGACGGCGCGACGGTGCCCGAGGGCTTCGACACCGGCTGCGCGCACGGCCCCGCCTGGTACGTCCGCCACCTGGCCGCCCGGATCGGCCTGGCGATCGCGGCCCGCCCCGCCGCCACGCTGATGAGCAGTCTCGCCGCGGCGATCCTCGCGGTGCGGGCCGACCACGGCGGGACGTGCGACCTGGACCATCCGGGCACGCCGTCGTCCACCGTGTGCCTGCTGCGGGAAAGCGGCGACCGGGTCGACTACCTCGTGCTCTGCGACAGCCCGCTGGTGCTCGACACCGGCCGCGGGATCGAGGTGGTCACCGACGACCGGCTGGCCCACGCGGTGGCGGACCTTCGCCGCAGTGCCGCGGCGCTGCCGGACGGCGAGACCGACCCGGTGATCCGGTTCCGCCGCGCGACGACAGTGCAGCGGACCCGGATGAACCGCACCCACGGCTACTGGGCGGCGGCGAGCGACCCGGACGCGGCGTACCACGCGCTGACCGGGACGCTTCCGCTGCGCGGTCCGGGTGCGCTGCGCCGGGCCGCGCTGCTCAGCGACGGCACCTCCTGCGCGGTCGACCAGTTCGGCCTGTTCGACTGGGGCGGGCTGCTGGAGGTGCTGACCGTGGAGGGCCCGGAAGGGCTGATCGACCGGGTCCGGGTGGCCGAGCGGGACCACCCGGACCGGCTGCGGCGACGTAAGCGCACCGACGACGCCTCGGCCGTGCTCTGCGAGTTCGACCCGCCGGCGTGAGCACGCTCACGTCGGAACGACCGGTCGGATGGCAACGCAGCGTGAGGCGTAACCCCCTGGGGGTACGACCGGACGAGGCGGTCGGCCATAGCGGCAATCCCTCCCCAAAGGGGTGGACGACCCGGACCACGCGCGGCAGACTGCGCGACGTGACGGGTGCGGTACGGCTGGAGCCGGTGGACGAGCGGAACCTGGAGCCGTTGCTCTCCGTAGCGGCGGCTGAGGCGGAGCCGGAGGACGTCATGCCTCCGGTAGACGCCCCGGCGGGCTGGTCGCTGGCCCGCCGCGACGCGTTCCGCGAGTTCCACCGCGCCAGCCTCGGTGGGCTGAACGGCCCGACCGGCACGGCCATGTATGCGATCGTCTCCGGCGGCGAGGTGGTCGGCATGGTGCGGATGACCCGCCGGGACGAGCCGGGAACCGTGGAGACCGGCATGTGGCTCGGCCGGTCGGCGCGGGGCCGTGGCCTGGGCGCTGCGGCACTGCGGCAGTTGCTGCACGTCGCCGCCGCGGCCGGAATGCAAACGGTGGTCGCGAACACCACGCCGGACAATGCGGGCGCGATCTCGGTGCTGCGCAGATGCGGCGCGGAACTGCGCGAGGAAGACGGCGTACTGCACGCGCGTATCTGCCTGGATGCTGCCCTGCCGATCCGCTGAGCCCTCTTCCCCGCTGCCTGAGTTCTCCCTGCTCAACGCCACCTTGGTGGGTGGTTCCGCTGGCAGGAGACGCGTACCGCGCTGACACTCGCCGCGGCGGTCGCTGCCGCCGTCCGGCCGCCCGCCACCGCGACGAGAGCTGACCGGGGCGCGGCGCGAGCCGCCCGGCTGCCGCGCGAGCGGTCAGGACCGGCCGGCGGCGTACGACTCCAGGTGCGCGAGCTGTACCGGGTCCAGCGAGGGCCGGACGCGGTCCCGGGCCGCCTCGACATGCGCGGCGGTCACCGTGCTCGCCTCCAGCGACTCCCGCATGGCGGCCAGCGCCGCCTCCCGGATCAGCGCGGCGCAGTCGGCGGCGGAGAAGCCGTCCAGCTCGGTGCCGAGCGCGTCGAGGTCCACGTCCGGGGCGAGCGGGACGTCCCGGGCGGACGCGCGGAGGATCTCCGTGCGGGCCGGGCCGTCCGGTGGCGGCACGTACACGAGGCGTTCCAGCCGGCCGGGACGCAGCAGCGCCGGGTCGACCAGCTCCGGCCGGTTGGTCGCGCCGACCACCACCACGTTGCGCAGCGCCTCCACGCCGTCCAGCTCGGTGAGCAGCGCCGCCACCACCCGGTCGGTCGTACCGCCGTCGGTGGCCTGCCCGCGTACCGGGGCCAGCGCGTCCACCTCGTCCAGGAAAACCAGCGTGGGCGCGGCCTGGCGGGCGCGGCGGAACAGCTCCCGGACCGCCCGCTCGCTCTCACCCACCCACTTCGAGAGCAGCTCCGCGCCCTTCACCGACAGCACGTTCGCCCGCCCGGAACCGGCCAGCGCCGTCACCAGGTAGGTCTTGCCGCAGCCGGGCGGGCCGTAGAGCAGCACGCCGCGCGGCGGCGTCACGCCCAGCCGGGCGAACGTGTCCGGATAGGTGAGCGGCCAGAGCACCGACTCGGTGAGTGTCTGCTTGACCTCGTGCAGCCCGCCCACGTCGTCCAGCGTCACCGACGCCAGCTCCAGCGTGGAGGCGGACATCGTGGTCGGCCGGACCACCTCCAGCGCGGCGGTGAAGTCGGCCATCGCCACCGTCGGCGTCTGCGCCGTCTTCTGGCGCAGCGCCGCGCGTACCCCGGCCTCGCGTACCAGCGCCGCCAGGTCCGCCGCGACGAACCCGGGGGTACGGGCGGCCACCTCGTCCAGCCGGACGTCACCTGCGAGCGGCACCTCACGGGTCAGCACCGTCAACTGCTCCCGGCGCAGCGCCGCGTCGGGCAGCGGCACGGTGATCCGCAGCGCGAGCAGGTCCGGGCCGCGCAGTGCCGGATCGACTGCCTCGGGGCGTCCGCTGGTGCACACCACCGCGGCGCCGGCCCGCAGCGTCTCGGCCACCACCTGCCGGAACACGGTGGCCAGCGGGCCCGGCTCGTCGGCCGGGGCGATCGACTCCACGTCGGTGACAAGCAGCACGGCGGGAGCACCGGCGCGGACCGCCGAGGCCGCCTCGCGCAGCCGGCGGGCTGCCGCGTCGTTGCCGAGTGCGGCCAGCTCCGGAGCCCAGAGCGGCCGGACACCCGCGCCGACCCGGGCGGCGACGGCACGCACCAGCGCGGACTTGCCCGAGCCTGCCGGGCCCTCCACCAGCACACCGAGCGAGACGGTGGTACCGAGCCGGCCCAGCACCTCACGGTGGTGGAAGCCCAGGTCCAGCAGTTCGGTCAGCTCCTCGGCCTGGGCGCGCAGGCCGGGTAGTTCGTCCACGTCGGGTGCGTCCTCCGGACCGAGCAGGTCCCCGTCGGCTTCCGGTCCGGCCGGGGCGGTGGGGGCGGAGACCCTGGCGGTGGAGGCCGAGGACGCCGGGCCGGAGCCCCGAGTGGCGGCGCCGTGCTCCCAGCCCACCACCGTGTCCATGGTGACGAGCGCACCGACCGCCGGTTCGGCCGACACGACGGTGAGCAGCGTGCTCGTCCAGGCGTACCCGACGGAACTGGCCAGACTGCGCCGCGCGGCCTCGATCAGGCCGCGCACGGCGGCGTCCGGCAGCACGTCCTGCGGCAGCAGCGAGACGTCGTCCCCGGCGGTGACCACCTTGCCCAGCAGTGCCAGCCGCAGCATCTCCGGCGGGACCGCGGCGACCACCGCGGCCGGACCGGAGAGCGTGAGCCGGCGCGCCGGGGTCGCCGGCAGCGGACTCACCGTGACCTGGCCGCCGGCTCGCATGCCGAGATTGCCCAGCAGCAGGTCGTCGGCGTGCAGCAGGGCGCCGCTGGTGCTCGGCTCGGCGGCGGCCGCGATCCCGGCGGTGACCCGGCGACCGGTCAGGCGCACCGGGTCGCCGGGGCGCAGCGCCAGCGCGGTGAGCACCTCGGGATGCAGGCGCACCACGCCGCGGCGGGCGTCGAGCGCGGCCGGCCGCAGCGTCGCGGTCAGGGTCAGGTCGGGTTCGGCCACCCGCCGACAGTAGCCGTCCCGATCATCGGGTGCCGGGTCAGCGCGGGCCCGGGTCGTCCAGCAGCGAGGGGTCGCGCCGGATCATCTCGGCCAGCCGGGCCGCCGGGTCGGACTCCAGCGGGTCGTGGCCGGGCGCGGGCACCGTCTTCACCGACATGGGCCACGCCGGCGGCGGCGCGGGCGGCGTCGCCGGGTCCACCGTCACCGCCGGGCCGGACCAGGAGACCCGCAGCGGGTACGCCTGCTCGCCCAGTTCCACCCGAAGCGTCACGGCGAGCCCGGGGTGCTCGGCCACCACCCGCCGGACCGCCTCGGCGACCTCCTCGACCGGGTCGCGCCGCACCGGTGCCTCGCCGCCGCGCAGCCGGTACGCGCCGTGCCCCGCCCGCCCGTCGCCCGGCTCGTCCGCCGCCTCCGCGGCTGCGTCCCGGCCGGCCGGCTCGCCGGGCATCGGCGCCCGGCGGCGCAGCGCCTCCTCGCGACGCGCCATCCGGGCCAGTGTCTCGTCCAGATCACCTCTCATGGCGTCCACCCCTTCGCCAGACAACGGATCGAAACGACTGCCGGTTCTCAGCCTGCCCGGGATCGGGTGGCCCGGTCCAGCGCGCGGTCCAGGACGATGAGCAGGGCGTCCCGTACCGAGAGGCGGTCCCGGGCGTCGAACTGCACCAGCGGCACGTGCTCGGCGATCGCCAGCGCCCAGCGGATCGACGGCAGGTCCAGGGCCAGCCGGCCGTCGAAGGCGTTGACGCCCACCGCGAACGGCAGCCCGGACCGCTCGAAGAAGTCGACCGCCGGGTAGCAGTCGTCGAGCCGGGCGCTGTCCACCACCACGAGCGCGCCGAGCGCGCCCCGGGCCAGGTCGTCCCACATGAACCCGAAGCGCGCCTGGCCGGGCGTACCGAAGAGGTAGAGCTTCAGGCTGCGGTCGATGGTCACGCAACCGAAGTCCATGGCCACGGTGGTGGTGGTCTTCCCGGCGACCCCGCCCAGGTCGTCGATGCCGATGCCGGCGGTGGTCATCTCCGCCTCGGTGGTCAGCGGCGCGATCTCGGAGATCGCGCCGACGGTGGTGGTCTTGCCGACCCCGAAGCCACCGGCGATGAGGATCTTGACCGGGATCGGCGGCCGGGGCGCCGGCACCCGGCTGACGATCGGAGCCGGTTCGGCCGGCGGCGTACCGGGCGGCAGGTACGGCAGCGGCGGGGTGGGCGGGGGCGGCGTGGCCCGGCCGATCAGCGGCGCCGGGCCGCCGTAGCGGCTCGGGGCGCTGTTCGCGGCCGGCCCGCCCGTGGCGGCCGCCGGCCATTCAGGAGATCGCACGAAGTCCATCAATCACTCGCAGGATGATGTCGGGATCGAGGGCGTCGTCGACGTCCGCGACGTGCACGTCGAGATGGCCGGCGGCCCGGAGGTCGCCGACCAGCACCCGGGTCACCCCGAAGTGCATCCGGGTCCGGGCGGAGATCTCGGCCACCGAGACGGGTTCGGCGCAGATCGCGACGATCGCCGCCAGCTCCGGGGCCAACCGGGCGGTCACCGCCCACGAGGTGCTGCCCGGACGAGCGGTGACCTGGGTCTCCAGGCCGATTGCCGGGTCGCCGTCCACCCGTCCGGAGGTCAGCACGAAGGGGCGTGGGCCGGTCGGCTCCCCGTCGCCCGCGTCCGGCTCCGGCACCGGAGCGGACGCGTTCAGGAAGGGGCGGATCCGGACGCCGGGCTCCGGCTCCGGGTCCGCGCCGGCGGCCCCTGGGATCATTGCTGTACGGCGTTCTTCAGTTCGGCTATCAGGCGGGGACTCAGGGCACCGCCGGCGCGGCCGGCGAACAGCGTCATCTCGTACGCCACGGTGCCCAGGTTCGCCGTGCGGTCGGCGACGACGCCGAGCACCGAGCCGCTGCTGATCGCGCTGATCAGCAGGTATCCCTCGGCCATGTCGACGATCACCCGGTTGAGCGCGCCGAGCGCGTACCAGCTGGCCGCGCCGCCGGCGAGGCTGGTCATGCCGGAGACCACGGCGGCGAGCCGTTCCGCGTTGGACCGGTCCTTGATCGCGGACATGGCCATCAACAGCCCGTCCGAGGAGACCGCGATCGCCTCCATCACCCCGGCGGTGCTGGAGGTGAACGAGTCGAGCAGCCAGTTGAAGGTGCGTGCCTCGGGACTGAGGTCACCGGTGGTGCTCTGTTCGACGTTCTCGTGGAGGAAGGGGCTGGTCACCGTGATGGGTCCTCTTCGTAGCGGCGGTCGGTACTGACTTCGCGCAGAGCACGGGCGACGCCCGCCTCGAACTCGCTGATCCGGTTGCGGACCTCGACGGGGTCGCCGGGGTCGGAGCTGGTGGGGGGTACGGACTGCGCCGGGGAGACGGACAGGTTCGCGCCCGGCACCCGGCGGCTGAGCCGGGGCCGCTCCGCCACCGGGGGCGCCTGGTCGACGTCGCCCTCGGCCCGCCGTACCCCGTCCTGGAACGCCTCGACCAGGGCCCGGACGCTGGACGGATCCGCCGGTACGCCGATCAGCGGCCCGCCGGTGGCCGGTCCGGCCGGACCGGCGGGCGGGGCGGCCGGCAGATTCGCGCCGGGCACCCGCTGCCGGATCGGCGACCGGGTACCGGGCCGCCCGGCGGGTGGGCCGGCCGGGTTCGGCCCGGTCGGTGCCGGCACGGCCGGGGGTGGCGGAGCGAGCGCCGGGCCGGTGGACGGCGCCAGGACCGGACGGGTGGCCGGCGGTGCCAGGGTCGGGCCGGTCGTCGGCGGTGCCAGGGTCGGGCCGGTCGTCGGCCGGGCGGCCGGGGGAGCGGCCGGTGCCGGGCCGACGACCGGTGTCGGCGGGGAGACGTGCCCGGGACGCGCCGCCGGTCCGGCCGGCCGGGCGCCGGGCGGCCAGGCCGACGGCGGGCCACCGTCGGCCTCGTCCGCCTCCCCGGTGCCGGACTGGCTGCCGAAGGCGTTCCACGGGTCGCCGCTGGACATGCTGCGCGTGGCCCGGGTCAGCATCTCGGCGTCGAAGCCGGCCGGCGCGTTGACAGCCGGCGCGTCGACGGCCGGCGGCTCCGGCTCGCGGGCGCCGGGCACCGCGGCCCGGCCGGCCCCGGCGCCGACCGGCTCGGGGCGGCGGATCACGAGCGAGGCGCCCGGGATCTCCAGCGCGGCGGTGACGCCGCTGCCGGGGGTGTGGCTCAGCCGGACGCTCCAGCCGTGCCGGCGGGCCAGTCGGCCGACCACGAACAGGCCGAGGACCTCGGTCGGGGCGAGGTCGAGGCGTTCCCGCCGGGTGAACCGGGCGTTCTCCTCGGTCATCCGGTCCTCGGTCAGGCCGATGCCGTGGTCGACCACGACCAGCCGGGCCCCGCCGTCGGTCAGCTCACCTGTCACCACCACGCGGGTGTGCGGCGGCGAGAACGAGGTGGCGTTCTCCATCAGCTCGGCGAGCGTCAGCACCAGATCGCCGGCGATGGCGGGGGCCGCCGCCACGCCGGGCGGCACCTCCACGTCGACGCGGGTGTAGTCCTCGATCTCGCCGAGCGCGAGCCGGACCACGTCAGCCAGCGGGACCGGTGCCACGTGACCGTCCGAGCCGGTGGCGCCGGAGAGCACCACCAGGCTGCCCGCGTTGCGGCGCAACCGGCTGGAGATGTGGTCCAGCCGGTAGAGGTGCTCCAGGCGGCCCGGGTCGGTCTCCTGCCGTTCCAGCCGGTCGATGAGCGCGATCTGGCGGCCGACGAGGTTCTGCGTACGGCGGCCGACGTGGCCGAACATCTGCGCCACGTTGCGCCGCCCGGCGACCTGCCGCTCGACCAGCCGGGCGGCGGTGTGCTGCACCCGGTCGAACGCGCGGGCCAGGTCGCCGATCTCGTCCCGGGCGCTCACCTCGACCGGGTCGAGGCGTACCGGGGGGACGGCCTCGGACTCGTCGTCGGCGACCCGGGTCAGTTCGGCCTCGGTGACCCGGGCGACGCGCTCGGCGGAGCGGGTGAGCCGGCTCAGCGGCCGGGCCACCATACGCGCCACCGTCATGCTCAGCAGCACCACGACGAGCAGGATCGCCGCCGTTCCCAGGCTGACCAGCCAGGCTGCGGTCAGGGCCTCCCGTTCCCGCGAGCGGGTCTCCGCGATGACGTCCGCGACGACCTTCTTCTCCACGAACTGGCCCAGCGTGATCATCGACCGGGCCGACGGGAACAGCACGTCCAGCGGCACCGGGGCGATCGCCCCGTCCGGGTCGCGGATGCTGTCCGCCAGGAACGTCGGGCTGGTCCGGGCGGCCACCGCCGCGTCGTCCAGCTCGGCCACCTTGAGCTGCTCGGGCGTGATCAGCTTGCGGAACCGCCGGTTGTCGACGTTGAGCGCCGCCACGCACGCCACGAACGAGCGGGCCAACTGCGGATCGCCCGTCGCCTTGACCAGCACGATCTGGGTGGTGCACGAGCTGAGGGCCTCGTCGACGCGCAGCAGCGCGTCCAGGGCGAGCACCTGCCGTCCGGCCGGGGTGTCGGTGTCCACCTGGAAGGGCAGCCGCAGCGCGTCGATCAGGGCGGTGTCGACCTCGCCGAACACGGTCAGGATCTGCTGCGGGGTGGCCCGTCCGGCGAGCGTGGTGTTGCGGACGTCCTCCAGCCGGCGCACCGCGTCGAGGCTGTCGCGGACCGCCGCCGGCAGCGGCTCGGCGCGCAGGTCGGCGACCCGGTCGTCGACGGTGGCCGACTTCTGGATCAGCTCGGTACGGCTCACCCGCCCGAGCAGCAGCCCGACCGACAGCAGGCGTTCCTGCTGAAGGTCCTGGACCAGGCTGCCGACCCGGCTGGCGACCCGGACGGTCTCGGCGGTGTCGGCGGCCTCCCGGGCGGCGGTCACCCGGTCGATGACGACCGGTACGGCGAGCCCGACCATGCTGAGCAGCGGAATGATCACCAGCAGGGCGAGCTTGCCCCGGATGCGTAACCTACCGAGCAGCATCGAACGGCCTCCACCGGTCGGCGTCGCCACCGTGCCCCACCGCGACGGGCTGACGGTCTGCCCCGGGCGCGGGGAGCGGTGGGTTCGGGTGGACAGCCGGCGCCGGCCCGGCCTCGGCCGGTTCCCGGCGTGCCGGGGTGGCCCGGGACCGGTCCCGGCGCAGCGCGGCCACGTGCAGCGCGACGATCCCGGCGATCAGCGCCGCCGCCGCGGCGGCGGCGATCCGGCCCAGCAGCCGGTCCCGCTCCAGCGCGTCGAGCCGTTCCCGCAGCAGCGCGTCGAGCTGGTCGAGGATCACCGTGCGGAGCTGCTTGGCGGAGTTCTGCGCGCTGATCCCGGCGCGGGTGAGCTGGTCGGTGCTCGGCGCGGACCGGCCGGCGCCGGGCGCCGAATAGAGCGCGAACGTCTCCAGCGAACGCTGGTAGGTGTCCAGCGGAGTGAGCACGTTGGCGCCCAGGTCGGTGCTCTCCGAGCTGTCGACCGCCGAGCGCAGGTCGGCGACCAGGCCGTTGGCGGGACCGAGCGCGGAGACGCGCAGCTCGGCCAGCTCCGCGCCGATGCGCGCGCGTTCGGCGGCGGGGCGCTTGGCGGACAGCCGGGCCAGGTCGACGAGCCGCCCGGCCAGCACGGTCGCGGTGGGCAGGTCCCCGCCGATGCCGTCCTGGAGGAAGAACGAGTCGGAGCGCGGGTCGCGGATCAGCCCGGAGCTCTCCCGCACCTTGCGGTAGAGGGCCAGGAGCAGGTCGGACGCCTCGCTGTAGGCCCGGAACGCCGCCTCGGGGTCACCGATTCCGCGGTCCGGCAGCGCCTCCAGCTTGGCCCGCAGCCCGGCCCAGCGTTCGTGGGTGCGCAGCTCGTCGCCGACGGCGTTGTCCACCTCCGCGACGCCCTCGACGGCGGCGGCGAGCGAGGCCCGGGAGACGGCCCCCTCGGCGACGGCGATGGCCTGGGCCTCCACCACCGCGTCGGTGAGCGGCCCGAGGGCGCGCAGGTAGCGGACGCCGAGCCGTTCCCGGCTCACCAGGTCGTGGTCGTCGGCGAAGTCGCGTTCGGCCTGGACGAAGATCAGCCCGAGTGGGGCCAGCAGCGCCAGCGCCAGGACCAGGGCGAGCGTGCGGCCCGGTACGGCGGGCCGCCGACGGACCCGCGACGCGGGGACTGTCATGGTGTGTGTCTCCTCCGGCGACGGCGGGGCGATCGGTGCCCCGGGGGGTCGCCGTACGCAGTCCCGTGCACCGGACCGGAAAAGTAGCCGAACCGGACGCGGGTGGGACCTCGGCCAATGAGTCGGCTTCACGTCAGTCCACTCTGGGTGACTCTGCGTCAAGGGGAGTGGTACGTAGCGTGTGATCGTGTTGCCGAGACGTGACATCGATGACGTTTTGCGCCCGTAGATGTGAATTCACATGATCCGAATACGTCCCGCTGGGACGCTCTGGACCTTTGGCGGATGACGGACGCTACTCGACGATCGGTGCAACCGGACAGACGTACGGCGGATCTCAGCGAACGCTCAGCTGTCGGCCCGTACCGTGTGGCGCATGAGATCAACCGCCGCGCGGCTCCGGCGCGCACTGGCCGGCCGTCCGCGCCGCACCGTCGCCGCCGTGGTGGTGGTCGTCCTCGTCGCCGCCGCGCTGGTCTGGGTGGCCCGGCCGCAGGGCGCGGACTTCCGGACCGAACCGGCGCTGGTGACAGTGCGTTCCGGGCCCTCCGGCGACGAGCCGGTCGACCTGGACACCACGCTCTACCTGCCGGAGGGCGCCTCGTCGTCGAACCGGGTACCGGCGGTGCTGCTGGCGCACGGCTTCGGCGGGACCAAGGACTCGGTCCGCTCCGACGCCGAGGACCTGGTCGCCCGCGGGTACGCGGTGCTCACCTGGACCGCCCGCGGGTTCGGTCGCAGCGGCGGTCAGATCCACCTGGACGACCCCGACTACGAGGTGCGTGACGCGCAGCGGCTGCTCGACCGGCTGGCGCAGCGGCCGGACATCCGCCTCGACGCGGCCGGCGACCCCCGGGTCGGTGTGGTCGGCGGCTCGTACGGCGGCGGCCTGGCCCTGCTGCTGGCCGCGCAGGACCAGCGGGTCGACGCGATCGTCCCGATGATCACCTGGAACGACCTGTCCCGGGCGTTCCTGCCCGAGAGCAGCGGCCGGCAGCCCACCGACGGCGTGTTCAAGAAGGGCTGGGCGGGCATCTTCTTCGGCGGCGGCGGGAACGCCGGAAGCGGCCCGGCCGGGCTCTCCGGGGCCACCGCCGCCGCACCGGAGGGCGCGCCCGAGTCCGCCGGCCCGCCGAGCCCGCGGCCGGGCGCCGGGCCGGGCACCGGTTCCGGTCGCACGCCGGCCGGTGCCGCCGACCCGTCCTGCGGTCGCTTCGCGGCCGACGTCTGCGCCGCGTACCTGCGCATCGCCACCACGGGCCGGGCCGACGCGGCGGCGGTCGAGCTGCTGCGCCGGTCGTCGCCGGCCGGCGTGCTCGACCGGATCAAGTCGCCGACGCTGCTGGTGCAGGGCGAGGCGGACACGCTGTTCCCGCTGGCCGAGGCGGACGCCAACGCCCGCGGCATCGCCGCCGCCGGCACGCCGGTCCGGGTCGCCTGGTTCACCGGCGGCCACGACGGCGGCTCCGGACCCACCTCCGACTCCGACCGGGTGAAGTTCCTGACCGCGCAGTGGCTCGACCACTACGTCAAGGGGGACGGCGCGGCACCCGGCGACACGTTCACGTTCTCCCGGATCGCCGGGTTCGACGCGCTCGACCGGGGTCTGGTGGCGACCGGGTTCCGGACCGCCGACTACCCGGGGCTGGCGGGGCAGGACCGGCGCGAGGTGACGCTCGCCGGTCCGCCCCAGCCGGTCGCCGTACCGCCGAACGGCAACCCGGCGGCGATCTCCTCGGTGCCGTTCGCGGGCGCGCTCGGCTCACTGCTGGACGGCGTCGCCGGTGACATCCCGGGCCAGCACGCGCGCTTCGAGTCGGCACCGCTGGACGAGCCGGTCGACGTGGTGGGCGCCCCCACGGTGCGGATCCGGGCCGCCTCCCCGACCGGCGAGGCGGTGCTGTTCGTGAAGCTCTACGACGTCGACCCGCGGGGCGCGGCCACGCTGCCGTCCGGCCTGGTCGCACCGGTGCGCCTCACCGGCCTGCCGGCCACCGTCGACGCGGCCACCCCGGTCACCGTGACGCTGCCGGGGATCGTCCGGCGGGTCGAGGCCGGACACCGGCTGCGGCTCGTGGTGGCGACGTCGGACCAGGCGTACGCCTCGCCGGCCGAACCGGCCGTGCACACAGTGGCGCTCGCGGACGGGCCGCTGACGCTGCCCACCGTCGACGCCACGCCGATTCCCACCACCGCCACGATCTGGCGCTGGGCGCTGGCCGGGCTGGTCGCCGCGATCGTGCTCGGGCTCGTCGTGGTCGTGCTGCTCACCCGCCGCCGGCACCGCCGCCAGGACGACTCCGTGCACCCGGAGTACGCAGGTGTCCCGCTGGCGGTGCGCAACCTGCGCAAGGAGTACGCGGACGGCTTCGTCGCGGTCTCCGACGTGGACTTCGAGGTGCACCCCGGTCAGGTGGTCGGCCTGCTCGGGCCCAACGGCGCGGGCAAGACCACCACGCTGCGGGTGCTGATGGGACTGACCCAGCCCACCGCCGGTGAGATCTACGTCTTCGGTCACCGGCTGGTGCCGGGCTCGCCGGTGCTGTCCCGGATCGGCGCACTGGTCGAGGGGCCGGGCTTCCTGCCGCACCTGTCCGGTCTGGACAACCTCAAGGCGTACTGGCGGGCCACCGGCCGGCCGTGGGAGGACGCGCACTTCGACGAGGCGCTGGAGATCGCCGGGCTGGGCGACTCGGTGCACCGGCGGACGAGGAAGTACAGCCACGGCATGCGGCAGCGGCTGGCCATCGCCCAGGCCATGCTCGGCCTGCCCGAGCTGCTGGTGCTGGACGAGCCGACGGACGGGCTGGACCCGCCGCAGATCGCCGAGATGCGCCGGGTGCTCCAGCGCTACGCCACCGACGGCCGTGCGGTGCTGGTCTCCAGCCACCTGCTCGCCGAGGTGGAGCAGACCTGCACGCACGCGGTGGTGGTGAACAAGGGGCGGATCGTGGCGTCCGGCCCGGTGGAGGAGATCGTCGGCGAGTCGCCGAGCGTGCTGTTCGAGGTGAGTGACCCGGAGGCGGCGCGTACGGTGCTCGACCGGCTCGGCGGCGTACGGGTGCTGCCCGACGTGGACGGCGGGCTGGTGGTCGACACCAACGGCACCGCCCGCAGCGAGGTGGTGGCCGAACTGGTCCGCGCCGGCATCGGGGTGGACCGGGTGGTGCCCCGGCGCCGCCTGGAGGACGCGTTCCTCGCCCTGGTGGGCGAGAACTCTCGGGGAAGCGGGGACCGGTGATGGCGGGTTCGTCTGTGGCATCGTCGCCTGGTGGCGGCACGTCCGGTACGGCGGCGCCGGGCGCGGGCGGCGCGGCGGCCGGTTACCGGCCCCCGGCCACGCTCCCGTTCGGCGCGGAGTTCCGGCGGCAGGCGTCGCGCCGGCGTACCCAGCTCGCACTGGGGTTCATGGTGCTGCTGCCGCTGATCATCCTGGTGGCGTTCCAGTTCGACGCCGGGGACGACGACGGCGGCGGGCGGGGCGAGTTCTCCAGCCTGGCCGACCTGGCCACGTCGGGCGGGCTCAACTTCACCCTGTTCTCGATCCTGGTGTCGGCGTCGTTCCTGCTGGTCGTGGTGGTGGCGCTGTTCTGCGGCGACACGGTGGCGAGCGAGGCGAGCTGGGGCAGCCTGCGTTACCTGCTGGCCGTGCCGGTGCCCCGGGCCCGGCTGCTCGCGGTGAAGCTGGTCGTCGCGCTCGCGTACTCCGGGCTGGCCCTGTTGTTGCTGGCCGGCACCGCGCTGCTCGCCGGCACGCTCCGGTACGGCTGGAAGCCGCTGAGCAGCCAGGTCTCGGCCGAGCTGGCCCCGGCCGACGGGTTGCTGCGGCTGCTCGGCGTGCTCGGCTACCTGGCGGTCGTGCTGCTGGTGGTGGCCGGGCTGGCGTTCCTGCTGTCGGTGACCACCGATGCCGCGCTCGGTGCGGTCGGCGGTGCGGTGCTGCTGTGGATCCTGTCCAGCATCCTGGACCAGATCACCGCGCTGGGCGGGCTGCGGAACCTGCTGCCGACCCACTACAGCAGCGCCTGGCTGGGGTTGCTGTCCACGCCGATGCAGACCGACGACGTGGTCAAGGGCGCGTTCTCGGCGGTCGTCTACGCCACGTTGTTCTGGGGCCTTGCCTTCTGGCGCTTCACCCGCAAGGACGTCACGAGCTGAGCTGACCGGACGGGGGCGCCCGGGATGATCCGCACCTCGCTCCGGGTCGCCGTCGGCGTCCCGGAGCGTGACCGTCGGACAGCCGCGCAGCTCGTGCGGCCGGTCGCCGCAGTTGAGCAGGTCCAGGCCCATCGCCCGCAGCCCCATCGCGGCGCTCACCCCCAGCTCGGTGATCGCGATGCCCTCCGGGGAGCAGGTGGCGGCGGGCACCGGCTCGGCCGTGGGGGCGCCCGGACGCGGCGGAACCGTGGTCAGCGGGTCGACTCCAGTGAGCGGCCGGTCGGGCAGCCGGGCCCCTGAGCCGGGGCGCAGGCGGCCATCAGCGTCACGCTGGTGAGGGCACCGACCAGGCGCGCCGTGCTCCGCATCCGGCGATCATCCCACCTCGTCGCGCCGGCGGCGGCCCACAGCGTGGGATCCCCGGGTGGCGCGGCCGTGCGCAGCGCCTAGACTCGGCGGCACAACTGAATACCTCATCCAGAGGGGCTGAGGGATACGGCCCGACGACGCCCCGGCAACCACCCGCACGCTCGACGACGAGCGACGGCGGGCAGGTGCCAATTCCGTCCCCGCCGCACCCGGCGATGCGGGGAAAGATGAGAGGAAACTCCTCGACATGACGTCGACGCTTCCCGTCGCCACCGGTATCGACACCACCCTCAGCCCGGCCCGCGCCCTGGTCTGCCGTGCCTGTTCGGCGCGGTACCCGCTCGCCGCGCAGCACGCCTGTCACGAGTGTTTCGGGCCGCTGGAGGTCGACTACGACACCGCCGCCCTGGCCACCGTCACCCGCGAGCAGATCGAGGCCGGCCCGGGCAACATCTGGCGGTACGCGGCGCTGCTGCCGGCCGGTCAGGACCCGGCCGCCCGGGTCACGCTCGACCCGGGGCTGACGCCGCTGGTCGCCGCCCCGCACCTCGCGGCCGAGCTGGGGCTCACCGCGCCGCTCTGGGTCAAGGACGACAGCGCGAACCCCACCCACTCGTTCAAGGACCGGGTCGTGTCGGTGGCACTCACCGCGGCCCGCGCGCTCGGCTTCACCCGCTACGCCTGCGCCTCCACCGGCAACCTCGCCAACTCGGTCGCGGCGCACGCGGCCCGGGCGGGCGTGCCGTCGGTCGTCTTCATCCCCGGCGACCTGGAGCAGGGCAAGGTCGTCACCACCGCGGTCTACGGCGGCGACCTGGTCGCCATCGACGGCTCGTACGACGACGTGAACCGGCTCTGCGGCGAACTGGTGGAGACCGACGAGTTCGAGGACACCGCGTTCGTCAACGTGAACGTGCGGCCCTACTACGCGGAGGGCTCCAAGACGCTCGGCTACGAGGTGGCCGAGCAACTGGGCTGGCGGATCCCGGCCCAGGTGGTCATCCCGATGGCCAGCGGCGAGCTGCTCACCAAGATCGACAAGGCGTTCGCCGAGCTGGTCGAGATCGGGCTGGTCGAGGCGCCGGCCGGCGGCTGGAAGGTGTTCGGCGCGCAGTCGGCCGGCTGCAACCCGATCGCCACCGCGCTGCACGGCGACACCGACACGATCGTGCCGGTCAAGCCGGGCGGCATCGCCAAGTCGCTGAACATCGGCGACCCGGCGGCCGGGCTGTACGCGCTGGAGGCCGTGCGGCGTACCGGCGGCTGGATGGACTACGCCGACGACGACGAGATCCGCGCGGGCATCCGGCTGCTCGCCCGTACCACAGGGGTGTTCGCCGAGACGGCGGGCGGCGTGACGGTCGCGGTGCTGCGCAAGCTGATCGAGTCGGGTCGACTCGACCCGACCGCCGAGACGGTGGTGTTCAACACCGGCGAGGGTCTGAAGACGCTCGACGCGGTGGCCGCCCAGGTCGGTCCCACGCACCGCATCAAGCCCAGCCTCCGCGCCGCCCGCGACGCCGGCCTCCTCGCCTGACACCCCCTTTGCTGCCGGTGGCCAAGGACTGCCGGCGAACCCGCCTTCTGCGGTGTGGTGCGGTCATCCGGTCTGCTCGGGCCTTCGGTCACTCGGGGCCCGGCCCTTTACGTGCGACCAAAGGGCCGGGCTGCCCGGGAAACCGCTCAGCGGTGAGCGTGATGACGATGGTGTCGGCGGCGATCCGCTCGTGGAGCGCGGTGGCAAGGCTTTCGGCTTGGTCGGCGTCGGCTTCGTCGAGGTTGGTCTGCACGAATGCGACGCGGCGATTGCTCGCGGCTGATGCCACGGCTTCGGATAACGGGTCGCCGCCGAGATTGAGCAGCAGTGGTGCCCGGCTGGCGGTGATCGCGGCGGCTGCCGCGAGGTCGATGACGCGATAGCAGTCGATGTAGGCCAGGCGTGCCGTGGCCAGCGGTGTCGGATCGGCGGTGTTGAGGTGGTTGGTGGCGGTGCCGAGCCAGGCGTACCAGGTGCGGGTGCCAGCCTCGTCGGTCACGATGGTCAACTGCGGGGTGCCCGGCCCGGACATCGCGGCGGGTACGGCTTGATGAGCCACGCCGATCGTGTCGAGGGTGTGCAGCACGGTCAGGCCGGCGGGGTCGAGGCTGACCGGGTTGCTGACGAGACTGACGTGGGTTCCGAGTTGCCGTGCGGTGAGCGCGGCGATGGGTGCGTCTCCGGCCAGCGACGGGATGATCTGGGTGACGCAAGTTCCGCTGTTGGCGGCCGGGTAGGCGGTGACGCTGAAGACCTGGGCGTAGGCGAGGTAGCCGAAGCACGCCAGATCTGGTCCCGTCGCTGGCGGCATGGCTACCAGCCCTGCTCTGAGTACCGTTGCCCGGCGGCCACGTGGCGCAGCGCTTCGGCGACATAGGGCACCACGTTGGCGGGCAGGTCGGTCAGGTCGTGGAAGTCCCAGCCTGCGCACTTGTCCGGCTCGGTGTTGGTGATCTCGCCGGTCCAGGAGCGGACCTCGAAGAACAGGGCGACACGGCCGGAGTTGGTGTGATGGTGCATGAGGTGCACCAGCCGCAGTTCGTCGGCTTTGATGAGAACGCCGATCTCTTCTTCGGCTTCCCGTGCAGCGCCCTCGCGGGCGGACTCACCGTCTTCAAGGTGACCGGAGGGCAAGCCGAACTGTCCGTCTGCCCAGCCGGTGTTCTGGCGCTCGCCGAGCAGAACGCGGCCGTGCTCGTCGCGCAGGATGAGGTGCAGGTCGATGCATGCCTGGTAGCGGCCCATGAATGATTCCTTGTCGATCGTGAATGAGGGCTGCCTCACGGTGGTGACGCAGGTTGCATTTTTCGCTGGGCAGATGGACTGGTCAGGTTGCCGGGCCGGTGGGCACATCGGCTTTCCAGAGGCGGCAAACAGGCACGATGTCCGGCTCGACGGCGCAGGAGGCCGCGCCCATGACCAGTTCCTCGGCGGGGCAGCCACCCATGCACGAGCCGCTGACCTTGCACGATCCGCAGCTCGCCCTGGTGAGCACCTGGGTGAACAGGTCGAACTCGTTGGCATCTTTGTTGAGGACGACCTGTCCATCGATCATGTTGGCGAAGTGCAGGTCGGTGTCGAACAGGAACGAGCACACGTAGGCCCGCCCGTCCGGGAAGATCGAGATCCGGTCGAGGGTGCGTCCGATGCAGCCTCGGTAGCCATCGGCGGCGTACTGTGGCATGCGCTCGCGGCGGGCGTAGGTGGGCTGGTACCAGATACGGGTCTTGTGACGTGGGCCGACCCGTTCGAGCTGCTCGTAGAAGTCGATCCATTCGGCGGGCTGGATGCCCCACTCGGCGGCTCCGTGCCCGGACCCGATCACCGAGAAGACGTGGTACTTGACCAGCGACGCGCCCAGCTCGTCGGCGATGTCCAGCAGGTTCAGGCAGTCGCCGAGGTTGGCCTTGTTCACGGTGCAGATGATGCGGGTGTCGAAACCGCGCCGGCACAGTTCGGCGACCGTGGCGAGGGCCTGCTCGAACGTGCCTGCGCCGCGGACCTGGTCGTGGCTTTCCGAGCTACCGCCGTCGAGGCTGATCTGCACGTACGAGAAGTCCTCGGGCTCCATGTGGGCGAACTTCTTCGCGGCCGGGCCGAGGCCGTTGCTGGTGGTGATGACGTGCTCGTAGCCGAGTGCCTTGGCGTTGCGGATGATCGGGATGTAGTCCGGGTGCAGGGTGGGCTCGCCGCCCAGGATGGTCAGCTTCGAGCCGCCCATCTGCCGCCAGGTGGTCAGCGTCTTCATCACCGCCTCGTAGGGCATCTTCAGCGCTCGCTCCAGGCGGTCACCCATGTAGCAGTGCTCGCAGCGCAGTTGGCAGGCCTCGGTGATGTAGAGGTAGACGTTGCGGAATCGGCCGTAGGGGATCTTGTCGATCCGGTTGGGGTGGGTGCCGAGGGCTGAGGCGGGCAGGCGGGCGTTGCCGTAGGCGTCGGTCACCGCCGCGCGGTCGCGGCGCAGGGCGGGTATGGGCAGGACAGTGGTCACTTTGGGCTCCCTGGATGAGACGCGGCTCGGTAGGCCGGGGCGGGATCGGTCAGGACGGCTACCAGGTGCCTCGCCAGACGAGACACCACGGGCGCGCAGTGGCCGGCGTGCAGGACCAGGTGCGGGATGTGCAGTCGGGTCGCCGCTGCGGCGATCTTCGGCCGGTTGCGCTGGTAGCGGGCCAGGCGAAGCGCGTGGATATGAGGGTTGTCGGTGTCGCGGCGCTTCAGTTCACCGCCGCACCGGGCGCATCGCGCCGGATCGGAAGCGGCTGGCCGAGCAGGGGCGTGGCGATCCGGCCCGCAACGTCGGCACACCCGTCTGGCCGCTACGCGCACGGCCAGGGTGGCCGCAGTGGCCCGTAACTCCAGGATGCTCAGACGCCGGCCGAGCGAGGTAGCGATGGAGGCGAGATGGCGCAGCTGGCTTGCGGTGCCGGGGAAGTTGTCCAGCAGGATCGGCTCGTCGCCCGTCGGGAAGCGGTGTTCCAGGAACATCCCCCGAAGCACCTTGACGACGGCTTCGTCGCTGACCCAGCCAAGCGGAACGGTGCTGGGAGGCAGGCCGGCCAGCAGATCCGGACAGCGGCGCACCGCCTCACGCAGCCGGAACACCGACACTCGCTCGTGCGCTGCGAGCGCCGTGACAACGGTGGTCTTTCCCGAGCCGGGCGGCCCGATGACCGCGATCATGCTTTGCGGTGAGGCAGGATGCGATCTCATCGCAGCTCCCGCAGCCCGACCAGAACCTGCTCAAGCTGCTCGACCGTCAGCGACGGCTGCACACGGGGACCGTCCGGGATCTCCAGCCCGCTGCGGCGCCCGATGTGGACCTTCGCCATGCCGCGCGCCCGGCGGGCGAGAAAGCTCGCCGCGTCGGCGGCGCGGGGGCACGGCCACATCGCCAGACGGGCAAGATCAAGGCAGCCGACGCACAGACCGTCGTCGGCCGTGCGATGAACAGCCAATGCGCCACGTGCCTCGGTGCGTACGGTGATCGGCTCGTCCACGACAGTCGTCATGATCACGGCCCCTTTCCGGCCATCGAGCGCAGCCCCGCCAGGGGCATGATGTTGTTGGATGGCGGACGCGCCAGCAGCATCAGCCGCAGCGCGTCCGCCCGACGCTTACCGTCGCAGCCCTGTCGGCGTCCGGCGGCAAGGTCACGTTCGCTGTGTGCGTCCCCGGTCGCGCATCGACCAGGTTCGCGACACAATGCGTACAGTCGTCTACGGCCTCACGCTGCGCTACACATCGATGTGGGAGGCAGCTATGCGTCGCCGTATAGCCGATGGTCACGGGAGGATGCGCGTGTCCGAGCACGACCGCCGCTGTCAGGACTGCGGCACGCCGCTGAGCCGCTACAACACCGCAGCGCAATGCTCTCCGTGCATCTCAAGCCGCCGTGGGACACCCGCGCTGACGATGCAGGTGCCTCCGCAGGTGTGGTTCACCGCGGACATGCGTCGGGCGTTGAGCCAGTGGAACTGGCAGACCGTGCTGACCGCCGTGGCCAACGAGACCGGCGCGTCGCAGACGCAGTTGGCCGAGCTGACCGGCCTGTCCCAGGCGCATGTCTCCCGGTTGATGAGCGGCATGAGTAGGTGCTTCGACATCCGCACCATCAGCCAGATCGTGGACGGTCTCGGCGCGCCGCGCCTGCTCGCCGGGCTCGCTCCCGTCGCGGCTTGGTCTGGGGATAATCTGGGCGCGCAGGGAGACGAGGAGGTCGAGCCGATGAAGCGCCGCACGCTGGTCAGCGCCTCGTTGGCCGCGCCGTTCGCGGCGGTACTCGGCGAGGTCCAGACCTACGTCACCGCCGACGGGGCACGCCAGATCCGACTCATGGTGCCCGAGCTGTACACCCTCGACGATCAGATCGGCGGCGAGGCCGTCTGCCAGGCCGCCCAGTGGTGCCTGAGTAAGGTCGACAGCCTGCTCAACCAGGCCGACTACAACGAGCCGACCGGCCGCGAGCTTCAATCCGCGTACGGCGAGATGGCTGAGATGGCCGGCTGGCTCCACTTCGACGCCGGCCGCTACGAAGACGCCAGGTTCTACTACGGAGAAGCGCTTCGCGCCGCCCAACTCGCCGACGACCTCAACCTGGAAGTCCTCACCCTCGCGAGCATGAACACGCTGTCGCGCTACCAGGCACGCCCCCGCGAGGCCATCCAGCTCATCCAACTCGCGCAACGCCGAGCCGCCGGCTGGGCACCGCCACGCCTGGCCGCACTGCTTGCGGCGCGCGAGGCCGTCTGCTGGGCACAACTCGGCGACGCCACCGCCTCACGCAACGCGATGCACCGCGCCTACCACGTCTTCCACCCCGACATCGGCGAGGAAGACCCACACTGGCTCGCATTCTTCGACACCGCGGAACTCGCCGCCCGCGGCGCCACCGCCAGCGACTACCTCGGCCGACCCGACCACGCCGCCACCGCAATGCAGGCGGCTGTCGACGGTCTGGGAGCCAAGTTCCAGCGCAACCGCGCCTACTACAGCATCCGCCTCGGCCTGTCGCTGCTCGCCGAAGGCGACCAGACCCGCGCCTGCCATGTCGTCGCCCCAGTGCTGCCACTGTTCAAAGACGTCCGCTCCGGCCGGGCACACGCCCGGTTGCGCGAGTTCTGCCACCAGCTTCAAGCATCCACCTCGCCAGCCGCCCGTGATCTTCTTGGACAGGTCCACGCACTCCAGATCACCGGGCAGCCTGCGTGACCAGCCAACCTCACATCCACCGCCTCGACGCAATCGCCCTGCCACGCTATCGGCCGCATTTCATAGACCTCTACCGGGAGGTCTATGCCGAACCGCCATACCTGGAAACCGACGAACACGTCGCCGCCTACGTACAACGGTTCGCCGAGGAGTCCTCCCAGCCCGGCTTCACCCTCGTCATCGCGGAGACCGACACCGAAGTGGTCGGCTACGCCTACGGGCACGCCTTCTCCGCCGACGAATGGTGGCCAGAAACCGACCACGAACCCATCGAGACCAAGGGACGGACCAAGTTCGCCGTCATCGAACTCGCCGTACGCAAGCCACATCGCGGCCAGGGAATCGGCACACAGCTCATGACGACCCTGCTCGACGACCGGCCGGAACACCTGGCGACACTGTGCTCCAACCCCGCCGCGCCAGCGCGCCACATCTATCAACACTGGGGCTGGCAACCCGTCGCCACCGCCTACCCACCCGGCGTCCCACCGATGGATGTACTCGTCCTTCAGCTCTGAAGCAGCACCATGGCCTGACACGATCCGACCGGACCTGACAGGCGAGGTCAGAAGCCACGCCCTTCCCCCTTCCCCGGGGGATGTGGGGACACACCATCGGCCGGATGCTGGCCAACCGGCTCTACCTCGGCGAAGTCGGCTTCCGCGACGTCACCGCTGAACAGGCCCACCCGCCCTGGTCGACGAGGAACTGTCGCCCGATGCCAGGGTGGTCCTGGAAGCCCGCGGCGAGGCCCACTCGCAACGCGCCGCCTCCGACTACGACCCGACCCGCCGGATCGGTGCAGCAGACCCGATCACGTGCCCCAGGTGCGGCTGCAAGTACGTCGTCACCTCCGCCACCGGCAAGCTTCGCCGTTACCGCTACTACACCTGCTTCATCCGCGCCCGCTACGGACCGGCCGGATGCTGCGCGGCCCGTATTGACGCCGATCTGCTCGATGACGGGGTCGCCGAAGCGCTGATCGACTTCATCCGCCTCAACGACCTGACCGTCAAGCTGGCCAGCTCAAGAGTCGGCAAGACGAACTCCGCAGCTATCGGTGGGTAGCCGGTGATGTGCGGTGAGTGCCAGAAAACCGCCCTCAAGGACTTGACGGCAGGAACCGGACGGCGCAAGATGCTTCGTGCGGGAGGGCATCCGCCGGAGACTTTTCAAGTTCTTGCGACCCAACGCCGGAGGCGTTGTGCGGACGTCCCTCCCGACCAACGTCCGAAGAGGCCAGCGGAAATCCGCTGGCCTCTTCGCTGTGTCCGGCGCACCCTCGGTGACATGACGCTCACCGTGACGCCGCTGGATCCCGCCGACCGGCAGACGCTCGACGCGGTGTACCGGATCGCCTGTGCGGCACGAGCCGTCGACGAGCCGGACCTGCCCGACCCCTGCCGGCGGCGGTTCGAGGCGCCGCTGTGGCACCCGATGCCCGGCATCGACACGCGCTGGCTGGTGGCCCGCCTCGCCGGGACGCCCGCCGGGTGGCTCCGGCTCTACCTGCACACGATCGACAACACCGAGAACGCCAGCGTCGAACTCACTGTCGACCCGGCGTACCGGCGGCAGGGCATCGGGCGCACGCTGCACGAACACGGCGTCCGGCTGCTGCGGGAGCACGGCGGCGAACGCCTCGTCGGCGCCACCGTCGCCGCGCTGCCCGGCGAGGAGGGGCGGATCTTCCCCGGTGCCGCGTTCGCCGCCGCCATGGGCGCCAGGCCGGCGCTTGCCGACGTCCGCCGCCGCCTCGACGTGGCCGGGCTCGACCGCGACCGGCTCGCCGCGTTACTCGCCGGGGCCCGCGCCGCGGCGACCGGCTACCGGCCGGTGCGGTGGCGCGACCACACGCCCGAGGAGTACGTCGCGGACGTCGCCTACCTGGAGGGCCGGCTGCTGCTCGACGCGCCGATGGGCGAGCTGGGCTGGGAGCCGGAGCAGATGGACGCGGCGCGGGTGCGGGACGCGGAGCGGGCGCTCGATGCCCGGGGCGTACGCCGCTACAACACCGGGGTGGTGCACGAGGCGACCGGCCGGCTGGTCGGATGGACCCAGCTCGGCCTGGACGCGAGCAGCACCGACCATGCCTGGCAGGAGATCACCCTCGTCGACCCCGCCCACCGCGGCCACCGGCTCGGCCTGCTCTGCAAGGCCGGGAACCTGGCGTACGCGTTGGCGCACGAACCGGCGTTGCGGGCCGTCGACACCTGGAACGCAGCCGTGAACCGGCACATGATCGCGATCAACGAACGGCTCGGCTTCCGCCCGGCCGCCGGCTCGATCGACTGGCAGTCGACCATCCGAGTTGTGACACGCCCCTACTGATCTGGTGCCTTTCTGTTGCATGATGGCGGGCATGACGGAGACCCCGCACCCCCTGTACGACAGGCACCGCGAGACCCTCGACCGGGCGCTGACCGCCATCGCGGAGCGCGGGTACTGGTCGGCCTACCCCGAGTCGCCCAGCCCCCGGGTGTACGGCGAGACCGCCGCCGCCGACGGCAAGGCCGCCTTCGAGGCGTACCTGGGCGGGGACTTCCCGCTCGACCAGGCCGGTGACGGCACCGGCGTGGCCACCGAGGTCAGCCCGTTCGGGGTGGCGCTGGACGTGCGCTACCCGCACGCCGGCGCCGACCAGCTGGTGTCCGCCGCGAGCGCCGCGCTGCCCGCCTGGCGCGACGCGGGCCCACCGGCCCGGGCCGGTGTCTGCCTGGAGATCCTGGACCGGCTGCACAAGAACATCTTCGAGCTGGCGAACGCGGTGCAGTTCACCAGCGGCCAGGCGTTCGTGATGGCGTTCCAGGCCGGTGGCGCGCACGCGCTGGACCGGGCGCTGGAGGCGGTCGCCTACGCGTACGCCGAGATGACCCGCCACCCGGGGACCGCCGGCTGGGAGAAGGCCGCCGGCAAGGGCGACCCGCTGCGGATGGTCAAGACGTTCCACGTGGTGCCGCGCGGGGTCGCGCTTGTCATCGGCTGCAACACGTTCCCGACCTGGAACTCGTACCCCGGTCTGTTCGCCTCGCTGGCCACCGGCAACCCGGTGGTCGTGAAGCCGCACCCGCGCGCCGTGCTGCCGCTGGCGATCACCGTCAGGTACGCCCGCCAGGTGCTCGCCGAGGCCGGCTTCGACCCGAACCTGGTGCAGCTCGCCCCCGAGACGGACGGCGAGAAGCTCGCCACCACGCTGGCCCTGCACCCGGCCGTGAAGATCGTCGACTTCACCGGTTCCACCGAGTACGGCGACTGGCTGGAGGCGAACGCCCGGCAGGCCGCCGTCTACACCGAGAAGGCCGGCCTGAACACGGTGGTGATCGACTCCACCGACGACTTCGCCGGGCTCTGCCGCAACCTCGGCTTCACGCTGACGCTGTACAGCGGCCAGATGTGCACCACCTCGCAGAACCTGCTTATCCCGCGCGACGGGATCGATACCGACCAGGGTCACAAGAGCTTCGACGACGTCGCGGCCGGGATCGCCGCCGCGGTCGCCAAGCTGACCGCCGACCCGGCCCGGGGGGTCGAGCTGACCGGCGCGATCGTCAACGACGGCGTGCTGGAGCGGCTGGCGGAGGTCACCAAGGTCGGCGAGCCGGTGCTGGAGTCGCGCACCGTCGAGCACCCGTCCTTCCCCGGCGCGGTGGTGCGAACGCCGACCGTGGTGAAGCTGGACGCCTCCGACACCGCCACCTACTCGCGGGAGTGGTTCGGGCCGATCTCGTTCGCCATCGCCACCGACTCCACCGAGCACAGCCTGCGCATCCTGCGCGAGACGGTGGGGGAGAAGGGCGCGCTGACCGCGGGCGTCTACTCCACCGACGAGGCGGTGCTGGACGCGGCCGAGGCGGCGGCGATCGATGCCGGGGTGCACCTGTCCTGCAACCTGACCGGCGGGGTGTTCGTCAACCAGTCGGCGGCGTTCTCCGACTTCCACGGCTCGGGCGCGAACGCGGCGGCCAACTCGGCGCTGACCGACGGCGCGTACGTGGCCAACCGGTTCCGCATCGTGCAGAGCCGCCGGCACGTCTGAGAAGGAGGGGCCCCTTCTTAACGCCTCCGGTAGAGGAGGGGCCCCTTGTTAACGCGCGCGCTCAGGCCGGCCGGCGCATCTGGAGTTCGTGCAGGCCGGTGATCCGGGGGTGCGGCACCCGTACCCCGGTGTCCACGAAGCCCAACTTCTGATAGGCCCGGTAGGCGCGGTCGTTGCCGACCACCACCTCCATCATCAGCTCGGGCCGTCCACAGGCGCGCGACCAGGCCGCCACCTCGTCGACGAGCGCCGCCAGCAGGCCGCTGCCCCGCCGGGCCGGCGTCACGTAGACCGCGTAGACGAGCGTCAGGCCCGGCTCGTCCGGCGCGGCGACGCCGCCGGCGTGGCCGACCAGGCGCCCGCCCGGATCGGCCACGAACTGCGCGGTGTGGTCGCCCCGGGAGACGGCCGCGACCCGGGCCGCGACCTCCGTGTGGGGCCGGGCGGCGGCCTCGGCCACTGTCTCCAGGAACGCCAGCGGGGAGTCGGCCAGCATCTCCAGCCGGAGCGCCCGCATCCGGGCGGCGTCCTCGGGCCGGACCCGGCGGACGTTGGTCGTGGTGCTCACGCTGGTCATGCCGCATGCATACCGGACGGCCCGGCGCGGGTGTGCGACAGGCCCGGCCACGGCCCGAAATATGCCCGATTTGGGGTCGTGCGCCGTCGTCACGCCTCGTGTAGCGTGCGATTTCGGTCACCGAATTCAGCATCACCGATCGCTGGACCGGTGCGCCGCCGGTGCCGGTCCGCCGGTTCCCGGGTGTTGGAACGCCGCGCAGAGTGAGGAAGTGCACCGTGGCACAGGGCACCGTGAAGTGGTTCAACGCCGAAAAGGGCTACGGCTTCATCGCCGTCGACGGCGGGCAGGACGTCTTCGTCCACTTCTCCGCGATCGAGATGGACGGCTACAAGGCGCTCGACGACGGCCAGCGCGTCGAGTTCGAGATCGCGCAGGGGCAGAAGGGCCCGCAGGCCGAGCGGGTCCGCCTCATCGCCTGATCCGCGGCGGGCGGCGCTCCCGTGACCGGACCCCGGACCGGGGCTGCGTCGCGGTCGACCACCATGGAAGATCATGAGCCGTTCCAGCCGTCGTCGCTGAGGAGGGCCCATGTCCGATCTGCCCCCGTCGGGTTCCACCGAGCCGGCGGCGTCCGGCCCTCCGGCCGACCCGACCGCACCCCCGCCGCCCGCCGCCGGGCCGGCACCGGGACAGTCGGGGACCACCGGAGGAGTCACGCCCGCCGCCGGCGCGTCCGGCGCCGACCCGTGGGCCGGTCATACCGGCCCCGTGCCGATCGTTCCGGAGTACGACAACCCGCAGCCCGGCGCCCCGAACCCGGCCACCCCGCCCGGATGGACCGCTCCGGGTGACGCGCCACCCGGACCCACCTCACAGGGTTGGAGCGCGCCGGGCACTCCGCCGCAGGGTTGGGACGCGCCCGGCACTCCGCCGCAGGGCTGGAACGGTCCCGCGTACCCGGGCCATCCGATGCCCGGCGCGGCCTACCCGATGCCCGGCGCGGGCTACCCGGTGCCGGCCGGGCCCGGGGCGTACGCGGGCTGGTTCCCCGGCATCGACCCGCAGGATCCGCTCGTCAACCCGCCGCACGCGGGCATCGGTCCCTGGTTCGCCCGCTGCACCGCCGCGCTGCGGCGCGGCTGGCGGCAACTGCTGCCGATCGTGCTGCTCACGCAGGTCGTCCCGGGGGTGGTGATCGGCGTCCTCACGCTCGTCTTCAGCCCCGAGGGCGAGCTGGCGACCGCCCCGGACGGCGCGCCGGTGCTGCCGGACGGCTTCTGGGGGCAGATGTTCGCCTTCTACGGCGTGCTGCTGTCCGCCGGGCTGATCTTCGGCCTGCTCCAGGCGGTGGGCTGGGCCGCCGGCACCTGGGTGGTCACCCGCCAGGCGGCCGGCGAGCCGACCGGGCTCGGCGCCGCCTTCCGGTACGGGCTGCGCCGTGCCCTCGGCCTGTGGGGTTGGACGCTGCTGGTCTCGCTGCTGGTCATGCTCGGCGCCTGTTTCTGCCTGCTGCCCGGCCTCTACGCCGCGTTCGCGCTGGCCCTGTTCGGTCCGGTCTACCTGTTCGAGCGTCGGGAGCCGGTCGGGCGGGCGTGGCGGATGTTCCACAGCCGGTTCGGCATGGTGCTGGGCCGGGTCGCGCTGGTGATGGCGGTCCTGTTCGCGGCGACGGTGCTGGACGCGGTAGTGGGCGGCATCAGCGGGGCGGTGTTCGGCGTCGAGCCGATGAAGGCCGTCGGTACCGCGATCGGCGCCGTGGCGTTCGCCGTGTTCGGCGCCCTGCTGGCCGCCCCGGCCTACCTGGCGCAGCAGGTCGGGCTGGTCGTCACGTACGCCGAGCAGCGGGCTCAGGAAGGCCCGGTGAACGCGGCCCGGCTGGCGGCGGAACTCGGCTGAGCGGGGCTGTCGTGCTTGCACTCGGCTAGGGAGAGTGCTAAACAAGTCATTGGCACTCGCGTACGGTGAGTGCCAGAAGGTCGGGGCGGTAGGGCCACGGTCGCGCCGGTGTCCGAAGGGACGTCGGGGCGGTACGAGGCCGGTCGTCGCGGGCTGTCCGGCCCGACCGAGGAGACGTCGTCGTCGCCAGGTGGCGACGTCCCCAAGGTGCGTACACCAGACGGCCCATCCGGGCATCCGGGTGGCCCGTGAGTGTCCAGGAGGACAACGCCGTATGGCCAAGATGATCGCGTTCGACGAAGAGGCGCGCCGCGGCCTCGAGCGGGGCATGAACCAGCTCGCCGACGCCGTGAAGGTGACCCTCGGCCCCAAGGGCCGCAACGTCGTGCTCGAGAAGAAGTGGGGTGCCCCCACCATCACCAACGATGGTGTGAGCATCGCCAAGGAGATCGAGCTCGAGGACCCGTACGAGAAGATCGGCGCCGAGCTGGTCAAGGAGGTCGCGAAGAAGACCGACGACGTCGCCGGTGACGGCACGACGACGGCGACCGTCCTGGCCCAGGCCCTGGTTCGTGAGGGTCTGCGCAACGTGGCCGCCGGCGCCAACCCGATGGCCCTGAAGCGGGGCATCGAGGCCGCCGTCGCCAACGTCTCGGAGGAGCTGCTCAAGCTCGCCAAGGACGTGGAGACCAAGGAGCAGATCGCCTCCACCGCCTCCATCTCCGCCGCCGACCCCAGCGTCGGCGAGATCATCGCCGAGGCGATGGACAAGGTGGGCAAGGAAGGTGTCATCACCGTCGAGGAGAGCAACACCTTCGGTCTGGAGCTCGAGCTCACCGAGGGCATGCGCTTCGACAAGGGCTACATCTCCGCCTACTTCATGACCGACCCGGAGCGTATGGAGGCCGTCTTCGACGACCCGTACATCCTGATCGTCAACAGCAAGATCTCGTCGGTGAAGGACCTGCTCCCGATCCTGGAGAAGGTCATGCAGTCGGGCAAGCCGCTGCTGATCATCGCCGAGGACCTGGAGGGCGAGGCCCTGGCCACCCTGGTGGTCAACAAGGTCCGTGGCACCTTCAAGTCGGTCGCCGTCAAGGCTCCGGGCTTCGGTGACCGCCGCAAGGCCATGCTGACCGACATCGCCATCCTCACCGGTGGCCAGGTCATCAGCGAGGAGGTCGGTCTCAAGCTGGACGCGACCGGCCTCGAGATGCTGGGCCGCGCCCGCAAGGTCGTGGTGACCAAGGACGAGACCACCATCGTCGACGGTGCCGGCGACGCCGAGCAGATCCAGGGCCGGGTGAACCAGATCCGGGCCGAGATCGACAAGAGCGACTCCGACTACGACCGGGAGAAGCTGCAGGAGCGTCTGGCCAAGCTGGCCGGCGGTGTTGCGGTGATCAAGGTCGGCGCGGCCACCGAGGTCGAGCTGAAGGAGCGCAAGCACCGCATCGAGGACGCCGTCCGCAACGCGAAGGCCGCCGTCGAGGAGGGCATCGTCCCGGGTGGTGGCGTCGCGCTGGTGCAGGCCGGCAAGACCGCCTTCGACAAGCTGGACCTGGCCGGCGACGAGGCGACCGGCGCGCAGATCGTCAAGATCGCGCTGGACGCCCCGCTGCGGCAGATCGCCGTCAACGCCGGCATGGAGGGTGGCGTCGTCGTCGAGCGGGTCCGCAACCTCGACCCGGGTCACGGCCTCAACGCCGCGACCGGCGAGTACGTGGACCTGCTGGCCGCGGGCATCATCGACCCGGCCAAGGTGACCCGTTCCGCGCTGCAGAACGCCGCCTCGATCGCCGCGCTGTTCCTCACCACCGAGGCCGTCGTGGCGGACAAGCCGGAGAAGACCCCGGCCGCCCCGGCCGGTCCGGGTGGCGGGGAGATGGACTTCTGAGTCCAGCTCCACCCAGTACGCCGAAGGGGGCGGGCCGCGTCAGCGGTCCGCCCCCTTTCCGTGTGTCCGGCTCAGGTGGGCAGCGGGCGCTGGTTGCGCCGCTTGTGTGCCCGGTCGTACGGCGGTGGCAGCCGCCTCGGCTCGTCCACGGGCTGCCGTGGCTCCTCGACCGGTGGCCCGTCGCCATCGGCCAGCTCGGCGAGCTGCTCGGCGTCGCCGACGTCGAGCCGGTCGAACGGGAGCTGGCCGGGAAGCTCGTCGGCCGGGCGCCGGGCTGCCGCCGGATCCTCGGCCCGTTCGTCATTCGTGGTCATGCACCGCCTCCTTCGCCATCGACCGTAGAGCCCGGTCGATGGCGAAGGAGGTCGAATGGCGCTATTGACGCCTATGACCCTTTGATGGCTTTCCGGTAGAGGAAGAACACCCGTTCGATCCGGGCGCCGGCCGCGTTCGAGTAGAACGGCACCGGCCCCACCCAGCCGATCTGCGCCGCGGCGATCCCGGCGGCCGCCTGGTCGCGCAGGCAGCGGCGCAGCAGCACGCCACCGATCCCGGAGCCCTCCGCCGCCGGAGCGGTGCCCATCGGCCCGAACCAGCTCGGCCGCGCCGACCCGTACGCGGCGAACCCGAGGATCTCGCCGTCCCGCTCGGCGAGGTGCACACCCGCGTCCGGCCGCCCCACCGAACCGGCCAGCTCACCGTCCCAGGTGCCGCCGAACGTGGACCGGGCGAACGCGGCGAGCGCCGGCAGGTCGTCGGAGTCGGCCCGGCGTACCGTCACGCCCCGCCCGGCCAGCCGCTGCTCGGCGGACCCGGTGGAGCGCAGCGCCGACGACCCCTCGGTCAGCTCGGCGGTCATGTTCCAGGCGGTACGGTCCTGCCGGTAGCCGAGCCGCTGCGCGGCGCAGACCGCCGGGGTGTAGCGCACGTCGATACCCGGCCAGGCGTAGTGCGGCGGGTTGCCGGCGAGCAGCACCTCGGCCGCGCCGAGCGCGCCGAGCCGGCTCTCCGCCTCGGTCAGCAGCGCCCCGCCAACGCCCTGGCGGCGTTCCGTCGGCGCCACCGCGACCAGGTCGACGTGGCCGAGCCGCGGATCGGCCGCCGACAGCGACCCGACGAGTACGCCCACCAGCGCGCCGTCGCGTACCGCGCCGAGGCGCAGCACCGGACGGTCCGCTGCGGCCCGCTCCGACACGGTGACCACCACATCCGACGCCTCGGCCGCGTCCTCCGGCAGGTCGAACGACAGCCGGCACAGCTCGACCACCTCGGGTAGCCGGTCCCGGCCCAGCTCGATGATCTCCACGTCCATGGACGCCGACCCTAGGGCATCGGCGGACCAATGGACAGGGTTGTTAACCGGTCGCCGCCGCCCGGGCCGCGCGCACCGCCGCGTACGCGTCCACCAGCCCGGCGCCGGAGACGTCCTGCGGTCCACCGCAGGCGTCCGCCCCGCCGGGTGGCGTGACCGGCTGCGCCGTCTCACGCAGGATCGACCGGGTCCGCTCCAGCTCCCCGACCAGCGCCGGATTCGCCGACCACATCAGCGCCACCACGCCCGCGACCTGCGGTGTCGCCATCGAGGTGCCGTCCAGGGTGGCGTACCCGCCGCCCGGCATCGCGGACCGCACCGCGGCGCCCGGGGCGACCAGGTCCGGCTTGGCCCGGCCGTCCGGCGCCGGGCCGCGGCTGGAGAACCGGGTGACCCGCCGCTGCCGGTCCACCGCCCCGACGGTAAGCACGTCCGGGTACGGCGCGGGCGGGTCCGCGATCGAGCCGCACGACGGACCGGTGTTCCCGGCCGCGGCCACCACCAGGATGCCGGCCGCGGTCAGCGCGGCGGTCGCCGGCCGCAGCGCCCCCGGGTCGCATCCCTCCACCGGCGGGCAGCCCCACGAGTTGGTGAGCACGTCCGGGGCGCGCGAGGGACGGCCGTCGGTGAGCGGGTTCCCGCCCTCGGGGAACGGGGCCAGCATGAACTGGAGGCAGTCGAGGTAGCGGGCCGGGTTGCCCATGTTGCGGTCCAGGTTGACGCAGCCGACCCAGCTCGCACCCGGTGCCACGCCGATCCCGTCCCGGCCCACCGCGCTGCCCAGCGTGTGCGTGCCGTGTCCACCCCGGTCGGCCGGGGCGCGGCGGCCCTCCCACGGGTCGTACCAGGAGTCCTCGCCGCCCCGGAAGCCGCCCGTGAGCGCCGGGTGCCGGCCGTCCACCCCGGAGTCGGAGCTGCCCACCACCACGCCGGACCCGGTGACGCCCAGCTCGGACCAGACCCGGTCCGCGCCGATCAGCGAGACGTTCCAGGCCGGCCCGGCCGGCGCCGGCGCGTCGCCGCGCGCCTGCGGGGCGGGCGCGGGCAGCGGGCGCACCCGCTGGCTGACCAGCACCCGGGCCACCTCGGGACGACGGGACAGCCAGGCCCGCACCGCCGGCCCGCCGTCCGTCTCGATGGCGTTCACCAGGTAGTACGGCGTCGGATTCAGCCGCATCCCGGTCAGCGTGCGGCGCAGGTCGCCCTGCGTGCGGCCGGCGGTCGCCACCAGCCGCCGGTAGACCTCCGTCGCCCGGGCGTCCCGCCCGGCCCGGCCCGGCGTCCCGGCCGGCAGGCCGGTCAGGTCGGCCTGCTCGCGCAGCACCACGAGTAGCCGCTCGCCGTGCAGTCCCGGACGGCCGGGTACGACGTACACCACGGCGACGGCGGCGAGCAGCGCGACGGCGAACAGCGCGGCCGGACCGCGCCGGGGCGCGCGGGCGCGGGACCGGGCGAGCAGTACGCCGTACCCGACAGCCAGCAGGACCGCGACGGCGAACGCCACGCCGGTGCCCACCGCGACCCAGAACGGCACGTCGCGGGTGGCGGACAGCAGAAGGCTGATCTCCTCCGGGTCGGTGAAGGCGAGCGGCCCCAGCAGGGCGAGCCCGACCAGCAGGCGCGCCGACGCGGGCCCGGCCGGGCGGCCCGCGTGGCGGGCCGCCGCCTCCAGCGCGGCCAGCACGAAGCCGAGCGGCGGCAGCAGGAACAGCGCCGGCAACTGCACGCCCGACTGCCCGGCGCCGGCCGCGAGCGGCGTCAACGCCACCCCCGCGACCAGACCGCCGACGAGCACCAGCCGGGCCGGATCCGGCCCGAACGCGGCCCAGAAACCGGCGCCGAGCAGCGCCCCGGCGAGCGCGCCCAGCGCGGCGGCGGCCAGGCCGGCGAGCAGCGTCTCCAGCGCCCCGCCCAGCGCGCCCACCCAGACCCAGGGCAGCAGCACGGCCAGGCCGGCCGCGATCGCCAGCAGCGACACCGGCCCGAACCGGCCCGCTGCGACCGCGCCCGCCACGACCGGTGGCCGGACGCGGCCGAGACGGACGGCGACGAGCGCGAGCACCGCGGCGGTCACCGCGAGCGCGGCCAGGTACGCCTCGTGGTGCACCGGCGGCACCGTCCGTAGCAGCGTGGTCACGCCGAGCGCGACCACGGCGGCGGTCCAGGCCCGGCCGCTCGCCCGCAACGCGGGGGAGCGGGGCGCGAGCGCCAACGCCAGCGCCGGAGCGCCGGCCAGCAGCACGGTGACCACCGCGACCACGGGCCAGCCCGCCACCGGCCGGTCCGCGCCGACGACCAGCGCCACCTGGTCGACCAGCCAGCCGGTGAGCTGGCCCGGCACGGTGACCTGCACGATCCACACCCCGGTCGCCACCGCCGCGACCACCGGCCACGGACCGGTCCCGCGTGGCGGCGGTACGGGGGCGGGCGGCGGACCGGTCGGCATGGTCATCACGGTACGGCCGGGCCGTGTCGCCGCGCGCCCGGGACGGTTACCGTGGACTGGTGCGTGACCCGAGTGTGTCCCGATCCACGGCCGGCCGGCTCTCCGCCGAGCGCCGCGCCGACGACCTGCGCCGGCTCCGGGCGGAGCGGTTCGACGTGCTGGTCATCGGCGGTGGCGTGACCGGAGCGGGCGCCGCGCTCGACGCCGCGTCCCGAGGGCTGAAGGTCGCCCTGGTGGAGGCGCGCGACTACGCCGCCGGCACCTCCAGCCGGTCCAGCAAGCTGATCCACGGCGGCCTGCGCTACCTGGAGCAGCTGGAGTTCCACCTGGTCCACGAGGCGCTGACCGAGCGCGGGCTGCTCGCCACCCGGCTCGCGCCGCACCTGGTCCGGCCGGTGCCGATCCTGGTGCCGCTGCCCGCCGAGGGCGGCGCGCGCGACCTGCCCCGGCGGTTCTTCCGCCGCTCCTACTACGGCCTCGGCGTGGCCGCGTACGACGCGTTCGCCGGGGTCTTCGGCGGCGGGCGCGGCATGCCGCTGCACCGGCATCTCACCCGCGAGGGCACCCGCCGGATCTTTCCCAGCCTCCGCCCGGACAAGCTGGCCGGCGCGATCCGCTACTACGACGGCCAGGTCGACGACGCCCGCCTGGTGGTGACGCTGGCCCGCACCGCGGCGAGCCTCGGCGCGACAGTGGTGACGAGCGCCCGCGCGGTCGGCCTGATCCGCCAGGCCCGGGAGGTCACCGGCGTGCGGGTCCGCGACCTGGAGGCGCCCGCCGGTTCGCCGGACGCCGAGTTCGAGGTGCGCGCCCGCACCGTGATCGCCGCCACCGGCGTGTGGAGCGACGACATGTCGCGGATGCTCAACGACGTCGGGCTGCGCCCGAAGCTGCGGGTCCGGGCCTCCAAGGGGGTGCACCTGGTGGTGCCCCGCTCGGCCATCGTCGGCGAGACCGGCCTGATCCTGCGTACCGCGACGAGCGTGCTGTTCGTGATCCCCTGGGGCGGGCACTGGATCATCGGCACCACCGACACGGACTGGCAACTCGACAGGTCCCACCCGGCCGCCACCGCGAGCGACATCGACTACCTGTTGTCGCAGGTGAACGCCGTGCTGGACCGGCCGCTGACCACCGCTGACATCGAGGGCGTCTACGCCGGGCTGCGCCCGCTGCTGGCCGGCGAGGCGGATTCCACCTCCAAGCTCTCCCGCGAGCACGCCGTGGTGGAGCCGATGCTCGGCCTGCTGCTGGTCGCGGGCGGGAAGTACACCACCTACCGGGTGATGGCCTCCGACGTGGTCGACCGCGCGATGCACCGGCTCGGCCGGGTCCGCTCCTCGCGTACCGCCGACCTGCCGCTGCTCGGCGCCGACGGCTACGCGGCCATGTGGCGGGACCGGGCCGACCTGGCCCGCCGGCACGGGGTGGCGGTCGGCGTGGTCGAGCACCTGCTGGAGCGCTACGGCACCCTCACGCTCGACCTGCTCGCCCTGGTCGACGCCGATCCGCTGCTCGGCTCGCCGCTGGCGGGCGCGCCGGAATACCTGGCCGCCGAGGTGACGTACGCCGCCCGCGCCGAGGGCGCGCTGCACCTGGAGGACGTGCTCACCCGGCGTACCCGGATCTCGATCGAGACCAGCCACCGCGGACTGGAGTCGGCGGAGCACGCCGCGGAGTTGATGGGCGCGGTGCTCGGCTGGGACGCGGCGACCCGGGGCCGGGAGGTCGCCCACTACCGGGCACGGGTGCTCGCCGAACGGGAGTCCCAGCTCATGCCGGACGACATCGCGGCCGACGCGGCCCGGCTCGGCGCGCCCGACGTGCGCGGATTCGCGGCCGACCGGGGCATCGACGGGCCGGGCGTCGAACTTCCGGCCTCCCCCAGGTAGTCGATCCCCGACCCGGGCCGCTCGGCCGCTGGTGCGCGCTACCTACGGAAGTGTAGGTTTCCGGGCGTGGTTCGCCCGTCCTGGTTGCGTGTCCCCGCCCTGTGCGTCGTCGGCCTGCTGGCGCTGACCGGCTGCTCCTTCGGCCCGGCCGAGGGCACCACCACACCCGAGGCGGCGGGCACGGCGAGCCCGGCACCGGACGGCAGGCGCGTCTCCCTGGTGCAGCGGCTCGGCGACGGCCCGGTCCGCAGCCTCGACGTGGACCCGTCCGGCCGCTGGCAGTGCCGCGACTGCGCCGGTGACGGCGTGGACGCCACCGGCACGCTCAGCCCGGAGCAGACCCAGCGGCTCCAACGGATGCTCGCCGACCCGGCGATGGCGAAGGAGACC
This sequence comes from Micromonospora marina, assembly GCF_900091565.1. Classification (GTDB taxonomy): domain Bacteria; phylum Actinomycetota; class Actinomycetes; order Mycobacteriales; family Micromonosporaceae; genus Micromonospora; species Micromonospora marina. The sequence continues at coordinate 52,411 of NZ_FMCV01000013.1, read as the reverse complement.
GACGAGGCCCGCAGTTACAAGCAGGGCTGCATCGGCGTGCTGACGTCGACGCTGCTCGTGCCGCCGGAGCTGACCGTCACCATCCAGGACTGCCCGGGCGAGCCGAAGCCGAAGGTGGCCTACGACGTGCTGCTGCTCGTCACCCAGGCCACGCCCGCGGAGGACAAGGGCTAGAACATCTTGCCGGGGTTGAGCAGCCCGGCCGGGTCCAGCGCCGCCTTGATCGCCTGGTGCACGCGTACGCCCACCGGGCCGATTTCGCGGGCCAGCCAGTCCCGCTTGAGCAGCCCGACGCCGTGCTCCCCGGTGCAGGTGCCGCCCAGGTCCAGCCCCAGCCGCATGATCTCGTCGAAGGCCCGCCGTCCCCGGGCCAGGCTCCCCGGGTCGGCCCGGTCGACCACGATGTTCGGGTGCATGTTGCCGTCGCCCGCGTGACCGACCACCCCGATCGGCACCTGGCACGCCTGCGCGATCCGGGCCACCCCGTCGAGCAGTTCCGCCAGCCGGCCGCGCGGCACCGCCACGTCGTCGATGACCAGGCCGCCGTTGCCGCCCGGGAACGTCTCCGCCGCGAACCGCTCCATCGCCGGATGGGCCAGCCGCCGCGCCTGGAGCAGCGCCGCTGCCTCGGTCGCGTCGGTGGCCGCGTAGACCTCGTCGGCGCCCGCCGCGATGCACACCTCGGACAGCCGGGCCAGGTCGTCGGCGGCCCGGGCGCCGGTGTCCACCGCCGCGAGCAGCAGCGCCTCGGCATCGGTGCGCAGACCCATCGGCCGGTACGCCTCGATCGCCCGCAGGTGCGTCCGGTCGAGCAGCTCCAGCAGGCTCGGGGTGAGGCCGCGCTCGGCGATCCCGGCGACCGCGCCACCGGCCGCCGCCACCGTGGGGAAGACCGCGACCAGGGTCAGTGACTCCTCCGGGGCCGGGCGCAACGCCACGGTCACCTCGGTGATCACGCCGAGCGTGCCCTCCGAGCCCACGAAGAGGCGGGTCAGATCGTACCCGGCGACCCCCTTGGCGGTACGCCGCCCGGTGCGCAGCACCTCGCCGGAGGCGAGCACCACCTCCAGGCCCAGCACGTATTCGCTTGTCACGCCGTACTTCACGCAGCACATGCCGCCGGCGTTGGTGGCCACGTTGCCGCCGATGGTGGAGGACTCCCAGGAGCCGGGATCCGGCGGATACCACAGGCCCCGCTCCCTCACCGCGCGGGCGAGCGCCGCGTTCACCACGCCCGGCTGCACCACGGCGATCCGGCCGACCGGGTCGATTTCCCGCACCGCGTCCATCGCCACCGTGCTCACCACCACGGCGCCGGTGACCGCGTTCGCCGCGCCGGCCAGCCCGGTCCGCGCGCCCTGCGGCACCACGGGTACGCCGTGCCGCCCGGCCGCCCGGACCACAGCCACCACCTCGTCGGTGTCGCGGGGGCGTACCACCGCCAGCGGGGTGCCCGAGTCGCACAGGTCGGCCTCGTCGCGCGCGTGCCCGGCCAGCAGGTCCGGGTCGGTCAGCACGGCGGCGTCGCCGAGCGCGGCCCGCAGGTCGTCGAGGAGGGGATGAGCGGCCATGCCGGGAAGGCTACCGGCGTACCGTCTGTTGCCGTGCAGCGCGCCGTCCGGGTCGTCCGGCGCGACCACGTGACCGGCGGTGAGCAGCACCAGACGGCGTACCCCGGTCACCGTCGCGGCCCGGAGCCCGGCGGCGGTCAGCAACTCGCCGACCCGGTCGACGCCCGCCGGGTCGGTCGCGCCCGCCGCCCGTGCCCCGCCACCGTGCCGTCAGGTCGTCCCAGGGGTGCAGTCCGCCCCACTCCGGTTCGGGCGGAGGGATTCAGCCGGGGCGGTGCGGGTAGTACCGGCCATGGCCCGGGACGGACGACTGAAGTTCCTGCGTCGCGGCAAGCTGTCCGGCGGGCTGGCGGACTGCGACGGGCAGCGGATCGCCTCCGCGATGGAGGAACTGCGGCACCGGGGAAAGGCGACGCTGCACGACCGGCTGCACCGGGTCCGTACCGCGTTCGGCCTGGCGGTGCAGGCCGGGCTCGCCGCCGGCCTGGCGTACCTGGTCGCGCACCGGTTGCTGAAGAACCCGCAGCCGGTCTTCGCCCCGATCTCCGCCGTCGGCACGCTCGCCGCCTCGCTCGGGCAGCGGTTCCGGCGCACCGTCGAACTGATCGTCGGGGTGGCGGTCGGCGTGCTCGTAGGCGACGCGCTCATCTATTTCGTCGGCACCGGCGCGTGGCAGCTCGCGCTGGTGGTGACCTCGGCCATCCTGCTGAGCATCTTCGCCGGGGCGAGCGTCGCCATCGTCATCCAGGCCGCGGCCACCGGGGTGCTGATCGTGACGCTCAGCCCGTCCACGGAGAACCTGGAGTTCCCCCGCTTCATCGACGCGCTCCTCGGCGGCGGCATCGCGCTGCTGGTCACCGCCGTCCTGCTGCCGCTCAACCCGCTACGGGTGATCAACCGGGCCGCCCGGCCCGCGCTGGACCTGCTCGCCGGCCAGCTCGACGCCTGCGCCGACGCGGTGCGTAGCCGGGACCGGGACGCGGCCCAGCAGGCGCTGTTCCGCCTGCGGGAGAACAAGGAGGAGCTGGCGGCGCTCTCCGAGGCGATCGAGGGTGCCAAGGAGACGAGCACGCTTTCCCCGGCACGCTGGCACCGGCGCAGCGAGCTGACCCACTACGCCGAGGCGGCCGACCCGATCGACCGGGCCATGCGCAACAGCGGCACGCTGATCCGCCGTGCGGTCACCATGATCGAGGACTCCGAACCGGCCCCCGAGCCGATGCCGGACGCGATCGGTCACCTGGCCGAGTCGGTACGCCTGCTCCGGCAGGAGTTCGCCGCCGGGCAGGAGCCGCAGGAGGCCCGCGAACGGTCGCTGCGCGCGGTGAGCGAGGCCGGGCGGGCGTACGCCGAGGGGGTCGGCTTCTCCGGCAGCGTCGTGATCGCCCAGGTGCGTACCACGGCGAGTGACCTGCTGGTGGCCTCCGGCATCGAGCAGGAGGAGGCGAACCGGCTGGTACGGCAGGCGTTCGGTGATGACCGCCAGGGCGAACCCGCAGCCCGGAACCCCGCCGCCCACCCGCCCACGGCCCCACCCGTCGGCTGACCTCGCCCGCGCGCTTCTGTTCGCGTCGCTCGGGCTACGGGAGGTGGGTCTGGGTCAGTGCGGTCCGGCGACCGGCAGGCACTCGCCGCCGCCGCGAGGGACCGGACCGCTGCGGCCGGGCTGTCCGGCACCGGCAGCCGTACCGAGCCGCGCGGCCAGGGCAGCAGGTTGGCGTGGTGCTCGCCGCCGAACGTGATCACGGTGGTGCCGGCGGGCAGCGCCCGGGCCAGCAGGTTCAGCGCGTCGGTGGTGTTCCGCGTGAAGATCACGTGATCGCCGGGACGGGCGCCGAGGAAGTCGCCGACCGTCTGCCGGGCCCGCTCGTACGCCAGTGTGCAGCGGCGCGACAGCGCGCCCCGCGCCGCGGTGCACGCTCGCGTACCAGGGAAGAAGCCCGGCCACCGCGTCGGCCGCGGCCCGCGCGCACGGCGCGCTGGCGGCGTGGTCCAGGTTGATCTCCTCCGGTATCACCCGGGGCACCCCACCGCGAACCTCGACGAGGGTTGCCGGCCAGCAAGCCGGGGCTTGACGCTGGCACTCGTGACCTGTTCGGGAGCACAGCCCGCACGATGCGACCGGACCAGTGGGTCGTGGGTGACTACGCTGACCGCATGGCCGACACCCCGCCCGGCGCAGCCCCGCCGCCACCGCACGCGCCCGCCGCCCCGCCGGGGGCGCCGACGCCCCGGATGCCGCTGCGCCGGCTCGGCTGGCGACGCTTCCTGGTGCTGGCCGGTGTGGTGCTGCTGATCGCGGCCGGCGCGCTGTTCATGGTGTTCACGCTCGGCGAGAGCCTGGGCGCCGAAGCGCTGCTGGTGGGTGTGATCGCGGCGATCCTGCCGGTGCCGGTGCTGGTCTTCTGCTTCCTCTGGCTCGACCGGTACGAGCCGGAGCCGCTGAAGTACCTGATCTTCTGTTTCGCCTGGGGCGCCTTCGTCTCCACCGCGATCTCGCTGCTGGTGAACACCGGGGCCGCCGGGCTGTTCGACGACTGGGGGCTGCCCGCCGCGCTGACCGCGGTGCTCGTCGCGCCGTTCATCGAGGAGCTGACCAAGGCGGCCGGCCCGCTCCTGGTGCTTGTCTTCCGGCGGCGGGAGTTCTCCGGCATCACCGACGGCCTGGTCTACTGCGGGCTCTCCGCGGTCGGCTTCGCGATGGTGGAGAACATCCTCTACCTGGGCGGCTACGGCTACCGCACCGGCGTCGAGCAGTACGGACCGGCCACCGGCGCGCAGCAGGTGATCGCGATCTTCATCGTCCGGATCCTGCTGTTCGGCTTCGCCCACCCGCTGTTCACCTCGATGACCGGCGTCGGGCTGGGCGTCGCCGCGCGTACCGCGGACCGGCGCGTACGGGTGCTCGCGCCGCTCGCCGGGCTGCTGCTGGCGATGATCCTGCACGGCACCTGGAACCTGCTGCCCTCGCTGGCCCAGGCCACCGGCGAGACCGTGATCGTGCTCTACGGCTACATCGGCGTGATGGTGCCGATCTTCTTCGCGATGGTCGGGCTGGCGGTGTGGCTGCGCGCCTGGGAGGGCCGGCTGACCGAGCGCACGCTGCCGGACTACGTCCGCGCGGGCTGGCTCACCCCGCCCGAGGTGGCGGCGCTGGGCAGCCTGGGCCGGCGGCACGCGGCGCGCACCTGGGCGCGGCGGGTCGCCGGTGACGGCGGGGTACGCGCGATGCGCGGCTACCAGTTCGCCGCGACTCGTCTGGCGCTGCTGCGGGACGGGATGCGCCGAGGGCTGGACCGTAAGCCGGAGGAGCGGGAGCGGACGGCACGGGAGGAACGGGAGCTGCTGGACGCGATCACCGCGTACCGGTCGTTCTTCGTCGGTCGTGACCCGCAGGCGCCGGTCGGGGTCTGGGACGGTCAGCGTTACCACCTGCGGTTCCCGGACGGTTCGCAGCGCCCGGTGGAGGCGCCGGACGACCCGGTGGTGCCGATCCCGGTGGTGCTGGCCCAGCCGCCCGCCTTCCCCCAGGGCGGCTACGGTCCGGGCGGACACGGTCTGGGCGGCTACGGTCCGGGCGGCTACGGTCCGGGCGGCTACGGCCCGGGCGCGCCCTGGCACCCCGGGCGCTGAGGCCGGCCGGCCCGCCGGTCAGCTCATCAGGCCGGTCAGGAAGTCGCCGAGCCCCTGGGCGATGGCCATCAGCGCGCCGCCGATGCCCTTGAACATCTGCGCCGCCCCGTCCGGCCGGAACGCCATGAAGTAGATCAGGAACGCGAGGAATCCCCAGGCGAGGATCTTCTTGATCACTACCGGCATGGTGTCCCTCCCCAGGGCGCGCTGAGGTGCCTGGGCTTCCCGCCGGGCAGCGCCGCAAACAGCGCCGCAGGTGAGGGCTAAAGGTAGAGACCGGTGGAGCCGGCCGCGGTGGTCTCCACCCGCTCGGCCGCCACGGCGTGCACGTCGCGCTCGCGCAGCAGCACGTACGCCCGTCCGTGCAACTCGACCTCGGAGCGGTCGTCCGGGTCGAACAGCACCCGGTCACCGGCCACGACCGCGCGGACGTTCGGCCCGACGCCGACCGCCGTGGCCCAGGCCAGCCGCTTGCCCACGGCGGCCGTCGCGGGTATCACGATGCCGGCGGTGGAGCGGCGTTCCCCCTCCGCACCCTCGGTACGCACCAGCACGCGGTCGTGCAGCAGGCGGATCGGCAGGCCGGCGTCGAGACTCTGGTCGGCGGTCACGCGAAGACGCTACCGCGTGGTCGCGGATCGATCCCGGTGTGGTTGGTGAGAGCGCCGGGAGGGCAATGTGTGGCCGAGTCGCCCTAGGGTGGGGCGTACGGACGTATCCTGTGCCCCCTGCGACCTGGTGGGGCTGAATTTGCCGGAGGTGCGCTTGAGCCGCTTCGAGCGGATGCGCGGGCGGCTCCGCCGCGCGTACGAGTCGGGCCGGGAGACGGCCCGGACCCGGCGGGCCGCCGCGGAGGTGGAGGACGCGGGCGTGGCCTCGCCCGCCGCGCCGGGGCCGCCCGCCGCGCCGGAGGCGACGGTCGCGGGTGCGGCGTCACCGGCGGCGTTGCACTCCTCGACCGTGAGCCGGGACGACACGGAGGTGCCGCACGCGCTGCGCATCGCCGCCGCGTGGTGCTGGCGCCTGATCGTGATCGGCATCGTGACCTGGGCCCTGATCAAGATCGTCGGCACGATCAGCATCGTGATCATCCCACTGACCGTCGCGCTGCTGCTCTCCGCGCTGCTCGCCCCAGCGGTCGGCTGGCTGCTGCGGGCCCGGCTGCCCCGCTCGCTGGCGACCGCCGTGGTGCTGGTCGGCGGCCTGGCCGCCGTCGTCGGCACGCTCACGCTCGTGGTGAACGAGTTCATCAAGGGCGTACCGGAGCTGAGCGAGAAGTCCTCCGAGGGCGTCCGGCAGATCCAGGACTGGTTCAAGACCGGGCCGCTGCACCTGTCCGACAGCCAGCTCGACCGCTACATCGACGAGGCGCAGAACTGGATCAACGGCAACACCGAGCGGTTCACCAGCGGTGCGATAAGCACCGCCGCCACGCTCGCCGAGGTGCTCACCGGCACGGTCCTGGTGCTGTTCGCCACGTTCTTCTTCCTCCGCGACGGCAACGTGATCTGGCGGTTCATCGTCCGGCTGCTGCCGGTCGCGGCGCGGTGGAAGGTCGACGACGCCGGGCGCGCGTCCTGGGCGACGCTCGGCGCCTACGTGCGTGCCACAGTGCTGGTCGCGTTCATCGACGCCGTCGGCATCGGCATCTTCCTGGTGGCGTTCGACATCCCGTTCGCGTTCCCGCTGGCCGCGCTGGTCTTCCTCGGCGCGTTCATCCCGATCGTCGGCGCGTTCCTGTCCGGCGTGGTCGCCGTGCTGGTGGCGCTGGTCGACAGCGGCCCCGGCATCGCCCTGGTCATCCTGGCCGCGGTGGTCGGCGTGCAGCAGATCGAGGGACACGTGCTCCAGCCGCTGATCATGGGCAGGGCGGTGGCCATCCACCCGCTCGCCGTGATCATCGGCATCGCCGCCGGAGTGGTGCTCGCCGGCATCGCCGGCGCGCTGGTCGCGGTGCCGCTGATCGCCGTACTCAACACCGCGGTGCGCCGCCTCGCCGCGCGAGCCGTGCCGGACACCCCACCGGACGCGGTGGTGGTCGCCTCCCAGGCGCCCTGACCCGGCACGACCCGCCGACGCCCGCGTCACCCCTCCGGGGAGGCGCGGGCGTCAGCTCCTGGCGAGCCGTTCCAGCGCGCCCCGGGCCACCTCCGGGCGGGTGGTGTACCAGAACGGCGGCAGCGAGCGCCGCAGGAACGGGCCGTACCCGCGCGCCGTCTCCAGCCGCGAGTCGAGCACCGCCACCACGCCCCGGTCGCCGGTGGCCCGGATCAGCCGGCCGACGCCCTGGGCCAGCCGGACCGCCGCGATCGGCACGCTCACCGCCGCGAAACCCGAGCCGCCACCGGCGTCCACCGCCGCCGCCCGCGCCGCGGCGAGCGGCTCGTCCGGCCGGGGGAACGGCAACCTGTCGATCACCACGAGCTGGCAGGCGTCGCCCGGCACGTCCACCCCCTGCCAGAGCGACATCACCCCGAACAGGCAGCTCTCCCGCACCTCGCGGAACCGGCGCACCAGCAGCGGCAGCGCCTCCTCGCCCTGGAGCAGCACCGGCAGGTCGGTCCGCGCGCGGACCAGCTCCGCCGCCTGCTGCGCGGCCCGTCGCGACGAGAAGAGCCCGAGGGTACGACCACCGAGCGCCTCGACCAGCGCCAGCAGTTCCTCACCCGCCGGTCCGGGCAGCCCGGAGACGCTGGGGCGGGGCAGGTGCGCTGCCACGTACAGGATGCCCTGCCGGGCGTAGTCGAACGGCGAGCCGACGTCGAGCGAACTCCAGCCCGGCCCCTCGGTCGCCGGGACGGTGCCGATCGACGCCCGGCTGCCCTCGGTGGCGGCCACCGGCGGCGCGACCGGGGAACGGCCCGCGGCGGCAGCGGTGGCGAGCGCGGCGGCGGCCGGGGACGGCGGGGCGGGCGGCGGCGCGTCCAACCCCAGCGCCCGGGCCACCGTGTCGAAGCGCCCGCCCAGCGCCAGCGTCGCCGAGGTGGCGACCACAGTGCGCTCGTCGTACAGGTGGGTGGCGAGCGTGCCCGCCACCGACAGCGGCGCGACGACGAGCGCCCGGCGACTGCCGTTGTCCGGCTTCTCGACCCACGCGACGTCGTGGTCGGCCTCCTCCAGCAGCCGCTGGGCGGTGGCGGACAACTCGTCCAGCACCGCCTTGGCCTGCTGCTTGCGTACCGGATCGGGGTCGTCGGACTTCACGTCGCCGATCGCCTCCAGCGCGGCCCGGGTCGCCGAGTCCAGGAGCGTGCACGCCTCGCGCAGCGCGGGCGGCAGACCGGCGGTGAGCCGCCCGGCGGGCGCCTCGGCCAGCCCCACCGCCAGCGCGTCACCGGCCTCGGTGAGCCGCTCGGCCAGGTCCGGGCGCAGCAGCGGCCGGGCCCGCCGGGTGGACCTGTCGATCAGCTCCGGCACCAGCTCGGCCTGGGCGGCCGAGGAGACCCGGTCGGCCAGCTCGTGCGCCTCGTCCACCACGAGCAGCTTGTGCGGCGGCACGATGTGCCGCCCGGCGAGCATGTCGACGGCGAGCAGGCTGTGGTTGGTGACCACGATGTCGGCCTCGCGGGCCCGGGCCCGGGACGCCTCCGCGAAGCACTCCTGCCCGAACGGGCAGCGGCTCGCGCCGACGCACTCCCGGGCCGGCATGGACACGCTTCGCCACACCTGGTCGTCCACGCCCGGGTCCAGCTCGTCCCGGTCGCCGGTGGCCGTCTCCTCCGCCCAGTCGCGCAGCCGCTGCACCTGCTTGCCCAGGCGGCCCGCCTCGCCGAGCCACTTGGTGCCCCCGCCACCGGACCGCGGCGCGTCGAACAGGGCGTCGTCGGGCTCGTCCTCGACCGAGCTGTCCAGCCGGGCCAGGCAGAGGTAGTGGTGACGCCCCTTCAGCACCGCGAAGGTGGGACGGCGGCGCAGCACCGGCTCGACTGCGTCGGCCAGCCGGGGCAGGTCGTGCTCGACGAGCTGGGACTGCAACGCCAGCGTGGCGGTGGAGACCACCACCGGGCCGTCCACGGTCAGCGCCGGGGCGAGGTAGGCCAGGGACTTGCCGGTGCCGGTGCCGGCCTGCACCAGAAGATGCTCGCCGGAGGCGATGCTGCGCTCGATCGCCTCGGCCATCTGCTGCTGACCCGGCCGGGCCGCGCCGCCCGGAACCGCGCCCACAGCGGCGGTCAGCAGCTCCCCCGCACCGGCGCGGCCACTGCGGCGCTTCTTCGGGACGGCCGGGCCGGTGGCGGTACGGGACGGGGTCACCGTGCGACCGTACCCGCCGGCACCGACCGTGGTCCGGCCGCTCCGGCGGCGTGGCGGGACGGCGGGTCGCGTCCGGTTACCTCCCGATCGCGTGGCGTGGCCGGAATCGGTTAGGGTGCCAGGCATGCCGAGCGACGTGGTCCGCGTGATCTACCGCAAGTACGACGGCAGCGCCCACCGCGACTACCCGGCCCGCCGGCTCGCCGAGGACGACCTCGGCGTCTGGCTCGGCGTGCCCGCCGGTACCGAGTCCGTCTACCACGGCCGCCCGTCGGTCGAGCAGATCCCGTTCGTCCTGCTGGTGCCGCACCACGGGTGGTGGACCGGCATGTTCAACCCGCCGCCGCGCACCAGCGAGGTCTACTGCGACATCGCCACCCCGGCCCGCTGGGAGGGGGAGGACACCGTCCACCTGGTCGACCTCGACCTGGACGTGGTGCGCCGCCGCGAGACCGGCCTGGTCGAGCTGCGCGACGAGGACGAGTTCGCCGTGCACCGGGCCCGCTGGGGCTACCCGGACGACGTGGTCACCGAGGCCGAGGCCGCGTCCCGCTGGCTGCTCGGCGCGCTCGGCGACGGCACCGAACCGTTCGCCACGTCGTACCGGAAGTGGCTGGCGCTGGTGGTCTGAGCCGGCTCACCAGCGCGGCGGCCAGACGGCGTCCGGCCCCAGCGGCGGCAGGTCGCTCACCTTGTCCGGGTTGAGCTGGTTGAACACACCGGTGACCCGCCCCTCGTGGACCGCGAACGAGGTGACCATCCGGATGGTCCGCCCGTCCCGGTGGAGGAACTCCGACTGCCATCCCAGCGTCCCGTCCACCAGCACCGGCCGGCCGCGCAGGCCACCCCGCTGCCGGGCCTGGCCGTACAGCGCGAGGAGCAGGCGGCCGACCGAGTCGGTGCCGACCACCGGCCGGGTTCCGGCCGGGAAGTGACCGCCGGCGTCGCCGATCGACACGACGCCCGGGGCGAGTACGCGGACCAACTGCTCCAGCTCGCCGGACTCCACCGCCGCGGCGAACGCGGCGAGCACCCGCCGCTGCTCGGCGAGGTCGGCGCTGTGCCGGGGCGCGTCCGGCCCGTGCACCGCCCGGCGGGCCCGGGAGGCCAGCTGACGCGCCGCCTCCGGCGTCACCGCGAGCACGTCCGCCACGTCGGAGAACGGCACCGCGAACACGTCGTGCAGGACGAACGCCACCCGCTGCTCCGGCGTCAGCCGTTCCAGCACCACCAGCAGCGCGGTGCCGAGCTGGTCGGCCCGCACCGCCCGCTCGGCCGGGTCGGGCGCGAACCCGTCCGCCGCCGGCACCGCTGTCACCACCGGTTCGGGGAGCCACTGACCGGGGTACGCCTCCCGGCGCACCCGGGCGGAGCGGAGCACGTCGAGGCAGATCCGGGAGCAGGTGGTGACGAGCCAGCCGCGCAGATCGCGCACGCGGGCGCGCTGCTCGGGGTCGCTCAGCGCGCCGGAGAAGCGCAGCCAGGTCTCCTGCACCGCGTCCTCGGCCTCGCTGCGGCTACCAAGCATCCGCTGCGCCACAGCCAGGAGACGCCCTCGTGCCGCCTCGAACTCCCCCGCAAGCTCGTCCACCCCCTCATTCTCCCGCCCCACCCCTCACCACGGCACCCCACCCATCCTCGTTGATCTTGCACTTGCCGCCCCGGCAAACGGTGCTTTCCGGGCGTACCGGAGGCCGCAATCGCAAGATCGGCGGGACGAGGCGGGCGGGGAACGGCTCCGGGGGTGAGGATCGGGGGATGAGTGAGGTGGTGCGGCCCGTCGGTGGGCCTATGCGGGAACTGCTGCGAGTGGCGCCGGGGCCGGTGGATCTGGAGGCGATCGACCCCCGGTCGACGCCGGGGCTGCCGGTGGCGGCCGGTTACGGTCCGGCGCGCAAGGACTGGGCGCGGACCCAGGTCGAGCTGATGGGTGCGGAACTCGGGCGGCAGCAGGAGATGCTGTACGCCGCGGCGCAGGGCGCCGCCGGGCCGGGCAGCGCCACCAGCGCGCCGGCCCAGGCGGACGCCGGGCTGGGCGGCGACCGTCCACGGCGGGTGCTGCTGGTGCTCCAGGCGATGGACTGCGGCGGCAAGGACGGCACGGTCAAGCGGGTGGCGGGCGCGATGAACCCGCTCGGGCTGCACATCCGCTCGTTCGGGCCGCCGACCGAGGAGGAGTTGCGGCACGACTTCCTCTGGCGGGTACGCCGGGCGCTGCCGCCACCCGGGTACGTGGGCGTGTTCAACCGCTCGCACTACGAGGACGTGCTCATCGCCCGGGTGGAAGGGCTGGTCGACGAGGCGACCTGGCGGTCCCGGTACGCGGTCATCAACGACTTCGAGCGGGAACTGGCCGAGCAGGCGGTCACAGTGGTGAAGGTCATGCTGCACATCTCGCACGCCGAGCAGGGCGAGCGGCTGATGGAGCGGCTCACCGACCCGACGAAGTTCTGGAAGTACAACCCGAGCGATCTGGACACCCGGGCCCGTTGGGGCGCGTACCAGGCCGCGTACGCCGAGGCTCTGGAGCGTTGCGGCACTGATGCCGCGCCGTGGTTCGTGGTGCCGGCGGACCGCAAGTGGTACCGCGACTGGGCGGTCGCCCACCTGCTGCGGGAGACGTTCGACGGGTTGCATCTGGGGTATCCGCCTGCCGATTTCGACGTCGAACGGGAGCGTGACCGGTTACGGAGCCAGCGTCGCCCATGATCAGGTGAACGGAAGGTGAACGGGCGGTGAATGGGGTCTGATCAGGGGTGGGCCGATCGACAGTGGCTTCGGCGCGGTCCCTAGCATGCGCAGAGCAGACGCCCCCGGGGGCGACGGCCACCCTTCCACCGACACGACGAGGTCCGTGCTGTGAAGTTTTCCTTCCGTCCCACCGAGGGCGCCTTCTACGAGCTCTTCACCAGGGCCGCGCAGAACCTCGTGAAGGGGACCGACCTGCTCAACGAGCTGGGACTGCCCGGTGCCGACGTCCAGTCGATCAGCGAGCGGCTGACCGACATCGAGCACGACAGCGACCAGATCACGCACGAGCTGTACAAGAAGATCAACTCCACGTTCATCACGCCGTTCGACCGGGAGGACATCTACCGGCTGGGCTCGCTGCTCGACGACGTGATGGACCACCTGGAGGCGGTCGGCAACCTGCTCTACCTGTACGGCCTCACCAAGCTGCCGGCGCTTCCGCGCGAGCTGCACGAGCTGGTCAACGTGCTCGACCAGCAGGCCAAGCTCACCGCCGAGGCGATGCCCCGGCTGAAGTCGATGAAGGATCTCGAGGACTACTGGATCGAGTGCAACCGGCTCGAGAACGACGGCGACCAGGCGTACCGGATGCTGCTGGTCCGCCTCTTCTCCGGTGAGTACGACGCGCTCACGGTGCTGAAGATGAAGGAGGTGGCCGACGAGCTGGAGGCCGCCTGCGACGCCTTCGAGCACGTCGCCAACACCGTCGAGACCATCGCGGTCAAGGAGTCCTGATCCCGTGAGTCCCGAACTCATCGCCGTGCTGGCGGTGATCGCGGTCGCCATGGCCTTCGACTACACGAACGGCTTCCATGACGCGGCGAACGCGATCGCCACCAGCATCTCGACCCGGGCACTGACCCCCCGGATCGCGCTCGCGCTGGCCGCCGTCGGCAACTTCGTCGGCGCGCACTTCGGTGCCGGCGTCGCCAAGACGGTCGGCGACGGCCTGGTCACGTTGCCGACCGGAGTGGAGAGTCTCGGCGTGGTCTTCGCCGGTGTGCTCGGCGCGATCATCTGGAACCTGATCACCTGGTACTTCGGCCTGCCCTCGTCCTCCTCGCACGCCCTCTTCGGCGGCCTGGTCGGCGCGACCCTGTTCGCCGCCGACGGCATCGTCCAGTGGGGCACCATCATCGAGAAGGTCCTCATCCCGATGGTGCTGTCGCCGGTGGTCGGCCTGGTGCTCGGCTTTCTGGTGATGCTGGGGATCATGTGGCTGTTCCGGAAGGGGCAGCCCGGCAAACTCAGCCGCGGCTTCCGCTGGGCGCAGACCGCGTCCGCCGCCGCCATGTCGGTCGGCCACGGCATGCAGGACGCCGCCAAGACCATGGGCATCATCGTGCTGGCGCTCTACACCGGCGGCTTCCAGGAGAGCAAGACCCACATCCCGGGCTGGGTCTTCTGGACCTCCGCCGCGATGCTGGCCGCCGGCACGTACGCGGGCGGCTGGCGGATCATCCGTACGCTCGGCCGGAAGATCATCGACCTCGGCCCGGCGGAGGGCTTCGCGGCCGAGACCGTCGCCAGCGCGGTGCTCTACTTCAACGCGCTGGTGCTGAAGGCGCCGATCTCCACCACGCACACGATCACCTCGGCGATCATGGGTGTGGGCGCGACGAAACGGCTCTCCGCGGTGCGCTGGAACGTGGCGGGCAACATCGTGATCGCCTGGATCATCACGTTCCCGGCCGCCGCCGCGATCGCCTGTTTCTCGTACCTGCTGGTCCGGCCCCTGTTCTGAGTGCGCTGACGCGTGAGGGGTTCCCCGCCGTGGCGGGGAACCCTCACGCGTAGGAGACGCCGATCCGGGCCTTGATGTCGTCGATGAGGCCCATCACCTCGAGCGTTGCGGCGTGCGGCACCAGCGGGCTCTCGGTCAGCCCGGCCGCCAGGCAGCGCTGCACCTCGATCGCCTCGTACTGGTAGCCGCCGCCGGTCAGGTCCGCCGGGATCGTCTCCGGTTCGGCGCCGGCCCGGTGCAGCACCACGTGCGCGGGCCGGAAGAACAGCTCGGGCAGGTCGATCCGGCCGGTCGTACCGGTGATCGACGCGGTGATCGCCGTCGCGCCGACCATGCCGCAACTGAGCGTCGCCACCGCGCCGGAGTCCCAGCCGAGCACCATGCCGGTGTTCTCGTCCACCGCCTCCGGGGTCAGCTTGGCCCACGCCTGCACGTGCTGCGGCGCGCCGAGCACCAGGTGGGCCAGACTCAGCGGGTACACGCCGAGGTCCAGCAGCGCACCGCCGCCGAGCGTGCGGGCCCGCATCCGGTGCTCCGGCGGGAACGGGCCGGCCACGCCGAAGTCCGCCCGTACGTGCGTCACCTCACCGATCGCGCCGTCCCCGATCAGCTCCAGCACGCGCAGGATCAGCGGGTTCGTCCGCATCCACATGGCCTCCATGAGGAACAGGCCCCGGGCGCGGGCCGTCTCCACCAGTTCGGTCGTGGTCGGCAGGTCCAGCGTGCACGGCTTCTCCACCAGCACGGCCTTGCCGCCGGCCAGGCACGCCAGCGCCGCCTCGTGGTGGGCGGCGTGCGGCGTGGCCACGTAGATCGCGTCCAGGTCCGGGTCCGCGGCCAGTTCCGCCCACGAGGCGTACGCCCGCGGCACGTCGTGCCGGCGCGCGAACAGCTCGGCGCTCTCCCGGGTACGCGAGCCGACCGCGACCAGTTCGGCGTCCGGCACCAGCCGCAGATCCTCGGCGAAGCGGGCAGCGATGTTTCCGGTGGCCAGGATTCCCCAACGCGTCATGCCCGGCACGCTATCCCCTGCCGCTGTGCGACCGGCAGGGAGATCCACCCGTCGGGACGGCTCAACGGCGGGCGGCGGCGCGGGCGGCCCGCTCGATCATCGCCCGCCGCGCCGTCAGCGTCGGCTGGCCGGGTTCCAGGTGCGCGTACTCGGCCCACGCCCCGGTCGAGCCGTCGAGCTGCTCGCGCAGGATGTCGGCGTGTCCCGCGTGCCGATTGGTCTCGGCCACCACGTGGACCAGGATGTTGAACAACTTGACGTCCGGGCGGGGCCACCACGGCACGTGGCCTGGCGCGTCGACCGGGAGGGCGTCGATCGTCGCGTCCGCGTGCTCCGACACCCGCCGGTAGCGGCCGATCACCTCCTCGCGGGTCTCGTGCTCGCTCGCCCACATGTCGGTGCCGTCCGGATCCGGCTCGTCCCAGCGGGGCAGGTGTTCCGGAAACGGCCTCCCGAACACCTCACCGAAGTACCGGGCCTCCCCGAACGACAGGTGCTTGACCAGGCCGAGCAGGTTGGTGCCGGACGCGGTCAGGGGACGGCGCACGTCGTACTCGGACAGCCCGTCGAGCTTCCACAGCATCGCCTCGCGAATCTGGCGCAGGTCGTTGTGCAGGTACTCCTTCGCGAAATCGTCGATCACGGTCACGACCCTGCCAGGCGCGGCCGGTCGCCGCAGCCCCGTGCCGTGAGCCGCCGGGCCGTCCGGCGGTGCACGAGTGGTGCGGGAAGAGGGCAAGGGTCGCCGCTGCGGATCCGGCTGCAGAGCAAAGGCGACGGAGGAGTGTCCCCCCGGCCGAGCGAGAAACTACGGAAAGTGATCGGTTGCCCCCTTGTGGAGCGCGGGCCGCGTGGGCCGGCGAGCACGACCGGACTGCCCACCGCGTCAGGCCCGGCACGCCATCCCCTCGTGCTCCCGGACCGACGGGGCGATCCACCCGCCGGGACGTCAGGCGTTCGCGTGCCCGCCGATCGACGCCGTCGAGCCACTGACGTGCGACCGGGTGGCCGATGCGGTATTCCGGTATCCCGTCCGGTTCTCGAGATCCGTCAAACGACGAGCGTTGCCGCGATCGGGCGGGGACGCCATCGGGCGGCGGGGCGGCGTCGCGCGTTACGGCACTAGGCTCGGCGCATGACGATCGACGGCTTCGCCGCACCCCCCGCCCTGGTGGAGCACGCCCGCCGATTCCGGGCCGAGGGCGCCGTCCCGGCCGTGCCCCGGGTCGCCGCCACCGTGCTGCTGCTCCGCCCGGCCGGCGACGGGTTCGAGATCTACATGATCCGCCGGGTGGCGGCGATGACGTTCGGCGGCATGTACGCCTTCCCCGGCGGCGGGGTGGACCGCTCCGACTCGGAGGCGCATCTCGGCTGGGCCGGCCCCGACCCGGCGGCGTGGGGGGAGCGGCTCCGGCTCGACCCGGCCGCCGCACAGGCGGTGGTGTGCGCCGCCGCCCGCGAGGTCTTCGAGGAGGCGGGCGTGCTGCTCGCCGGGCCGGACCCCGACACGGTCGTCGGCGACGTGAGCGGCGACGACTGGGAGGCGGCCCGGCAGGACCTGGAGGGACGGCGGGCCGGCTTCGCGGACCTGCTGGCCGGTCGGGGCCTGACGCTCCGGTCCGACCTGCTGCTGCCCTGGAGCCGCTGGATCACCCCGGAGTTCGAGCCGCGCCGCTTCGACACGTACTTCTTCATCGCCCTGCTGCCCGAGGGGCAGCGGACCCGGGACGTCTCCGGCGAGGCCGACCACACGCTGTGGCTGCGCCCGGCGGACGCCCTGGCCCGGGCGGAGGCCGGCGAACTGACCATGCTGCCGCCGACCATGGTCACGCTCGCCGAGGTCGCCGCCACCGGCGACCTCGCCGGGGTGGCCCGCGCAGCGGCGGAACGAGACCCGGGTACGCCGATCATGCCGTACATCGAGGGACTGGACGGCGCCGAGCCCAGCTTCCGCCTGCGCTGATCGCCGGCGCCGGCGCTGACCGGCTGATACGCAAGGTAGGAAGGCCCGGTTGACGGAGTCGGCGGGCCCTCAGCCGAGCTGGTAGCTGACGTGCGCGCACCAGCGCGCGAAGCCGAGCCGCTCGTAGAGGGCGACAGCGGCGGTGTTGCTCTCGTCCACGTAGAGCATCACCCGGTCCAGCCCGCGCTCGTCGCGCAGGTGGGTCAGGCCGGCGGCGGTGAGCACCCGGCCGAGTCCGCCCCGGTGCGCGGACGGGTCGACGCCCAGCACGTAGACCTCGCCGATGCGGGCCGACCCCGGCCGCTCGTGCACCTTGGTCCAGTGGAAGCCGAGCAGCCGCCCGGTGGTGGAGTCGACGGCGAGCAGGAAGCCGGCCGGATCGAACCACGGCTCCGCGATGCGGACGCGCAGGTCGTCGAGCGTCCACCTGCCCTGCTCGGGGTGCTGGGCGAAGGCCGCGTTGTTCACCGCCAGCCAGGGCTCGTCGTCCTCGCCCGGACGGAACGCGCGCAGCGTCACACCGTCCGGCACGACCGGCGCCGGCATCTCGGCGGTCAGCGGACGGCGCATCTGGAAGAGCACCCGTGCCCGGGAGAAGCCCAGGTCGACGGCCAGCGCGGCGGCCGACGGGTGGTCGCCGTGCGCCCAGGCGCGCAGCGGTCCGGCCGCGGCGGCCACCACTCCTCGGGCCAGCGCCCGGCCGGAACCCCGCCGTCGGTACGCGGGATGCACCATCATCTCCACGCCGACCCCCTCGGCCGGGACGGTGGTGTCGAGGTGCGCGTACCCGGTGAGGGTGCCGTCAATGGTCCGCGCGGTGAGGTGCACGGCGGGCGCCTCGGGGTCGCGCAGCCGCAGCAGTACGTGCTCGTCGAGCGGATCGGCGCCGTCGGCGTCACCGGCGGTGCGGGCCAGCGCCAGCACCTCGGCGACCTCGTCCGGCGTCAGCCGGTCCGCCCGGTCGATCCCGTCGGGGGCGGGACCACTCGTCGGCTCGGTGCTGCTCATCTGAGTCACGGTAGCGGCAGGCGGGCCACGGTTCGCGCCGGACGACGACGGCGCTCGGTGGCGCTCGTCACGGACTGCCGACCGGCAGCGGCGCCAGCTCGAACCGGAACACCAGTTCGGGCAGGAGTCGCTGCAACGCGCTGACGGTGCCGGACCGGTCCCCGCCCGCGTCGTGCATGAGCACGATCGCGCCGGGGCCCACCTGCGAGCGGACCAGTGCCTCGATGGCGGTGGCGCCCGGCGCCTTCCAGTCCGACGGGTCCACGTTCCAGTGCAGCGGGGTGAGATCCAGGTCGGCGCAGGCCGACATGACCGAAGGCGTCCAGGCCCCGCCGGGCTGGCGATAGTACTCGATCCGCGCGTCGGGCGCGGCGGCCAGGATCGCGTCGCTGGTGCGCAGCAGGTCGGCCCGGATCATCGCCGGTGATCGCTTGCCCAGTCTGACGTCATGGTTCCAGGAGTGGTTGCACAGCGTGTGGCCCTCGGCCACGATCGACCGGACCAGATCGGGGTTGGCCTGGACGTTCTCGCCGACGACGCAGAACGTCGCCTTCACGCCGTACTGGGCCAGCAGCGCGAGCACCTGCGGGGTCCAGCGGGGATCGGGACCGTCGTCGAAGGTCAGCGCGACCCCGGCCGAACCGGTGGTGACCAGGGCGCCGTACGGGCCGTCGCCACCGGGCTCCACCGGGGCGGCGTCCGGCGCTGCGTCGGGGATCGGGCGGGCGCTGGCCGTGCCGTCCGGGAAGTCGGTGCTGGGTGGCTGGTCGCCGTAACGCGTTCCGGTGAGCGGGGTCGCGACCTCGGTGGCCGACGGATGCGGGTCGGGCACCAGGCTGCGGCCCAGCGCGAAGGCCGATCCGAGCAGGCCGGCGAGCACCACTGTCACGAGTCCGGCGGCGCGCAACGTCGGGCCCCGCATCAGCGGTACCGCCCGTTCGTCGCCCCCGTGTCCACCGCGCACCGCCGCCCCCTCAGCCCGACAATTCCGGCAGCCAGGATATGGCTCACCTATCGGGCAAAAAGGGCATACGAGAAAAATGCCCTCTATTGAGGTCGGGCGTGGGCGGTCAGACCGGCAGCGGGGCGGGCTCCGACTCCGGCAGCGAACGCGACGGCGGAACCACGAACTTGTAGCCCACCTGGCGGACGGTGCCGATCATCGACTCGTACTCCGAGCCGAGCTTGGCGCGCAGCCGCCGTACGTGCACGTCCACCGTCCGGGTGCCGCCGAAGTAGTCGTAGCCCCAGACCTCGCGCAGCAACTGGTCCCGGGTGAACACCCGCCCCGGGTGCTGGGCCAGGAACTTCAACAGCTCGAACTCCTTGTACGTGAGGTCGAGCGGGCGGCCCTTCAGCTTGGCGGCGTACGTGTCCGGGTCGATGTTCAACTCGCCCGCCCGGATCGAGCCGCCCGCGCCGGCGGTGGCGTTGCTGATCCGGCCCACCGCGAGCCGCAGCCGCGCCTCCACCTCGGCCGGCCCGGCGCCGGCCAGGATCACGTCGTCGACGCCCCAGTCGGCGTTCAACGCGATCAGCCCGGCCTCGGTGACGACCGCGACGAGCGGCACGCCGAGCCCGGTGGCGTGCAACATCCGGCAGGTGGCCCGCGCCTCGCTCAACTCGGAGCGGGCGTCCACCAGGACGGCGTCCGGAGTCGGGCCGGAGACCAGCGTGCGGACGTCGCGGGGTGCGGTGCGAACCGAGTGCGGCAGCAGGTCGAGT
This sequence comes from Micromonospora marina, assembly GCF_900091565.1. Lineage (GTDB taxonomy): Bacteria > Actinomycetota > Actinomycetes > Mycobacteriales > Micromonosporaceae > Micromonospora > Micromonospora marina. Next base: position 32,750 of record NZ_FMCV01000013.1, on the reverse strand, counting down.
GCCGGCAGCACCGCCGACGGCTCGCCGGCCCGCGCGGTCACGAGCAGCAGGAGCTCCACGATCACCTCCGTCCCGGCGGCCCTTCGGCCGCGCGCGACCAGCGACACGCCCGGGTGCGGGCGGTGCTGTGAACTTGCGTGGGTCCCGGCGTCGTCGACGGGCGGGTAACGGCCTGAGCGTAACCGATGGACCGCGCGTCACCTTCGCGCGATTTACCGTTTGCCCTTTCTGCCCTCGATCGCGGCGCAGGTTTTAACGTCGACGAAACCGGGATCTCCGCCGAGCCGCCCGGGTCTGGCACGATCGGGGCGTGTTTCCCTCCACCTCGCGCGACACCGGTCGTGACCCGTGGGCCGACGAGCCGCCGACCGGCTCGTCCGCCCCCGCCCGTGGCCACCCGCCCGCCCCGCGCACCGGGCCCGCGGACGAGGAGGGCGACCGGCCGGAACGCAAGGGCCCGCGCCGGCTGCGCAAGGGCGGCCCCGGCCGGCGTCCCGACGACGAGTCCGACGAGGAGCCCGAGGAGGAGACGCCGTCGGTCCCGGTCCGCCGTCCGCTGGCGCTCACCGTCGCCGGCTTCGCCGCGCTGCTCGGCATCGGTCTGGTGCTCGGCGCGCAGACCTCGGGCCCGGGGCACCGGCTGCCGTTCGCGGCCATCATCTTCGGCGTCCAGCTGCTGTTCGTGCTGGCCTGGACGATGGCCATGCGGCCGCCCGCGCTGCTCGTCGTCGCGCTCGTCAGCGCCGCGACGGCGGTGATCGCCGACGTCGCCGCCGTGCAGTCGGACATCGCCGGCCTGGCCCCGCTCGGTTACGCCGCCGTCGCCGGGTTCCTGCTCGCCGTGCTGGGGCAGCTCGTGCGGCGGGTGGACCGGGTCCGGGTGACCGACTCGCTCGGCGGCACGCTGCTCATCGTGGTGGGTGTGGTCGCGTTCGCCACGCTCATCGTGCTCAGCCGGATCCCCAAGGGCACCCAGGCCATCACGGTCTGCCTCACCGCCGCCGGGGTGGCGTTGCTCGTCGCCCGGCTCACCGACGCGGTGGCACCGTGGCCCCGGCTCGCCCCACAGGTGCCGCGCGGCGCGGCGGGCGTGGTCGTCGGCGCCATGCTCGGCACGCTCACCAGTGCCGTGCTCGGCAGCTACCTGGTCGGTTTCACCCCGACCAGCGCCGCCCTGGTCGGGGTGGTCAGCGCGGCCACCGCCGTCCTGGCCGACCTCGCCGTGGGGTACGCCGAGGCGGGTCGCCTGATGGCCGGTGAACCGCCGACCATGTGGGTGGCCCGGCACATGCAGGGGCCGCTGGGCGGGTTCGCGCTGGCCGCGCCCGCCGCGTACGCGATGTGCGTGCTGTTCCTGTGACGCGGTTGGGGCGGATTCGCCTCGGGTAGGTACGGTTGCGCCGCGAGGCGCGGTGACGGTGGTGAGGACGGGAGGCGGCGTGGCAGAGGCGTATCCGGCGGAGGGCCGACCCCGGCGACGGGGCCGGAAGGTGCTGATCGGCTTCCTCGTCCTGCTGCTGGTGCTGGCCGGTCTGCTCGTCGTCGCCGACCGGGTCGCCGCCGGGGTGGCCGAGCGTGCCATCGCCGACCAGGTCCGGCAGGAGATCGCGAAGCAGGACGCGCAGTCCGCCGCGCCGCAGGTCGAGGTGGGCGGGTTCCCGTTCCTCACCCAGGTGCTCGACGGCCGGTACGAGCGCATCTCGATCCACCTCACCGACGTGCGCGGCGACGTGCAGGGCGACGCGGTCGAGGTGCCGAAGCTCGACGTGGACGCTCGCAACGTGACCGCCTCACTGGACACGTTGCGCTCCGGCCGGGGCGACGTGGTGGCCGAGAGCGTCGACGGGCGGGGCACCGTCACCTACGAGAGCCTGGCCAAGCTGCTGGACCGGCCCGGGCTCACGCTGGGCGAGCGCAACGGCAAGCTGGCGGTCACCGCCCCGGTGGACGTCCTCGGCATCAAGCTCACCGTCAACGGCACCGCCGACGTCACGGTGGCCGGCAACAAGGTGGCGCTGCGCTTCAACGACCTCACCGCCGATGGTCTGCCGAACGTGCCGCTGGCGCGGGCCGCGCTGACCCGGTACGCGCAGGGCATCTCGATCGACGTGCCGCTGCCGGAACTGCCGTTCCAGCTCAACCTGCGCAAGGTGGAGCCGAAGCCGGAGGGCCTGGTGGTCACGGCGGACGCGGCGAACGTGCCCATCAACTCCGCCGGCTGAAAGCCGGCCTGCCGTCAACTCCGCCGGCTGAAAGCCGGCCGGAAGGCGGGCAGCCCGTCCCGGATGCTGGTCGGCCTGGTGGCAGCCGTCGCCTCGGCTGGTAATCTCCCTGCCCATGGGGACCCACCTCACCAAACGGCGCGCGGTCGACCTGTGCCGCGTGGCCACCTGCCTGTGTCGCCCCGTCATCTGACGGCGGGGCTGTCTCCGGCCGCCTGAACGGCGGTCACCCAGGGTCCACGAACCTTTCGGTTCCCCTCCTCAACGCCCGGCAGCGGCGCCGTCGCACGTACCCGTGATCCGTTCCTCGCTCAGGGTCCGCGTGTGGTGCGACAAAAATCGGCATCGATCTCCACGCGCAGGCTCACCAACCATCCTCACCAGGGAGTGATCTGATGAGTCGCGACACCGCACTCGTCTCGGCCGAGTGGGCCGAGAAGAACCTCGGCGCCACGGGCGTCGTCTTCGTCGAGGTCGACGAGGACACCTCGGCCTACGAGACCGGGCACATCGCCGGCGCCGTCAAGCTCGACTGGCGTACCGACCTCCAGGACCAGATCCGCCGGGACTTCGTCAACAAGAGCCAGTTCGAGGCGCTGCTGTCCGACCGGGGCATCGCCAACGACGACACCGTGATCCTCTACGGCGGCAACAACAACTGGTTCGCCGCGTACGCGTACTGGTACTTCAAGCTCTACGGCCACGGTGACGTGAAGCTGCTCGACGGCGGTCGCAAGAAGTGGGAGCTGGACGCCCGTCCGCTCGTCACCGACGTGGTGCAGCGGCCGAAGACGCAGTACGTCGCGCAGGAGCCGGACACCTCGATCCGCGCGTTCCGCGACGAGGTGGTCGACGCGATCGGCACCAAGAACCTGGTCGACGTGCGCAGCCCCGACGAGTACGCGGGCCGCCTGCTCGCCCCCGCCCACCTGCCGCAGGAGCAGGCGCAGCGGGCCGGCCACGTCCCGACCGCGATCAGCGTCCCGTGGTCCAAGGCGGCCAACGAGGACGGCACGTTCAAGTCCGACGACGAGCTGCGCCGGATCTACGCCGACGCCGGGCTGGACGACGGCAAGGAGACGATCGCGTACTGCCGGATCGGCGAGCGCTCCTCGCACACCTGGTTCGTGCTGCAGGAGCTGCTCGGGCACCGGAACGTGAAGAACTACGACGGCTCCTGGACCGAGTACGGATCGCTCGTCGGCGTGCCGGTGGCGCTCGGCGACGAGCCGGGGGAGGCCCGATGACCGCCGCCTCCGCCGCCTCGACCGCTGCCGCCGGCTGCGCCGCACCGGACCAGTCCGCCCCGCTCCCGGCGAGCCTGGACCTGGAGAAGGAGACCGTCATCACCGGCCGCGTGCTGGCCGAGTCCGGTGAGGTCGTGCCGGGCGCGTACGTGCGCCTGCTCGACTCGACCGGCGAGTTCACCGCCGAGGTGGTGACGTCGGCGGCCGGGCAGTTCCGGTTCTTCGCCGCGCCCGGCTCCTGGACGCTGCGCGCGCTGTCCCGCCACGGCAACGGCGACACCGCCGTGTCCGCGGCCCGCGGGATCAACGAGGTGACCGTCTCGGTCGCCGCCTGACCCACGCTGGAGATCGTGGCCCGCCGCCCACCCGGGTGGCGGGCCACGAGCCGTTCCGGCGACTGTGCGCCTTGACCACGGCTGGCAGGCTGGACCGCGGTGCGCGCCGGACGCACCGGAGGGGGATCAGGTGCCCGACGACGCCGCCGACCACGCCCGCCGCTATCTGATCGACTTCATCGACGGCAACCGGGGCGAGGAGGTCGCCCGCGAACTCCAGCGCACCGACGCCTCCGGGCGGCGCCCGTTCGACGTCTCGGTCGCCAGCCTCGACGCCGACCTGTCGTTCCTCACCAAGCGGGCCACACTCGTCACGGCCAAGCTGGTCCTCTCCCAGCCGGGCGGCGAGCACTGCTATCTGGCGCACCGGGAGATCTGCAAGAGATGCGGTGCGGACCCGGACCACTGCGGACCGGGATGCCGGTACGAGGACATCCGGATCGACCAGCTCTTCGCCGAGTGCGACGATCTGGACCGCCTCGGCGCGTATCTGCGTGACTGCGCGCCACTGCTGGAGCTGGGCCAGCTGGTCTACTTCCCGCAGACCTTCCGGCGCAGCCACCTGGAGTCGCGCGCGCCGGACGCCCAGTCCACCTCGTCGCCGTTCAACAGCGTCGGCCAGCTCGAACTGGGCGACAACCCGGACCGCACGCTCGACCTGATCGTCAAGGGACACCGGGTCGTCGACGTGCCGAGCCGGGATCCGGTGAAGGCGCGTCTGGTGACCCCGCTTCTCCAGCTCGACCTGCCGATGCTGGAGGGCACCTCGCTGCGGGACTACTGCGCCATCCTGACCCAGGAGGGCGACGCGCTCGCGGCGACCCAGGCGTACCTGCGGGGCCGGATGCTGGAGGTCGACACCGATCCGGACAAGGCGCTGGTGCAGCTCGCGAAGCTCGACGCGGAGATCCAGGAGGGGGTGCGGGCGGCGCGGGCCGAGGTCGGCCGGGTCTCCCGGCGCTCGGCCGTGCAGGCCGCCGGAGCAGCGGTGGCGACTGTCGCGGCGACGCTGGTGGCGGTCGAGGGCACGCACCTGGCGCCGGTGCTCGGCATGCTCGGCGCGGGCGGGTTCTTCTCCGCCGTGCTCGCCGCCGACCAGTACGCCGACCGTCGCGGCGAGCTACGGCAGCGCCCCTTCTACCTGCTGTGGCTGCTGTCCCGCCGGTCCGTACCGGCCTGACGGAGGCGCGGCCGGGCGGCTCGCCGGTCCGTGACACCATGGCCGGGTGACTGCCGTCGAGACCGGCTACGCCCCGCCCACCCCGCCCGGCTCGACGGGCCGACGCCGGCTGCGCTGGCTGGTGGCCGCCGCTGTGGCGTGGGCCGTGCTGCTCGCGGGTCTGACCTGGTGGTCGGTGCGCACCGACGCGCCGACGGTCAAGGAGCAGCGGTCGCTGGACCAGGCCGGGCCGGTGGTGGACCGGGCGATCGGGGAGCTGACCGCCGCGGTCGGCGCCGCGGGCGTACCGGCGCTCCTGCCGGACCGGCTGGAGCGCGGCTGCCGGATCACGCCGATGGACGACGGCGCCACGCTGGAGCGCGGCGTCGAGGTGGCGATCGGCGACGACGACGTACGCGGGGTGCTGCGCGGCATCGCCGACCGGCTGCCGCCGGGATGGCGGGCCGGCGTGTCGACGCTCGACGGCGAGCCGCTGCTGCGCGCCGACGCGGGCGAGTTCGTCACGGTCGAGGGCCGGGCCGGTGGCCCGGACCGGGTGCTGCTGACCGCCGGCACCGGCTGCCGCCCGACGGGTTCGGGCTACCGGGCACCGTCCGCCGACGCCACCACCGAGTCGGCAGCGCTGGCGTCGGCGCTGGGCCGGTGGGGCGGCGCGACCGGGCCGGTCCAGGTGCTGGCCGCGCCCTGCCCGGGCGGCGGGACCGCCCGCACCGCACGGTCCGAGGCGGTCGTGCCGGCCGATCGGTCGCTGGCCGCCGCGTTCGGCGGCGGCACCGCGCCGGTGGTGGACACGGCCGACGCGTACGCGCGCCCGGGCGACCCGGCGGTGCTGGCGCAGCGGGCCGGGGAGCGGGTCCGGGTCGCGGTGACCACGCCCTGCCCTGCCTGACGTCAGCCGCCGGGCAGGGTGAGCGCCGGCGGCGACGGCTGTTCCTCGTGCGGCTCCCGGCTGCGGCCCAGCGCGTCCACCCGGCCCCAGCGGCCCGGGATGTCGAGCAGTTCCACCCGGCCCATCCCGGGCGGCACGGCCGGGTCGATGATCAGGTGATCGCCCTGCGGTTCCAGCCCCAGGATCACCCGTAGCAGCAGCAGCGGTGTGCCGGCGGACCACGCCTGCGGGCTGCACGCGGTGGGGTACTCCACCGGGTAGTCGGTGAGGCTGCGCGCGTAGCCGGCGAACACCTCGGGCAGCCGCCCGTCGAAGTAGTGGGACGCGCTGAGCAGGGCGTCGCAGATTCGGCCCGCCTCGTGGCGGAAGCCGTACCGCCACAGGCCCCAGGCGATGATCGAGTTGTCGAACGGCCACACGGTGCCCACGTGGTAGCCGACCGGGTTGTACCGGCCCTGGTCGTCGGCGAGCGTCCGCACGCCCCACCCGGAGAACAGGCGCGGGCCGAGCAGGTGGGCGGCGACGGCGGGGGCCCGGGACTCCTCGACGATGCCGCTCCACAGCAGGTGGCCGATGTTGGAGGTGAGCGCGTCCACCTGCCGGCCCCGCGGGTCGAGTGCCAGCGCGTAGTACTCCCGGTCCGGGATCCAGAAGTCCCGGTTGAACCGTTCCTTGAGCGCCGCCGCCTCGCGTTCCAGCCGGTCGGCGTACGCCGGGTCGTTCCAGTGGATGCGGGCCATGCGGGCGCCGCGCAGCTTCGCGTCGTACGCGTACCCCTGGAGTTCGCACGTGGCCCGGGGGAACTCGGGGGTCCGCCCGTCGGCGTAGGAGATGGCGTCCGGCGAGTCCTTCCAGCACTGGTTGGGCAGGCCGGTCTCCGGGTTGCGGGACATGTACCAGACGTAGCCGGTGCCGAGCAGGTCGCCGTACGTGTCCAGCCAGGTCAGCGCCGCCCGGGTCTCGTGTTCCAGCCTGCGCACCAGCTCGGCGTCACCGGTCCACCGCTCGTACTCGTCGAGCAGGATCACGAACAGCGGCGTGGTGTCGGCCGCGCCGTAGTACGGCGAGTGCGGCTGCTCCTCGAACCCGGCGCTCTCGCCGTAGCGCAGCTCGTGCAGGATCTTGCCGGGTTCCTCGTCCCGGAAGTCGTCGACCCGGCTGCCCTGGAGGCCGGCGAGCATGACGATGGTGGGCTTGACCATCTCGGGCAGGAACGGCAGCACCTGGAGCGAGGTGAAGATGCTGTCCCGGCCGAACAGCGTCATGAACCAGGGCAGGCCGGCGGCGAGCAGCCGGACGCCGAGCGCGATCGACTCGTACCGGAGGGCGGCCAGGTCGTTGAGGCTGCGCCGGTACGCCCCGGCCAGCGGCTCGCAGTCGCAGCCCAGCTTCGGCGCGTGGCCGATCAGCTCGGTCTGCTCCGCCGCGATGTCGGCCGCCGTGCGCCGGCCGCCCAGCGGCAGGATGGCCCGGACGTCCTCGCCCCGGGCGCCGTAGATGACGGTGTCGACGTTCAGCCGGGTGGTCCACTCGCCGTGCGGGCCGACCCGGACCCGGAACGTCATCCCGTTCTCGTCGATCTCGGCCGGCGTGCTGCTGGTCACCACTGTCTCGCGGTGGAACGCCTGCCTGCGGTAGGTCAGCCGCAGCGCGTTCGGCTCCACCGTTGGCGTGGTGTGTCCCCCTTTCTCCCGCTGGTTCTTGATCTCCAGGAGGTCGGCGAAGTCGGATCCGATCTCCATCCGGAGCCGGAACTCCGTCTCCTGGTCGGCGTGGTTGAGCAGGGTCAGTTCCTCGTCGAGGCTGCCGCCGATCGCGCGGCTGCGGATCACCGACACCTTCGAGTCCAGATAGTGCGTCGGCTCGCCGGGGACCAGGAAGAACCGCGTCTTGTACGACAGCGAGTCGTCGATGGAGAGCGCGTGCAGGGGTTGCCCGTCGAGGGTGAGAATCCAGGTGGAGAGGAACCGGGTGTCGAAGGAGAACAGCCCGGTGGGGAAGTCGTACGACGGCTGGATGTTGCCGCGATCGTCGCTGACCAGGAAGTTGTTGCCGTCGAGGATGCTGAACCGGTCCTTCACGCCAGCCGCCGGACGTGGTCGCGGGCGGCGTTCCGCGGGTCCCGTACGTCGGGCCGGGGCGGCAGGAACCGGCGGAACGCCAGGAACAGCACGACGTGTCCGCTGAAGGTGGCCTCGTTGCGCAGCACCGCGGCCATGCCGGCCTCGCGGCCGGTGACCAGCTTCTCGAACAGTTCGGTGGAGAGGGTCAGCACGCCGTCCGCCTGCCGTTGCTCATCCCGACTCACCTGGGCCGATCCGGGGGCCAGCGTCACGTACCAGTGCTCGGTCCGGTTGCCGTCGGCCAGGTCGATCTTCAGCGTGCCGCCGATCGGGCTGCTCAGCACCGACGCGGCGCGCGCAGGCAGCGACGCGAAGAACTGTTGGATCGCCTCACTCACGTGCACATGGTAGGCGCAATCCGGACATGTCGGGTTGGGATCGGCGCACCGGGCAGAGTGGACAACCCGGGTGGGTTCAGTAGACCAGGGCCTGCGCGCCCTCGGCCATCGCTTCCTCGACGAAGACCGCTGCGCCCGCGATGCGTACGCCGGGGATGACGTCGTCCGGCCCGATGTCCCGCCGGGCCGCACACTGGGTGCAGGCGGTGACCCGGCCGGTGGTCAGGACGACGTGCAGCAGTTCGCCGAGCGGCGCGGAGTGCGGCAGCTCGAACGTCGCCGCCCGCCCGGGCAGCGCGAACCAGGTGGACTCGCCGGTGAGCCAGAGCGAGACGTCCACCCCGGCCGCGGCCGCGGTGGAGGCGACGGTGAACGCCTGGGCGCAGCGTTCCGGGGAGTCCGCGCCGGCGGTGGCCTTGACGACGAGAGTGCGCGCCATGACGCCAGCATAGGATGGCCCGGATGGTTACCGAGATCGGGTTCGTCAGCCTGCTGGTCGCCGGCCTGGGCGCGCTGGCCGGTGGCCTGGGGTACGTCGCGGTCCGCATAGCTAGAGGTAAGTGGTGAGCGCGAGGAGTGAGCCGGTTTTGCGAGCCCCGCAGTCGCGAACGAAGGTGGCGCTGTGAATAGTGAGAATCCGCTTCAGCCGCCGTGGTTGAACGCGCCGCCGGTCGAGGAGTACCCGTACGAGGAGAGTCACGACCTGCGCGTCGGCCCGAAGCTGCACCCGAGCCTGGACGGCCTGCTGCCGTACATCGGGGTGTGGCGTGGCCGGGGCCGGGGTGGGTTCCCGACGATCGAGGACTTCGACTACGCGCAGGAGATCCGGATCAGCCACGACGGCCGGCCGTTCCTGTTCTACGAGTCGCGGGCCTGGATCCTCGACGAGCAGAGCCGTCCGGTCCGCCCCGCCGGCCGTGAGGTGGGTTGGTGGCGTCCGGTGCTCGACGGTGAGCGGGTGACCGACGAGCTGGAGGCGCTGATGACCACGCCGACCGGCGTGATGGAGCTGCACATCGGCAAGCGCAAGGGCACCCAGATCGAGTTCGCCACCGACGCGGTCGTGCGTACCGCCACGGCGAAGGAGGTCACCGCCGGTGCCCGACTGTTCGGCATCGTCGAGGGCGCCCTGCTCTACGCGCAGGAGATGGCCGCCGTCGGTCAGCCCTTGAGCCCGCACCTGTCCGCCCGCCTGACCCGGGTGGCCGGCTGACCCGCCTCAGTTCCCGGCGATCATGAAGTTGGCGGCGACAAGTCGGGCGCCCCGGCACCGCCAACTCCATGGTCAACGGGGTGGGGGGAAGCCCAGGAGGGTCTGGATGCGCCGGGTCAAAGGGGAACTCGGGCGGGGAATGCCGTCCAGGGTCGTGACCTCCGCCGGGCCGCGCAGCGAGCTGGTCAGCCAGACGGCCTCGGCCTCGTGCAGGTCGGGCACCGTCGGCAGGTGCTCACCGGCGTCCAGGCCCAGCTCCCCGGCGCGGCTCAGGAGATGGTGGGCGGTCACGCCGGGCAGGATCCCGGTCCGGGCCGCCGGCACCGTGAGGAGACGGCCGCCGATCAGCCACACCACGTTCGCGGTGGGCCCCTCCAGCACGTAGCCGTCGGTCGAGACCCAGAGCACGTCGTCCACGCCGCTGCGCTGCGCCCACCGCCGGGCGGCGGTGCTGAGCGCGTACGAGATGGACTTCACACCGCTGGGCAGCCACAGCAGTTCCGGGCGGGACCGGGCGGCCACCCCGAGCGGCAGCGTGGCGACAGTCACCCCGTCACGCCGGGCCAGGCGGGCGGACGCGGGCACCTCGCCGAGCGTGGCGTACACCGTGGGTGGCCCGCCGCCCTCCGGTCCCCGCGTGCAGACCAGCCGCAACGCGCCCTCGGTGTGCGCGGGCCAGCCGGCGCACACCGCGTCCAGCAACTCGACGAGCGCGGCATCGGGGGGCAGCGGCAGGTCGATCGCCGCCGCACCGGCCCGCAGCCGGGCCAGGTGGGCGTCGCGCAGCCACTGGCGGCCGTCCCGCAGGTGCAGCGTCTCGAACAGGCCGTCACCGTGCAGGACGCCCCGGTCGTCGCCGCGCAGCACCGGCTCGCCCGCCGGTACGAGCCCCCGGCCGAGCACCGCCACCCGTGTCGTACCCACTGGCGCAGCGTAGTGGCGTACCCCCGGCGGTGGGACGGCCGGCGCGGCGGCCGAACTATGATCGAAGGGTGTCCGAATCCTCCCTCGCGGAAATGCTCCGCTCGCGCGGGCTGCGGCTGACGGCGCAGCGGCAACTGGTGCTCCAGGCCGTCCTGGATCTGGGGCACGCCACCCCGGAGCAGGTGCACACAGCGGTCCGCGAGGTGGCGGCCGGAGTCAACATCACCACCATCTACCGCACGCTGGAGCTGCTGGAACGGCTCGGCCTGGTGACGCACACGCACCTGTCGCACGGTTCGCCGACCTACCACGCGGCCGGTGAGCACCAGCACGTGCACCTGGTGTGCCGGGAGTGCGGGGCGATCGACGAGATCTCCCCGGAGATGCTCCGCCCGCTCGCCGACCAGCTGGACGAGCAGCGCGGGTTCCAGGTCGACATCGGGCATGTCGCGCTCTTCGGGGTCTGCGGCCGCTGCACACAGGACGGGGAACGCACATGATCGACATCGCGGGCGCGGTGGCCACCGACGCCATCGACGACCAGACCCGGGACCAGCCGGAACCGGCCCACCGGACGGCGGGCGTCGGCCCGGTGGCCGCCCACTACGGCGACCCGATGCGCGAGCAGCGGCTCCTGGCCACCGGCGTGGGCCTGGTCGACCGCTCGCACCGGGGCGTGGTCGCGGTGCCCGGCGAGGAGCGGATCGGCTGGCTGCACACGCTCACCAGCCAGCACCTGGCCGCGCTGGCGCCCTGGCAGGGCACCGAGCTGCTGGTGCTCTCCCCGCACGGGCACGTCGAGCAGCACGCGATGGTCGCCGACGACGGCGAGACCACCTGGCTGGACACCGAGCCGGGAATGACCGAGGGCCTGCTGTCGTACCTGGAGAAGATGCGGTTCTTCAGCAATGTCGACCCGCGCGACGCCACCGCCGACCACGCGCTGCTGTCGCTCGTCGGGCCGGAGGCACCCGGTGCGCTCGACACGCTCGGCGTCACCGGGCTGGCCGCTCCCGACGTGGCAGCGGTGCCGGGCCCGAAATTCCGTTCCGGTGAGCTGCCCGCGCGGCCCTCAGTGGTGTACGACGTCAAGCCGCTCCCGATCGGCGGTTGGGCCCGGCGGGTGGCGCTCGGCGTCGACCTGCTCGTGCCCCGGGCGGCAATGGCCGGGGTGGTGGCGGAGCTGCGCGGCGCCGGGGTGCCGGCGGCCGGGCTGTGGGCGTACGAGGCGATCCGGGTGGCCGCCAAGCGGGCCCGGGCCGGCGTGGACACCGACCACCGGACGATCCCGGCCGAGGTGGACCTGATCGCCCCGGCCGTGCACCTGGACAAGGGCTGCTACCGGGGGCAGGAGACGGTCGCCCGGGTGCACAACCTGGGCAAGCCGCCCCGCCGGCTCGTGCTGCTGCACCTGGACGGCGTGGCGAGCGACCAGCCGCCCGCCGCCGGTACGCCGGTGACGCTCGACGGCCGGACCGTCGGCTTCGTGGGCACCGCCGTGCAGCACTACGAGCTGGGTCAGGTGGCGCTGGCGGTCCTGAAGCGCAACACGCCCGACGACGCGCGCCTGCTCGTCGGCGACAGCGCCGCCGCCATTGACATGTAAGGAAGGGCCCCCTATTAACGCCTCCGGTAGAGGAAGGGCCCCTTCTTAACACCGCTTACGCCGGAAATCCTCCGGTCGACCCGGCGGCGGGCGCCCGTCTAGGATCCGGGGCATGACGACAGGGACGTTGATCACGGTTGCCCCCACCGGCGCGGAGTCGGCGAAGGCGGAGGTGCCGGCGCTGCCGGTGACGCTCGACGAGCTGCTGCTGACCGCCAAGGAGTGCGAGGCGCTCGGCGCCGCCGTGATCCACGTCCACATCCGCGACGACGACGCGCGGCCCACGCTCGACCAGGGGCGGCTGCGCGACACCGTGGCGGCGCTGCGGGAGAGCACCGACCTGATCGTGCAGCTCTCCTCCGGCGGCGCGGTGACCGACCCGGAGTCCGCCCGGCTCGCGGTGCTCGACGCCGGGCCGGACATGGCCTCCTGCACCATGGGCACCGTCAACTTCGGCGACGACGTGTTCCTCAACCGGTGGGAGTTCATCGTCGACCTGCACACCCGGATGCAGGAGCGGGGCGTCGTCCCCGAGTACGAGATCTTCGATTTGGGCCACCTCACCGCCCTGCAGCGGCTGCTCGGCAAGTACGGCCCGCCGCACGGCGGGCACGTGCACGTCGACTTCGTGATGGGGGTGCCGGGCGGCATGCCGGGCACCACGGCGACGCTCGTGGCGGCCCAGCAGATGCTGCGCGACCTGCCCGAGGGCACCACGTTCTCGGCCACCGGCATCGGGCGCAGCACCATCCCGGTGATGCTGGCCTCGCTGTCGACCGGCGGCCACCTGCGTGTCGGCATGGAGGACACTGTCACGTACGCCAAGGGACGCCCGGTGGAGTCCAACATGCAGCTCGTCGCGCGGGCGGTCGGCTTCGCCCAGCTCGCCCAGCGGCCTCCGCTGACCACTGCCGAGGCCCGTACGCTGCTCGGCCTCCCGGCCGCCGCCCGGTAAGCGGCACACCCGGCGGCGACCCCGTACCGGTACGTCCGCCGTCGCAGGTCACCCCGCCGCCTGTCGGGTCCGCCCCCTCGGTACGGTCCATACCGTGGGAAAAACGTACGAGGGCGGCGTGCCGCTCGCCGAGGTGGTCCGGTCCGGATTCGTGGAGGGCGTCCACCGGGGTTCCGTGGTGGTGCTCGACGCCGCCGGCGAGCCGGTCGCCGGGGCCGGCGACGTCACCTCGCCGATCTTCCCCCGCTCGTCCAGCAAGCCGATGCAGGCGGTCGGCATGCTCCGGGCCGGACTGCCGCTCACCGGTCCGGCCGACGTGGCGCTCGTCGCGGCGAGCCACGCGGGTGAGGAGTTCCACGTCGAGCGGGTCACAGCGCTGCTGCGCGACGCCGGCCTGACCGAGGAGGCGTTGCACTGCCCGCCGGACCTGCCGTTCGGCGAGGCCGCCCGGGAGGCGGTGCTGCGGGCCGGCGGCGGTCCGGCCCGGGTGCTGATGAACTGCTCCGGCAAGCACGCCGGCATGCTGCGTACCTGCCTGGCCGCGGGCTGGCCGCTGGACGGCTACTGGCGCCCGGAGCACCCGCTCCAGCAGCACCTGACCGCCACGATCGAGGAGGTCACCGGGGAGCGGGCAGCGGCGGTCGGCGTCGACGGTTGCGGCGCGCCGGTGCTCGCGGTCTCGCTGACCGGGTTGGCGCGGGCGTTCCTGCGGCTGGTCGGTGCCGAGCCGGGCACCGTGGAGCGGACGGTGGCGGACGCGATGCGGGCGTACCCGGAACTGGTCGGCGGCACCCAGGCGGAGGACACCCGGCTGATGCGCGGCGTACCCGGCCTGCTCGCCAAGATCGGCGCGGAGGGCGTGATCGCGGCGGCGGTCCCGGAGGTCGGCGCCGTGGCCCTGAAGATCGATGACGGTGCGGCGAGAGCCCGCACGCCCGTCCTGGTGTCCGCCCTGGCTCGCCTGAACGTGCGCGCCCCCGTGCTCACCGAGTACGCCGAGTCGCCCCTGCTCGGCGGCGGCCTTCCGGTGGGCGCCATCCGCCCCGCCTGGTGACCCCGCACCCCGCCCACCCGATCTCGGTGAGAGGGCGAGAAGGTCAGGGCAGGAAAGGCAGGAGGGCGGCGTTCGTCTCGGTGGGGCGCTCCAGGGGGAGCAGGTGGGCGGCATCGGGGACGTCTTGCATGCGTACACCGTTCGGGGCCTCGTCGGCGATGCGGTCGGCCAGGCGGCGGATGTCGGCCAGGTCGTCGGCACCGGTGCCGACGAGCACCGGTACGCGCAGCTCGCCCAGCCGGTCGATGGCCGGCGGGTCCAGCTCGCCCACCTCGATCGCGCTCAGCGCCTGCTCGGCGGCGAGCGCCCGGCGGTCCATCTCCTCGGCGAACCGGATCAGCTCCGGGTCGACGTCCTCCGGGCTCCGGGTCGGGCCGACGACCCAGAACCGCACCTCCCCGGCGGCGGTGGCGGCGAAGTCCTCCGGGTCCACGTCGCCGACCAGCTCGTCCCAGAGCTGCTCGGTCTCCTCGGACCACTCCGTGCCGGAGACCGGAGCGCCGAGGAGCGCCAGCGCCGAGACCCGCTCCGGGTGGGCGAGCGCGGTGTCCACCGCGACCCGGCCGCCGAACGAGCAGCCGACGAGTGCGGCCCGCTCGATGCCCAGCGCGTCGAGCAGCCCGATCACGTCGTCGTGGTGGGCGAACGGCGCGGGCGGCAGCTCCGACTCGCCGTAGCCGCGCAGGTCCAGGGCGAGCACCCGGTGTCGCTGCGCGAGCGCCGGGATCTGCCCGCGCCACATCCGCCGGTCGGCGATGCCGGCGTGCAGCAGCACCACGGCGGTTCCGGTGCCGCTCTCGTCGTACGCGAGCTTGGCACCGTTGATATCGATCTTGGTCACGGGGGAGAACGGTACGGACCGGGACACGGGGTCCGCAACCCACCTCCAGTGACCCTGCTAACTCTGGCTAGCGATTTGCTTGCAGGAGTTAGCAGGCCGGGTTAGCGTTGAGTCATGGCCACCAGCAAGGACCTTCCCGATGTCGGCGGGTTCATTCGCGACCTGCGGCGGAACGCGAAGATTTCACTGCGCCAGCTCGCCGAGCAGGCGGGCGTCAGCAATCCCTACCTGAGCCAGATCGAGCGCGGACTGCGCAAGCCGAGCGCCGAGGTGCTGCAGCAGCTCGCCAGCGCGCTGCGGGTCTCCACCCCGGCGATGTACCTGCGTGCCGGGCTGCTGGACGACAAGGAGGGGCAGGGCGTGCTCGCGGCGATCGCCGTCGACCCCGAGCTGACCATGGCCCAGAAGCAGTCGCTCACCCAGATCTACGAGACGTTCCGGCGCGAGAACGCCCGCCTGGCCGAGGCGACCGAGGCGGCCACCACGACCGAGACGGCCACCACGACCGAGACGGCCACCACGACCGAGGCGGCCACCGCGCCGGAGGCCCCGGCGACGGTGGCGGCGGCCGCGACCGGTCCCGTCACGCCGGAGGGCACGCCGACCGAGGCGGTCCTCGAATCCGTAGCCGTCACCGAAGCGGGCGCCGCGCCCGCTCCGACCACCGCCGCCCCTGAGCAGACGGCCGCCCGCCGGGCGGCCCGGAAGGCCGCCGGTGCGGCCGAGGAGGAGCAGTCATGACCACCCAGCCGAAGACCAACCGCATTCCCGCACCCCTCTACGCCGCCGCCGGCGCCGGTGAGCTGGCCCTGGAGCAGCTGCGCAAGCTGCCGACAGTGGTCAGCGGTCTCGGCACCCGGGTCGTCGCCGACCTCGGCGGCAAGGCCGTCGTCACCGGCTTCGAACTGCGCCAGAAGGCCACCGAGACGCTGAAGACCGCCAACCAGACCGCCACCGGGCTGCGCGAGCGGGCCGTCACCACCGACCTCGACCAGCTCCGCGAGGCGGCCAACCTGGAGAAGCTGCGCGAGGCCGCCAACCTGGACAAGCTGCGGGACGCCGCCGCCCTGGACAAGCTCCGCGAGGCCGCCACCCGCAACGCCGCCGTCGTGGTGGCCGGCGCGCACGCCGCCCAGGAGCGCGCGCTGGCCGCGTACGCCGAGCTGGTCGCCCGCGGTGAGCGCGTCGTCGGTGCCGGGGTGCTGGAGGCCGCCGACACGGTGAACGCCGACATCGAGGCCACCGAGGCCACCGGCACCGAGGTCGCCACGAAGACCGAGACCGCCCCGAGGCCGGAGACCACGCCGAAGGCCGCCGCGACGACCGAGGCGCCCACCCCGGCCGAGGTGGCCGAGGCGGTGGCCGCCAAGCCGGCCGCGGTGAAGCGCACCCGCGCCACCAAGGCGACCGCGACCAAGGCCGCCACGAAGACGACCGCCGCCGAGCCGGCCACCCCGTCGGCGAAGCTGCCGAAGACCACGAAGCGGACCCGCCCGGCCGCCGAGTGACCCGAAGCTCCACCCGGACCCCGGACAACGTCTTGTCGGACGTTTCCGGGGTCTCGGCATAAGCTTGCCCCCATGGCCATCGCCGCGCCGATCTTCGCGTTCGCAGTCCAAGATGTGATCCAGCTGATCCTGCTCGTCTTCGCCCTGGTCGTACAGGGAGTGGCGCTGGTGCACGCGGTCACCCAGCGCGGCGACGGTTTCGCCGCGCTCGGCACGCTGCCCAAGGGCGGTTGGGTCGCCATCCTGGCGGTCTGCCTGCTGCTGACCCTGCTCGGCTTCGGCCCGATCAGCCTGTTCGGACTGATCGGCATCGCGGCCGGTCTCATCTACCTGCTCGACGTGCGGCCCGGCCTGCGGGACCTGCACGACGGCCGAGGGTCCTGGTGAGAGGTTTCCGCTGGCCCCCGCCGCCGGACGGCGGTCCCCGCACCTGGGGGCCCGGCCCCGGCGCGCCCCGGACCGGGCGTCCCGCACTCCCCGAGCCGGAGACGGAGCTGGTCGCCACCCCGCACGGGGTGAGCCTGGAACGGCTGGTCACCGGCACCGGTGACCCGGTCACCGTGTTCGCGCACGGGCTCGGCAGCGGCATCGCCACCACCCGTCCGTTCGGCAGTGGCATCGCTGGGCGGCGCGTCTTCTTCCAGTTCCGCGGGCACGGCCGCTCCGACTCCCCGCCCGGGCCGTGGAGCTACCTGGACCTCGCCCGTGACCTGCGCGCGATGGCGGACCTGAGCGGCGCGACCCGGGCGTTCGGCGCCAGCCTCGGCGCGGGTGCGCTCTGCCGGCTGCTCGCGGAGAGCCCGGAACGCTTCGAGAGACTCGTCTTCTTCCTGCCCGCCGTGCTGGACGAGCCGCGTGGTGAGGCGGCCCGCGCCCGGCTCACCGGCCTGCTCGACGCGGTGGCCGAGGGCGACGCGTCGGCGCTGGCCGACGCGGTGTCGCTGGAGCTGCCGCCGTCGGTGCGTAACACCCCAGCCGGGTGGGCGTACCTGCGGCAGCGACTCGACCAGTTGCTACGCGACGGGCTCGCACCGGGACTGGCCGACCTGCCCGCCCAGGCTCCGCTCGACGACGCCGGGTCGCTCGCCGCGGTCGCCGCGCCGGCCCTGGTCATCGCCGCCGCCGAGGACGAGTTGCACCCGGTCGCCGTCGCCGAACGGCTCGCCGCCGCGCTCCCGAACGCCACCCTGCACGTGTACGACCGTCCCGGCGTTCTCTGGACCGAGCGCGCCGACCTGCGGGAGCGCGTCTCGGAGTTCCTGAACGGGTAACGTCGCCGTCCATGGGCGTCACACACCACGGCCGTACGCACCGGCTCGACCTCGCCGACCCGACCCTGCGCGAGTGGACGTGCCGGGTGCTGGCGGCCGACCCCGAGCGGGGCGTCGTGCTGGACCGGTCCGCGTTCTACCCCGGCGGCGGCGGGCAGCCGCCGGATCACGGCGTGCTGCTCTGGCAGGGCGTACAGACCCGGATCGTCGGCACCCGCAAGGGCGACGACCTCTGGCTGATCCCGGCCGAGGGTGACCCGGTGCCGCCGGTCGGCACCGAGGTGGTCGGCGCGGTCGAGGACGCCCGCCGGAGCATGCTGATGCGTACCCACTCCGGGCTGCACGTGCTCTGCGGCGTGGTGTTCCGCGACTTCGGCGCGCTGGTGACCGGCGGCAACATGGAGCCGGGCGAGGCGCGGATGGACTTCAACCTCCCCGAGGTGCCGCCGGACTTCAAAGCCCGCATCGAGGAGCTGGTGAACGCCGAGGTGGCCGCCGACCGGTCGGTGGCCGTACGGGTGCTGCCGCGCGCCGAGGCGCTCGCGCTGCCGGACATCATCCGTACCCAGTCGAACCTGATCCCGCCGGAGGAGCAGGAGGTGCGGATCGTCGACATCGTCGGGCTGGACGTGCAGGCCGACGGCGGCACGCACGTCGCGTCCACCGCCCAGATCGGCAAGGTTCAGGTGGTCAAGGTGGAGAGCAAGGGCCGGGCCAACCGCCGGGTACGCGTGCGCTTGGCGGACTGATTCACCCGGGCGCGCGCCGGGACCGCAGCGCGCGTGCCTTCTGCCGGTTGCCGCAGCGCTCCATGGCGCACCAGCGGCGCTGCCCCGGCCGCGAGGTGTCCACGAAGACCAGTTGGCAGTCGTGTGCGCCGCACTCCCGGATCCGGGCCGCATACGGGCCGGTGAGCAGGTCCACCGCGTCCCGGGCGAACGTCGCGACTACCTGAGCGCCGGTCAGCGGCGTACGCCAGGACCGGCTGCCGTCGGGACCGGCCTGCGGGCTCAGCGGCAGCCCGGCCGCGGCGTCGTTCACCACCGCCAGGTCCGCGGCGGGCGGGGCCTCGTCGCGGGTACGCGCCTGCGCCACCCGCCAGAGCGCGTCGCGCAGCCGGCGGGCGGCGGCCAGGTCGTCCGCGTCGACGGTGACGGTGGCGGGGTCCAGGCGCAGCCGGGACACGGCCAGCCAGCCCGCGAGGTCGTCCGGCCGGTGCAGCACCTCGTAGCGGGCGAACACGCCCGGACCGCCGGTGGTCAGCAGCTCCAGGCAGAGTGCGCCCGGGTCGAAGCGGTATCTCGTGCCTTCGGGAGTGGTCAGGGTGAGTCCGCTTGCGCCGTTCGTCACGTAACCACTATAACTGGTTACACCAGCTGACCACGGAGGACGTATGGCGCGGGACTGGAAACTCGTCATCGACTGTGCCGACCCGATCGGGCTGGCCCGCTTCTGGGCCGAGGCGCTCGGCTATCAGGTCGAGGACAACAGCGTGCTGATCGAGCGGCTGGCCGCCGCCGGTGCGGTGCCGCCGGAGGCATACGTCGAGGTGGACGGCCGCAAGGCGTGGCGCCAGCTGGCGGCGGTACGCCACCCGGACGACCCGGTCGACCCGGCCAGCGGCACCGGGCTGGGCCGGCGGTTCCTGTTCCAGGCCGTCCCCGAGCCCAAGCGGGGGAAGAACCGCCTCCACGTCGACCTGCACGTCGGCCCGGAGGGGCGGGCGGCGGAGGTGAAGCGGCTGACCGCGCTCGGCGCGACGGTGCTGGCCGAGGTCGCCGACCGGGGCAGCGAGCACACCACGATGGCCGACCCGGAGGGCAACGAGTTCGACGTGCAGTGATCGTTCAGCGCGGC
This sequence comes from Micromonospora marina, assembly GCF_900091565.1. Classification (GTDB taxonomy): domain Bacteria; phylum Actinomycetota; class Actinomycetes; order Mycobacteriales; family Micromonosporaceae; genus Micromonospora; species Micromonospora marina. The sequence goes on along the minus strand of NZ_FMCV01000013.1, from coordinate 13,187 downwards.
AGGTGAGCCGCCCGGACGGCGAGCAGCCAGCGTTCCACTGTTTCCTCGTCCGGGCGTTCCGGCAGCGGCGAGCGGATGCGGCCGAACTCCGCCTCGGCGGTCGCCACCAGGGCCTGCGCCTCGTCCAGCGCGCCACCGGCGACCCGTTCGCCGAACGCGCGGAACCACTCCGGGTCGGCGAGACGGATCTCCAGCACGCCCGTCGCATAGAGCACCCGGCCCTGGTGCAGCAGCCGGGCCAGGTGCCGGGCGTGCTTCGCCGAGCGTCGCCGCCCGCCGACATCGGCGCTCCGGCTGGCGAGCTTGCGGAACTGCTGCGAGGCGTACCCGAGGTAGGCGTCGCGAACCCGGGGCGCGCTCAGGAAGGCCGACCGGATGGTGATCAACTCTGCGCCGAACCCGGTCCGGGTCTCGTAGCAGTCCTCGGGCAGCCACATCAGCTCGGTGGCGGTCGGGTTGCCACTCAGCGCCAGCAGCGCGTACTTGCGCGCCTCGTGCAGCGTGACGTCCGGCTCGGTCGTCACGACCGACTCGCGGGGCGGGCGCAGACCGTGGAACGCGACAGTGGGCGCGGCGAACACGCCGATCCGGTCGGTGTCCGAGCCGGGACCGGCCAGCCCGTACGCGACCGAGCCGACGATCCCGGACAACAGCAGGTGCATACCGGTGATGATCGCCCATCCGGGTCTTCCGGGAAACCGGACTTCCGCTGTCAGGTATCGGTGACACGGTGATCCCATGAACTCACCACTGACCGGAACTGTCGCGCTCGTCGCGGGCGCGACCCGGGGCGCCGGCCGGCAGATCGCCGTGCAGCTCGGCGCCGCCGGGGCCACCGTCTACGCCACCGGCCGCACCACCCGCGAGCGCCGCTCCGAGATGGGCCGGCCGGAGACCATCGAGGAGACCGCCGAGCTGGTCACCGCCGCCGGGGGCACCGGAATCGCCGTCGCTGTCGACCACCTCGACCCCGAGCAGGTACGCGCCCTGGTCGAGCGGATCGACGCCGAGCAGGGCCGCCTCGACGTGCTGGTGAACGACGTCTGGGGCGGCGATCCGCTGATCACCTGGGAGAAGCCGGTCTGGGAGCAGCCGCTCGACGCCGGTTTCCGCATGCTGCGTCTCGCGGTCGACACGCACATCATCACCAGCCACTTCGCGTTGCCGCTGATGATCCGCAACCCGGGCGGCCTGGTCGTCGAGGTCGGCGACGGCACCAAGGAGCACAACGACCGGGAGTACCGCCTGTCGGTCTTCTACGACCTGGCCAAGGTGTCGGTGAACCGGCTCGGCTTCAGCCAGGCGCACGAGCTGGCCCCGCACGGCTGCACCGCTGTCTCGCTCACGCCCGGGTGGCTGCGCTCGGAGGCGATGCTCGACCACTACGGCGTCACCGAGGCCACCTGGCGCGACGCCGCGAAGACCGAGCCCCACTTCGTCATGTCGGAGACGCCGGCGCTCGTCGGGCGCGCGGTGGCAGCCCTGGCCGCCGACCCGGACCGGGCCCGCTGGAACGGGCAGTCGCTGGACAGCGGCGGCCTGGCCCAGGTGTACGGCTTCACCGACGTCGACGGCAGCCGCCCGCACTGGGCCCGCTACTACGAGGAGGTGGTCAAGCCGGGCAAGCCGGCCGACCCCGACGGCTACCGCTGACCCGACGGCGGATCGGTGTAGAGCGCCGCCGCGCGGCGGGCCGCCTCGGCGAAACGCGCCCGCAGCTGCGGCGGCGCCAGCACCTCCACCTCCGGGCCGAGCGCCAGCAACTGGCTGTACGCGACGTCCACCGACTCGACCGGCAGCCGCAGCACCACCCGGCCCTGCTCGTCCGGCGGCCCGGCCGCGTCCACCGCCTCGGTGTAGACGAACGGCGCGTCCACCAGGTGCCGCAGCGCCCGCAACCCGGCCGGGCCGAGCCGCACGGTGACCCGCTCCCGCAGCAGCTCGCGCAGGAACGCGCCCGCCTGCTCCCGCCAGTACGCCCCGAGGTCGAAGTCCTCGTCCCGGTCGAAGCCGTCGGCGCCCACCTCGACCGCTGTCACCCGGTCCACCCGGTACGTCCGCCAGGCGTCGCCGACCCGGCCGACGAGGTACCAGACCCCGTTCTTCAGCACCAGGCCGTACGGTGCCAGCGTGCGGGTCACCTCGCGGTCCCCGCGCCGGTAGCGCAACTCGACCATCCGGTCCCGCCAGACCGCCCGGGCCAGCTCGGCGAGGGCCGGCGGCGGCGCGGTCTCCCGGAACCAGCCGGGCACGTCCAGGTGGAACCGCTGCCCGGTACGCGCGGGCGCATCCCGCAGACTCGGCGGCAGCGCGGCGAGCACCTTCAGTTCGGCGGCGGCCACCGAGTCGGCCAGTCCCATGTCACCGGCCGGTCCGGGCAGCCCGGCCAGGAACAGCGCCTCGGCCTCGTCCCGGCTCAACCCGGTCAGCCGGGTCCGGTAGCCGCCGAGCAGCCGGTAGCCGCCGGCCCGGCCCCGGTCCGCGTACACCGGGACACCTGCGGCGGAGAGCGCCAGCACGTCCCGGTAGACGGTCCGCTCGGACACCTCCAGCTCGCGGGCCAGCTCGGCGGCGGTCATCGTCTCCCGGGACTGGAGCAGCAGCACAAGCGAGATCAGCCGGGACGCACGCACCCCCCCATTGTGTAAGGAAGGGCCCCTTGTTAACGCATACGGATTGGAGGGGGCCCCTCCTAACAGGCCGGGTTCGTGCGCGAGCCCACTAGGCTGTGCCGTCGTGAACGCCTCCCGTACCGTCGCGCCCGTCACCGGCGCGGCCACCCGCTTCCTCGGCGGCGCCGGGCTGCTGCTGCGCGGCTTCGGCATGTACGTCCGCAGCCCGAAACTGATGCTGCTCGGCGTGATCCCGGCGCTGATCACCGGGGCGCTCTACGTGGCGCTGTTCGCCACGCTGATCTACTTCGTGGACGACCTGGCGGGGTGGCTCACCCCGTTCGCCGACGACTGGTCGTCGCCCTGGCGCAACCTGCTGCGGGTCGCCGCCGGGCTCGCCGTGGTCGGGGTCGCCGGGCTGGTAGGGGTGCTCACGTTCACCGCCGTCACGCTGGTCATCGGTGACCCGTTCTACGAGGCGATCTCCGAGCGGGTCGAGGACAGGCTCGGCGGCACCCCGGGCGCGGTGGACGTGCCGTTCTGGTCCTCGCTGCGGCGCAGCCTCGCCGACTCGCTGCGCCTGGTGGCGCTGTCCGCGCTGATCGGCGTACCCCTGTTCGCGGCCGGTTTCATCCCGGTGGTGGGACAGACGGTCGTGCCGGTGGTCGGCGCCGGAGTGGGTGGCTGGTTCCTGGCGCTGGAGCTGGTCGGTGCACCGTTCTACCGGCGGGGGATGCGGCTGCCGGACCGGCGGGCGCGGCTGCGGGCCGACCGGCCGGCGGCGCTCGGCTTCGGGGTGGCGGTCTTCCTGTGCTTCCTGATCCCGCTCGGCGCGGTGCTGGTCATGCCGGCCGCCGTCGCCGGGGCCGCGCTGCTGGCCCGCCGTTCGCTGGGCCAGCCGATCGAGGAGAACTGAGATGGACACCGTCCTGGTCGAGGGGGACATCACCGCGCAGCAGGTCGACGCGATAGTCAACGCCGCCAACTCGTCGCTGCTCGGCGGCGGCGGAGTGGACGGCGCGATCCACCGGCGCGGCGGCCCGGCGATCCTGGAGGAGTGCCGGGCGCTGCGCGCCTCCCGGTACGGGCGCGGGCTGCCCACCGGCCAGGCCGTCGCCACCACCGCCGGCAACCTGCCCGCGCGCTGGGTGGTGCACACCGTCGGGCCGGTCTTCTCGCCAGGAGAGGACCGTTCGGCGTTGCTGCGCGACTGCTACGCCAACAGCCTGCGCGCCGCCGACGGGCTGGGCGCGACACGGATCGCGTTCCCGCTGATCTCCGCCGGGATCTACGGCTGGCCGGTCGAGGACGCGGTGGCCCAGGCGATCACCGTGCTGCACGCGGCCACCCCGGAGCACGTCACCGAGGCGCGGCTGGTGCTGTTCGGCGCCGACACGTACGCGACAGCGGTGCGGGTGGCCGCCGGGCTCAGCTGAGCGTGCGCCGGCACGACCACTGGCTGTCCACCGGCCGGTAGCCGAGCCGCTCGTTGACCGCCAGCATCGGGGCGTTCACCTCGTGGTTCGAGGTGTACGCGGTGCGTGCCCCGCGCGCCGCCGCACGGTGAAGTGCGGCCTGCTTGGTCAGGCGGGCCAGCCCTCGCCCCCGGTACGCGGGCAGCGTGCCGGTGAAGTCCGACCACATCCGGTCGCCGTCCCGCTGGACCAGGCTGAGCGCGGCCAGTTCCCCGTCCACCTCGGCGAGTGTGCTCGCCTCCCGGTCCAGCCCCGGGTTGTCCCAGCACTCGTACCGCCACAGGTCGAAGCCGAGCGCATCAGTCGGCACGTCCCCCGGTTCGTCCCGGGACGCCTCCGCGTCGACCCGGTGCACCAGGCGCGGGTCGAGCCCGGCGGCGGGCACCAGCCGTACGCCCGGCGGCACCTGCGGCACCGGCGGGGGCGTGCTCAGGTCCAGCGCCGAGTAGCGCACCTCCCGGCTGGGCGTGAAGCCGTGCCGCTGCGCGAACGGCAGCGACTCGGTATGCGCGTAGGTGAGCACCTCGGTGGACCCCAGCGTCCGCAGGTGCCCGAGCGCGGCGTCGAACAGCGCCGTGCCGGTGCCCCGACGGCGATGCGCCGGGTGTACGTGCAGCAGGGAGATCGCCCCCACGCCGGGAGTCGAGGTCTGCGTGTTGCGGTACGCCGACGCCCAGCCCACCACCTCGCCGTCCGCCTCGGCGACCCAGCCGGCCCAGTCCTCGCCGGGCGGTGGTTCGGTGATCATGCGGCGGGTCGATTCGACACCGCGCACCATGTACGGGTAGACGAGCGCGCGCAACGCCACCACGGCGGGCGCGTCGTCGGGGCGGGCAGGACGGATCTCGGCTCCACTCATCCGGCGGACCCTAGCCCCGTCGCCGCCCCGCCGCGACCGGTTAGCGCGGGGCGGGCTGTTAAGAAGGGCCCCCTCCTCTACCTGAGGCGTTAAGAGGGGGCCCTTCCTTACGCGGACTCGCGCAGTATCAGCTCGGTCGGCAGCACCAGCGCCTGCTCGACCTCCTCGCCCGCCGCGATGCGCAGCAGCTGCCGGGTCATCGACCGGCCCAGCTCGACTATCGGCTGCCGCACGGTGGTCAGCGGCGGTTCGGTGTACGCGGCCGTCTCGATGTCGTCGAACCCGATCACCGCCACGTCCTCGGGCACCCGTCGACCGGCCTCCCGCAGCGTCCGCAGGGCGGCGTGCGCCATCAGGTCGGAGGCGGCGAACACGGCGTCCAGGTCCGGGTCGGCGGCGAGCAGCTCACGCATCACGGCGGTGCCGGACTCCCGGGTGAAGTCGCCGTACGCGACCAGCTCCGGCAGCCCGGCCTCGGTGATCGCGCTGCGGTAGCCGATCAGCCGTTCGATCCCGGCGACCATGTCCTGCGGTCCGGCGATGGTGGCGATCCGGCGACGCCCGCCGGCGATCAGGTGCTGGACCGCCGTGCTCACGCCGCCTTCGTGGTCGACGTCCACGTACGGCACGTCGGCGCCGTCCAGTGGTCGTCCGCTGCACACCACCGGGATGCCGAGGCGGGCCAGCCGGCCGGGCAGCGGGTCCTCGCCGTGCAGCGAGGCGAACAGCACCCCGTCGACGTGCCGCCCGGTGGTGTACCGCTCGACCCGTTCGTGCCCGGCCGGCGAGCCGGCGAGCATCAGCACGAGCTGCTTGTCCGCCGCTTCCAGTTCCTGTGCCGCGCCCCGGATGATGCCCGGGAACACCTGGTCGTCGGAGAACACCCGGGTGGCCGCCTCGGGCAGCACCAGCGCGATCGAGTCGGTCCGCTGGGTGACCAGGCTGCGGGCGGCGAGGTTCGGGACGTACCCGAGTTCCTCGACGGCCCGGCGTACCGCCTGCCGGATCGGCTCGGCGACAGTGGTCGAGCCGTTCACCACCCGGGAGACGGTGGCCCGGGACACGCCGGCCAGCCGGGCCACCGCCTCCAGGGTCGGTCGCTGTGTCATCCCCGTTCCCACCATCTCGTCACAGCCCGTTCCGGGCGATCACCTCCTGGTACCAGCGGGCACTGCGCTTGGGTGTGCGCCGCTGGGTCAGGTAGTCGACGTGGACGATCCCGAACCGCTTCCGGTAACCCTCGGCCCATTCGAAGTTGTCCAGCACCGACCATACGAGATAACCGCGCAGGTCCACGCCGCGGGCGATGGCTTCGTGCGCCGCGCGCAGGTGCCCGTCGAGGTACGCGACCCGGTCGGCGTCGGCCACCCCGCCGTGCTCGTCGAGGCCGGTGTCCGGGAACGCCCCGCCGTTCTCGGTGACCATCAGCGGCAGTCCGGGGTGGTCGGCCGCCACCCGTTCCAGCAGCCGGGTGAGCCCGGCCGGCTCGATCGACCAGCCCATCTCGGTCAGCGGTCCGGCCGGCGGCAGGAACTCGACGGTCCCGGCGGTCCCCGGGTACGCGTCGCCGCCGGCACCGCCCGCCCGCCCGGCCACGTAGGTGGGCGCGTAGTAGTTCAGGCCGAGCAGGTCCAGCGGCGCGGCGATCAGCTTCTCGTCCCCGTCCCTGATGAAGTCGGGCGCGACGATCCGGCCGACGTGGGCCAGCACGTCCGCCGGGTAGCCGCCGCCGGTGAGCGGGTCCAGGAAGATCCGGTTGTGCAGGCCGTCGACGAGCCGGACCGCCTCCGCGTCGGCGTCGCTGCCCGCGTCCGCCGGCTGCACGTCGGCCAGGTTGAGCGTGATCCCGACCGTCTGTGCGCCGGCCGCGCGCAACGCCCGCGCCGCCAGGCCGTGGCCGAGCAGCAGGTGGTGTACGGCCCGGAACGCGTCACCGGCGTCGCGCCGGCCCGGGGCGTGCACGCCGGAGCCGTACCCGAGGTAGGCCGAGCACCACGGCTCGTTGAGCGTGGTCCAGGTGCGCACCCGGTCGCCGAGGCGGCTGTGCACGGCGAGCGCGTACTCGGCGAAGTGTTCGGCGGTCTCCCGGACCGTCCAGCCGCCCCGGTCCTCCAGCGCCTGCGGCAGGTCCCAGTGGTAGAGCGTCACGATCGGGTCGAGGCCGGCGTCCAGCAGCGCGTCGGTCAGCCGGTCGTAGAAGTCGAGCCCGCGCGGCTCGACCGGGCCGGTGCCGTCCGGCCGTACCCGGGGCCAGGACACCGAGAACCGGTACGCCCGCAGTCCCAGCTCGGCCATCATCGCGACGTCCTCGGCGTACCGGTGGTAGTGGTCGCAGGCCACGTCGCCGGTGTGTCCGGCGAACACCGCTCCGGGCGTACGGCTGAAGGTGTCCCAGATCGACGGGCCGCGACCGTCGTCGCGGGCGGCGCCCTCGATCTGGTACGCGGCGGTGGCCCCGCCCCAGACGAAGCCCTCCGGGAATCGGACGTTGCTCATGCCTTGACCGCACCTTCCATGATGCCGCCGATGATCTGGCGGCCGAAGACGACGAACACCAGCAGCAGCGGCAGCGTGGCGATGGCTGTGCCGGTGAACACCTGCGACATGTCCTGGTAGTACCCGTCGGAGAGGGCCCGCAGCGACAGCTGCACGGTGGGGTTCTCCGGGTCGTTCAGCACCGCGTACGGCCACAGGAAGTCGTTCCAGGTGGTCATGAACGTGAGCAGGCCGAGGACGGCGGCGGCCGGGCGCAGCGCGGGCAGCACCACGTTCCAGTAGATCCGCGCGGTGTTGCAGCCGTCCATCCGGGCCGCCTCGATCAGTTCGGTGCTGACCGCCTGGCCCGCGTACTGGCGCATCATGAACACGCCGAAGCCGGTGACGAGCGCCGGCACGATCACGGCGGGCAGCCGGTCGTTCCAGTTCAGCTTGGTCATCAGCAGGTAGAGCGGGATCACGCCGAGCTGGGTGGGGACCATCATGGTGGCGACGATGACCAGCAGCAGCGCGTTGCGCCCGCGGAAGCGCAGCTTGGCGAACGCGAACCCGGCCAGCGTGGAGAAGAACACCACCGAGATCGTGACGGTGGTCGCCACGATCGCCGAGTTGATCAGGCCGGTCAGGAAGTAGGCGTCGGTGTTGTCGAACAGCCGGGCGATGTTGGCGCCGAGGTTGCCACCGGGGGTGAGCGGCGGCGGCACCTGGCCCATCGTGTCGCTGGTCCGGCTGGCCACCACGAACATCCAGTAGATCGGGAAGATCGACAGGACGGCCGAGAGGGTCAGCGCCAGGTAGGTGAGCCGGTTGGCCGACCAGAGGCGGGTCATCGGGAGACCTCCTTGCGGGAGCCGCCGCCGAGTCGGCGCAGGAGCAGGACGTTTATCGCCGCGACCACTGCGATGAGCGCGAACAGCAGCCAGGCGACTGCGGAGCCGTAGCCGAAGTTGTAGTGCGGCGCGAACGCGTTCTCGAACATGTACATGGTCACCGTCTGTGACTCCCGCAGCGGCCCGCCGCGGATCGCGTTGGTGCCGGAGTTGAACATCCGCGGCTCGGTGAAGAGCTGGAGGCCACCGATGGTGGAGATGATGACCGCGAAGATGATCGTCGGCTTGAGCAGCGGCACCGTGATGGACCAGAACTGCCGGGCCCGGCCGGCGCCGTCGATCGCCGCCGACTCGTACAGGTCGCGGGGGATGGCCTGCATGGCGGCCAGGAAGATCAGCGCGTTGTAGCCGGTCCAGCGCCAGTCGACCATGGTGGAGATGGCGACCCAGGCGGCGAACCGGTTCGCCTTCCAGTCGATCGCGCTGATCCCGACGTGGTCGAGCAGCCAGTTGATCATGCCGAACTCGCGGCCGAACAGCACCGCGAACACGATCGCCACGGCGGCCGTCGAGGTGACGTTCGGGATCAGCACCGCCATCCGCCAGGTGGTGCGGGCGCGCAGCTGCCGGTTGAGCAGGTTGGCCAGCCAGAGCGCGGCGAGCAGCTGGGGGACCGTGGAGATCACGAAGATGCCCAGCGTGTTGACCACCGAGTGCCAGAAGTCCGGGTCGGCGAGCAACTGGGTGTAGTTGTCGAAGCCGATGAACGGGTGGTCGGCGCCGAGCAGGTCCCAGTCGTGCAGCGAGACCCAGAACGTGTATGCCAGCGGGTACGCCCCGAAGACGCCGAACAGCAGGAAGAACGGGGCGATGAACAGGTACGGCGAGTACTTGGTGTCGATCCGGCTGAGCCGGTTGCCCAGGCCGGGACGGGCAGGGCGGGGTGCCGGTGCGACCGGCGGGCGGGCGTCGAGCTGGACGGCCATGACCCGGGACTCCTTTCCGCCGTGCGGGCGGCCCCCGTGGCCGGGTGGCCGCCCGCACGCGCTGCTCGGGTTACTTGGCGGCGGCCTTCTCGGCGTTGGCGACCGCGTCGCTCCAGCCCTGCTCCGGGGAGCGCTTGCCCAGTTCCACGCTGCGGACGGCGTTCTCGACCTCGGTGCGTACGGCCTGGTTCTTCGGTCCCATGTAGACCGGCTTCAGGCTCTTGGCGCCCTCGGCGAAGATCTTCCCGACCGGCGCCTCGGAGAAGTAGGCGTTCTTCGAGTCCATGATCGCCGGGTCGTCCAACGCCTGCGGGGACGACGGCAGCGGGCCCTTCGCCTTGAACGCGCCGATCTGGCCCTTGGCGCTGGTCAGGAACTTGGCCAGCTCGATCGCCTCGGCCTGGTGCTTGCTCTGCTTCGGCACGGCGAGGAACGAGCCACCCCAGTTGCCGCCGTTGCCGGGGATCTGCGCGATGTCCCACTTGCCCTTGGCGCCCGCGCCGGCGTGGCCCTCGATCACGCCGGTCATCCAGGCCGGGCAGGCGATGGTGGCGAACTTCGACTGCTTGAACGCCGACACCCACTCCTCGGACCAGGAGCCGTACTTGCCGGACAGCCCGGAGTCGATGATGTCCATCGTGGTGTCGTACGCCTGCTTCACCGCCGGGTTGCTGCCCACGACCAGGTTGTTGCCGGTGTCGTAGTAGCTGTAGCCGCTGCTGTTGCCGGCGGTCTGGAGCAGGATCGTGTTGAAGGTGTTCGTCGCGGCGTCCAGGAACGAGGCGCCGGTCTTCTTCGCGGTGAACTGCTCGCCGACCTTGATGTAGTCCTGCCAGGTGGGCCAGAGCTTGGACACGGCCTCCCGGTCGGTGGGCAGGCCGGCCTTGGCGAACAGGTCGGTCCGGTAGCACATCGCCATGCCGCCCACGTCGGTGCCGAGGCCGATGAGCTGCTTGCCGTCGGCGGTGAGCCCCTGGTTCCACTTCCAGTCGAGGAAGTTGCCCTTCAGGTCGGCCGCGCCGTGGTCGAGCAGGTTGACGAAGTTCTGCGGGTTGGCCTTGTACTCGACGAGCAGGCCCTCCTCGATGGCGACCACGTCGCCGGCGCCCTTGCCCGCGGCGAGCCACTGGGTGAGCTTGGGGGAGTACTCGTCGAGGTTGCCGCCCGTGCCGCGCTCGACGATCTTCACGCCGGGGTTGGCGGTCATGTACTCCTGGTAGAGATCTGCGTAACCGAACTGGCCGAAGACGTCGACGGTGAGCGTGATCGGCCCGTCGGCGGCATCGTCGCCGCCGCCGCAGGCGGTGGTGCCGAGCAACGCGGTGGCGGCGACCACTGCAACCGCCGCCAGGCGGCGGCGCGTGAAGGTGAGCATGCTGTCCTGACCTCTCGGGTCGTCGAAACGGGTGGTGGAAGGCGGTGCCAGAACTAAGAGAGCGCTCTCGCGACAGCGTGGTGGAGGGTCGTGGACCTTGTCAAGAGAGCGCTCTCAGAGGTATCCGAAAAGAAAGGAGAGGGGCGACGACCGCCCCCCTCCGTCCGGTGCCCCTCCTCAGCCGACCCGCAGGCCGCCCAGCAGGGACCGGTCGCCCGCCACGTCCAGCGTGTCGAAGCTGATCCGGCCCATCAGCGCCAGCAACAGATCGCTCGCCGTGCCTGCCACCTGCGCCCGCGCGTGGTGGTCGTCGTGGTCGAGGATCGTCGCGGTGTCCAGCAGCGCGACCCCCTCGCCCCGCAACCGCAGGTACCACTCCTGGGCGGCATCGGTCGCGTTCAGCTGCACCACGCCGCGCCACTGTCCCGGATGCGTCCGCCGCCCCGCCGGCAGCCAGGTGTCCAGCACCTCGCTCACCCCGTCGGCCGCGAGCTTCGCCTCGATCGGATCACCCGCACCGATCGCGAGCTGGGCGTCCCAGCGGTGCACAGCCGTCTCGTGCGCCAGCCGGCGCGGCCAGAAGACCGCCTTCTTCGGCTGCGGCGCGAAGTTCCACGCCGGCGCCTCCGGATCCGTCGCCTCCAGCAACGCGCTTACCCGCTCGTACTCCTGCGCGTACCACTGCGCCGCGGTCAGGCCCGCGGGCGGCTCCGGGTCGTGCCGCTCCGGGCGGGTCGCGATGCCCGCGGTCAGCACCGTGCCCGCCCAGGCGTACGCGCGGGTCAGGTGATGAGCGAGGTCGGTGACCGTCCAGCCGGGACAGGACAGCACGGGTGTCTCGGGCGGCGCCTCCGCCACCGCCGCGGCGAAGGCGGGGCCCTCCGTCCGCAGCGCGCCGATCCAGAAGTCCTTCGTGTGGTGCAGTCTGCTCATCGCCATCCTCCCGGGGGTGACCGGGCCACCAGTGGGTGCGCCGGCTACCCCTCAGCCTAGGGTGAAAGGCGTGTCAGACGTCTACGCCGAACCGGCTACTGCCGGTGACCCGACCGATCCGGCCACCCTGGCGCGCTACACCACACTCCGCCTCGGTGGCCCCGCCGGGCGGCTGGAGATCGCCGACGACGCCGCCCAGATCGTACTAAAAGTGCAGGAAGCGGAAGCCCGGGAGCAGTCCGTGCTGGTGCTGGCGGGCGGCAGCAACGTCGTGATCGGCGATCAGGGCTTCCCCGGCACCGTCGTGCTCGTGCGCTCCCGGGGGTTCCGGGTCGTCGCGGAGAACGGCGACACCGTCACGGTACGCGTCGAAGCCGGCGAGCCGTGGGACGACCTCGTCGCCGCCACCGTCGAGCGCGGCTGGTCCGGGCTCGAGTGCCTCTCCGGCATCCCCGGGTCGGCCGGCGCCACCCCGATCCAGAACGTCGGCGCGTACGGCCAGGAGGTCGCCGAGACGATCGTCGCCGTCGAGGCGTACGACCGGACCCGCCGTGAGGTGGTGCGGATCACCGCAGCCGACTGCGGGTTCGTCTACCGGGGCAGCATCTTCAAGTACAGCGACCGCTGGGTGGTGCTCACCGTCGACTTCCGGCTCACCCGGTCCCCGCGCTCCGGCCCGGTCCGCTACGCCGAGCTGGCCCGGGCACTCGGGGTCGAGGTCGGTGACCGGGTGCCGCTCGCCGACGCCCGCGCCACGGTGCGCAGGCTGCGCGCCGGCAAGGGCATGGTGCTGGACGCGGCCGACCCGGACACCTGGTCGGTGGGTTCGTTCTTCACCAACCCGGTCCTGCCGGCCGAGGTGTTCGAGCAGGTACGGGAACGAGCCGCCGACCTGGGGCAGCCGCCGAACTGGCCGGGCGCCGACGGGACGGTGAAGGTCAGCGCCGCGTGGCTGATCGACAAGGCCGGGTTCGGCAAGGGGTACGCGGGCCCCGAGGGTGTCGCGATCTCCAGCAAGCACACGCTCGCGCTCACGAACCGTTCCGGCGCCGCCAGTACGGCCGCGCTGGTGGCGCTGGCCCGCGAGATCCGCGACGGCGTGCAGTCCCGCTTCGGCGTGACCCTCCACCCCGAGCCGGTCCTCATCAACTGCACCATCTGACCCCGCCCCCGCCCTCGCCCCCGGACCCCCGCGCCCGCCGATCTGACCGGTAAATGACCTGTACCACGGTGGGTTTTGGGCGCGCGGGGGTGGCCCGGCGTCGGTGGGTCGACGCGGGTGGGTTGGGGTGTGGGGTGTCAGGTGGCGGGTTGCAGGGTGACGGTGTGGCCGAGGGATTCGAGTTGTCGGACGAGGCTGTTGGTCCTGCGGGTGGTGTTGATCCGGCGGTCGTGGAAGTCGGCGCCGAGGTCGTGGTAGCGGGCCGTCGGGTCAGCGAGTAGGTGCCAGATGATCACGAGGATGGACCGGGCGACGGCGACCAGGGCCTTGCGCTTGCCCCGGCGTGTGACCAGACGTCGGTACCGTGCGGACAGGAACGTGGTGCGGCTGCGGGCGGCTGTCGCGGCGGCCATTCCGAGGGCGCCTTTGAGGTACGGGTTGCCCTTGCCGGTCCCGCCT
>NZ_FMCV01000051.1 GCF_900091565.1 Micromonospora marina | reverse complement strand
ACCGAGGAGTCCAATATCGAGCGATCCGCTACAGCCAGCGCCTCGCCGAAGCCGGCGCCGTCGCCTCCGTCGGCTCCAAGGGCGACTCGTACGACAACGCCATGGCCGAGGCGTTCAACTCGTTGTACAAGGCCGAACTCGTCCGCAACCAAGGCCCGTGGCGCGGACTCGACGACCTGGAGATGGCCACCGTCGAGTACATCGACTGGTACAACAACCGACGCCTCCACGGCGAACTCGGACACGTCCCGCCAGCGGAGCACGAAGCACTCCACGCGATGACCCAACCGGTCACCACACCCCTGAAAACCAGCTAACCAACTCTCCATCAAACCCGGGGCTTGACACGTCGCCGGTATCAACGAAAGCGACGACGGGTTGTCGTGGGCCAGCGAGTCGACCGAGTACGGGCTTGCGCGCAACGCCGGCGCCGGTACCGAACGCTACCGCTGGCTCGGCAGTAAGCAACGGGCCGCCGACACACCATCCGGGATCGTCCTGATGGGTGTAAGGCTCTACAATCCGACCACCGGCCGTTTCCTCCAGGTGGACCCTGTGTACGGCGGTAGCTGCAACCGCTATGAGTACACCTGCGCCGATCCCGTGAACCAGACAGACCTCAATGGCAAGGCGCTGCCCGCGTTCATCGCTGCTGTTGCCGCAGTCCTCTCACTGGCGCGGGCGGTCGCTCTCGCCTGCCGGATCGGAAAACAATTCTGCAAGAGGGCACTGAAGTACCTGGTCGACAAGGCGAAGCCGCACCTGTGGCGAGCGTTCTGGTGGGCGGTAGGAAAAGCCAAGGTATTCAGTTCCAACGAACGGGTGAAGCGAGGCCTGGATTGTGGGTGGTCCTTCTATAAACTCATAAGCAACGCGCGTGTCGGCGGCTGGTCAGGGAAGGCCATAGCGTTCACAGCTGGTTTCATTTTCGGCGCCATAACGAAATGGCGTTGCATGCCCAAGGGTAGGTACTCATGACGACTGAGACCGTTGACCCGCCCGTCGGTGAGCAGGTTGCCGACGTGCTGCGGGCCGCCTACTATTACGCGCTGGCCGACGGTCATCCTGTAGTCGATCCCGGCCAGTTACTGGTGGCGGCGGCACGTAACGACGACCAGGCTGGCCGGATCCTGGGCAGGCAGGTCGCGGAAGGACGCGCTACCACGCCACGGCAGGATCTTCCGGGCCCTCAAGATGGGGCCGGGCTCACTGGATCGCGGTACGCCGGAGCATTGCGAGAAGCCCGCTGGTGGATACTCCGAGCCAACCCGGCCACCGACCGGAAGCACGAGCCGACATGGTCCGCCTCGATTGGCGCTGCACTCGCCAGGGCTGTCACCTCGGCCCGCGCTGCCGAGGTGACACGGCTCGGCATGCCGCACCTGCTACTGGGGCTACTCGACCCGACAGAGCCCACTGTCCTTGCCCTGTCCGATCGCGTCGGCCTCGACATTGCTGCCACTCGTCGGCACATCGGAGCGGCTGAACTCAGCGCTGAGCCGACTCCTTTCGCCCCGCTGGTCGATCCGCTCCGGGCCTTCGGGGCCGCCCAGAGCAGCGGCCCCTGGCCCGTGCGCTGGATCCCGGCTCTGATGGCCCGCCTCACCAGGCGGCAGACTAAGTGGGGCGGGCCGGTCCTGGCGTGCCTCGAACGCGAAGTAATGCGCCAGGCGGTGGTTACCGGGCACGGCATCGTCCAGAGTAGCTCGGTGCTGCTGGCGATCGTCAGCATGGACGTGCAACTCAAGGCAGTGGGCGAGCGCTTGCGGAAGCCCTACCTACCGCACAATGAGGGCGGAAAGCTGCTGATTGAGGCTGGGTTCGACTTCGCGCAGGCTCAGTCGGCGGCCGAGTCTCTCGCCGAAGTGGAGCGGGATGCGTTGCCCGTTGGAGAATCCTCGTCTCGCTTCTGGGACACGGGCAAACCCGGAGACCCATCCTGGAGTTCCGTGGCGGCTCGTGCCATGGAACAAGCGACCACCATCGCACGAGAGCACGGCCACCAAGCCGTGGGGACATCTCATCTCCTTAGGGCAGTGTTGGCCGAAGATGGGGCAGCTGCGCAGCTTCTCATCGACGCAGGTATCGATATAGGCGCACTTCGCCGTCGGGTAGTTCAGAACGTCACGTAAGGATGATCAACCAGTGACGGTGCCTGTCCGAGCAAACTGCCGGACAGGCACCGTCCTGGGTCGAGCGCGTCACGCCGGAACTCATCCGTGCACTTCGATGGTTCAGCCGCCCTGGCTGCCACTGTCTCCTTGAATCGGGGCAGCGAGGCGAGCCCCGGACGGGGCGTTTGGTGGGGGCGCGAACGTGCCGGCGATACCAACGGTGCCCCCGTTTACCCCCGTTACCTTTTGATCGTCCCCAGCCGGGGACCCTCGGTTGCCCGGCCCGGTATGACTTCCTGCCCCTGTCGTTTCGATGATCCGGGGGGTGTTGTCGCCGGGTCGGGTGGCGTTGGCGGACCGCTGATAGGGACACGGCCACCCGTGTTGGGGTAGGTCTCTTCGTAACGTGGCTGCCGGCAGTCCGACGCTCAGACCAGCGGCCGAGGCCACGAGGCGACGCGTGGAGGCGGGTGCGGTGCAGGACGGATACGGCGTCTACCTCGGCTTGGACGTCGGCAAAGGTAATCACCACGCGGTTGGGCTGAGCCCGGACGGCAAGCGGCTGCACGACGCGGCGTTGCCGAATACCGAGGTCCGGCTGAGGCAGCTGTTCGACAAGCTGGCCCGCCACGGCACGGTCTTGGTGGTGGTCGACCAGCCGGCCTCGATCGGCGCCTTGCCGGTAGCGGTGGCTCGGGCCTGCGGGCATCAGGTGGCCTACCTGCCCGGCCTGGCCATGCGCCGCATCGCTGACCTGCACCCCGGTGCGGCGAAGACCGACGCCCGCGACGCCTACGTCATCGCCGATGCGGCCCGCACCTTGCCGCACACCCTGCGGCGGGTCGACGTCGGTGATGAGGCTATGGCCGAGCTGGAGGTCCTGGTCGGCTTCGATGACGACTTCGCGGGCGAAGCCACCCGCGTGTCCAACCGCATCCGGGGCCTGCTTACCCAGATCCACCCTGCTCTGGAACGGGTCCTTGGCCCGAAAGTGCATCACAAGGCGGTGCTGGAACTGCTGTCCCGCTGCGGTGGCCCCGTCGGCCTGCGCAAGGCCGGCCGCCGCAAGCTGGCCTCGATCGCCACTGTCCACGCACCTCGCATGGGTGACCGGCTCGTCGAGCAGATCATGGCCGCTCTCGACGAGCAGACCGTGACCGTCCCGGGCACTCAGGCGGCGGAGACGATCCTGCCTCGCCTGGCTGACAGCCTCCGCGATGTCCTGCGCCAGCGAGACCAGGTCGCCGGCGAGGTCGAGAGGATGCTTGATGCGCACCCTCTTGCCCCGGTCCTGACTTCGATGCCGGGCATCGGTGTCAGGACCGCCGCTCGGATCCTGCTGGAAGTCGGCGACGGCACCGCCTTCCCAACTCCCGGCCACCTCGCCGCCTACGCCGGCCTTGCTCCGGTGACCCGACGATCCGGCAGCAGCATCCGCGGTGAACACCCACCCCGCGGCGGCAACAAGAACCTCAAACGCGCGTTCTTCCTCGCCGCGTTCGCAGCCCTGGCCGACCCCGTGAGCAGGGCCTACTACGACCGCAAACGCGCCGAGGGCAAACGCCACAACGCCGCCCTCATGCCTCGCCCGCCGTCGCTGCGACGTCCTGTTCGCCATGCTCCGCGACAAGATCCCCTACCAACCACGCCCCACCAGCCCCGTCCCCGCTTGACGAAACCCATAGGGACACCCCCCGAAAATCCCTGCTAAGGGTCGACTATGAGTGACTGGCGTTGACGAGCTGATGATGGCGTCCGTGCAGGTCGGCGATGGGTTATGACGATCAACGACACGCCCAGGACCGCGACGTTCGGTAAGCGTAGGTTCTGACAACGAATGACAAGGGGCGAAGTGATGCTCGACACGAGGTTCTCGTCGGTTCGAATCTCTTCGTTCCAAGGAGTAACCGGCTACCTCCGAGCAGGCAACATGCCTTACGAGGCGATGCGTCCCTGGGCGGAGAAGGGATGAGTTTACCCAACGTACGCCCCGGACGTCCGAACCGTCACCGGCGAGTGGGCGGCCTGGCCGCGCTCCACTTGCGGCGGCCAACCGGTGACGATGTGCTGAACCAGTTCCAGCACGCCATGTAGTTGATGTGCAGCCGCGACCCGCAAGGCAGGAAGACGGATTCCAACTGCTGCGACCCCACGCCGCGCAGCACCTCGAAGAGTTGATCACCGAGTTCAACCGCGAACCCAACCACGGCCTGCGTTGCTGGATGCTTGAACTCATCGGCGACGCACGCTCGGCGGACGCGCTGCCCGTGCTGGCTACCCAACTCCACAGCGTCGGCGAGCGAATCGCGTACGTCGGCCACGGTTGGTCACTGTGGCGGGAGACCACGCCGACGACCATCCGTTGAGCGGAAGCCGAGGTGCGCGCCCCGCGCGGCCGGATCCTGTCGGGAGGCGCTATTACTCTGACAGGCATGACGGTCACGTACTCCGTGCAGGCCCGGGGCGAGATGCAGCGGCCGGTGCCGCATGCGGATGTGATCGCGCGTGCGCGCGCCGCTGTGCGTGGGCCGTACCTTGCCATCTTGCTGTACGGGAGCCAAGCTCGTGGTACCCAACGCCCTGACAGCGACATCGACGTCCTGCAGGTCGTGCGTGCGCGGCCCGGCAAGTACTCCGACGGCAACGTCAACGTGACCGCCTACACGATCGACACTCTGTGGGAGATGTGCAGTCGGGGCAGTCTGTTCATGCTGCATCTCTGCATGGACGGCTACGTGGTCGAGGATCCTGAAGGAGTGCTGTCAGAGATCTTGGGCAGTTATGCGCGTCCCACGAACTTCACAAACGCGATCGCGGAGCTGACCGCCGCCGCTCGTGCACTTACCGTCGAAGATGCGGCAGACCACTGGGACGGCCTGCGCAAGCTCGGTATCTACGTAGCGCGCACCGTCTGTTACGCCGTACTTGCCGACCGTGGTGAGCCTGAATTTGCCCCGGACGTCGTAGCTGCGAGGCTGGGGGTGCCATCGATGCAGCGCGCGCTGCGCTTGCGACTTGAGCCTCCTCTAGCCGACGACCTACACACGTTGTACTCTGCGGTCGTCGACCTGGTGGGAGACGTTCCGCTGGCCGGCACGACGCTGGACTCGCTGGCAGCCGAACTGCTCTACGACTCCCCCTACGCGGCCACGCTCATGATCCAGGCGTTGGCAGGCGGGACCGACGGGTTCGAGTACACGGCGTTGGGAGCGCCACCGATATGAGCAGTGCGCTGGCGGTCATTGGAGATGTCCATGGCCGATACGATCTGCTGGCCCGGATGCTCGACTCACGGCACCTGCATGGACGTCATGTGGTCCTGGTTGGGGATGTCATCGACCGCGGACCGGACTCCGCAAAAGTGCTGGACCTAGTCTGTGAGCTAGTCGACGGCTGGCCGTCGGGCGCGACGCTGCTGCGCGGCAACCACGAGCAGGCGCTGTTGGACTTCCTCAGTACCGGAAAGGCCGCTGCCTTCCTACGAAACGGCGGGATGCACACGGTGGCCAGCTACTACACGGCAGTGCCGACGAACGTGCTGGCGGCCTTCCGCCAGGATCTTCCTGAGGCACACAGGACCGTTCTCAAGAGCAGCGCCACTCATCTCGAAAGCGACGGGTTTCTCGTCAGCCACATGGGATACGACCCGTCGGATCCGGCCGCACGAGACCTCAAGGCTATGGTGCTGGACGCCCACTTTGACCTGTTCGGGGCTCCTCCTGAGCTTCAGAAGTTGACGGTATGCGGTCACTATGTGCAGCGCGGGGGTCAGCCATACGTTACCGACTCACTCATCTGCGTTGACACTGGCTGCGGAACCTTCCCGGATGCACCGCTCTCGGCGGTCCTCCTTCCCGAGCGCACCATCGTCCAAGTCGAGCCGGAAGGCTGAATTGCATGACCGAGTCGGCGAAAATGCGCGACCTCCGTCGGGCCGTCAAGGACGGGCAGGAGGTAATCGCGGTGCACTACGCGTGTGAGTCGCTGGCTGAAGCCAAAGACCACCCACCCGCAGTTTCCTGCATCGGCGTCGCGAACCTGAAGAACGGGACCCGGCAGGCTTTTTCCCTAGCCGACATGCCGGCGGAGATTGAAACCAAGCAGCGCGAGATTGGGCTCTTGGAGAGGTTCTACGCGCATCTTACAGAGCATGACAGATCCGTTGTTCTTCATTGGAACATGAACAGTTCATTGTATGGATTTGACGCGCTGCGTAACCGATACCGCTATCTCGCCGGAACGGATCCTGGTCAGAGGCCGTCCGAACATCTGCTGTACGACCTCGATGACATCATCGGGGGTGAATACGGAGAGACGTACGTGCGTCATCCAAAGCTTTACAATATCGCCATGCTGAACGAAATCGGGCTGTTCTCCTTTCTGCAAGGAAAGGAAGAGGCGGCCCGATTTAAGAGCGGTGACTTCGGGGCAATCGCCGGCTCAACCACGACGAAGGCCCGTGCCATCCTCGACATCCTGCAAGCACTGCTAGGAGGTCGACTTAAGACTGAAAAGAGCGCTGGCGCTACCAGGTTCGCGGGAGAGCGAATCGACGCGGTTGAAGCGGTGCTCTCGCTAGGTGATCGACTTCGCTACGTTGAACGCGAACTGGGCCGACGCCACAGCGGGCGGTCTACGCTGACAGTCACTGATGAGTACGACGTGCAGGATCTCCTTAGTACGGCAGCCGCCATTTGCTAGGTGAGCAGGGCGTATTCGCGGTTGAGGCGGGTGCGTTGGTGGTGCCAGCGGGCGCGGGCCTGGTGTCGGCGTCGCCAGGTGAGCCAGTCGATGGCGTGTCCTGGTGGTGGTGGGTGGTGCAGGGCGTCGGCGAGGAGTCGTCCGACCTCGGGCACGGTGAGCGGGATCAGTCCGGGATCGGCCGGTGGTGGCTGGTCGGGTGTGGTCGGTGGGGGTGCCTGGCTGTCGGTACGTTCCCGTAGCGCGGCGGCGGTGACCGTGCAGACCGCGAGGGCGGCCATGACCAGCACGGTGTGCCGGGCGATCGCTTTGTGCAGGCGGGCCTGGCACTGG